>NZ_JXTG01000005.1 GCF_000833605.1 Anoxybacillus ayderensis | reverse complement strand
CTACTACTCCATCGCATCGAAAAAAGCAAAAGAGCGCCAAACCGCAACGGAGTCCTCTTGTCAAGAAGGGATGGTGCTTAGCTTAGATGAAATCGCAGTAAAAAAAGGACATCAGTATGAAACCGTATTGATGGATGCCAAAGCCGGATCGGTCATGGGAATGCATGCCGATCGCCAATGTGACTCCGCCATCCAATTGTTGAGCCAGAATGTCCTGTCGAAAGAAAGGGTCCAAACGGTGATTCTTGACATGTGGGAACCTTATCATAAGGCCGTTCGTGCCCTGTTTCCATCTGCTTCGATTGTCATCGATAAGTACCATGTGGTTCAAAAAGTGACACAAGCCTTGGATCAAGCAAGAAAGGAATTTTCTCCATTGAAAAAGGCTCGATATCTCCTCTTAAAAGGCTGTGAAAAGCTTCGTAAGGACCAACGGCTTCGATTAGACAATATCCTGGAGGAGTATCCGTTACTTTCCATTGCTTATTATCTGAAAGAGTTGTTTCGGGATTTTTATCGAACCGATGGATATAACGAAGCAAAGGAACGCTTGGAAGAATGGATTCAGTTAGCCAAACAGAGCCCTTTTGCTTCTTTTCAGGAAGTAGCCAACACGCTTGAAAGGTGGAAGGAGCCGATTCTTTCCTACTTTTTGTGCCCATATACAAATGCCCGAATCGAGGGAACGAATCACAAGATCAAAAACATCAAACGTCGGGCATATGGCTATCGAAATCTAGAACGGTTTCGGTTGCGTGTATTTCTGAAGTGTACAGGGAACACTATAGGTAGTCAGGGTGCTTAAGCGCTCCCTTCTTCCGCTATCGGTATGATAGTTGGTAGAATGGAACCCGTCAAGGAAAGCACTTGACTGTTTCCATTCTACCAACTTCATGGTCTGTATGCGGAAGAAGGATCTTGACTGATGAACCCATTTCATCCAGCTAACATGTTTCTGGGATTGAGTAGGAATCACAGAAAATGGTGAAGACCCATTTTTTTTATAAACTGTCGGCATTTATGTACACGCCTTGTATATCGTGTTTCGCTAGATATTCCAAAATCAAGATCAAAGAGTACATCTTTCTTTGATACATCTCATGAAGAAATGTTCACACAATCATTTTGCATTAGAATAAGCATCGTCTCTATACTCACAAAACACAAGACAGTGTTTGGATCCCCCATTGTGTCTTCTGTTAGCAGGCGAAACAATAGACCCCTTTCTTTCCGCTACGCAGGGTTCTGTATATAAGTGGAAATACCTATTTACGTTGACACGCTGTCATTGGAGTGAATAGTTATTACGATCCAATATTGATCATCCTACCTACTTTGAAAAGCACGTTGTGCAACATCCAGGTAAGATATTTCTCAGTATTAGATATGCTGTATGAACCCGAAATTAAGACGTGAATTTAATAAAAATAACAAAAAAAAACGATAAAAGAAACTATGGTAAATCAAAAATTTTTGATACTCTCGCATACTTTATAGAAATTAAAAAGCTTCCGATGTTACTCGGAAGCGAGATCGGCGATGACGATGCGCTCTTTGCCGTTTATATCAAACAGGACGTCAATGCGCGCCGAAGGAAATGTTTGTTGCAACATCGTTTGCACCGCTTGCCCTTGTCCGTGACCGATTTCAAACGCAATAAGCGCCTGTGGGGTAACGACATACGGAAGTTCATTCGCTAAACGACGATAAAATAACAACCCATCTTCGCCACCGACGAGCGCTCGAAGCGGCTCTTTTTGTACGATAGGCGATAGCGTCGGAATGTCGTGTGCTGGAATGTATGGCGGATTAGAAACGACAACATCCACTCGTATGCCACGGTCGATGATCGGTTGCAGTAAATCCCCTTCTAACCAATGAACGCGAGCGCCAAGCTGCTCGGCATTTCGCTTCGCCACTTCAAGCGATGAAGCAGAAATGTCCACACCGTACACATGCCACGTTGGTCGCTCTAACGACAACGTCACTGCAATCGCTCCGCTTCCTGTTCCGACATCAACGACGGAAAGCGGCTTTTCGGTTGTTCGGGCAAGCACATGAGAAACAAGCTCTTCTGTTTCTGGGCGCGGAATTAATACTTGTTCATTGACGATAAACGTCCGTCCGTAAAACTGTTCGTATCCGATTAAATATTGAATCGGGATATTTTGTAGCGCATGTTTTTTTACATCCGCCATAAATGTTTGTTTGCACGTTTCATCGATCGGCTCGCGCAAATTGGCGAATAGTTGCGCACGCGTCATGTGTAAATGATGACGCAATAACCATTCCGCTGCCGTTTCTTCCTTCCCATGCTCTCGGAAAAAAGAAGAAGCCCATTGGAGGACTTCATATATTTTACTGCTCATTGTTCGCTTGCTCCAACTTTTTCGATTGATCGTCTAAAATGAGCGCATCGATAATTTCATCTAATTTTCCTTCTAACACTTGATCAAGTTTTTGAATCGTCAATCCGATCCGATGATCGGTGACGCGATTTTGCGGAAAGTTGTACGTGCGAATCCGCTCGGAACGATCGCCTGTTCCGACCGCTTGTTTGCGCGTTTGGTCGTATTCTGCACGCGCTTCTTGTTGATATTTATCGTAAATGCGCGCACGCAATACTTTCATCGCTTTTTCTTTATTTTTAATTTGCGATTTTTCGTCTTGGCAAGACACGACAATGCCTGTTGGAATGTGGGTTAAACGAACGGCTGACATCGTCGTATTGACGCTTTGCCCGCCCGGACCGCTCGATGCAAACGTATCGACACGAATATCTTTTTCGTTAATTTCAATTTCGATTTCTTCCATTTCTGGCAAGCAAGCGACTGTCGCCGTTGACGTATGAATGCGTCCGCCTGATTCCGTCTCTGGTACACGCTGAACACGATGGGCACCGTTTTCAAATTTTAATTTCGAATATGCCCCTTTTCCTTGAATCATGAAAATAATTTCTTTATAGCCGCCAAGTCCTGTCGGATGTGCTTCAATCACTTCTGTTTTCCATCCTTGCGACTCGGCATAGCGCGTATACATGCGATATAAATCGCCTGCAAAAAGCGCCGCTTCCTCTCCACCTGCCGCTCCGCGAATTTCCATAATGACGTTTTTATCGTCATTCGGATCTTTTGGAAGCAACAATACTTTTAACTTTTCAACAAGCTGTTCTTCACGTTCTTCTAGTTCGCTAATTTCTTCTTTCACCATGTCGCGCATATCCGGATCAAGCTTTTCTTCAAGCATCGCTTTCGCATCCGCCAACTGCTCACGCACCGATTTATATTCGCGATACGTTTGTACCGTCTCCGCTAAATCGGACTGTTCTTTTGAATAATCACGTAGTTTTTTCGGGTCATTTAATACTTCTGGATCCATTAATAGTTCATTTAATTTTTCATAACGGGCTTCTACCGCTTCAAGACGGTCAAACACACTATTCACCCCTATTCTTGTTCCATACACAGTCTAATTAATAATTATACTACATTTTTATCAAAAGAGAAAGTCCTCTTGAAACTAAACGGTTTTTATATAAAAAGGGCATTCCATTGCTTTTGGAACACCCCTTTAAACGACTATCAGATGTCTATGTACTTACCTATAACTTTGGAGAGAAACACGTCCCAAATTAAAACATGGATAAAATGGGATCATATACGAAAGAAATATATGTCATCCATTCTTATGAGTTCATGCTTAATCACCTAAGTATAAATAGCCTCATCTTTTAATTGTTCAAGTTGATTGTATATTTGCTGTCTGTCGGATTCGAGCACCTTTTTAACGTCAGAGCCAAACCACTCAAGAGATACATCAATATCTTTGGTGAATGTAATCAACTCAGACAAAATATCCTTATAATTGATGACCCCTTCAAAAAGAGGAGCCATTCCTTTTCTTGTACCTGTTGGCGCGTATACGTTGGCGGGTTCAAAAACGAACAATCGGTCTTTTGATGTCACATTTTTTAGATGAAAATGAGCGATAAACGGACGAATCTGCCGAATGGCTTCGATTGGATCCGCACCCGATTCCCATACATGCAAAACATCGAAGTTGATTTTGAATGCGGGATGGTTGACTTCCTCGATTAGTCGGATCGTTGACGGAACGTTGTCTGCTAATGTGTGTGGATGTGTTTCAACGAGCAACTCAATTCCGCGTTCGTGAACATATTGAGAGAGCATGCGGATTCTTTCTACAATTTCCCTGCGCTCTTGTTCACCCGTATGTATACTTCCTTTTTGCCCTGCAAAAATACGAAGTTTTTTTGTATCAAATCGTTGACAAAGCCTCGTTAAGACACGAATCGTTTCTTCAAGTTCATAACGAGCCGCTTGCAGCGGAATGTAGCTGCTAATCATGGTCGTCTTTAACCCGAAAGAGTGAAAAAAATCAAAATCAAAAAAAGGGTCTTCAGCTAAGTACTTCGCATGAGTTCCCCACATTTCTATACCTTGAAAGCGCTTCTCTTTCCCCCACTTTACCAAATCAAAAATCGAGCATAGATGGTGGCGAAAAGATATTGTGCAAAAAGATACATTCATGAACCCAGTCTCCCTTCACCGAAACACGAAACTCTATCGTGCCATGCTTGAAAATATTCAAGAAGCCCTCGCTTAATTTTCAATTCTCGTTCATCTTGTTCGTCTATTTTTTGGAAAATAATATCTAATAACTTTAAGTCTTTCGTCATAGCCAGTTTCATCGCTCTATATTGAATCGTTGTGTATCCTTTTACAAGCAACTCGATTTCATCGCACCACGCTTCAAACTCTTCTGTGCTTCTCGCAAGTTGCTCGGAAAAGTACGCAAAAGCGTGTTCATAGGCATATTTTCGTATCGCTAATACCGGCAACTGTTTTAAGGCAACCGTCAGTTGAGATAGACACTCTTTTTCACTTCCTATCGCATAAGCTTCGACAATTTTTCTGACCGCAGCTGTCATCGGGTTTTCATGAAGCTTCAGACATGTATTGAAATATGCTTGAATCGTTTCGTTTGACGGGGGAATGATGCCTTTTGCATCAAAATAATATCCTCCTCCGACAGACGGTTCTCTCACAGCAGCCAAAATACGTTCTTTAGGTAATATTCCTTCCCAGCGAAAATCTGGGTCATACATCCACCATTCCTTTTCATCCTCAGTCGCCTCTAGCATGACATAATGAGGAAACGGACAATGATGAAACTTATTTACCCTTTCCGGTAATAGCGATAAATCAAGCATCACCATAACATAGCGGTGTGGCGACTTATGTTCGAGAAGCCGCAACAACGTTCCTATATTCTCCTCTTTCGAACCACTCTCATCGTACCATTTATGAATTTTAATTCCATACAACATTTCGTACCATTGTGTAAAAAAAGCATGATCAATATTATTAGAATGATAAGTTAAAACATAATTTTCTAACACGTCAAAATCGGCATCCCATACCCCAAAATAATAAGGGCGATGGTCGACTCCTTCCGTTTTTTTTATAACTTCACAGACACAACTTACAAAACAATGCACCTTAATCATGCGCTTCCTCCATTTCCTTTTCGTTTTGCAACCGTTCTAAAAAACCAACAAGGCTAGCTACTGTATGAAAATCGTTTGGTCTTAAAACATCATCCGGGATATCGATTCCTAAATCTAATTCCAAATGAAGAATCAATTGCAGCACCATGACAGAATCTAAATAAAGATCCTCATTTAATCGGGCTGATTCGCCAAAAAGTGATAACGTGGCTATGTTCATTTTTTCCTTTAGTATGTTATAAATCGCTCGTATCGCTTCATCTCTTCTCATACGTGCACCTCGCTTAACATCTTTCTGTTCACTTTTCCGTTTGCGAGCTTTGGAATATCGATCACTTCCTTCCATTCAACTGGAATTTGATAGGGAGCCAATCTTGCTTGGCACCATTTTCTTAATTCCATCTCACTAACGGGGCTATAGGATGTAAATAGCGCACACACACGCTCCCCCGCATATAAATCTGCTTTTTTATAAACGATCGCTTCCTTCACCCTAGGTTCTTCCATTAGAACATCCTCAACCTCTTGCGGATAAACATTCAAGCCAGCGACATTAATGACATCATCGATTCTAGAAACGAAATGTAACGTACCATCCTCCGCAAAATATCCGAGATCGTTTGTATGAATGGTTTTATTCTCTGTTTCTACTATAATCTCGCTCGGTCTATCGATTTCCCCGGCACGCACCCGAACATGGGATAAAGGAATCCCCATTTGCTGGGGATGTGTCACACTCAACTGGATTGCTACACATCCGGCTTCAGAACAACCATACTGTTGAAAAACTTGGTCGCTCACTGCTCTCAAAGATGCAAGCCAGCTCGATGGCATAAGCGCTCCAGATGTCATGACCATGTGAAGCCTTTCTCCTTTTGTAAGGAGAGAAACAAGCGAATAAAGCAAAGACGGTGAAGCATATAATAAATGGTTTGGGTACTCCCTTAACTTCCGCAAAATATATTTCGGATTCATGCTTGCGATAATGATCGGCTCAATTCCTCTTTTCAATGATGTCATCACACCGCTTATCAGCCCATAAGAATGGGTGACGGGGCAAGCAATAATCGGAGTCGTTTCACGACCGACGGGTAAGCGCTTGACGTATTCATCCACTTCCTTTTCCACTTCAAGCCACGTGCGCTCAATGCATTTCGGCGCGCCCGTACTTCCAGAACTGAACTGAACAAGCCTTCCCTCCTCTTCTAATTTCGCTTCACTTAAATGGACAATGGATGAAACGGATTGATCAATCAAGAGATGGCTAGATGCCTTTTTTGCAATACGAATAGCAGCTTGTCTTGGAGATGACGCATGAATCGGGACAACGGAACCGCCTTTGCCTTTTATATAAAAGAACAAAGCAAGCCACTCCAAAACGTTTGTTGTGCATACGGCAATTCGCAACCGCCCGCCGTTTTTTAAAGTATCTATGTTTTCAAAAGACGTGTAGTATGATTTTAAATCTTCTTCTGTATAATAACGATCGTTTATGTAAAGCATGTCGTTCGACCCCTTTTTGCTTATTGTGATTCTATGGCAAGCGCATTGGTAACGATATGACGATGATGGCCTTTTTGGATTTTATTTCGCAAAAGCGATTCCACGAAAATTTTCGGTTGAGATGGATGGAGCATAGCATGCCGCTCTTTTAAATGAGAAAAACGACCGATATGCTTTTCTATGATTTCGCGAACAAGCGACCAAAATTTATGTTCGCAAAACAAACCGTGCTCCTCCAATGCGTAAGACACCTCGCTTAAATGGAACACAAACAATGTATCCATCACAAGTTCTCTTAGCGCCTCAATCGACGACATCCAATAATACTCATCATCGCACCCATTTTGAAACCGCGGATGAATCTCTCGAAAATTCGGAACTAAATCCGTCCTCACCACGTAATCGTGAACATATTCCACACTTTCATGAAAATCACGAAGGGCGATGCGCATCGGCCATCCGTCTTCATGAAATAAAATCATGTTTTGAGCGTGCGCTTCGATGCCAATTCCATGAGCGACCAATAAATGCCATACAGGAAGAACCGCAACCTCTAAAAACCGTTTGATCCATCTTTCCGTTCCGTATTCCTTCAACCATTCATCCACGAATAAGCGGCCGTCTTGTTCCGTCATCATAAGTGCTGTAAACGGTACGGCTTTCTCGTCGCTTTCTAAATAAAGGTGCACGCTTTCCCGCCAAATCGCTCCGATTTGTCCGTTGAGTTCTGGATGATCGTTTCGTTCAAACGCAACGCTTGCGTATTCTTTCAAAAGAACGAGGCGACACTCTTTTTGTAAAAAAGTGTCAGAAAAAACAATCGACTGAAGCCAATCGGAAAGAAGAGGTGCCGCACATACGGTATGAGGCGCCAGCGTTCGAAGCGAAGAAGTATTAATCATGTTCATCGGCAGTTTCATGTAAGCTTTTTTTAAGTTGTCAACATTCCATAACGTTCGAACGGATTGCGTAGCGCTGTAGTCATCCCCGCATCGCCCTAATAGGAGGAGCTCATTTCTTTCGATCAATGGTTGAATCCCAATCATCTGCAATTCCTTCCACTGCCACGGATGAATTGGAACGAATGTATACTCTTTCAAATTTCCGCCTAGAGATAAGAGGGTTTGCGATAAATGATGATAGAGGCTGCTCCCTAATTCTTCCTCCCAAAAAAGCGATTCGTCTTGCGGGAAACATAGTTGCACATCTTTTCTTCTTGCCGCCGCCCAATAAAGCTTAAATGGACGTTTTCCTTCTGGTCCGAAAGCTTGATGATCAGACAAGGAAAATCCGGATCGCGCTTTATAGCAAGGATGGTACAGATGTCCTTCCGTAATGGACGACTCTAACTGTTCGTATGATAAATGCCTCCTTGATTTTGGAATATCAACATGTTTTTCCGTCCAATCACTCAATTGTATCGTCTGTTCGAGTTCGTACATCAACTGATTTTTCACACTCGAATCGGCCGTCAACTCTTCGACGATGTCCTCAATCGTTGTCGGTCGGATGGAACGATCCTCTCCCACCATGTAAATGTCATCATGCAGCCGAATGCGATCAAACGACATTCTTTTTCCAATACATTGAAACATTCGATTCCGATCGCCCAATTGATAAACAAATTCATTATCATCAGAAAGAGGTTTTTCATTATACGGGATGAGCTGTTCAAATAAAATAGCTTCCATCAATTGCCTTCTTACCCGAAGCGTCGACTTAGTGAGAGCTCGCTGGGATTGGCTCATACTGTTCCTCCTTTTTCCATGCGCTGGCGGCCAATGGATTTTCTATCTCCGTATAAACCGCTTGTTCGAACTGTGACATCAACTCATCAACGCCATGAAAACACGTCAATAAATTCGCTTTACACGGAATGTTTCGCTCATACAACAAATACTGCACAAACCTTTTCCCAGCCCCTGTTAGTTTCGGTTCTAGCCGTCGAAGTTGATGAATGACCCATTCAACGAGCGCTTCCTCCCGAACGAGCCCATCAGCACCGAAACGATGAATAACGGAAAAGAGCTGATTGAAACATAAATAATACGCAAAACGCTCTTGAATGATACATTCATCATAAAAAAGTTCCGGCGTCTCGACTAGAGACGGTTCGATGGAGAGCAGATCCTCTTTGTGCAACGCCGATAAATAATATCCTTGATTGTCTCGAAAATAATATGCGGTCGGATAGCCTGACGAAATATCAAGGACACTGTTTTGTTGATGGGCCTCAAGCGCGATCCCATATTCATCATAGAGACGAATAAGAGGTATGATCGCACAAGAGAAATATTGCTGAAACCAGCGAGTGCTCACCTCTTCAATCGTAGTGCATTCTTTATTTGCCAGTTCGCATATAAGTCGCTTCAACCTCGATTCAAATGGTGGCAGCGGGTCTTGGACAAAAGCCGCAATGGAGGTAATTCCTTTATCTTTTCCAGCTTTAAAACAATTAGAACGAATAATGACTTCAAATCCAGACTCTTTTCCATCACCAAAATCAACGGTTATATACGCTGGGTCTTGAATGATTCGAAATGAAGGATATTTTTGAAAAAAACTGATTTTCTTAACTAATCTTGCCATCACGACCCCAGCCTTTAGCTCATGAAGACGATTGGCTCGCAACGAATTCGTCACTTTAACAGGTATAGAGAATTTGTACATCCAATCGTCTTCCGGATGATAGACCGTTCGTATAGAAGAGGTCGGCGCGTATGAGCGTCCTAGCAATCCGATACTTTCTAATACCCCTTCTTCGATCTTTTTTTGAACGTTTGCTTGTTCCAACAGCCATTGCGCCTGTAGTGGATGCAAAGGTATAATTACTTCGTCATCTTCGGTCGGAATAATCAATTGTTGCTTAACTAATGATTCTTTGATTAGCTCACTTGCCCGCTGGGCGGCAACAGATTCTTCTTTAACCCAGTTTCGCTTCACCTTAAAATAATGTAACTTAAATACCCCTCTCAATTCTGGCGAAAATTGCTCTTGATGCCACGTAGGCATACCTTGCCGACTTTTAGGGGTCGGATGAAACCAATGTCCAAATAGGAGCGACTGCTCGGTTTCGATGAAACGATTTTGAGCAGAATATAAAAATTCCCCGTCATTTCTCCTTTTTTCAATATATAGGCTCATCGTTTGGTAGCTGTCAATTAGCCGAAAAAGTAGTTCATCATAGCTGGAAGATAATGAATTTCCTTTTTGAGAGTTGAGCTCCTGAATGAACATCAATATAACAGAAAGCGCATGTTCTACTTTCCATTCTTTCGTCTGAAACACATATTTCAATACGTGTCCAAATATATGTCTGCCGACAAAAGACTTGTACTTCACTTCAATAGCGAGCCGAACGTTTTGATTTGACAATGTCAATTCAAGCACATGCATAATGTCTGGCATCATGTTCACCTTGTTTTTCTTTCCCCACTCTTTCACATCAAACCATGTTCCCGCATCGACTTCGCGCAGGTAACTATTCAAAAACGCTTGAAGCGTCGCTTGCTCAGCAACTTGTTTAGATGATTTGTTCATGAAATATTTCAATCCCTCCAGATGAAACGATAGTGATTCTCAATTAACACAAAAATTTTTTGGTAAATAAAGAAGGCAAGATCGTTCATATAACGAACGACCTTGACTAGAGATTATTCACCTAGCAACATTTTCTCAATCTCTTTTAATCCTTTTTTCCGCTCAATTGGATCCCAAAATCCCCATGTAGTAGTGAGTGTGTAAACGTGATTATTTTTAACAGCTTTCAAACTGTTCCAAACTTCTCCTTTTGTCACAGTATCATAAAACTCTCCGCTGTTAAAATATGTAATATCAATAATGTGATCTGGATTGTATTTTACTAGCCCTTCAATAGAAACGTTTTCACCAAAGTCTTCCGGCAAACCTTCCGCAGGGGTTAATCCTAAATCATCAAATAACAATGCGTTTACAGCATGATTTTTCGTTCCGAAGACACGAATATCTTTTTTACCAATTGCTACCGCCATAAATGTTTCGTTTCCAACTTTCTCCTTAATGCGTTTACCGATTTCTTTCGCCTCTTTTTCTAAATCCTCAATTACTTTTTTTCCTTCTTCCAATTTTCCAACTGCTTCTGTAATTTTTAGATGATCTTCTTTCCAGTCTCCCCCTACTTCGATGACAACGGTTGGAATGGTGTCTGCTAATTGATCGTATAAAGGCTTGTAGCGATCACTAATAATTAATAAATCTGGATCTAAATCTATAATTTGTTCAGGACTGAATTCATCTGCATACGGCAAGGCCTTAACCCCTTCAAGTTCGTCCTTTAAGTGTGGCGGAAATTCGTTGTCATACGCCATAACTGCATACGGTTTTACACCTACAGAAACGAGCGAACCTTCCCATGACACATGCGATAAAACAACTACTTTTTTCGGGTTTAACGGCACTTCTGTTTTTCCCATCAAATGCTCCACAGTACGAGTTTTCTTTGTTTCCTCCTTCGGCTCACCGCTTGCTTGTTCCTTGGCTTCACATCCGACTAGAACAAGTAACAAAGCGATCACCAGCATACTAAATGAAGTTAATAAACGCTTCATAACCATCCTCCTAAAAATAAATGAAAATGAAATTCATTTTTAATATTAAACTGTGGCAACTAACGTTGAACATGGATATATTCGCTTTTTCGCATGGACAAAATAAACTATTTGATGGTTTTATTGTTATATTTTACTTTATATATTTTTTGAAAAAGTTTACCATATGATTAATCATATGCTTTCTCCCTAACGGTCCCCAAGGATCCCATTCTATACTGTTAGGATAGTAAACATTTCGATTTTTTATTGCGTCGATCTTTTTCCACTCTTTGTTGTTTACTAGTTTTTGTACATCTTTCTCATGACTCCAAAGAATTAATATTCGATCAGGATTCATGTAAGCAAGATCTTCGACTTGAATGACCCTATAACTTTTATCCGGCAAACAATCATCTGGTTCAAAACCGAGTTTTTGAAAAAACAAATCTGAAAAGGCGTGACCTGTTTTGCCATATAAGCGCACTTCGTTTGCACGAACCCAAATGACAGACCACTTTCCAACGCTAGACAATGGACGAAGTATCTCTTTCGCTCTACTCTCTAATTGTTGAATATCTTCAATGATTGACTCTATTTTTTGTTCTTCTTCTACGATATAAGCAATTTTCTGCAAATAAGCATCCCAAGTCGACTGAAAAGGGATATGATGCACATGTGTTTGCTGTGTCCATAATGCGGACTGTTCTGCATCTTGACGAAGTGGTGTTTTAATGATCATATCAGGTTGTGTTCTCAACACTTCTTCCCGATTAAAATATTTTTCAGCGTTTAATAATAACGTTCCTTCGAGACCGCGACATAAGTAGGACGGGAGTCCGTGGGAAAATTCTGTCGGATATGCAGGAGCCGCAACTGGTTGTATTCCTAACGATAATAAATGATCTTGTAGTAAAAGTTGGCTAATGATCGCTATCCTTTTCTGAGCACGTTTCATAAAAATTGTCGGAGCGACTCCTTCTCTTTTTTTAAATAGTCGGCTGAAATAAAACTCGTCCTGCACACCAATTCGAAGTGCAATTTCTTTCAATGCTATCCCCTTTTCCTGAATCATTAGTTTCTTAGCTAATTTCATCCGTTCTTGATGAATAAATTCCTTCGGAGACACTCCAGTTTTTTGACGGAAAACGCGCGCAAAAGAAGAGGATGTCATCCCTATGCGATTAGCTAGATCCGATACACATATCGTCTCGTGCAAATGCTGTCGAATATATTGACTAGCTTGTTCAATTCCATCCATTTTCATATAGTCTGTTATCATTGAAAGCATCTTCCAGATTAAAGATTGAAATCGACATTGCTCAGACAAAACGCTACTTTTTTGGATTCTCAGTAACTCCTTCCAAATTGGAACCATTTTTATAGGTGACTGCCTTGCAAACACAACATCTCGAAACGGAACGAGCCATTTTGATTGTTGGTGACAATCTAAAATGTATACATCCATGCTTTCAGAAGAAGAAGTTAACAAACAAGGAGATTCCACAATGACGCTCATCCCCTCAACAAGCAGCATCTGTTTCTCCCCCTGTGTTAATTGCCCTTGTCCGGATGATACGTATAAAAGATGACTTCCTTCTTGAAACTCTTTCTTTTCCCCTTCTTTTATTTCCGTGTATGAAACTTTTATACAATCATGAAATAAAACGTAGGTCACTAATAGAACCTTCCTTTCTTGAAAATGATTGACAAAGAACAAAAAATGATAGTAGACTAATAAAGAATTTATATAAATGATAATCATTTTCAACAAAAGTTTTTGAGGTGGCAAAAATGGTCATTCCAAAAAATATTCTTAAAAAAGGATTTAATCATCCGATAACTTGGTGTATAACAGGAAGTTTTCTTGTTTTTTTATCTTTTCTGTTGTCTGTTGGACTAGGAGCGGTAGCGATTCCCCTCCATGTTCTGATAGACGCAATCGTGTCTTTTCAGCCTGATAACATAAAGCATCAGCTAGTTTGGGAAGTTCGTCTGCCTCGTGCCTTTGCCGCTTTGTTTATTGGGGCAGCGTTAGCTGTAGCTGGTGCCATTATGCAAGGAGTAACTAGAAATCCATTAGCTGATCCGTCCATTATTGGCGTTACACAAGGAGCAGGACTCGCCATCGCTCTTTGCTTTGCCATTTTATCATCCGGTTCTTATTGGATGCTTTTAGGATGGTCATTTGTCGGTTCAGCAATTGCCTCGATATTAATTCTTGTATTTTCAAATATTTCTAAAGAAAAATTTTCACCTGTGACAATCGCATTAGCAGGGGTTGCTTTAAGTACGCTATTTAGCGCCTTATCAACAGGCATTGCTCTCTATTTTCAAGTTGCTCAAGATGTTAGCTTTTGGTTTTCAGGTGGTTTATCTGGAACTAAGTGGGATCATGTATATATTTTAATTCCTATCGTTCTCATTGGTCTTACCTTGTCCTTATGGATCAGTCGTCCATTAACACTTCTCTCACTCGGAGAGGAAACTTCTATAAGTTTAGGACAATCAAATCATAAGACGAGAGTGATCGGTTTAATCGCTGTCATCCTCCTATCAAGTGTTGCTGTCTCGATCGCAGGAACAATCGGTTTTATCGGCTTAATTATTCCGCATATTGTACGACTGTTCGTCGGTCATGAATATAAATGGATTTTGCCTAGTAGCGCCATAGCAGGAGCGCTGCTTTTATTAACTGCAGATGTTTTAGCTCGAATGATCAATGCCCCTTTTGAAACACCGGTAAGCGCCATTACTGCCATACTTGGGGTGCCTATTTTACTTCATCTCGCCCGTCGCAAAAGGAGGAGCATATAATGGATTGGTGGCTTACGTTCTCTCGTGCAATGAAATGGTTTTTGATTTTCGTATTTCTAATTATTTTCATTTTTATCATTAGTTTGTCTACTGGAATGATTGCGATCAGTTTTCATGATATTCTCAATACATTGATTGGAAACGGAACGGCGAAACAAGAGCTTGTTTTGTTCCAACTTCGTCTTCCAAGAATGATAATGGCTCTTCTCATCGGTGCAGGACTCGCTTTGTCTGGTGCCATATTACAAGGGCTATCAAGAAATTCCCTTGCAGATCCGGGAATCTTAGGTATCAATGCTGGAGCTGGATTGACCGTTGTATTATGCATTTATTTTTTACATGGAAAATATTTCACTTCACCTTTTTTTCTTCCTATGTTTGCTTTTGTAGGTGCCCTTACTATTGCTATAATCATTTATATATTGTCATGGCAAAAAGGTATTGAACCTAATCGCCTTTTGCTCGTTGGCATTGGAATTAACGCCTTGTGCGGAGCGCTATTAATCATTTTTCAAATGAAAATGGATCCGCGAGACTTCCAGAAAGCAACTATTTGGCTAACAGGAAGTATTTGGGGAGCTCAATGGAAATATGTTTGGGCGCTTGTTCCATGGATTGTCATTTTACTCCCCATCTCATTTTGGCAGGCAAAAGCAATGAACATATTTCAATTGGGCGAATCCGTTTCAATCGCACTTGGTGTTCATGTCGAACGCCAGAGAAGATTTTTGCTTTGTATATCCGCCGCTCTAGCTGGTGCTTGCGTAGCAGTCGGAGGGGGCATTTCTTTCGTTGGATTATTAGCCCCACATCTGGCCCGACGTTTAATTGGTCCGAATTATTACAGTTTACTACCTCTATCAGCTCTTATCGGGGCGACACTTTTACTCGTAGCCGATATGATTGGGAAAAACATACTAGCACCAGCAGATATTCCGATTGGTGTAGTCACTTCTATTATTGGCTCTCCTTATTTAATTTACATGTTGCTTACAAGAAAAAACAGCGGGCTACAAAATTAAAGCGGGTAATATCCCGCTTTTTGCACGTCTAAAAACACTACTTCACTGAGCACAACTTTTTGTCGTGAGGACGTGATATACATCTTGTTTTCCTTCAATGATGTAGGAAGGGGAGGGCTTCCCACGTTCAGCTTTATGACCAGCTAGATGCGCTTCGCTCGTTTCCCACGCTTTCCAATCTTCCTCGGATTCCCAGCGAATCATAATAAGAAACTCTTCATCCCCTCTTCTCTTTTTTTTCTTAAGAACACTTAAATCGATAAAGCCCGATTGTTGTTCTATTAAACCTTTGCCTGCAAATCGCTCGACAATCTTCTCACCATGTCCTTCTGCTACAATAATCGTCTTCATTTGAACAAACATTTCCTATTCCTCCTCTGTTTTGAATATATGTTATTATAAATGAAAATAATATTCATTTTCAACAAATAACTTTTTCTAGTTCATACAAATAAAAAGAGCCCTCGTTTTTTTCATGAGAGCTCTTTCATTTGTAATTGTTGTATTTTCGCCGGATGATCAGGCACTTCATGATGATGGCGGCATCGTGGTTCGTACGATTCGCTTGCTCCGATTAAAATGACGGGATCGTGGTAAGATGCTGGACGCCCATTAATGAGCCGCTGTGTGCGCGATGCAGGGGAACCGCAAACGGTGCAAACCGCCTGTAGCTTTGTCACCGATTCAGCAATCGCCATCAGCGTTGGAACAGGGCCGAACGGTTCGCCGCGAAAATCTTGATCTAAACCTGCTACGATGACGCGATATCCTTCATCGGCGAGCCGTTGAACAACATCAACGACATGTTCGTCAAAAAATTGCACTTCATCAATCGCGACAACGTCTGTATGCGTTGTCAAGTGCTTTCGAATGTCTGATGCACATGACACAGGAATAGCAATAACAGATGTTCCATTATGAGAAACGACTGCTTCTTCGCTATATCGATTATCGATCGCTGGCTTAAACACTTTCACTTCTTGTTTCGCAAACTGCGCGCGTCGTACGCGGCGGATCAGTTCTTCCGATTTTCCGGAAAACATGCTTCCGCAAATGACTTCTAGCCAGCCGGATTGCTTCATAACATACATCAGGGCGACCCCTTTCTTTCAAACTTTCACGAAAAAAACAGGCAAGTGAAAAAAGTTCGCTTGCCTGTTTTCATGACATACGGATTACTTAAGGCCGTATTTTTTGTTAAATTTATCAACACGTCCTGCAGCAGAAGCGAATTTTTGACGTCCTGTGTAGAATGGGTGGCACGCTGAGCAAATTTCTACGCGCACTTCGTCTTTCACAGAACCGCTCTCAAACTCGTTTCCACACGCGCATTTAACCATCACTTTTTTATAGTTTGGATGGATTCCTGCTTTCATCTTATTTCATCTCCTTCCGCCCTGAATCTTTTCGAAACAGAGTTTATATGCAATGAAAAACACACATGATAAAATTATAACAATCGTATCACTGTTTTGCAACTATCCATTTATAACCGTTTTAAATTTCCGGCTGTTTTCCACTCTTCATCTAACATCGCAAAAAATTCTTCGTTCGTTTTCGTTTGCTTTAATCGATGAATAAATCGCTCAATAAAGTCTGGGGTATCTGACATCGTTTTACGAATGGCCCACAATTTTTCTAAATGTTCTTTTGGAATTAATAACTCTTCTTTTCGCGTGCCAGAACGACGAATGTCGATAGCAGGGAAAATTCGTTTTTCCGCTAATGAACGATCGAGATGAAGCTCCATATTTCCTGTTCCTTTAAATTCTTCATAAATGACATCGTCCATGCGCGAACCTGTATCGACAAGAGCGGTAGCTAAAATCGTTAAGCTGCCCCCTTCTTCGATGTTTCGCGCCGCTCCAAAAAACCGTTTCGGACGGTGGAATGCGGCCGGGTCAATTCCTCCCGATAACGTACGTCCGCTTGGCGGAATGACTAAGTTGTATGCGCGCGCTAAACGTGTAATACCATCCATTAAAATGACGACATCACGCTTATGTTCAACGAGACGCATCGCACGTTCGAGCACAAGCTCTGCCACTTTAATATGGTTTTCCGGCACTTCATCAAACGTCGAGCTGACGACATCTGCCGATACAGAACGTTCAATATCCGTCACTTCTTCTGGGCGCTCATCAATAAGCAAAACGATAAGTTCAACATCTGGATGGTTCGTTGTAATGCTGTTGGCAATTTCTTTTAACAACATCGTTTTTCCCGCTTTCGGAGGCGCAACAATTAAACCGCGCTGACCGAATCCGATCGGAGCAATCAAATCAATGAGGCGAGTAGATAGCTTGTCCGGTGTTGTTTCTAGTTTCATTTGTCGGTTCGGATAAAGCGGTGTCAGCACCGGGAAGTGAACGCGTTCTTTCGCAATTTCTGGGTCTTCACCGTTTACTGCCTCGACGTGCAGTAAGCCGAAATACCGTTCATTTTCTTTTGGCGGGCGCACTTTTCCTGATACTTTATCACCGTTGCGCAAATCAAAGCGGCGAATTTGCGATGCGGAAATATAAATATCTTCCGAACTAGGGGAATAGTTAATTGGACGTAAAAAACCGAATCCTTCTGATTGAATAATTTCAAGCACGCCTTCCATGAAAAAGAGGCCGTCTTGTTCAGCGCGCGCTTTTAAAATGGCAAAAATCAATTCTTTCTTTGTCAGTTTACTGTAATACGAAACTTTGTATTGGCGAGCTAATTCATATAGCTCTTTAATCGTCATATTTTCTAGCGTTGCAATCGTTAAATCTCCTAACTCCATACTTACACCACTCTTTTATTTAATTTTCATGAATTGCTCTTTTGGATGGAAACAGCGAAGATGAAAAGATGATTACGAGAAGAAACGTAACATGATTATTTTACCCTTTTTTTATGTTGTCAATCAATAGAAAAAGAGCGAGAGCGCGAAAAGTTCGCGCATCTCGCGATTATTTGATGACGAGGTTCGGCTTTTTCCTTAAGCTATGGCGACCTTCAATGAAACGAACGGTACCTGATTTCGCGCGCATGACAACGGAATGCGTCTCGCCGTATGTCCCTTTAAATTGCACACCGCGCAACAATTCTCCGTCCGTTACACCCGTTGCGGCAAAAATGGCGTCGTCCCCTTTTACGAGATCTTCCATACGCAATACACGGTTTACATCTAACCCCATTTTTTTGCATCGCTCGAGTTCCGCATCGTTTTGCGGCAATAGCTTCCCTTGTATTTCCCCGCCGAGACATTTGAGCGCCACAGCGGCTAACACCCCTTCTGGAGCGCCTCCTGACCCAAATAAAATGTCTACCCCTGTATGGTCAAACGCTGTATTAATCGCTGCGGCAACATCGCCGTCATTAATGAGCTTAATGCGCGCTCCTGCTTCACGCAACTCCGCAATGATGCGCTCATGGCGCGGACGATTTAAAATGATCGCCACAACGTCTTCAATATCTTTATTTTTCGCTTTGGCAACAGCTTTTAAATTATCGATAATTGGAGCGTTAATGTCGATCATGCCGACCGCTTCTGGCCCAACCGCAATTTTGTCCATGTACATATCTGGCGCATGAAGCAAATTGCCGTGATCCGCCACAGCGACGACCGCTAACGCGTTCCATCCACCAGAAGCGACAATGTTCGTTCCTTCAAGCGGATCAACCGCCACATCAACGCGCGGACCGTACCCGTTGCCGAGCTTTTCCCCAATATATAGCATCGGTGCTTCGTCCATTTCCCCTTCACCGATGACGACCGTTCCTTTCATCGGAATCGTATCAAATACGTCGCGCATCGCAGACGTGGCCGCTTCGTCTGCTTCGTCTTTTTTCCCGCGCCCCATCCAGCGGGCTGCAGCTAATGCAGCCGCTTCTGTGACGCGGACAAGCTCCATTGATAAACTTCTTTCCATCGTTTCTCCCTCTCCCCTTTGGTGCATTATGTGTTCTTCAGTTGCTCGATTTCTTGTTCTGTCATTTGTTCGCGCCAAACGGTAGCGCCAAGGTTGACAAGTTTGTCAACTAAGTTGCTGTAGCCGCGATCAATATGTTCTAATCCTGTAATTTCTGTAACCCCTTCGGCCATTAATCCAGCGACGACAAGCGCGGCACCTGCACGCAAATCGGTTGCACGCACTTTCGCCCCTTGTAGTCGTGATGGACCCGTAATAATGGCTGAACGTCCTTCGACTTTCACATTGGCGTTCATGCGCCGCAATTCATCAATATGTTTAAATCGGGCGCTATAAATCGTATCTGTCACAATGCTCGTCCCAGACGCTTTCGTTAATAGTGAAGTGAATGGCTGTTGTAAATCGGTCGGAAAGCCGGGGTAAACGAGCGTTTTAATATCGACGGCACGAAGATGGTCTTTCGTCGCAATAAAAATTTGGTCATCACTCGTTTCAACAACGACACCCATTTCTCGCATTTTTGCAATGACTGCTTCTAAATGCTGCGGAATGACGTTGTCAATAATCATTTCTTTCCCCATGGCTGCACCGATAATCATATACGTTCCCGCTTCAATGCGATCCGGAATAATGGAATGGCGGCAACCGTGCAACTGTTCTACACCGTCAATGCGAATGACATCCGTTCCTGCCCCTTTAATACGCGCGCCCATGTTCGTCAACAACGTCGCAACGTCAATAATTTCCGGCTCTTTTGCCGCGTTTTCAATAATTGTTCTCCCTTTTGCTAGGACGGCAGCTAACATAATGTTGATCGTCGCCCCAACGCTGACAACGTCCAAATAAATGCGCGCTCCACGAAGCTCTTCCG
Organism: Anoxybacillus ayderensis; assembly: GCF_000833605.1. Taxonomy (GTDB): domain Bacteria; phylum Bacillota; class Bacilli; order Bacillales; family Anoxybacillaceae; genus Anoxybacillus; species Anoxybacillus ayderensis. Next base: position 105,213 of record NZ_JXTG01000005.1, on the reverse strand, counting down.
CCCGTAAATAAATCGCTCCTTGCTCGTTAGTCACTTTCGCTCCAAGCGCCTCAAACCCTTTAATATGCTGATCGATCGGCCGCGGCCCTAAATGGCAGCCGCCCGGAAGACCGATGACCGCTTTTTTAAAACGTCCGAGCATCGCGCCCATCAAGTAATATGACGCGCGCAATTTTTTCACTTTTCCGTTCGGCAAAGGCATGGAAACGATATGCGACGGGTCAATGACGACTTCGTTTTCGTCAAAATGAAATGTACCGCCAATTTCTTCAATTAATTGTCCTAACACATGAACGTCTGAAATGTTCGGCAACCCTTCAATGACTACAGGTGAGTTTGCTAAAATAGCGGCTGGAATGAGCGCGACGGCGCTATTTTTCGCTCCACTAATGCGCACGGAGCCTTGAAGGAGGTCACCGCCAACAATTTTTAACTTTTCCATATGTGTCTCCCTTCTCGCAAAGCAAGTCCTAGAACGCGACGGAAAACTGCTAAATCATTATTTTTGGTTTGCTTTATTCCAGTCTGCTAAAAACTTTTCGATGCCTTGATCTGTAAGCGGATGTTTAAATAGTTGCATAAGCACATTGTAAGGCACTGTCGCAATGTGTGCACCTTTTAATGCTGCCTCTGTCACATGTTGTGGGTGACGAATAGATGCGGCGATAATTTCTGTATCAATGTCGTGAATGGCAAAAATGTTCGCAATCGTTTCAATTAACTCTAAGCCGTTATGGCCGATATCATCTAAACGACCTAAAAACGGCGATACGTATGTCGCACCAGCACGCGCCGCTAGCAATGCCTGATTCGCGCTAAAAATAAGTGTGACGTTTGTTTTAATTCCTTTTTCACTAAATACTTTTACCGCCTTTAACCCTTCTGGCGTCATCGGCACTTTAATTGTAATGTTTGGTGCGATTTTTGCTAATTCTTCCCCTTCTGCAATCATTCCTTCTGCATCGGTTGCGATTACCTCCGCACTAACGGAACCGGAAACGAGAGAAGTAATTTCACGAAGACGATCGTGGAACGATACGTTTTCTTTTGCGACGAGGCTTGGGTTTGTTGTTACCCCCGCTAAAATGCCTAGTTCATGGGCGTGGCGAATTTCATCAATATTTGCCGTGTCAATAAAAAATTTCATAATTTTCAACCTCCTAAACGCTTTCAAAAATGGAATGAAACAAAACCGCCCGCTTCAGCAAGGCTGAAACGGTGCGGCTTGTATTACAACGCTTTGCCGGAAGAACCGAATTCGCGCATTTTGCCGATGACTGTTTCTTTAATCGCATCGCGACCAGGGCCGAGGAATTTGCGCGGATCGTACACTTTTTCATCTTTCGCTAACACTTCGCGCACAACTTTTGTAAACGCCATTTGGTTTTCTGTATTGACGTTAATTTTAGATGTACCAAGCGAGATGGCACGTTGAATTTGTTCTGTTGGGATGCCTGTTCCGCCGTGTAAAACGAGCGGTACACCTGTACGATCGCGAATTTCTTCCATCTCTTTAAATCCTAATTTTGGCTCTCCTTTGTATGGACCGTGTACAGAACCGAGCGCTGGCGCTAAACAGTCAATGCCTGTGCGCTTGACAAGCTCTTCGCACTCATCTGGATTTGCATAAATAATTCCTTCCGCAACAACGTCATCTTCTTGTCCGCCGACTGTTCCTAACTCCGCTTCAACAGATACACCACGCGCATGAGCATACTCAACAACTTTTGTTGTAATTTCAACGTTCTCTTCAAACGGATGATGGGATGCATCGATCATGACTGATGTAAATCCAGCGTCAATCGCTGCTTTACATTTTTCAAAGCTTGAACCGTGGTCAAGGTGAATTGCGACAGGAACAGTAATGTTCATGTCTTCCATTAATCCTTTCACCATGTTCACAATCGTTTTGAAGCCGCCCATGTAGCGAGCTGCTCCTTCAGACACGCCAAGGATCACAGGAGATTTTTCTTCTTCCGCTGCTGCTAAAATGGCTTGTGTCCATTCTAAGTTGTTAATATTGAATTGACCGACTGCATACTTGCCTGCCAATGCTTGTTTAAGCATTTCCGTCATCGAAACTAAAGGCATCGCTAAATCCTCCTTAAATGTAGCCATTATTCACTATCCGAAAGCGCCTTTCACATGTACAATGACCAAAATACGACAAATTTATACAAGACGATATCGAATAGTATGTACATTATAAGAATAACAAACTTTGTTTCCATACATCAACATTATTCACCGAAACGAACGAAACTTTGTGAAAAAAGTTCAAAAAGCTGTCAACGGTTAACCAATATATTTTTTCACTGCATCACGCATATCGTCTATATCAAAAGGTTTCGCAAAATGGGTCAGCGCACCGAGCTTTTTCGTTTCATGAATCATATCGAGTTCGCCGTAAGCCGTCATCACGATGACTTTTACATGCTCATTCATTTCTTTCATCTTCTTTAAAATTTCTACCCCATCCATGCCTGGAATTTTCATATCTAACAACACTAAATCGGGGGAGTGCTTCGCAAACAAATCGAGCGCTTGAACACCGTTTGCTGCTTGATACGTTTCATATCCTTCTTTTTGAAACACCTCGTTTAATAAAATGCGAATGCCGAATTGGTCGTCCACAATCAAAATCTTCCCCGCCATGATAAACACCTCTATTTTCTCTTTTTCATATGTAACATTCCTATTTTTATTATCGTATCATTATTTCGAAATTTTTACCATTTATCCTGCTTCATGTTCTAATTTTGATCATTTTTTTATTTTCTAATATAATGAGCAACAAAGGAAAAGTCGCATGAAAAGGAGATGGATCATGTTAAAAATATTATCGACGCAGCTTGCAGGTGTGTTTCAGCGAATAAGTGCGCAAGAGGAGGAGCAGTTTGAAGATGCTGCCCGTTTATTTGCCCAAGCGATCATTAGCGACGGGACCATTTTTGTTTACGGCATGGACGAAATGGAAGCTGTCGTTGCTGAAGCGCTACATGGAGCTGAAAAATTGCCGAACGTTAAACCGCTAAACATGAACGAAGTAACGACCGCTGACCGCGTGCTCATCGTTTCACGCTTTTGCACAGATGAAGAAGCGATTCGCATCGCCAAACAGCTTCACGAACAAAACATATGGACGATCGGTATGTCATCTATCGCAGAGGAAACGAAACCGTCGCTCGTTGATTACGTCGATGTGCATATTGATTTATGTTTAAAACAGCCGCTCGTTCCAATAGAAGGTGGCTCACGTATCGGCTTCCCTTCGGCTGTCGCCGCTTTGTTCGCTTATCATAGTTTATTGCTAATGACAAAAGAAATGGTTGCCGAATATGAATAAGAGGATGCCCATAGCGGACATCCTCTATTATTTTTCTAGCGATGCGCGAATAAATTCGCGGAAAAGTGGTTGCGGGCGCGTCGGACGAGATGTGAATTCCGGATGGAACTGCGCTGCGACAAACCACGGATGATCTTTCAACTCGATAATTTCTACAAGACGGCCATCTGGGCTTGTTCCTGAAAAGACAAAACCGTTTTCTTCCATCATCGTACGATATTCATTGTTGAATTCATAACGATGGCGATGGCGCTCATAAATGACTTCATCTTGATATGCTTCGTACGCTTTCGTTCCCTCAACGAGCTTGCACGGATATAAACCGAGACGAAGCGTTCCCCCTAAATCTTCGATATCTTTTTGCTCTGGCAATAAGTCGATAATCGGATGTGGTGTGTTTGGATTAATTTCTGCTGAATGGGCATCTTTTAATCCGACGACATGACGAGCAAACTCCACAGATGCTAACTGCATACCTAGACAAATGCCAAGGAATGGGATGCGTTGCTCACGCGCATAGCGAATCGCCTCAATTTTTCCTTCAATTCCACGATCGCCAAATCCGCCTGGAACGAGAATACCGTTTACTCCTTGAAGCAACTGCGCCACATTGTCGCGATCGACATGCTCAGAGTTAATCCAACGAATATCTATATCCGCATCAAACGCATATCCTGCATGACGTAACGCTTCCACGACAGAAATGTACGCATCTTGAAGCTCAACGTATTTTCCAACGAGCGCAATCGTTGTTTTGTTTGATAAATTGCGCACTTTTTCAACGAGTGCGATCCATTCTGTCATATCCGCTTCTTTGCAGTTTAGTTTTAAATGCTCACAAACAATTTGGTCTAATTTTTGTTCTTGAAGCATGAGCGGTACAGCGTATAACGTATCGGCATCGCGCGCTTCAATGACCGCTTTCGGATCAATGTCACAGAATAAAGCAATTTTATCTTTCATATCTTGAGACATTGGCATTTCTGTGCGCACGACGATGACGTTTGGCTGAATGCCTAAGCTGCGCAACTCTTTAACGCTATGTTGCGTCGGTTTCGTTTTCATTTCACCTGCCGCTTTAATGTACGGCACAAGCGTACAATGAATGTACATCACATTGTCGCGACCGACGTCGCTTTTAATTTGCCGAATCGCTTCTAAAAACGGAAGAGATTCGATGTCGCCAACCGTTCCGCCAATTTCCGTAATGACGACATCAGCGTTCGTTTCACGTCCTGCTCGGAACACACGTTCTTTAATTTCGTTTGTAATGTGCGGAATAACTTGTACCGTTCCGCCTAAATAGTCGCCACGGCGTTCCTTTTTCAATACGGTCGAATAAATTTTTCCTGTTGTCACGTTGCTATATTTGTTTAAGTTAATGTCAATAAAGCGCTCATAATGACCTAAATCTAAGTCCGTTTCCGCTCCGTCATCTGTGACGAACACTTCTCCGTGTTGATACGGACTCATCGTTCCAGGGTCAACGTTAATGTACGGATCAAATTTTTGAATCGTTACTTTCAAACCACGATTTTTTAATAATCGACCGAGTGAAGCAGCCGTAATTCCTTTCCCAAGCGATGAAACGACGCCGCCTGTTACAAAAATATATTTCGTCATCAAACCTTCCCCCTCAACTCATTTGGAATAGTTACAGTGTGTGCGAATTCGGGGAAAAATAAAAACGCTCCGCTTACAAATATGTAAGGGAGCGAACGTATCTCTATGAAAAGAGCCCAAACAGAATTCTACATATATCGATGTAAAAAGTCAAGGTTATAATTCCTCATCTTCTTCTAACTCTAATTCTTCATCGACGACGTCTAACTCTTCATCAAGCGGGGCATCATCTAAATTGAGTTCTTCATCTAATAAATCGTCGATCACTTCTTCATCTTCATCTAATACAAAATCATCGTCTAACAGCTCTTCATCATCTAATAACTCTTCGTCTAAATCGTCATATACTAATTCGTCTTCATCGATGATATCGTCAAAGTCATCAAAGTCATCCGCCACTTTTTTCTTCTTCTTCACGCGCTCGACAGGTACCGCTTCATCTTCTGTTTGATCGTATGGATACCATGCGCGCAAGCCCCAAGCTGTTTCCCCGATACAAATAAACCGTCCATCGACGTTTAAATCTGTATAAAACTGCGCCAACCGCGCGCTCACTTCGCTTTCAGATAATCCTTTAATCGCGACTAGCTGTTCGACCATCTCTTGAAAAGATACCGTCTGCTTTTTCTCACACAATAGCAAATATGCAAGTTCGACAAAAGACATCTCTCGCAATTGTTCTTGAGAGTATTGCTCCAAACTCACTTTCCGCACTCCCTTTCTCCAACGTATGAAAACAACAAAAATCCATACCATTCATTATAAACAAATTCATTTACTTTATGCTAGAGCGTTGCCCAAAAAAAATGTCGGGACATTCCCCGACATTACATATTGCGGCGATATTGTCCACCGACTTCATACAACGCTTTTGTAATTTGTCCTAAGCTGGCGACTTTTACCGTCTCCATCAGCTCGGCGAAAATGTTTCCGCCGCTTACCGCGACATGTTTTAACCGCGCAAGCGCTTCTTCCACTTCGTCTTTATGTTCTTCATGGAATTTGCGTAAGTTTTCGAGTTGAAGCTGCTTTTCTTCATATGATGCCCGCGCGAGCTGCAAGCTTTCAATTTCTTCTTCGACTGCTGCGTTCGGATTTAAATATGTGTTTACGCCAATAATCGGCAGTTCTCCGCTATGTTTTTTCATTTCGTAATACATTGATTCATCTTGAATTTTGCCGCGCTGATATTGCATTTCCATCGCACCAAGCACACCGCCACGCTCGTCGAGACGCTCAAACTCTTTCAACACCGCTTCCTCAACTAAATCTGTTAATTCTTCGATAATGAATGAACCTTGTAGCGGATTTTCGTTTTTCGTTAGCCCATGTTCTTTTGTAATGATGAGCTGAATCGCCATCGCGCGACGGACAGACTCTTCAGTCGGCGTTGTGATTGCCTCGTCGTAAGCGTTCGTATGAAGCGAGTTACAGTTATCATGAAGCGCCATGAGCGCCTGTAACGTTGTGCGAATGTCATTAAAATCAATTTCTTGGGCGTGAAGCGAACGTCCTGATGTTTGTACGTGATATTTCAACTTTTGGCTTCGTTCATTCGCCCCGTATTTTTCTCGCATCGCAACCGCCCAAATGCGTCTTGCTACTCGACCGATTACTGTATATTCTGGATCGAGACCGTTGCTGAAGAAAAATGATAAGTTTGGTGCAAAGTCATCAATGTGCATGCCTCGGCTTAAATAATATTCGACGTACGTAAAGCCGTTCGCAAGCGTAAACGCTAATTGTGTAATCGGATTTGCTCCAGCTTCCGCAATATGGTAGCCTGAGATGGAAACAGAATAATAGTTACGGACACGATTGTCGATAAAATATTGTTGAATATCTCCCATCATGCGCAAAGCAAATTCGGTTGAAAAAATGCACGTATTTTGCCCTTGGTCTTCTTTTAAAATGTCCGCTTGGACCGTTCCACGTACCGTTTGCAACGTCTGTGCTTTCACTTGTTCGTATTCTTCTTGCGTCAGTTTTCGACCGAGCTCTGCTTCTTTCTTTTCCACTTGTTGATCGATCGCTGTATTCATAAACATCGCTAAAATGATCGGCGCAGGTCCATTAATCGTCATCGATACGGACGTGAGGGGATCGCACAAATCAAAACCTTTGTACAACTTTTTCATGTCATCTAACGTACAAACGCTTACACCGCTCTCGCCAATTTTTCCGAAAATGTCCGGACGTTCATTCGGATCTTCTCCATATAACGTCACGGAGTCGAATGCCGTACTTAACCGTTTCGCTGGGTCGTCTTTGCATAAGTAATGGAAACGGCGATTCGTCCGCTCCGGCGTACCTTCTCCGGCAAATTGTCGCTTCGGATCTTCCTCTTGCCGTTTAAACGGGAATACACCAGCTGTAAATGGAAATGCACCTGGAACATTTTCTTTATAAAGCCAGCGTAAAATTTCCCCGTAATCTTTAAACTTCGGCAACGCCACTTTCGGAATGTCTAAACCTGCTAAACTTTTCGTCTTTAGCGGTGTGACAATTTCTTTCTCGCGCACTTTTGTCACAAACTGTTCTGCGTTATATTTCTTTTTCACATCTTCCCATGAAGCTAATAACTTTCTTGACTCTGGTGTTAATTTTTCTTCATATGCTCGCTTAGCCTCTTGCAAAGCTGCCAACGCTTGTTCATCATGGCGTTCGTTCATCGTTTCAATGGCGCCTTCAAGCTGAAATATGCGGCGAGCGATGTCACATTGCTCATTGACGCGTTTATGATATTGTCGAATCGTATCAGCAATTTCGCGCAAATAATGGCGCCGTTCGTTCGGAATGATCACATTTTGTTTTTCGACATGATCCACTTTTTGCAACGTCGTCGTCCAATTTGTTCCCATTCGTTCGTTAATTAAGTCGATTAATGCGACAAAGAGCGTATTTGTTCCCGGGTCGTTAAATTGGCTTGCGATCGTGCCGAATACAGGCATTTCGCTCACATCGCGATCAAACAATTGATGGCTTCGTTGATATTGTTTTTGCACTTGGCGTTTCGCATCTTCTGAACCTTTGCGTTCAAATTTATTAATGACGATCAGATCGGCATAGTCGATCATATCGATTTTTTCGAGCTGCGATGGGGCGCCGAACTCGCTCGTCATCACATACATCGCAATATCACAAATATCTTTAATCGCTGCATCGCCTTGACCGATGCCGCTCGTTTCTACGATCACTAAATCAAAGCCTGCCGCTTTGACGACTTCAATGGCATCTTGAATCGCAAGCGACAATTCCGAACGCGAACTGCGCGTCGCTAAGCTGCGCATATAGACGCGCGGGGAAGAAATCGCATTCATGCGAATGCGGTCACCAAGCAATGCACCGCCCGTTTTTTGTTTTGTCGGATCAACCGATAAAATCGCCACTTTTTTCTCAGGAATTTCATTTAAAAAGCGACGGACGAGCTCATCTGTGAGCGAGCTTTTGCCGGCTCCACCTGTTCCGGTAATCCCGACGACGGGAACGCGCTTGGCCATCGCTTTGACCCGTTGTAAAACCGCTTCTGCTGTCGCAGCTACTTCACTATGGGCATTCACGCGGTTTTCACACACAGTAATTAAGCGCGCCACCGCTTGAACGTCTCCGTTTGCTAATCGTTCCACTTCATCTGTTATTTCTCTGACCGTTGGGAAATCGCATTCTTCCATCATGATGTTAATCATTCCTTGCAACCCGTAACGCCGCCCGTCTTCTGGTGAAAAAATACGAGCGATACCATACGCGTGCAATTCTTTTATTTCCCTTGGAATAATTACGCCGCCACCGCCACCGTAAATGCGAATATGCGAAGCGCCTCGCTGTTGCAATAAGTCGTACATATATTTAAAAAATTCCATATGTCCGCCTTGATACGAAGATACTGCAATTCCTTGTACGTCTTCTTGAATCGCAGCGTTCACAATTTCTTCTACTGAACGATTATGACCTAGATGAATGACCTCCGCTCCACTCGCTTGTAAAATGCGGCGCATAATGTTAATGGCCGCATCGTGCCCATCAAACAAACTCGATGCCGTCACAAAGCGAACGTGATGTTTTGGACGATAAATGTGCGCCATCTTTCTCCCATCCCCTTTCGCTACCGCTTCATAATGCCTTCAAGCAATAGCTTTGTTTGCCATTCAATATATTCATCGAGCGTATACATTTTTTTCAACGCCCACCGACGGAACCCCCACATTTGACCGAGAACGAAAATGTTATGTGCAAACAATTGAATTTCTTGTTCTGTAAGCGAAAATACCCCGTTATCGACACAGCGCCGTAAAATATGTTCAAACATCGCCACCATTTGCAATTCTTTATTTAACACGTACGGTAGCGATTCTTTGCCGAGCGACTTCGCTTCTTGATACATGACGAGCACTTCGTCTTGCAGCTCGTCAACAACGCGAAAATAGTAATCAATCGCTAATTTTAACCCGTCTAAATCCCCTTTTGTCGTATCGATGGCTTGCTCCATGCGATCGCGTACTTCATCGTAAATTCGGTCGCACACTAAATAAAGAACGTCTTCCTTTTTGCGAATGTATTCGTATAACGTTCCGATGCTAAAGCCAGAAGCGCGGGCAATTTCGCGCGTCGTCGTTTGATGAAACCCTTTTTGTTTAAATAACGAAATTGCCCCTTTAATCATTTGATTGCGCCTTTTTTTCACAAGCCGTTCGTCTTTCACAGACGCGGGCACTTCACGCTTCTTCATTACATCACTCCTATTTCGTTAACATTCTTGAAATAACAATGCGCTGAATTTCTTGCGTGCCTTCATAAATTTGCGTAATTTTTGCATCGCGCATAAAGCGTTCTACTGGATAGTCTTTCGTATAGCCGTAACCGCCGAAAATTTGTACCGCCTCAACGGTAACTTTCATCGCTGTATCCCCTGCAAACAATTTCGCCATCGCTGATTCTTTTCCGTACGGTAAGCCGTTTGATTCGAGCCATGCTGCTTGATATGTTAATAAACGTGCCGCTTCGATGGCCGTTGCCATATCCGCTAGTTTAAAAGCGATGCCTTGTTGTTCTGCGATTGGCTTGCCGAATTGAACGCGCCCTTTCGCATATTCAACCGCCGCATCTAGCGCCCCTTGCGCGATGCCAACCGCCTGCGCCGCAATGCCGTTTCGTCCGCCATCGAGCGTCATCATCGCAATTTTAAATCCTTCCCCTTCTTCGCCGAGTAAATTTTCTTTCGGAATGCGGCAATCTTCAAAAATAAGCTCTGTCGTTGGCGATGAACGAATGCCGAGCTTTTTCTCCTTTTTCCCGATCGAAAACCCAGGCGTTCCTTTTTCAACAATAAATGCGCTAATGCCACGATGCTTTTTCTCTGGGTCAGTGACCGCAAACACGACATAAATGTCCGCCTCTCCGCCGTTTGTAATCCATACTTTTGAGCCGTTTAGTACGTAATGGTCGCCATCGCGAACCGCACGCGTTTTCATCGCTGAAACGTCAGAACCTGCCCCTGGCTCAGACAAACCGTATGCGCCAAGCTTTTCACCTGTCGCTAACGCCCGTAAATACGTTTGTTTTTGTTGTTCTGTCCCAAATTTATAAATCGGCCAACTCGCTAACGAAATGTGAGCTGATAGCGTCACTCCTGTCGAGGCGCACACTTTGGAAAGCTCCTCGACAGCGATGACGTATGCTAAATAGTCGCTGCCGATGCCACCGTATTGTTCTGGCCACGGAATGCCCGTTAAACCGAGCTCCGCCATTTTGTTAAAAATGCTGCGATCAAATCGTTCTTCTTCATCGCGTTCCGCCGCTGTCGGTGCCACTTCATTTTTCGCAAAGTCGCGCACCATTTTTCGTATCATTTCATGTTCTTCACTTAGTTGAAAATTCATTTTCCCATCCCCTTTAACAAATGTTTACTAATCACAAGCCGTTGAATTTCGCTCGTTCCTTCGTAAATTTCACATACTTTCGCATCGCGGAATAACCGTTCAACCGGGTAATCTTCTGTGTAGCCGTTTCCGCCAAAAATTTGTACCGCTTCGATAGCGTTTTCCATCGCTGTTTTTGATGCAAACAGCTTCGCCATCGATGCTTCTTTTCCACACGGCATGCCGTTTGAACGCAAAAAGGCAGCATGATACACGAGCAGTTTTGCCGCTTCGACGTTCGTTGCCATATCTGCTAGTTTGAAAGCGATACCTTGTTGCTCGGCAATCGGCTTGCCGAACTGCATGCGTTCTTTCGCATAGCTCGTCGCATGTTCCAGTGCTGCTTCGGCAATGCCGAGCGATTGCGCCGCAATTCCAATGCGCCCGACATCTAAATTAGCCATCGCAATTGTAAATCCGTCCCCTTCTTGACCGAGCAAGTTTTCTGCTGGCACACACATATCTTCAAACGACAGTTGTACTGTGCGCGATCCGTGAAGCCCCATTTTTTTCTCGTCTTTTCCGATAACAAGCCCAGGCGTCTGTTTTTCAACAATAAATGCGCTAACTCCTTTGCTTCCCTTTTCTTCTAAATTTGTGCGGGCAAACACGATGTACGTATCAGCTTCTCCACCGTTTGTAATAAATACTTTTGAGCCGTTTAATACGTAATGGTTACCATCGCGAACAGCCGTCGTTTTTAAGCTTGCTGCGTCGGATCCTGATCCTGGCTCTGTTAAACAAAACGCCCCTAAATATTCTCCTCGCGCTAGCTTCGGCACATATTTTTGCTTTTGCTCTTCCGTTCCGAAATATAAAATCGGATTTGTGCCGACAGACGTATGGACAGATAAAATAACCCCAACCGTTGCACTCACTTTTGAAATTTCATGAATGGCGATAATGTATGACGTAAAATCCATTCCTGCCCCGCCATATTGTTCTGGGATGGTAATGCCCATAAGACCGAGCTCCGCCATTTTTTCAAGGATGGGGCGCGGAAACTCTCCCCGCTCCATGCGCTCAACAAACGGTGCGATTTCATTTGCGGCAAACTCGCGCACCATTTGACGCATCATTTGTTGTTCTTCTGTAAAATGTAAATTCATGATGCCAACCCCTTTATTCGTACGTGTAAAATCCTCGTCCCGTTTTTCGTCCGAGCCAGCCTGCTTTCACATATTTACGTAAAAGCGGACACGGACGGTATTTGTCATCCCCAAGTCCATCATGAAGCACTTCCATAATGTATAAACACGTATCTAATCCGATGAAATCGGCTAAGGTGAGCGGTCCCATCGGATGATTCATCCCGAGCTTCATCACTTCGTCAATCGCTTCTTTCGTCGCAACCCCTTCATATAAACAATAAATCGCCTCGTTAATCATCGGCATTAATACACGATTGGAAACAAATCCTGGAAAGTCGTTTACTTCAACCGGCACTTTTCCTAACGTTTTTGTCATTTGTTCAATCGCTTCATACACTTCATCAGCTGTTGCGAGACCGCGAATAATTTCCACGAGTTTCATGACCGGTACCGGATTCATAAAATGCATGCCAATCACTTTTTCTGGTCGTTTCGTTGCTGCGGCAATTTCTGTGATCGGTAATGAGGACGTATTTGTTGCTAAAATGGCATGCGGAGGTGTGATTTCATCTAGTTGTGCAAATAACGCTGTTTTCACGTCCATATTTTCAACGACCGCTTCGATCACGATATCAACATCGCTTCCATCGCGCACGTTTGTCGAGGGACGAATACGGCCCATCGTTTCATCGCGCTGTTGTTCGCTTAACGATCCTTTTTCAACAAATTTGTTTATGCTTTTTTTAATATTGTTAAGCCCCCACTGGACGCGCCCTTCGTTCACATCGTTTAAAATGACATCATATCCTGCCGTTGCGCACACTTGGGCAATACCTGAGCCCATTTGCCCAGCGCCAACAACCATCACTTTTTTCATCTTCCCATCCCCCATTAATGAACTTCGATCATGATTGCGTCGCCTTGACCGCCGCCGCTACAAATAGCTGCAATGCCCGTGCCGCCACCACGGCGTTTTAATTCATGAATTAACGTAATAATAATGCGCGCACCGCTTGCACCGATCGGATGCCCGAGCGCAATGGCGCCACCGTTGACGTTCACTTTTTCTTCTGGCAAATCAGCAATTTTCATGCTTGCTAAAGCGACCGCTGCAAACGCTTCGTTAATTTCGAATAAATCAATGTCATGTACGGTTTTTCCTGTTTTGCGCAACAATTCATTGATGACGATGCCTGGCGTTTTTGGGAAATCTTTTGCCTCGACCGCAATGGCCGTATGAGCAACGATCGTCGCAAGCGGAGTAAGTCCTTCTTTTTGCGCGCGCTCTTCGCTCATTAATACAAGCGCGCAAGCTCCGTCATTTACGCCCGGCGCATTTCCTGCCGTAATCGTGCCTGTTGGATCAAACACGGGCGCGAGTTTCGCTAATTTTTCAAGCGATGTATCTTTTCGTGGCGATTCATCAATCGCTACCGTGATCGGCTCTCCTTTTCGTTGCGGAATGGCAACAGGGACGATTTCTTCTGCTAGCTTTCCGCTTTCGATCGCCGCAATCGCTAATTGATGGCTGCGATACGCCCAACGGTCTTGCTCTTCGCGCGTAATACCTAATTCTTTCGCTGTTTCACTTCCATAAATGCCCATATGCACACCTGTGAAGCTACATGTTAATCCGTCATACACCATTAAATCTTTTACTGTCGAATCGCCCATGCGCAAACCCCAACGCGCTTTCGGCAACATATACGGCGCATTGCTCATCGATTCCATTCCACCCGCCACGATGACGTCCGCATCGCCCGCGCGAATCATTTGATCGCCAAGCGTAACGCTGCGCATACCAGAGGCACATACTTTATTAATCGTTTCTGTTTTCGTCTCCCACGGAATGCCTGCTTCTCTAGCTGCTTGCCGCGATGGAAGTTGCCCTTGTCCACCTTGCAATACGGTACCAAATACGACTTCATCGACATGTTCTGCATTCACATTTGCGCGCACTAACGCTTCTTTGATCGCAATGCCTCCAAGTTGTGCTGCGCTCAATGCACTTAAACTTCCTCCGAATTTCCCAAATGGCGTACGTACCCCGCTAACAATGACCGTTTTCCCCATGTTTCTCCCCCTTTTCGTCATAAGAAAGCCCTTTCAAAAATATTGAGCGAACGCTCGTTCAACAATGGACGGGCAAAGAAGGCGCACGAAAATCGTACACCTTCCTGTTGCTTTCATTATACTGAAAATATCTTAAAAATAAAACTATTTATTTTTTTTAGAATTTTTAATGAACAGGGCCAAATACAGCTTTTTCTAACAGCTCGGCCACATCATACGTGCCGACTTTTTCTTCTACTTCTTTTGCTTTCGTTCCATCCGATAACATCGTTAAACAGTACGGACAGCCAGAGCTGATGATTGTTGGATTCACTTCTAGCGCCTGTTCTGTGCGCGCCACGTTAATGCGCGTACCCGTCGTTTCTTCCATCCACATTAATCCGCCACCAGCACCGCAACACATGCCTGTCTCACGATGGCGCGCCATCTCAACGAGCTTCACGCCTGGAATCGCCTTCAAAATTTGACGTGGTGCATCGTATACGTCGTTATATCTACCTAAATAGCATGAATCGTGAAACGTCACGACTTCGTTGACTTCATATTTTGGAACGAGGCGACCTTCTTCGACAAGCTTTGCTAGTAATTCTGTATGGTGATATACTTCTGCTTCAAATCCGAAATCTGGATATTCATTTTTAAATGTGTTGTACGCATGTGGATCGATCGTCACAATTTTTTTCACGCCTGCTTTTTCAAATTCAGCAATGTTTGCGGTTGCTAGTTCTTGGAATAAAAATTCGTTTCCTAGACGACGCGGCGTATCGCCAGAGTTTTTCTCCTTGTTTCCTAAAATCGCAAATTTTACCCCCGCCTCATTTAATAGACGCGCAAAAGCTAACGCAATTTTTTGGCTTCGATTATCAAACGACCCCATCGAACCGACCCAGAATAAATATTCGAATTCTTCGCCTGCTTTTTGCATTTCTTTCACTGTCGGAATGCGTACATCTTCACGCAACTCGCGCCAGTTTTCTTTCTCTTTTCGGTTCAATCCCCACGGATTGCCTTGACGTTCGATATTTGTCATCGCCCGTTGTGCATCAGCATTTAATTTTCCTTCTGTTAATACGAGATAACGACGTAAGTCAATAATTTTATCAACATGTTCGTTCATGACCGGACATTGGTCTTCACAGTTGCGACACGTCGTACATGCCCAAATTTCTTCTTCTGTAATGACATCGCCAATTAAGTTCGGCATTTCGATCGTTGCGGCTTGTTCTTGCATCCCTTGCGCCATCAAAGCGAGCTGGTTTCCTTTTGTATTCGCAAACGCAAACGTCGGCACCCAAGGCGCCTTCGATGTAATGGCTGCGCCTTTTTCTGTTAAATGGTCGCGCAATTTTAAAATAAGATCCATTGGGGATAGCATTTTCCCTGTCCCTGTTGCTGGACACATGTTTGTACAGCGTCCACACTCTACACAGGCATATAAATCGATGAGTTGTGTTTGCTTAAAGTCTTCGATTTTCCCAACACCAAACGATTCTTGTGTTTCATCTTCAAAATTGATTTTCTCAAGCTTCGGTCTCGTTAATCGGCTAAAAAAGACGTTCACTGGTCCAGCGATTAAATGCGCATGTTTGGATTGCGGCACGTACACTAAAAACGTTAATAAAATAAGCAAATGCACCCACCAAGCGACAAAAAACAATACAGCAGCTCCTGTTTCTCCTACCCAACTAAACGCAAGTGCAATCGCAGAAGCGACAGGTTCGCTCCATGATGTTCCTTCGTTATGCCAAATGCGTCCCATACCGTTACCGAACAACACGGAAAGCATGAGTCCACCGATAAAAATAAGGACAAGCCCTGCTTTAAAATCGCGTTTTAAACGAACAAGCTTTTCGATGTAACGGCGATAAAACGCCCATAAAACAGCCACTAAAATAAGTAATGTTACAATTTCTTGAAAAAACGTAAACGCTGGATATAGCGGTCCGAGCGGCAAGTGCGCCCCTGGGACAAGCCCTTTAATGATGAAATCAATGGCACCAAACTGTACGAGAATAAAGCCGTAAAAGAACATGACGTGGATAATGCCGCTTTTTTTGTCTTTTAACAGCTTTTTTTGCCCAAAGACGTTCACCCATATGTTTTGCAAACGCTCTTTTACTTTTCCGTCAAACTCCACTTTTTTCCCTAGTTTAATATAGGCGATGCGTGTTTTGACGAGATACACGAATAAATGAACGGCGTACGCTGTCACAAGTAAAAAAGCGATCCAGTTCAACCAAAGCACAATACCCTTCCCCCTTTGTTGTAAAAATAAAATAAATTTTCTGAACAAACTTACTTTCATTATATAATGAATGAGCATTCAGTCAATATTTTTTCTTATTTTTTATTTTCTTTTTGGGGACACTACAACAACGAAAGGAGTGAGGGCATGCGCTGGCTCGTGATTGTCATCATTTTATTGTTTCTTCTTTTTCTTGATTACAATTGGGGCAACAAAGTTTCAAAAGCTGTGGCACGGAAAAAAATCGGCGTCGAGCGACAAAGCGATATGACGCTATTTACGACGGGGGAAACGCTGTTCGATGATTACTTTGCAGAGTTAGAACGAGCAAAACATCATATCCACATTTTATTTTATATCGTGCGCGATGATGAAATGGGACAACGCTTTTTTTCTTTACTTGAACAAAAAGTAAATGAAGGGGTAGAAGTGCGTGTGCTCGTCGATTGGGTCGGAAGTTTCGGGCTACCGTCTTCCCTCCGACAAAAAAGCGGGCAATTTGCCTTTGCGAACCGTCCGACATTGCTGTTTTTTTTCTATAAGCTAAACGAGCGAAATCATCGCAAAATTACGGTCATTGACGGAAAAATCGGCTATTTAGGCGGATTTAACATCGGAAAAGAATATATCGGTCAAGATCCAAAGTTTGGCCATTGGCGCGACTATCATTTAAAAATAACGGGGGAAGGGGTGGCTGATTTACAACGGCAGTTCGCGGAAGATTGGAAAGAAGCGACAGGACAAACGTTTGGAGATGATGAACGATATTTCCCACCTCTCCAAAAAGGAACGGTGAAACATCGATTTGTTCCGACAGATGGGGCGTATTTGGAAGAGGAGTTTATTCAACTCATCAAACACGCAAAACGAGAAATCATCATCGGTACTCCGTATTTTATCCCAAGTAAAAAAATCATGGACGCTCTTTTTGAAGCGATAAAACGCGGCGTTCAACTGACGATTATCGCACCGATCCAAGCGGATCATCCGTTTGTAAAAGAAGCTTCATTCCCTTATTTTCGTCAGCTTCTTCATGCAGGCGCTCATATTTATCAGTTTTATAACGGGTTTTACCACACAAAAGTGATCGTCATTGATGATGACATATGTGATATCGGCACCGCAAATTTCGATCGCCGCAGCTTGTTTATTAATTACGAAATGAATTGTTATATATATGACAAACCGTTTATTCAACATGTAAAACAAACGATCGCTCGCGATATCGACACATCTACATTGTTGACAGCGGAATATTTTCGTAAGCAATCATGGCTTCATCGCTTCAAAGAAGCCGTTGCAACGATGTTGTCTCCGTTATTATAAGAAGCCCTTCCCCGCCGAGAAGGGCTTTCGTATTACATTTTTTCTGGCGCATGTACTCCAACGAGCGCTAAAGCATTTTTTAACGTTACTTGCACCGCTTTCATGAGCGCTAGGCGGGCACGGCTTTTTTCAACGTTCGCTGCATCAAGTACTTTTTCCGCATTGTAAAAACTATGAAGTGCCGATGCGAGATCAAAAATGTAGTTCGTCATGCGATGCGGTGAACGTTTCACAGCTGCCTCTGCCACAGCGGAAGGAAACTCCCCTAGCTGTTTCAATAAGTCAATTTCTTTTTCTGCTAATTCGTATGTGAAAGATAGTTCACCATTATAAGATAGTCCTTGTTCTTCCCCTTGACGAAGCATGCTGCATACGCGTGCATGGGCATATTGCGCATAATATACAGGGTTTTCGTTCGATTGCGACACCGCTAGGTCCATGTCGAAATCTAAATGCGTATCCGATGAGCGCATCGCGAAGAAATAGCGTGTTGCGTCTAATCCGACTTCTTCCATTAAGTCGCGCAACGTCACCGCCTTTCCTGTTCGCTTGCTCATGCGCACTTTTTCGCCGTTTTGATATAAGCTAACGAGCTGAATAATTTCAACTTCTAATACATCCGGATCGTATCCGAGCGCAGCGATCGCCGCCTTCATGCGCGGAATGTAACCGTGATGATCCGCTCCCCAAATATTAATAATTTTTTCAAAGCCGCGCTCAAGCTTATCTTGATGGTATGCGATATCTGGTAATAAATATGTGTACGTTCCATCTTGCTTAATGAGCACGCGGTCTTTGTCGTCGCCGAATGTCGTCGAGCGGAACCATGTCGCGCCATCTTGTTCGTAAATATGACCTTTTTCACGTAACGTTTCAAGCGCTTTATCGATTTTTCCGTTATGATAAAGCGACGTCTCCGAATACCAAACGTCAAATGTGACGCGGAAGTCCGCTAAATCTTTTTTAATTTTATCCATTTCAAACGCTAATCCGTATTCCCGGAACTGTTGAAGCCGTTCTTGTTCATCGAGCGCGACAAATTTGTCGCCATGTTCTTCCGCTAGCTTTTTCCCTAATTCAATAATATCTTCACCGAAATATCCATCTTCCGGCATGTCTTTCTCGATTCCGAGCGCTTGAAAATAGCGTGCTTCTACCGATTTCGCTAAGTTGGCAATTTGATTGCCGGCATCGTTAATGTAATATTCACGCGTGACATCAAAGCCTGCTTTTTTCAAAATGTTGCATAATGAATCGCCAACCGCTGCTCCACGGGCATGTCCTAAATGTAAACTACCTGTCGGGTTTGCTGAAACAAACTCGACTTGCACTTTTTGACCTTGACCGACATTTGTTTCACCGTATGCGTCCCCTGCTTGTAAAATCGCAGGAACGAGCTCTGTTAAATAACGATTGTCCATGTAAAAATTAATAAATCCTGGTCCAGCAATATCTACTTTTTTAACGAATACCGCTTCACCGTTAAAATGACGAACGATGTCTTCCGCAATCATACGTGGCGCCTTTTTCGCCACGCGCGCTAATTGCATCGCGACATTTGTTGAATAGTCGCCGTGCGCTTTATCTTTCGGCGTCTCTAAAATGACGTTTGGAACGTCCGCTTCTGTCGCGACCCCTGAACGAATAACCGCTTCTTTTATTTCTTCTTTTAACTTTTTTTTCATTTGTTCAACAATATTCATTTCTTTGCCTCCTTAAACGAAATCGTCACCGCATGACGACCAACATGTTTCCCTGATAAGTGAAGTATGTAAGAAAAAAACAACTGCCCTTTTTTCGTTTTCTCGTTATACTGATACAATACTTGTTCTGTTTTTGTTTTTATTTCCCAGCGCGCCACTGGACTTTCGTACGTGCCGATCGTTTCCGACTGTTTACGAAACGTATGGCGCATCGAAATGACCCCAGAGCGAAGCACGACAACTTCATCATTGGCGATTTTTACGACGTTTTTAATCGTTTCTCCTTCATGCGTCTCTTCAAACGTCACATACGTCGCATCTCCTTTTAAGTAGTATAAACCATTTGCCTCGATGACAACAATTTCTTTTCGCGCGCCATCACGAATTTCCGTCACTTGCTTTAGTTGTATCGGTATTCCGTTCACCTTCCCCACACCCTCGCTGTTGTTGTGCTGTAGTTAAGTATAGAAAAAGAGGGGAATACATGCAATAGGCGGCCTCTTTTTAGAGACCGCCTAACATATTATGCCTGCTTTAAGTTTTTTACTACATTCCATGCAAACGTTAGCACTGCCAACGTCACAAGAGTGCCTCCGAGCGCTGTAAGCGGAATGAACGCTTCGTTTCCAGAAACGACAAACGCTAAGCCGATCATCATCGCCGGTAAGCCGATGTTATGAAGCCAAAAGTGCGCTTTCGCTGTTTTTGTTTCCGCAATATGAGGGAATAAATGATATAAAATACCAGCAAGCGTTAACGCTGTCCAACCGAGCAAATTAATATGAACGTGAACAGGCGTAAATGTAAACACGTGTGTCATTGACATATAAAGCCCTAAACAGACACCGATTGCGAAATAAACAGCAGAAATTTTAATTAATCGAATGCCCATTTTTCTCACCTCCTTTCAAACATTTTCACTATGTAAATGTTACTTTCAATGTATGACGTTGGCAATACTTTTATGAAAAAAATCCCTGTCGCGCAGACAGAGATTTTCGTCTTTATTTCACCCAACCGAGAAGCATTTCGCGTACGAGTTTGCTTGCTGTGTTGGCTGTTTGTTCAGAATGGTCATATACCGGCGCCACTTCGACTAAATCTGCCCCGACAACGCGCACGTCGGAACGAGCGATCGCGTGAATCGCAGCTAATAGTTCTTTTGACGTAATGCCGCCAGCATCAACTGTTCCTGTTCCCGGCGCATGCGCTGGATCCAATACGTCAATATCGATCGTGACATATACCGGACGACCTGCAAGCGTCGGAAGCACTTCTTTTAACGGTTCAAGCACGTCAAATTTCGCAATGTACATCCCGTTTTGTTTCGCCCACTCAAATTCTTCTTTCATTCCTGAACGAATGCCGAAAGAATATACGTTTTTCGGTCCAATGAGTTCCGCAATTTTACGAATTGGCGTAGAATGCGACAACGGTTCACCTTCATAATGCTCGCGCAAATCCGTATGCGCATCCATATGAATAATTGCTAAATCAGGATACTTTTTATATACCGCCTTCATCACCGGCCACGACACTAAATGCTCGCCGCCAAGACCGAGCGGAAATTTCCCGGCTTCCAATATGCGATCGACAAACTGTTCAATCATATCTAAACTGCGTTGCGCATTACCGAACGGTAAAGGAATGTCACCCGCATCAAAATATTTCACTTCATCGAGCTCACGGTCTAAATATGGGCTGTATTCCTCAAGCCCGATCGACACTTCGCGAATACGCGCTGGGCCGAAGCGAGAGCCTGGGCGGTAGCTAACTGTCCAATCCATTGGCATCCCATAAATAACCGCTTGGCTTTCTTCAAAATTTGGATGGCTTTTTATAAATACGTTGCCAGAATACGCTTCATCAAATCGCATCGTTTTCTCCCCTTACTTCACTAAGTCTTCAACAAATTTCGGCAATACGAAGCACGCTTTATGAAGCTGTTTTGTATAGTATTTCGTTTCGATGTCGTGGAAGCGCTCTTCGCTCACTTCAAGCGGATCATATTTTTTCGAACCGAGTGTAAACGTCCACATGCCGCTCGGATACGTTGGAATGTTTGCGATATATAGACGTGTAATCGGGAAAATTTCGCGCACATCGCGTTGAACAGTGCGAATTAAATCCGCTTTAAACCACGGATTGTCTGTTTGCGCGACAAAAATGCCGTCTTCTTTTAACGCTTTCGCAATGCCTGCATAAAACCCTTTTGTAAATAGATTAACCGCTGGACCGACTGGCTCTGTCGAGTCAACCATGATGACGTCGTATTCGTTTTCGCTTTGCGCAATGTGCATAAAACCGTCGTCCACTTTCACTTCAACACGTGGATCGTCTAATTGCCCAGCGATTTCTGGCAAATACTTTTTCGAATACTCGATAACTTTTCCGTCAATTTCAACAAGCGTCGCTTTTTTCACGCTCGGATGCTTTAACACTTCGCGAATGACGCCGCCGTCTCCACCGCCAACAACAAGAACGTTTTCTGGATTCGGATGCGTAAATAGCGGAACGTGCGCAACCATTTCATGATAGACGAACTCATCTTTTTGCGTTGTCATCACCATTCCGTCTAAAATAAGCATGTTCCCGAATTCTTCTGTTTCGACCATATCGAGCTTTTGGAATTCCGTTTGCTCTGTATGTAAAGTGCGTTTAATTCGTGCTGTAATCCCAAAGTTGTCCGTCTGTTTTTCAGTAAACCAAAGTTCCATATTGAACACCCTTTCGTCAATAATGCACCGCTTATCATGCCCAAAAAATAAAATGCTAAACATGAAAAAGTATAGAGCAATCTAGCAAAATTTCAAGTAAAAATTGCTAGAAAACGTTTAAAAAAATAAAAATGTTTTCATACTAATTTTAAACGTAAAAAAATGAGGTGATGGCTATGGAGATGATTGCCATCGAACGATGGAAACGAACGTTTAAATATATGCGGCTATTTCTTTGGCTCGCTGTTATTAGCAGCTTATTATGCACGTTTACGATCGCAGGGCTCATTATATTTGCCAAATGGCAAGGCCCTCCCCCTTTAGCCGTTCCGCAATCAACGATTTTTTATGCGGAAGACGGCACAAAAATTGGCGAAAACCATTACGGCGGAAAAAGATATTGGATTAAATTATCCGACATGTCGCAACATGCCATTGATGCAACGATTGCGATAGAAGACCGAAAATTTTTTGAGCATTACGGTTTCGACTTTAAGCGAATTGCCGGAGCGATCGTTGCGAATATGAAAGCGATGGGGAAAGTGCAAGGGGCAAGCACAATTACGCAACAATATGCACGCAATTTATTTTTAAGCTACGAAAAAACGTGGTGGCGCAAAATACGAGAGGCGCTATATACGATTCGACTAGAAGCAAACTACGAGAAAAATGACATTTTGGAAGGATATTTAAACACGATTTACTACGGACATGGTGTGTACGGAATTGAGGCAGCCGCAAATTTTTATTTCGGAAAATCCGCCCGTGAATTGACGGTGGCGGAAGCGGCGATGCTTGCCGGCATTCCGAAAGGACCGAGCTACTATTCTCCGCTTGTCGATATGGAGCGCGCAAAAAAGCGCCAACGCATCGTTTTGCAAGCGATGGTTGAGGCAAATGTTTTGTCAAAAGAAGAAGCAAAACAAGCTGCGAACGAGCCGCTTCATTTCTCAAACGGCAAGCAAATGAAAACAAAAACGATTGCCCCATATTTTCAAGATGCAGTCAAATATATGTTGAAAACGGTGCTTGGGCTCGATGAAGAAACGATTGAAATGGGCGGATTGCGCGTATACACAACGCTCGATGTCAACATGCAAGCAATCGCAGAGGAAAAAATAAAAGAAACGATTCATTCGCAATCAAACATTCAAGTAGCCCTTGTCGCGATGGAGCCAAAAACAGGCGAAGTAAAGGCGCTCGTCGGAGGGCGAGACTATGAAAAAAGTCCATTTAATCGCGCGACACAAGCAGAACGCCAACCCGGCTCAACGTTTAAGCCGTTTTTATATTATGTCGCCCTCCAACACGGATTTACACCATCGACGCTATTGCGCAGCGAGGCCACGACGTTTACGCTAGAGGACGGCTCGACGTATACACCGCGCAACTTTAACAACTACTACGCGAACGATACGATTACGCTTGCCCAAGCCATTGCCCTTTCAGATAACGTATACGCTGTAAAAACACATTTGTTGCTCGGACAAGAACAGCTTGTTGCCATCGCGAAACAACTCGGCATTACAAGCAAACTAAAGCAAGTGCCGTCGCTTGCCCTCGGCACATCGCCCGTTAAAGTCATTGATATGGCGCGCGCCTACAGCACGATCGCCAACGGCGGAAAAAAAGTCGAGCCGATATTTATAAAAAAAGTGACAAACTACGAAGGAAAAGTGCTATACGAACAACGGCGAAGCGATGAACAAATACTCGACCCAGCGCTTGCGTTTGTGACGACGCACTTAATGACGGGCATGTTTGACCCAACGTTAAACGACTATGCTTCTGTGACAGGGCAATCGATCATTTCCCGCATGACTCGCCCGTATGCTGGCAAATCAGGGACGACGAAAACAGACAGTTGGATGATCGGTTATACGCCGCAACTCGTTACAGCCGTTTGGACGGGATATGACCGCGATGAAACGATTGATCGCACAGATGAAAAACAATACGCGAAGCATATTTGGGTCAATTTTATGGAAGATAGTTTACGCGCAAGAAAGGTCGCGACATTCGAACCGCCAGAAGGAGTCGTTGGCGTATATGTCGATCCTCATAGCGGCAAACTTGCGACAACCGCTTGTCCGACAAAGCGATTGACATATTACGTCGTCGGCACCGAACCGACCGACTACTGCAAAGACCACCCAGCTGAAAAGAAAAAGAAGAAAAAACAAAAAGAAAAAGATTCGTGGTTTAAACGGCTGTTCGATTGGTTTTAAACATAAACGCCCAAGCTCATATGCTTGGGCGTTTATGTGTCCTAGTTTTATCATGTGTTACATTTGTACCTTTAGTTTACTCCTTTTCCCACTCAACGACAAGTATAGACCTGTTTTCGTTCACAAAACCGTCACATTTTATCCATGATTTTGAAGTTGTCGTTTTAACTCCTCGCTCGAACGGTCCCACATGTCTCGGTTATACTGCTGTAAAAATGAAGCTAATACTTCTTTTGACCGCTCGTCCATATGGTCAACAATAATATGGCGCTTTAACGATTTGTCCATGCGATTGACGTGCTCAGGAAGCGATTTATACCCGCGGCGCGCTTCGCGATCAACCGTCATTTCGCACGCTGTTACCCCCGCATAATACGCCCCTTCTTCCGCCTGATCGACCGTCACCCATACGAGCCAATACGGCTTGCCGTTTGGTACTTCATCGCGGTTTGGCGTAAATTTAATTCCTTTTTCAACGGAGCTGCGCGCATGCATCGCTCCCATATCAATAAACGCCTCGCCAGCTTCGACATCAATAATGACTGGCGAAACGTTCGCGAGACTGAGTACTCCTGTACCGAACGTTCCGTGCACTTTCGGCTCTTTTTTAATAATATTAAACATCGGCTTTTTTTTCTCTTCCACGATCGTTCATCCTTTCATTATAAAATAAGCGTTGAAAATATACTTTGTAACCATTGAGCAACGGATGGAATGGCGATTTGAAAAATCGGCTGAATTGTATATCGATCTAACGGCGTAAAAATAAGAATTAAAAAGATGAGCGCCCCGTAATTTTCAAATTGCGTCATTTTCGCGCGCACATGCATCGGCGCCAAGTCTTCGACGATGCGATATCCATCAAGCGGTGGAAACGGCAATAAGTTAAAAACGAACAATAAAATATTCAGTCCGATATAAATTTCAAAAAACTGATACAATCCGTCACGAAACCATATCGGAATAAAATCAAATACACCGATGCGAATCATCGCATACCATAAAGCGAAACCGATAGCCGCAAGCAACAAATTGCTGAGCGGACCGGCGACAGAAACGAGAATGCCGGCTAAACGCGGGTGACGAAAATAACCGCGATTCACGGGTACCGGACGCGCCCAACCAAATCCGGCAATGAAAATAAGCAACGTTCCTAATATGTCTAAATGAGCAAGCGGCGACAACGTTAGCCTCCCTTGTTGTTTCGCTGTCGGGTCACCAAATTTATACGCTACGTATGCATGCGCAAACTCATGGACAGAAAACGCAATCGCAAGCGCCAACACGACATACGGTATTTCTCGAATTGGATATGCTAAAAATTGGTCCACGTTCCTTCTCCTTTTCAAACTTTTTTCATTTTTTGATTATTATACACGAAAAACGGGCGGAAGCACTACTGACAACGGTCGATGCGTGATATAATAACAGTTGTCGAATAAAGGAGAAAGGGGCGATCGCGATGCCATATGTAACAGTAAAAATGCTTGAAGGTCGCACAGAAGAACAAAAACGAGCACTCGTGGAAAAAGTAACAGAAGCTGTTGCGGAAACAACAGGTGCACCAAAAGAAAAAATCGTCGTTTTTATTGAAGAAATGTCTAAAAATCATTATGCCATTGGCGGAAAGCGATTAAGCGACGAAAGCTGACAGCGGGCTGTCAGCTTTTTATGTACGCTTGTTCGCGTAACTGCTCGATATAACGATACGCTTCTTCTATTTCTTCTTCCGTATATCGTTGTTTACTTTTTAATGTAAATACTTTTTCTTTCACTTCATCTTTACTTAAATCTTCAAAGTATAGAATCGTAGAAACGAGCTCTAAAAATCTCGCGCTTTGTTCATTTAAACTGCGCAAACAAACATCTAAATCAGGCATGTCCAAATTGTAATGCGTTAAAAATTGCTCCCCTGCTTCCGTCAACGCATAACGATATTGATAATACCCACCTTTTTTCTCTCTCATTTCTTGCACAAAGCCGACGTTACATAGCTCTTCTATGCGCAAAGTCAACTCTTCCGAATACGGACCGTAAAAATGAAAATCAAATTTTTCGTAAAAAGGAAAGTTCATTTTTTTCGCAATGTAAATCATTTTTTGTAGCTTCTTTCGTCCAACAATTTCCCCGACTGCCGCTAACGCTTTCAACATTTTCGCATGCTCGAAAAGCAACGTCCCCATCTCCTATTCATATAAAAGTTGTTTTATTTTTTTCTTCACGTTTCGTTTTGTCGATAAGTCGTCAAGAAAATCTTGTGGAAAATATAGTTTATGATCGGTGCGACGTTTGCCTGAAATCGCATCAACGATCGTCGATTCCCGCGACAATTCGCGCAACTCCCCGCTCGGCATTAACAAATAAATCGGAAGCCTTTCCTCCTCTTCCCCCGGACGATAAAAGTCGTACGGAAGATCCGATGAGGAGTCAACGACTAAATAATAATCCGGATCAATGCCCGCTTTTTTAAACAACGTCGTCAGTTCCATCAACTTTTTCATTTCTTCATTCGTCGGTTGAAATTCGACGTATTTAAATAAATTGCGATTCATAAAACGGCGGCATAAATCGCTTAAAATCGCATCTCGTTCCTCTTGCCATTGTTGAAAATAAAATAATGTCACCGCCTCATCTAACTTTAAGTAGTCTTCTAGTTGCGCGTGTCCATGAAAAAGAGATTGGAAGTGAACAGGAGGTGTTTGAAATGTATAGCCTGTCAAATACAAATGTTTCGCACGATGCAAAATTTTCGTCAAAATGACTTCTGCACTGCGCGTCACAGGATGGAAATACACTTGCCAATACATTTGGTATCGGCTCATAATGTAGTCTTCTACTGCGTGCATGCCGCTTCGTTTAATGACGACTTGCTCCTCGCGTGGACGCATCACACGCAAAATGCGTTCCATATCAAAATGCCCGTAGCTGACGCCTGTATAATATGCATCGCGCAATAAATAGTCCATGCGATCCGCGTCGATTTGACTTGAAATGAGACTAACGACGAGCTTATTTTCATACGTCTTCGCAATGACTTCCGCAACCTTTTTCGGAAAGTCTAACGATACACGACGAAGCACCGCGTTTACTTCTGTATCGCCTAAAATAATCGCGCGCGTAAATTGTTCATGGTCAAGATGAAACACTTTTTCAAACGAATGGGAAAAAGGTCCATGTCCTAAATCATGCAAAAGCGCAGCACATAAACAAAGCAGCCGCTCGTTTTCATCCCAATCCGCACGACCAGCGAACACATCGTCAACGATGCGGCGCACGATCTCATATACGCCAAGCGAATGGTTAAAACGACTATGTTCTGCACCGTGAAACGTCAAATACGTCGTACCGAGCTGTTTAATGCGACGCAACCGTTGAAATTCTTTTGTACCAATTAAATCCCAAATGACTTTATCACGCACATGCACATACCGGTGCACCGGATCTTTGAACACTTTCTCTTCGCTCAATTTTTCGTTGGGATACAATCGTTCTCCCTCTCTTCCGTTCATAACATAGCTTTATTATAGAGCGTTCTTTTAAAAAAACAAAGACTTCCTTCAATGACATGCACTAAAATCAAACAAAAAAGGCATTCCTTTCTCATAGAATGCCCCTTGATCGGTGACAGCCACCTTATTTTTTCAACTTCGCAGCAATTTTTTCGATTAACTCGTCTTCCGTCATCGCTGATACGGGTCGATTGTTGACGAACGCAAACACTTTTTTTCGACCTGGACCGCAATACGATTGGCAGCCAATTTCGATTGTTGCGTTCGGATCTAATTTTTTTAACCTTGGCAACAACGTTTTTAAATTCGTTGCTTGACAGTCGTCACAGACGCGAAATTCATTTTGCATACCGTCCTCACTCCTTTTCGCTAACGAGTATTCTAACGCGTATACGCGAACAATGCAAGCTGCATCTATTTCCTTTGAAAAATAGTATATATTTCTCGTTTTTTGGTGATTATGAAAGTAAAAGAATGCGAAAGGGGTTTTTTTCATGACAAAAAAACGACAAGATGCTTGGACTGAAGAAGAAGATTTATTGTTAGCTGAAACGGTGTTGCGCCACGTGCGCGAAGGGAGCACGCAATTAAATGCGTTTGAAGAAGTAGGCGATAAATTGAATCGTACGTCAGCGGCATGCGGGTTCCGCTGGAATGCGGTCGTTCGCCAACAATATGAAGAATCGTTACAAATGGCGAAAAAGTTCCGAAAACAACGGCAGCGTGCCCTTGGAAATAAACACGCATTGCGAAAGCGGCCGCTTTATACACCACCTGTTCCTTCGCTT
The DNA here is from genome assembly GCF_000833605.1 of Anoxybacillus ayderensis. Taxonomy (GTDB): domain Bacteria; phylum Bacillota; class Bacilli; order Bacillales; family Anoxybacillaceae; genus Anoxybacillus; species Anoxybacillus ayderensis. Next base: position 76,649 of record NZ_JXTG01000005.1, on the reverse strand, counting down.
GAAGAGTTAGGAATGGAACCGTTAGAAGTGCAAACAAATGAATATGAACATGTCGAAACAAACCATTTAACGCTTGACCATGTTATTGCTTTTTTACACTCTTTAAAACAATCGTATATCGGACAAGAAACAGCGCTAGTGGAAAATAAACAACTGAAGATTGAGCTCGAACAACTACAACAACAATATAAACAACTAGAACAACAATTTACAAAACTTCAAAAAGAAAATGAAGAATTGCGCGAAGATTACGGAACGATGGCACGCATCATTAACCGTGCAAGACAAATGGAAATTTCAGAGGATGAGTTTAAACCACCTATTTTCAAAATGGATCGCAACGGAAACTTAGAAAAAATCGAAAAGATTGCCGAGTAAAAAAGCTGTCGCATCGGACAGCTTTTTATTTCGGCAACATCGTCTCGTTTCGTTCAATCATACGTTGAAAATACATGTTATATCGCTCCCATTCTTTTGGGGTGAGCGACGATGGCTCGAGCCTACTCCCAAGCGATTGGAGCGCTTCGTATAGGCGAATGATAAGCGTAGAAACTGTCATTTCTTTGCCGAGTAATTCACTAAGCGACGCCATCGTATGTGGAACGATCGTCGGATACGTAAACTTCGTTTGTTCTCCCGCAAGCGCGCGCTCATAAAACTGACGAATAAACTCCGCTCGTGCCGCGCCGCTTCCGTTTGCGCATATATACACTTGCACAGCGACACCGCCTCGAATGCGGCGCTGTGAAATGCCCGCAAACTTTTTTCCATCAATGCTTAAATCAAAACTTCCTGGACAATACGAGCCAACAACTTCCCCCGCTTGCACGTGCGCTTCTGGCAACATGCGCGCAATGAGCGCGGCCATTGCCTCATACCCACGATCAATGTCAATTCCTTTTTTTGTATCAGGAAAAATAAGTGAAACGTTTAAAACCCCTTCATCTAATACAACCGCCAACCCACCAGAGTTGCGAACGATCGTACGCCAACCGTGCTCATGTAAGTAGGCGAGTCCTTTTTCAATGTACGGCAATTTCGTATCTTGAATGCCAAGCACAACGGTCTGATGATGCACCCATAAGCGAACGATCGGATGCGATTCACCGTTTCCAACCGATTCGCAAAGCGCATCATCAAACGCAAATGACTGCTTCGCATCAAACGATGGCCCGAGGGTTGTGTGGTCAATTATTCGCCACGTTTGTTGTCGCAACAATTCGCTCATTATTCCATCGCCGCAAGCGCCTGCGCTGCTGTGATGAGTGATAGCTTGTACACATCTTCGGCGTTACATCCGCGTGATAAATCGTTCACCGGTTGATTTAGTCCTTGTAAAATTGGACCGACCGCTTCAAAATTGCCGAGACGTTGTGCAATTTTATATCCGATATTTCCCGCTTCTAAGCTTGGGAAAATAAAGACGTTCGCATCGCCTTGAATGACAGAGTCTGGCGCTTTCTTTTTCGCCACAGACGGAACGAATGCGGCATCAAATTGAAACTCGCCATCGAGCGTTAACTCTGGTGCCATTTCTTTTGCGATGCGCACCGCTTCAATCACTTTTTCTGTTTCTGGCGATTTCGCCGATCCTTTCGTGGAGAAGCTAAGCATCGCTACACGTGGCTCAATATCAAACATTTTCGCTGTTTGTGCGCTCTCAATAGCGATTTCCGCTAAATCTTGGCTATCTGGAGCGATGTTAATGGCGCAATCAGCAAATACGTATTTCTCATCGCCGCGCACCATAATGAACACGCCAGACGTTTTGCGAATACCTGGCTTTGTTTTAATAATTTGTAACGCAGGACGAACTGTATCCGCTGTCGAATGCGCGGCACCGCTCACAAGCCCGTGCGCTTTCCCCATATACACAAGCATCGTACCGAAGTAATTTTCATCAAGTAAAATGTTGCGCGCATCTTCTTCCGTCACTTTTCCTTTGCGACGTTCAATAAACGCGGCAACCATTTCCTCCATTCCTTCGTACGTACGTGGATCGATGATTTCTACTTTCCCAAGCGTCAAACCAAGCTCTTTCGCTTTTTGGACGACAGCTTCTTGCTCGCCGATGACAATCGGATGCAACACATTTTCTGCCGCTAGACGTCCGACCGCTGTCAAAATACGTTCATCTAGTCCTTCCGGAAACACGATCGTTACATTTTTTCCTGCCACCTTTTGTTTTAAGGCTGCAAATAAATCACTCACGAAATGTTCCTCCTTAGTTTAAAAAAATTCGTCTATCTATTAGAATACTCTTATTGAGACGAAAAGCAATGAATTACACCATAAACGAAAATAGTCTTTTTTTTATAACAATTCTGTTTTTTATCTTGAGTGATATATGACCTAAAAAGTGATATATTTGTTAAGGAACATGTACAAATAAAGGAGCGTTATTATATGTCACAATGGATTCATCATATTGAACAATGGTTGCTTGAATTTGGCGTCATCGGTCTCGTTATCGTTTCTTTTACAGAATCTTCATTTTTTCCGATTCCGCCTGATGTGTTATTAATTCCGTTAAGCATTGCCCAACCGGAGAAAGCGTTATGGTTTTCCTTTTTAACAACGGTCGCTTCTGTATTCGGTGCGCTGCTTGGATGGTACATTGGGAAAAAATTCGGCAGACCGATTTTGCGTTATTTTATCTCTGATGAAAAAATGGATAAGGTAGAACAATATTTTCAACAATACGGGGCAATGGCGATCGTCATCGCTGGGTTTACCCCTATTCCGTATAAAGTGTTCACTATTTTCTCCGGCATTTCTAACGTCAACATTCGCACGTTGCTTTTTTGGTCGTTCATCGGTCGTGGGGCGCGCTTTTTCGCAGAAGGGCTTATTATTTTCACTTTAGGCGCTCAAGCGAAAACATTTATTGAACAACATTTTACAACGATCACGATCGTTGGTGGCATTGTCATTATCATTGCTTTTCTTATTTACAAACGGTTCAAATAGTGCGTTTGGCATAAACGAAACACATATGATACAATTTCGGTAGTACATAACAAAAGGAGTGTTGGACATGAGCGAAGCAGCACAAACGCTAGACGGTTGGTATTGTCTGCATGATTTCCGCACGGTTGATTGGGCGGCTTGGAAAACGCTCACAAATGAAGAGCGCCAAGAAGCAATACAAGAGTTTTTTACATTAGTGGAAAAATGGGAAAAAACAGAAGCGGCAAATGAAGGCAGCCATGCGATTTACACAATTATGGGGCAAAAAGCAGATTTGATGTTCATGCTTTTACGTCCAACGATGGAAGAGCTTCATGAAATTGAAACGGCAATCAATAAAACAAAGCTCGCTGAATATCTCGTACCTGCTTATTCATACGTCTCTGTCGTTGAATTAAGCAACTACTTGCCAGCAGAAGCAGGCGACCCGTACGAAAATCCAGAAGTGCGTCGCCGTTTATATCCGATCTTACCGAAAACAAGCCATGTTTGCTTTTATCCGATGGACAAGCGCCGTCAAGGAAACGACAACTGGTACATGCTTCCGATGGAAGAGCGTCGCAATTTAATGCGCGCACACGGCATGACAGGAAGAAAATATGCTGGAAAAGTCGTACAAATCATTACCGGTTCGGTCGGCTTCGATGACTATGAATGGGGTGTGACGCTCTTTTCAAATGATGTACTTCAGTTTAAAAAACTTGTGTACGAAATGCGTTTCGATGAAGTGAGCGCACGATTCGGTGAATTCGGCTCTTTCTTCGTCGGCAACATTTTACCGAAAGAAAAAATAGAACAGTTTTTACATGTGTAGGCCTCCGATTTGGAGGTCTTTTTTTATTATCTCTTTCATACATATAACAATGACGACTTTCCTCACATTTTCGTATGTCTCATCATAGGCTAATAGCGATTTTCATAAAGTGAGGTGAAGGGATGGCTGTTGTTGCGTATACAGAAGAAGATGTCAAATTGCTTGCCCGTCTTATGCGCGCAGAGGCAGAGGAAGACGGACAGCTCGGTATGTTGATGGTTGGGAATGTTGGAGTGAACCGCGTGCGCGCAAACTGTTTAGACTTTGAAGGGCTTCGTACCATTCGCCAAATGGTATTTCAAAGCCCTGGAGGATTTGAAGCAGTACAAAAAGGGTATTTTTATCAACGGGCGCGTGAACAAGACATACGTCTCGCCCGCCGCGTCATCCGCGGAGAACGTTTTCACCCGGCAACGAATTCGCTTTGGTTTTTCCGGCCAGATGGCAGTTGCCCACCGCAATGGTTTAATCAATGGAATGCCGGACGTTTTAAGGCACATTGTTTTTATGCACCGACGAGTTCTAATTGTCCACGCGTATATTAAAAGGAGGAGTTTCAATGAGTGATGAACGTCAACAAATGCCATATTATTCGTATCCGTACTACTATCCATACCAAATGCCGACATATCCGTTTGGCTTGCCTACACCAACATTTACACCACAAACAGGGGCGATGCAAACGCCGACAACGGCCAGTCAGCCGCTTCCTGGCATGCTTCCGATCGAAGAATCGTACATTGAAAACATTTTGCGCTTAAACAAAGGGAAAATTGCGACCGTTTATATGACGTTTGAAAACAATCGTGAATGGAACGCGAAAATTTTCCGCGGTGTCATTGAAGCAGCTGGTCGCGATCATCTCATTTTAAGCGATCCGCAAACAGGAATGCGTTATTTATTGCCAATGATTTATCTCGACTATGTGACATTCGATGAAGAAATTAATTATGAATACCCATTTGCATCTGGTGTCGGATTAAGCACATATGCTCCACGTTAAAAACGAGGCGTCCACAGCGCCTCGTTTTACATTTGTTTTATCGCGACATATGTTAAAAATAGCCACGCAACGATGAACGATACGCCTCCAAACGGCGTAATCGCCCCGAGTATTTTTATTTGCGTTAAGCTTAGTACGTATAAACTACCTGAAAATAAAACGATTCCCGCAAGCATAAACCAACCAGCAGGCGTCACTTGGGGCCATTTTGTTGCCAGCAGCGCAACGAGAAACAAACCGATCGTATGGAACATTTGATATTGAACGGCTTTTTGCCACGTGTCGATATATCGCTCTGGAATTCTTCCTTCCAACACGTGTGCTCCGAACGCTCCTAGCGCCACACATAGCGCTGCACTCATTGAAGCGATGATTGTAAATAGTTTCATGTTTTCCCCTCCTAAAAATCAAGTAATGATCGTCCGTTCGCATCGGCACCGATATCTAATCGTTCGGTTGTTGTCGGTTGCGGCAAAGTCACTTCTTGTGTGCTTGGTGATGGTTGTTGCAAAATAATGTCGCACAATGCGCGAACAGCATATATATGTTCACGCACCGCTTGCGATGATGACGCATGTTTTGCTTTTGCGATTTCTTCTTCTATCTTTGCGAATACATTTGTCACCGATATGTCCAAAACGTTTTCACTCCCTACTTCTTTTTCCTTTACAACAATGGTATCTTATACATAGCAACTTTTCAAATTGAAAACGCTTAAAAAAGGAGTGACAACAAATGAAACGGACATGGTGGAAAGAAGCCGTCGTATATCAAGTGTATTGGCGCAGCTTTTTTGACTCAAATGGTGATGGGTATGGCGATTTAGAAGGGCTTATTCAAAAACTCGATTACATTCGTGACTTAGGGGTGGATGTCATTTGGCTGAATCCGTGCTATGAGTCGCCTGATAAAGATAACGGATACGACATTTCTGATTACTATCGCATCATGGATAAAGCAGGGGATATGGAGACGTTTGACCGCTTGCTGAACGAGGTGCATAAACGTGGAATGAAATTAATTATGGACCTTGTCGTGAACCATACATCTGATCAACATCCTTGGTTTATTGAATCTCGTTCGTCAAAAGACAATCCGAAACGCGATTGGTACATATGGCGCGACAAACCGAATAACTGGCGCTCGTACTTTACTCCATCCGCATGGGAATATGATGAAAAAACAGGACAGTATTATTTCCATTCGTTTGCGGTAGAACAGCCAGATTTGAACTGGGAAAACGAAGAAGTTCGTGAAGAAATTTATAAAATGATGCGTTTTTGGTTAGATAAAGGGATCGATGGGTTCCGTTTAGATGCGATTGCCTTACTAGCCAAACCTGAAGGATTCCCAGATGCCGAAAACCCGTATGACATTCGTTATTTAACAAACAATCCAGGCGTGCATGATTATTTACAAGAAATGCACGAAAAAGTATTAAAACATTATGATATTTTCACCGTCGGAGAAGTCGCTTTCGTATCGCCAGAGGAAGGATTAAAATATGTCGGAGAAGACCGAAACGAACTACATACTTTGTTCCACTTTGAAGTGTGCGACGAAATGCCGACATGGGATCCGATTCGTTTTAAACAAATTCAAAAACGTTGGTACGAAGGATTGTGGGGCAAAGGGTGGAACTCGCAGTTTTTAAACAATCACGACCATACGCGACAAGTGACGCGCTACGGAAACGATAAACAGTTCCGCGTCGAATCAGCAAAATTGCTCGCTACGCTCGTGCATACGTTGCCTGGGACACCGTACATTTATCAAGGTGAAGAAATTGGCATGACTGGCGTCAAGTTCGACACGATCGAAGACTATAACGACATTGCGATGAAAAATAAATATGCAGAAGAAGTCGCAAAAGGTCGCGATCCGAAAGAAGTGCTTGAAAGCTTGCAGCTACTGAGCCGAGATAACTCGCGTACACCAATGCAGTGGGATGATAGCGAACATGCTGGATTTACAACAGGAACACCTTGGCTAAAAGTGAATCCGAACTATAAAGAAATCAATGTAAAACAAGCGTTAGCGGATCCGAACTCTGTATATTATTACTATAAAAAGCTCATTCAATTGCGCAAGCAACATGCCGTTATGGTGTACGGAACGTTCCGCGATTTTTCGGAACATGATCCGTACATTTACGCCTACACACGCGAGCTCGATGGCGTTCGTTGGCTCATCGTCTTAAACCATTGCGACAACGACAACGTATATGAGTTGCCAGAAGAGCTTGCTTCGGCTCACCGCCATCTTTTGCTCGGCAATTATACAGATGTAAAAGAAGAAGGTACAACGCTTTATATGCGTCCGCACGAAGCAAGAATTTATGCATTACAATAAGCAGCCTGATTTGGCTGCTTATTTTTTATTTACCGCCTGTTCAAACGCCTCTAGCGCTCGTTTTTCACCGAATACGATCAGGACATCTCCAACGAAAAACCGCTCGTCTGGCGTTGGGTTACCAATCATGTTGTTTTGACGCTGAATCGCAATAATCGTCACATGAAAGCGCGTGCGCACCGCTTGATCGCGGACAGATGTCCCAACAAATGAAGAATGCGGCTCAATTGTCACTTCTTCAATCGCGTATTGCTCTGCATGGCCGTGAAAAATCGTATCGACGTAATCGACACTGACAGGTTTTAACATTGTCATCGCCATACGGCGACCGCTCAAAAACGATGGGTTAATGACTTTATCAGCACCTGCACGCCGCAACTTTTCTTCCGATTCCGGTCGCTCGGCGCGCGCGACAATTTGAATGTCGTGATTTAGCCCTTTTGCTGTGAGGGAAATAAAGACGTTATCGGCATCTGAAGGCAATGCGGCGACCAACCCTGCCGCTCGTTCAATACCTGCCGCAATCAACACGTCATCTTCTGTCGCATCCCCTTCGACATAAGGAATCGGATCATTCATTTCTTCTAACCGGTCCGTATTCCGCTCGATGACAACGACAGCTGTCCCGTTTTTGACAAGTTCACGTACGACTTGTTCCCCGACACGACCGAACCCGCATACGATAATATGGTTTGTCATCGCTTCTATTTTCTTTTTCATTTTTCGCCTCCGAACCGTTTTTGAAAATTCCCCTTCCATCATCATCGACACGACTGCCCCTGTCGCATATGTCACAATGCCAATACCAATCGGAATAATGATAAGGGCAAACAGTTTACCATAAAACGTTTGTGGCACTGTATCGCCATAACCAACCGTTAAAATGGTGACAACTGTCAACCAAAGTGCATCAAAAAACGTTAATTGTTCTGAAAACATAAATCCGATCGTTCCTGCGATAATGGCGACAATCATCGCGATGACGGAAACGACGATCGAGCGCGATGAACTCATCCGTTTCTCCCCTTATGTTCTTTTTGTACAAACTTCATGCAAGGCGCACCAGACGATTGCTTGACGACAATAGACGGCAACATCGCACTTTTAAAACCGAATGCGCGACAACCGCGCGGCATTTGCGCATCCCACGTGACATAAAAATGCTTGCATGCATAACAATTTACTCGCTCATTATATGTTTTCGATTTGCCAGTCAATTGGCTCTCTCCCTGTCTGTTGTAAAAAAGTATTCGTTTTTGAAAAAGGGCGACTACCGAAAAAGCCTCGCGCTGCGGAGAATGGGCTTGGATGTGGCGCTTCAATTATGTAATGATATTCATTCGTGATCAAGGCTTTTTTCGCTTGCGCATGACGTCCCCATAAAATGAAGACAACGGGTTCACGTTTTTCATTCACAAGTTCAATGACGCGATCTGTAAAATACTCCCAACCTTTTCCTTTATGCGAATTCGCTTCTCCACGTCGTACCGTCAATACTGTATTTAAAAGCAATACCCCTTGCTTTGCCCATTTTAATAAGTAGCCGTTGTTTGGAATATAGCACCCGATGTCATCTTGCAACTCTTTAAAAATGTTTAACAACGATGGAGGCAAAGCGACGCCCGGTTTGACGGAAAAACTTAATCCGTGCGCTTGATTCGGCCCATGGTATGGGTCTTGTCCTAAAATGACGACTTTTACATTCGCATACGGGGTGTAATGAAGGGCGTTGAAAATGTCGTGCATATCCGGATAAATCGTTTTCGTTCGATATTCTTCTTTTAAAAACTGACGCAATTTCACATAATACGGTTTTTGAAACTCCTCTTCTAATAAAGGAGCCCAATCGTTTTTCAATATGCTCATCATCGCACTCCTTTCTAATACAAAGGCTACCCTACTTTATAGGATAGCCTGTTTTTGCTTAAAACTGAATTTTTTCTTCTAAGAAGCTTTTTAATTCCGCAATTGGAATGCGTGTTTGTTCCATCGTATCGCGGTCGCGCACGGTCACCATGCCGTCCTGTTCTGAATCAAAATCATACGTAATACAGAACGGTGTTCCAATCTCATCTTGACGACGATATCGTTTTCCGATGGATCCAGACTCATCGTAATCGACCATAAAATGTTGTGAAAGTTGTTCAAAGATCGCACGCGCACCTTCTGATAACTTTTTCGATAATGGCAATACAGCCGCTTTATATGGCGCTAACGCTGGGTGAAGATGCATCACTGTGCGCGTCGTACCGTCTGCCAGTTGCTCTTCTTCATACGCGTCAATCATAAAGGCGAGCGTGACGCGATCCGCACCAAGTGAAGGCTCAATGCAATATGGAATAAAACGTTCGTTCGTTTCTTGATCAAGGTAGTGGAAGTCTTCTCCTGAATATTCCATATGGCGACGCAAATCGTAATCGGTACGCGATGCAATGCCCCATAGCTCGCCCCAACCAAACGGGAATTTATATTCAATATCTGTTGTGGCGTTGCTGTAGTGGGATAATTCATCTTCGGAATGATCGCGTAAACGAATGTTTTCACGCTTCATACCAAGCGATAAAAGCCATTGTTCACAATATTGTTTCCAATAATCAAACCACTGTAATTCTTCGCCCGGCTTACAGAAAAATTCAAGCTCCATTTGTTCAAATTCACGTGTGCGGAACGTAAAGTTTCCTGGTGTAATTTCGTTTCGGAAGCTTTTTCCGATTTGCGCAATACCGAACGGCAATTTTTTGCGCATCGTTCGTTGTACGTTTTTAAAGTTTACAAAAATGCCTTGTGCCGTTTCAGGACGAAGGTAAATTTCGTTTGCGCTCGACTCGGTCACGCCTTGGAACGTTTTAAACATTAAGTTGAATTGACGAATGTTTGTGAAGTCGCGGCTGCCGCAATCTGGACAAGCAATGTCGTGCTCTTGAATGAGCTGCTCCATTTTTTCAAAAGGAAGCCCATCGACAACCATTTCAATCCCTTTCGCTTCAAGCGCGCTTTCAATTAACTTATCCGCCCGATGACGTGCTTTACATTGTTTACAGTCAATCATCGGATCGTTGAAGTTTCCTAAATGACCAGATGCTTCCCACGTGCGTGGGTTCATTAAAATAGCCGCATCTAAACCGACGTTGTATGGCGATTGTTGAACGAATTTTTTCCACCATGCTCGCTTAATGTTGTTTTTTAATTCTGTCCCTAACGGACCGTAATCCCACGTATTTGCTAATCCGCCGTAAATTTCTGAACCGGGAAAAACAAAGCCGCGATGTTTCGCGTGTGCTACAATTTGCTCCATCGTTACTGACATCGTTCATCCTCCTTATAATAAAATGTAAACAAAAAACGCTCTCATCCTTAGGCCTTTCGCCTAGGGACGAGAGCGTAACTCCCGCGGTTCCACCCTAGTTGATGCATAACGCATCCACTTTTGCGTGAAGCAACTCCAGACTGCCGTTTCGCTAAGCGTCTTTACTAGGCTTCCACCACCCCTAGCTCGCTATAAAAGAACTACCTTAGCTACTATCCATCTTTCATCGTTGCACCTATATTTCATTTGGCTAATATTGTATCAAACCGCAATAGGAGAGTCAAGGGGGGAACAAAACCCGCTTTACATAAGCAGTAAAGCGGGTCAAAGTGAGTTAAGGGGTTGATCATATTAATTTCGAATTAAGTAGTCAAACGCTCCTAAAGAAGCTGTTGCGCCTGAACCCATGGAAATGATAATCTGTTTATATGCGCTATCTGTACAATCGCCAGCAGCGAAGACGCCAGGGACGTTTGTCGCTCCGCGCTTATCAACGATAATTTCGCCGAAGCGATTGCGCTCTACCGTTCCTTCTAACCATTCGGTATTCGGTACAAGTCCGATTTGCACGAATACACCTTGAAGTTCAATATGGTGCTCTTCGCCTGTTGCGCGATCAATATATGTGATACCATTCACTTTATCTGTGCCTGTAATTTCTTTCGTTTGCGCGTTTTTGATTACTGTGACATTCGGTAAGCTGTATAAACGATCTTGCAATACCGCATCTGCTTTTAATTCTGGCGCAAATTCAAGCACCGTCACATGCTTAGCAATTCCAGCCAAGTCAATTGCCGCCTCAACGCCAGAGTTTCCACCGCCGATGACTGCGACATGTTTTCCTTCAAATAACGGACCGTCGCAATGTGGGCAGTAAGCGACGCCTTTATTTTTAAACTCTGCTTCGCCTGGGACGCCGAGATTGCGCCAACGTGCGCCTGTTGCGATAATGACTGCTTTGCTTTTTAAAATCGCACCATTCTCAAGCTCTACTTCAATAAGGTCTTTCTTTTCTAGCCGTTTTGCACGCTGCAAGTTCATAATATCAACATTGTAATGTTTCACATGTTCCTCAAGGCTCGCAGCAAGCTTCGGACCTTCTGTATATTTGACGCTAATAAAGTTTTCAATGCCTAACGTATCTAAAATTTGACCGCCGAAGCGTTCAGCAACAATTCCTGTGCGAATGCCTTTACGCGCTGCATAAATGGCAGCTGTTGCACCTGCAGGTCCTCCACCGATGACGAGCACATCAAACGGATCTTTTTCCTCAAAAGTAGAAGCATCCGGCGTGCTTCCTAACTTCGCAAGAATTTCCTCAAGCGACATACGGCCGCTTGCGAACGGTTCACCGTTCAAAAAGACGGTTGGCACAGCCATGACATCTTTTCGCTCGACTTCTTCTTTAAATGCAGCCCCATCAATCATCGTATGTGAGACGTTCGGATTTAGTACGCTCATCACGTTTAACGCTTGAACGACGTCTGGGCAGTTATGGCATGTTAAGCTGACGTATGTTTCAAAACGATACGTCCCTTTTAAATTTTTAATTTGTTCAATGACTGCTTGATCGACTTTCGGCGGTCTTCCGCTCACTTGAAGCAATGCAAGCACCAAAGAAGTAAATTCATGTCCTAAAGGCACGCCCGCAAATACAACGCCTGTTTCTTCCCCTATGCGATTGACGCTAAAACTAGGTGTTCTTTCTAGCGTTGTTTTCTCTACTTTAATTTTCGATGACATTGTCGCAAGCTCATCGACTAAAGCAAGCATATCGCGGGAAACTTCATCGTCTCCCGCGCTCACTTTTAACACAATGTCATTTTCCATCAATTGTAGATATTGGGCGAGCTGTGCTTTAATTTCAGCATCCAATATCATTGACATAAGCCTCCTTAAATTTTACCTACAAGGTCAAGGCTTGGCTTTAATGTTTTTCCACCTTCTTGCCATTTTGCTGGGCACACTTCGCCAGGATTGTTGCGCACGTATTGTGCTGCTTTAATTTTGTTTACGATTGTGCTTGCATCACGACCGATGCCATCAGCGTTAATTTCAACAGCTTGAATAACGCCATCTGGATCGATAATGAACGTACCGCGTTGTGCAAGGCCTGTCTCTTCATCAAGCACTTCGAACATGCGTGATAATTTTTGAGAAGGGTCACCGATCATCACATATTCGATTTTGCTGATCGCTGGTGAGTGGTCGTGCCATGCTTTATGTGTAAAGTGTGTATCTGTTGAAACGGAGTATACTTCTACACCAAGCTCTTTTAATTTTGGATATTCGTTTTGTAAATCTTCTAATTCTGTTGGACAAACGAATGTAAAGTCAGCTGGATAGAAGCAAACGACGCTCCATTTTCCTTTGAAGTTTTCTTCTGTTACCTCGATGAAATCGCCGTTATGGAACGCCATCGCTTTAAATGGTTGTACTTGTTTTCCTACTAATGGCATTGTCAATCATCCTCCTGCATCATTTTTTTGCATGTTAGTAGTATGCTCCAGCCATACGAAAAATATGACTGAACGCAAAAATAAATTATAACAATTATAATTCGATATAAATTATCATATAGGAATGTTTATTTGTCAAGTAAAAACTATACAACTGTCTTAGTTTTTCGACACATTTTCTTTTTATTCCTTTTTCATAAATAAAAAACAGAGCCTTCGCAAAGACTCTGCTTTCTCACATAGCAAAAGAAAAAACAAGTAAAACAGAAACATTACATAATAGCGCAGCGACAAATAGCCATGTTTGTTTTCCTTTTTTCTTCACCATATATTCTGCAAATACGGTCGTTCCAAAAGCGAAGCAAACAAACAATAAAAACGAGCTGACGCGCCCATAAAATACGTGACGAGTAAGAAGCGGTGAAAACAAAAGCAAAAGAAATAATTGCTGAATGCTCCACCAATACATTTTCCCCCTCCTAACAATGAATAAAGTGGGCGAGACGGGAACGAAACGGTTCACCATTCCATATGACTTCGCTCGTTGCTTGTCGCTTTTGTACTTCCGGCTCTGACAAAAGAAGCCAAAAGTTTTTTGTCGGTAAATGACCGAGCAGATGTTTCTCACTTAATCGATTTAAATACATTTGTCTCGTTTCATTCATTTGCTTCGATAAATGATCGCCTTCATTCGAAAATGCATAAAGGACGCTCGCTGTCGCTACACGTTTCACACGAAACTCGTTCGCCACACGTAAAAAGAAATCCCAATCCCAATAGTTATGAACGTACGGATCAAAATATCCAATTGTATCATGAATTGTGCGCCGATACATGCTCCCTGAAGGAACATACGTCGAAAATGTACGCATCGCTTGCAAATCGAATTCATATGCAAATAAAAAGCGATCGGTCGGTATGCGCACTCCATTTTCAATACGATAATGAAAAATTTCTACGTCCGAATATACAAAATCGGCATCATTCATATTAGCGATCATTCGCTCAATGTGGCATGGCAATAGTAAATCGTCATCATCACAAAGCATAATAAAATCTTCTGTGGCGGCACGTACACCGATATTACGCGCCTCGACATGACCGACATTTTCACGCAATTCAATGAGTTCAACAGAAAGCTCCGGATATGCATCGACAGCAGCTTGCACAGATGGACCACCATCATTAACAATAATGACTTGCGTTGGTTTATACGTTTGTTTGCTTAACGACTCTAACAATTCTGCTAATGGAAGTAATCGGTTATATGTCGCAACGACTACAGAAACACCCAAAAGAAAATCCCCTTTCAAAAAAAGAAGCTACAATGATACCATTATAGCTTCTTTTCGTATGATTATGCGAGTTCTTGTTGTTTCGTTTCTTTGCCAAGGAAAAGAACAGCAAGCGCGCCGATGAAAATCGCGATACAAAAAATCGCAAAAATCATCGTGATGGATACTTTTTGTGCGACGAGATAGCCGACGAGAAGCGGCCCTAAAATGCCGCCAATGCGTCCGAATGAAGCAGCCATTCCTGCACCCGTCGCACGAATGATCGTTGGATATTGCTCTGGTGTATAGGCATAAAGCGCTCCCCATGCCCCAAGGTTGAAAAACGATAACAATGCTCCAAACGTCATTAATGCCGCAGCTGAGTCAGCATTTCCGAAGAAATAAGCACTTAATGCGGTACCAGTTAAATAAATGATCAGTACTGCTTTTCGACCGATGCGTTCAATTAACCATGCGACGCTAAAATAACCCGGCAGCTGCGCTAATGTCATGATGAGCACGTACTCAAAACTTTTAATTAAACTAAATCCTTTCATGACCATGACGCTCGGTAGCCATAAAAACATGCCGTAGTACGAAAAGACGACTGAAAACCATAAAATCCAAAGCATTGTCGTTTGTTTTGCGTACGGTTTTGCCCAAACGTCTGCGATATTTTGCCAAACGGAACGGCGCTCCGTTTTTGTCGCCATAAACTTTTTCGAATCTGGCAAATTGATGCGCAAATAAATGGCATATAGCGCTGGTACAGCTCCTAAAATAAGTGCCATTTGCCATCCATACGCTGGAATAACGAAAAATGAAATGAGCGCTGCTAGTAACCAACCACCTGCCCAAAAGCTTTCCAATAAAACGACAACTTTCCCGCGTTCATGTGCAGCAACGCTTTCCGATACGAGCGTTGACGCAACAGGCAGTTCGCCACCAAGTCCCATGCCGATAAAAAAACGTAAAATTAAAAAGACCGTTAACGTTGTCGCAAGTGCGGATAGTCCGCTACCGATCGAAAATAATAAAAGCGTAATGATGAAAACTTGTTTTCGCCCAATGCGGTCAGCTAACAATCCAAAAACGAGCGCACCGACTGCCATGCCGATCGAATTTATACTTCCAATCCAACCCATTTGTTCAGCCGTTAAATTCCATTCCTTTTGCAATGCAGCAATAATAAACGAAAGCATCCCTACATCCATCGCATCAAATAACCAGCCAAGCCCGGCAATCCAAAGCAACTTGTTTCTTGATACGTCTTTACTCATGTCATCCCTCCGTTGTCAGCTGTCAAATTGTCTTCCTCATGATTATATTTCCTTTTTTGTTATGTATCAATGCAAAAAGCGTCGGGAAAAACCGACGCTTATCGCAAGTCTTCTTTTGAAAACGCTCCAGGAAGAAGTTCTTTTACTGTTGTTTCCTGCATGTCGCCTTTCATATTCGCTAAAATGACAGGCATATTTGGATCACATAATTCAACAATGACTTGACGGCATGCGCCACACGGCGGAACTGGTCGCTCCGTATCTGCAACGACGGCTAACATCGCATACTCATGATCGCCTTCTGAGTACGCTTTAAATAAAGCTGTACGCTCAGCGCAGTTGCATAAGCCGTATGATGCATTTTCGATGTTGCAGCCACCGTACACTTTTCCATCTTTCGTTAATAGTGCTGCTCCAACTTTAAACTTGGAATACGGAACGTACGCCCGCTCCCTCGCTTGTTTTGCCGCTTCAATTAACTGTTGTTTATTCATTGTTGATCATCCCTTCTTGGGCTGTTTAGTTAAAAAACGTCTTCATTAACCAATCGGCAACGACGCCACCTAAATATACGCCAAATACCCCCATCATTCCTGCCAATACAGGCGGAGCTGGCAATGGCAAACGTAAAAACTTAAACAAAATCCCGACAACAAGCCCAGCAAGTAAGCTAAGTAATACTTCTTTCATAGGTCAATGCCTCCATTAGTATGCTTCGTTTGAAGTTGTTCCTTCCATAATTGCTGGTCCAGAACTTGTACCGATACGGTTTGCGCCTGCATCAATCATCGCTTTTGCGTCCGCTGCGCTACGCACGCCGCCAGATGCTTTTACGCCAACGTTTGGACCAACTGTTTTACGCATTAATGCGACGTCTTCTACTGTTGCACCACCGCTTGCGAATCCTGTTGATGTTTTAACGAAATCTGCCCCAGCGCGAACGGCAATTTCGCATGCGCGCACTTTTTCTTCATCTGTCAACAACGCTGTTTCAATAATCACTTTTGTTAAAGCTTTTCCTTTTGCTGCATCAACAACAGCACGAATGTCGCGCTCTACAAGCTCATGATCCCCGTCTTTTAACGCACCGATATTGATGACCATATCGACTTCTTGCGCACCATTTTCAATCGCTTGTTTTGTTTCAAACGCTTTTACTTCTGGTGTTGTCGCTCCTAACGGAAAGCCGATGACTGTACACACTTTTACTTTCGTTCCTTGTAAACGCTCAGCAACGAATTTCACCCATGTTGGATTCACACATACAGATGCAAATTCATATTTTTTCGCTTCTTCCACTAATTTTTCAATTTGTGCTTTCGTTGTTTCTGGTTTTAATAACGTATGATCAATCATGCTAGCAATGTTCATCATTCATTCCTCCTTGTTTTTTAAATAAACATACCCGCAATGGATGCGCTTAACAATGAAGCAAGCATACCAGCAAGGACAGCTTTTAAGCCCATGCGCGCAATGTCGCTACGACGATTTGGCGCTAAGCTTCCTAATCCACCAAGTAAAATACCCATCGAAGAAATATTAGCAAATCCACATAGCGCAAAGCTAACGATCGCTACCGTTTTTGCAGATAAATCTGGAATTTGTGGTGCGAATGATGAATACGCAACAAATTCGTTTAAAATTAATTTTTGTCCGATAAATCCACCAGCTGTCACCGCTTCAGACCACGGTACACCAATCGCAAATGCAATAGGCGCAAAGAGGAATCCTAAAATGTTCTGAAGCGTCAAACCTTCGTAATTAAACAAATTACCGATGCCGCTAAGCAATCCATTAATTAACGCAATAAGAGCGATAAACGCTAACAACATCGCACCGATATTTAACGCTAACTTCAAACCATCGCTTGCTCCGCGCGCAGCTGCGTCGATGACGTTTGTTGATTCTTCGTCTTTTTCCATCTCAAAATGCTCATCTTCTTTAATCGGCTCTGTTTCTGGCACAATCATTTTCGCCATAACTAATCCTGCTGGCGCTGCCATGAAACTTGCCGCAAGTAAATATTCAAGCGGAACACCTAAAAGCGAGTAACCAACGAGCACCGAACCAGCAACAGATGCCAATCCCCCTGTCATAACTGCAAACAATTCCGATTGTGTCATTTTAGATAAATACGGACGAATAACAAGAGGCGCTTCCGTTTGACCGACGAAAATGTTGGCCGCTGCTGACATGGACTCCGCTTTGCTCGTTCCGAGCAATTTCGCAAGCGGACCACCGATCATTTTGATAATCCATTGCATCACACCAATGTAGTAAAGAACAGAAATTAATGCGGAGAAGAAAATGACGACCGGCAACACTTGGAACGCAAACACAAATCCAATTCCTTTTGCCGCAAACACACCACCGAACAAAAAGTTAATTCCTTCGTTCGCATAGTTAATAATGTTTGTAATACCATTTGTTAACCACTGCAATGCTGCTTTCCCTGCTTCCCATTTTAAAACGATAAACGCAAAAGCGACTTGAATCGCGAGACCACCTAAAATCGTTCGCGGATTAATCGCTTTGCGGTTGTTTGAAGAAAGAAAAGCGATCCCAAGGACAACGATAATACCAACAAGTCCCCAAACGATATTCATGTTGAACACTCCTATAAGCTGAATTTTGATTACGTAATCAATATAACAGGAAAACGAACATATGTAAACGTTAACATGAACAAATGTCAAAGAAAATTCATGGTTTCGCTAAATGTTTCTTCCTTTTTTCATAAATACATAAATAAAAGGGGGCTTTTTTCTTTTCCCCCATTTGTCGTTTCTTTATTCTTTTTCTAACAAACATTCGGCAGTAAATTGATCTGTCACTAATACGTTGGCGTATTTCCCTTTCAACGCGCCGTATATGCCAGCCACTTTATGAATGCCTCCCGCAATGACAATCGAATATTCTTTCTTTTTGAGCTCTTCTAACTCAATGCCGAGCGTGCGTGCATTGAGCTCTTCGCTACATAGTTTTCCATTTTGATCAAAAAAGCGCGAACAAATGTCACCAGCAGCTTTTGAATAAATCGTTTGTAAATCTTCTTCTGTAAAATAACCAAGCTGGAACAATAGCGACTCTGATTTAATTGGTCCGATCGTAAATACAGCAATATTCGCTTGCCGACCGAGATCAAGAATTTTGCGAATGTGGCGGTCCGCCTCCATCGCCTGCTTAACAACGACATGATCCACGATTGCAGGTAGCGGCAAATGGTGCACCGTTGCATTGAAGGCGCTTCCAAACAAGTGCAAAATATCTGACGCAAACGTATTCGTTTCGGATAAACTAACGCCACCTTTTAATTGCACAACTTTCACGTCTTTGACATGTTTATGCTTTAGCTGTAATGCAACGTGATACAACGTTGTTCCCCACGTCACACCGATCACATCGCCGTCTTTGACGATCGAACGTAAATACTCAGCGGCTTCTTTTCCTAAATATTTTTTAATAATGCCATCTTGATGTTCTGGAACCGATACAACAATTGCTTTTTTTAGATTGAACTTTTGTTCAAGCTGTTTTGCTAACTGTTGAATATCTTCAGCCGGATCGTTAATTTTAATTTCTACAATTCCTTCTTCTTTTGCTTGCTGTAGTAGACGCGACACCGTCGGCCGCGATACGCCAAGCTTTTTTGCAATGTCGTTTTGATTGTAGTCTAGTAAATAATACAATTTCGCTGCTTCAACGACTTTTTTTAGCTTATCTTGCTCCATCGCTTCATCACCTTTTATTTATGAATGAAAAAGGAGCAACCTTCCATATTTGAAGGAATACTCCCTTTTCTTTCATCATACGAAAAAAACTGAACATTTGACAAGAAAAAGTTTTAACATAATTTCCATTTAGATAAATGAAACGAAGCTTCCGCATTTGTCTGAAATGAGATATGTTCATTTTCTTCTTTCGTGAAAAACCGCGCCGTAAATACTTCTTCTCCATCATTTAAGAAAATTTCAATAGACGACGTATCGATAAACATGTGAATCGTGTGTAATTGTGATAATAAACATTGTCGTTTCTCTTTCATGCCATTTCGAGCAAAACTTTCTCTCTCTAACGTCGCAACTTTTTGTTCAAAATCATATGAAAATGAAACATTGTTTTGTATATGAATGGAGAAAACACCTTTACCATCGATCTGTTTAAGTAGCAGTTCAACCGTTTTTCCTTTTACACCATCAAATTGCCTAACTTCCTTCTGCAAGAATACATTTGGATGATGAACTTCGTCACTCCGAAGCAACTGCAACTGCTCAATCGGACGCTGATATAATTTATCTCCGATTAAAACGAGTTCACGCGGTAATGTCAATGCATGTACCCATCGATAAGCAATTGTCGGGTGCTGATCTTCGTCTTGATCTGGTACCCCCATCCAAGCAATCATCACGCGACGCCCATGCTCGTCGACCATCGTTTGTGGCGCATAAAATTCAAACCCTCGATCCAGCTCAGTAAATGTACCGTGTACATATTGTCCTGTTTCATAATTTAACTGTCCGACAAAATATCCTGCTTGATATACGTTTTGATAGTGCATGCCTTCCGGTTGCAATCCTTGCGGACAGACGATCAGTACATCTTTTCCGCTTAAACGGAATACATCTGGGCACTCCCACATGTACCCAAAGTTTCCGTCCTCTCCTCCTGCTATAGCACCGATATGCTCCCAATGCATGAGATCATCAGAGCGAAATAATACTGCCTTCCCATCTAATTGCTCGCTCTGTGCGCCAATCACCATATACCACTTGTTTTCATGCTTCCACACTTTTGGGTCACGAAAATGAGCCGTGTAACCGTCTGGGAGATGAACAACAACTCCCTTTTTCTCAAAGCGAACACCGTCACTTGATACTGCCATACATTGATACGTATGGCGTGTTCCGTCATCGTCTTTGACATTCCCTGTATAAAAAAGTGTAAGTACACCATCATTGTCCACAGCGCTTCCGGAGTAGCAACCGTTTCGATCAAACCATTCGCTTGGAGCTAATGCAGGCGCTTGTCTTTCCCAATGAACAAAGTCACGCGATGTATAATGTCCCCAAAATTTTGCTCCATGTGTCGTTTGAAACGGCATCCACTGATAAAACACATGGTACGTCCCTTTCCAATAAATCAGTCCATTTGGATCGTTCATTAATCCGACAGGAGGCATTAAATGATAACGCAAACGATTTGGGTCACTTTCAACAATTGAAGCATATTTTTTTACTTCTTCTTCCGCAAGCTGTATTTGTTTTTTTTCGTTCAATGATTTCATTTCGACCAACCTTCGCGTAAAATACGTTCGACTTCATCGCGTGTTGGCAACGCTGTCATTGCTCCTTTCGTTGATGCAGCTAACGCTCCAGAAACGCTCGCAAAACGCGCCATTTGTTCAATTTCCGTAAGGGATAACGAATCAATTGTTCCTTCTCTTTCGTGCAAGCAATACAGCATGCCAGAAACGAAAGCATCACCGGCTCCTGTCGTATCAACCGCCTCTACTTTAAGCGCTGGCGTAAAGACGGATCCCTCTTTCGTAAACGCATAACTACCGTTTTCCCCTAGCGTGACGACGATGAGAGGAATATTGTATGGGGCAAGGGCATCAATACCTTTTTGAATATCTTTCTCTCCCGTAATAAATGTCAACTCTTCTTCAGAAATTTTAAGTACATCTGCCTCTCTTAACATCGACATAATCATTTCACGGGCTTGTTTTTCACCTTCCCACAAACCGAGGCGTAAATTTGGGTCATATGAAACGATCATGCCGTTTTCTTTAGCTAGCATAACAGCTCGCTTTGTAGCGCTTCGTGCTGGCTCACTAATCAGTGAGATCGAACCAAAATGAAGAATGCGATGTGTCCGAAATAACGACTCATCAATTTCTTCTTCGCATAAAAAGCGATCAGCGCTCGGGTTAATGTAAAAATCAAAGCTCCGTTCTCCGTTTTCCGCTAACGTTACAAAAACAACACCTGTACGAACATCATCACTAAATTGAAGGAAAGATGTATTCACTCCATATGCATCAAGCGTTTCTTTTAGAAAAACGCCTAATACATCGCGACCAACTTTCCCTAGAAACGTCGATGGAACACCGAGCCGTGCGACACCAACCGCAACATTTGCCGGCGCTCCCCCTGGACTTTTTTGATACGACCGATTTGTTGCATCAAGTGGAATAAAATCAATTAACGCTTCACCAAGACTAATAATTCCTTGCTTCATCGTCATTCCCTCCTACATAAAAAGGCGAGTTATTCGCTCGCCTTATTCTTCTTTAAATCCTAATATCCATGTTGCCACAAATGCTGTACCAACCGCAATTGCAAAGCCGATTAAATAGTTTATTAAGTTCGCCATCCCCATCGGTGCCACGATCGCAATCATTGGAATACCAGTTAATCCGTACGCATTTGCCACAACGTTTGTAAATACCACATACGCACCACCGACAGCACCACCGATAGCTGCTGCAATAAACGGTTTTCGATATTTTAAGTTAATCCCAAAAATAACAGGCTCAGTAATGCCTAGAAAAGCGGAAAATGCAGCTGGCAAAGCGATTTCTTTTGTTTTCGTCCGTTTTGATTTTAAAAATACTGCTAAACCCGCTCCACCTTGAGCAACGTTTGCCATTGACCAAATAGGCAATAAATAGTTTTTACCAATATCCGCAAGCAATCCGGCTTCAATCGCATGGAAACTATGATGAACACCTGTGATTACAATCATCGAATACAGACCACCGAAAATGAGGCCTGCAAGCGCTCCACCTGTGTCATATACGAAGTTTAACGTTGTTGTAATTCCTTTCCCAACTATATTTCCAAGTGGACCAATGACTAAAATCGCAGTGAAACCTGTTAAAATAACCGTAATAAATGGTGTAACAAGCAAGTCGACTGCGTGTGGAACGACTTTTCGCAAGCTTTTTTCGATTTTACTCATGACATATGTTGCAAGCAAAATTGGAATGACCGTTCCTTGATATCCAATCATTGCGATATCAAAACCGAGAAAATGCAAATACTCAGGTTCAGCACTTCCTAATCCCCAAGGATTCAACAAAGCAGGATGAGTCATAATTCCGCCGATCACTGCTCCTAGAAACGGGTTTCCCCCAAATTCTTTCGCAGCACTATAACCAATTAAAATTGGCAAAATAATGAAAGCGGCACTTGAGAACATATCAAGTAATACAATCCATGCACTATCTGGCGCTACCCATTTGAACGCCTTCATCATCCCGAGCAATCCCATAAGCAATCCGCTAGCTACAATAGCTGGAATAATTGGAACAAAAATATTTGACAACGTTTTCGCGAGACGAGCGATCGGATTCATCTTTTGCTTGACTGCTTCTTGGTGCACATCGGCACTTACGTTTTGTAAACCTGCTTCTTTGACAAACTGTTCGTATACTTTGTTGACAACACCTGTACCAAAAATAATTTGATACTGACCGGAACTAGAAAATGCACCTTTGACCCCATCAAGTTGTTCAATTGCTTGTTGATTAACCTTCTTTTCGTCTTTTAAAACAAGACGAAGACGAGTTGCACAATGAACCGCACTAATGACATTTTCTTTTCCACCAAGCAAAGACAAAAGTTGCTTTGTTATGTGTTCGTAATTCATATAAACTCCTCCTCTGCATATAAAATGATAGAAAACAAAAAGACCTAAAATGTACATACGAATGCCTTAAACATCGTCGTACATTTTAGGTCTTGCCTGCTTATGCAGTAACAATCCTACGATATTTGATTTTTTATCCGCTTTCATTTTATCTTATTATTGAAATTAAGTCAATAACAAACAAAAATATTATTTTATGGTTAGACGTTGGATGTGCAACGTAATATAAGCTAATTCGGTGACAGGAAATTCAATTCCGTATTCCTTTTTCGCATATTCAGCCATCGCAACAGCACATGCAAACTCTTTTTCGTACTTCGTTTGAATGAGCGCTAACATATCATCATCCATCGAATGAAACAACTCACCGTTTTCAATTCGGTTCAGTGCAAAACGCAAATGTGTCACAAGTCTTTGGTAAGATATTCCTTCTTCATCAATATGAACATGTAATTTCTGTTTCATTAAATCGATCATTTCACGAATTAAAGTTGTTTGTTGTAACGTTTTATTCATGCTAGCTGCGTCCATTTTCGCTGTATGAATATGAAGAGCAATATGAGCGACTTCGTCATCAGGGATATCGATACCGAGACGTTCCCGAATAAGTCGCTTTGCCCAAAGACCAATTTGATATTCTTTCTTATATAACACTTTAATTTCATTTAACAGCTTATTTTGAATTTGGTACCCTTGCTGAATTCGTTCAATCGCAAAAGATAAATGATCAGTCAACGCAATATGAATATGGTTATTCAACGGGGCTTGCAATTCTCCTTCGGCATAGCTAATAATTTCTTCAGCGATGTCAATATGCTCTTCTGGAAGGGTACGTAACAACTCTTGGAATTTTTCATTTTCTTCTTCCATCACAAAAATTTTTTCGATTTTCGCACGAGGGATGATGTCATTTTTCTTTTTCTGAAAAGCAATACCTGGACCCATTACAATTTTCTCTTGCCCTTCATCCAATACAACGACAGCGTTATTATTTAAAATTTTATGGATTCGCAACGTCATCTTCGTCCCCTTAACACTCTTTGTTTTATCACATATATATTATTTCAATTTCAATCTCATTAAAACTGTGCTGCCTCTTTCCGCTTTTTCTGTATGCTCTCGATGACACTCGTTTACCACCTCCCCGTTTGTAATCACTACTGGGGTAAGGAGACTTTTCGCCTTTTGTTGTACAAGCGACAAATCAAACGACAAAAGCAGATCGCCTGCCCTAACACGATCCCCTGCTTTCACGTACGCTTCAAATCCTTCTCCATGCATATGAACTGTATCAATGCCAACGTGAATAAGAATTTCTAATCCTTCATCCGAACGCAAACCAACAGCATGTTTTGTCGGGAACACTTGTACTACTTCTCCATTAATTGGTGAAACAACAACGCCATCTGTCGGCTCAATCGCCAAACCATCGCCCATCATTTTCTGGGCAAACACAGGGTCTGGAACATTTTCAAGCGATCGTACATTTCCTGTTAAAGGGGAAACAATGACCTCTTCACGCTTACGAAACAAACGAAACATTTGAAATATCTCCTTCCTAAAGAATTATTTGGATAAAAATAAAAGACCTAAAACGCAAGAAAGAAACCTTCTTTCATCCGTTTTAGGTCTTGCCTGCAACGCAGTCACAATCCCACAATATGCGACTTTTTCACTTATAGAGTAAAGTAAGCTCTTTCATTTGTCAATATGCTACAATAATCGTAAAAACAACGTAAGAAACGGAGTGGATGTAATGAATCCTTTTGCCACTCATTTTGAAAGTTTAGAGGAGTTTGCAGATCGTGTGAGCGAGTTATTGCAATGTCCGATTACGATTGAAGATGCAAACCATCGCTTAATTGCTTATAGCGGACATGAGCATTACACCGATCCTGCCCGTACGGCAACCATTATCCATCGGCGCGTGCCGGAACGCGTCATTAATAGCTTATGGCGCGAAGGGGTGATCCCAAAGCTTCTGCAAAGCGAGGAGCCTGTTCGTGTCGCGGAAATTTCAGAAGTCGGGCTCGGCAATCGCATCGCCATTTCGATTTGGAAAAATAAAGAGGTGCTCGGATTTATTTGGGCAATTGAAATGAATGAGCCGTGGACAGAGCAACAGTTCCATTTGTTAAAACAAGCAGCGAAAGCAGCAAAAAATTTGTTGTTGCAATTGCAAATTCGCAAACATAAAAAAGAAGAGCGCATTCAAGAGTTTTTTTGGAAACTACTAACAGGGCATGTTTCCTCTCCTCACGACATCGTTGAACAATGTCACCAATTAAACGTGCATGTATATCCGTTTTTTTCTGTTGGCATTTTTCAATTTCAACAACAGATTCAAACGCAAGTGGAGCGGCAAATTGATTATTTATTAAAAACGACACAACAACTCGCTATTCCGCTTTATACGATCGACCATCAGCGGCTTATCGTGCTCGTCGCTCCAAGCTCGAACGTCTACGGGGAATCGCACATTGAGCGATTTTTTCGCTCGTTTATGACGCAAATGAAAGAGCGATTTCGCGTCGACATTATGATGGGGGCGTTCGGAAATGTATATGAGTGCTACACAAAAATTGCAAAAAGTTATGAAGAAGCACAAACGGTGTTAAAAATGAAACGCGCCTTTCCTCATCAACTTGCGAATATTCAAAGCTATCAGCATCTTGGCATGTATCAATTTTTTGATTTACTTTTTGAACAAAAACGACATGGGGATTTCCACAACGTTGCGCTCGAAAAGCTGAAACAGTACGACGCACAGCATCACACCAACTTAGTGGAGACGATTGAAACGTATCTTGACTGTGACAGCAACGTCAATGAAACGGCGAAAACGCTCAATATTCATCCGAATACACTCGCTTACCGTCTGAAGCGAATAAGTGAAATCGGAAACATCGACTTAAGCAATATGAGCGAAAAAGTAAAGCTATATATCGATATGAAATTAGACAAATATCGGACAACATAGCTTTTGTGGAAATCCACAAAAGCTTGTTTTTTCTTTCTCTTTTCTAAACAAACAACAAATGATAAAAAACATTTATACTGTAGATAATAACGAAAGACAACATGAAAGGGGAAACAGCACATGATTATTGGTGTTCCAAAAGAGATTAAAAATAATGAAAATCGTGTAGCGATTACACCAGCTGGCGTTATGTCATTCGTCAGCAATGGACATACTGTCATCATTGAGAAAGATGCAGGAATTGGAAGCGGTTTCACAGATGAAGCATATGTGAATGCAGGGGCACAAATCGTAGAACGTGCCGCAGATGTATGGGCACAAGCCGATATGGTCATGAAAGTAAAAGAACCGCTACCAAGCGAATACGAATACTTCCGTCCAGGCTTAGTCTTGTTCACATACTTACACCTCGCTGCTGAACCAGAGTTAGCGCGTGCGCTAAAAGAAAAAGGCGTCATCGCAATCGCTTATGAAACGGTACAAGTTGGTCGTACGTTACCGCTTTTGACACCGATGAGCGAAGTAGCAGGACGCATGGCAGCACAAATTGGCGCCCAATTTCTTGAAAAAACAAAAGGCGGAAAAGGTATTCTTCTTTCCGGTGTCCCAGGCGTTAGCCGCGGAAAAGTAACGATCATTGGCGGCGGTGTCGTCGGAACGAACGCAGCAAAAGTGGCGATCGGCTTAGGTGCAAACGTCACGATTATTGACTTAAGCGCAGAACGTTTACGTGAACTTGACGATATTTTCGGAAGCCAAATTAATACGCTTATGTCTAACCCAATGAACATCGCACAAGCTGTTGCCGAGTCTGACCTTGTGATCGGTGCGGTATTAATTCCAGGAGCAAAAGCGCCAAAACTAGTGACAGAAGAAATGGTGAAAGCGATGCAATCAGGTTCGGTCATCGTTGACGTAGCGATCGACCAAGGCGGTATTGTTGAAACGAGCGACCATGTGACAACGCACGACAACCCAACATATGTGAAACACGGCGTCGTTCACTACGCAGTAGCGAACATGCCTGGAGCTGTGCCGCGCACATCAACACTTGCGCTCACAAACGTCACAATGCCATACGCACTACAAATTGCAAATAAAGGCGTACACAAAGCGGTCGCAGACAACCCTGCATTACGCCTTGGTGTAAACGTCGCAAACGGAGAAATCACATACGAAGCTGTCGCACGCGACCTCGGTTACGACTACGTTCCTGTCGAAGTGGCATTAGAGAAACAATTATTAGCATAAAAACGAAAGGTGTCCTGACACACGGGACACCTTTTTCTTATAACACTTTGGATAAAAATGACTTCGTTCGCTCATGTTGTGGTGCATCAAAAATTTGTTGTGGCGTTCCTTCCTCCACGATCACTCCACCGTCCATAAAGAGAACACGATCCCCGACTTCACGCGCAAATCCCATTTCATGCGTCACGACGACCATCGTCATTCCTTCTTTTGCTAGTTGTTTCATGACGGCAAGCACTTCCCCTACCATTTCTGGATCGAGCGCAGATGTTGGCTCATCAAATAACATCACTTTTGGCTCCATCGCAAGCGCACGAGCAATAGCAACACGCTGTGCCTGTCCACCAGATAATGAATCCGGATATACGTGTGCCTTATCTTGTAAGCCGACTTTCGCAAGCAGTTGCATCGCTTTTTCTGTCGCTTTTTCTTTCGACCATTTGCGCACTTTCATCGGGGCGAGTGTAATATTATTAAGCACCGTCATATGCGGAAATAAATTAAATCGTTGAAACACCATGCCAACTTCTTCACGCACTTTATTTAAATCCGTTTTCGGATCTTTTAAATGAAATCCGTCAACGACGATATCCCCCTCATCAAAATCTTCAAGCAAGTTTAAACAACGTAAAAATGTCGACTTTCCTGAACCAGAAGGGCCGATAACGACAACCACTTCTTTTTCATGAATGTGCACATCAATTCCTTTTAACACTTGTAGCGATCCGAACGATTTTTTTAAATTTGTCACTTGAATCATGCGTCATACCTTCTTTCTAACCGATGTAGCAACTTGCTTAACGAGAGGGTAAGCACTAAGTAAATGAGCGCAACAGTTAAGTACGGTTCCCAAACGCGATAATATTGACCTTGCATCGCTCGTCCCCAATACATGAGTTCAGGCGCTGCAATAATTGCTGCAAGAGAAGAATCTTTAATGAGAACGATAAATTCATTGCCAAGCGGCGGAATCATTCGTTTAATGGCTTGTGGCAAAATGATGTAACGCATCGCTTGTACGTGCGTCATTCCAAGCGAACGAGCCGCTTCCATTTGACCGCGATCAATGGACTGGATGCCAGCACGGAAAATTTCCGCAATATACGCAGCTGCGTTTAAAGATAAAGAAATGGCGCCAGACACGAGCGGGTTCGGTTGAGCGGTAAAAATCGGCATCACGCCAAAATGAATAAGTAAAATTTGTACGAACAATGGCGTGCCACGGAAAAAATGGACGTACCAATCAAAAGGAAGACGAATGAGGCGGTTTTGAACCATTTTTCCGAGCCCAATGGCTAAACCGAGAATCGTCCCGAAAAAGATACCGACTAACGATAAGCCGATCGTCCAGAGCACCCCTTTCAAAAAAAACGGTGCATATTCAACAATGATATTGAAACGAAAATCCATCATCAATCACCTTTCCCTTTGTAAAAATTGCGTAACCTTAGCAGTTACGCAATTTTTACATCAACGTTATTGCTGTTGTTGTAATGATTCCATATTCGGTTCTGTACCAAACCATTTTTTATAAATTTCTGTGTACGTGCCATTTTCGATGACTTTTTTCAACGCTTCGTCTACTTTTTGTTTTAAATCGCTTCCTTTCGGGAACATAAAGCCGTAAAATTCAGATTCAAAATGTTCTGGATCCTCAAATGCTACAATTTTAGCATCTGGATTATTTTTTACGTATTCGTTCGCCACGGCATTATCTGTGACAACGGCTTCCACACCGCCGTTTAATAAGTCCATAATCGCAACGACCGTATTCTCAAACTTTTTAATATTTTTATTCTCTTTTCCTAAAATCTTCTCAACCGCTTCTTGTCCAGTTGTACCATTTTGGACACCGACAACTTTTCCTTGTAAATCTTTCGCGCTTTTAATCGAACTTCCTTCTTTAACAAGAATCATATGTGTTGATTCAAAGTAAGGAATAGAAAAGTCATATGTTTTTTTCCGATCATCGTTAATTGTAATTCCTGAAACGGCCATATCCGCTGTTTTCCCTTGAATAGCCGCAAACAATGGATCCCAGCCGATGTTTTTTAATTCATATTCTAGTCCAGCTTCTTTCATGACAGCTTTTAATAAATCGACATCAAAGCCGACAATTTCCCCTTTATCCATGTATTCAAATGGGGCAAACGCCGCATCTGTGACGACAGTAATTTTCTTTTCTGTTGTCGCTGTTTTTTCTGTCGAACTACCACATCCAACAAGCGCAAACATAAGCATAAAAACAAGCGCTGCAATCATTCCTTTTTTTATCATTGTTAATCCCCCTTACTATTTGTTGTAAAATAATAAATGTTTGTGTATAAACATGTTATGCCCCTCATGTTTCACATATTATCAGCTTTTTTGTTTTTATGCAACAAATTTTATAAAAATAATTTTTGGAAAAATCTTTATTTTAAAAAATGTTTTTGATCAACTTTTCACAAATTCGTCAATCCTTTATGCTCCTCACCTTGTCAAAAAGTAGTATTCTTTATATAGGGGATATTTTTATTATTCCTGAATGAATGGGAGGAGATTATAATGGCGCTACTTACTGTACATGAAGCGTTAATGGACGCTTGGAGAACGTTTAAAGGTGATAAATGGAAAAAAGAAATTGACGTTCGTGATTTTATTTTAAATAACGTAACCGTTTACACAGGGGATGAATCGTTTTTACAAGGTCCGACGGAAGCGACGAAAAAGCTTTGGGAACAAGTGATGGAACTTTCCAAACTAGAACGCGAAAGAGGCGGCGTTCTCAACATGGATACAGAAATCGTATCAACCATTACGTCGCATGGACCTGGCTATTTGAATAAAGAACTTGAAAAAGTTGTTGGTTTTCAAACAGACGAACCGTTTAAACGGGCGCTTATGCCATTTGGCGGCATTCGCATGGCGGAGCAAGCATGCGAAGCTTACGGATATGAAGTAAGCGATGAAGTAAAGAAAATTTTTACGCAATATCGTAAAACGCATAACCAAGGCGTATTTGACGTATATACCGATGAAATGAAAGCAGCGCGCAAAGCAGGAATTATTACAGGACTTCCTGACGCATATGGACGCGGTCGCATTATCGGTGACTATCGTCGCGTTGCCTTATACGGTGTGGATCGCTTAATTGAAGAGAAGAAGAAAGATTTACGCAATACAGGTGCGCGTACAATGAGCGAAGACATCATTCGTCTTCGGGAAGAATTAGCGGAACAAATTCGCGCTCTTCAAGAATTAAAAGAAATGGCTGCAAGCTACGGATATGATATTTCTAAACCGGCGCGCAACGCACATGAGGCGTTCCAATGGTTATATTTCGCTTACCTTGCGGCGATTAAAGAACAAAACGGTGCAGCCATGAGCTTAGGTCGCGTCTCTACATTTTTAGATATTTATATCGAGCGCGACTTGCAAGAAGGAACATTAACAGAACGCGAAGCGCAAGAGCTTGTTGACCATTTCGTTATGAAATTGCGTCTCGTCAAATTCGCAAGAACGCCAGAATACAATGAGCTATTTAGCGGCGACCCAACGTGGGTCACAGAGTCCATTGGCGGTGTCGCGATTGACGGTCGTCCGCTTGTGACGAAAAACTCATTCCGCTTCTTGCATACACTCGATAACTTAGGCCCGGCGCCAGAACCAAACTTAACGGTGCTTTGGTCAACACAGTTGCCAGAAGCGTTTAAGAAATATTGCGCGAAAATGTCGATTCAAACAAGCTCCATTCAATATGAAAATGACGATTTAATGCGACCTGAGTTCGGCGACGACTACGGCATCGCATGCTGCGTATCCGCGATGCGCATCGGCAAACAAATGCAATTTTTCGGCGCGCGTGCAAACCTTGCAAAAGCATTATTATACGCAATTAACGGCGGCGTGGATGAAAAATTAAAAGTGCAAATCGGCCCAGAGTTTGCGCCAATCACATCTGAATACTTAGACTACGATGAAGTGATGCGCAAATTTGACAACGTCATGGAATGGCTAGCAGAATTGTATATTAATACATTAAACGTCATCCATTACATGCATGATAAATATTGTTATGAACGAATCGAAATGGCGCTTCACGATACGCACATTTTGCGCACGATGGCAACTGGTATCGCTGGGTTGTCCGTTGTCGCTGACTCATTAAGTGCCATTAAATATGCGAAAGTAAAAACGATTCGCGATGAAAACGGCTTAGCTGTCGACTTTGAAATTGAAGGCGACTTCCCGAAATACGGAAATAACGATGATCGCGTTGATGCGATTGCGGTCGATATTGTTGAACGCTTTATGACAAAATTGCGCAAACATAAAACGTATCGCGATTCGAAACATACGACATCCATCTTAACGATCACATCAAACGTCGTATACGGTAAAAAGACAGGAAATACACCAGATGGTCGTCGCGCTGGTGAACCGTTCGCCCCTGGGGCGAATCCATTACACGGTCGCGATACAAAAGGAGCGCTTGCATCGTTAAGCTCTGTCGCAAAATTACCGTATGAATATGCATTAGACGGCATTTCGAACACGTTCTCGATCGTACCAAAAGCGCTCGGGAAAGATGAAGCGACACGCATTCAAAACCTTGTCGCGATTTTAGATGGCTATGCGCAAAAACGCGGTCATCATTTAAACGTCAACGTCTTTAACCGCGACACGTTGCTTGACGCGATGGAACATCCTGAAAAATATCCGCAATTGACTATTCGCGTATCAGGTTATGCGGTCAACTTTATTAAATTAACACGCGAACAACAAATTGACGTCATTAATCGGACGTTCCATGAAACAATGTAATGGAAGCTCCCACGCATCGTGGGAGCTTTCTACCTAGGAGGAAACAACATGAACGGATTTATTCATTCAATCGAATCGTGCGGAACGGTGGATGGTCCCGGTATTCGTTACGTCATTTTTACTCAAGGCTGTTTATTGCGCTGCCAATATTGCCACAACGCAGATACGTGGGAGATTGGCAAAGGAAAACAAATGTCTGTTGATGAAGTTATTGCTGATGCAAAGACGTACTTGCCTTTTATGCAAGCATCCGGCGGCGGAATAACGGTTAGTGGCGGAGAACCGCTTTTACAAATCGATTTTTTAATTGAGCTATTTCGCCGTTGTAAACAGCTTGGCATTCATACAACGATTGATTCGTCTGGCGGATGTTATACGACGGAAGCATCATTTCAAAAAAAATTAAATGAATTGCTTCAATACACAGATTTAATTTTGCTTGATTTAAAACATATTGATGAAAAAAAACATCGTAAACTAACAGGAAAAACGAATGAACATATTTTAGCGTTTGCACGTCTATTATCAGAACGAGACGTACCTGTTTGGATTCGCCATGTGCTCGTTCCAACCGTCACAGACGATGAAGAAGATTTACATCGCTTAGCTGACTTCATTCGTACGTTGCACAACGTCGAAAAAATTGAAGTTCTTCCGTATCATCAACTCGGTGTATACAAATGGAAAGCGCTTGGACTCACATATCCACTTGAAGGCATCCCGACGCCATCAGAAGAACTTGTCGAAAAAGCAAGGGAAATATTAGGCGCAAAATAAGCTGGTCGTCATTGACCAGCTTTTTGCATAAATCGCTTTTTTAACTCGTCCCATGTCAATTGCGTTGTCCGCTGAACGAGCCAATCGGGAGACAGCGAGGCTAAATGCACTCCGATGCCGACGGAAAACATATTCGCCTGTTTGATCGCTTTCATTCCCGCTTCCCCGTCTTCAATAGCAATACAATGAGATGGGTCGACACGAAGCTGTCTCGCAGCTGTTAAAAAAATTTCCGGATCTGGCTTCATGCGCGTAATCGTTTTGACATCCACAATGACATCAAAAAAAGAGCGCACGTTGAGTCGTTCGACAACGACACGTGCGTTTGAGCTTGACGATGCGAGAGCCATCGGGACACCGTCGCGCTGAATGTCGCAAAGAAGCTCCCTCATTCCCGGCAACACGTCACTTGACGACAATTGCTCGATCAACTCGCGATAATATTGACCGCGAAGGTCACCAAGAGCTCGCTTTTCTTCCTCCGACCATTCATGCGCTTTTTCACCGAGAAGCGCCTCAACCATCGCCTGTCTGCTCATCCCTTGTAGCTTTTGATTGAGCTGTCGATCAAACGGTACCCCAATTTCATCGGCGACACGTTTTGTCGCAATATAATACAGTTCAACAGTATCAGCAATGACGCCATCTAAATCAAAAATCACCGCTTCAATCATTGCGTCCTCCTATTTTACTTTCCACCATTTTTCTTAGCCGTGGGCTAAGCGAAAGCTTCATCCAATGTTCGTATATTTCTTTCTTTTCTGCTAGCGATAAATGATAACGCTCCCCTGCCACTTGTTTCGCCCGCTTCGTGATTTCATAAAGGGAAATCGCTGCCGCGACAGAAATATTAAAACTTTGCACAAATCCGTTCATCGGAATGATAAACTTTCCGTCCGCTAAAGCAAGCGCTTCTTCGGATACCCCACGATGCTCATTTCCGAACAAAAGCACCGTCGGTTTCGATACGTCAATTTGTTCAAGCGGAATCGTCCCTTCTCCGAGGTAGCTTGCATATACTTGGTAGCCTTTTTGTTGGAGATGGCGAATCGCCCGTTCAATCGATGAATGTTTATGCACCGTTAACCATTTGTCCGCATGTCGCGTCACCCATTTGTTCGGCTCAAACGGAGCCGCTCCGGTAACGACATGAACATCTTGAATGCCAAATGCCTCCGCTGAACGCAATACCGCTGCCTGATTGTGCGGGTCGTCTACCGCTTCCGTCAAAATAGTAATATACCTTGTTCGTGCACTTAGCACATCATACATGCGCTTTAACCGACTTGGCAAAATCATTTCCGCAAGCAACCGATTGTCATCATCCAACAATCCTTCTTCGATGTGTAGTTCTTCCTCTCTTATCATTCGCATGCGAAAATTCTCCTTTCTACTCTTTGACGACATGTGCGGTTTTTCCATTTGTCAGCTTTAATAAATCTCGAACAGAAAGTTTCATTTGCATGCCAATTTTCCCTGCGCTCACAATGATTTGCTCGTGCGCAAGGGCGGATTCGTCAACATACGTGTCATACATCTTTTTCATTCCAATTGGCGAACAACCGCCACGCACATACCCTGTCATTTTTTCAATGTCTGCCACAGGCAACATATGCACGCTTTTTTCTCCAACAACGGCCGCTGCTTTTTTTACATGCAACTCCGCTGCGACAGGGATGACGAATACGTAAAGTTGTCCGCTCACCCCTTTTGTCACAAGCGTTTTATATACAATTTCTTCACGTTGCCCAATTTTTTTCGCAACCGATATTCCATCAATTTGCCCATCCGTATAGTCGTAAGTCAACAGTTCATATGGCACACGCGCGCGCTCAAGCATGCGCACAGCATTCGTCTTTACTTGCTTCATGATCCGTCCCTCGCTTTCCTCTATTAGTGTACCATAAACAAAAAGAAGGGACATCCTTCGCAGGACGTCCCTAATCTTCTTACACTCCCTTATACGCTTGGCGATAAATGTCGGCAAGGTCGCTGACTAATGGCAATTTTGGATTAGCTGTTGTACATTGATCTTCGAAAGCTAATTCAGCAAGTTGGTCAACTTTGCTTTCGAATGCTTCTTTGCTGACGCCTGTTGCTGCGATGCTTAATGGCATGTCGAGTTCTTTTGCGAGCTTAATGACCGCTTGAACGAGGCTTTCTACTCCTTCTTCTGTCGTTCTTGCTGGCAAGCCGAGCAAGCGCGCAATTTGAGCATAACGTTCGTCAGCTACGAAATGTTCGTACTTCGGAAACGCTGTAAACTTCTTCGGTTTTTGCGCGTTGTAACGAATGACATGCGGCATTAAAATCGTATTTGCCCGTCCGTGCGGAATATGGAATTCTGCACCAAGTTTATGCGCTAAACTATGGTTAATGCCTAAGAAGGCGTTCGCAAATGCCATCCCAGCAATGGTTGATGCGTTGTGCATTTTTTCGCGCGCTACTTCATCGTTGCCGTTTTTGTATGCGCGTGGCAAGTATTCAAAAACGAGCTGAATCGCTTTTAACGCTAATCCGTCTGTATAGTCGTTCGCCATGTTCGATACGTACGCCTCAATGGCATGTGTTAATACGTCCATACCTG
The DNA here is from genome assembly GCF_000833605.1 of Anoxybacillus ayderensis. Lineage (GTDB taxonomy): Bacteria > Bacillota > Bacilli > Bacillales > Anoxybacillaceae > Anoxybacillus > Anoxybacillus ayderensis. The sequence continues at coordinate 41,136 of NZ_JXTG01000005.1, read as the reverse complement.
TATCCGCTGTAATATGTTTTGGCATCGTCATAACAAATTGTGGGTCAACGATGGCGACATCTGGTGTTAACTCATAATCAGCAAGCGGATATTTGACGTTATTTTTCTTATCTGTAATGACCGCAAACGATGTCACTTCTGAACCTGTACCAGACGTTGTTGGAATCGCGACAAATTGCGCTTTTTGACCGAGTTTTGGATATTTAAATACACGCTTACGAATATCTAAAAACTTTTGTTTTAACCCATTGAAGTCTGTATTCGGATGTTCATAGAACAACCACATCGCTTTCGCCGCGTCCATCGCCGAACCACCGCCGAGAGCGATGATGACGTCTGGTTGGAACGCATGCATCATATCGGCACCTTTCATGACCGTTTCAATCGATGGATCTGGCTCAACTTCTGAGAAAATTTCGCAATGCACATAATCTGGGCGTTTGCGTAAATAGTACAGCACTTTATCAACATAGCCGAGCTTCACCATACCTGGGTCTGTAACGATAAAGGCACGCGAGATGTTTGGCATTTTCGCTAAATATTGTGTCGCATGTTTTTCAAAATAAATTTTTGGCGGAACTTTAAACCATTGCATGTTTACATTCCTTCTCGCTAATTTTTTAATGTTAATTAAATGTGTCGCCCCAACGTTTGTCGAAACAGAGTTGCCACCGAACGTACCGCAACCGAGCGTCAATGACGGAATGTATGCGTTGTAAATATCTCCGATCGCTCCTTGTGAAGATGGGGCGTTCGAAATGATCCGTCCTGCTTTCATTCGCTTACCGAATTCAAGAATGACTTCTTGATTTTCTGAATGAATGACAGCCGAGTGGCCAAGTCCACCGAATTCAAGCATCTCTTCTGCTCGTTTTAATCCTTCCTCTGTACTATTCACCTTATAGCACGCCAATACCGGGCTTAATTTTTCACGAGAAAGCGGCTCTTGCGGACCGACGCTTTTTAGTTCTGCCACAACAATTTTCGTATCAACTGGCACATCAACGCCTGCCATTTTCGCAATTTCATATGCTGGTTTACCGACGATATTCGGATTGACTGCGCACGTATTCTCATTAATGACAAGCTTTTCAACTTTTTTCTTTTCTTCTTCATTTAAGAAATAACATTTGTTTGCGATCATCTCATTTTTCACAGCATCATAAATTTCTTTATCAATAATGACCGCTTGTTCAGATGCACAAATCATACCGTTGTCAAACGTTTTTGAAAGGATAAGATCGTTCACGGCACGTTTTATATTTGCGGTTTTCTCAATATAGCAAGGCACGTTACCAGGTCCAACCCCTAATGCTGGCTTTCCTGAGCTATATGCCGCTTTAACCATGCCTGCTCCACCTGTCGCAAGAATAAGCGAAACGCCAGGATGATGCATCAATTGTTGAGTCGCTTCGACAGAAGGCGTTTCGATCCATTGAATACAATGCTCTGGCGCGCCAGCTGCAATGGCTGCATCGCGTAAAATGCGTGCTGCTTCACTGCTACATTTTTGCGCAGATGGGTGGAACGCAAAAATGATTGGGTTGCGCGTTTTAATTGAAATAAGCGCCTTAAACATCGTTGTTGATGTTGGGTTTGTTACCGGTGTAACCCCAGCAATCACCCCAACAGGCTCGGCAATTTCAATGATGCCTTCTTGTTCATTTTCTCGGATGACGCCAACCGTTTTATCGTATTTAATGTTATGGTAAATGTATTCTGTCGCAAAAATGTTTTTAATAATTTTATCTTCATACACGCCACGTTTTGTTTCTTCGATCGCTAATTTTGCTAAATACATATGCTTATCAAGTCCAGCTAACGCCATTTGCTTGACGATATGGTCAATCGCTTCTTGATCGTAATCACGAAATGCTTTTAACGCCTTTTGCGCATTCGCCACAAGGGTGTCGATCATTTTCGTAACTTCTTTCTTTTGGTCTAATACTTTTTCATCAACAGCCATATAAGACCCTCCTGTATTGTTCTTGTGAAATTTTTCACAATCTAATTGAAAATAAAATTGTGATTGTTTTCACATTTTCATTATAGCGAAAGGAATTTTGTTCGTGTGTGTCAACTTTGTGAAATGTTGAGCAAGTATGTTTTATAAGAGAACCGCTTCTTCATAAAGAAGGCGGTTACTCACATACTGGATTGCGCGGAATTTTCGTAAACGAAATATCGTTGTACATGCGCGTATTTCGTTTGACAATGACAACATAGTTTACTGTCCATATATAAGAAGGAATTTCTTGATCATCTTCAAACATCATCGCTTCAAATTCATCGCCAATCATTTCTTCAAATAGCTCTAGTGTATATGTTTCCGCATCTGTTGAAAAGTTTCTCCATTCGCATACAAGCATTGTTTGTCACCTCAACTTTTCTTTTGTTACCATCATTGTAACATTCTTTTCTCTATTATAGATTGTGAAATATTGAACAAATCATGAATATTACTTATTCGTCATATATGCTTGTTTCGGATGATTTGGTTGTTCTGGATACTTTAACCTCATTTTTCCTTCTGCTAATAACTTTCCTAAATAGTTGTTTCGTAAACCGTCTGGCGTTCGATCTAATAAATACGCTAATTGTTTTAACATTAACGGTCGATGAGCGCATAGTTGCAAAATGATTTCTTCCATTTTAGTCGGTGCAAGCCTTTTTTTCTTACGTGCAATTTCAGCAATGTTCCATAGCTCCTGATCGACATTTATTTCTTCTTCCTCATCCGATTTATTTACGGAGTCGAAAGGGATATTTACGGAGTTTTCGTCTTTATTTATGGAGCTATCCTTATTATTTATGGAGTTAAGCCCTTTGTTTACGGAGTTTAGCTCGCTATTCAAGGAGTTTTGTTCTTTATTCACGGACTTAATCTCGTTATTAACGGAGTTTTGTTCGATATTATAGGAGTTTTCGTCTTTATTTACGAAGTCCAACAATGGCACATCATCCGTCCAATCACTTACTGCCTCGATCTTCTCTATATGTTCGTGTCTTTCTGAGAAGGACACAATAGGCAATGTAACGACCGTTCGTTTTTGAAAATCATATTGCTCAACAGCAAGTTGCTGTAAACAAATCGTCTCTATCGTTTTTAAACCGACTCCAGCACGTTTACAAAATTGAATGTAAATAAACATTTTAAACATATTCGGATTGCGCAAATGGCTAATCCCGCCGCTATACGCTTGTTCTAAAGGAATGCCGAAAAGCCCAGGATTAGAAAATTGTATATATGATCGCTGCCGTTCAACAATAACGCCTCCATCACCGTTGTAATCGGCATGGACAATCGCGTTGATGAGCGCTTCATGCACAGCTTCTTTTTCAAATGTAGATACATCTTTAAACTCGTTCATCACTTTAAAATAAAAATCATAAATATTTCCCGACCACGTTCCGTCTTGTGAAGTGAAACGATTTGTCCAATGCATATCATTGTCGTCATGTTCGCGATATTCTAAAAAGTATTGTGGTAAAACTTCTGTAATCATTCGCTCTTCGCTGAACATAAGGAGCCCTGCTAATGTGAGCCCTTCTTTGTTTGTATCTCGTATTTTTCCCCATGCCCCAATTTTATATAAAAAATCTTTCGTTTCTAACCCGTTCCACGGATGATTTGGCTTTGCTTTTGCAAATTGTTCGCGATAATGACGAACAGATTCTAAATGCAATTCATTAAGCCCATAATGTTCTAACACCACGTTATCTTGTAAACGAATGTTTGCATCTTTATTCACTTTCGATCTCCCTCTTACGTTATGTTATAAAAACGTTTCGATACTCGTCTATTTCCATTTTATCATCTTTACAAATGTTCATCATAAACTTTTCGATTTGGGGAAAATTAAGAAAAACATGGTTATGGAGGAACAAAAACATGTCTTTACCAAAGTTATCACAATCGTATTGGCTACAAACAACAACGATTCCGTCTTTTCCATCTCTGACGCAACCGATTGAAACAGATGTAGCGATTATTGGTGGAGGAATAACAGGCATTACGACGGCTTATTTGCTCGCTAAACATGGAGTGCGCGTCACCGTCATCGAAGCAGATCGGCTATGTCACGGCACAACAGGACATACGACTGCGAAAATGACTGCCCAGCATGATCTCATTTATCATGAACTGATAGCCCACTTCGGTGAAGATAGCGCCCGTCAATATTACGAAGCAAATAAAGAAGCGCTGCAATCGATTTTGCATATCGTAAAAGAACACGATATTCATTGCGACTTATCGGTAGAAGACGCATACGTGTATACAACTGAAGAAACGCAATTATATAAGCTTGAGGCGGAATGGAAAGCGTATGAAACGCTCGGCATCGACGGGGCATATGTCGATCAACTGTCGCTTCCTTTCTCCATCCAAGGTGCAGTCATGATGCGCAACCAAGCGCAATTTCATCCGCTCCATTATATAAAAACATTAGTCGAGCTTGCAGTAAAATACGGGGCATCTTTTTACGAACAAACTGTCGCACAACATATCGAGACAACGGAGCGGCCGATTGTACGAACGAAAAATGGAGCAACGATCACATGTGACACTGTTGTCATTTGTACCCACTTTCCGTTTTTTGACCCTGCTTTTTACTTTGCACGCTTGCATGCAGAGCGATCTTACGTCATTGCGGTCGAAGCTCACGAACGATTGCAAGGCATGTATTTGAGCGCAAATGAACCGAAGCGATCTCTTCGCTGCACAACGATGGACGGTAAGCCGCTTCTTCTAATCGGTGGCGAGTCGCATAAAGTCGGACAAGGGATCAACATGATTCAACACTATGAAGCGTTACAATCATTTTGTGAACATACGTTCGGTTTATCACATGTGCTATATCGTTGGTCGGCGCAAGATCTCATCACGCTAGACAATCTTCCATACATCGGTCCGATTCGCAAAAGTCTCCCGCACATTCTTGTCGCAACAGGATATCGAAAATGGGGGATGACGACAAGTATGGTCGCAGCTCGTCTTTTGACAGATTTAGCGTTACAAAAAGAACATCGTTACGCACATTTATTTACTCCGTCACGATTTATCGCTGACCCATCACTAAACAATTTGTTTACTGAGGGCATTGATGTCGCTAAACATTTTTTAACTGGAAAACTCGAATATGCTCTTCTTACTCCGCACGACATATCGAAAGGAGAAGGAGCCGTTGTCAATGTGGACGGAAAACGGGCAGGTGCCTACCGCGATGAACAAGGCACACTGTATGTCGTCGATACGACATGTACACATATGGGTTGTGAACTCGAATGGAACAATAGCGAACGGTCATGGGACTGCCCGTGCCACGGTTCACGCTTCTGTTTTACTGGAAAAGTGCTAGAAGGACCAGCTATCGAACCACTTCAACAGCTTAAAGGGGATGAATGATGAACGGAATACAACAAACCGTCACGCACTCGCTCGATATGAACGAACAAACGTTGCGTGATTATTTTACAAAAACGCCTGATCTCATATATTGCCATCTATTTATTGGGGAACCAAAAAAGCGAGCGTTGCTTATTTATCTCAATACGCTCGTGGATAAAAATTCGATTAATAATAACATTATTGATCCGCTTTTATTTGAAACGAAACAAATTCACACGATTGCGGATATTCAACTGCCAATCGGCTCAAAATCATATACGACAAAATGGGAACATGTCATTCAACGAGTGTTTCAAGGGGAAACCGCGCTATTCCTAGACGGTGACGACCACGTATTGCTTTTGGATACGCAAGGATGGCCGCAACGCGCGATCGCAGAGCCGCAAATTGAATCATCGCTTAAGGGGTCGCACCAAGGTTTTATTGAAACGTGTGAAAAAAATATTGCGTTAATTCGTCGTTACTTGCCGCACCAACAATTAAAAATTGAAGAAACGACCGTCGGCAGACGCGGACATACCCCTGTCGCATTATTGTATTTAGAAGATGTCGCCCATCCAGAAGTGCTGCAAGAGTTAAAAGATCGGATTGAACAAGTTGATGTCGATACGATCGTCAATACCGGGGAACTGATGCAATATATTGAAGATAATCCGTTTTCACCGTTTCCGCAATTTTTGTTGACGGAGCGACCAGATGCTGCGGTAAGCAACTTACTGCAAGGTCGCATCGTTATCGTTGTTGACCGCTCGCCTAGCGTCATGATTGGACCGATGACGTTTATTACGTTTTTCCAAACCGTTGATGATTACAGTACACGTTGGATGATCGCCTCGTTTTTGCGACTTTTGCGGTTGCTTGCCTTTTTTATGGCGATTTTTTTACCGTCCGCTTACATTGCAGCACTTTCGTTTCATTACGAAATTATTCCGCTCAATTTATTGCTTACGGTTGGAGAGTCACGAGAACGCGTCCCGCTTCCGCCGATTTTAGAAGCCATTTTAATGGAGCTTGCGCTCGAAATGTTGCGTGAAGCGGGTTTGCGTTTACCTGCGCCAATCGGACAAACGGTCGGCATTGTTGGGGGGGTCGTCATTGGACAAGCGGCCGTTGAAGCCGGTATCGTCAGCAACATTATGGTCGTCATCGTCTCGTTAACAGCGATTGCATCGTTTATTATTCCGAACCCAGATATGTCCGAGTCGATTCGTTTATTGCGTTTTCCAATGATGATTGCTGCTTCTTTGTTCGGTTTAGTCGGAATGGTGATCGGGTTCATGCTTATTATCGGCCATTTAATTTCATTAGAGTCGCTCGGCACACCTGCAGGAAGCCCGTTTGCTCCGACGCGGTTGCGCGATTGGAAAGATACACTTTTACGCTTCCCGCTTTGGATGATGCGTACACGGCCGTTATCTGCTCGCCCAACGCAACTGACAAGACAAAAAAAATTTCGCAAATAAGTGGTGCGTATGAAACGATATCAATTTAACGAAATAACAACGATGCAATATATTTTTCTTATTTCGGGTACACAAATCGGCATCGGCATTTTATCACTTCCAGCCCAACTTGCCGATATCGCCAATACAGATGGATGGATCGCCATTGTCATCGGTTGGATCATTTCGATCATCGCAAGTACGATCATTATAAAAACGATGGAAAAGCATCAGCAAGATACAATTTTTGATCTTTCTCGTCGCTACTTCGGTCGTACATTCGGAACGTTCATCCATATCGCTTTTGTCGCTTACGCTTTATTAGCGTCAATCACCGTCGTTTTTACTGCCATTCATATTACACAAGTATGGATTTTACCAAACACACCAAACTATCTTATTATGATGTTATTTATGCTCCCTGGCTTTTTCATTACGAAAAATGGTGTGCGCATACTTGGGCGTTATGCTGAAGTTGTCTTTTATTTAACGCTTTGGATGCCTATTCTTATCGCTGTGCCGTTACAAAAGGGAACGATTTTGCATATGCTCCCTATGTTAAAAGAAGGATGGGCTCCAATTATTCAAGCGGTGAAAACGACGGTTTTATCTTTTTTAGGCTTTGAGTTAGCGTTCGTGTTTTACCCGTTTTTAAAAGAAAAAAAACATGCCGTAAAAGCGATGGTCATCGCCAACAGCATCTCTGCTCTTACATTTTTGCTCATTACGATCACATGTTTTATTTTTTTTAGTCCAGATGAAACACCTTTGCTCATTTGGCCGACGTTGTCGCTACTGAAAACAATTGAATTTCCGTTTATTGAACGATTTGAAGTGATTTTTTTATCGTTTTATTTGTTTGTTATGTCAACGACAGGTATCCCGTACATTTTTACAACTGTTTTCGGCATTAGTCAACTCATTGGAAAAAAGGATCATACGATCGTATTACTCGTTGCCGTTTGTATATTTATTTTCACGTCTTTTTTATACAATCCATCGTTTTTTCATGTTCAAACGTTAGGATCGTGGTGGGAGAAATACGGTTTGTGGGGAGCTTACTTTTTCCCTATCGGTTTATTTATTTACACCTCCATTGCACGATGGTTTCAAAGGGGGAAAAAGAAATGAAAAAGTGTATATATGCCATACTTTGCTTTTTTATAACTACTGGATGTGGAATGAAAACACAACTTGACGAATTAACACTCGCATTGACGGTCGGTTTAGATGAGGGGAAAAATGGAAATTTACTCATTTACTCGATTAGCCCGGTATTTAATAAAGAAGCAAAAAACATTTACGAAGTCATTCGTACAGTTGGAATGACACCGCGCGACGGACGTTCAAAAGCAAACGCGTTTGCGTCTGGAAAAATTGTTGGTGGAAAAGCGCAAAACATTATCGTCAGCAAAACGCTCGCGAAAAAACACGACATGTTTTCCTATTTGGATGTGTTTTATCGCGATCCAAAAAATTCAACAACAGCGAATTTTATCGTTTTCGATGGCCCATTAAAAGATTTAATGTACGTTCGTCTCAACGATAAACCGCGTTTATCTGTCGCTATTCGCGATGTCATATTAACTGCCCATGTAAGTAAACAAACGACAAAAATTAATATGCTTGATTTTCGGCGTTTATCGCTCGATCGTGCCCAAACTTCATTTGCACCCATTTTAAAAGTGCATAAAGGCGACTTAATAGCGGGGGGCATTGCTTTATTTAATGAACAACGAAAATATGTCGGTAGCCTTTTACAAAAAGAAAGTCCGTATTTTGCGATATTGAAAAAAAATGTTAAACCTGCTACATCGCTTACGTTTCAAACGAAAAAACAAAAAGAATATGTCAGCATTTCGGTTGAACATGGTGATTTTTCATATAAACCGTCATTTCGAAACGGGGCGTTCCATTTTGACGTTCGTATGAAGCTCGGTGTCATTGTCACTGAGTCAACAACATACATCGATATGAAAAAAGAAAAGAAAAAGGTAGAGAAATGGCTTGCAAAAGAAATACAAAAACAACTGGAATCCGTCGTTAAAAAAATACAAAAATACGAAGTCGATCCAGTCGGATTTGGTTTGTATGCCCGCGCTTACGAATACAAACAGTTTCAAAAGCAAAAAAGCTGGCCAAAAGCATTCGCGAAAGCAAAGATCGATATTCATCCAACGGTTGAAATTATTAGCTACGGCGTTCTTCAATAAAAAGTTGCTGAATACAGACGGATCGTTCATAATGAATTTAAAAAATAGCTAAATGAGGTGGGAAAAACAATATGGACGATCGCGTCATCATTCGCTTTGACCATGTGACGAAACAATACGATGATGATCTTCCTGTACTCGATGATGTCAGCTTTGAAATCGAGCGAGGCAAATTTTATACGCTTCTCGGTCCGTCCGGTTGCGGAAAAACGACCATTCTTCGTTTAGTCGCTGGTTTTATCGAACCGACGAAAGGTGATATTTATTTCCACGGAAAACGAATAAACAATGTTCCAGCAAATAAACGGCAAGTGAATACGGTGTTCCAAGACTATGCGCTTTTCCCTCACTTAAACGTGTTTGAAAACGTTGCTTTTGGCTTGCGTATAAAAAAAATGCCAAAGGCAGACATTGAACGAAAAGTAAAAGAAGCGCTTCGTTTCGTCAACTTAGAAGGATACGAACAACGCGCCATTCATGAAATGTCAGGCGGACAACGGCAACGTGTCGCCATCGCCCGCGCGATCGTCAACGAACCAGACGTCCTTTTATTAGATGAACCGCTTTCTGCGCTCGATTTAAAGCTGAGAACAGAAATGCAATATGAGTTGCGCGAACTGCAACGAAGACTTGGCATTACATTTATTTTCGTCACTCACGATCAAGAAGAAGCGCTTGCGATGTCAGATGAAATTTTTGTGTTAAATAAAGGAAAGATTCAACAACGCGGTACACCAAAAGATATTTATGATGAGCCTGTCAACCGCTTTGTCGCTGATTTTATTGGGGAGTCAAACATCATTACGGGAACGATGATTGACGATTTTGTTGTGGAATTTGCAAATCAACAATTTACGTGCGTCGATCACGGATTTGCGAAAAACGAACAAGTGGATATTGTCATCCGACCTGAAGATTTAGAATTAACAACGGTTGAACGAGGCAAATTGCGTGTACGCGTCGATTCCGTTTTATTTCGCGGCGTACATTATGAGCTTTGTTGTTATGATACGCATGGGAACGAGTGGCTCGTTCACTCAACAAAAAAGGCGGACATCGGGGAAGAAATTGGCCTTCATTTTGAACCAGAAGCGATCCATGTCATGAAGCAGAGCGGAGGGGAATAACATGCGCCGTTACGCTTATGCTATCCCATATTGGCTATGGATCGGATTGTTCGTCATTGCACCGATTATTCTTATTGTTTATTATTCGTTTTTCGATATTGAAGGCCATTTCTCGCTCGTCAACTATGAAACTTTTTTCACACCTGTGTATTTACGAATGACGTTCAATTCGTTTTGGTATGCCTTCTTAATTACAGCCATTTCGCTTCTTATCGCTTATCCAACGGCCTATTTGTTGACAAAAACGAAGCATAAGCAGCTCTGGTTGTTGCTTATTATTTTGCCGACATGGGTCAATTTATTGTTGAAAGCGTACGCTTTCCTCGGATTGTTCGGCACGTATGGCGCAGTGAACGCGCTATTTGAAGCACTTGGGATCGGAACGAAACAGTTATTGTTTACAGACTTTAGTTTTGTTTTCGTATCCGTCTATATTTTTATTCCGTTTATGATTTTGCCGATTTTTAATGCGCTTGAAAAATTGAATCCTTCGTTGATCGATGCAGCACGCGATTTAGGAGCGAACGAATGGACGACATTTCGTCGCGTCATTTTTCCGCTTACGCTTGATGGCGTAAAAGCAGGATGTCAAGCCGTGTTTATTCCGTCGCTTTCGCTCTTTATGTTGACGAGGTTGATCGCTGGAAACCGCGTCATTACGCTTGGTACCGCTGTTGAGCAACATTTTCTCGTGACGCAAAATTGGGGAATGGGTGCGACAATCGCTGTCTTTTTAATGATCGCCATGGCTAGTATAATGGCGTTGACAGGGAATAAAAAATGGGGGGTGAGACAATGAAAGTTTCTCGCCTCTACTTAGCGTTTGTGTTTTTCGTGTTATACATGCCTATTTTTTATTTAATTTACTATTCGTTTAATAGTGGGGGAACGATGCATCATTTTGAATCGTTTACGCTCGATTGGTATAAAGAAGTGTTTGCTGATACACGCTTGCTTGTCATCGTGTTGCACACGATGATTATTGCATTATTATCGTCATCGCTAGCGACAATCATTGGCGTTTTCGGAGCAATTGCCATTTATTATGCAAAACATCGTTGGAAACAAACGTTGCTTACGTTAAATAACATCTTAATTGTCAGCCCTGACGTCATTATCGGGGCATCGTTTCTCATTTTATTTACGATCGCTGGCATTCAGCTCGGCTTTACGTCCGTTCTCCTGTCGCATATTGCTTTCAGCATTCCGATCGTCGTGTTAATGGTGTTGCCCAAGCTACAAGAAATGAGCCCAACGCTAATTGATGCGGCACGCGATTTAGGGGCAAATGAATGGAACGTATTGACAAAAGTCGTTCTCCCGTACATTACCCCTGGCATTTTCGCTGGTTTTTTCATGGCACTCACGTACTCGCTTGATGACTTTGCAGTTACGTTTTTCGTGACGGGAAACGGTTTTTCGACGTTGTCTGTTGAAATTTATTCGCGGGCACGACAAGGGATTTCGTTATCAGTCAATGCTTTATCTACCCTTCTTTTCTTATTTACGCTTTTCCTTGTCGTTGTGTATTACGTCATGACACAACGGACTAGCGTCAAGGGGGGACAAAAATGAAAAAAGTAGTGTCGCTTTTTTTACTTGTTTGGCTCGTTGCTTTTAGCTTGCTTTATGTTACAAAAACAATCGAATCGTCTAAAGGGTATGGAGGAAATAATACCGTAACAATTTATAACTGGGGCGACTACATTGACCCCGCACTCATTAAAAAATTTGAAAAAGAAACAGGCTTAAAAGTCATTTACCAAACGTTTGATTCGAACGAAGCGATGATGACAAAAATTGCGCAAGGTGGCACGACATTTGACGTTGCTGTCCCTTCGGAGTACGCCATCAGCAAAATGAAAGAAGAAGGGTTGTTACTTCCCATCAATCATGCCAAAATCCCAAACTTACGCTATATTGATGAGCGTTTTCTTAACTTATCGTTTGATCCAGGCAATCAATATTCCATTCCTTACTTCTGGGGAACGGTCGGCATCGTCTACAACCGCGCCCTGCTTGGTGGGAAAGAAATTACAAGTTGGAACGATTTATGGGATCCGGCGTTTAAAAATCAAATTTTACTTGTCGATGGCGCGCGCGAAATTATAGGTATGGCGTTAAATAGTTTACATTATTCGCTCAATGATACGAACAAAACGCATTTACAACAAGCAAAACAAAAACTAGATGCCCTCACGCCAAACGTCAAAGCGATCGTCGGCGACGAAATTAAAATGCTTCTTGCGAACGAAGAAGCAGCGATCGGCATCGTCTGGTCAGGGGATGCGGCAGAAATTATGTGGGAAAATGAACGGCTCGATTATGTCATCCCAAAAGAAGGAACAAACTTATGGTTTGATAATATGGTCATTCCAAAGACGGCAAAAAACATTGAAGGTGCCCATCAATTTATTAATTTTATGCTTGATCCGAAAAATGCCGCCCAAAATGCCGAATACGTCGGCTACTCAACACCAAATAAAAAAGCGCTCGAATATTTGCCGAAGGAAATTGTTGAAGATGAGCGTTTTTACCCGAGCGAACAACTTGCCAATAAACTTGAAGTGTATGAAAACCTGGGGAAAAGCATGCTTGCGTACTACAATGAATTGTTTTTACAGTTTAAAATGCATCGCAAATAAGAGGATGGCGAAAAGCTATCCTCTTATTTTTACTTGTGATACGGTTCTCCTCGGTTAATGCGAAAAGCGCGGTAAATTTGCTCGGTTAAAATGAGGCGCATGAGTTGATGCGGAAACGTCATTTTTGAAAATGAAAGCGATTCGTTTGCTCGTTTCATGACGTCATCGCTTAAGCCGAGAGACCCTCCAATGACAAAAGCCACTTTACTTTTCCCGTATGTCGCTAACCGATCAAGCGTTTGAGCGAATTGTTCAGAAGACATCATTTTTCCTTCAATCGCTAAAGCAATGACGTGCATATCGTCTGTTATTTTACCTAAAATACGCTCGCCTTCTTTCTTTTTTACGAGCCCCATTTGTTGTTCACTTAATTGCTCTGGCGCTTTTTCATCCGCTACTTCAATGATGTCGATTTTTGCATACGATGATAATCGTTTCGTATATTCTTCGATCCCTTGTTTTAAATATTTTTCTTTCAACTTACCCACAGCAATAATATATATATTCACAAGTGATCCCCACTTTACAAACATAATATCCACAGGTTTTATCCACATATCCACAATACAAATCCACATATTGTGTAGAAACATTAGTTCCCTACTATATATACCGCACGTTGTTCACAAAAATCGCACATTTCTTCTTTTTTATCCACAGAAACTGTTGATATCTCAGGTGCTTGTTGTTTTTCATCCACATACATATCAATCGCAAGTTCGACATGTTGTTCACAACATTTCCACAAAGCATACCACTCCTCGTTTACGAATGAAACGACAGGGAATGCCCTGCCGTTTCATTATAATGATTGTTTAGCCAATTTTAATGTCACTGTTTGTTTTTTGCCATCGCGATAAAACGTTACTTTCATCGTATCGCCAATTTGTTTCCGATTATATAAATGCTTTCTTAAGGCGATGACATCCGAAATGTTTTCGTCATCTAACGCGACAATGACATCAAATTCACGTAAACCGGCTTGGGCAGCTGGTGATCCCGGCACGACTTGTAAAATAGCAACCCCTTCTTTCACGTTTGCCGGCAAATGAAGCGTCTGTTGCCAATGATATGCTGGAATATCGCTTAATGAACGGAGTTCTACTCCCATATATGGTCGGCGAACTTGTCCAAACTTCTCTAAATCCGCAATGATCGGTTTTGCGTAATTAATCGGAATAGATAATCCGATGCCTTCCACCGCTTCTTGCGCAATTTTCATCGAGTTAATTCCAATGACTTGACCTTCGATATTTACGAGCGCTCCTCCGCTATTTCCTGGGTTAATCGCAGCATCTGTTTGTAATACTTCTGCATGCCAATCTGGGATGCCATCTTGATCAATATCAATTGGAATCGTACGGTTTACCCCAGAAATAATTCCTTGCGTCACAGAACCTGCAAATTGTAAACCAAGCGGGTTTCCAACTGCAATCACTGGCTCCCCGACCTTCACGACATCTGAGTTACCGAATTCAGCTACGTTTGTGACATGTTTCGCATCGATTTCTAATACTGCTAAATCGGTCCATACATCGCTTCCAAGAAGACGAGCTGGCACTTTTGTTCCGTCGCTTAAGCTCACTTCGACACGGCTCGCACCTTCAACGACGTGATGGTTAGTGACGATATATGCCTTATTCCCTTCTTTTTTATAAATAACACCTGAACCTGTTCCGGCTTCCCCGCTCTCTGACCAAAAACTTGCTTCTTGAATATTTACAATGCCGACAACCGCATTAGATACTTTGTTGACTGCTTTCGTTACTTGAGTCACAACATCCACCGCTACACTTTTATCTACTTTTGGCTGCTCTGTCACCGTCGTCTGTTTTTCTTCCGCTTGTTCAAGTGAATAAGGTAACACGTCCCATTTCACTAGCGAAGGAATAGAGACGATGACAAGCATTCCGCCTAAAACCGCTCCGACTAAACCTGCTAAAAACGTTCCTCCGCGGTTCCCTTTTTGTTTTTGACGAACATGTGCATAATGATCATCATAATAGCCCATTTTTCACCCGTCCTTTCTATCTCAAATATTGACCCCTTTTCCATTATAACCTGTTTTTTCGCCAATCATCTAATAATATACATACGGTATGTTGGTGAAAAAACGGTGAAATTTATACGGAAACGAGCGCTGTCGGACGAACCGGATCCGTATCATATAGTTGAAAAGATTCCCCGACGATCATCCCTTTTTTCTCAAGCGTCTGAGCAACTGTCATTCGCGCTAATTCTTTCATATTGTTATCTTGGCTTAAATGAGCTAAATAAATGCGTTTTGTTTTGTCACCGATCACATCCGCTAGGGCGAGACCGGCATCTTCGTTCGATACGTGTCCGACGTCACTTAAAATACGTCGCTTAATGTTCCATGGATATTTCCCCATACGTAACATTTCTACATCATGGTTGCTTTCAAATACAAATACATCCGCATGACAAATGACACCTTTCATTCGTTCGCTAACATAACCTGTATCTGTGATAAGCGCTAGCTTTTTTCCTTCATAATGAAATACATAAAACATAGGCTCGGCGGCATCGTGCGATACACCAAATGACTCAACATCTATATCTCCAAACGTCCGAACGGTACCAGTTGGAAAAATAAATTTTTGTTCAGATGGAATGTCACCAATGAGCCCGTCCATCGCTTTCCATGTTTTTTCATTCGCATAAATCGGAAGGCGATACTTCCGAGCAATGACGCCTAAACCTTTAATATGGTCACTATGTTCATGTGTCACTAAAACACCTGTGACATCTTGAATGTGGCGATCAATATGAGCAAATAGTTGCTCTAATTGTTTGCCGCTTAACCCTGCATCAACAAGTAACCGTTCACGTTCCGTTTCTACGTAAAAGGCGTTACCCGTACTGCCGCTCGCCAAAACGCTAAACCTCATGTTATTCACTCCAACACTTTATTTTCATCGCTAATTACTTGTCCTTCAAATGCATTGACATAATAATCTGTTTTTCCATTCACAACAACGTGCCATGTCGGTGTTAATACTTGCGAAGTCGTGAATTGGACAAGCGCGTAATAGCCAAGATCGATTTTCGTTACTTGATCACCTGGCTTTAAGTAATTTCGCTTATACAACGTCTCTAACGCTTTAATTGCTGGCAAAATTTCTTGTTTTTTCTCGTTTTTTTCTAAATCAATGAGCAACGTTTGTTCATAACCGACCATTTCATTTTGATCGTTCACATAAATAAGCAACATACTGCTTATGTTTTTATAAATCGTCTTGCCTTCGTATTGTTGAAAATAAATGAGCGCTTGTAAATCTTCGTCGTACTTCCAAAACGCATATTGATCACCCGCAATGATATTTTGCCTTAAAAACTCTGTTAAACGATAACCGTCTTTTGGATCTTGTAACGGAACAGGTTTAATAAAATGCGCTTGCAAAACGGTTTCGTTTGCCGTTTCTACTTGCTGGTTTGGCAAATTTTTAACTTCTTCTTCCGTAAACGTTTTACTTTTCCCACTTACATATGTCGCTTTCGTGATCTCCTTCGGCAAATCAACATACGTAATGCCATCCGCTTCAAGTTGCTCTTCAATTGTCGCTTCTAAAATAACATCAAGCTGGCTACTATTTTTTTTCTGAATAAATTGGTACCCTAAAAATATATCAAGAATAAAAAATGTAATAATAAAAATCGTCTTCGTTTTACTCCAATCCAATGATATCCCCTCTTCGTTCATCTGTCGTCATCACAATTTTGCGCCACGTTCCGCTATATAAACAGTACCAAGCTGGTTCTAACATGACGATATTTTCCCGCTCCGAATCACGAATGAGCTCATAACCGATTGCGATGTCATCAATTAACTCATGTTGAATATTTTTTTGTTTTTTCAACTGATCAATGACTTCATATCCAGACGAAAGTGTAATTGGCAAGCTCACCCGATCGGGAATAGCTAATGTAAATAATGGACGTTGGTAATTGATAATCTCATTTTCTCCCCATATTTGTATAATTTCTGCCATACCGTAACGATTAAATACAGGATAACCATTGGCAAACAAACGAAAAGTTACTTTTCTACCGTTTTCGTCTAAGCGATCAAAATAATACGTATCCGTCCAACCACCGTGATCGTTCACAAAATCGATGCTTTTTTGCAAGATCGTTGGATCAAACGTTTGTGTTTCGCCACGAGCCGCTGGGTTGACATACAATAGTAACTTTTTAGATAAATCGACATCCATTAAACGCGAACCATCTGTATATTCTTCTCCAAAACTAAGGACATCTTTTTTCACAAAACTCGGATCTGTAAATAACGCATCTTTAAAACGATCTGCACTTAATTCATCCATATAGTATTGCAATCGGTTTAATACGAGTGGACGAGCTGGTAAAAATAATGATTTTGTTTCGCTTATGTCGTACGATAAAAACGGTGTATAACGCTCTGCGCGTGCATAATATGTTTGTTTCAAATTCTCAATCGACACATCTTGAGCGACCGCTTTATATATACGCTTTTCATTGGCAGATACGAAATATACGTGAATTTCTTCTTCGTCTTCATTCATCGGAATAATGATTCGATCAAAGCGAACTTTTTCAACATCTGTATCGTCTATTTGAAAAATCGTGCGATACATTTCGATTGGTATATCATCTGGATAAATAATTTCTATTTTTCCTTTCCCGTGGATAAATGAAAGAAATTGTTCTTTTTTCACTGTGTCTGATATATTTTCAAAATGATCGAACGTCCAATTTTTCATTTCCTTCATAAATTTATAAATGTCCGAATGATGTGTCATCCCGTAATGTTGTGCATCTTTATGAATAAAAATATAACGCGGCTGAACAACTGTTCCATAATCGACCGCAACATTGCTGACAGGGACGTTTTGAATGTATTTTGCGTTTTCAATGAAGTCATATTTCGGCTGATACGTCCATAAACTCCACGTTAAAAAAACGCTCGTACATACAAGAATCGTCAATACAATCGATTTAATCGTTTCGTATCTCATCATTTTCATCCTTTTTTCTGTTGTTCAATCGGCAAAGTAAAGTAAATCGTTGTCCCTTTCCGTTCTTGACTTTCAGCCCAAATACGCCCACCATGTGCAACGACAACTTCTTTTGCAATCGCAAGACCTAGCCCTGTTCCACCGAGCTTCCGCGAGCGTGCCTTGTCGACACGGTAAAAGCGCTCAAAAATTTTCGATAAATCCGATTTAGGAATGCCCACCCCTTCATCTTTCACACTTACTTCAATATGCTCCTCTTTTTTCTTTACGCGAAACGTAATTTTTCCTCCTTGCGGAGAGTATTTTAAGGCGTTAGAAATAATGTTATCAAGCACTTGTGTAATTTTATCTTCGTCCATATGAACAAAGATTTTTTCGTCTGGAAAGTCTCGAACGAACGACACGTTTTCTTTTTTCGTTAGTTCAAATCGATCGATCACTTTATGAAAATATGGAATAAAATGAACGCGTGTCTTTTTCAATTTGTAGTCTTTACTGTCGAGCTTAGAAAGCTGCAACAAATCGTTGACGAGACGAATCATTCGTTCTGTTTCATTTTGTGTCACTTCAATAAACCGTGGGGCAATTTCCTCATCGCGCCACGCCCCGTCTGCGAGCGCCTCTAAATAACTGCGCATTGTCGTTAACGGTGTCCGTAGTTCATGTGATACATTGGCAACGAATTCTCGACGATCGCGGTCAATTTTCTCGTGTTCTGTAATATCGTGCAACACAACGATTAAACCGTTTACAAACCCTTTTTCTTTTTGAATAACAGATAAAGAAGCACGTAAAATGTACATTTCTTCCTCTGTACTAAAATCTAAAATTAACGTTTCACGCTCTTCAAGCAGCGTTTCAAATGTGTATTGTTCATCTAATCCTAATACGCTCACAATAGGAGCAGACAACACTGTTTCACGTGAAACATTTAAAATGTTTAGCGCTGCATCATTAATTAAAATAATTCTCCCTTTTCTATCTGTTGCAATTACACCATCCGTCATATGCGTTAATACCGATTCTAACTTGCGGCGCTCTCCTTCGGTCGTCGCTTGCGCTTCTTGCAATTTTTTCGTTAAGTTGTTAAAGCTAAGCGCAAGTTGGCCAATTTCATCATACCCATATACTTTTACTTTCCGTGAAAAATTACCTTTGGCCATCGCTAATGCTTGTTTACGCATATCTGAAATTGGACGCGTAATCGTTTGCGCTAGTAAAATGCCTAGCAACGCTGTAATGACTAAAGCGATTCCTGTTCCGGTCGCTAAAATGTTATTAATTTGCCTCATCTGTGCAAAAACATTTTCCATCGAGGCGATAACATAAATAGCCCCTTTTATTTCGTTCTTTAATTTAATTGGAGTCGAGGAAATATACATGCGATGACCTGTTTTCGGGTCGACAAGCATTTTTTCTGTCATTTCGCCCGCGACTAACGTTCGTTTAATTAGTAAATCTGTCGTACGTTTTCCGACAATATTTTGATTGTATGGGTTCGATGTTCCTAATACTTTACTTTTATTATCAATAACGCGCACTTCAGAAATATCTTGTGACACGAAATCTTGTAAAATCGCGCGAATTTCTTCTTCGATTGTAGGGCTTTTTTTATCGCGTTCTTTATTCATTTCTTGTTCAATATTATAAGCAAGCAAAATTACGCGCTCATTCAAAGAGTTTTTAAAGTTTTCAACGAGTTGCGCTTCTAATTGGCGCACGAAATAAGCCCCGATAATTTGCATCGCAATTAAAATAAGCAAAATGTAAATCAAGGCAAATTTCACGTGAATTGATTGGAATATACTTACTTTTCTCATGCGGTTACTCCTGTTCCGGATTTCGTAAATAATATCCTACCCCTCGTCTCGTCACGATCCACGTCGGATGCGAAGGGTTGTCCTCAATTTTTTCACGCAAACGTCGAACCGTTACATCAACGGTACGCACATCGCCAAAATAATCGTATCCCCATACCGTTTGAAGTAAATGTTCACGTGTCATCACTTGACCGATATGTTTCGCTAAGTAGTGAAGAAGTTCAAACTCGCGGTGAGTTAATTCAATTTCCTCGCCTCGTTTAGATACAATATAAGCGTCTGGATGAATGGTGAGCGAACCAATTTTTATTTCGCTCATTTCCTTTACATCTTGTTCTTGTCTTTGTTGATGGCGACGCAAATTAGCTTTCACGCGCGCCAGCAACTCGCGCGTGCTAAATGGTTTCGTGACATAATCGTCCGCACCGAGCTCTAGTCCAAGCACTTTATCAATTTCAGAATCTTTCGCTGTCAACATAATGATCGGCATATCGTATTTTTTACGAATTTCGCGGCATACTTCCATACCATCTTTTTGCGGAAGCATAATATCTAATAAAATTAAATCGGGTTGAATATCTTCTACTTTTTGTAATGCCTCCACACCGTCGTACGCACAATATACGTCATATCCTTCTTTTCTTAAATTAAATTGCAAAATGTCAGCAATCGGCTTTTCATCATCAACAACTAAAATTTTTTTCTCCATTTATGTTCACTCCCCCAAAAAGGCGTATTTACATATAGTGTACCATGTCACTATTATAAAATAAAAAAGCATAGACACATATACGTATCTATGCTTACAAGTGGCTCGGGACGGAATCGAACCGCCGACACAAGGATTTTCAGTCCTTTGCTCTACCGACTGAGCTACCGAGCCATATGAATTGTAGCTTCATCCTTTATTTATTCAAAAACAAAACGTCCTTCGTCCCGCTCTCCGTTTGCTTATTCAAGATGCGGCTCGAGCGGTACGCTGGTGCCTGATCAATGAAGTCCATTCGAGCGTGCTCTACCGACTGAGCTACCGAGCCATATGAATTGTAGCTTCATCCTTTATTTATTCGAAAACAAAACGTCCTTCGTCCCGCTCTCGTTTTGCTTGCTCACGATGTACGCCTATGATTATAAAAAAATGGCGGTTCCGACGGGATTCGAACCCGCGATCTCCTGCGTGACAGGCAGGCATGTTAACCCCTACACCACGGAACCGTATTCTAACGGACATTTATTATTTTATTATATAATTAGTAATAAGACAATAGTTTTTTTTTAAAAAAACGTCGACGAACGGGTCATCGACGTTTTTTCTTATGCATATACGTTACGGACAACATTCGTTTGAGAACGGTCTGGCCCGACAGAGAAAATAGAAAGTGGAATGCCTGTCAATTGCGAAATGCGTTCAACGTAATGGCGTGCGTTAGCTGGAAGTTCGTCTAAGCTTTTTACGCCAGTAATATCTTCTGTCCACCCTGGCAATTCTTCATATACAGGTTCGCATTCCGCTAGCACTTTTAAGCTTGCAGGAAACTCTTCTATGATCTGTCCTTTATATCGATAAGCGATGCAAATTTTTAACGTCTCAATACCTGTTAATACATCGATTGAGTTTAAAGATAAATCTGTAATCCCACTAACTCGGCGTGCATGGCGAACAACAACGCTATCGAACCAACCGACACGACGTGGGCGCCCTGTCGTCGTTCCATACTCGCGGCCTACTTCACGAATGCGGTCACCGATTTCATTGTTTAACTCCGTTGGAAACGGACCGTCACCGACACGTGTTGTATATGCTTTAGCTACACCAACAACATGTTTAATTTTTGTCGGACCAACACCTGCACCAATCGTTACCCCACCAGCCACAGGGTTAGATGAAGTAACGAACGGATACGTTCCTTGGTCAATATCTAACATGACGCCTTGGGCGCCTTCAAATAAAACACGACGTCCTTCATCGAGCGCATCGTTTAATACGACGGACGTATCGCAAACATACTTTGCGATTTGTTGCCCATATTCATAATATTCATCAAGAATGTGTTCTAGTTTAAATCCTTCAACACCGTACACTTTTTCAAAAAGTACGTTTTTCTCCGCTAAATTACGGGCTAATTTTTCTTCAAATACTTCACGGTCGAGCAAATCTGCGATGCGGATGCCGACACGTGCCGCTTTATCCATATAAGCAGGGCCAATTCCTTTTTTCGTCGTTCCGATTTTATTAGCCCCTTTTCGTTCTTCTTCTACTTCATCAAGCTTCAAATGATAAGGCAAAATCACATGGGCACGGTTGCTGATGCGCAAATTTTCCGTGCTTACACCGCGCTCGTGTAAATACGCTAATTCTTGCACAAGCGCTTTCGGATCAACAACCATTCCGTTTCCAATGACACAAATTTTATCTTTATAAAAAATGCCAGAAGGAATTAAATGTAATTTATACTTTTCGCCGTTAAATACAATTGTATGTCCGGCGTTATTTCCACCCTGATATCGTGCAATCACTTCTGCATGTTGTGATAAAAAGTCTGTAATTTTTCCCTTTCCTTCATCGCCCCATTGTGTTCCAACAACAACAACTGAAGACATGGCGAGCACCTCCGCTTCATCAATTCCAAACAAAGTAAGTGTACCAAATCAACTACGAAAAATCAATAAAAAACCGAACGTTTATATATGATTTTATGTTTTTTATTCGTATTCAATTAAGCTCCAGGCGGAACGTTTGCATCATCGAAGCGGCGCTCTAAGTTGACAAACTTGTTATACTCTTTAACAAAAGCAAGCTGTACAGTACCAACCGGACCGTTCCGTTGTTTTGCGATAATAATTTCAATGATGTTTTTGTTTTCCGATTCTTTATCGTAATAATCATCGCGATATAAAAAAGCAACAATATCCGCATCTTGCTCAATACTTCCCGATTCACGCAAGTCAGACATCATCGGGCGTTTATCTTGGCGCTGCTCTACGCTACGAGAAAGCTGTGATAAAGCAATGACAGGAACATCTAATTCACGAGCTAACGCTTTTAATGAGCGAGAAATTTCCGATACTTCTTGTTGACGATTTTCGCGGTTTCGTCCACTTCCTTGGATAAGCTGTAAGTAGTCGATTAATACCATTCCAAGTCCTTGTTCTTGTTTTAAGCGACGACACTTGGCACGAATTTCACTTACGCGAATGTTCGGCGTATCATCAATAAAAATACCAGCATTCGAAAGGCTTCCCATCGCCATCGTCAACTTTCCCCAGTCTTCCGGTGTCAGTTTGCCCGTCCGCAAGTTTTGAGCGTTAATGTTTCCTTCCGCACAAAGCATACGCATCACAAGCTGTTGCGCTCCCATTTCTAAGCTGAAAATGGCCACATTCTCACCTGTACGCGTCGCCACATTTTGCGCAATATTTAATGCAAATGCCGTCTTCCCGACAGATGGACGAGCAGCAACAATAATAAAATCGCTTCGTTGAAATCCAGCCGTCATTCGATCAAGCTCAATAAAACCGGTTGGGATTCCGGTGATTTCACCTTTACGATTATGGAGCATTTCAATATTGTCATATGCTTGAACGAGCACATCTTTTATATTTTGAAATCCGCTCGTATTTTTTCGTTGCGATACTTCTAAAATTTTTCGCTCCGCTTCATTTAACACATCTTCTACTTCATCTTCCCGCGTATAACCGTCTTGAGCAATAGATGTAGCTGTACGAATTAAACGGCGTAAAATAGATTTTTCTTCTACAATTTTCGCATAATATTGTACGTTTGCCGCCGTCGGAACAGCATTCGCTAGCTCGGTTAAGTATGAAACGCCCCCTATTTCTTCAAGGGCATTCGCATCTGCTAGTTCAGATGTAACGGTTACTAAATCGACTGGTTCACCACGATCAGATAGTTGCAACATCGTTCGGAAAATTTTTTGATGGGCAGCTCGATAAAAATCTTCGGGAATTAATATTTCTGAAGCGGTCGTGAGCGCGGATGGCTCCAATAAAATCGCTCCGAGCACAGCTTGCTCAGCTTCAATATTTTGTGGGGGGAGTCGATCAGCAAATACGTCGTTCATATACGCTCACCATCCTTTCTCATAAGAAAAATGTGATTATATGCACGGAAAAAATCCGGCATAAAATCACATTTCATTACTTTTGCTCTTGCACATGTACTTTTAATGTTGCAGTCACTTCTGGATGAAGCTTAATTGGTACATTCGTATATCCTAGCGCTCGAATCGCATCATCTAATTCAATTTTCCGTTTATCAATCTTAATGTCATGTTGTTGCTGGAGCGCCTCAGCAATTTGTTTGCTTGTGATCGAACCGAATAAACGGCCTCCCTCACCAGCTTTCGCAAACAACTCGACTGTCAACGTATCCATTTTTTCTTTCAATTGTTTTGCGCGAGCTAATTCTTCTTCCGCTTCTTTCTTTTGTTTATTTTTTTGCGCTTCTAACGCTTTTAAGTTCGCTGGAGTTGCTTCAATCGCCAGCCCTTGTTTAAATAAAAAGTTTTGCGCATAACCATCAGCAACGTTTTTTACTTCTCCTTTTTTCCCTTTTCCTTTCACGTCTTTTAAAAAGATGACTTTCATGTTTCTTTACCTCCTTCAATATATTCTCGAATGGCTGCTCGCAATCGTTTTTCCGCTTCGTCCATCGTTACATTGGCAAGCTGAGTCGCAGCATTCGTCAAATGGCCTCCGCCATCAAGCTTTTCCATAATTAACTGAACGTTGACATCTCCTAATGAACGAGCGCTAATTCCAATCGTTTGATCGTTTCGCTTCGAGATGACAAACGAAGCGACAACGCCATGCAAAGATAATAACGTATCCGCTGCTTGAGCAATTAAAACAGGGTCGTACGTTTCGTTCACATTTCCTTTCGCAATCGCGAAACCGTGTTCATCGATGATAGCGTTCTCAATTATTTTAGCACGTTTAACGTAATGCTCAATATTTTCTTTTAACAATTTTTGGACAAGTGTTGTATCCGCCCCTTGCGCACGTAAATATGAAGCGGCATCGAACGTCCGCGATCCTGTGCGCAACGTAAAACTTTTCGTATCAACAACAATGCCAGCTAATAAAGCTGTCGCCTCAAGCATAGAAAGCTTCGAACGTTTCGGTTGGTATTCTAACAATTCCGTCACTAACTCTGACGTTGATGACGCATACGGTTCCATATAAACAAGAATCGGATCTTGAATGAATTCTTCACCGCGACGATGATGATCAATGACTACAACCCGATCTAGTCGCAACAATAACCGTTCCTCAATCACTAGGGAAGGTTTATGTGTATCTACGACAACAAGCAACGTATCTTCTGTCGCTAACTCTAATGCTTGCTCAGGAGAAATAAAGCGAGACCAAAGTTCCGTCTGCTTTTTCACTTCCTCAAGCAACCGTTGTACTCCAGAGTCAATACGGCTCGTATCAATAATAATAAACGCTTCCTTTTGATTCATTTGGGCTACTTTTAAAATACCGATGGCAGCACCAATGGCGTCCATATCGGGATATTTATGTCCCATAATAAACACTTGCTCACTTTCTAAAATGAGCTCTTTTAGCGCATGCGATATGACACGGGCTCGGACTCTTGTCCGTTTCTCCATCGGATTCGTTTTTCCACCGTAAAATTTCACTTTGCCATTTGGTTGTTTAATCGCTACTTGGTCGCCACCACGCCCAAGCGCTAAATCTAAACTTGACTGAGCCAATGCTCCTAATTCCGGCAAAGAAGGAGAGTTTGTTCCAATACCGATACTTAACGTTAACGGCACATGATTTTTCGCTGTTTGTTCACGCACCTCATCTAAAACGGAAAATTTATTTTTCTCGAGCTGTTGTAAAATATGTTCGTTTAACACAGCGACAAATCGATCTGACGACGTCCGTTTTAAAAATAACCCATATTCGCTTGCCCATCTGTTTAAAATGGACGTCACTTGACTATTGAGCTGGCTTTTCTTTTGATCGTCCATCCCTTGCGTCACATCATCGTAATTGTCGAGAAAAATGACGCCTAATACGATTTTTTCTTGCTCGTATTTTTTCTCTAGTTCTGCTTGTTCAGTAATGTCAAAAAAGTAAAGTAACCGCTCTTCTCGACGAATGATTACTTTAAACGTTCGGTCACGTAACGTAATGACTTCTTCTGTCGCTTCTTTTTTCATTAACGGAACGAGTTGCTCAGCAACATCATATAACGATTGGCCGACTAACGTATCGACTCCAAAACAAGAGGATAAAAAGGTGTTTGTCCACTCGATTTCTAACTCATCGTTAATGAGCATAATGCCAATTGGCATACCCATTAACGCTTCTTCGCCAACTTTTTTAATGCGGTAAGAAAGAGTAGAAATATAATCTTCAATTTCCTCTTGGGCGACTTTATACGATCGAAATACGTGGAATAACGTAGGTCCAAGGAGCACAGCAGCAACTATCCCAATTACCCATTCAAAGTACGTCACGATAACAAGCAATATGAACGTAATACCGATCAAAACATACAAGGGATAGCGATGCCTCTGCTTTTCATACAAACTGGACATGAACGTCAGCTCCTTGCGTCATTAATCTTTCAACCTCTTTCGCAAATCAAATCCTAAATCAATTATACCTAATATTCGCACGAGGTGAAGTAAAAAAGGGAAAAATAGAGATAGAACAACAATCGCAATAGCGCCTTTACGTCCCATATGTTTATGATGCATCCAGTAGAAAATGAACGAGAACCCTTGGATCATCATAAGCAACTGTAAAATTTGAAATAAATTGATGAGCGCAACATAAAGAAATGAGCCGTGCCCGATCGGAAAAAATAATAAAAGCATTGTCGCTAAATAGTACCACAATAAGCTTTTTGGTAAAACGAGTTCCCGGAACGGTTGCCAGTTGCCAATCGGCATATTTAATCGCTTTAAAATAGGCAAAGCAGCTTGTTGAGTAATCCAAGCAAAACATGCAGCAGCGAAAACGAACGCAGTCGGCAATAAATCGATGACAACGTCCATCGTTTGTTTCATCGTTTTTTCAAATTGTTCGTTTGCTGGTTGCCCGATTGTTTCTAATATGGTTTGTGCACTTTGAAATGATTGTTGCATAATTTCTTCAATTTGTTTGCCAATGTGAATGTCAAAAAACAAAACAGAACTCGCATAAATGATGATCATACTGACTAAAAAAGAGAGCGTACCAACGAGTAAAACCGCGTATTTCCCACCGTGTTTTCGCCATACATGCCCCATGGCTACTCCGCTACTTGCAAACATAAACGTCATCGGAACAGAGAAAAGTGAACCGAACCAAATGGACGGAATAAATGATGTAGCAAGTAAAAATAAACCATTTTTATATGTATGGCGCATCGTAAATAAAAGAAATGGAATCGCTAAAAAAAACGTAGCAACCATCCCGAATACAGGCATATATAAACTAAGTAAAAGGAGCACAGTAAAAATGGCGAGTTGCACAGCCCCTTCTGTTAATACACGCGCGTTTTTCACTTTTTTCCCTCCTCGAAAACAAAAAGCAGTAAGGCTCCGTCCCCCTTACTGCTTTTCTTTTTATTCGCCCGCAACGTATGGTAATAAAGCCATTTGACGAGCACGCTTGATTGCAATTGTTAATTTACGTTGATATTTTGCGCTCGTACCTGTTACGCGACGAGGTAAAATTTTACCACGCTCAGAAATAAATTTCTTTAATGTGTCTACATCTTTGTAGTCGATGTGTGTAATTCCGTTTGCTGTAAAGTAGCAAACTTTACGACGTTTTGTGCGTCCACCTTTACGTCCTGCCATCGTATATCCTCCTTTCATTGATCGTGTGTATATTAAAACGGCAAATCATCATCCGATATATCGATTGGTTGTCCATCGTTCGCAAATGGATCATCATCAATTCGACTGAATCCGCTGCTACGTCCTTCGTTCGGGTTCTGATTTGATCCAAATGGAAACGGCTCGCCATAGCTGCCTGATGCCATGCCACGTTGCTCACCGCCACCTCGCGGCTCTAAAAACTGCACGCTATCAGCGACAACCTCTGTCACATACACTTTTCTTCCTTCTTGGTTTTCGTATGATCTCGTTTGAATTCGACCTTCTACTCCAGCTAAACTACCCTTTTTTAAGTAGTTTGCCACATTTTCAGCTTGCCGGCGCCAAACGATACAGTTAATGAAATCTGCTTCACGTTCACCTTGTTGGTTTGTATATGTTCGGTTCACCGCTAGCGTAAACGTGGCAACAGCAACTCCATTTGGAGTATAGCGTAATTCTGGATCTTTCGTCAGTCTTCCGACGAGAATTACGCGATTAATCATCAGAACCACTCCTATTCATGAGGAAATTATTCTTCTTCCTTCACGACGATATGACGAATGATATCTTCGCTGATGCGTGCTAAACGGTCAAACTCTTGAACTGCCGCTGGCTTCGCAACAACGTTCAAAATCATGTAGTAACCGTCACGGAATTTTTCAATTTCATAAGCGAGACGACGCTTACCCCATTCTTTTACGTTTGTAATTTCCGCACCGTTTTCAGTTAACACGTTATTAAAACGCTCAACAACTGCTTTTCTCGCTTCTTCTTCCATGTTCGGACGGATAATGTACATAATTTCGTACTTTCTCATCACAGTCACCTCCTTTTGGTCTACACGGCTCTGTACAGAGCAAGGAGCAATATATCATTACTCACATTTGATAATTATATCACGAACACCTTTCATATGCAAGATTAGACGTTGAAACGGAAATGAATAATATCGCCATCTTGCACTTCGTAATCTTTGCCTTCTAATCGTACTTTTCCTGCTTCACGAGCAGCGGCCATCGATCCTGCTGCAACTAAGTCTTCATACGATACTGTTTCTGCACGAATAAATCCTCGTTCAAAATCAGAATGAATAATGCCTGCGCATTGCGGTGCCTTCATTCCTTTACGGAACGTCCATGCACGCACTTCTTGCTCACCCGCTGTAAAATATGTTGCTAGTCCAAGCAAGCTATATGATGCACGAATAAGTTGGTCTAAACCGGATTGTTCGATGCCAAGCTCTTGTAAAAACATTTCTTTTTCTTCATCGTCTAACTCCGCCATCTCGGCCTCAACTTTTGCGCAAACGACGATCACTTCTGCGTTATCCTCTTTTGCGAATGCTTTTACTTGTTGGACGTACTCATTGTTGTTCGGATCAGCTAAATCTTCTTCCCCAACGTTCGCAACATACAACATCGGTTTAATCGTTAATAAATGCAATTGCTTTACGACTTTCATTTCTTCTTCTGTAAACGAAAGCGTTCTAGCTGGTTTTCCTGCTTCAAACGTTTCCTTCAAGCGACTTAAAATGTCGTATTCGAATACCGCTTCTTTATCTTTTTGTTTAGCCATTTTCCCAACGCGATCGATTCGCTTATCTACTGTTTCTAAATCGGCAAAAATAAGCTCTAAATTAATCGTTTCAATATCGGCAATCGGATCGACTTTTCCAGCCACATGCGTAATATTTTCATCAGAAAAACAACGAACAACTTGGCAAATCGCATCGACTTGACGAATGTGAGATAAAAACTTATTTCCTAATCCTTCACCTTTGCTCGCACCTTTTACAATTCCAGCAATATCCGTAAACTCAAATACCGTTGGAACAGTACGTTTTGGATTAAATAGTTTTGTCAACGTTTTTAGCCGCTCATCTGGCACTTCAACGATCCCGACGTTTGGTTCAATCGTACAAAACGGATAGTTGGCAGATTCGGCACCTGCTTTTGTAATCGCATTAAACAACGTTGATTTTCCGACGTTTGGAAGACCAACAATTCCTGCTGTTAAACCCATCATCATACTCCTCTCTTCATCTACTCCTCATGTTTGACAAGCACTTTTTTCATTTTTCGCTCGAATTCTTTCCGCGGTAACAAAACGCTGTGCCCGCATCCTTCACATTTAATGCGAATATCCATGCCCATTCGAATGATTTTCCAACGATTTGTCCCGCAAGGATGCTCCTTTTTCATTTCGACGATATCATGCATGCCATACTCTTTATTCAATATAGCACACTCCTTTCCGATGTTTAAGCACGTTCCGCTTGTTGTTCACGATTATAAAGAACTAAACGAGGAAACGGAATTTCAATGCCACGCTCGTCCAAACGAAGCTTAATTTCTTTTCGCAAGGCGCGAGCAATATGCCAATGACGCATCGGCTTCGTTTCGCACGTAATGCGCATGACCACTTCAGACGGTCCTAAATTTTGTACGCCTAACAATTCTGGCGTGCTCACAATATCTTCATATTTGCTTGGCATTTCTTGTAATACTTCGCGAATCACAGCTTCCGCCTTCTCTAAATCACCTTCATAAGCAATACTTACATCAACAACTGCTACGCTATTATTTAAAGAAAAGTTTGTCACTTGCGTAATCGTCCCGTTCGGCAAAATATGCACTTCACCCGTAAAGCTTTTCAGTTTCGTTGTACGCAAACCGATTTCTTCTACATGTCCTTCAAATGTCCCGATACGTACATAATCTCCAACCGCAAATTGATCTTCAAGAATAATAAAAAACCCCGTGATAATATCGCGAACAAGGTTTTGTGCTCCGAAACCAACAGCAAGCCCAACGATGCCAGCGCCAGCTAAAATGGCACGAATATCGACGCCAACAGCATCTAAAATCATCATAAACGTAATAAAGTAAATGCTATACGTAGCCATATTGTTCAATAAGCGCATCAATGTTGCTTCTCTTCGTTCAGATAATCGGAGCGGTGCTTTTTGCCGAACGGCAAAAAACTTCGCGATCGTTAATTTAACAACCTTCAGCAAAATTGATGCTACGAGAATGATCGCCATCATTTTAAACAAACTGACACCGACTGTGACGAGCCAGTCACCTTCCAATATTTTCTCAACAACACGAACGTATACTTTTTTGATTTGCTCCATTTAAACACCTCCACCGTGGCAAAATGACCTATACAAGCTCCCTTGTTTACGCATAAGTTATTGTAACAGTATTTTGCTTACATTTGTAGCGCGTGAACTTTCTAGGACGTTCAATGTATATATATTCACATTTTTCCGTATACTGTTACCATGTCATTTAATCGGAGGAGGGAACGGACGTATGCAAAACAAATTTTTTTACGATGAACCGAATGCGGCATCCCAACTTGCATCATCGATTTTATATTTACTTCCAACTTCTACACATACACCTGTCGTCATCATTTGCATCGGTACCGATCGTTCGACTGGCGATTCACTCGGTCCACTTGTCGGCACAATGCTCGAGCAAAAAGGATCGTTGCCGTTTTATGTGTATGGAACGTTAAAAGATCCAATTCATGCCGTTAATTTAGAAGAAAAGCTAAAAGACATTCAACAACAACATAAACAGGCATTCATTATCGCTGTTGATGCTTGTCTCGGGCGCGTGAAAAACATCGGGATGGTTACAATTGAAAAAGGTCCATTAAAACCAGGAGCGGCTGTCAATAAAAATCTCCCTTCTGTCGGTGATGCCCACATTACCGGAATTGTCAATGTGAGCGGATTTATGGAATTTTTCGTGCTACAAAACACCCGACTTCATTTAGTAATGAATATGGCAGAAACAATTGCAACAGGCATTTATGAAGCTGGAA
Source organism: Anoxybacillus ayderensis (assembly GCF_000833605.1). Lineage (GTDB taxonomy): Bacteria > Bacillota > Bacilli > Bacillales > Anoxybacillaceae > Anoxybacillus > Anoxybacillus ayderensis. The sequence goes on along the minus strand of NZ_JXTG01000005.1, from coordinate 9,774 downwards.
TGCAACTGAAAAAACAACAACGATTTGCGTCGTTGAAAGTGAACGAACTGAAATATAAACTATCAGAATAACATATGCATGAAAGCAACAATTAACGCATTGATTAAAATACTTGGTAATAAGTTTGCGACACGAACAGATGTAAGATTTAACATGTTTAACCCAATCGCAATAATTAAAATTCCGCCTGTTGCGGTCGATTCAGCAATAAATGCTTCAAGGGCGCTTGATGGAATGAACTGATTAATTTGCGTAGCCAGTAAGGCAATCGATCCTTGATAAACGACAACGGGAATGGCTGAGAAAATAACGCCGATGCCAAACGTAGCGGTTAAGATGATGCTCGCAAAGCCGTCTAAAATCGATTTTGTATATAGTACAAGATGATCGCCTCTTAACCCGCTATGTAGCGCACCGACGATAGCCATCGAACCAACGACAAACAGAAGCGTGGCACTAACAAACCCTTTAGAGATTGCCCCTTCTGCTCCGTATCCTATTTTTCTTTCCACCCATTTTCCTAACCTTTCAAGCTTTTCTTCAATATCCCATATTTCCCCTAGCACTCCACCAAAAACTAAACTAATAATGACAATTAAAAATTGATCACTTTCTAATCCCATTTTTACGCCGAGCACGACGACGGAAAGCCCAATTCCGTTCATTACCGTTGATTTTACGCGCTCTGGGATATTTTTGAACATAGCACCTAACAGAGATCCAATAATAATACATATTCCGTTAACAAGCGTACCGAGTAAAGCCAACTAATTTCACATCCTATTCGTCCATTTGTTCATCGTACGCATTTAACAGTTGCAAAATACGCGTCAAATCTTCTTCTGAGAAAAATTCGATTTCGATTTTCCCTTTTTTTCGATGCTTTTTAATACATACTGCTGTTCCTAAACGCTCGCGCAATAACGCTTCACTTTGTGCCAAAAATAAATTTTTTTCCTCTTTCTTTTTCGATGTTTCACGTGGAACATTTTTGTTTAGTTGCTGAATAAGTGCCTCGAGTTGTCGGACATTAAGCGATTCTTGCATGACTCGTTGAATAACAGCTGCAAGCTTTTGTTTGTTTTTTAATGCAAGTAACGCCCGACCGTGTCCCATCGATAATGTACCTTCTTCAATCATTTGCTGAACATCACTTGGAAGTGAAAGAAGCCGAAGGTGGTTCGCAATATGCGGTCGGCTCTTTCCTACACGTTTCGCTAACTCTTCTTGCGTTAATTTGCATCGCGTAAGCAATAATTGATAGGCTGTTGCTTCTTCAATTGGATTTAAATCTTCACGCTGTAAATTTTCAAGTAATGCAATCTCCATCATTTTTTCATCCGAAAGTTCACGCACAACCGCTGGAACAGTTTTCATTCCTGCTAATTGCGCTGCTCGAAAGCGCCGCTCACCGACGACAATTTCATACCCTTTGATCGTCTGACGAACGATGAGCGGTTGGACGATCCCATGTTCCATAATCGATTGCTTTAATTCTTCTAGCGCTTGTTCATCGAACGTTTTGCGCGGTTGATATGGGTTAGGACGAAGTTGTTGAATATCGATTTCTTGAACCGTTTCCCCTTTTTCTGCTTCCAAGTTAGTAAAAAGAGCATGAATGCCTTTTCCGAGCCCTTTAGCCATTTGCGATCACCTCTTTGGCAAAGTCTGCGTATACTTCCGCTCCCCGCGATTTCGCATCATACAAAATAATTGGCTTCCCGTGGCTTGGTGCCTCACTTAGTCGTACATTGCGCGGGATAATCGTTTCATACACTTTTTCACGGAAATACTTCTTAACTTCTTGAATCACTTGAATACCAAGGTTTGTGCGCGCATCAAACATCGTGAGCAATACACCCTCGATGCGTAAATTCGAATTTAAATGTTTTTGCACGAGACGAATCGTATTTAATAGTTGACTCAATCCTTCCAATGCGTAATATTCACATTGCACAGGAATTAATACTGTATCTGCTGAAGTTAACGCATTAATCGTCAACAATCCGAGGGAAGGTGGACAGTCGATAATAATAAAATCATACATATCTTTCACCGGACTTAATGCTTTTTGTAAGCGCACTTCCCTTGAAACGATTGGAACGAGCTCAATCTCAGCTCCTGCTAATTGAATGGTGGCAGGAATAATATGCAATCGCTCAATATTTGTCGGGCGAATGACTTGACGTACATCCACTTCCTCAACTAACAAGTCATATGCACATTGTTCAATTTCATGTTTTTCCACACCAATGCCACTTGTCGCATTTCCTTGCGGATCAATATCGACAAGTAACGTTTTCTTCCCCATATGAGCTAAACACGCCGATAAATTTACCGCCGTTGTCGTTTTGCCAACACCGCCTTTTTGATTGGCAATCGCAATAATTTTCCCCACAACGCTCCCCATCCTTTACCTATAATACTTTTATTGTATCATGAATTTTTCAATATTTTCATATACAAAAAGAAAACCTCATCGTCGTTTTTGATGAGGTGTTATTTTTGTCTTTTCGGGATGCGGATTGTAATTTGGTAATAGTCTTCAAACTCTTCTTCTTCTGAATCAATAGCTACACCACTATCAGCGACCATCGTTAACGACTGACGAATCGTATTGACAGCGATACGCATATCTTTACTCAACGATTTTCGCTTCGGTTTCGGGCGTTTTTCATTTGCATCTCCTTCTAGCATTTTTGCGACTCGATCTTCTGTTTGTTTCACGTTTAGTTGCTTTTCGATAATTTCTTCAAGCAACTTTAACTGTTTATCGTAATCTTTTAACGCAATTAAAGCACGAGCATGCCTTTCTGTAATTTGACGTTGTAATAATGCGTCTTGTACTTCTTGAGGCAGCTTTAATAAGCGAAGTTTGTTAGCAATCGTCGATTGTCCTTTTCCGAGCCGTTGCGCTAACGCTTCTTGCGTTAAATGATGCAATTCTAGCAAGCGAGCATAAGCCATCGCCTCTTCAATAGGCGTCAATTCTTCCCGCTGTAAGTTTTCAATTAAAGCAACAGAAGCTGTTTCCGTATCGTTTAAATTTTTAATAATGGCAGGGATATCCGTCCAGCCAAGCTTTTGTGCCGCCCGCCATCTTCGTTCCCCGGCAATAATTTCAAACTTCCCATCTTCACATTCTCGAACGACAATTGGCTGAATCATTCCATGTGTTCGAATCGTTTGAGCAAGCTCGTCAATTTTATCTTCAACAAAAATGGTCCGCGGCTGAAAACGGTTTGGGACAATTTGTGAAATAGCGATTCGCTTTATTTCTTCATTTGGTACAACGATTTCTTCTTGCTCTTTCTCACCAAAGCTAAAAAAGCGCGAAAAAGGATGCTTCATTTCCCCCTGACACCACCTTTGAGAACTCAAAACATTCATTCAATTGGAAGTTTGTTTGGTACCCCTGGTTTGCGTGGATATTTCTTCGGTGTTTTTCGTCTCTTTTCAACAAAAACAATCGCTCGTTCGCTTTCCTCAATCGGCAATAAAAATTGTTCTACTTTTGTCACTTCGCCGCCTAGCACGCGGATCGCTGTGCTCCCTTGCTCAAGCTCTTCGTGTGCTGATGCTCCTTTCATCGCGATAAACGTCCCGCCTACTTTTACAAGCGGTAAACAAAGTTCACTTAGCACAGACAAACGAGCAACCGCACGAGCCATCACGACATCAAACGACTCTCGAACCGTTTTTTGTCCAAACGTTTCAGCACGATCGTGATAAAAAGCTACTCCTTCAAGCTGAAGTTGTGCAGCTAAATGATTTAGAAACGTAATTCGTTTTTGCAATGAATCGACAATTGATACATGTAAGTGAGGAAAGCAAATTTTTAACGGTATGCTCGGAAACCCTGCCCCCGCCCCAACATCGCAAATGGATAACGGCCGCGAGAAGTCGTAATAAAAAGCAGGTGTAATGGAATCGAAAAAATGTTTTAAATATACGCCTTCTTTGTCTGTAATAGCCGTTAAGTTCATTTTTTCATTCCATTCGACAAGCAATTGATAATATGTTTCGAATTGAGCGAGTTGTTGAGGAGAAAGCAAAATTCCTTTCTCCTCTAACATTTGTTTAAATACATTTACATCCATCATTCATCCCTCTTTATTCATTTGACACGCGTGCGATTTTTCCCTGCTCCAAATAAACTAATAAAATTGAAATATCCGCTGGATTGACTCCCGAGATGCGCGATGCTTGTGCAATTGAAAGCGGACGAACTTGTTTTAATTTTTGTCGCGCCTCTGTCGCCAACCCTGTAATCGCATCGTAATCAATGTCTTCTGGAATTTTTTTATTCTCCATTTTCTTTAATTTTTCAACTTGTTGTAGCGATTTTTCAATATACCCTTCGTACTTAATTTGAATTTCTACTTGTTCCGCTACTTCAGGATCAATCGGTTGTTCTCCCGGTGCAATCATTTGAATATGCTCATACGTCATTTCTGGACGCTTTAACAAGTCAGCTGCTCGAATGCCGTCTTTTAACTCGCTTCCCCCAACGTGACGAATCATTTCTTGCACTTGCGGCGTCGGTTTAATAATGTACGATTTTAAACGTTTCTTTTCCGCTTCGATCGCTTCTTTTTTCGCTACAAACTTTTCGTATCGCTCTTGGGAAATTAGTCCGAGTTTATAACCAATCTCCGTTAAACGTAAATCTGCGTTGTCATGACGCAATAAAAGACGATATTCCGCACGAGATGTTAACAGGCGGTACGGCTCGTTCGTTCCCTTTGTAACAAGATCGTCAATTAAAACGCCAATATATGCTTCTGAGCGACTTAAAATTAACTCCTCTTTTCCGAGCGCTTTGCATGCCGCATTAATGCCGGCAATAAGCCCTTGACCAGCCGCCTCTTCATATCCTGATGTCCCATTAATTTGTCCTGCTGTATATAACCGTTGAACGACCTTCGTTTCTAACGTTGGCCACAGTTGCGTTGGAACGATCGCATCGTATTCAATCGCATAGCCAGCTCGCATGAGTTGCGCTTTTTCCAACCCCGGTATTGTCGCTAACATTTGGCGTTGAATATGCTCCGGCAAGCTTGTAGACAATCCTTGTACATACACTTCTTTCGTATGTCTTCCTTCTGGCTCAAGGAAAATTTGGTGACGTGGCTTGTCATGGAAACGAACAATTTTATCTTCAATCGATGGACAGTAGCGCGGACCTGTCCCTTTAATCATCCCTGAATACATCGGTGACAAATGTAAATTTTCATCGATAATTCGGTGCGTCTCCTCTGTCGTATAAGTAAGCCAACAAGGGAGCTGATCGGTAATATATTGTGTCGTCTCATATGAAAATGCGCGCGGCACTTCATCGCCTGGCTGAATTTCTGTTTTGCTGTAGTCGATCGTATGGCTATTGACACGCGGTGGCGTCCCCGTTTTAAAACGAACCAATTCAAAACCGAGTTCCTCTAAATGTTCTGAAAGCTTAATTGATGGCTGCTGATTGTTCGGACCACTCGAATACTTAATGTCCCCGATAATGATCTCACCGCGTAAAAACGTTCCTGTCGTAATGACGACAGCCTTGGCATGATAGCGAGCACCTGTATGCGTAATAACTCCTTTACATACACCGTCTTCTACGATTAATTTTTCTACTTTTCCTTGCAATAATGTTAAATTCTCTTGATTTTCTAGCGTTTTTTTCATTTCTTGTTGATATAAAAATTTATCTGCTTGTGCACGTAACGCCCGCACAGCCGGCCCTTTTCCTGTATTCAACATACGCATTTGAATATGCGTTTTGTCGATATTTTTCCCCATTTCTCCGCCTAATGCGTCAATTTCGCGAACGACGATACCTTTCGCAGGGCCACCGATCGATGGGTTACATGGCATAAAAGCAATCATATCGAGATTGAGTGTGATCACTAACGTACTTGCTCCCATGCGCGCAGCAGCAAGCGCTGCTTCACATCCTGCATGCCCAGCACCTACAACGATGACATCATAAGATCCTGCCTCGTAATGCATAAATACCCTCCTTATTTTCCTAAACAAAATTGTGCAAACAATTGATCAATTAAGCTTTCGTGCACCGTATCTCCAATGATTTCCCCTAACAATTCCCACGCTCTCGTTAAATCAATTTGCACGATGTCGATTGGCATATCTGCTTCGATGCCGTGAATCGCTTCTTCGATCGCTTTTTTCGCTTGCGTCAATAACGCAATATGACGCGAGTTTGATACATACGTTAAGTCGCGCGCTTCCACATCTCCGCTGAAAAATAATGAGGCAATCGCCTCTTCTAGTTGGTCGATTCCCTTTTCTTCTAACAGCGATGTTGTAATGATTGGTGCGCCTTGCGCCAATTGCTGTACTCGCTCCATATCAATTCGTTTCGGTAAATCTGTTTTATTAACAATGACAATAACATCCATCCCTTTGACCGCTTCGAACAATCGTTCATCTTCTTCCGTTAACGGTTCGTTATAGTTGAGGACGAGTAAAATTAAGTCTGCCTCTTTTAACACTTTCCGTGATCGCTCGACCCCAATTCGTTCAACAATATCTTCTGTTTCACGAATACCTGCTGTATCTAATAGACGGAGCGGTACACCGCGAACGTTGACGTACTCCTCAATGACATCTCTTGTTGTACCTGGAATGTCGGTGACAATCGCTCGGTTTTCGTGGGCCAAGCTGTTTAATAGCGACGATTTCCCAACATTCGGTCGCCCGACAATGACTGTCGCTAATCCGTCTCGTAACACTTTTCCTTGTTGTGCTGTTTGTAACAGTCGCTCAATTTCGTTTTTCACTTCTGTTGCCTTTTCAAGCAACAATCGATGCGTCATTTCTTCGACATCGTCGTATTCGGGGTAATCAATATTTACTTCGACATGTGCCAACGTCTCTAAAATTGTTTGACGTAATCGACGAATGAGTTTCGATAAACGTCCTTCCATTTGGTTCAATGCGACAGCCATCGCTCGATCGGTTTTTGCACGAATTAAATCCATTACCGCTTCTGCTTGTGATAAATCGATACGCCCGTTTAAAAAAGCTCTTTTTGTAAATTCTCCGGGTTGTGCTAGACGAGCTCCATGTGCTAACACGAGCTGAAGCACGCGATTAACAGAAACAAGCCCCCCGTGGCAATTAATTTCAACAACATCTTCACGTGTAAACGTTTTTGGAGCTCTCATCACTGTGACCATCACTTCTTCAACAATTTCTTTCGTCTCTGGATGCACAATGTGCCCGTAATGGATTGTGTGAGATGGGACGTCTTTTAGTTTCTTCCCCCCAACACCGACAAACAGTTGATCAACAATTTTTATCGCTTCATCCCCACTTAAACGGACGATCGCAATCGCCCCTTCACCCATCGGAGTTGAAATCGCTGCAATTGTATCAAATTCCATCTTGTTCACCTTCTTTCATAAAAACAAAAATATCCACAATCTATATCATGTATGTTTTCCTCACAATGATAATCAAATAAATTTTAACTTATCCACATGTGAATAACAACATACACGTAACGTTTCAATTGACAAAAAAAATTCTCTAGGAACGACTTCCCCTAGAGAATGTTTATCGTTTTAGTGAAATAACGACATGACGATACGGCTCCGCCCCAGCTGAAAACGTTTGTATCCTTTCATCATCGCTTAACGCTGTATGAATGACTTTCCGTTCCCATGCACTCATTGGCTCTAACGAAATATCTTGTCCCGTTTGGATTGCTTTTTTCGCCATATTTTTCGCTAAACGAACGAGCGTCTCTTCTCTTCGTTTCCGATACCCTTCCGCATCAATCACAACATGAAGCGGACGATCGGTGCAACGGTTTAAAACTCCTTGCGCCAATAATTGTAAAGCGTTAAGTGTTTGACCGTGTCTTCCGATTACTCGTGCTACATCTTGCCCCGAAAGCGAGACAACGAAACGATCTCCTTCCGCTTGACAAGAAAGATTGACACGTACATTCATTTGTTCAATCACATGTTTTAAAAACGATTCCACACAAAAAAACGGGTTGCTAATCGTTACTTCAACGACCGCTTCTTTTCCGCCGAACAAGCCAAGAAACGGCCTTTTTTCTTGTTGAACAACAACAATATCGACCGCTTCTTTCGGCACATGTAATTGCGCTAACGCTTTTTCCACTGCCTCTTCTACCGTTTGGCCACCCATCGTCACTCGTTTCACTTTCCTGTTCCCCCAGCTTGTTTTGTTGCTTTTAAGTCTGGTCCTTTAATGAAATACGTTTGTGCAATCATAAACAAGTTTCCGACAACCCAATAAAGTGAGAGGGCAGCTGGAAAGTTAATGGCAAATACAACGACCATAATTGGCATTAACCAAAGCATCATTGCCAGTTGCGGATTTTGTTGTTCCGTGCCCGCCATCATCATCTTTTGTTGGATAAATGTCGTTACCCCTGCGACAAGCGGCAGGATAAAGAACGGGTCTTTTTCCCCTAAGTCAAACCATAAAAAGTTATGGCGTGCAATTTCTTCTGTACGCATAATAGCGTGGTAAAATCCAATTAAAATCGGCATTTGAATGAATAACGGCAAACACCCTGCTAACGGATTCACACCGTGCTTTTGGAAAAGCAACATCGTTTCTTGTTGCAGTTTTTGTTGCGTTTGCGCATCTTTTGAACTATATTTTTCACGAAGTTTTTGTAGTTCTGGTTGTAACGCTTGCATTGCTTTGGAACTTCTCGTTTGTTGAATCATCAACGGCAAGATAGCTAGGCGAATTAAAATCGTAACGACAATAATCCCTAAACCGTAATTGGAGCCAAACAACTCAGACATGTATGTGATTAACCAAGATAGTGGGTAAACGATGTACTCGTTCCAAAATCCTTTACTTTCTGCAGTAATTGGCTGGTTAATTTCTGAACATCCTGCTAACACAACAGCAAGAAGTAAAAACAGCCATGCGACTTGCCTTTTTTTCACTCGTTTTTCCCCCTTACTTTATACGTTCCACGAAATATTTTAACATATCGCTCGTCCAAACATTTAATGAAAAACGTTCGCCCGCCTCAAAACATGCAATAAACTTTTTTTTACCTCTTCATACCCCATCGTAGCTACTGGCATTCGCGCAATAATGACATAGTCTTTTCCCGCTTCGATCCGATCACGTTCTTCGTGAAACACTTGGCGAATATAACGTTTCACGCGATTTCGAACGACTGCTTTTCCGATCTTTTTGCTAACGGATAATCCGATACGAAAATAACATTGTCCCGGTTGATCTAAAACGTATAAGACAAACTGCCGATTCGCTACCGATGTTCCTCGTTGAAATACTTCTTGAAATTCATCATTTTTTTTTATGCGATATTTTTTTTTCATGTGTCCCAATCACACCTCGATCGTAACTCCCGTTAGAAAAAAGACCACTGATCGTTCAGTGGCCTATGCAGATAATACTTTTCTTCCTTTACGACGACGGCGAGCAAGAACTTTTCTTCCGTTCTTTGTGCTCATGCGCGCACGGAAACCGTGTACTTTACTACGCTTCCGCTTATTTGGTTGATACGTTCTTTTCATATATGACACCTCCCTGAGGAATAACTGTTAAAAGACAGTCTTTCTAATTATAGTGAGAAATTTAGAGAAATGTCAACTACTCCAGGAGTATCTTTTTTTGACTATGTTGTGATTATTGTTGTGGATAAAATTTTTGTCGTTTTTTTCGTATCCACAACATTTATCGACAAGTTTTTCACATCTTATAACCTTGTGGATAAATTTTTTTCACATCTTTTTC
>NZ_JXTG01000004.1 GCF_000833605.1 Anoxybacillus ayderensis | reverse complement strand
GGCAATTTGTACGTCGCTTGTTCACTGGCGCTCACAATCGTTGCTTCTGCTTGTTTATTTGCCGCTTGTGTAAATAATGTAGCTGGCACATCTACTTTTGTGGCTACACCTTTTGGAAGCGAGCCGAGGGAGACGACGACTTGTTTATTTTCATTCGACAGCTCCTTGACAATCGCTTCAACTTCATTTGTTGAAATAGTTGCCACTTTTTCTACTACTTTGCCGTCTTTTTCTTTCGTCTCTACTTTCGGCTGTAAAACAACCGTACCATTTTCACCCTTCACTGGTGTTGTGCCACTGCCCGGTGTTGTACCACTGCCTGGTGTTGTGCCACTGCCTGGTGTTGTACCGCTGCCCGGTGTTGTGCCACTGCCTGGTGTTGTGCCACTGCCTGGTGTTGTGCCGCTGCCTGGTGTTGTGCCACTGCCTGGTGTTGTGCCGCTACCTGGTGTTGTACCGCTGCCTGGTGTTGTGCTGCTGCCTGGTGTTGTGCCACTACCTGGTGTTGTGCCGCTGCCTGGTGTATTTTCATTATCTAAAGTGGTTAAAAGAGTAAGTGTCCCGAATACAGATGTATCCATATATGCAGTTCCAGTCGTATCATTCCAAGCAGCCACACTCTGACGAGCACCATTTTTCCCATCATTAATTTGAACATCAAACCCTATTTCAGACCCATTTTTTAGTTGTATACTTCTTAAAGGGATTTTCATCTCCACCACATAATTAGTCCCAGATACATTAGTTTCGGACATAAATCCATTTTCAATGCTTGGTGGATTAAACGATGTTTCGTTGTCAAAGTTTACTCTATATTGTCCATCATCCTCTTGGTAAAACGATGTTTTTGCATTATTTTCGTCCACAAACACCTCTATCGAATCCTGCTCCCAAGGATTTGTACTCGACTTATCTAACTGGTCATCGTTAACTTGTACTAATACATACAGATTCCCTTCGTCCCAAAGAACTTTAGCAGTTCCGCTTGCTCCTTGCCACGCCATTTGGTAACGATCAATAGGGATGTAAGGAACACTTTCCCAAATGGAATCGATGCTTCCATCAATTACAGGGATACCATACAAAGCAATTGCTTTCCGCGACTCTTCTGTCACAGTAGGATTTTCTTCTATAAATGTATCAGGATCAATTACCGCATAGTAACTTGGTTTGGCCTGTAAATTTCGATCAAATAACAATGGGCTTGTTGATGCACGCCAACTTGCCGCATCGTTTAATCCCCATAGCGTAACTCGGGAGATATATGGCGCTTTTTCTTTGAATATTTTGAATAATTTAGCGTATAAATAGGCTTGTGCTTTGGACTGTTCCTCCGTCAGATGATTATCCGTTCCAGCTTGAATATCGAGTTCAGTAATACTAATCTCCACACCAAGAGAAATAAATCTTTCCAACGACATTTTTACATTATCTGGATTTGTCCTTGTGTTGTAATGTCCTTGCATTCCAATTCCATCAATTAATTTTTTGCCAGGATACTCTTGTTCAAATTTTTCATTTAGCTCTTTTACCATATGATAAATGGCTTGTGCTTTCCTTTGATTATCTTCATTGTAATCATTGTAATATAGCTTAATATCCCAACCATTTTCGTCTACAACTTGTCGTGCGATTCGGAAAGCTTGCTCAACATAATCGGAACCGATTGAATAGTACCATGGTGACTTCCTTAATGACTCCTCCCAATTATTTGGATTAGGTGGATTATCAATGATCGCTTCATTGACAACATCCCATGAAATAACTCTATTACCAAAATGTTTAATGACGGTTTCGATGTGGTTTTTTAAGTTTTCTAACGCCTCCTCCCTACTGAGAAAGCTTCCATCTTCTCTAGTGGTCATCCATTCGGGTGTCTGCTGATGCCATACGAGAACATGTCCATGTACTTTCATCCCTTCTTCTATAGCTTTATTTACAATACTATCTGCTGCTTCGAAGGTAAAGTTCCCTTTAGTGGGTTGTAAATAGCTAGGTTTCATAGCGTTTTCTGCTGTTATGCTGTTGTAATGCAACTTGAGAAGTTCGAGTCTCTCTCCATCCAAATCAGCAGCTGATACGGCACTACCAATTAAAAAGTCACTTTCATAAACGTTCTTGATAGGAAGAAGATCCTTTTGTACAGAGATAGGGTTTCCACTCTTTACTAAACGAACATCATCAATATAAAAAGATGCAGTACTACTGTTTGGGCTTTCCACGTAAATCGTTAAATATTCGCCTCCCGAACTATTGTAGCGATACTTTCCTTCAAACAGTACCCATCCATCATCAACACTAATTACTTTACTTAAAATATTGTTATAACTCGCACCACTTCCACTTCCAACTTGAGTAGATAATTGAATTTGTGCATTTTCAGGTGAAATGAGTTTAACCCACAAGGAAATCGTATATTCATATCCTAGATCAATATATTTCTCGATGCGTAAAGAAGGACCATGCCAGTTTTGCGCTCTATTTTCTACCTTTAATGCGTACGTTCCCCCTGAGGTTTTGTTATCCTCGTTGGTTACAGTTAATTTCTCTGTTCCTGCACGCCCCTCAAATCCACCTAAACTTTGATCTTCAAAATCAATCATTTCAAAAGGTAAAGCCGATGGTCTTAAAATAGGAGTCTCACCATCTTCTCCTCCTACATCACTAGTTGAAATTGAAAAATACCCGACATAAAATGAAACTGTTTTACCATTATCGTTGGATTGTATACGAAGACGAGTATCTCCTTTACTCATGTCAAGAGTAAACGTTGTATTTATAGTGAACGATTCCCCGTTCTTTAAGTCGGCACTTGCTAACCATCCATATGTTTTATCTACAGTTTGCAAATACACTTGAGCTCCTGAAGGAACAACTTCACTTTCATCGACATATCCTATAATATTGATCGTATATGTTTTTCCATCTTGTAATCCAAGATCCGTGAAACGGAAATCTGCCCCGTCCCAGTTATTCGATCGATTACTAATATATAGTGCAGTTCCATCTTCATTCCCTGCAAACACTTTGTTTTTTACTAGAGTGAGGGTCGCACCACCAGATTGGACATAGTTTCCTTGGTTTTCAAACGTTTCTTCATAAACGGGGATGGAATTCATTTGTGCATATGAGACAGGAAACGCCGAAACTAAGAGCAAAAGAGTAGATAATACAAGGGAGACTTTCTTGACGAAACTTTTATACATTTCATTTCCCTCCTAATACACGCAATCTTTTTCTGGACAATTTTATTAACATGTACAGACTTTCCAAAAAGCTGGCTTCGGCTGATGATTTTCATCAAACAAAAACGGCCAATTTTTTCTTTGCTTGACTGGAAAATTATCAAGCCATGTATAATCATCTGCAATGCCCCAAAATGTTACATTTCGAATGACATCGCTGTACTCCTTAAATAAAGAAAAAATTTGGTCATATCGCTCCGCTTGCTTATCAACCATTTGATCCGTCGGCTTTATTAAATCATTTCGATGATCATCAAACTCGAACATGGATATGTCCAACTCTGTAATATGTAGTTGGACACCAAGGGAGGCGTATCGTTCAATAGCTAAACGAATCTCTTCTAATGTTGGACGAGTCAAACTCCAATGTGCTTGCAACCCTATACCATCAACTGGTATGTGTTTTTCAAGTAGTGACTTCACTAACTTGTAAATTTTCTCCCTTTTTTCAGGAAATGACTCATTATAATCGTTGTAAAATAAAAGGGCATTTGGATCAGCTTCCCGTGCGTAGAGAAATGCCTTCTCGATGAATTCCATACCGGCTATTTCACTCCATCTAGAAATACGCAACAAATCGTTACCTTCATCCGCAACGGCCTCATTAACGACATCCCAACAGTACACTTTTCCCTTATATCGCTGTATAACAGTTGAAATATGTGCTTTCAACCGTTCAAATAACAATTCTTTTCCGACTACCTTTCCTTCTCGATCATAAAACATCCAAGGCGGAGTTTGGTTATGCCATACGAGGGTATGGCCGCGTACTACCATGTTGTTAGATAAGGCAAAATGAACAATTTCATCAGCCTGTTCAAACGTAAATTCCCCTTCTTTCGGTTGGAGATGTTCAAATTTCATATGATTTTCGGCAGTAATGCTATTCACATGGCTTACTAATAGATCTTTTTGCGTTTTAATTGTAATAGGGCTAACAGCGGCACCAATGCGAAAATGCTCTTTGTACACTTCACGTAACGACGGAATCATACTTATTTCCCTCCAAACTGTATATTTTTACTCCCCTTTTACTCCTCCTAAAGTTAATCCTTTAATAAAATACTTTTGTAAAAACGGATAAACTAAGATAATAGGCAAACTAGCAATAATTGTCATTGTGGCTCGAATCGATGCAGGGGTCACTGCGTTCGATTGTCCACTCGCATTTGCAAATGCGTCCGCTGCCGTTTTCCCTGACATTGTGGCATTCGTATTTTGTAAGATTTTCATTAATTCATACTGTAAAGTACTTAAATTGGGATTAGATGAATTATAGAGAAACACATCAAACCACGAATTCCATTGATACACAGCAACAAAAAGAGACACCGTAGCTAGAACCGGCAAGGAAAGAGGAAGTATAATTTTAAAAAATATAGTAAATTCCCCAGCACCATCAATACGAGCCGATTCAACTAAACTATTAGGAAGACCTTCAATAAATGAACGAATAACGATCAAGTTGAATACACCGATGATGCCAGGAATGATATAGACCCAAAACGTCCCAATCAAACCAAGGTCTCTCATTAATAAATACGTTGGAATTAACCCACCATTAAAATACATTGTTAAAACGAAAGCGATGGTCACAAATTTTCGAAATATAAATTCTTTCCGACTAATAACATACGCTACCATAGCTGTACAAAATACTGAAATGGCCGTGCCCAGAACGGTTCTCAACACAGAAATAAATAACGCGTTTAATAATGTATTTTCCTTCAACACATATTGATAGTTATATAATGTAAACTCTCGTGGCCAAAGATATATTCCACCTTTTATCGTGTCATTTGCATCGTTAAGGGAGATGGCCAATGTATTTAACATCGGATAAAGCATTACAATGCACAACATGATCATAAAACTGTAGTTAAATATGTTAAATAATATGTCTCCCCTAGACATGTAACGAACCTTACTCCTAAACGCTACATTGATTTTTTGCATGTCCATCTACTCCAATCTCAAAATAATCTTGCCTGTCCGAGACGTTTAGCAATATGGTTAGCACTAAACAATAAAATGAAGCTTACGACTGTTTTAAAAATTCCTGCTGCTGTAGCAAGTGAAAAATTCCCCATGGAAATACCATACTTAAGAACAAAAATATCGAGATTCTCAGAATAATCTAAGTTCATCGGATTTCCTAATAAGTACTGCGGTTCAAATCCTGTTTCTAAAATATTCCCTAAATTTAAAATGAGCAAAATAACAATGGTCGGTTTTAAAGAAGGGAGGGTAATATAGAAAATGCGTTGTAATCTCGATGCCCCATCAATTTCTGCTGCCTCATATTGCTCAGGATCAATCATTGCGATAGCAGCCAAATAAATAATTGTATTCCAACCTACATTTTTCCACACTTCGGAGACCCCGATAATGCCCCAGAAGTATTCACCGATCCCTAACCAAAGAATAGGTTCATCAATGATCCCCAATTTCTGTAGTACAATATTGACAATACCGTTCTCCAGCGATAAAGCATATGAAATGATCCCTGCTGCTACTACCCAAGAAAGAAAGTGAGGCATATAGCTAATCGTTTGTACAATTCGTTTAAACTTCCCATTATGCAGCTCATTAAACAAAATGGCTAAAGTAATTGCAGTAACAAAACCGAGGACGAGATTAATGACACTCATTGCCAATGTGTTGCGCAACACTCTTAAAAATGCTTCATCTTGAAAGAGAAACTTAAAGTGTTTCAATCCAACCCACTCTTGCTCACTAAATGGAAGTCCAGGACGATAATCTTGGAAAGCCATTGTCCAGCCCCACAACGGAACATATTTAAAAACAAATAACCAAATGAGAAACGGGAAACTCATCAAAATTAAAGCTCTTTGCTGAATAACTGTTTTCCAAAACTTCCTCTTCTTTTTCACTTTCTTCGGTAACATAGGAGGGGAAGTCTCTTTTCGAACGTTCTTTTCTAGCTCCAATTTTTAGCACCTCTTTTACTATGTTATTTACATTTGGAAAAGAAGGACCTAGTCAAACTATAAATAGTAGACCGGTCCATCTTTATCTTGAACTTTTTTTATTTTTTCCCCTTACTCTGTTCCACCTTCATTTTTACATATTTCGTAATCTCCTCTTCAAACGCCTTTATATCCAATTTGTTGTATTCTGTCACATAATCTTTCCAATTATCTTCGAATTTACTAGGTGGGTCTAAAACTAATTTCGGGAAATATTTTCTTTGTAAATCTTGTTTCTTTTGTTGATAAATTTGCGCTGGTGATCCTTGTTTGAGTGGCGCACCCCATGCCGGATACCAAGGACGTTCATCAGGCTTTGCAAATAAGTCTGAGAATACTTTCGCACCATAAGCCTCTAAAATCTTTTTATCTCCTTCGGTATAGCTTGCTTGAGCGACTTCAGGTTGCCTACGCGGCTCCCATGCATTTCCGTCAGAAAACATACCATTTCCACGTGGCCAATGCCATTCGAAGTAAATAAATCCAAATTGTTCACGAAATTGTTCATCTGACGTTTTTTGAATTTGTTCTTCTGTTCGATAGTAACGACCATTTTCATCAACTTCATACGTTTCCCCTTTAATTCCCCACGTCATTAACTTTTGATTTTCCTCTTTAGCCATATTATCCAGGTATTTGATAATACGAACCGAATCCTTCGCACTAACCGTGATACCAAGTCCACGATTAAACACATTGGCCGGAGGATCTATATATTGATCCTTAATATTGTTATCAAACACAATCGGAAGTGGCATATAACGTAAATCGTCATTTCCTGATCGCTTCAGAGAATCTAATGCCTGCCCTGCCTGCCAACCATAATCGAAAAAGCCTAGCACTCTTCCAGAAGCAATTTTCGCTAAATACTCGTCATAGTTAGAAACGAATGATTCTTTATCAAATAAACCTTTTGCATTAATCTCATTTAATTTTTTCAACCAACGTTTCGTATACTCCCCATTTCCATACACTTTAGCCTCGTGCGTTTGCATATCAACAATAACTTCCCCGTCGTTCGGGTAACCAGCTAAATGCGCTGGCGGGTTAGAAATAGCGAAAAATCTCCAGTCATAAGTGAGTGCAGTAAAGCCAATCGTAGGCTTCCCATCTGTTTGCGGATACTTTTCTTTATATTTCTCAATCAAGTCGAAATACTCATCCAACGTTTTAATTTTTGGATATCCAAACTCTTTTAATACGCGTCTTTGAATCCAAAACGCCCCTTGGTCAATATCTGGATTTGGAACGTAACCGTGGTTGACACCAAAAGGTAATATATATATATTTCCATCTTCCGACTTCATTTGTTCCAAATATGGTTCATATAATTTTTTTAAATTTGGAGCATGTTTTTCAATAAGATCGTTTAACGGAATAAACGCTTTGGCATCAATCAATTTATCAATAGCCGCATCAGGTACTAACGTATCAGGATACTGTCCACTGGCAATCATCGTACCAATTTTCGTATTAAGATCACCTACTAAATATTCCATTTTCACGTTAACACCAGTTTGCTCTTCGAAAATTTTTCCTATTCTCGTTTGATTTGCTTCAATATTTTTTAATGAGGTACCTCCATTAAAATAAGTAAAAGTAAAAGGTGCTTTCTCATCGTTGTTTGTTGAAGATGACTCACCCTTATCGCTACCGACGTTCGCTTTTTCGTTACAAGCGGTTACTAAAAGAAGCAACAAACTTAACAGTAAAGAAACAAGTACATTCCTTCTCATTCTTCTCCCCCTTTTTCGTGTAATTGCTCTTTCACTCATCTTCTCTCCCCCTTTCTTGTAAGTGCTTTCATTATAACGCCTACACAAACGCTCGATTAACCATATAAAGTTAAGATTGTACTTAAAAAAGTTAAGTTCACCGCGATAAGTATATAAATAAAAAAGCCTCCAAAATGTGGGATTCCCCACCTTTTTCGGAAGGCTGCCATGTTTTATGTTACATACAATGTGTTAGTATGCGGGTAATCTCCTCAACATATAGTCTCTATTCCTCCAGTTCCAGCGGCAGAAAAATTTTCACAACTGTTCCGTCATCATTGAAAATTTGAAAAATGAACCGATTTCCATACAACATTTTCAAACGATAATACACGTTTTTAATCCCTATATTTCCCCATTCCTCCTCCTTATTCAATGATTCAAAAAGCTTCATAAGAGTCTGTTCTTCAATTCCCGGACCATTGTCACGAATGCATATTTTCATCCACTCCTCTTCTTTTATTATTTGGACATTCACTTTTCCATTTTCTCTTTTAGTCTCCATTCCATGTTTAAATGCATTTTCAACAAAAGTGAGGATGATCATATTCGGAATTGTTTTCTCATATAACTCCTTATCTACTTGGATATCGTAGGAAATCTTATCACCAAATCTGTATTTCTGTAAATTAAGAAAAGACATCACTATGCGAATCTCCTCACGCACCGTTACCCAATCTCTTCCCCAACTAATTGATTTTCTTAAAATATTAGCCATATTTTCAATCATTTCAGCCGTTTCGTATTCTTTTTTAACTATACTTCTCATGCGAATAGTTTCTAGAACGTTAAAAAGAAAGTGCGGATTAATTTGATTTCGTAATGCTTCAAGTTGGGCTTGTTTCTTTTTTAATTCCAATTCCTTTTTTTGGATACCAACTACATACACATCTTTAATTAGTCTTTTAATTTTATATGACATATGATTGAATGCTTGAGTGAGCTGACCTATTTCATCACGATAGATGTCCGTTCGAATAGTTTCAAACTGCTCATTTTCCATTTTTTTTATATATTTCAACAATCTCTTAATACGAGCATTCAATGATCGGGAAATAGAAAAAATAATTAAAGAAGGAATAAGCAAGTTTAAAATCGTTAAATAAAAGACAAATGCCCCCGAATAATGGATCTCCTTATATATTTTCTCAGAATCAATTAATCCTATTACTTTCCAACCCTTAAAGTACTCTCCTTCCCCGTACTTATGTTCTACAATTATTTTTTCGTTCCCAACTTGAAAATGAGCAACGGTATCTTGGATGTCACTAGAAGTAGGTAAGTTTGTTGCATATTCGATTTTTCCTTTAGAATTAACCAAATAAACACTTCCTGGAAATGTTTTATTTTGAAATAAATAGTTTATTACATTTCTATCTAAATCTATTTTGACGAATTTTAATGTTTCATTATAAACCGTAAAATAATCCAATTTTCTCACAATAAAAAACTCGCCATTCACATGAATAAGGTTCGGTAGCGAACTCATCTGTCGATACCATTCCGTTTGTTGTATATTCACTGTGAGTGGCTGAACTTGAGCCGAAAACATAACAGTAGGATTACTAGTGAAAAAGGTGATAGAGCGAATAAACGGATACATATAACGGTACTTATTAAACTGAGGTAGAATTTCATTGTAAGATTGTACGTATTCTGCTTCTGACTGATACTGCCGATCCAACATTTCATTAATTTGATTATCCATGTACAACAATGTTGAAATGCCCATAGCTTGCTCGACATGTTGCTTCCAATCATTTTTTATTTGCTCGATGACTAATGATGCATCGTGTATCCTTTGTTGCTTCAAATTTTGTGTGGTAACGTAGTAAAAAAGCCAATTCGTTACAACGACAGGGATAAATACTGCAAAAATATAAAGTAGCGTCAGCTTATCTTTTAACTTTATATTGTGAAAAAACTCCATGCGTCTTCTAAAAAAATTACGTGCGAATTGTCTGCTTACGATACTCAGTAGGTGTAAACCCTTCCATTTTTTCGAATTGCGTGACAAAATAATCAACACTCCCAAACCCTACTTGTTCAGCAATTTCATAAATCCTTAAATCCGTTGTCCGAAGAAGCTTTTTCGCTTGCTGAATGCGCAACTGTAGTAAAAATTTTTTAAAATAAACACCATATGTTTTTCTAAAAAGCTGTCCCAAATAAACTGGATTCATATAAAACCGCTGAGCGATATGTTTTAAACTAATATTTTTATGGTAGTTTTCTTCAATATATTTTTTTACTTTGTGAATTTCACACGTAATCATTTGTTCTCTTAACTGAGAAGCCAAGCTTGAGCATTCAACAACAAAATGACTAAATCGTTGTTCCAGTTCGTTTAAGCTAAAATTATACTTTTTATATTTCATTACATTTGATAATGTTTTTAACTGTTCTTCATCTCCTCCGAGCTGTTTTACCACATTAGTTATTTCTCTCACTAAATAAGTAATCGAAGATTTCACAGCCTCAACAGCAAAAAGCTTTATTCGAAATTCATCAAAAATATGATTTACAACGCATAAAGCTTCTGTTATTCGTGATTCTTCTATATATTCAATCAATTTCTCACAAAGTTTCTCGTCAATATCACCATAATAAATGTTCATCTCTTCAATTTGTTCGTACAAGATCGGTCCTTCATCGATCACGTATTTATAACTCATCATATAGTATACTTGCTCAACGATCTTCGGTAATTGATTAAAACCTAAAATGAATTCGCTCGCGTACACAGTCGTTCTCAAGCCTAATTGCTTTAACTGCTCATACAGTATGCTTATATTCTTAAACATTTCTATTTTTTGTTTCGTTATTAATAACAATCCGTATCGATCTAACTCATGTTCATAAACAGGAAAGTGGAGTGGTTGTTTAATTTGCCTTTTGAAAAGATCCTCAATTTTATGTTTCACATAAATACTATCCAAACATTCTTCATCATTATCACGGTTAACCTCTACCATAACATAGCAGAGTAAGGATAGGGCAGAAACGCCAAAACGCTGAACTTGCTCATATACGGTTTCACAGTCACTCTCCCCTTTAATTAATCTGTGAAACAATATTTTCAAAAGTTGCTCCTCCATGACTTTTGATTGTTCCTTTTGTGAATCTAATAGGAAGGAAATTCTCTCCAACGCACGTTCAAACTCTTTTTTAGAAATCGGTTTAAGAATGAAGTCACACACTCCATATTTAATGGCTTGTTGGGCGTAGCTGAATTCACTATGTCCGCTAATAACAATAAACTTAGGACTAATAAATTGATTTGAAGTTACGCACCGAATAAGTTCTAGTCCATCCATCCCAGGCATGCGAATATCCGTAATGACCACATCCGGCTGTTCCTTTTCAATTATCTTCAACGCATCCTCCCCGTCACCAGCCTCACCACAAATCTCATATCCACAGCCTTTCCAATCGATCAACACCTTCAGTCCTTCTCTAATAAATACCTCATCATCTACAAGCACTACTCTGTACATCGCTTCTCCCCCACTTCACTTTGAACATTCCTTGAAAACAGCTGATCTCCTTACAACTTGATACAATGTATATACTATTACGGGATGAGAAACTCTCATCTCATTTTTTCTAGCTGTGAGTAACATGGAGGACTTTATATTATTCTACTGCACATTTTCTTTTCTGTTGGACCTAAAAAATTTAATATTTACTTAAAAACTCAAGATATTACCTATTGTTTATTTTAAAAAATATTAAAATTTTTTAAAAACATGAACTATGTTTCACTGTTAGATGAGCCCCATTTCTCTTGCTTTCTTTCAACCTTTTTAAAGACATGGAGGGCACCCGTCATCACTAGCAAGGCGAACAAACTCATGCTAAAAAAAGGAATAATTCCGGGTAAATAAAAAAATACAACGCATAATAATCCGATCGTAATTACCATCATACTCGTGATGAGCGGATTTGCCATTCCGATTAGGAACGCATATTTCAAGTATTGAAAAAACTTCAAATTATAATGAACGTAAACAGGGAAAATATATAGCAAAGTAACTGTATATAAAATAAAGCTAATGGATAGAGCAATGAAAAAAAGGGTGTGTATATTTGCTGACAAATTTGAAAGATATAACATATCCATATATAACACTATAAATATGGTAGTGAATATTAAACCTAAAGCATTCGCTTTGAAAAACTCTTGTTTATATACTTTGAAAAATGTTTTAAATATCGGAAAGGTGTGATCATGGAATAACAACCACTTCCTTACAATTGTAAAAAGAGCAACAGTTGCTGGGAAAAAACCGAGAAAGAGAACTCCTATCAATGTGAATAAAATCCATAGCACATTGATGTATGCAAGTTTTGTAATCCACTCACAAAAGCGATAAAACTTTCCTTCTAAAGTACCAAAGTTCATTGCGCATCCGTCCTATCTAAGTCCTATCTAAACTTTGTAACTAACATCATTATACAATAAACTAACATCATTATACAATAATGGGGGGATTTATCCCCCCATTATTGTAAGTTTTCTTTCCTTTCTTAAACGTCATCATTTTTATACAATTCTTTTTCCGATTGCAACAAATCACTAACAGTGACAAACTCATATCCTTGTATAAATAGCTCCTCGATAATCACTTCGACTGCCTCAACTGTTTGGGAACGATCCCCAAAACCATCATGGAAAAGCAAGATCACCCCGTTGTTTATACGCTCGCGCGTCTTAGTGATAATATGGTCTCGACCGGGCTGTTCCCAATCTAATGCATCTACATTCACCGCTCCAATCGTCTGATATTTGAAGCGACTAACAATAAGTTCTACATCCTCATTGTAACGAAAATATGGTGGCCGAAACACTTTAGGTTTTCTTCTTGTAAAATTTTCGATGATTTTATCAGCATATTGAATTTCGTGCAAACATTCATGACGATTTATTAATGTCAAGTCGGGATGTGAGTACGTATGATTTCCAATCTCATGCCCAAGAGCAACAACTGCCTCGACAATCTCAGGATACATGGCCATATGTTCACCAATCATAAAAAATGTCGCCTTTCCCGAAACGTTCTTAAATAAATCTAATATGTGTGGCGTATAGATCGGGTTTGGGCCGTCATCGAATGTTACCGCAACCATTTTACGAGAAGTTTCAACTTTCTCAATCATCCCGAATGCCCCTCCTTGAATTAATCATTCCAACGATTCAGAGAGACTTTTCACCCCCGAGAAGAGGGGAATTTGTTCCCCTCTTCTAACCATAAAATGCTCGTCACACCACGCGGATAGTATTTACTTCCACTAATCTCACCAGAAATAATTTGATCGCTCCAACTCCAGATCGAAAGCTCCGGATGGGTAAGCCATGAGACATGGGCCTCGTCGGCGCGTTTTCCTTGTTCGTTCCACTCCAAGCCTAGAAGATGGCGAGCAACGAATTGGCATAAATAAATTTTACTTAACCATGAGTTGTTACTTGTAGAGGAAATTTTCCATCCTCCATCTGAAAATAGACAAACTCCTTCCTGTAGCACATAGTTCAAGTGTGTTTTCAATGCTTGAATATACGATTTAAAACGCCCATTTTCATCCAATGCTTCATGGTTATTCGTAAAGTAAGGGAATACAAGTCCTTCAATCGCCGGAATAATTTTTGAATCATTCCCTTCACCCATTATTGCCGGAATATATCCCTCATCTGTGACATAGCTTATAATTGTTGCAGCACATCTTTCGGCTTGCTTTCCAGCTAGCATAGCCAATTGCTCGTTGCCAACATCCTTAAACAGCTTTTCTAATGCAACATAAGCTGCCCAACACTTTCCAGCTAAATATAAGTTGTTACGTGCTTGGCCAAGCGATACATCGAGACTATCATATGTCGTAATCTCTGCCCCACCCATCGTGCGGTTACTATCGAGTCCCATAATTCCATTTCGCTTTTCAGGATCCGGATGATCTCGATGAACCATACTTTCGAGACATTTCTCCAAAACCGACAGATGTTTATCGCGCCACGTCACATCTCCTGTTTGTCGAATGTATACTGCAGCACAAAGCACCCAGTTGACGAGTTGTTCGTGTGTCATATGAGAAAAACACCCGCTAATCCCATACAATTCATACGACGAATAATGTGGACGAGAAAATGTGTTTGCTACTCCCATATCGTGAGTAAAACTGATACCACCTGGGTACTCTAACTCTTCACCAGGAAACCGAACACAATCTTCATAACTATAGCGCTCGACGTATAAATCCAATACATTTCTTACAGTCCATGGATTCATCTTTAATTCAAAAAATAGCTGATCGACAGTGAGATCAAACGTGTTCATCATTCGGTACTCACCTTCATTAACAACCCAAATAGGTTTTCCCTCACATTCTAGTAGCTGCGTATTACCATAGTAACTGCGTATTGCATGAGCCATCATAAACTTTTGATCATCGGACAACCATTGTTTCTCGATGAGCGCGTTAGAGTGGAATGATTGTTCCTTTAACACTTCTACATGCTCTAACGCATAAAGAGCGACTTCTTCAATGTTTTTGAAGAAACGAGTATAAAGGTAAGAAGCATCCATTCCTGCCGTAACATAGCCACCCCGATAAAAGCAAATTGCGAATTGATATGTTTTCTTCTTCCCTGGTGGAACATCCATGATAAGTGCACCGACTTTTCCAAGACCAAATGTCCAGTTTTCTTTGAGCGGTGTTGTCAAAATATCTTCCATGCTGAAATGTAGCGCCGAATGCACATCGTCATTATTTGTAGCGATGCTAACGATTCGTCCTTGTCCGACACCCCGAATTCCAGGACACGTATCATCGATTCGCCGCATGGATGTATACGGATCGTTCCCCTCAAATCCAAAAAAAGCACGTCTTGTTCCTGTTCCTTTTGTATTATCAATCGTTATCTCAGCAATAATAGCTGGAACTATCGCCAATTTTAGCTCTTCATCATTCGCTTTTTCCGGATCAGGCACCGACTTAGCTGGAGAATAAATAGTAAGTGTCAAATCTTTTGCTTTCCATGTATCCGTTCCAACATGGAACTCTCTTTCAATTTGATCCTTCGCTATCGGAAACAAAATTTTTGGTTTTTCCGGACTCGGATCAGGATTTTCAATATCGTATCGTCTACTTTCATCTTCATTTTCCATTTGTAAAAATGGCAACACATCATATACATTTGACTGTTCTAATGACTCTACACCAATAAACACATTTTGTCTTGGAGGACGAGCCAATTCGAGATCTAATCCTCCACTTTTTCCAGGAAACCCCAGTGTAAAACTAGCAAATGCTCCGACTGGTGAATGATGCGCATTAAAAAACATATTTTTCGGCATAACCATACCCCTTTCTTATCCTTTAATTGCCCCAGCTGTAATCCCTTCCATGATTTTATTGCTTAAAAAGAAGAAAATAATTAAAATTGGTAACACACTAATCATTAAAGTAGCTCCGATTGCTCCCCAATCGGTTGTATACTGTCCGATGAAATTTTGTATTCCTACTGTCAATGTTTTATACTCGTCTGAACTAATGAATGTGTTAACAAATACAAACTCATTCCAGTTATAAATCATGTTAATAATTGTCGTTGTTACAATAACCGGGGAAGTCATTGGCAAAATCACTTGGAAAAACATACGATGCACAGAGCAACCATCCATCACAGCCGATTCTTCAAGTTCACGTGGCAAAGCATTATAAAAACCTAGTAAAATCATAATCGTGATAGGTAAATTGAAACCTATATTTGTTAAAACAATCGACATCGGATGATCGATGAGCTTCACTTTCATAAAAAAGTTAAACAAAGGGATAAGTGTAGAGTGTATTGGAATCATTAATCCGACCATGAACAATCCAAGTACGACATGTTTAAGTTTCCAATTCATCCGTGTAATCGCAAACGTTACAAAACTAGCTAATAAAACGGTAAAAATGACCGATACAGTAGTAATCCACAAACTGTTGAAAAAATAAAGACCAATATCCCCTTCAACCCATACCTTCACATAGTTTTCCCAACGTGGAGGGGAAGGTAAAGAAAAAAGAGGCGTATTAAATACTTCTTGGTTGTTTTTCAGGGAGAAAAATAATAACCAGACAAGAGGAAGTATTTGTAACCCAGCTACTAAAAATAGCATCATATAAAAAAGAAACATGCCTATTTTTTTCATATATATATATGTCGATTTCTCCATCGTATCAGCACCCCATACACTGTTAATATTGGACTTCTTCTTCTGTGTGCGTTAACTTTCTAATTAACCACGTAGCAACAATACAAAGAATCAACAGAGAAAAAGCAATTGCACTCCCGTATCCAAAATTGAAACTACGAAATGCTTTTTGATACATGTAAGAAGCAATAACTTCACTTGCTCCGTTTGGTCCACCGCCAGTCATTACATAAATCAAATCAAAATATTTCAAAGAGCCGACGACAGCCAATACGATTGTCACTTTGATTACACCAGCAATGAGCGGCAATTTAATTTTATATGCTAACTGCCAAGGATTAGCCCCATCAATAATAGCTGCTTCAATAATGGAAGATGGGATATTTTTTAAAGCTGCGTAGTAGATCAATATATAAAACCCCGCATATTGCCAAATTATAGGTATAAAAACAGAATATAGTACAATTGAAGGATCAGCAAGCCAATTTGGAGGATCATCTACCCCTAAAAATGAAAGAAATTGGTTCAACATTCCGTTGGAAGGATGATAAATTCTCAACCATAACTGAGCAATAGCCACAGAGGAAAGCAACATAGGAATTAAGTAAATTTTCCGAAGTATATTTGCTCCTTTTATCCTTCCCGCAAGAACAAGAGAGACAACTAAATAACCACCAAGGCTCAAAACAGAAAAAACAGCTAATAAAAATGAATGATATACACTTTTCCAAAACATACTATCTTTTAATAACTGTTTATAGTTGTCCAATGCAACAAATGTTCTCTCACCTATTCCATCCCATTTCATTAAGCTATAATATCCCGTCATAATAATTGGGACATAAACTAATATAATGATCATTAATAAAGCGGGTAGAACGTATAATGCGATGACACGTTTATCAGACATTACTTTGTCCATATTATTTCCTCCCTCATACTTTGAGGAAAAAGGACATATTATAAAAATATGTCCTTTTTCTGTTCTTCATATCTAGCGTGTGTTAGACAATGCTTCTTGATGCTGTTTTGCGAATTTTTCCGGTGTGACACTTTCCCCAAATAACGACTGAATTAAATTCAAGTGAGTTTGTGCGGCTTCTGGGTTCATCTGCACATCAGCAAATAATGTAATGTTGCTCGCATTTGCTAATTCATTCAAAACATCAATATACATTTGTGGTAAGTCGATGTTGGCAGTATTCACTTTTGTTGCTGGAATGACACCAGCTCTTGTGACAGAACGCTCTCCCCATTTTTCAACAAAGAACTTCACAAATTGTTTTGCCTCTTCTTTATGTTTGGAATTTTCAGATACAAATAACCCTACGCCTGGTCCACCAACCCAACTATCAATATTTCCCTTCCCGCCTTCAACTTCTGGGAACTTGAAAAACCCTACTTTTTCTCTAAACTCTTTTGGAATATCTTCATTTGTTGTAAACTGTGGCAAATCCCACGTTCCCATTAAATACATAGCAGCCTTTTCGTTTGTAAATTCTGCCTTTGCCTCATCATTCGATAAACCGTTAAATCCTTTAATAAACGCTTTCATTTTTACAAGATTTTGTATTTCTTCTGCAGCTTGTACTAAACTTGGATCCTCAAATGTCCCACTTCCATTAATTGCATTTTTTAATGTATCTGCTCCACCAATACGATCAGCTAAATACATATACCACATCGAACCTGTCCAGCGATCTTTATTTCCTAGGGCAATAGGGGCAACACCGTTGTCTACAAGTACTTGCACAACTTGCTTAAACTCGTCGTATGTTTTAGGAACTTCCAAATTATATTTTTCAAAAATCCCTTTGTTATAGTAAATAGGAGTAATATTCAGCTCTAAAGGAAGTGCATATGTTTTTCCATCTAATGCATATGGCTCTGTTGTACCTGAAACAAAGTTTTCACGTAATCCACCGTCTAGTAGATCATCTAATGGGGTAAAGAGTCCTCCTTTTGCATAAGGCTCTAAAAACCCTGCAGCCCATGTCATCCCAATATCAGGGAGTTCATTCGAAGCCCCTAATACTTTCAGTTTGTTTTTATACTGCTCGTTTTCCAAAATTTCTTGTTTAATCTTTACATTCGGATTTTCTGCTTCAAACTCTTGAATGATTTCGTTTACAATCATGTTATGCTGCTTAGAACTTCCGGCTGGCCAAAGGTGCATGAAAGTGAGTGTTACTTTTTCCTCACCTTTTCCTTCCGTGTCTTTCTCAGTTGTTTTTTCTGAACATCCCGCTAAAACAAGCATCAGAACAACTAGCCACAATATTGTATGCGCTTTCTTTAACACTTTCAAAATCCCCCTTTCGTTTTCTTACTTCTAATGTAACACGAGCGATGGCTCCTAGTAAGGTAACGTTCATCATTTAAAATTCCATTTTTTTTAGATACTCTTTTCGAAAACGATAAGGAGTAATCCCTTCAAACTCTTTAAATATTTTAATAAAGTACTTAGATGTTTGATACCCTACGATGTTACTGATTTCAGCAATCGATAAATTCGTATTTATCAATAAGTTTTTCGCCTTTTGTAATCGGCATCTTGTTACATATTCACTAAATGTCATATTCATTTCTTGCTTAAATAAGGCGCTAAAATAACTCGAATTTAAATATACATATTTAGATACATCACTTAAGCTGAAAGGTTTGTCAAGGTTTTCATCAATGAACTGGATTGCTTTTTTAATAGGTGAAGAAAGTTTCTCTTCACGTATTCCTATGACATGGTCATCCAAAATTTTTTCGATTTTCTTTGCCTTTTTCAGACTTTCTGATATGTCAAGTGCTTTCTCCACTGCTTCAATAAGTTTATCTTTATCTACCGGTTTAAGCAAATAGTCTACAACACCTAACGTGATTGCCTCCTGGGCATACGTAAACTCGGAGTAAGCTGAAATAATGATAACAGGAATCTCATTTTTTTCCTTAAGGGTACGAATAAGTTTTAAACCTGAAATTTGCGGCATACGAATATCTGTTAATAACACATCGATTTTTTTCTTTTGTAAAATAGAAATTGCTTCCTCACCACTACTAGCACATACAATTTCATATTTTCCCATTGCCCACAAATTTAGAACTTTTTTCATTCCTTCACGTGCTCTCGGCTCATCATCAACAATCAAAATCGTTTTTACACTTCTCACGAAGCTTCACCCACTTTTAGGAATTTGAAATGTTACACATGTTCCTTTCCCTGCTTCGCTGTGAATAAGTAACTCTCTCTCTTCGCCGTAATAAAGTTGTAATCGTCGGTTAACATTCATGAGCGCGACCCCACTTCCTTTCACCGAAGAAACCGTTTTACTCGTTAACTTCTCTTTCAAATTTTTCAACTCTTTTTCATCCATCCCGTTTCCATCATCTTGTACCTTAATAAGTAATTCGTTCCCCTCCATACATTCTGTCATGCTGATTGAAACTGTACCTATCCCCGTTTTATTTCCAATTCCATGTAGAACTGCATTTTCAACAAGCGGCTGAATGAGCAATTTCGGAATTCTTACATGTAAACAATGATCAGGGACATTAATTTTCCAAACAAGTCGTTCTCCCCATCTTACTCTCATCACTTCCATATAACGTTGAATATGTTCTACTTCTTCTTGAATTGTTACCCATTCATCTTGATCAGAATGACTAATTGTGTAACGGAACAGTTCAGCCATATTTAATACGAATTTTGCTAATTCTTCTTCATCTCTTTCGATAAGCGACCAATACAGCGCATCAAGTGTATTAAAAAGAAAATGTGGATTGATTTGAGCCTGCAACGCTTTCAGTTCCGCTTGACTTCGAACTAATTCTTTTTCATAAACCATTTGTATTAAATGATTAATATCATTCACTAAAGAGTTGTATGTTTCAATTAATTCATCAATTTCAATAGTAGACGAAATCGGAGGGCTTAATTTTAATTTTCCGTTCCTCCCACCATGCATGATTTTTGTTAACTTTAAAATTGGGCGAGTTACAATAGTGGATAGAAAAAACGAAAAAGCAAAAAAGATGATAAAACCAAAAGTACCTGAGAGAATTATTGCATTTTTTAAAATATCAACACCTTTTATAAGTTCTTCCAAAGGCGTAACGATAATTACCTTCCACTTTGTAAGAGGTGAGGTCTGCTCGACAACCATATAATCTGTTTCTTCTTTTTTCTTTACGTATAAAACGTGTATAAGATATGCGGGCAAACTTGAGAAAATTTTTTGACCTTTCTCATCTAATACTAATGTATAACTTTGATTGTTTATTTTTTGTTCAGAAAAACCACTAAATTGAAAATAATCGGTATTAACCCGTACTAACAAGTAGCCGCCTGATGAAAAAGAATGATCTGTCAATCGAATTTGACGCGCAACGACAAAAAAATGAGGCGATTTTGGATCTTGCCCAATCCAAACCATCTTGCCACGTTGTTTTTTTATTTCCTGAATCCATTCTACTCCCACTCGCTCTACTAAATTCATTTCATTTAGAGGAAATATTCGCTTATAATCGTTTGTATATAATTCAAACGATTGAATACCATCAAAATATGTTTGATATGAATTTACTACTTGCATTAAATACTGCCTCTCTTCAAAACTCAAATATTTACCTTGTACTTCTTTCAAAAATGTACGTTGAACATACATATCAGTCACAATTTGGGCAGTTAGTGAATTTAATTGTTTATACAAAGATTCTAATCTTCCGTTTGCTTGAGTAATTGTTTGTTGTATTTGTTCTTCTGCATTTTTCTTCAGTAGTGACGAAACAATATGAAATGTAATGACCCCTACAAACAATAGCACAAGTGTCATCACAAAAATATAAATCGTTAAAATTTGATTACGTAGCGTATTAAAGCGAGCCATCTTTTGTTTAACATATAGATAGGGCATTAAATCACCTCTGTCTTCGCATAACTAAAACACGTTCCCACAATATAAATTAGATTGATAAGGCGCTCCTTCTTTCTTCTTGACTTACATTATAAAATCCTCTATTTTGTTTGTCTACAAAACAAACAAAGTGAACTAGAATTTTTCATACAATTATGATACATTGATAATCAGGGTGATAAATTTGACAAGAATAACTGGAAATCCACATTTAATAAAAAAAATTAATAAATCACTTGTGCTTGACATGATTAAAAGCCAAGGTCCTTTATCGCGAGCAGAAATATCCCAACGCTCTGGACTAAATAAAGGTACCGTTTCTTCTCTTGTTAAAGAGCTAATGGATGAAGAATTAGTGTATGAAATCGGCCAAGGTGAATCAAGTGGTGGTCGGCGACCTGTTCTATTGTTGTTTAACGAAAAAGCAGGCTATGCGATCGGAATTGATTTAGGGGTTCACTATATTATAGGGGTACTGACCGATCTCCAAGGAAATATTATCAAGGAAAAGCAAACTAAATTTCCTCAAAAAGATTATTCAACTGTCCTCACGCTTATTAAAGAAACGATTAATGAACTAATAGCACTTATGCCTGAAAGCCGTTACGGTTTAATTGGCATCGGTCTTGGCGTTCCTGGAATTGTTGATAAAGAAGGGAGACTGTTATTTGCACCAAATTTAGGTTGGAAAGACATCCCTTTAAAACAAGATCTCGAATCACTTTTCCATGTTCCTGTCATTATTGATAATGAGGCAAATGCTGGAGCATATGGAGAAAAACGAAAAGGTGCTGGACAAAGTTCCTATAATATCATTTATATTAGTGCAGGTATGGGGATCGGTGTCGGATTCATATTAAATGGTGAACTATATCGAGGAACAAACGGCTTTTCTGGTGAAAGTGGCCATATGATCATTGAAGTAGACGGTTTGCCATGTCGCTGTGGAAGTATTGGGTGTTGGGAGTTGTATGCATCAGAACAAGCGTTATTAGAGGGAGCAAAGCCAATACTGTCTGATGAAGTATCGCTTGAAAAATTAATAGAATTGGCTGAAAGTAAGCGTCAAGAGATCACCTCACTATTTGGACGCATTGGGAACTATTTGGGCATCGGAATCAATAATTTAATTAATACGTTTAATCCAGAACAAGTCATTATTGGTAACCGATTATCGATGGCAAAACAATGGATTTTTCCTGCTATTCAACAAGTCATCGCACAAAGAACATTGCCGTACCATCGTACAAATGTCGACATCCAATTTTCTAACTTATCTATTTATTCAACCGCGTTAGGTATTTCCTTCTTCGTCATCGAAGATTTCTTGAAAAAAGGGGAGAGGATAGAAGTATTTCTGTAAGGAAAGGCATCCAATTCATTCGGATGCCTTTCCTTTTTAATACGCTCCTCTAATAAATGAGTGAACCTCTGTTTTATAAAATTGTGCCAACCGTTCTTTTTCTTCCTTACTAAAGGATGGAACATTTACTGCTTCCAAATTATCTTCTACTTGCTTTGCGGTTTTGAAACCTGGGATCACACAAGTTACTTCTTCGTGATCTAAAATCCAGCGTAATGAAGCTCTCGTCATATTTCCTCTTCTTTTGGAAATCCATGTTAGTTGTTCGCTTAACTCCACACCTTTTTGAAACTCAAGTCCAGCGAATGTTTCGCCAACGTTAAAATGTTGTCCGTCTCGGTTAAAATGACGATGGTCATTTTCCGCAAACGTTGCGTCCCTCCTAAATTTCCCTGTCAATAAACCACTTGCAAGTGGCAAACGCGCTAATATCCCTACACCTTGTACTTTCGCTTTTGGAAGCAATTCTTCTAACGGTTTTTGGCGGAAAATATTAAAGATGACTTGCAATGCTTTCACGTTCGGATTCGTTAGACAGAACAGCCCTTCTTCCACCGTTTCGACGCTTACGCCGTAATAGCGAATTTTTCCTTCTTGTTGCAATTTATCCAACACTTCAAATACCCGACCGTCTTTTAACACTTCAAATGGTGGACAGTGGATTTGGTATAAATCGATACGCTCGCGCTGCAAGCGCTTTAAACTTCCTTCGCAATATTTCCGCACGTTTTCTTCGGAGTAGGTGTGAAAGTCATGAATGTCCCCAGCCCGACAAAATTTCGTAGCAATATAAATGTCGTCCTTTTTTCCTTTTGTCGCTTTTGCTAACAGTTCTTCGCTACGGCCGTTGCCATAAACATCTGCTGTATCAAAAAAATTGACACCAGCATCGATTGCCCGTTGTAACCCTTTCAACGCTTCAATGTCATCTGTTTGACCCCAGGAACCCCCAATGGCCCACGTTCCAAAGCTTACTTCGCTCACTTCTAACTCTGTATTTCCTAAACGTCGATATTTCATCTTTCTTCCTCCCTCTAGAAATGTTCTTTACACACAAGAAATTTATATTTCGTCGTCGATGAATACACTTTCCCTGCCCGTAATATACAAGATGGGAAATGATCATGATGCACGGCATTTGGCAATGCTTGCGTCTCCAAGCAAATCCCTAAATATTTCCGCGATGTTGTACCGTTCAGCTTTTCTTCATTTGTAAGTTGATTTCCTGTATATACGACGACACCAACTTCATCGGTTTCAACAATCAATGTCCGCCCGCTCTCCCTGTCACATAAAACAATTTCTTCATCATGATGAGTATTGAGTATAAATGGATGATCGTATCCTTGGCCAACGAGACAAATTTGTGGATGTGTTGAATCAATTGCTTCCTGTAATATCTTTCCTTTTCGTAAATCAAAAGGTGTACCCGCTACATCTTTTATTTCTCCAGTCGGGATAAATTCATGATCTAACGGTAAAAAACGATCACTTTTTATTTTTAATTCATGTTGCAAAATATCTCTTTTTACGTTACCGCTTAAATTAAAGTACGTATGGTTCGTTAATGTAAGCGGTGTGTCTTGATCGGAAACAGCATGGTAAGAAATTATGAGTTCGTTTTGATTATTCAACGTATATGTCACTTGAACGTCGATATTTCCTGGATATCCTTCTTCCCCATCAACACTTCGATGAGAAAAACGAACACCGACTCCTTCTTTTTGTGAAAATCCTACTGCCCGCCAAATCACGTGGTGAAATCCTTTTTCTCCACCGTGCAAGTGGTTTTTATATTCATTGGCACGTAGCTTATATGTTTTTCCGTTTAACTGAAAAGAACTATTTTTTATTCTCCCAGCTACTCTTCCAATGACAGCTCCTAAATATGGACGGTTTGTCAAATAAGAAGAGAAATCATCAAATGCTAAAACGACATTTTCCATGTTTCCGTTTTTATCAGGCACGAGTATGCTTGTAATGATACAACCGTAGTTTAAACAAGTGACCTCCATTCCATGATCATTTGTAAGCGTAAATGCGATGATCGGTTGACCATTTATTTCTGTTCTTTTTTCTTGTACAAGTTTCATTTTCATCTTCCTTTCCAAATCTCTTAAACTGTTAATTCAATTACTTTTCCTGTTTTTGCTGATATACGACACGCATCGAGCACTTTCGCCTGCTGGATCATCGCCTCATTTGAATAACTTGGAGCTACTCCATCAATAATACATTGCGAAAAATATTCCACTTGTAGACAATATTGATCTCCTTTTATAATTTCTTCTCTTGTTTTTCCTTCAGTCGTTTGTACAATGACGGAACCGTTTCCTTGTTGTATATCAGGCCGATAAGCCCGTGAAACGACTATTTTCCCTTTCGTTCCAATGATTTCATATTCATTGCGCCCAAACATATCAAAACTACAATCAAATAAAGCATGCACACCGTTGCTCATCTGTAGCCAACCACTTGTGACTATATCTACACCTTTCATGTGATCAAAAGTGGAGTGAACTGACAAAATAACTGGTTCCGCATGTAACAAAGAACGGATCGAATGGATACAATAACATCCTATATCTAATAAACTTCCTCCTCCAAGTGATTTCTCCATGCGAATATTATTTTCTCGTTCGACAAGATAAAAAGAAAAACTTGCTCTCATACTTTTTACAATTCCTATTTCTCCTGATGACATTATTTCTTTTACTCTCTTATGTTGTGGGTGGAATTGATACATAAATGCTTCCATCCAGATGACACTATTTTCTCTACAAACCTCTACCATTCTTCGAACATCGTCTTCACATAAAGCAGCTGGCTTTTCACAAAGAATATGTTTTTTATGTTCTGCCGCCTTGATTGTCCATTTCATGTGCATATGGTTAGGAAGCGGAATATATACAGCATCAATCTCGGGATCATTCAACAACTGTTCATAAGTACTGTATACCTTCGGGATGTGAAAGCGTTCGGCGATCTCGTGTACTCTATCATTTCCACTAGCAATAGCTACAACTTCTGCGTTCTCTGCACGCTGAATAGCTGGAATCATCGTCTCCCTTGAAATATGGGCTGTGCTTAAAATTCCCCACCGTACTTTTTTTGACATTTCATTCACTCCTCGTGTAGATAAAGACTGAACCCAGCTATACGGTCAGTCCTCCCAAAAATATTGAATTTTCTTTAACTATCATCTTCTTAATTATAACAGCAATATTTTAGTTTGTTCAATAAACAAACTAACCAACTTATTCGTTATATAAAGAAATAGCTTTCGCCAAGGCGGAAGCTATTTCTTTACCGTATGAGCACAGCTGCTTTCTCTGACGACAAGTTTCGTTGGAACAACAATTTTTTTCGGAATGTCTCTTTTCGTTTGAATTTGTTCGACAAGCAATTCAACCGCTGTTTCTCCCATAAATTCTGTGTAAACTTGCACAGTGGACAATGGAGGCTGAACAAATTTTGATGTAGGGAGATCATTAAAACCGACCACTGTGATTTCATTCGGAACGTCAACTCCTGCTTCATGCAACGCCCGCAACGCTCCGATAGCCATCGAGTCGCTCGCAATAAAAAATGCAGTTGGCCGATTCGGCAGCTGAAGCGCTTGTTTCATTAACATATACCCATCCTCTGCAATGAAACGCCCTGTGAACACATAT
Source organism: Anoxybacillus ayderensis (assembly GCF_000833605.1). GTDB lineage: Bacteria > Bacillota > Bacilli > Bacillales > Anoxybacillaceae > Anoxybacillus > Anoxybacillus ayderensis. The sequence continues at coordinate 187,223 of NZ_JXTG01000004.1, read as the reverse complement.
TCTGGAATAAACATGCCACGTAAATATAAATATTCATAAAATGTACGCTCGCGCTCATCTTGAATTAAATGACCGTCATCAACATATTCACGCCCTCCAATATAGCCGATATGTTTATGACCGAGATCAATTAAATATTGAAGAACACGAACTGTCGCTTTTCGAAAATCAACAACGACCGAATCAAAGCGATCTTCATCAGGTGAATAGTCAACAAAAACGATATGATCGGTAACAGATGCAAACAAATCAATCTCCTTCTTCCCAAACTTCCCGACCGCAATCATTCCGTCTAAACCTGTCAGCCATTCTGATTCATACGAGCCATCTTTTTTAAATAACTTGACTAACTCAATTTGGCGACGAAAACATTCCTTTTCAACACCAAGGCGAACAGCCATGTAGTATGGATCGTCAAGCTCTTGAGATTCCGAATACCAGTTCACAACACCAAAACGCAATCGGTCTTTTGCATTCATTTGATTGCGCTCCCTAGGTGTTTTATAGTTCAGCTCTTGGGCAATTTCAAAAATGCGCTTTCTTGTTTCATCCGAGACGGATAACGTTGTATCGTAGTTTAACACACGCGATACAGTGGCGACCGAAACCCCTGCTTTCTCGGCAATTTCCTTCAATGTAGCCATCGATGCCACTCCTTTAAAGATATTTTTCTAAATGTTTTTATCCCTAGTATCTCATTTATTCCTTTATATCACTTTTCAACATACCTAAACACATTGTTCTTGAATATGACGAATAAAACGATGAAACGCTTCTTTTCCTTCTTCCGTTCGTTTAAATACGCCCGCATGTTCGAGCACTTGTTCAAATCGTTTTCCTACTTCTTCTTTTAATAGCTCATGTACATCATCGATGATCGCATGTCTCTCCATGATCTCTTGCACCCATTCCCAATGTTTCAATAGCGACAAATCCCATTGCTCTCTTCGTGTGTTATTTTTCATGTATGTTGCAATCGTCTCTAATTCATTCGCTAATCGACTAGGCAATACAGCTAATCCCATCACTTCAATTAAACCGATATTTTCTTTTTTAATATGATGCAATTCCTCATGTGGATGAAAAATGCCGTACGGATATTGCTCTGATGTGCGATTGTTTCTTAACACAATATCCATCTCGTACAATTCCTCGCGTCTACGAGCAATTGGCGTGACCGTATTATGCGGTACATCGTTTGTTTGTGCGTATATATTCGCTTTCGGATCGCTATATTTTTTCCATTCTTTGTAAATAAAATCACTCACTTCTAACACATCTTGTTTTGTTCCTCGGATACGTATCACCGACATCGGCCAACGAATGACGCTCATTTGTACATGCGGATAAGCTGGAAGTGTGAATGAAAAATCGGATGAAGCTTTTTCAATCGCAAATGTATATTTTCCACCTTGAAAATGATCATGCGATAAAATCGATCCTCCTACGATAGGTAAATCAGCATTGGAGCCGATAAAGTAATGCGGAAATTGATCGACAAAATCAAGCAACCGTTCAAACGTTTTTCTTTCCATTTTCATCGGTACATGCTTATCACGCAGTACGATGCAATGTTCGTTGTAATAAACGTAAGGTGAATATTGAAAAAACCAACGTTCCCCACATAACTCAATAGGGATAATGCGATGGTTCGCTCGCGCAGGGTGTCGGATCGTTCCAGCATATCCTTCATTTTCAATACATAGCAAGCAGGAAGGATAATGTTGCTCTTTCGTCTCCTTCATGCGCGCAATATCACGAGGATCTTTTTCCGGCTTAGATAAGTTGATCGTTATATCCATATCCCCATATTTCGTTCGTACTTTCCATCGTCTATTTTTCATCACTCGGTCTACACGAATGTAATTGGATGCTTGACTAAGTTCATAAAACCAAGTTGTTGCTTCTTGCTTATTTCGTTTATATTTTTCATAAAACGTTTGAATAATCGTTGATGGACGTGCCACAAAACAATTCATGATTTCTGTATCAAATAAATCGCGCTCTGTCACTGTCTTTCCAGCAAATCGCCCATGCGCTTCCGCCCAATTCATAATATGTTGTAAAATCGAAACAAGTGGACGATCGGAGGAGGGGGCAACTCCTACTTGTTTCCATTCGTCCAACTTTAACAAAGCGAGCAGTCGATTGCGCGTATAAATGACGTCTTCCTTTTCGATTAAATGATGATGGAGCGCATACTGCATTAGTGCTTCAATTTCTTCATAAATGTTTACCATCGTTTACACCTCTTCATATCCGTTCGGATTCGCTTGATGCCACTCCCATGCCGAAGCAATAATTTCCTCTATCGTTGTGTACATCGGCTTCCATCCGAGCTCGCGTTTCGCTTTTTCGGATGAAGCAACTAAGCGAGCAGGATCCCCAAGGCGTCTCGGCATCATTTTGGCGGGAATCGGATGCCCTGTGACACGACGTGCTGCTTCAACGACTTCTTTGACAGAAAAACCGTTGCCATTTCCTAAATTGTATATGTTACTTTCACTCCCCTTTCTTAGTTTTTCCACGGCTAACATATGAGCATCTACTAAATCCAATACGTGAATGTAATCGCGAATACAAGTACCGTCATATGTGTCGTAGTCATCTCCAAAAATATGAAACTCTTCTCGTTTTCCTAGCGGCACTTGCAAAATAAGAGGAATGACATGTGTCTCTGGGCGATGGTCTTCGCCAAGCATCGTTCCATACGCGCCAGCGACGTTGAAATATCGTAAAGAAATGTAGCGAATACCGTATGCGACGTTCGCCCATTTCATCATTTTTTCCATCGCTAGTTTTGTTTCACCATACGGACTTTCAGGATTCGTTTCATCTGTCTCTTGAATCGGAATTTGTTTTGGCTCCCCATACACCGCAGCCGTTGAGGAAAATACAATTTGTTTTACGCCATGTTCATTCATGACATGAAGCAACACTTCTGTTCCATAAACATTATTGTTGTAATAAGCTAATGGCTTTTTCACACTTTCTCCAACAAGGGAATGAGCCGCAAAATGAATCACTGTATCTATTTCATGCTTTTTAAATATGTCGCTTAAAAAGTGACGATCACGAATATCGCCCTCGTAAAAAAGGGCATCTGGGTGAACAGCTTTTCGATGCCCTGTTTGTAAATTATCAACAACAACAACTTGTTCTCCTTTTTCAATGAAACGATACACCGCATGACTCCCGATATATCCTGCCCCACCACAAATGAGAATCATCGCATGCTCTCCCCTTCTTTTGTCAGTTGTTTCGCCCCGTCACCAATTTTCGCTACGTAAAAACTTGGTGCATATCCTATTTCCATTTCATACATTTGCCCAACTTCTTCGATAAACGACGGAATATGATCGTCTTTTACAATGTTTACTGTACAACCGCCAAACCCCGCTCCTGTCATGCGCGCCCCAATCGTACCTTTATGTTTCCACGCTGCTTCCACGAGCGTATCTAACTCTTTTCCGGTCACTTCATAATCATCACGCAATGATTCATGTGATTGGCGCATGAGTTGTCCAAACGTATGCAAATCTCCTTGTTGTAAAGCAAAGGCAGCTTGTTTCGTCCGTTCATTTTCTGAAACGACATGACGCACTCGTTTTTGTTCTGTCGATGAAAGAATATGTGCATATTCGTTAAACTGCTCAGTCGTTAAATCGCTAAGAGAGTGAATACTTACATAGCGCTGTAATTTGGCGAGCGCCTGTTCACATGTCGCGCGTCGCTCATTGTATGCTGAATCGGCTAAACCTCGCTTTTTATTCGTATTTGCAATAACAATCGAGCAATCTTCTAAAGAAAGAGGCAAATATTCATACTGGAGCGTCTGGCAATCAAGCAATAGCGCATGTCCTGCTTTCCCCATTCCAACCGCAAATTGATCCATAATACCACAATTCACACCGATATATTCATTTTCGACTTTTTGACTGATTTTTACTAATTCCATCATCTCTATGTTTAGTTGAAACAACTCGTTTAACATGACGGCGGTCACAAGCTCAATAGAAGCAGAAGAAGATAACCCTGCCCCATTTGGAATGTTGCCATAGTATAAGACATCAATCCCCTTTTGAACATGTTTCGGCATAAGTGCTTGGATCATTCCTTTTGGATAATTCGCCCATCCATGACGCTCATCATAGGCAAGTTCTTCTTTTGTCATCGAAACAATTCCATCTTCATGAAAGTTTTTTGAATAGAGCCGAATCATCCCATCATCATTTAATCTGGCAACCGCATACGTTCCGATATGCAATGAACAAGGAAGCACATACCCTCCGTTATAATCTGTATGTTCACCGATTAAGTTGACACGCCCAGGGGCGAAGAACATGTGTTTTTTTTCACCCATTCCAAATATATTGATATAATCGTGCTTTAATTGTTCCATTATTACTTCTCCTCTACAAATGAATGGTAATACAAACTTATTCTAAAAGTTCTCTCTCTTAAATACAGAAAAACTAGGTTTAGTAAAATTTTAGTTTAAATTTAAGTAAAATTCAAGATTATTTTATAAATTTCTTAAAAATAGTCCATTTTTATATTATTGAATCTGTGAAATTGCCACCGATTAATTCAAATACACAAGCCATCATCGCCGTTTCTAATTGCTCTAGTTGTTGTTTTGCCTCCGTTAACGTTCGTCCTTTCACCCCAAAATAAAATTTCATTTTCGGCTCTGTGCCAGATAGATGTGTACGCTTCATTAAATAGATCATCCGCTTGAATCGCAATCTTATCATGCACAAAAAATCATCGATAACGCAAAAAAATATTCAGCTCACTTTATAATGTGGCTGAATAGTTACTTGATTTTTATACATTTTTAACACACTAGCTTTTATGTGCCGTTCAATGAAATTAAAATTAATCAAAAAATCGATTCACTATCGATTCAGTTCATGTCTCCATATCATTTTCGCAAACGGATGATATTCCATGATAACTTTGATAGTGTAGCTAATAACTTCCCATCAGATAGCCGAGCATCACCGTTTGGGTGTGGTACAACAAGGGAAGATTTCGCCGAGTTCGTTTGTTTCACATTTTCATGTTCCAAAACGATATGCTCAATGACGTGGTAGTCTTCAAAACTACGGACATCACATTCTAGTAATAATGCATCTTCTATGTCACGGTTGACCGCAAAAATCGTCACTTCTTCTTTTTCTTGATTGTAAACCGCAATGGATTCTAAGTACGGGACATCAGTAAAGTCTTTGCTGTCATATTTTGGGCTCGAAATAATCGGGTGCAACGCCACCCCTCTTCCATAAACAGAGGCGTGCATGAACGGATAATAAATCGTTTGTTTCCAAGCTGGACCGTTCTTTTCCGTCATAATCGGCGCAATAACGTTAATTAATTGAGCCAAACAAGCCATTTTCACCCGATCAGCATGTTTCATTAACGTAATGAGCATACAGCCGACAAGGAGAGCATCTTCAAAGTTATAAATATCTTCCAACAGAGGCGGTGCCACGGTCCACGGCTCAATTTGTTTATCCGCTTCGTTCGAGTGGTACCATACATTCCACTCATCAAATGAAAGATGGATCGTTTTTTTGCTTCGTTTTTTCGCCTTTACATAATCAGCAATGGCGACAACTGAACGAATAAAATCATCCATTTCCAACGACATCGCTAAGTAATTAGCTGTATCATTATCTCGGTTTCCAAAGTATTGATGGAGAGAAATATAATTAACATGTTCATACGTATGATCCAAAACGGTCGCTTCCCATTCCGCAAATGTCGGCATATTTCTTCCTGAACTTCCACACACAACAAGTTCAATCGTTGGATCAACCCATTTCATGACTTTGGCCGCTTCACAGGCGATTCGTCCGTACTCAACAGCCGTCTTATGACCGATTTGCCACGGACCGTCCATCTCATTGCCCAAGCACCACGTTTTAATTTTATGCGGCTCTTTATAGCCATGGGAAATGCGCAAATCGCTGTAGTAGGAGCCCGATGGGTGGTTGCAGTATTCGACTAAGTTGCGTGCCGCATCAATGCCGCGCGTCCCTAAGTTGACGGCCATATTCACTTCGGCTCCGACCATCTTGGCCCAATCCATAAATTCATTCAAGCCAATTTCATTCGTTTCCACCGACCGCCACGCCAAATCCAGACGCCGCGGTCGCTGTTCTTTTTGCCCCACTCCGTCCTCCCAGTTGTAACCGGACACAAAATTCCCGCCTGGATAGCGGATAATTGGCACTTGCAACTCTTTAACCAATTCTATAACATCTTGCCGAAAGCCATTTTCATCAGCCGTCGGATGGCTTGGCTCATAAATCCCTCCGTATATAGCACGACCAAGATGCTCGATGAAGGATCCATAAATTCGTTTGTCGATTTCGGCGATTTTGAAGTCTTTTTCGATGATCATGTTTGCTTTTTTAGGGCTCATTTACCTTCTTCCCTTCCAAGATAATAAAAGGCAATCTAAAAACATAAACTCCTTTAGTCATATCCCTTCTTTAAAAAAATATAATACATATACTTACCCGCGCCAAAACACGTCATTCCATTTTAATTCATTTTTAAACGCTGGTATAGATGTATACTCATTAATCACTACACATTCCATACCCACGATTTCTGCCCAGTCCTGCAGTTGCTCTGTAGTGACATAAAATGAGAAGCACGTATGATGAGCACCTCCAGCTAAGATCCACGCTTCTGCCGAATCACGAAGCGATGGGCGCGGCTTCCATAGGATTCTTGCAACAGGGAGTTTTGGCATTTCTTTTTCTACCTTTACCGCATCAACTTCGTTCACAATGAGGCGGAAACGATGTCCAATATCAATTAACGATGCATTTACCGCCGCTCCTGCACCACCGTCAAAAACAAGACGAGCTGGATCAGCCTTTCCGCCAATCGAAAGAGGATGAACCTCGAGTTTCGGACGAGTAGCAGCAATGGTTGGACACACTTCTAACATATGAGCGCCAAGGATTAACTCGTTTCCTGATTCCAAATGATACGTGTAATCTTCCATAAACGACGTTCCCTTTCCATCGGCCATAATTTTCATGATCCGAACAAGTGCTGCCGTTTTCCAATCTCCCTCACCGCCAAACCCATATCCTTCCGCCATCAAACGTTGGACCGCAAGTCCTGGGAGCTGTTTCATTCCATGCAAATCTTCAAATGTCGTCGTAAATGCAGTAAAATTCCCTTCTTCTAAAAACGCTTTTAGCGCAAGTTCAATCCGAGCTTGTTCTTTGATCGAATCGCGCACTGTTCCTTCGCGAAGCCCCTCTGGAACAATATCGTATAGTTCTGTATATTCGTCAAAAAGTTCATTTACCTTCTGCTCTGGCACTTCTTTTATATACTGAACAAGATCGCCGATACCATAGCCGCTAATAGACCAACCAAATTGAATTTGCGCTCCGACTTTATCTCCTTCTGTCACTGCTACTTCCCTCATGTTATCACCAAAACGGGCTACTTTTAAATGACGGCTTTCTGTCGCTGCAACCGCCGTGCGCATCCAGCCGGCAATTCGTTCGCGAACATCCGGATCTTCCCAATGACCGACGACCACTTTCCGCGCAATGCCCATTCTGGATCCGATAAAACCATATTCCCTGTCTCCATGGGCCGATTGGTTCAAATTCATAAAATCCATATCAATGCTGTTCCAAGGGATCTCGCGGTTAAATTGTGTGTGAAGATGCAACAACGGCTTTCTTAACTGCGAAAGACCTCCAATCCACATTTTCGCAGGAGAAAACGTATGCATCCACGTAATGATTCCCGCACAATCGTCATCAGCATTCGCTTCAATACAAAGCTTCCGAATTCCGTCAGGTGTTGTCACAACCGATTTAAAAACGACTTTAAACGGAAGCGTCTCATCCCGCCCGAAACCTTCGGCGATCATTCTCGAATGCTCTTCTACTTGTTTCAGCGTTTCTTCTCCGTACAAATGCTGGCTTCCTGTAACAAACCAAAATTCATATGGCCGCAACTGTAGCATAAAAACCTCTCCTCACATCTATTAGATATTCACTGATTCTTTTAATCCTACATTTTCTTTAATCGATTTTAATCGTTTCATCACATTGTTTCCGCCGCGTCCGAAATAATCATGCAGTTTCACATACTCTTGATATAGTTGTTCGTAAATGGCTACATTTTCTCGTATCGGCTTAAACACTTCATCGCGGACTTTCCCCATTTTTTTGGCAGCCTCAGCAATCGATTCATATCCTCCGTTTTCTTTTCCGGCTGCCACCGCTGCAAACATCGCTGCCCCAACAGCAGGAGTTTGCTTCGAAGCCGCTACTTTAATTGGGCGATTTGTTACATCCGCATAAATTTGCATCAATAACTTATTTTTTTGCGGAAGCCCGCCGCAAGCATAGAGCTCCTCCACTTTGACACCGCTTTCAACAAAAGCGTCAATAATTTTTCGAGTGCCGAATGCAGTCGCTTCGAGCAAAGCTCGATAAATTTCCTCTGGCTTCGTTAACAACGTGTAACCAACCATTAATCCTGTCAAATCCGTATCGACTAATACAGAGCGGTTACCGTTCCACCAATCTAGCGCCAATAAGCCAGTTTCCCCCGGTTTATACGCAGCCGCCCTTTTTTCCAGCCATTCGTGGATACCGATTCCTTCTTTTTCAGCTGCTTCTTTCACATAAGCTGGAACCCCCTGTTCTACATACCACGCAAAAATATCTCCTACCGCCGACTGACCCGCTTCATAGCCAAGATACCCCGGAATAATTCCATCTTCGACAACCCCGCACATTCCTTCAACACGTTTCTCTTCCGTTCCTAACAACATATGACAAATCGATGTGCCCATCGCCATCACTAATTTGCCCGGCTCTACTACCCCAACTCCCGGAACGGCAGCGTGAGCATCCACATTCCCAACAGCAACCGCCGTACCCGAAAGAAGTCCCATCATCGCTGCCATTTCGTTCGTTAGTTCCCCCGCTTTTGTACCAAGCGGAACAATATCACCGCGCAATTTTGTTTCCGTCAAATTTTCAAGACGAGGATCTAACGCTCGAAAAAACTCTTTGCTCGGATAGCCTTCCTGTTTATGCCATATCGATTTATAACCGGCTGTACAACTGTTTCGGACAATATTTCCTGTCATTTTAAATACTACCCAATCAGTAGCCTCTAAAAATAAATCCGTTTTCTCATAAATATCTGGCGCCTCGTTTAAAATTTGCCAAACTTTTGCAATCATCCATTCCGACGAAATTTTGCCGCCATACCGCGGTAAAAACGTTTCCCCTCTTTCGGCAGCAATTTCATTAATTAAATTGGCTTCATCTTGAGCTGCATGATGCTTCCATAATTTCACCCAACTATGCGGTCGATGTTTTAAATCAGGTTTGAAACAAAGCGGTTCACCAAAAGCATCAACCGGAAGCATGGTGCATGCTGTAAAATCTATTCCAATCCCAATCACATCAGCAGGATTTACCCCTGATTTTTGCAACACAGCCGGAACGGCAGTAGCCAATACTTCGATGTAATCTCCAGGATGCTGCAGCGCCCAATCTGGTTCTAATTTTACATTTGATTCCGGAAGCACCTCATCGATCACCCCATGAGGATACGGAGTGACATGATCGGCAATTTCATTTCCTTCTAGATCTACAAGAACGGCACGTCCAGATTCTGTTCCATAGTCAATGCCAATTACGTACTTCATCATCATTCCCCTCCCTCATTGTCCATAGTAAGCGTTAGCACCATGTTTTCTAAGATAATGCCTGTCTAATAAAGACTGATCAATCGGCTGAACATTTGGGTTGAGGTGGCATGTTCTTGCCGCCATTTTAGCTACTTCTTCAAGGACAACCGCATTATGAACAGCATTATGCGGATCGTTCCCCCAAGCAAATGGACCGTGGCCATGAACAAGCACTCCCGGCATTTGTATCGGATCGAGAAAACTGAGCGTTTCCACAATTACTTTGCCCGTCTCTAATTCATACGCCCCTTTAATTTCCACTTCCGTCATTTTTCTTGTACAAGGAATTTCCCCATAAAAATAGTCTGCATGCGTCGTCCCTAAAGCTGGAATCCCTTTCCCTGCTTGCGCCCAAATCGTTGCCCAAGGCGAGTGAGTATGGACAATCCCACCAATATAAGGAAAAGACTGATATAGAACTAAATGTGTGGGTGTATCAGACGAAGGTTTTAATTTCCCCTCCACAACATTTCCTTCTAAATCGACAACGACCATATCATCCTTTGTCATTTTGTCATACTCTACTCCGCTTGGTTTGATGACAACAAGTCCTCGTTCACGGTCGATCCCACTTACATTCCCCCAAGTAAATGTAACCAACCGATATTTAGGAAGCTGTAAGTTTGCCTCCAACACAACTTGTTTTAATTCTTCGAGCATCTCCTCCACTCCCTATATAAAAATCTCTTCACCTCTATTATAATTTTGTACGTACAATTTTTCTATAGCTTTTTTAATTTTGTTCGAACATTTTTTATATTTTCTTTGTTGATTCTCTAACAATTAGTTCAGGTTGATAAATAATATCTTGTATTTCATCGTTTTGCTCAATCATTCGAACTAACATTTCCGCCGCTTTTATCCCCATTTCCGCTTTTGGATGACGGATCGTTGTCAATTTCACCTCTGTAGCTGTAGCAAATGTAGAATCATCGAAACCGACGATCGAAATATCATCCGGTACGCTCAATCCTTGCTGTCGAATGACATCCAACAATTTAATGGCTAATTCATCGTTATAGCAAACAATTGCTGTCACTCGTTCCTCTTGTGGCTGTTGCAAAAAAGAATGCGCGAGTTCTAAAGGTTTTGTATTTTTTTCTTCCGTTGTATAGGATACGAGATGGTTGGATGATAACGAAACGCCATGTTCTTGGTGAGCGCGAATAAATCCTTTTAACCTGTTAACCCCTTGCAAATCATCGGTTTTAAAAAAGCCGGCAATCCGCCGATGACCTAGCTGTATTAAATGATCCGTAAGCAAATAGCCACCTCTTTCATCATCCATTTTGATGGACGGACAACTCATTTCTAAATAACGTTCGTTAATCATAACGTATGGAATATGTAAATTATTGAGTGTTAAGTAATACGAAAGATTAGGATTGCCTTGAGCGCTTTTTGTCGGTTCGATGATAAGCCCACTTAACGGCTGTTGAATCATCGCCTCTAAATGGTCACGCTCTTTCGTTTTATCGTTATCGGTACTAGCCAACAATAGTCGGTATCCTTTTTTGCGCAACGTTTCTTCTGCTCCACGGACAATATGCGGGAAGATATAATCGGAAATATATGTTGTTAAAATCGCTACTGTTTTTACTTCTTGTTTGCTGGCTAGCTTTGGCTTAGAAACAAATGTTCCGCTTCCTTGGATTTTATATAGCCAACCTTCATTTTCTAACTCACCTAACGCTTGTCTAACTGTATGGCGACTTAACTGAAATTGGTTTGCAATTTCATGTTCTGTTGGTATTTTTTCGTTAGGGCTTAACTTCCCTGATTGAATCCAAGATAAAATTTCTCGTTTCAGTTGCAAGTATTTTGGCACATTTTTTTCTTTCATAACGTTCACCCCATGTTGAATAATCTACACATCCATTATACCAATTTTTATTTGTCCGTATATATTCAGAAAAGAATAGCCAAGATGAAACCATCTTGGCCTTAAGACGCTTTGTTTTTGTTATAAATATCAAACGCAACAGCCGCAAGTAACACCAAACCTTTAATCGCCTGTTGCCAATCAATGCCTAATCCAAGCAACGACATCCCGTTGTTCATGACCCCCATGACAAGACCACCGATAATCGCACCACTTACTGTCCCAATGCCACCATACGCAGAAGCGCCTCCAATAAAGCAAGCAGCAATGGCGTCGAGTTCAAATAGGTTTCCTGCTTTTGGTGTCGCTGCATTTAAACGCGCTGCAAAAATCAATCCTGAAAGTGCGGCTAAAACTCCCATGTTCACAAATACCCAAAATGTGACCCTTTTCGTTTTCACCCCTGATAGTTGTGCCGCTTTTTCATTTCCTCCAATTGCATATATATGCCGACCAACAATCGTCTTATTAGCGACAAACGAATAGGCAACAATAAGTGTCGCAAGAATGATTAAAATATTCGGGATTCCTTCATATGTCGCGAGAACATAAGAGAAGACAGTAATCACAACGACAATACTAATTAACTTACCTATGAACATTGCTGCAGGGATTACGTCAAATCCGTACGTTTTAGCATTGTTTCTTTTTTTAATTTCTAACCAGATAAACAAGATAGATAAAAGCCCTCCGATGATAAGTGTTAGCAAATGGATATTCTTTCCGTGAAACACATCTGGCAGAAACCCTGAACTAATGTTTTGAAACGATTTTGGGAATGGGGCAATCGATTGTCCTTTTAAGACAACCATCGTAAGCCCTCTAAACAATAACATACTGGCTAATGTAACAATGAAAGCTGGTATTTTTACATAAGCGATCCAAAATCCTTGCCATGCGCCAATCAATGCACCTAACAAAAGAGAAAGCACCACTGTAACAATCATCGGGACATGATGTTGCACCATTAAGATACCTGCTAGTGCACCGACAAACGCTGCTACTGATCCTACCGATAAATCGATGTGCCCCGTAATAATAACAAGCATCATACCGATTGCTAATACTAAAATGTAGCTATTTTGCAAAATTAAGTTCGTTACGTTTAAGGGTCTTAATAAAATTCCGTCTGTCAAAAGTTGAAATAGCAACATAATTAACACAAGTGCAACAACCATACTGTAGCTCCGAATATTGTTTTTAATCATTTGAGCAAACGGCTGAATCTTTGGTTCGCTTGGTTCCGGATGGCGTGTCATTGTTTTTTGTGTCGGTATTTGCATTTGTGTTACCCCCTAAGTTCTATTTTTGTCATTAGTTTCATCAAGTTTTCTTGCGTTGCCTCATCTCTGTTCAACTCGCCTGTTATCCGTCCTTCGCACATCACGTAAATCCGATCACACATCCCTAAAATTTCTGGCAACTCAGAAGAGATCAGTAAAATCCCTTTCCCATCTTGTGCTAACTGGTTAATAATTGTGTAAATTTCATATTTTGCTCCAACATCTATTCCGCGTGTTGGTTCATCTAGAATAAGAATATCTGGTTGAGCAAAAATCCACTTACTTAATACTACTTTCTGCTGGTTTCCGCCACTTAGCTTTTCCGTTTTCTGAAACACGCTAGGCGTTTTTATTTTCAATCGCTCACGATATTTCTCCGACTCTATAATTTCTTGATTTTCATCTACAACGAATCTTTTCGCTACTTTATTTAACCGCGATAACGTAATATTTTTGCGAATATCGTCCATTAAAATTAATCCATTTCCTTTGCGATCTTCTGTTACATAGGCAATTCCGTTTTCAATCGCTTTGCTCACGTCGCTGACATCAATTTCGTATCCATTTTTAAAAATTTGTCCGCTAATTTTTTTTCCATACGATTTCCCAAAAATGCTCATAGCGAGTTCGGTTCGTCCTGCTCCCATCAAGCCGGCAATTCCGACAATTTCTCCTTTCCGAATATAAAAATTGACGTCATCAATGACTTTTCGTTCATTATGAAGAGGATGATAAACGTTCCAATTTCTCACTTCAAATATTACTTCGCCAATGTTCGATTCTCGTTTCGGATAACGATTCGTTAAATCTCGTCCTACCATCCCCTTGATGATTCGATCTTCTGTCACGTGGTCTTTTCTCATATCTAGCGTTTCAATCGTTTTTCCATCTCGTAAAATCGTGATTGAATCAGCGACTTTCGATATCTCGCTCAGTTTATGAGAAATAATAATCGCGGTCATGCCCTGCTTCTTAAATTCTAATAATAACCGCAGCAAATTTTCACTATCGTCCTCATTTAAAGCAGCAGTTGGTTCATCCAAAATCAATAATTTTACTTCTTTTGATAATGCCTTTGCAATTTCGACTAGCTGTTGTTTCCCGACCCCTAGATTTCCAACCAATGTATGCGGCGACTCATTTAATCCAACTTTTTTCAATAACTCTTTCGTTTTAACAATCGTTTCATTCCAATTAATAACTCCTCGTTTCGCTCGTTCGTTGCCAAGAAAAATGTTTTCCGCAATCGATAAATAAGGAATAAGAGCCAATTCTTGATGAATAATGACAATCCCTAACTCCTCACTTTGTTTAATATCTTTAAATTTACATACTTCCCCTTTAAATAAAATGTCACCACTATACGTGCCGTAAGGATAGACACCGCTCAACACTTTCATTAGCGTCGATTTTCCTGCACCGTTTTCCCCGCAAAGCGCATGAATTTCTCCTTCTTTCACTTGCAAATTTACATTTTCAAGCGCTTTTACCCCTGGAAATTCTTTTGTAATTCCACGCATCTCTAATATGAATTGTGACATTGCTCACCACTTCCCTATTGTGAAATAAATGATATAGTGATAGCTCTTGGACTATCACTATATCATTTCACCCTGATTACTTAGTTAACTGGTCTTTTGTGTAATATCCGCTATCTACTAACACTTTTTCGTAGTTAGAAATGTCTACAGAAACCGGCTCCAATAAATAAGATGGTACGACTTTTACCCCGTTATTATATGTTTTCGTGTCATTTACTTTCGGTTTTTCTCCTTTTAAAACAGCGTCAGCCATTTCCACTGCTTTTTTCGCTAATTCCCGCGTATCTTTAAATACTGTTTGTGTTTGTTCTCCCGCGATAATAGATTTTACAGACGCCAATTCAGCATCTTGACCTGTAATTACTGGCATCGGTTTTCCTGAGCCATAGCCAACTCCTTTTAATGATGAAATAATGCCGATACTAATTCCGTCGTAAGGAGATAATACTGCATCTACTTTTGCATTTGTGTAATGAGCGCTTAATAAGTTATCCATGCGTGCTTGAGCCGTTGCTCCATCCCAACGCAACGTAGCTACTTGATCAAATTCAGTTTGTCCGCTTCGAACGACTAATTTTCCAGAATCAATATATGGCTTCAATACAGACATCGCCCCATCGAAAAAGAAATACGCATTGTTATCATCAGGCGAACCTGCGAACAATTCGATGTTGAATGGACCTTTTCCATCTTTTAGACCAAGCTTTTGTTCGATATATGAGCCTTGAAGCACTCCTACTTTGAAGTTATCAAACGTAGCGTAGTAATCGACGTATTTGCTGTTTTTAATAAGACGATCGTAAGAAATGACTTTAATGCCTTGTTTATGCGCTTTTTCTAATACATCCGTAAGCGCTTCCCCGTCAATTGGCGCAATAACTAATACGTTAACTCCTTTTGTAATCATGTTTTCAATTTGTGATACTTGGTTTTCAACAACGTCTTCAGCATACTGCAAATCCGTTTTATAGCCGAGCTTTTCAAACTCTTTTACCATGTTTTCCCCATCGTTAATCCAACGTTCAGAAGACTTTGTTGGCATTGATATTCCAACAAATCCAGCATCCCCTTTTCCTCCTGTTTCCTTTCCGCTACACGCGGCTAATGCAAATACAAATACAAGCAAAATCAATGTTGTGAAAAACTTCTTCATCTTCTTTTCTCCCCCTTTAATGATTCGTGTGATTCAACTAGAATATAACACCTATAAAATTTTCAGTCTTTTCAATCAACAGACTTTTTTTATAAAAATTTAACTTTGGTAAAGCGTTTTCAAAAAAAGAGGGTGTGTGGGTACCCTCTTTTTGTACGTACCAATTTATAATAAAACTTCCCGAACTTCCTTAAATAAAAACGCTCCTTTGCGATATTGATTTGGAGACACACCTACTACTTTTTTAAACGCCGTACTGAAATAGTGTTGTGTATCATACCCTACTCGTTCAGAAATTTCATGAATGGTTAGCTGTGTCGAGACCAACAATTGAATCGCCTTTTTAATTCGTACTTCCGTTAAAAAATTGACAAACGATATCCCTAGTTCTTGTTTCATAATGCGGCTCAAATATACAGGCGAAACGTTTAGTGATTGAGCAACGGATTCTAATGTAAGTGTTTGATCGGAAAAATGTTCTTGTACATATTGTTTTGCTCGTCGCACGATTGGCGAAATATTCGTTGCGCTATACGCCCTCTTTTTGCAGATTTCATATGCGTCTGCTACTTTCGTGAGTTCTCCTTCCACCTCTGCAGCGTATATATTGGCTTGTATGTTTAAATACTGCTTTATCGTTTTCTCAATTGTGCGAAATAGTTCTTCATCGGCCCAATCCCATAAACATACCACAATAAAGCCTACCGTATCGCGAAAAACCACTTTTCTTTTTCCCTCTAACAACTCCGAAGCGATATTTTCAATAGCAAAAAAGAACAATTGTTTCTCCTTTTCACTCATTAGTAGTTTGGTGCTGAAAAACTCTTGCCAGTAAATCACCGCCAGTTGTACAGGACAGGTGGAGGGGAGCTTGAAAAACTGCAATTGGGCAAAGATTTCGATTTCTTTCAATCGACCATGAATCCATTCTAAACAAAATTGCTGACGGATGAGCTGAAAATTTTTTTGCACTTGTTTTGACAATAACGTAACATATTCCGATTGTTGCAATTCCTTTGTTAGTTGCTGTTGAATTTTTTTCGCCACTTCACGCAAATGAGAAGGATTCGTTGGCTTTAAAATATAATCGTCGACTTGTAAACGAATCGCTTCTTGAGCATAAGCAAATTCGTCATGTCCGGTGACGACAACAATCCTGCATTTTGAAAGATTTTTTCTTATTTGTTTCATTAAAGAAATTCCGTCCATAATAGGCATAGTCAAATCAACAAATAGAATATCAATTTGATGGCGTAACGCTAATTCCATCGCTTCTTCTCCATCTTCCGCTTCCGCTACTACTTCCATTTGGAACTCGTTCCAATCAATCGCTTCTCTAATCCCCTCACGAATAATCGCCTCGTCATCGGCAATCAATACTTTCCATGTTCGCACATTTCTCCCCCCTAGCATCTTATGATAGGATGAACGATTGTTACCGTTGTTCCCTTTCCTTCTTCGCTTTCTACTTTTAAGCCATAAGCGTCGCCAAATGTTAATCGAATTCTTGCATGTACATTCATCATTCCATAACCTTTTATTTTTTTTCCTCCAGCAGTAAAATTAGCGGTTAAACTTTCCCTTAACGAAGACAATGCTTCTTGAGACATTCCAATGCCATCGTCTTGCACTTTAATAATTAACTTTCCATCTTTTTCTTCTGCTCTAATGAAAATATGCCCAGATCCTCTTCTCTGCTTAATCCCATGATAAATAGCATTTTCCACAATCGGCTGTAGTATGAGCTTTACTATATATAAATCGTGAACACTTTGGGAAATAGCAAACGTGTAATTTAGCTTCTCTTGATACCTTACTTTTTGAATGCTTAAATAGCTTTGAATATGTTCCATTTCTTCAGAGAAAGGAATCATGTCTTTCCCTTTGCTTAGCCCGATACGAAATAGTTTAGATA
The DNA here is from genome assembly GCF_000833605.1 of Anoxybacillus ayderensis. Taxonomy (GTDB): domain Bacteria; phylum Bacillota; class Bacilli; order Bacillales; family Anoxybacillaceae; genus Anoxybacillus; species Anoxybacillus ayderensis. The sequence continues at coordinate 169,689 of NZ_JXTG01000004.1, read as the reverse complement.
ACGATTCGACGACTTGTGCGACATCATCAGCCCCTCTTTTTCGTGCCATCCAGTGTATCGTATCAAGCGTGTTATAAAGAAAATGTGGCTTAATGTGCTCTTGTAAACTGCGAAGTTCTGCTTCCCATCTTTGGCGTTCCTTCCATTCCACTAGGGAAATAAAACGCTGAATTTGGTCAAGCATTTTATTAAAGCTCTTCCCTAACATGCCTATCTCATCCGAACGGTTCTCTCGATAACGGCTCGTTAAATCTCCTGCCTCCGCTTTTTCCATAAAGGATATGAGCTGCCCAATCGGCCTTGATAATGAGCGGGCTAAGTAGTAGGAAGCACCAAGACCGATAAAACATACAAAAAAGACGAAGCAAGTAACGTAAAAACGGATTTCTTTAATCTCTAAAGCCGATTCTTGATTAGAAAAAACCCCTATTGTCGTCCAGTTTGTAAATGGCGAACGTTGGTAAATGAACTGAAGATACCGACCGTGGATGTTATGTGAGAACGTTCCAGAATCTTTTTTAAACCACTCTGTTCGAATTTGTCCAATTAGCGAGCGAGCAGGAGAATAAATATTTTCTCCCCGATGATCGATTACCATCAAATACCCCCATTTTCCTAAACGAACGTTTTTTGTTGCCTCCGCAATGACCCTTAGTTTTAAATCCACTAATACTACACCTTCGACTTCTTGTGTTTCTGGATTTAAAATAGCGCGTACCGCTGATACTACTTCGCTATTTTTATAATTCGTGTGCGTCGTTACGTTTCGTTGATGAGGGTGACCAATGATTTTAAAAATACCTTTATTTTGAACTGCTTCTTTGTACCACGTTTCGTCTGTAAGCGATTTCGTCGAACGAGCATACATTTCGTTGCTAATGTACTCTCCTTTATAGTTGACAAGAAGAATTCCGGCAACTTCAGGATATAACGTAGTAATGCCTCGTAAAAATTGACGAATACGGTACTCGTCATTCGTTTCGCCAACCGTTAAAAAATTTTTTACCTCTGGGTTAAAAGCTACCAAATACGTGATATTTTGCATATTATTTAAATAAAACTCTAATGTTCGGTTCACTTGGTTAATCAGCTGAAGTGTGTTTTGATTAATTTGCCTATCAATCGTTCGGTCTACCGCCCAACTAGTAAGTATTCCTAATCCTAGCGAAGGTAAAATCATAATTAACAATAAAAGTGAAACTAATTTATAACGAATCGGCAAATTGTTAAGCTGAAAATATTGGGTCATTTTCAACATGAATCCCTCTTTCATTTCGCATAAAAACTATCGACATTCTCTTTCGTAACAACTGTAATACCCGTATCGACGTACGAAGGCATCAACGGATAATCGGATGATAACGACGGTGTTAGTTTATGGTGAAGATGAAATAAAAATTGTAGCGCCCAATAGCCCATATTCCATGTGCCTTGAGCAAGCGTTGCATCGATAAGGCCTTGTTTAACCATATCTAACGTTCTTTTGTCTGTGTCGAAACTAATAATTCTTGTTTTCTTTGCGAGTAGGGAAACCGCTTCCCCTACCCCCACTCCCCCATTTGCTTCGGTAACAAAGATTCCGGAAAGGTCGGGGTATTGTTTCAATATTTCCAGTGCTACTTGCTTAGAAACAAGTGCATCTCCTTTTCCGTCTTTTACCACCGCCACTTCTATTCCGGGGTATTCTTTGTACATCGTTTCAATAAATCCTTTTGTTCGTTGCTGGTGATTTAGTTGGTTTGGCAATGTAATGACAGCGACTTTCCCTTTTCTCCCAAGCAGTTCAGCCATCTTGTGTGCAGCTGTTGCTCCGGCATTGTAGTTATTTGTTCCTAAAAAAGAAAACGCTTTACTTCCAAGTGCATCGGAGTCGAATAATACAACAGGGATTCCTTGTTCGACTGCTTTATTAATTGTTTTCGTCAGTTTGTTAGGATCCATTGCTGAAATAGCGATACCTGCTGGTTTTCTAGCAATCACTTGTTCTAACACTGTCACTTGTTCGTTCACATCATATTGCGTTGCTCCTCGATATTCGACCGAGACGTTTAACGCCTGTGCCGCATCTTCGAACCCTTTTAAACAGTTTTTCCAATAATCAATTCCCGATAAAAAGGTGACCATCACGTATTTTTCATCTATTTTTCCTTGAAGTGTTTGAACCTCTTGATGAAAAGAATTAATGTGGGAAATTTGTAGATTGTAATCATATACATAAATAATAAATGCAATGATCAAAAAAACGTAAATAAATAATAACTTTTTCATAATATTTCCTCCTGGAATAGATATTAATATTGTACGTATTAATATTTTTAATCATCCTTTCTTGCAAATCCGTCACCTTACTTTGATATAACCAGGATCAATTTTGTTCGTACAATTTTTATTAATAATCTAACATGTATATAAAACCACTTTCAACAATTTTCTCCTGTCAATCTTAATCAAATCTTAATCACTTGTTGTAAAATCGAGTAGGAGGAGGTGGTTAACCTCCGTCCTCTCACACCACCGTACGTACGGTTCCGTATACGGCGGTTCAATCAAGATAAGTGACGCAAGAATTCTCGATTCAAAAGCATCGTTCTTCCTTCCGTAAATAGCTGATCTTCTTATGCCAGTCGTCACTCCACCCTCCTAGAGATCTCCCACGGAATTCACCGTTTCCTTTCTCTTGGTAGGTTCTATGTTTTCTGTGTTCATCATGACGAACTGAATGCCAAGGGCTATTTTCTCTTGATTGTTCGGTCCTTCCGAATCGTTCTACACCGATTCGTACTATGACCTCTGCTGACTTCTGATGGTTCAGCTACCTATCACTAAGTAGGTTATGAAGCGTACTTCACGTATCCATCAGACCTCCTCGGGTAAGAGTGCAATCTTTCCTTCCATCTATCTGCTTCATTTACTCTGTATCATCTTCGGCAGAAAGGACTTTGTTTTGTTTGGCAAACTCATCCAATGATACCTAGCCTTATATGAAGTTCGTGTTCCTCAGACCGGAAGTTTGCCGCTCGCTTCCTTCAGATTCCGCGTCACCACGGACACCCTTACGTTAAGCTAACTGCTACTTCTGCCTTCGCAGTTCGGGACTTTCACCCTATAGATTGCACCCATGCCGAGCGCACCAAAAAAGCCGACCGTGTACAGGTCGACTTCTCTTCTCTTAATCAAAGGTAATTTCTTTTACTTTCTCTTCATCCAGTCGCTTAATGACTTCGACTAATAGTTTTACTGTTTGTTCGTAGTCATCGCGATGAAGAAGCGCAGCATGGGAGTGAATGTAGCGCGTTGGGATGGAGATGGTCAATGCTGGAACACCGCGCATCGTCATATGGATCGCACCTGCGTCTGTTCCGCCACCTGGCATCGCATCAAAACGATATGGAATGTTCATTTCCTCTGCAACATGAATGACGAATTCGCGCAATCCTTTATGGGAAACGAGCGTTGCATCGTATAAAACGATATGCGGGCCACCGCCAAGTTTCCCCATCGCCTCTTTTTCTGATACACCTGGCGTATCGCCAGCGATGCCAACGTCAACCGCAAAAGCAATATCTGGTTCAATCGTAAAAGCAGATGTTCGTGCACCGCGCAAGCCGACTTCTTCTTGTACTGTGCCGACGCCGTATACGACGTTTGGATGCTCGACGTCTTTTAATTGTTTGAGTACATCGATCGCAACGGCGCAACCGATACGGTTATCCCATGCTTTCGCAAGCAACATTTTTTCATTGTTCATCACCGTGAATTCAAAATATGGCACAATGGCATCGCCAGGGCGCACACCCCAAGCAATCGCCTCGTCACGGCTAGAAGCTCCGATGTCAATAAACATATCTTTTATTTCCACCGGTTTTCTTCTTGCTTCAGCAGGTAAAATGTGTGGCGGCTTTGAGCCGATGACGCCTGTAATATCCCCTTGTTTTGTTACGATCGTCACGCGTTGAGCGAGCATCACTTGTCCCCACCACCCGCCAAGCGGTTGGAAACGAATGAAGCCCTTTTCATCAATTTGCGTCACCATAAAACCAACTTCATCTAAGTGACCAGCAATCATCACTTTTGGTCCGTTTTCTTTTCCTACTTTTTTTGCAATTAAGCTACCGAGACGATCCGTCGTGACTTCATCTGCATATGGAGCGATGTACGATTTCATTACTTCACGTACTTCCCGTTCATTGCCCGGAACACCTTTTGCATCCGTTAACGCTTTCAACATCGTTAACGTTTCATCTAATTTCTTCACGTATGTCACTCCTCTCTATGTACAACATTCATTATACTAAACATTTTGACAGTTGTTAATAATTGTGACTTTGTCGCTCATGGTTCACTTCGTTTTTTGCGACATACGCTCGCTCAATTTGTTCAGCATTAAATTGAAGCGCATGACCGAGCTGTGCATACGCATACACTAATTGATCGTATGCTTGTTCGTCCATCTTTTCGCGAAACGTCTGAACGGCTTCAAATACGTGTAAAAACTGTTCAACGAGCGGATGACTTTCTTGCACATGCGGCCATTTTACATGCTCATGAAGCGAAAGATCAAGCCCGAGCGATAAAATAAAATGAAGGCCGTCTACATATTCCTCTAAAATTGTTTCTTCTGCCGCTTTCGGCTTCGAACTCCAAAATTTAAAGCAACGTGTTTCGTTCGCCAGTTCTCCAATTTCAACAAGAAGAGCTAACAACTTGCGCTCAACTAAACGTTCACCGCGCAAACCACGCTCCGTTTCAATTCGCTCATCTAATTGCCGTTGCATAGAAAATAATTTTTTTATATCCATTTTTCTCCCCCTCTTATAAAAAATGACCATCCCCTCAAGGGAGAATGGTCATTTCCTTTATTACTTGTTTAAGTTTTCTTTTGCGATGTTTGCAAGTTGTGTGAATGCTGCTGCATCGTTTACTGCTAAATCAGCAAGCATTTTGCGGTTTACTTCGATTCCTGCAAGCTTTAATCCGTGCATTAAACGGCTGTAAGAAAGACCGTTCATGCGCGCTGCAGCGTTAATGCGCGTAATCCAAAGTTTGCGGAAATCGCGTTTGCGTTGGCGACGATCGCGATACGCATACATTAACGATTTCATTACTTGTTGATTTGCAACTTTATATAAACGATGTTTCGAACCGAAATATCCTTTTGCAAGTTTAAGAATTTTTTTACGACGTCTGCGTGTGACTGTACCGCCTTTTACACGTGGCATAACATTTCCCTCCTAAAATTATTTTACGTTATCTAACAATTGACGAATGCGTTTGAAATCGCCTTTTGATACGAGCGTTGCTTTACGAAGTTTACGCTTTTGTTTTTGCGTTTTGTTTGCGAATAAGTGGCTAGTGAATGCGTGTGAACGTTTTAATTGACCTGTTCCTGTCTTTTTGAAACGCTTCGCTGAGCCTTTGTGAGTTTTCATTTTTGGCATAAGGTGTTCCTCCCTTTTGTTATTTGTCGTTTTTCGGTGCTAGCACTAAAAACATGCTGCGGCCGTCCATTTTCGGAGCCGTCTCAACCGTACCAATATCCGCGCACGCCTCAGCAAATCGATCAAGCACGCGCTGACCAATTTCCTTATGCGTAATCGCACGTCCTTTAAAGCGAATCGTCGCTTTCACTTTATCTCCTTTTTCAAGGAACTTCCGCGCGTTGCGCAATTTCGTGTTGAAGTCATGTTCTTCGATCGTTGGGCTTAAACGAACTTCTTTTACGTTAATCACTTTTTGCTTTTTGCGCGCTTCTTTTTCTTTCTTTTGTTGCTCGAAGCGGAACTTACCATAGTCCATAATGCGGCACACTGGCGGTTTCGCATTTGGTGCAACCATCACTAAATCTAAATTTAAACGCGCTGCAATTTCTAACGCTTCTTGCTTCGTCTTAATCCCAAGTTGCTCTCCATTTGGATCGACTAAACGAACTTCACGTGCCCGAATGTTTTCATTAATAATAAAATCTTTGCTAATAACTAGCCACCTCCACGGTTTTTTCAAGCTTGTTTGTTAAAGCAGAACGCACACGACAAAAAACGTGTGGGCACAATACACCCACACGTCTCGCTCACAACATTTTTCTGTCATGAAACCTGCTAACAGCCATACGGCGTCGATCAGGTGAGAAGCGGGTGCTTCTGCTTATGTTCAAACAAGTATTTACTTTTACTTCAACATATATACCATATATCAAAACACATTGTCAACTGATGTCAATTGATCACAACAAATAAAACTATAACAAACATGGGGCGAAAATGCAACTATTTATTTACGCACTTCTTTTACGATGGAGTCAACGAACGCATCGAGCGGCATCGTTTCGCTCTTTTGTTCCCCATATTTTCGCACGTTCACTGCCCGTTCGTTTACTTCGTTATCCCCAACAACGAGCATGTACGGAATTTTTTGCATTTGCGCTTCGCGAATTTTGTATCCAATTTTTTCTTCACGCTCATCGACTTCAACACGAATGCCTGCAGCTTGTAACGCCTGTTTTACTTCATACGCATAATCTATATGAACAGCTGGGGAAACAGGAATAACTTGTACTTGTACAGGCGCTAACCATGTCGGGAACGCCCCTTTATACTCCTCAATTAAAAAGGCAACGAAACGTTCCATCGTTGATACGACACCGCGATGGATGACAACCGGGCGATGCGGTTTTCCGTCTTCACCGATATATGTTAAGTCAAAACGTTCCGGTAACAAGAAGTCAAGTTGAACGGTAGATAACGTTTCATCTTTTCCGAGCGCTGTTCGCACTTGAACGTCTAGTTTTGGACCGTAAAACGCAGCTTCTCCTTCTGCTTCGTAATAGTCAAGTCCGAGCTCGTCCATCGCCTCTTTTAACATGCTTTGTGCTTTTTCCCACATCGCATCGTCATCGTAATATTTTTCTTTATCTTGCGGATCGCGATACGACAGACGGAACGAATAGTCCGTTAAACCGAAATCTTTATATACATCTAAAATTAAATTAACGACGCGCTTAAACTCGTCTTTAATTTGATCTGGGCGAACGAAAATATGCGCATCATTCAACGTCATCCCACGAACGCGTTGCAATCCTGTAAGCGCCCCTGACATTTCGTAACGATGCATCGTACCGAGCTCTGCGATACGAATTGGCAATTCGCGATAGCTATGAATTTTATGTTTATACACCATCATATGATGCGGACAGTTCATCGGACGTAAGACAAGCTGTTCATTATCCATCTCCATTGGCGGAAACATTCCATCTTTATAATGATCCCAATGGCCAGACGTTTTATATAACTCGACGCTACCGAGCACCGGTGTATATACGTGTTGATAGCCAAGCGACAGCTCTTTATCGACGATATAACGCTCAATTGTTCGGCGAATAGTTGCACCTTTTGGAAGCCAAAGCGGCAATCCTTGTCCTACTTTTTGCGACGTCATAAATAAGTCAAGCTCTTTTCCGAGCTTACGATGATCACGCTCTTTCGCTTCTTGTAAAAGACGTAAATATTCATCTAAATCTTCTTTTTTGAAAAAGGCTGTACCGTAAATACGTTGCAACATTTTGTTTTTGCTGTCACCACGCCAGTACGCACCTGCTACACTTAACAGTTTAAACTCTTTAATTTTTCCTGTTGATGGGACGTGCACCCCACGGCAAAGGTCGAAAAACTCTCCTTGTTCGTAAATGGAAACGACTTCTCCCTCTGGAATGTCGTGAATAAGTTCAATTTTTAAATGATCACCAATTTCTGTATAGCGACGAATTGCTTCTTCGCGACTCACTTCTTGGCGAACGATATCTAAGTTTTCTTTCACAATTTTTTTCATTTCTTGTTCAATTTTCGGTAAGTCTTCTGCTGTAATTGGTACGTCAACATCAATATCATAGTAAAAGCCGTTTTCAATGACAGGGCCAACGCCAAGCTTCACATCTTTGTACAATCGTTTAATCGCTTGTGCCATTAAATGCGCTGTGCTATGACGTAAAATGTCAAGCGCTTCTGGCATATCTTGCGTAATAATCGAAATGGCACCGTCTTCTTCAATCGGTGTACGCAAATCGATCATGCGATCGTTTAGCTTTCCTGCAATTGCTTTTTTCTTCAGTCCTGGGCTAATGGACGCTGCAATATCTTCCGTTGTCACTCCTTTCGGAAACTCCTTCACTGCTCCATCTGGAAATGTAATTTTTACTACATCCACCAAAGCTGCTCACTCCTTTTTTAAAAAATAAAAAAACTCGTCCCAAAAACGAGGGACGAGTTGGTTTCGTGGTTCCACCCTTCTTCCCGTCTATACGAACATAAAGCGAGCGTATAAACGGCTTCATCTCGATAACGGCGCAAACCGTCAGCAATTACTAAACGGGCAATCGTCCCATTGTTCACTGCTGAAGTTTAGAGGTGGTAAGTGCATTTTCCGTGTTAGGAAGGTTTCAGCCTATGCCTTCCCTCTCTGTGAACCGTAAAAATACACCCATGTCCTCATCATCACTTTTTGCTTTATTCACTATGTATGTCATTATAAGCATATTTTTTTGGAAAATCAAGAGGTGTTCGTAGCTCGATGCGCTCTTGAAACACATTTTGAATCGTTTGAATCATTCCGACATCTGTCACATTTGTATACATATATATTTTTTCTGGTGCTATCGATACGAGCGGCGCTAATACAGATGTATCAATGTACATCGGCTGACTCACCATCAATCGACGGTCAATAAACTGCTTTAGTTGATGAGGTGACAAGTAAAAAAAATGGTCATCGAAAAATTGAAACGTTTCGTTTTCGTATACTAAATGAAGGACGCTCATTTTCGGCTGGCGCGATGCCACAATTTCGCGCAACAGTTGAACAAAAGTTTGGTATTCTTGTTCTAATTTGTATTCGTCAATCGCTAATTCCACATAATGCATAAGCCGATCATAATACGGCTTTAAGCGAAAAGTGATAAGCGACTCGAATGAAAACACCCCTTCCTGCAAACATTCATGCAACGATTGAGCAATCAGTTGCTCACGCGGTACATTTATTTTCTTTCCGAGACGATAATCGTGCCTTTCCCCGTCAATAAACGAATATGTAAGCTGTAAAATTTGTTGTTGCTCTTCTTCGTTTTCATAAAAAAACGTGCGGGAAATGATCGATAAAATCCAACGTGTTTCAAATGCTCGAATGATGCATGAAGAAAAAATAGGAATGAACAATGCGCGCATATGCGCAACATTTTGTTCATGAAAGAAAACGGTAATCGTCTTGTCATCATAAAGCAACTTCCCATATGGTTGCGGTGCTTTACTCAATTGTTCAAATAGTCGTTGTGCATCTTGTCCATTTTGAAATACGATATAAATCAACGGTGCCCCCCCTTTTCCCGAAACATGCTTGTTTTATATATATGGGGAACACCGTTTGTTTATCACATTTCGATTCGGCGATTTTTTCCTGTCATTTCGATCGGAGTAGCTAAATAAACAATTCGTTCGATAATTCGTGCCGCTTTTACTTGTTCTTCTTCGCCTCGCTGCGAGTGAGCAAGGTGATGCGTCAGACGTTTTAAATCAAAATTTGATGTAAAACATGTCGGCAAATGCTCAAGCATGCGATATTGTAAAATCGGACCGAGCACCTCATCGCGCCACCAACTTGACATTAATTCTGCTCCTAAATCATCGAGCATAAGGACAGGTACTTGCTTTGCATATTCAATCGTATCTTGAAATGCATCGGTTTGAAGCGATGATTTCAACGAGCGAACAAACTCTGGTACGTACACGAGAAATGAAGCGATGTGCCTTTGTGCTAACTCATTTGCCATCGCTGCTAACAAATATGTTTTTCCGACGCCAAACGATCCGTATAAATATAGCCCTTTCATTCGTTTGCCTATTTCGTATGTCGATGCAAACGTGTTCGCAAGCTCGATCGCTTCAATTCGCCCAAGATCGTCCGTTTCTAGCTGATCAAACGATGCTTGCAACATGTCGCGCGGAATAAATAAACTACGAATGAGCGACTGTTGTTTTTTTCGTTCATCATCTTGCACTTTACGAGCACACCGCTCATATTGCACGTCAATGTTTTTCCCTTGCCAAATTAAATGAGGCGTATAACCTTTCAGTAAGTTCGGACATTGTTCTAAGCTTTGGCAACGTTCACAATGCTTGCTTTGTTGCACAAACTCGTACAATTTACCGAGATGACGATTTAACATCGCATCCGTCACGTGATGACCACGCAAAAATGTTTGAACATGAGGATCACGTAAAATGTCGCGCTTCATCGCCTCATATCGTTCTTTAAAATCGTGACGATTCATCAAATGGTGAATGGTTTCCCGAATTGGTTTCATCGTTTATCCCCTAACTTTTCGGTTTTTTTAACCGTTCTTCCAACTCGCGCCGTTTTTGTTCTAACTCTTCTTCTGATTTCACTTGTTTTCGCTCAAATTGTGAATAGTCCGTCTGCAGCCAATCTGGCAACAGTTCGGTACGAATCGGTTTTTTAGATCCTTTTTGTTCTTTTTCTTTCATAAATGTTTCATATTCTCGCGCCTCTTTTTTCGCCAATTCCATCGCTTGTTTCACCGTACGTACCTTTTTTCGCGCCCATGAACTCGCAATTTTTTCAACATATTTTTTCGGCAACTTCATATCTGTCCGCAGCATGACGTAGTAAATGAGCACGTTCATGACACCTGGCGGCAATTTTTGTTTAAACATAATGTCTTCAATCAACTGTAAATCAGCTAACGCCGGTTCAACTCCACCAGAAAAATCCATAAGCAATTGTCTCGGCGAAACGGTTTCAAGCTGTTTCATTAAATATTCTTCTTCATTTTTTGGTTCGGCATGTGCCATCGTTCGCTCTGCTAACGGTTGTACACGATCATATAGACGCGGAAGCGCTTCACCACGTTCAAATTGATACCATTCTTGCGCTGCTTTTCGTAATGCTTCAATATCAATTTGTTCAGCGGGATCGATGACGCCCATCACAATTTTTTGCATATCAAGAGGACCAATCCCATACAGAAAAGAAAGCTTTTTAATTGCATCTTTTACTTTTTCAGTAATCGCACGTCGTGGTACGAGGTGATGAGATAGTCCAGCGTAAAAGGCATCGAAGTCAAATATATCATCTTGCATCTTATATATCGCTCGTTCTTTTCCTATATACTGCTGTCCATCTTGAAGCATCACTTCTTGTTTCGCTTCATCACTTAATTTATGAATCATTTTTTCAGGTTGGATGGATGAAAAGACATCGTGAAATGAGCGGGTAATCGGTGTAAATGACGTACGATCAATGGCACGATCGGAAAAAAACTTTTTCAGCTTTTGAAATTTTGTTTTTCCGACACGATCATACAAAAATACATTTAAAACCCCATCGTTGAAAAATTGTTCTGGTGTAAGTGGAAGAAGTAGCTCATAAATAAATACCCGTTCATCGTCTTCATTCGTTCGTTTCATGTACGTATTTAACAACCCGATTCCTTCAAGCTTTAAACGCTCGGCATATATCGTTGGCAAACTACATTGCATAATCGCCATTAAACTATGATGTGTCGTCTCCTCGCTCCATAAACGCGCCTGCTCAAGTTCGCTCCATAACGTCATATATAAGCTATACGCTTGAGCACCAATTAAAGGTTGATATAAAAGTGTCAATACTTTTCGGTCTAATTCGCTTAAAATTCCTTTCGCATGTACAATATATCGGTCGACCGCAATTAACTCTTTCCAACTATATTCCATCTTATCGACCTTCTTCATATGAAAAAGAGCACATTATGCCCTTTCTCCTTGTTCTTTTTTAATGAGCTCTTTTAATTCTTCAATAAAGACGTTTAAATCTTTAAACTGTCGATATACAGAGGCAAAACGAACGTAAGCGACTTCATCAATTTTTGATAATCTTTCCATTACCATTTCGCCGATCGTTTCACTTTTTACTTCATTTATGCCGCTATTACGCAATTCTCGCTCAATTTGCTGCGTCACTTGCTCTAATTGTTCAAGGGCAACCGGCCGCTTCTCACATGCTTTAATCAGCCCGCGCAATATTTTTTCACGACTAAATTCTTCTCTCGTTCCTTCTTTTTTCACGACAATTAACGGTGTTTCTTCGACTTTCTCAAACGTTGTAAAACGAAAATGGCAACGTTCACATTCGCGCCGACGGCGAATGGAACGCCCTTCATCAACTGGACGCGAATCAAGTACCCGCGTCCCATGATGGTGACACGATGGGCATTTCATATGTATCAACTCCTGACAGTAATCTTACCCTTATAGTAGACAAAAAAAGGCGCATGCACAACTACTTCTCACTATATATTCCCGATCCGATGTATGTTAATCGTTTAGCTAATTGATCATATAAACGAATAATAAGTTGACGGCTAAATCCAAAGTCGATTGGCAACCACTTTGTTTCTGTCGTCACAGAAAAATCAATAGCTGTTTCGAACGGTCGAACAGAAATGACTGTGACGACGATAAATGCTTTTTTTCCTTTCGTAAGCGATACGCTCATTTCTCCTCTTTCTTCTGAGATTGCCACAATATGATAGCCGTCCATTTGCTCGAACAATTGTTTCACTTCTTTTAATGCAGCCGCTTGCGTCGTTTTATAATAACGGCTTTTCAACTGCTCATCCGGATGACGTTCCGATGTTTCATTATGATTCGTTAATACGTATTTCCATTTCACCTGTCGTCGCCTCACTTTTCAACGAATGATAAAAAAGAGGTGCAGAATCTACACCTCTTTTCCTCTTACACTTTATTATAAAGCTTTTGCTTGTTTAATTTCAATCGGACCCATGCCACGAGGTAATTCAATTGTTTCACGTGTTTGCGCACCTAACGCTTCTGCAATATAGTCAGCAGCAATCGTTGGATCTAAATGTCCACATGTGTACACATCAATACTCGCATATCCGTGTTCAGGAAAACTGTGAATCGTTAAATGTGATTCAGAAATGATCACAACGCCGCTAACGCCTTGTGGTGCAAATTTATGAAATGCAACTTCACGAATTTCCGCACCTGACTTTAACGCTGCATCAACAAATGTTTTTTCAATAAACTCGATGTCATTCAACTTATCAAAATCGCATCCCCAAAGTTCTGAGATAACGTGACGACCCATTGTATCCATGATCGTATCCCCCTTTAATAAATTTTGAAAAAAATAAACGATGAATTTCTTTTGCTTTCTGGAATGTATAACTACCACGGGGGAAAGTTAGTCCAAAGAGGTCCTAACCCTTTAAGTAGTCACATTACCATGCGTTCAAGAAGTTCACGAAAAATAGTATACTTCGTTTATATCTTTTTTTCAATATTGTTTTTTGTTTTTTATGAAATTAGGCATAAAAAATAACGCTGGAATGCCAGCGTTATGACATCGCAACCGCTTCGTTTTTTGACAACTGTTTTGCAACAAGCTTTGTTAAATCAACAACCCGGCACGAATAACCCCATTCATTATCATACCATGCTAATACTTTTACTTTCCGATTTTCGATTACCATCGTTGATAATCCATCGACAATAGCAGAGTGCGGATTCGTATTAAAATCAATCGATACGAGCGGTTCCATCGTCACGTCTAAAATGCCTTTTAACGATCCACGTGCTGCTTGCATAAATGCTTCGTTTACTTCATCGACCGTTACATCTTTTTTTACATCGACAACGACATCAACAAGCGAAACATTTGGCGTTGGAACGCGCAATGCCATGCCGTGCATTTTTCCTTTTAAATGTGGCAATACGAGCGCCAACGCTTTCGCTGCACCTGTCGTTGTTGGAATGATCGATTGTGCACACGAACGGGCACGGCGTAAATCTTTATGCGGATTATCAATATTTTTTTGATCGTTTGTATATGCATGCACAGTTGTCATCAACCCATTTTCAATGCCGAATGCTTCATCAAGCACTTTTACAACCGGAGCTAAACAATTTGTTGTGCATGAAGCATTTGAAATAATGATATGTTCTGGAGAAAGCATATGTTCATTTACACCGATGACAATTGTTACATCTTCATCTTTTCCTGGCGCTGTTAAAATGACGCGTTTCGCCCCTGCTTCGATGTGCATCATTGCTTTCTCTTTTGCATTAAACTTTCCTGTCGCCTCAATGACAATATCGATTTGAAGCTCTCCCCATGGCAGTAGGCGTGGATCGCGGGAATTGAGCAACTGTACTTTTTTCCCATTCACAATAAGTCCATCTTCAACCGGAATGACTTCCCCTTCAAATTTGCCATGGTTTGAATCATATTTTATTAAATGAGCTAACGTTTCAGGCGGATAGCTCGCATTAATCGCTACAATATCAAAATCTTGTTCAATTATCGCTTTTCGGAACACCATCCGTCCAATGCGTCCGAATCCGTTAATCGCTACTCTCGCTTTCATTATATAGCTCCTTTCAATATATATGTTATACTATTTGTTCGTTATCTACAAAAATAGTATAACACTTTTAGTTTGTTTATGCTATAAAAAAATAAAAAAAGGGCGTCCTATTTTCCAAGAACACCCCAACGTACTAAACATGCATGTAATTGTCGTTTCGTTTCTTCTATCGTTCCGTTATTATCGATCACTGCATCGGCTTTCTTTCTTTTCTCTTCAAGCGGCATTTGTGCTTTCATGCGAGCCCGTGCTTCTTCAACCGAAAAGCCATTGCGCTCACAAAGACGATGAAGCTGAGTTTGTTCATCGACATATACAACGAGAATGCGATCAACAAGATGCTCTAATTTGCTTTCAAATAAAAGAGGAATATCGAGAACAACTGCCTTTTCCTTTTGTTTCGCATATTGTTCTTTTTGTTGTAGCATATGTTTGCGCACAAGCGGATGAACGATGGCATTTAACTGTTTTCGCTTTTGTTCATCATCAAACACGATCGTACCGAGTTTGCGGCGATCAATCGCTCCGTTTGCTTCCAAAATGTCGCGGCCGAACACTTCAACAATAGGTTTATACGCTTCACCATTGATTGCTGTGACACGATGAGCGATTTCATCTGCATCAATAACAGGAATATGTAAGTCGCGAAACATCGCCGCGACCGTGCTTTTTCCGCTCGCAATCCCCCCTGTTAAACCGATCGTTAACACTTACTATCCCCCCTATCTCATTTTAAAAATACCAAGCACAATGAGCATAATTCCAGGCAAAAACGAATATTTTTGTAGCCAGTCATATGTCCTAAACGACTTACCAATTTTTAAACCGCTAAATAAAAAGCTAAAGCTAAGCAAACAAACGAGAAATGTCGTAAACGTTACAGAATAATTTAAAAGCGCTGCGCTCACTCCTGCTCCAAACGCATCAAGAGACAACGCAACACCTAAAAATACAGCTTCCATCCCTGTAATCGTACCTGATCGGTCAAAATCAGCCATCGTCGGCTTGCGTAAAATTTGAATAACAATACCGAGCGAACGAATTTCTACATTCATGAGAAACTTTTCTTCATTGTCGTCTCGTTTAAGGATAAATTGAATGAGCATCCATAGCCCTAATACGATCAATATACTTCCACCCATTGCGTTCGCAACAGTTGAGGAAAAAAACGCATATATGATGCGTCCAATGCCCATCGCTACTAAAAAAGTCATGCACGAAAACAGCGAAATAATGAGCAATGACCGAAGCGGAATATGCACATTCCGCATGCCATACGTAATCCCGACAGTCAAACCGTCGATGCTAACAGCTAAAGCAAGTAAAAATAAAGACCATGTGATCATCAGCGCCCGCCCCTTCCTTTGAAAAACTACCATAGTATATGGAAGAGGCCTAGGCAATGTTCTTACACTATGTTTGACAATGTTTACAATAATGCGTACCGCGATTCGCAACCGTTGTTTTGACAATGGGCTCTCCACATCGACGGCACGGCTTGTTTACGCGACCATATACGTACAATTGCGTCTGAAATGTTCCGATTTTCCCTTGCGTATTGACGTACGTTCGAACCGTACTTCCCCCTTTTTCAATCGCTTCTCGTATCGTTTCAACGATCGCTTCATGTAACGCTTCTACCTCCTGCGCCGTTAACGTAGCTGCGAGGCGTTCTGGGTGAATGGACGAACGAAATAGCACTTCATCGACATAAATATTCCCTAACCCAGCAACAATCGTTTGATCAAGCAATACCGCTTTTATTTTTCGTTTTGTTCGTTGAAGCTGATCGGTAAGCCATGAAACAGTAAACTGCTCATCAAGTGGCTCGATGCCGATGTGCAATAAAGGAGGAATGTTTTCCCCTTTATCGCACAAATGCATTGTCCCAAATTTACGCACATCGCGATAACGAAGTTCTGTACGATCTGTAAATGTAAAAAAGATATGCGTATGTCGATCAAATGGAGCATTTTCTTTTTCGTATATGTAGCGTCCTTCCATACGCAAATGGGACACAAGAACGACATCATCCAATTGAAAAATTAAAAATTTCCCCCGTCGCTCAATATCGTAAATCGTCTGTCCTTTTAATCGATCGCAAAATGTTTCTACGTCAGGATGTTGGACGATCTTTTCCCAATGTACTTTTACACGTTCAATCGTTTTGCCAACAACAAGCGGAAGAAGCGTGCGCCGCACCGTTTCCACTTCAGGGAGTTCTGGCATGTTTGTTCATCCTTTCCTTACTTCGCATCATACCACGTCGGTCCAAAGTGGTAATCGACCTTTAATGGAACACGTAATGACACTGCATTTTCCATCACATCTGGGACAATTTTTTTCAACAAATCAATTTCCTCTTTTGGGGCCTCTAAAATCAGTTCGTCATGTACTTGCAATAATAGACGCGCTTGTAACCGTTCTTCATGTAAACGTGTCGCTAAATCAATCATCGCTTTTTTAATAATATCGGCAGCGCTTCCTTGAATTGGTGTGTTCATCGCTGTTCGCTCAGCAAAGCTACGCATATTAAAGTTGCTGCTTGTAATATCCGGTAAATAGCGACGACGGTGGAGCAACGTCGTGACATATCCTTTTTGTTTTGCATCTTGTACAATTTCTTCCATATATCGTTTGACACCTGGATAGCTTTGAAAATATCGCTCAATAAATTCCGCTGCTTCTTTGCGTGTAATGCCTAAGTTTTGCGACAATCCGTAGTCGCTAATTCCGTAAACGATACCAAAATTGACCGCCTTCGCTTGCCGGCGCATATGTGCGGTCACTTCTTCTTCCTTTACATGAAAAATGTCCATCGCCGTTTTCGTATGAATGTCGAGATCATGATGAAATGCGGCAATTAAATTTTCGTCATTGGCAATATGGGCTAACACGCGCAACTCAATTTGCGAATAGTCAGCCGCAAAAATGACCCAGTCATCAAAAGATGGGACGAACGCTTGACGAATTTTTCTTCCTTCTTCAATGCGAATCGGAATGTTTTGTAAATTAGGCTCCGTTGAACTTAAGCGCCCTGTTTGCGTCAATGCTTGTTGGAAAATGGTATGCACTTTTCCTGTATCTTGGCGCACTACTTTCATTAATCCTTCTACATACGTCGATTGTAATTTTCCGAGTTGACGATAATGTAAAATTTGCTCAATGATTTCATGGTATGGCGCTAATTTTTCTAAAACATCCGCCGATGTGGAATAACCTGTTTTCGTTTTTTTCACAATCGGCAACTGTAATTTCTCAAACAAAATCGTTCCAAGTTGTTTTGGGGAATTAATGTTAAACGTTGTTCCTGCTAATTCATAAATGCGTTGCTCAATTTGTTGGAGCTGAGCGGTGAACTCTCTCCCCATGTTTTGTAAGCAATTCACATCCACCTTTACACCGTAAAACTCCATTTGCGCCAAAATGAACGTAAGTGGTAACTCTAAGTGAATAAGCAATTCAAATTGTTCATTTTGTTTTAGTTCATGAATATATGTTTCTTTTAGAGAAGCAATCGCTTTTGCCTTTCGTACGAGATGTTCAGCTAATACATTTGTCGGCGGAACCGTCTGTTTTGCCCCTTTTCCGTACACCTCTTCATCGCTTTGTACGTCTGTATATTGCTTCGTTTTTGCAACAGCTGCGATATCCCCGTTTGCATCTGTCGGATTGAGCAAGTATGCCGCTAATAATAAATCAAAATCGATTCCTTTTAATTCAATGCCGTGCCACTTTAGCGCAACAATTGCTCGTTTCGCGTCAAACACACTTTTTTTACATTGCTCATTCTCAAGCCATGCTCGAAATACAGAAGATGCAAAAGCAACGTCTGTCGGGATAAAAAAATGTCCTCGCTCATTCACAAGTGCAAATCCGAGAATCGGTGCTTGATGATAATTTTCATCAAGCACTTCGACAACAAGGGCGCTATCTTCCGTCAACATGTGCTCGTCAATCGTTTGTACCGTTACGAAAGAGATGTTCGTTAACGATCGTTGTTCATGTGAAGAATGTCCAATTTTATCCATGAGCGACGTAAAACCTAGCTCTTGAAACAATGCTGCCAGTCGTTCGACATCATATGACTGCCATGCTAATTCATCGAGCGATAGTGTGAGCGGAACGTCGCGATGAATGGTCGCTAACTGCTTACTTAGTAGCGCTTGTTCACGATACGTTTGTAAATTCTCTTTTAGTTTTTTTCCTGAAATATGTTCAAGTGATGCTAGTACGTGTTCAACTGTTCCGTACTCCTTTAACAACTTTAACGCTGTCTTTTCTCCGACTCCCGGAACACCCGGGATATTATCTGATGCATCCCCCATTAACCCTTTTAAATCAACAATTTGTGCGGGCGTTAATCCGTACTTTTCAAGCACATGCTCTGGCGTATATCGTTCCATATCTGTTATTCCTTTTTTCGTCACATGCACATGAATACGGTCAGACGCTAATTGAGTTAAATCCCGATCTCCTGAAATAATCACAACGTGAAATCCTTCTTTTTCCGCTTTTGTCGCAAGCGTCCCAATAATATCATCCGCTTCGTAATTTTCAAGTTCATATGTGCGGATGTTATATGCATCAAGCAACTCACGTAAAAATGGAAACTGTTCTGATAGTTCTGGTGGCGTCTTTTGTCTCCCACCTTTATATTCTGTATACACTTCATGACGAAATGTCGTTTTCCCTGCGTCAAACGCAACGAGCATATGCGTCGGTTTTTCTTCTTCAATGAGCTTCATTAACATCATCGTAAAACCGTAAATCGCATTTGTATGAATCCCTTTATCGTTATGTAAGAGCGGCAGAGCAAAAAAAGCGCGGTAAGCGATGCTATTGCCGTCGATCAATACTAATTTATTTGCCAAACCGAAAACCCTCCTCTTTATTCACTTACGCTTATTTTACCACGATACCCGCTAAAAAAGAAAAAAGACGAGAACATTCGTTGTCCTCGCCTATTCCAAGACAATCGGCTTCTTGGATGAAGGGGTTTTCATCTGTTATGTTACCAGTATTTTTTTAATATATGGTAAATCGTTTGTAAATATATCGTTAAAAAATCATTCATCTAAACAAGCATCAACGCGAAAATGAACAGTAAATGTCGTTCCTACACCTACTTCACTTTTTACAGAAATCGTTCCGTGATGCGCCTCCACTAAATGTTTTACAATCGCTAAACCAAGGCCTGTCCCCCCTGAATTGCGACTTCGTGCTTTGTCTACACGATAAAAACGTTCAAAAATGCGCGGAATTTCTTTTTGTTCAATGCCAATCCCTGTGTCGCTGACATGAACATGCAATTGTTTATCGTCTTTTTCAATGGAAACGGTGACGCGTCCACCTGCTGGCGTATAAGCGATGGCGTTATTAATTAAATTAATAAAAATTTGCTTTAAACGATGTAAATCTCCATACATATAACAAATCGGGGCATTCGATGTGCATGATAATGCAATTTGTTTATCGTTCGCTTTCCCTTCAAGCATGACAATGACTTCTTTTAATACGTCGTACAAGTCAACAACCGATATATTTAATGTAAATCCTTGTTGTTCAATTTTTGATAAATCAAGCAAATCTTGAATCAAATGTTGCAATCGTTCGCTTTCTTTTAAAATAATCGTTAAAAAATATTCAAGTGTTTGAGCATCATGCATTGCCCCATCTAATAACGTTTCCGCAAAACCTTTAATCGATGTAATCGGCGTTTTTAGTTCGTGCGAAACGTTCGCTACAAAATCTTTTCGCATTTGCTCAAGCTTTTTTAGCTCAGTAATATCGTGGAACACAACGATAATTCCTTTCCATTCATCGTTCGTTCCGATAATCGGTGTTCCGTATACTTCAAAATGTTTTCGCTCAATACCGACAGGAAGAAGCAATTGTTTCCGTACGTTTACTTCGGTCATAAATATTTCTTCGACAAGCGCAATAACTTCCTTATGCGGAAACGCCTCATAATATAAACGATGAACGTAGTCGGACGGATCAATATGAAACATTTCCTTATACGCGCGGTTCATGAGCGAAATGTAACCCCGTTGATCAATTAAAATTAAGCCGCTCCCCATATTTTCAATTAATGCTCGCAAGCGATCTTGCTGCATTTCTTGCATGCGCACCATCTCTTGTAAATTGCGCGCTAAAATATTAAGCGACTGGCTAAGCATCCCCGTTTCATCTTCTCGACTTTCGTACGTTCGCGCTTTATAATTGCCGCGTGCAAGTTCCATCGCCACTTTTGTTGCGGCCTCAATCGGTTTTGTATATTGATTTGTAATTTTAATACCTAATAAAAGAATAATGAAAAATGCAATACTTAAGCTGAATGTAAGCAAAATCCAAATTTGTTCATTTACCCGCTCGATCGCATCCATCGGCAAACTGAGAACAATATGCCCAAGTTGCTCATCCCGCTGCCAAAATGGGACGGCATAATAATATAAATCTTGTTCTTCTTCAAAAATAACGGAACGATCTTCTTGTTTTAATAACGTTTGAATCAATTTTTTATGACGCTTTTCATCGATGGATACGTAATTGTTTGTATCAAACATAAGCTGTCCATCTCGGTCAACAATCGTGATGCGAGCGGACAGCATGTCGCTAATGGCACGCAATTTTTGCTCAAACGACGAGGATTGGAACGATTTATTCTCTATATATAAAGCTAAAAGCTTGGCCTCCTTCTCCATCCGTTCATGGACGGTATCCGCATAAAATTTTTGAAATAATTGACCTAATAACACCCCAAGACCAAATAAAACAGATAAAATGACCGAAACGAGCCCGAGCAATAGCCGAGAGCGAAATTTATTCATCCACTTTCGGCTCCTCTAGCTTATACCCTAATCCGCGTATTGTTTTAATGTATACGGGTTTTCGCGTATCTTGTTCGATTTTTTCACGCAAATGGCTAATATGCACATCAACAATGCGCGTATCTCCAGCAAAATCATAATTCCATACGGCGCTAAGTAACTGATCGCGCGTCAATACACGCCCTTTATATTTCGCTAAATATGCTAATAGCTCAAATTCTTTTGGAGTTAATTCTAATCTTTGTTCTGCAAAATACGCCTCATAACGATCTGGGAAAATTTTTAGTTGCCCGACAATGAGCGAATCGTCACCATTTTCTTGTTTTTCTTCATTTTCATGAATAGTCGTTCGGCGCAAAATCGCCTTGACACGTGCGACAACTTCGCGTGGGCTAAACGGCTTCGTCATATAGTCATCAGCACCTAATTCAAGACCAAGCACTTTATCAAACTCATCGTCTTTTGCCGTCAACATTAAAATAGGGGTCATCACTTTTTGTTGACGCAATTGCTTACATACTTCGATGCCATCTAATTTTGGTAACATTAAATCGAGAATGATAAAATCAGGTCGTTCTTCCAATGCTTTATGAAGCCCTTCTTCCCCATCATAAGCCGTCAATACGGTAAATCCAGCTTGTTTTAAATTGTACTCTAATAGAGTGACGATCGAATGCTCATCATCGACAACTAACACACGTTTCGACATAGCCATCCTCCAACAACGTAAATTTGTTACATTTTTATTATAACGAGTTATTTTGAAAGATAAAAATAAAAAAAGAGGCGATGCCCCTTTTAAAAGTTATCTAATGCTTTTTCTTCCATAAACGGATATGGCGGAACGACACGCAACGCTCCAACTAATATTTCTTCCCCATCTCGAACCGCTTGAACCGCAATATGAATTTCATTGTTTTCTTCATCGACATGCGTTACTTCAAATAAAAACTCGACATGCTCATAATGATATACTGGTCGTTTAAATTCAATCGTTTGGGAAACGATATGGCTTCCTGGACCCGGTAAATATTTTGAAATAGCTGATGTAATCATACCTGTTAACATAATCGCTGGTACGATTGGACGTTTCAACGGTGTTTGGGATGCATAATCATGTTGAATATAAAGCGGGTTCGCATCGTTTGTCAGCCCTAAATATAACAATAAATCTTTATCTTCAATCGCTTCCGTTAATACAAGCTTCTCCCCGACCGAAATGTCCGAAATTAAACGTCCAATTTTACGCTTTTTCCCTAACATCGTCATCTCCCCTTTGTTTGACCATATACAAAAATTCGGGGAAAGATCCCCCGAATTTTTTATCATTGTAACACTTTCATCACGTTTTTCACCGATTCAACAGATTTCGCTAATGCTTCTTTTTCTTCGTCTGTTAACTGTAATTCGATCACTTTTTCGATTCCGTTGCCACCTAAAATCGTTGGCACACCTAAATAAATGCCTTCATATCCGTATTCGCCTTCTAAATAAGCGATGGCTGGAAGAACTCGGCGCTGGTCTTTTACGATCGCTTCAACCATCTCAGCAAGGGACGCAGCTGGCGCATAATAAGCGCTACCGTTGCCTAGCAAGTTGACGATTTCACCGCCACCTTTACGCGTACGTTCAACAATGGCATCTAAACGCTCTTTTGGGATTAACGTTTCGAGCGGAATGCCCCCTGCATATGAGTAACGCACAAGCGGTACCATATCGTCTCCATGACCGCCTAAAACAAATCCTGTAATGTCTTTAACAGATAAGTTTAATTCTTGTGCAACAAATGTCCGGAAACGCGCGGTATCTAATACACCAGATTGGCCGATGACGCGGTTTTTCGGAAAGCCTGATTCTTTAAATACTGTATATGTCATCGCATCTACTGGGTTTGTTAAGACGATAATAAAGCAGTTCGGTGAGTATTTAACGACTTCTTTCGTTACAGCTTTCATAATGTTTTGATTTGTCGTTACTAAGTCGTCACGACTCATCCCTGGTTTGCGTGCAATCCCCGCAGTGATGACAACGATGTCCGAATCAGCCGTATCCGCATAATCCGACGTACCAATAATGTTGGCGTCAAAACCAAGAACTGGGCTTGACTCAAGCATATCGAGCGCCTTGCCTTTTGTCGGATTTTCCAATTGTGGAATGTCGACAAGAACGATATCACCTAGCTCTTTTTGCGCTAAAATAAACGCTGTTGTCGCTCCTGTAAATCCAGCACCGATAATTGAGATTTTTTTACGTTTCATACCCACGTTCTTCCATCCCCTTTTTATTTTATTCGCTCATGTTTCGAATGAGGGCATCCGCAAATTCAGAGCATTTCACCTCTGTTGCACCTTCCATTAAGCGAGCAAAATCATATGTGACCACTTTGGATGCAATTGTTTTTTCCATAGAGTCAATAATGAGTTTCGCTGCCTCGTTCCAACCGAGATGTTCAAACATCATTACACCAGATAAAATGACCGATGACGGATTTACTTTATCTAATCCTGCATATTTTGGTGCTGTGCCATGCGTTGCTTCAAAAATTGCATGACCTGTTTCATAGTTAATGTTTGCACCTGGAGCGATACCGATGCCGCCTACTTGTGCTGCAAGCGCATCAGAAATGTAGTCGCCGTTTAAGTTCATCGTTGCAACGACATCAAACTCGCGTGGACGAGTTAAAATTTGTTGTAAGAAAATATCTGCAATCGCATCTTTGATGATAATTTTTCCTGCTGCTTCTGCTTCCGCCTGCGCTCTGTTTGCAGCCTCTTTTCCATCCGTTTCAACGATGCGATCATATTCTGCCCATGTAAACACTTGATCGCCAAATTCTTGCTCAGCTAATTCGTAACCCCAGTTTTTAAACGCACCTTCTGTATATTTCATAATGTTTCCTTTATGAACGAGCGTCACCGATTTGCGGCCGTGTTCAATCGCATATTTAATCGCCGCCCGCACTAATCGTTTCGTTCCTTCCTCTGAAATTGGCTTAATGCCGATTCCTGATGTTTCAGGGAAGCGGATTTTGCGTACGCCCATCTCATTTTGTAAGAAATCGATCACTTTTTTTACTTCTGGCGTTCCTTTCGCATATTCGATTCCAGCATAAATATCTTCCGTATTTTCACGGAAAATAACCATGTCTGTATCTTCAGGGCGCTTAACTGGAGAAGGAACTCCTTTAAAATAGCGAACCGGACGTAAGCATACAAATAAATCGAGCTCTTGGCGAAGCGCAACGTTTAATGAACGAATGCCACCACCGACCGGCGTTGTTAACGGACCTTTAATCGCAATTATGTATTCACGAATCGTATCAAGTGTTTCTTGTGGCAACCATTCACCTGTCAACTTAAACGCTTTTTCACCAGCAAGCACTTCTTTCCAAACGATTTTCCGTTCACCTTTATACGCTTTTTCAACAGCTGCTTCCAATACGCGAGAAGCGGCTGCCCAAATATCTGGACCTGTCCCATCCCCTTCAATAAATGGGATAATTGGATAATTTGGAACGTTTAATACTCCGTTTGTAACTGTAATTTTTTCTCCTTGCATCATCATACCTCCAAATCATGTAGTGTAAAAAGGTGAGAGGTGAACTTCTCACCTTTTCTAAACAATCGTTATGCGCGTTCTTCAAGCGGTACGTACACTTGTCTCATCGGTCCTGTATATTCTGCACGCGGGCGAATGAGACGGTTGTTTTCGTACTGCTCTAAAATGTGTGCAAGCCATCCAGACATACGGCTAATTGCAAAAATTGGTGTAAATAAATCGTGATCAATTCCTAAACTATGGTAAACAGAAGCTGAGTAGAAATCAACATTTGGTGGTAACCCTTTTGTCGATGTAACAATCTCCTCAATTTTCACCGACATGTCATACCAATGCGGTTCACCTGTTAACTTCGTCAATTTTTCAGACATTTTCTTTAAATGTTTTGCGCGTGGGTCTCCGTGACGATAAACGCGATGACCGAAGCCCATAATTTTTTCTTTGTTGTTTAATTTGTTGTGAATGTACGTTTCTACATTTTCAAGCGTACCGATTTCCGTCAACATTTTCATGACCGCTTCGTTTGCTCCGCCATGAAGAGGTCCTTTTAATGCTCCAATCGCTGCAGTAATGCCAGAGTATACATCTGATAAAGTAGCAACACAGACGCGCGCCGTAAACGTTGAAGCGTTCAATTCATGGTCCGCATGAAGCACAAGCGCTTTATTAAACGCTTCTTCAGCGATTGGATCCGGCTCTTTCCCTGTTAACATGTATAAAAAGTTTGCCGCAAAACTTAAATCTTTGCGCGGTGGTACAGGCTCTAATCCTTTGCGAATGCGGGAAAACGCAGCAACAATTGTTGATACTTTCGCCTGTAAACGAATCGCTTTGCGATAGTTCGCTTCCGGATTCATCGCTTCCGCTTCTTCATCGTACAATCCAAGGAACGAAATCGCTGTGCGAAGCGCTGCCATTGGATGAACTTTGTCAAGCGGATACATTTTAAAGTGATCAATGATTTGTTGCGGAATATCGGCATTTTCTGCCAACTGTTTCGTTAACGTTTCTAGCTCTTCTTTGTTTGGCAATTTGCGGTGCCAAAGCAAATAAACAACCTCTTCAAACGTAGCATGTTCTGCTAAATCATCGATATTATACCCAACGTACGTGAGCGTATCATCGATGATCGAACTAATTGTGGAAGTGGTTGCGACAACCCCTTCGAGACCGCGAGTTACTGTCATCTTACATCTCTCCTTTTCTCTTTTATTCCCCTTTTCCCATGTTGAAACGCGTCGTCGAGCGATTGCTCAAAACAGCTGAATAAAAATGCAAAGAAAATGCTTACATTTTGTTATATATTCACCCATCCGCTTAACGAAGCGAGCAGGGGAATATATACGATAGTTTCGTACATGCTCCAATACCATTATAAACAATTATCAGACTTTTGTGAACTAAAAGAAATCATAATTCAAAAATATTATTATAAAAAAGTAATAAATCACGAAAATACATCGACCATTTTCATGAGCATATACGCAATACCCGCACCAATTAACGGCCCAACCGCAACGCCTTTGAATAAAGATACAGCTAAAATCGTCCCAATGACAAGCGCAGTCGTCATATGCGGATCTTTTGCAAGCAGCGTGACGCCTCCTTTTGCTAATAAAGCGACCGCAATACCTGATAACATTGCAATCCACGCGTAAACCGATCGAACAGACTCTGCTAGCTCTTTAAAACCTATTTTTCCAGAGGCAATCGGAACTAATACAGCAATCGTAATGATGGTCACCCCAAGATTGATTCCTTTTTGTTGTAAGTAAGGGAATACTTTTGAACTTAGTCCGATGCTTTTCACAACGAGTAAAAAAAGCACTGCGACAATAAGAGAATGATTTTTTGCCATCATGCCAATGACAAGAAGAATAAATAAAAAAATAAACGGTTGCATCAAATATCACCTTCTTCTTTGAAACTTTTTCTTCTTTTGCATTGTATATTATAATAGTCATAAATGACAAAAGACGGGAGGTGAAAACGTGCCAAATCAATATGTATATCGCTCCCTTCGCTTTTTATTTGTCATCTTTGTCATCATTGCTGGGTTAGCGAGTTTATATTATGTATCAACGTTAACGTATCCGTTTTTAATTGCGTTAGCGATTGCCTTTTTCATTAATCCAGTTGTGGATGTATTAGAGAAAAAAGCGAAAATGCCGAGGGCGCTAGCGGTCATCATTGTTTTAATTTTTTTACTTGCACTCGTTGCAGGGCTTGTCACTCTTCTTGTCGCAGAAATTGTGACGGGCACACAATATTTAGCAACAGTCGTTCCAAGTCATTTTCAAAAGCTTGTTGTTTACATGGAACAGTTTGTCGCCAGCCAAATTATTCCACTATACAACCAGCTAGCTACGCTCTTTAAAAATTTAGATACATCTCAACAAGATACGATTATGGCAAACATTCAGTCGGTTGGGACGAGAATTGCTACAACAGTTGGACAATTTATCCAAAATATATTACAAAATATCCCTTCGATTATCGGATGGTTGCCTAATTTTGCGACAATCTTTATTTTTTCATTGCTCGCTACATTTTTTATAAGCAAGGATTGGTATCGTCTAAAATCGTTGTTCCAAAAACTGTTACCGAACAAAGTACAAACGAGCAGCACAAAAGTGTTTACTGAACTAAAAAAGGCGCTATTTGGCTTCCTTAAAGCGCAAGCCACACTCATTTCTATTACAACGCTCATTGTATTAGTCGGATTGCTTGTGTTGCGAGTAGAATACGCGATCACTATCGCGCTTATTATTGGCATAGTAGATATTTTGCCGTATTTAGGAACAGGTTTAGTATTCGTTCCATGGATTGTTTACACAGCAATAAGCGGGGATACTCATTTTGCCATCGGTCTTGGCGTGCTATATATCGTTGTTCTCGTACAGCGACAAGTGATGGAACCGAAACTTCTTTCTTCTAATATCGGGCTCGATCCATTAGCTACATTAATTGCTTTATTCGTTGGTTTCAAATTGATCGGGTTTCTCGGATTAATCGTTGGACCGGTATTGCTTGTCATTGGACGCACGCTACATCATGCTGGCGTATTTCAAGACATTTGGCATTTCATTGTTGGAAAAAAAGAAGCATAAGCGACGAGCTTATGCTTTTTATTTTCGAATGTATATCCAAGTTTTCGTATAAAACATCCACTTAAACAAACGGACGAGCCACGGTTTCATTTTTTCGCGCGCAAATGGGAGAAGCAAAATAAAACCTGCTGTATCAGTAATAAATCCTGGCGTTAACAATAACGTCCCGCCAACTAAAATGCAAATCCCATCTAATAGCGCATCGCTTGGGATACGTCCATTCATCCATTCGTACTTCGCGCGCTGAAGCGTGTGCAATCCTTGCTTTTTCGCTAAAAATGCACCGATAATGCCTGTCGCCACGATGAAAGCAAATGTTGGCCATACCCCGATTGCCTTTCCAGATAAAACAAGAACGACAATTTCTAACGCTGGGATAACGATAAAAAGAAGAAAAAAGATATTACGCATACATATCCCTCCAAAATGAGAAAAGAAGGGGTTGTCCCCTTCTTATTATAGCACGCTTGCGTGACCACGATAAATGGCACCGAAACTTGCGTCTACTGTAATATCTTGTCCGTCTTTTAAAATGGTTGTCGCATTGTTTACACCGACGATGACCGGGATGCCTAAGCTTAAGCCGACCACAGCTGCATGGCTCGTTAAGCCGCCTTCTTCTGTAATGATCGCAGCAGCTTTTTCTAACGCTTTCATCATATCCGCATCTGTTGCAGGAGCAACTAAAATGCCGCCTTCAATCATTTTTTCAACTGCTTCTTCTGCTGTTTTCGCTACAACAACTTTTCCAAATGCTGATTTGCGACCAATACCTTGGCCTTTGGCAATCATATCGCCAATCATATGCACTTTCATTAAGTTTGTCGATCCTGTTTCTCCAACCGGAACACCTGCCGTAATGACGACGAGATCACCATGTTTCACAATACGTGTATCAAGAGCTGCTTCAACTGCAATATCAAGCATTTCATCTGTTGATGTAGCATGTTGAGCAACGCGTGGGTAAACACCCCAAACGAGCGCTAATTTACGCGAAACACCTTCATTCGATGTAACAGCGATAATTGGCGCTTTTGGACGGTATTTCGAAATCATGCGAGCTGTATGGCCGCTGACTGTCGGCGTAACAATCGCGGCGACATCTAAGTTTAATGCGGTGTGAGCAACCGATTGTCCAATGGCATCTGTAATCGTTGTGCCGCTTTGTTTGCTTCGCTTCGATAATAAGTCGCGGTATTGTAACGCTTGTTCTGTGCGCAAAGCAATGCGATGCATCGTCTGTACCGCTTCTACTGGATAAGCACCTGCTGCTGTTTCACCTGACAGCATAATCGCATCTGTTCCATCGAAAATGGCATTCGCGACGTCACTTGCCTCCGCACGAGTTGGACGCGGATTGCGCTGCATTGAGTCAAGCATTTGTGTCGCTGTAATAACTGGTTTTCCGAGCGCATTACATTTTTTAATTAATTCTTTTTGCACAAGCGGCACTTCTTCTGCCGGAATTTCAACGCCTAAATCTCCGCGGGCAACCATTAAGCCGTCTGCGACTTCTAAAATTTCGTCAATATTGTCTACGCCTTCTTGGTTTTCAATTTTCGGGATAATTTGAATGTGCAACGCGTGATGTTCTTCGAGCAATTCACGAATTTCAAGCACGTCAGAAGCGCGGCGAACGAACGATGCAGCAATGAAATCAATGCCTTGTTCAATACCGAAACGAATATCTTCTGCGTCTTTTTCAGTAATCCCCGGCAATTTCACTTTTACGCCCGGGACGTTCACACCTTTTTTATTTTTCAGTACGCCACCGTTTAACACTTTCGTCCGAATTTCTTTTGCCTCTTTATCGATCGCTAACACTTCTAATCCGATTAATCCATCATCTAATAAAATAGTTGAGCCAACGTGAACGTCATCAATTAACCCTTCATAAGTAATCGAAAATTTTTCTGGCGTACCGAGCACTTCTTTCATGGAAATCGTCACTTCAGAGCCTGCCTTTAACTCAATCGCCCCATTTTCCATGTTATGCGTACGAATTTCTGGACCTTTCGTATCCAATAAAATCGCTACCGTTTTTCCAGTTATTTTTGACGCTTCACGAATGTTGCGAATGCGCGCTGCATGTTCTTCATGACTTCCGTGCGAGAAGTTAAGACGAGCGACGTTCATTCCTGCTTCAATAAGTTGCACAAGCTTTTCTACACTTTCACTCGCTGGACCGATCGTACAAACAATTTTCGTTTTGCGCATAAACACCCTCCTACAAATTGCATATGGAAACGATACCATAAATATACATTAAATTGAAAGCTCTTTGGACAACTGATACATTTTTTGGTCAACTGTATGTTTTTGTGCTAACGCTTCAATGATGTCATGATCAACAAGTTGATTGTTTTGAATGCCGACGCAACGTCCGCCTTTTCCTTCAAGCAACAATTCTACGGCACGAGCACCTAAACGACTTGCAAGCACACGGTCAAACGCTGTCGGTGAACCACCACGTTGGACGTGACCTAATACGGTTACACGCGTTTCAAAGCCTGTTGCTTCTTCAATTCGTTTACCGAATTCCACACCGCTACCGACGCCTTCCGCAACAACAATAATACTATGTTTTTTGCCGCGTTCATGTCCACGTTTGAGACGTGCAACAATTTCATTCATATCATAATCCGCTTCTGGAATTAAAATGCTTTCTGCTCCGCCAGCAAGACCGGCCCAAAGCGCAATGTCACCAGCATGACGCCCCATGACTTCAATGACGTATGTACGCTCATGAGATGTCGCTGTATCACGAATTTTGTCAATTGCATCAATAACCGTATTCAATGCTGTATCAAAACCGATCGTGAAATCTGTTCCTGGAATGTCGTTATCAATCGTTCCTGGCACGCCGACGCAAGGATAGCCGTGTTCTGTTAATTTTTTCGCCCCTTGATACGAACCGTCACCACCGATGACAACGAGCCCTTCAATGCCATGCTTTTTCAATTGCTCAATTCCTTTTAACTGTCCTTCTAACGTTTTAAATTCTGGGCAGCGGGCAGTATATAACATCGTTCCACCACGATGAATAATATCGCCGACATCCCCGATTTCAAGCTTTTTAATGTTTCCGGCAATTAATCCCGCATATCCGTGGTAAATGCCGTACACTTCTAATCCATGGTAAATTGCTTTTCGAACAACTGCGCGAATGGCCGCATTCATTCCTGGTGAATCGCCACCGCTCGTAAGCACACCAATTCTTTTCATCACTCTTCACCTCTTTAAAAAAATAAAATAAGAAGTATGACCTCTTACTTTAAGATAACATGAAGGTATATGGAACACAATACATAATGAAATGTTTCACAAAACGTTGATTTTTTCACGCTACAAAAAGTTTACCCAAAGTCGCCCTTTTCATGTAATAAAAAAGGCCATCGAAATGGATGACCTTTTTTACGTAACGGACACGTGCTGTTGTGACTCGATAAAATCGCCAATCTTTTTATATTTTTCATATCGTTGTGCAATTAACTGTTCAGCGTTTAACGGAAGCAATTCACGCAACGAGCGTTGAAGAACGTCATCAATATATTTCGCCTGTTCATCAACATTTCGATGCGCACCGCCGCGCACTTCTGGAATCATTTCATCAATGACGCCAAGCTGCTTTAAATCTTTCGCTGTAATTTTCATCGTTTCGGCAGCTTTTTTCGCGAGTGACGCATCTTTCCATAAAATAGCCGCTGCCCCTTCTGGCGAAATAACGGAATACGTTGAATTTTCAAGCATATGAACATAGTTTCCGACACCAAGCGCAAGCGCACCGCCGCTTCCACCTTCACCGATCACAATGCATACGACAGGGACAGTCAATCCCGCCATTTCAAACAAATTTCGTGCGATCGCTTCACTTTGTCCGCGCTCTTCGGCAGCTTTTCCTGGATACGCCCCTTTCGTATCAATAAAACAAATAATCGGACGCCCAAATTTTTCGGCTTGTTTCATTAGACGAAGTGCCTTTCGATACCCTTCTGGATGCGGCATGCCAAAATTACGGCGAATATTTTCTTTCGTATCTTTTCCGCGTTGATGTCCGATGACTGTCACAGGCAATCCGTGATATTTCGCAATTCCTCCGACAATCGCTTCATCGTCGCCAAAACAACGATCACCGTGACATTCAAAAAAGTTCGTAAACAACCGATCGATATAATCGAGCGTTGTCGGACGATTTGGATGTCGGGCAATTTGCACACGATCCCACGGGCTTAAATTAGCATAAATATCATTTTCAAGCTTTTCAAGTCGCGCTTCTAACTTATTGAGTTCATCTGAAAAATCGACGTCACGATGTTTCGTAAACTCTTTCAGTTCGCTAATTTTTTTTCGCAGTTCTACAAGCGGCTTTTCAAATTCTAATTCGTATGCCATTCGTCTCCACCTCGCGATTGGTGAATGTCTAATACATTCGTTAATTTATCTTTTAATTCATGACGCGGAATAACAGCATCTAATTGTCCGTGTTTCAATAAAAATTCCGCAGTTTGAAAATCATCTGGCAACTCTTCCCGAACCGTTTGTTCGATGACTCGTCTTCCCGCAAAACCGATCAACGCCCCCGGTTCAGCAAAGTTATAATCTCCAAGCGAGGCGAAGCTTGCTGATACACCACCTGTCGTTGGATGGGTCATGACTGAAATGATGAGCCCACCTTGTTCGCTAAACAGTTTTAATGCAGCGCTTGTTTTCGCCATTTGCATTAAACTTAATACACCTTCTTGCATGCGCGCTCCACCTGAAGCGGTAAAAATAATAAAAGGTACTGATTTTTCCATCGCTCGTTCGATGGCGCGTGCAATTTTTTCTCCGACAACTGATCCCATGCTTCCCATACGGAAACGGGAATCCATCACTGCAATAACAACAGGAAAGCCGTTTATCGTTCCTTCTCCTGTCACAACCGCTTCATTCAATTTCGTTTTCTCACGATCTTCCTCAATTTTCTCCATATACTGTGGAAAATCAAGCGGATTTTTAGAAAGAAGGTGACGATCGTATTCATGAAACGTCCCTTCATCTAACAAACACGCAATGCGTTCAGGAGCAGACATCGGATGATGATAGCCGCACGATATACAAACGCGTAAATTTTTCACTAATTCTTTCGTATACATAATTTTTTTACACTTCGGACATTTTGTCATAATGCCTTCAGGTACATCTTGCTTTGCTTGTTCAGATGGAATGGTCGCATACTTCTTCTTTTTGGAGAACAAATCTTTCAGCACATGTTTCCCTCCCCTACTTAGTCCATTTCTACTTTACTGGATAAAGACAACTTTGTTTGTCACATTGTGTCAATTCTCTTTCGACATTTTTTGCATCACGTATTGCTCATAAACGGCTGTTGCTTCTTCGCACGACCGCTTTTGGAGTGCCTTCCACATCTGTTCGTAACATTCGGAAGGGAGCTCGACCGTATATACGTGTT
The DNA here is from genome assembly GCF_000833605.1 of Anoxybacillus ayderensis. Taxonomy (GTDB): domain Bacteria; phylum Bacillota; class Bacilli; order Bacillales; family Anoxybacillaceae; genus Anoxybacillus; species Anoxybacillus ayderensis. The sequence goes on along the minus strand of NZ_JXTG01000004.1, from coordinate 136,305 downwards.
CAAAAAAATCGCTTAATACAAGCCAAATGCGCAACAATAAATAGTTATCGGTCGCTTCTACAATCCGTCGAAAAAATGAATGGTACATACGATCAGCTTGTGCAATGCGCTCGAGCTTCTCGTCCGTCATTCGTTTGCAAGCAAGCTGTAAGCACATTCGTTCCATAAGTAGTTTTGTTTCTATTAAATCTCTTTTTTCCCGATTTCCTTGCAAAATAAACGAGCCAAGTAGTTGAATGAGCTGATGGTCGCCAAACGGTTTCATAAACGTTCCTTCCCCGCGGCGCGTTTCGATTAGCCCAAGCAACTCTAGTGCTCGGAGCGCTTCACGAACAGAAGAGCGTCCGACTCGCAATCGATCGGCTAGCTCTCGTTCAGATGGAAGCCGATCGCCAGGTTGAAGACCTGCTTCTTCAATCATGCGATGAATTTGCCAAAACGTTTCAATGTATACTTTAGAAGTAGTCATGTTCACCCTCACCTGCAATTAGTGCTAATTGCCGTGTTCGTTTTTCTACCTCTTTTGGATCGACAATCACTTGGGCCACTCCTGTTTCCATGGCGGCTTTTGCCACTGCAGCAGCGACAGCTGGAGCGACGCGCGGATCGAGAGGAGCAGGAATAACATAATCAGCACGCAATTCATCTTCTGTAATTAAATGCGCAATGGCTTCTACAGCGGCCATTTTCATTTGTTCATTAATTTGTTTGGCGCGTACATCAAGAGCACCTCTGAAAATACCTGGAAATGCCAACACGTTATTCACTTGATTCGGATAGTCGGAACGTCCTGTCCCAACAACTGTTGCCCCTGCTTGTAACGCCTCTTCCGGCATAATTTCTGGCGTCGGGTTTGCCATCGCAAAAATGATTGCATCTCGATTCATCGTTTCAACCATGCTCGCTGTCAACGCTCCAGCAACAGACACACCAATAAATACATCCGCACCAACGATGACTTCCTGTAACGTTCCTGCTTTTTTCTCATCGTTTGTCCATTGGGCAATTTCATGTTTGATCTCATTCATTCCATATGGGCGCCCTTCATAAATCGCCCCTTTTGAATCGCACATGATGATATGTTTAACCCCGTAACAACGAAGCAACTTCATAATCGCAATTCCTGCTGCTCCCGCTCCGTTAATGATCACTTGAATATGTTCTATTTTTTTGTTCACTAACTTTAACGCATTCATTAAACCAGCAACAGTCACAATCGCTGTTCCATGTTGATCATCATGAAAAACAGGAATGTTCATTTCTCGCTTTAATCGTTCCTCAATCGTAAAACAATGCGGAGCAGCAATATCTTCTAAGTTAATGCCACCAAATGTCGGCTCAAGCAATTTGACGGTCTGAATCATTTGTTCTACATCTGATGTATTTAAACAAATCGGAAATGCATCAACCCCAGCGAAACTTTTGAAGAGCACCGCCTTTCCTTCCATGACTGGCAACGCTGCGTCTGCCCCAATATTTCCAAGCCCTAACACTGCACTCCCATTGGAAACGACCGCCACTGTGTTCGCTTTTAACGTATAATCATATATTTTGCTCGGTTCGGCATGAATGGCTTTGCACGGTTCTGCTACACCAGGAGAATACGCTAAGCTTAAATCGTAAGCATTTCTTAACGGCACTTTCGCTTTTACTTCCAGCTTCCCTTGATAACGCTCATGCATATGAAGCGCTTCTTTAAACAACGACACGACATATTCCTCCCTAACAAGCGGCCACTGGTCTGACCACTTAACTTCTATAAAAATATAATAAAAATGAAAAATAGTAAAGCATTTTTATTTCACAACGACATTCCCATCCCCCAGCAATGCCGTTAGTTGATGAATGCACTCATCGTGTGGGGACACAGCATATTCATGAGAAAGCTGCACTTTTTTTCGTTCTGCTTCATAGTACAAAATAACAGGTGCATATCCGCGATGAGCGATTAACACTTCTTTTAACTTCTGCAATATAGCTGGCGACGCGTGCTGTTCATCAATTTTCACGTAAACACATACCGGCTTCCTCACTTGTTGTACAATGAGATGCCAGCCATTTGGCCGCTGCTCTATTTTCCCTTCCATGTACAACACGCTTCCTTGTTGTAATAAAGAATGAAATCGGCTATAAATCGTCGGAAATGCGATCGCATACCATTCATCGCTATCATCACAAATCGTCACAAACGCCATTTCTTCCCCTTTTTTTGTCCGCTTTTTCGTCACCTCCTCAACGTATGCGATTACTTTGCCAACATTCTCTTTCTCTATTTCCCATTCGTACATACGTTTTGCTCCCCACATGGAATAAAAATGGGCAAATGATTCAATCGGATGAGGGGAAACGTATACGTTAAGCCATTGCTTTTCGTATTTTAATTGGTCGATGAGCGATAACGGTTCAGCATGAACATATTTTGGTCGTACGTCGAGATTAGGGGTCAGAAACTCGGCATGCTCAAGCGCCACGTCAATACTTGCATAAAGGGTGGCACGCTCCACACGAAATTCGTCAAAACAGCCAGAAAAAATAAGCGCTTCGACGATCTTTCTTTGTGAAGGCTCGATACGTAATCGCGAAACGAAATCAAAAAAATCGGAAAATGGTTGTCTTTGACGCTCCCGAATTATTTGTTTAACAAAGGCGGAACTTACTTGTTTAATCGCTAACAATCCAAAACGAATATCGTTTCCATCAACGGTAAAATGACCTTCACTTCGTCCGACGGAAGGAGGAAGTAAACGTATTCGTTTTTTGCGAAGTTCGTGTACACATTGCATCATCTTTTCTTTTTGTCCGATGACATTTGTTAATAAAACAGCGTAAAAATCGAGCGGATAATGCGCTTTGATATATGCAAGCATATATGCGATATAGCTGTATGCTACTGCGTGGCTCCTGTTAAACCCATAACCAGCAAAACGAACGATTAGCTCATACAATTCGTTTGCGATATGGGCAGCGTACCCATTTTGCATACACCCTTCAATAAAACGCTGTTTCTCTTTTTCCATTTGTCCAACGTCTTTTTTACTTATTGCGCGACGTAACAAATCGGCTTCTGCTAACGAATAGCTCGCCATTTGTTCAGCAATTTTCATAATTTGCTCTTGATACACGATAACTCCATATGTCGATTGCAAAATCGATTGCAAATCATCATGCATGTAAACGATCGGCTCACGCCCATGTTTACGGGAAATATATGTTGGAATTTGTTCCATCGGTCCGGGACGAAATAAAGCGTTTACTGCTACAATATCTTCAAACGTTGTCGGTTGTAATTCGCGCAACACCCGCTTCATTCCTTCTGACTCAAGCTGAAACACACCAAAAGTATCCCCTTGACTGAAAAGCGCATACGTTTGTTCGTCATCAAGCGGTATATTTTCAAAACGCAAACGATGGCCTGTCCGCTGTTCAACGCTATGAATCATTTGTTCAACGATCGTTAAATTTTTGAGGGCAAGTAAATCGAATTTTAATAATCCGATTTGTTCAAGTGCATCCATCGCATATTGCGTCACATACGTTGTCGTTTGTCCGCCTTGAAGGGGGACGATGTCTGTTAACGGGCATGGGCTAATGACAATACCAGCAGCATGAATGGACGTATGCTTTGGCAAGCCTTCAATCCGTTGTACGACGCTATGCCATGGACGCGTATGATCGAATCGTCCCGTAGCTAACGTTTGCTCCATTTCTTGTTCATCTACTTCAAACACACGACCGACTTCACGAATGGCTGAGCGCATTCCAAATGTCCCAAACGTGATAATTTGCGCAACATAATCTTTTCCATATGTTTGTTCAATATAACGAATGACTTCTTCACGACGATGATCAGGAAAATCGATATCAATATCTGGAAGTGACAGACGAGCTGGATTTAAAAATCGTTCAAATAAAAGCCCGTATTGTAACGGGTCGACTTGTGTAATTCCGAGTATGTAAGCAACGAGGGAACCTGCGGCTGATCCACGTCCCGGTCCTGTCAATATCCCTCGTTCACGCGCAAAACGCATGAAATCAGCGACAATTAAGAAATAGTCACTAAAATTCATCTGTTGAATGATTTGCAGTTCATATTGTAACCGAGTAACATATGCTTCTGGGCGATCAGGAAAGCGTTTCGTGAATTGCTCCCAACACCACGTTTGCAAATATTCGTCAGCCGTTTTCCCCGAAGGAACAGGATAGCGCGGCATAAACCATTTTTTAGCCTCAAACGTCACATTGCATCGCTGTGCAATACGCACCGTCTCCTCGATGGCTTCACGATACATTGAAAATAATGAAATCATTTCGTCAGCGCTTTTGAAATGGTATTCATTCGTTAAAAAGCGTGGACGGCTCGGGTCGGCCATTTTCTTTCCGTATTTCATCGCAAGTAAACATTCAAAAGCAAGCGCATCTTCTTTACACATGTAACGTACATCGTTTGTCGCCACGAGCGGCATGTCCCATCGTTTACTATGTTCAAGAAGTAGGGGCAACAAATATTCTTGTTCTTGTAAGCCGTGTCGCTGCACATTTATATAAAAATCGCCGCGTTGAAATAGCTTCGCGTACGTGTGAACGAGCGTTTCTGCTTGATCGATTTCCCCGTTCAGCAAATGCTGCTCCACTCGCCCATGTACTCCGCTTGTCATACCGATTAATTCGCTCGTGTAGCGGGATAAGTCACATAAAGAAATGCCCTTTCCGTCATTTAATTGAATGGCTGTAGCAATATGGACAAGTTGACGATACCCGTCGTTATTTTTCGCCAACAGCACCAGTTGATCTGTATGCCCATGCTTATCAAATACTGTCGCAATCATACCGATAATCGATTTGATTCCGTGCGCTTGACACGCCTTATAAAACGGAATTACCCCATACAAGACGTTTTCATCCGTTAACGCAACTGCTGAAAATTGAAGTTCACGCGCCCGCATAACGAGCTCCTCAATTTTCACCGTGCTACTTAATAAGCTATAACCACTTCGCACTTGTAGATGGATAAACGACAATGTGTCTCCCACCTTTTCTATTTTTTTCATTATATTCACTATATATGTTGAAAAGCAAAACATACCTTGCTTGTTTGTCCCATATACATAGTATACAGAAGGAGTGAGCGAGATGGAGATGAAAACAGCGTTTTTGCCTGCTTTTATTCAAAGCTATTTCATCGCTTTAGGTGTGTTAGTTGGAGGAGCGTTGATCGGTGGATTTGGAGCTTTTTTATCTGGAGAACCACCGCTGACAATGATGTATCGTTTTGCAAGCAGTTTAAAAATTTGGGCTTTAATTGCAGCGATCGGAGGGACGTTTGATACGTTTTATAGCGTTGAGCGCGGATTTTTCCAAGGAGAAACACGAGATGTCATTAAGCAATTTTTACTCATTTTATCAGCAACGGGCGGCGCACAAACAGGTATGACGTTTATTCGCTGGTTTACACAGGAGCATGGCGCATGAGAGTCCCACCGTATGCACGCGATCCAGGATGGCAACGTTTTTTTGCTGGAGCGGCCATCGGAGCAATCATTAGCTGGATCGTTTTTTTACAAATTTTCGGTATTTTACAAGAAAAACAAGTTCGCCAGCTCAACGTACAACGAGAAATCATCGCCCAGTTGAAACACGATTTAAACATTTGGCAACAAGATTACATCGAACTAAATAAAGAAAATAAAAAACGACTAACGATTCAATCAATTGATGTCAAAGTCATTAACGCGCAATCATACGGCATCGATACGTACACAGCGTTTCGAATTGAAGAAGATATAAAAAAAGATATTCAACATATCACAGCGAAAGATATTGAAACAGTATATAAAAGTAAGGAGCTACTAAAAAAAGCGATTGAAAATAAAACGTATATCATCGACAACCGTACGTACCATCTTCATATCGAAACAATTTTATTTTTCACAAATATATCTATTGAACTAAAATTAAAGCAACAGTAGAGGCATCTCTACTGTTGCTTACATACTTCGTTTAAGTCTGCCAACACGTGTTCCACTTCTTCCCACGAATAAATGGACGCTCCTGCTGCTAGTGGATGGCCACCGCCTCGATATTTTTTTGCAACTTCGTTGACGATCGGACCTCTTGAACGAAGACGAACGCGAATTTGATCATCTTCTTCCACAAAAAACACCCATGCTCGTATTCCGTCAATATTTCCAAGCACGCTAACAAGTTGCGAAGCCTCTGATGGTGTTGCATCATATTGTTTTAATAATTGTTTCGTTAATATAATATGAGCCACTCCGTGTTCGGATAGTTCAAAATTTTGCAACACATATCCGCTTAAATGCGCGATAGATAGTTTTGTACGATATAACTGATCATACAAGTCGACAAATGAAAATCCGTATTCAACTAATTCGCTTGCATATTTAAATGTTTTTGGATTCGTGCTTGGGAAAAGAAAACGACCTGTATCCCCAACAATCCCTGCATAAATCAGTCGAGCGGCTTCTTTCGTTAAAACGAGACCGTGTTCCTTGCCGACTAAATACAACTCATAAATCATTTCACTAACCGAGCTAGCGTTTGTATCTACCCATAAAATGTCACCATACGGATCTTCATTTGGATGATGATCAATTTTAATAATTTTTTTTCCAAGTTTATAACGTTGATCGCACACTCGTTCTTCATTTGCCGTATCGCAAACGATCACAAGAGCGTCGTTATACGTTTCATCAGGGATGACATCCATTTTACGTAAAAATTCGAGCGATGGTTCATCTTTTCCAACGGTATATACGTGCTTTTCTGGAAACGACGCTTGAATAAGTTCTGCTAATCCCCCTTGTGAACCGTACGCATCAGGATCTGGTCGAACGTGACGGTGAATAATAATCGTATCAAATTGTTGAATATGACGAATGATTTCCAAAATCTTTTGTTCCATGGCGCTTCTCCCTTTTTTTCTCCATTAAAACATATTTTATTATGATTCGAAAAGATGTAAAATAATCACGCAACGATTTTTTTGTTGGAGGACTGACTATGCCGATATTTGTTATACTTATCATTTTTTCACTTTCGTTTTATTTGTATTACAAAATCAAATATTTCCGCAGCAAACGGCCGATGGAGCGCAAATGGATTAGTGCAAAATCAAGCATTGCGCTTGGCTCATTTGTATTTTTCTTTGCGATCAATCAATTTTTTATTCACCGTTCAACTGTCTCCCTTATCGTTGGCATCGTCTTTCTTTTCGTTGGTGCAGGAAGCATATGGGGAGGTTATCGTGCCCATCGCTACTATTTTCCACTTGCAGTAAAAGAAGCGGAGGAAACGAAATAGGCTGCTATATGCAGCCTTATTGTCGTTCAATCAACTGACACATCATTAACGCCTTTCCGACAAGCGTTCCTTCATTAAACACTTCGACGTCAACCTTCCCAAACTTACGACCTATTTCTAATAGCTTCGGCTTAATGTCGATCACGCTATCAATTTGGACAGGTTTAATAAAATAAATGGTGATGTTTTCTACGACGAGGTCACCTCGTTTATGTAAGCGAAGCGCGCGCGTCGCTGCCTCAGTTACAATCGTTGTAAATACCCCATATGATAACGTCCCTAAATGGTTTGTCATTTGTGGAGTAATGTTGCAACGAAAAACACCGTCAACCGTTTCAGTTAAAAACTGAGTTGTGACAATATCATCGATCGTCTCACCAATTTGCGGCTGACGTTGCACCATTTGCAATGCCTTTAATACGTCTTGACGGCTAATAATTCCTTGCAGTCGATTATATTCATCGACGACCGGCAACACTTCAATTCCTTCCCAAACCATCATATGCGATGCGGAAGCGACTGACGTTTTTCCGCTTACCGTAATCGGATGTTTCGTCATCACTTTCTCAATAAGCACGTCACGCTCATAGTCCATTACATCTTTTGCAGTCACAATCCCTTGTACTTTTAATTGTTGATCGATGACCGGAAAACGACTATGCTTCGTTTCACGATTGAGCTCATACCATCGTTCGACTTGATCTGTCACATACAAATATGCCGTTTTTTCAAATGGCGTCAAAATATCTTCAACGAGAACAATTTCTTTTTTAATCAACTGGTCATAAATGGCACGGTTAATCATTGTCGCAACCGTAAACGTATCATAACTTGTCGAAATAATCGGCAGCTGGCGCTCATCCGCTAGTTTTTTTACATGTTCTTCTGTATCAAAACCACCTGTGATGAGAACGCCCGCTCCTGCTTCAAGCGCTAATTCGTGCGCTTTTGTTCGGTTTCCGACAATCAGTAAATTCCCTGCTCCCGTATATCGCATCATCGCTTCAAGCTTCATCGCACCGATGACGAATTTATTTAACGTTTTATGTAATCCTTCTTTTCCTCCGAGCACTTGCCCGTCAACGATATTGACAACTTCGGCATACGTCAGCTTTTCAATATTTTCTTTCTTTTTTTGTTCAATCCGAATCGTTCCGACTCGTTCAATCGTGCTCACATATCCTTTTGTTTCAGCGTCTTTAATGGCACGATAAGCCGTCCCCTCGCTTACTCCCATTTCTTTAGCAATTTGGCGCACAGATATTTTTTCTCCGACCGGTAAGCTCTCAATATACTGTAAAATTTGTTCGTGCTTCGTAATCGTCAAGTTGCCCCACCCTTTTTCGACAGTTTCTTACTCTTATTATAAGGGTGTGCATGACCGCATTCAATGAACGTTTTCACAGTTCAATACTTTCACCAACATGCAAGACGCGCCCAACGCCCTCAATCATCGACACAAACTGCTGTGGATCTTGTTGAATGACAGGGAAAGTATTGTAATGAATCGGAACAACCATTTTCGCCTTCAACCATCTCGCTGCAACAGCCGCATCTTCTGGTCCCATCGTAAAATTATCGCCAATTGGTAAAAACGCCACATCAATGTCATTCATTTCTCCGATGAGCTTCATATCAGAAAATAACGCGGTATCTCCGGCATGATAAATCGTTTTTCCTTCGGCATGAAACAAAATGCCACTTGGCATGCCTGTATACACGATCGTTTCGTTTTCTTCTACATAGCTGGATCCGTGAAACGCCTGCGTCAATTTGACTTTTCCAAAATCAAACGTAAACGATCCACCGATATGCATCGGATGAACACGAACACCTTTCCAGCTTAAATAAGTAGCTAATTCATACGGAGCAATGACAAGGGCGTCGTTTCGCTTCGCTAATGAAACGGTATCACCGACATGATCGTTATGACCATGTGTTAATAAAATTACATCCACGTGAACGTCTTCTGCTTTTAAATCTGTCATTGGGTTGCCCGTAATAAACGGATCAATGAAAATCGTTTTTCCGTTCGTCTCCATTTTAACGACAGAATGTCCGTGATAAGTGAGCTTCATCTTTCCTTCTCCTTTCCCCGTTTTTTACATCATTTTGTTTCTTCATTTCTGTCCTATTTCCTTCTTTTTTTATCCGTGATAATCTGAAAAAGAAAGGAAGTGAAAATGATGGAGCGAATAAGCAAACTCCAACAAAAACTGAAAGAAAAAAATGGATCATGGGCGTTCATTACATCAACAGCAAACGTTTTTTATTTCAGTGGCTTTTATAGCAATCCACATGAACGACTACTAGCCGTTGTGATCTTCCCGGATGACGAACCGTTTCTCATCTGTCCAGAGATGGATGCGAATCAAGCAAAACAGGCCGGTTGGGCATATACGATCGTCAGCTATGATGATGTGCATCATCCTTGGCATATGTTGCGCGATGAACTAAACAGACGAAACGTACAAACAGAACGAATTGGTATTGAAGCATCTCATATGACGGTAAGTCGTCTTGAGCAGCTACAATCATACTTTTCACATGCATCGTTTTTCGACTTAACTGATACGCTCCATGAACTGCGAATGACGAAAGATGAAAAAGAGTTACAAACGCTTCGGCAAGCAGCTGAATTAGCTGATTTCGGTGTCGATGTCGGCGTTCGTGCCCTAAAAGAAGGGAAAACAGAACTGGATATTATCGCTACCATTGAGTACGAATTAAAAAAACGAGGGGTACGCGCCATGGCGTTTGATACGATGGTGCTTACCGGAACAAATAGCGCGCATCCTCATGGTGTCCCAGGAATGAATCGCATCCAACCGGGTGATTTTGTGCTGTTTGACCTCGGTGTCGTACTTGACGGATACTGTTCTGACATTACGCGTACCGTCGTATTCGGAAAGCCAACTGAACAACAAAAGCGAATATACGATATCGTCTTACAAGCGCAACAAGAAGCTATTCATGCATGTCAAATTGGTGCATCTATCGGAAGCGTTGACAAGGCAGCTCGTTCGCGAATTGAACAAGAAGGGTACGGGGCGTATTTCCCGCATCGAATCGGACATGGGCTCGGTATTGATGTTCATGAATATCCATCGATGAATGCAACAAATACCATGCCGCTTCAAGCTGGAATGGTATTTACGATCGAGCCTGGCATTTACGTTCCTTCCGTCGGTGGCGTACGTATTGAAGATGACATTTATATGACCGACAAAGGACCGCTTCTTTTAACGACATATCCAAAAGAACTACAAATCATATAGGCTGTCATGTTGGCAGCCTATTTTCGATAACGATGAATGACATCAAGCCCGCCTGTCACTTCAATAACTGTTCCGGTAATCATATCGGAAAAATCATCGCATAAAAACTCGACAACGCGTGCAATATCTTCCCCTGTCCCTGAACGGCCAATTGGCGTCATATCGTCTTTCATCTGACGAGCATATGCAATCGTTGCTTCTTTCATTTCTCCAATAATATTTCCCGGACAAACCATATTCGCTGTAATGCCGTATTCTGCTTCTTCAAGTGCAATTGTTTTTGTTAATGAAACAAGCCCCACTTTCGCTGCGCTAAACGCTGATCGATACATCCATCCTGGCGCATGATCTGCCCCTTGAAAACCGTACGTTACAATGCGTCCGAAACGTTGATTCCGCATAATAGGCACAACTCGCTTAAATAAATGAAACATCGCACTTAAATTTCCTTCAATCATTTCATACCACTCATCATCCGTATAATCAGCTAGTTTTTTTCGTTCAAATATGTAAGGACCTGCATTATGAATTAAATAATCGATGCGACCGAATGTAGCAAACGCTTCATCTACAAGACGAACTAAATCTTCTTTATTCGTCACATCTCCTTGCACAAAATGAAGGCGATCATGACAATGACGATACGCTTCTTTCAACGCTTCAACAGCTTGTATGTCGCTTCGGTAATGGACAGTGACAGCATAGCCTTTGTCTAAAAAGCGTTCCGTTACTTTTTTACCAAGTCCTTTCGTTCCTGCTGTTACAATAGCATGTCTCACCATTATCCCTCCATCCATGCTTTGTTATGTTTATCGTACTACAAATAGACGGAGGAAAACACATATTATGCTCGATTACCACGAGAAACAAAAGAGGCATTATCGCCTCTTTTGCTCATCTTTCTGTTCAATAACCCCGCTAATGTATGCGTCCGTAATTTGTTCGGTCACTTCTGCGACCCCATTTTCATCGTAATACAATTGTTCTTTCTGTTCCTTTTCACGCATCGTTTTACCCCTTTCGTCATAAATTTTTCGACAATACGTAGTGTTTGTTTTACAAAAAATGATATACTTGAATTGGAAGGAAAATTTTTTATTGGGGGAGTGTTTATGTACAAGTACAAAAAAATTTTAGTCGCAGTCGACGGCTCAAAAGAAGCAGAATGGGCGTTTAAAAAAGCAATTGAAATTGCTAAACGGAACGATGCTTCACTCGTTCTTTCGCACATTATCGACGTTCGTTCATTCGCGACGATCGAAGCATACGATCGAACAGTGGCAGAGCGAGCGGAAAAATTCGCAAAAGAATTGTTGCAATCATACGAAAAGCAAGCAGTCGATGCGGGCGTCAAAGAAGTCGTCACAGATATTGAGTACGGTTCCCCAAAAGTAAAAATTTCAAAAGAAGTCGCTCCGAAATATGAAGTAGATTTAATTGTTTGTGGCGCAACAGGAATGAGCGCTGTGGAACGATTTTTCATTGGAAGCGTTTCTGAACATATTACAAGATATGCAAAATGCGATGTACTCGTCGTACGCACACCTGAACAAACAGAGGCATAAAAGCGTTTGCTTTTATGCCTCTATCATTTGTTTTGCTTTCTCAATCGCTTTTTTCACTTCCGTAAACCCTGTTCCTCCTGCGCTCGTGCGACGGTTGACAGCTGTATACGGATTGAGCGCTTCATAAATATCTTCCTCAAATAAAGGGGAAGCTTGTTGATACACATGAAGCGGTAAATCAGCTAAAAAAACACCTCGTTCAATACATGTCAGCACAAGTTTTCCGACGATTTCATGCGCCTCGCGAAACGGCACACCTTTTTTCGCTAAATAATCGGCTAGTTCCGTTGCATTCGAAAAATCTTGTTTCGTTGCTTTTTCCATCACATCTGTGCGAATCGTCATCGTTTCAATCATACCAGCAAAAATTTTTAAGCTACCGATCACCGTTTGTACGGTATCAAACATTCCTTCTTTATCTTCTTGCATATCTTTATTGTAAGCAAGCGGTAGCCCTTTCATAACGGTTAATAAAGCCATTAAGTTTCCGTACACTCGCCCTGTTTTTCCACGAATGAGCTCAGCCATATCTGGGTTTTTCTTTTGTGGCATAATGCTGCTTCCCGTCGCAAACGTATCATCCATTTCAATAAACTGAAACTCTTGGCTCGACCAAAGAATGAGCTCTTCACAAAAACGAGATAAATGCATCATTAAAATAGAACTATTACTTAAAAATTCAATAATAAAATCGCGATCACTTACCGCATCTAAACTATTTTCATATATGCTATCAAAGCCGAGAAGTTGTGCTGTTAAATGGCGATCGATCGGAAACGTTGTCCCTGCGAGCGCTCCAGCACCGAGGGGTGATTTGTTAATTCGTTTGAGCGATTCGGTAAAACGTTCGCGATCCCGTTCAAACATCCATACGTACGCCATGAGATGATGGGCAAACGAAATCGGCTGCGCCCGTTGCAAGTGCGTATAGCCGGGGACAAGCGTTTCAATATGTTGTTCCGCCTTTTTGACAAGCACGCGCTGCAGCTGACGAATGAGTTCAACGATCTCGATCACTCGTTTTCGCAAATATAAATGCATATCTGTCGCCACTTGATCGTTGCGACTTCTCCCTGTATGAAGCTTACCACCAACAGGACCAACTTCATCAATTAACATTTTTTCAATGTTTAAATGAATATCTTCATACGCAACAGAAAAAGAAAGTTCTCCTTGTTTCGCTTTTTCTAATAGCTTCATTAATCCGTTTTTGATCGTTGTGACGTCTTCTTTCGGTAAAATGCCACATTCGCCAAGCATCGTCACATGCGCGATACTTCCTTCAATATCTTCTTCAACGAGCTGTTGATCAAAATGGATCGATGCCCCAAAGTCATCGACCCATTGTGCTGCTGTTTTTGTAAATCGTCCCCCCCATAACTTTTTCACACGTTCACCTTCTTTTCTCCATTGACGATGCTATATACTTTTGTAGGCAAGCCAAATAGAGAAATAAATCCGACAGCCGCTTGATGATCGAATTCGTCTTCTGCTGTATACGTCGCTAACTTTTCATCATATAACGAAAACGGAGATTTTCGCCCTTCTACAATCGCATGACCTTTAAACAGTTTCACACGTACAACGCCGGTAACATTTTTTTGTGTTTCTTTTAAAAATGCAACAAGCGCATCTTTTAGTGGCGAAAACCAAAGACCGTTATAAATGACTTCCGCAATTTTTTGCTCGATGATCGGCTTGAAATGAGCTACTTCTTTTACAAGCGTTAAGTCTTCTAACTCTTTATGCGCTTTAATTAGCGTCATTGCTCCAGGGCATTCGTACACTTCACGCGATTTAATGCCAACGAGTCGGTTTTCAACATGATCGATGCGGCCGACACCGTGTTTTCCTGCTAGTGCATTTAATTGTAAAATGAGCTCTGCAAGCGAATACGCTTTTCCGTTAATTGTTTTCGGTACCCCTTGTTCAAAGCCGATTTCAATGACATCTGGTTCATTCGGTGTATGTTCAAGTGCAGTTGTTAACTCATACGCTTCTTCTGGCGGCGCTGCCCACGGATCTTCTAAAATGCCACATTCGTTACTTCTTCCCCATAAGTTTTGATCAATGGAAAACGGGCTATCTAAATCGATTGGAATCGGAATGTTATGTTGCTTTGCATATTCAATTTCTTCTTCGCGCGACCATTTCCACTCCCGAACAGGCGCAATCACTTTTAAGTTCGGGTTTAATGCTTGAATCGATACTTCAAAACGCACTTGGTCATTCCCTTTTCCTGTGCAGCCGTGCGCCACAGCAACCGCTCCTTCTAATTCAGCAATTTCAACGAGCTTTTTCGAAATTAACGGACGGGACAACGCAGAGATGAGCGGATATTTTCCTTCATATAGCGCATGGGCTTGTAAAGCAATTAACGCATATTCATTCGCGAATTCTTCTTTTGCATCAATCATATATGATTGTACAGCGCCAACTTTCAACGCTTTTTCTTTCACAAATTCTAAATCTTTTCCTTCTCCGACATCTAAACAACAAGCTACAACATCATATCCTTGTTCTTGTAGCCATTTAATCGCTACCGATGTATCTAAACCCCCAGAATAAGCGAGCACTACTTTTGGTTTTGCCATGATCGTTCCTCCCTAAAGAATAAAAATACTTATTATTTAATATTTATTCATTTTGCATATTAATAATGTAACAGCTATTTTTCTTTTTTTCAATAACTATTTTGATTAAAATAAAAATTAATAAATGAAAAGGATGGGAGAACGAAATGAGTGCACACTTTGTATATGATGAACGCCTTGGCATTCGCTTGCCACATTTAGAGAAAGCATGGGATATGTACACAAAAGAAGAACAAGCAGAAATTTTATTAGAGTGGGAGACGATTCGTGGGAAAATTCCTGATCGAATTATTGAATTAGAACAGCAAATTAATGAAAAGCAAAGACAACTCGGAGAAGAAAACGATTTCGCTCGCTCATGCATGCTCAACTTTGAAATTGCATCTCTCGCTTCAATCATTAACGATTTATGGATTTGGTATCGAATGAATCAAACAGTAACAAACCGCATACATCAATAAAAAAGGTGCCCGTATGGACACCTTTTTTTACGCTATGTTCGCTAATCTCATGACGTCGCGAGCAATCATCACTTCTTCATTCGTTGGGATGACTAATACTTTTACAGGCGAGTGTGGATAGCTAATGAACGCTTCTTTTCCGCGCACTTTATTTAATGCCGGATCCCAGTATACGCCCATAAATTCAAGACCACGCAATACTTTCGCACGCACGACATCGCTATTTTCTCCAATACCTGCTGTGAAAATAATCGCATCGACACCACACATACGCGCTGCGTATGAACCAATATATTTATGAATACGTCCAGCAAATACTTCAAGCGCTAATTCGGCACGTTGATCGCCTTTTGCCGCCGCTTCTTCAATATCGCGCAAATCGCTTGAAAAAGCAGTTAAACCAAGCATACCGCTCTTTTTATTTAAAATATCAATCACTTCTTCTGCTGTTTTTCCTGTTTTTTGCATAATGTATGGGATTAACGCTGGGTCAATATTACCAGAGCGTGTCCCCATCGCTACACCTGCAAGTGGCGTAAAGCCCATGGACGTATCGATCGATTTTCCGCCTTCTACCGCTGCGATACTTGCGCCATTTCCTAAATGACAAGAAATTAAACGAAGTTGCTCAATTGGACGTCCTAATAGTTCAGCTGCTCGTTGTGTCACATATTTATGTGATGTGCCGTGGAACCCGTATTTACGAATGCCAAACTTTTCATAATACTCGTATGGCAAGCTATATAAAAACGACTGCTCTGGCATCGTCTGATGGAACGCTGTATCGAATACAGCCACAGCTGGTACGTTCGGCAACACTTCACGAAACGCTTTAATGCCAACAACGTTCGCTGGGTTGTGCAATGGGGCTAAATCTGACAAATCTTCAATTTCTTTTAACGTTTCATCTGTAATTAAAACAGAATCGCTAAACTTTTCACCACCATGCACAACGCGATGACCAATTCCTTCAATTTCATCAAACGATTGAATAATGCCAAGCTCAATTAATTTATCAAGCAACATTTTCACAGCAACCGCATGATCTGGAATGGATGTTACTTCTTTTATTTTTTCCCCATTGACTGTAATATTAAAAATCGCATCTTCAAAACCGATTCGCTCAACCACACCTTTTGTTAATACTTCTTCACTCGGCATGTTGAACAATTGAAACTTTAACGAAGAACTTCCCGCGTTGATCGCAATGACTTTTGGCATTTGACTAAACAGCTCCTTTAACATCGTTCACAATTATTGTATGCAAATATGCGAATTTCATCGGTACGTTTCTCATTTTACGGGTCGTTCATCGCTCTTTTCAAGTACGCAAACGTTACGAAAACGTTTTCTTCACATATTTGTTATATTCAGAAGGTTATGAACGATTTTCTTTCAGCCATTGTTCGAGCTTCACGACCATCGCTTGCATCGCCTCTTTATTTGCAAAGCTAGGAAGTTGTGCAAGCAACGCTTGTTTTGGCGCTTTCGCATGCGCGCCTTTCTTTTGCAAAATAAAAATACTTTTCGCTGCTGCTTCATTTTTAAACATCGAAAGCGGAAGCTGCAACAAGCCTTGAATAAACATTTCTTCTTTAATCAACGCATGCAATTTTTTTGATTCATCTGATGTAAAAAGCGTATTTGGGACGAGAAAAAATAAATATCCGCCTTCTTTCGTGTAACGAATGCTTTGTTCAATAAATAAATAATGGGCATACGAATGGCCGCTTTCGGCATGTAAACGAAACGATTTGGCATGTTCATCGTCTGGATAATATCCGATCGGCAAATCGCATACGACTACATCGACCGATTCAATAAACAACGGCTTTAAGCTATCTTGATGAAAAAATTGAATTTCATGTTGTTGTAAATTTGCATTGACATAAGCGAGTTTCAATAGTAAATCGTCCGCATCTGCTCCGTAGCTTTTTACTTTTTTATTTGTGAGTTGATTCAACACAGCCGTCATTAAATTTCCCGTTCCAACGGCAGGATCGAGAAGAGAGAGCGAAAAATATGTTTTTGTAAATTCATCAACTAAATAACCGATAAATACCGATACAGCATCTGGTGTCATTTGATGATGAGGTTGTACATATTGTTTCATTCCTTTTAACATCGCTAATTGTAACGCTTTACGAATATGTTCATTGTTCCAATCATGTAACCGAACGGATGTGTACGCTTTTTTTAACCGCTTTTTTAACAACTCGTTCACTTCTTCTTGCAAAACATCTCCGTGAAATAAGTTTTCACCTGTTTCTGCGACAGCTTCTAAATACGAACATTTTAACTCCTCTTGCAACAATGTCGCCGTTTCATCGATGACTGTAAATAGCTTTTCCAATGTGTTTCACTCCTTTCTGTCCGACATTTTATTTTAGGAAATTTAAACGAAAAAGGCTATCCCTTTTTGAGATAGCCTCAAGCAATTATTGTTGAGCCGCTTGTTTTGCTGCTTCGATTGCCGCTTCGTAGTTTGGATGATTTGTTGCTTCTGATACGTACTCGACATACGTGACGCGATCGTTACGATCAACGACAAATACAGCACGAGCGAGTAAACGTAACTCTTGGATAAGCACACCGTATGCTTGACCAAACGATACATCGCGATGGTCAGATAACATAACAACGTTTTCTAATCCGTTTGCCGCGCACCAACGTTTTTGAGCAAATGGCAAATCGACGCTAATCGTCAACACTTTTACTCCTTCAATGTTTCCTGCTTCTTCATTAAAGCGACGTGTTTGTGCATCACAAACGCCTGTATCAATCGACGGCACAACGCTAATTAAGCGAACAAATCCTTTTGTATCATCTAATGTCACCGGCGATAAGTCGTTAGCAAGCACCGTAAAATTCGGAGCTGCATCACCGACTTTTACTTCGTTACCGACTAATGTGACCGGGTTTCCTTTAAATGTAACCTTCGCCATAGTAAGCCTCCTCTTTATATAAGATACAGGCTCATCATAACGTAATTAGATGAAAAATTCAATTATTTCGATTGAGACTAAATATCAAAATCTGATACTTCGTTTTGTTGTTGCTTCGGCTTTTCTTTTTTCTCGAACATTTGTTGAATTTTTTCGATCGCTTGCGGGGCGAGATCTAAAATTTTCTCATATAAATGCGTACTTTCATCTACATGTAGTAGCTTCACACCTGAACTGTTCACAATTAAAAAAGCAATCGGTGTAATCGATACACCCCCACCACTTCCGCCACCAAACGGATGAGCTTCTTTTTGTTGTTCATTTCCATGATTCAACATAAACTCGCTACCGCCGGCCGCAAAGCCGAAACCGACTTTCGATACAGTTAAGATGACGCTTCCATCCGGTGTCTCGACAGGATCACCGATGATCGTATTGACATCGATCATTTGCTTTAAATTTTCCATCGCTGTCGTCATTAACCCTTCAATCGGATGTCCATTCATTTTCATTCCTCCTAGCAACTTTTGCACCTTTTTTCCAATGTTTGACGATCTTCAGTCCTGCTAATATAGCATAACCGATTCGAAATCGAATCATACATGTAAACGATGTACGCGATAATGCGCCTTGAAAAAAAGGGGCAATAAAAATGGAAGGAGCGCTACAAACGTTCATATATTTGCTAATGATTGCTACCATATAATATTTAACTGACCAGCCAATCCCAACGAGCATCGCTGTTTTTGCCGCATCTCCCACACCGATTTGCGTATGCCATTGAAACTGTAAAACGGAAACGTTTTGTAAAAATTTTTTTATAATCGTATGTAAATGAACGATGTCATTTACCCACTGTTTGATTTGTGCTAAACGTTGGCGCGCATCAGCAACGGTAAATGTCGTTTTTTCATCTTTCCCCATATTCGTTTTCTCTTCTGTCACCAATCCTGCTTCTTTTTTCGATATTTCAATGAGCGGAATCGTAAAACGATAACGAAGAAAACGAAGAAGGCGAATATGTATTGTTAATTGATCATCGTCTTGGGTATGTTGAAATTGAATGGTGATTCGCACATATAAAAAAGGAATAATCGCTAAGAAGGTAATAAAGATGATGGCAATCACGAAAATCATCGGTTTTTCACTTCCTTCCCGATGACATTTTCGACAAAAATGAGCAAAATTAAACGAATAAATTCGCTATGAATGGAAAATAAATGATAAAATAAACGTGAGGACATTTTAACGGAGGGAAAACGATGACTGAACGCCGTAATCGCATGTACTTCTTTCATAAACATGATGAAGAAACGACGAAACAAGTTCAACCGCTCATTGAACTCGCCAAACAGTATGAATTTGAAGTCGT
The DNA here is from genome assembly GCF_000833605.1 of Anoxybacillus ayderensis. Taxonomy (GTDB): domain Bacteria; phylum Bacillota; class Bacilli; order Bacillales; family Anoxybacillaceae; genus Anoxybacillus; species Anoxybacillus ayderensis. The sequence goes on along the minus strand of NZ_JXTG01000004.1, from coordinate 116,770 downwards.
GGATAATGCAAAACATGCAAACATTATTGTAAGCGTCGGTGGAGACGGTACGTTTTTGCAAGCGGTAAGAAAAACCGGATTTCGTGACGATTGCTTATATGCTGGCATTTCGACATTAGGCTCATTAAGTATGTATTGTGATTTTCATATTCACGATACAGAAAAAATGATTGAGGCGATGACAACGGAACAAATCGAAGTGCGTAAATATCCAACGATTTATGTGACAGTCAATGATTCTACGTCATTTTATTGTTTAAATGAATGCACGATTCGTTCAAGTATTATTAAAACGTTTGTCATGGACGTATTTATCGACAATTTGCATTTTGAAACGTTCCGAGGCGATGGAATGATCATTGCTACACCTACTGGAAGTACAGCTTACAATAAATCGGTCAATGGGGCAGTCGTAGACCCGATGCTTCCGTGCTTTCAAGTAAGCGAATTAGCGTCACTAAACAATAATCGTTATCGCACGCTCGGTTCATCATTTATTTTAAGCGGGAATCGCAAGTTGACATTAAAAGTGGTACAAGACGGAAACGACTATCCAATTATCGGTATGGATAATGAAGCACTAAGCATTCAACATATCGAAAAAATTGATGTTGCATTAAGTGGAAAAGTGATTAAAACAGTCAAACTGAAAGATAACTCTTTCTGGGAAAAAGTAAAGCGGACATTTTTGTAAAAAGAGGCATTACGCCTCTTTTTACCATTTTCTTTGGTCGATGAGACACCGCTCTCCGTCATTTACACGATCAACGGAAACAAATGTCGGTGTAACACGAATAACGTTTTTTATTTTTTGTTTCGCTTCTTCATTCAGCTCTTTTTCGATGTAAATCGTCAATTGATCATGACCACCTTCATTTGTTACGACCGCTTGAAATAGCGGGCATCCTACCTCAACCATGACTTGCTTCAACTGTTGTTCGTGCACAAACATCCCTTTCACTTTTACGCTTGTTCCAACACGTCCAAGCACACCAACGATACGCTCGCCTTTATACCCATCGACCCAACGTGACACATCTCCCGTGCCAAATCGAACAAGCGGATACGTGCGATCAAATATCGTAACAACTATTTCTCCCTCCTCATCAAGCGGTACTCCGCTAATCGGATCGCACAGTTGGACGATAGCTCGCGAACTAATTTTTAAACCTGGACCTTGATGATCTTCAAATGCAATGCAACCGCAATCAGCCGTCCCATATCCTTCAAAAACATGAATACCCCGTTGTTCAAACTGTTCGCGCATGCTTTCTGTTAACTTTTCTGCCGTAAAAAACGCCTTTTTCACCGTGACATGTATTCCTTTTTCATCCGCATACTGCAACAATAAATATAAAAAACTTGGTGTTCCAACATACCCAGTCACTTGCAAATCATTCATGAGCTGCACTTGCAATTCGCGATTGCCTGGTCCTGCCGGCACGACGGTTGCACCGATACGACGAAGAGCGCTATCAAACATAAAACCTGCTGGAGACAAATGATATGAAAACGTGTTCTGTACAATATCATCGCTTGTAAATCCAGCCGCTCGAAGCGCTTCTGCAAATCCCCAATCATCCTCTTCTTTTCCTTGCGGATCGTAAATCGGTCCTGGGGACATAAAAATGCGTGCCAATTCATTCGATCGTGTTGTAATCATATTTCCAAATGGCAACTCATGTTTTTGTAAAAGAGGTAATTGTTCTTTTTTCAATACCGGAATGCGACTCAGTTGCTCAATCGTTTCTAATTCATGTGGATTAATGTTTTCAGCGTCTAATCGCTCGCGCAATGCCGTAGACCGCTCATACGCTTCAATCAAAAACGATTTCCATCTTTCCATTACAACCACCGCTTTCTCCGTTTATACGACTTCACTTCTCGATAATTTTTACGCCCTTTTTCGCTCATCCCGAGGTAAAATTCTTTTACATCTTCATTTTCAAGTAATCTCTCGACAGGACCGTCCATTACGATGCGACCGTTTTCCATAATATATCCGTAGTGCGCAATCGATAATGCGATGTTTGCATTTTGTTCGACGACGAGAATTGTCGTTCCTTCTTCTTCATTAATTCGCTTAATAATCGAAAAAATTTCTTTCACAAGCAAAGGGGCAATTCCTAACGATGGTTCGTCGAGCAGTAAAATTTTTGGTTTTGCCATCATGCCACGACCGATTGCTAACATTTGCTGTTCTCCACCCGATAAATATCCTGCTTGGCGATGGCGTAACATATGAAGCTTCGGAAAGTAATGATACACTTTTTGTAAATCTGCTTTAATATTGTGGCGATCTTTTCGCGTATGAGCACCGACGATTAAATTTTCTTCTACCGTCAAATGTTCAAACACGCGTCTTCCTTCCATGCACTGAAAAATCCCTTTTTTCACAATTTCTTCTGCATCTTTTCCCTCGATTCGTTCTCCATATAGCTCAATATATCCATCTGTTACTTCGCCATCTTCACTTCTTAGTAATCCCGAAATGGCTTTTAACGTTGTTGTTTTTCCTGCCCCGTTACTGCCGAGCAACGCGACAATTTTTCCTTCTGGAATAACCATTGACATACCTTTTAACACGAGAATAACGCGGTTATACATCACTTCCACATTGTTTAACGTAAGCATTCGTCTCCCCCTTTCTGAAAGCGAAAGGGTGCTTCCTGTTGAAAACACCCTTTCATTCACTTTAATATCCGAAGTAGTCTGTAAACACCTTAAACTGTCCGTTTTCAACTTTCGCTAAACGAATTTGATTCGTTCCCGCATGATTATCAGCCGTAAACGTAACTGGTGCAGCTAAGCCGCCTAAATCAAGATCTTTTAATTTTTCTAATCCTTGACGAATGCCTTCTCCCGTCGTTGGATCATCCGCTCGCTTAATTCCTTCTACTAAAATTTTCGCTGTAACCCATCCTTGAATAAATTTTTGGTTTTTGTCCTCTAATTTTTCACCCTTGCTTGCTAAATACTCTTTCACTTCAGCCATCCCTGGTAAATCTTCATATGGAAACGCATGTGTCACCACTCCGATAAACCCTTCTGCCGCATCCCCTGCAATCGGGATCAATCCTTCACCAGTTGTCCAGTTTAAACCGATAAATTGCGTGTCAATGCCTAATTTTTTCGCATCTTTTAAAATCGTTGCTGTCGCGCCCCATGTTTGTTGAATAATCGCATAATCCGGCGCTTTTTTCTTCATGTTCAATAGCTGGGATGTCGCATCAAGCGCTTTTAAGTCAACAATTTGTTCATCCACAATCTCTACACCAATTTCTTTCGCAAAGTCTTTTGCATCTTGAATTGGTGATTTTCCAAATGCCGTGTCATTATAAATAAGCGCAACTTTTGGCGTGCCACCTGTATGATTTTCTTTAATCCAACGAAGCACTGAGCGTGCCTGGTCGGAATACGACGCCGCTGTCAAAAAGTTGTATGGGCTTTCTTTTATATTTTTTAAATTTTCTGAATAAGAAGCTGAGAAAAATGGTATTTTATCTGCTGCAACTTGTTGCCGCAACGCTTCCGTATCGGCTGTTCCCCATCCTAAAATCGCTGACACTTTATCGCTCGCTTTATATTTTTGATACAACTTTTGCGCTTCAGGAATTTTATAAGCGTAATCTTGCCCGACAAGCTCAATTTTATAGCCGTTTACCCCACCTTTTGAGTTAATGTATTCAATATACGCTTTTTCTCCTTCAGCATACGGTGTACCAACATCTCCCGTTGCGCCTGTAATATCAAACAATGCACCAATTTTAATCGTTCCCTGCTCTTTTTCTCCTTCTTTTGCCGGTTCTGTTGCTGTTTTGTCACCTCCTGAACACCCGAATAACATGCTTGCTCCGAGAAGCCATGTAGCGAGTAGTACACCTTTTTTCTTCATTCATTCATCCCCCTTATGTTTTTTTGTTTGTATATAAAGCGGATATGCCGCTTTATACTACTTCGTATAAGAAAATGGCCAAAGGCGGAAATAATTTTTTATATTTGACCAAATTTTATTTAACCCATCTGGCTCATACACGAGAAATAAAATGATCACAACTCCAAAAACGACTTCCTTCATCCCAACAAGCACTCCCTCTAATCCAGGAAACGTGCCGCTCAATACATCGACAACGCTTCGTAGCACAACGGGCATAAGCGTAATAAACACAGCCCCATACAATGAGCCAAATACACTTCCTAAACCACCAACTAAAATCATGGCCAAATATTCAATTGAAACAGAAATGCTGTAAAGCTCAGGGCTGACAATCATCGTGTAATGACCAAGAAGCGCGCCAGCAATGCCGACGAAAAACGAGCTAACGAAAAAGGCAAGCACTTTATATTTAAACAAATCAATACCCATTACTTCTGCAGCAATATCGCGATCGCGAATCGCAATGAACGCCCGCCCGACACGCGTGCGAAATAAGTTGAGTGAGAAGACGATTGTGATCAGTAAAACAACGAACATTAAATAGTAATAGCTCGTTTCACTCATAAACGTAAACGAACCGATTTGGGGACGATTCAATACGAGCCCAGCTGTCCCCCCCGTTAATGAGTCCCACCTTGAAATGACAAACAAAATGATGACTTGCGCCGCCAATGTAGCAATGGCTAAATATAACCCTTTTAAACGCAAAGACGGGATCCCAAACAAAGCACCGACAAGCGCAGTAGTTAACCCAGCAAGCGGGAAAGCAACCCAAAAGCTAAGCCCTAATTTCGTTGTTAAAATCGCTGATGTATAACCTCCTACCCCTAAAAATGCGCCAACCCCGATTGAAATTTGGCCAGTAAAGCCCGTCAAAATATTTAATCCGATCGCACCAATAGCTGCAATCCCACATAATGTCGCTAAACCGACTACATAGTCTGTCGCGACCATAGGAAAAAGAGCAAATAGCGCTACAATCATAAAAATACGCCAACGCACGCGAGCAATTTTCCAAATGGCCATATCTTGCCTATAATCAACATGAAATTCACCACATTGCATCACAAACGGATTTCGCACCATTTCTCACACCCTTTCGATTTCTTTCTTTCCAAATAGCCCATACGGTTTAACCATTAGAATGATGACGAGGATGACAAACGGGATCACTTCTTTCAACCCCCCACCGACAAGCGGGTCTAAATATCCTCCTGTCATACTTTCAATAATCCCGATTAAAATACCGCCAATGATCGCCCCGGGGATGCTGTCAAGCCCACCTAAAATAGCGACAGGTAACACTTTTAATCCGATTAGTGAAAGCGAAGAGTTAACTCCGTTAATATTTCCTAATAGCACCCCGCCAACAGCTGATACGATGGCTGCAATCGCCCAAGCAATCGCAAAAATTGTTTTGACGCTAATCCCCATAGACAAAGCCGCTTGTTGATCATCTGCTGTCGCTCGCATTGCAATACCGAATCGGGAATATTTGAAAAACAACGTAAAAATCATGAGCCAAATCATAACAATGACAAACGACCATGCGTATACAGGTGCGATAATGACTTCACCAAACTGCAACGGTTTTTCTGAAAAAACAGGTGGATATACGCGCGTTTCGTGCCCCCAAATAATATGGACAATCCCTGCAAGTACGCTCGATAATCCGATCGTTGCCATAATCATAGAAATGACTGGCTTTCCAATGAAAGGACGCAACACAACTTTTTCTACGCTCCAGCCAAGCAACGCACTAAACGCTAAAGCGAGCAACAAGGCAGCAATAAATGGAACGTTATAGCTAGCCACAAGCGTCAAACAAACGTACGTCCCGATGAGCAAAAATTCACCTTGTGCAAAATTAATAGCGTCACTCGATTTGTAAATGAGAACAAACCCTAGCGCAACGAGCGCATATACGCTTCCAACGACGATACCAGTGACAAGCATTTGCAAGAAAAAAGCCATTTACGCTGCTCCCTCCCCTTCATCAATCGAGACGACTTTTAACGTCGTTTTAATGACTTGTTCTTTGCCATCACGATATTTAATTGTTCCTTCTACATCAATGTGATCCGTTTCTGAGTACATCCCTTCAATAAGTGAGGCATATTTTTTAGCAATAAATTGCCTGCGCACTTTTTTCGTTCTCGTTAATTCTTCATCGTCCGCATCAAGCTCTTTATAAAGCAAAACAAACTTTTTCACACGCGCCTTCTCTGGCAACGATTGATTAATTTCATTCACTTGTTCTTGAATGAGTTGAATAACTTCTTGTTTCGCGGACAAATCAGAATATGTCGTATACACAAGCTGATTTTTCTCTGCCCATCGTCCGACATTAGCCATATCGATGTTAATGATCGCCACAACGTACGGACGATCGCGCCCAATGGCAACCGCTTCTTGAATGTATGGGCTAAATTTCAGTTTATTTTCAATAAACTGTGGCGAAAACATCTCACCTGTTTGTAAGCGAATGACATCTTTTAAACGATCAATAACATACAAATGACCTGATTCATCTATATACCCTGCATCGCCTGTATGAAGCCAGCCGTCTTCAATCGTCTCTTTCGTCGCCTTTTCGTTTTTATAATAGCCACAACACACACTCGGGCTTTTTAATAAAATTTCGCCTTGCTCAGAAATTTTTACTTCTGTTTCTGGGATTGGTATGCCAACGCTATCTACTTTAATGTCCCCATCGCGATGAACGATCGCAATTCCTGATACTTCTGTTTGACCGTAAATGCTTTTTACGTTCACCCCAATGCTATGGAAAAAGCGAAACACATCTGGACCTAACGGAGCGCCACCTGTATATGCTCGCTTTAAGCGCAACAACCCAAAATGGTCACGAATAGCGCTAAAAACGAAATAATCAGCAAGTTTATACAAGCATTTTGTCCAAAAGGAAACATCGCTTTTCGTAAAATGAGCTTCTGCTACTTTTTCACCAATCGGCTTACACCATTCATACATTTTTCGCTTAAACCAACTTGCGTCTTGAATGCGCACTTGAAATTTTGAAACGATGTCTTCATAAATGCGCGGTGGTGAAAACATGACGTGTGGTCCGATCTCTCGTAAATTTTCAAACACCGTTGAAGGTTCTTCTGGAAAGTTCACAACAATGTTGCAGTGGAATGCCATTGAAATGGTCATCATTTGTTCGCCTATCCAAGCGAGCGGTAAAAATGAAAGGTATTCGTCTTGTTCGTCAAGTGGATCGATTTTTGCGAGGTTTTTTGCCATTTCGAATAAGTTGCGATAAGAAAGTTCCGTCCCTTTCGGATTGCCCGTCGTTCCAGACGTATACGATAAAATGGCGATATCATCATAACATCCTTTTTGCACTTCATCATCAAAATATGTCGGGTGCATTTGTTCAAATTGGCGACCGAGCGTTTGTACATCTTGAAAATACAATAATTTATCGTGCTTATAGTTTCGCATACCGCGCGAATCGTAGTAAATGATATGTTTCACTTTCGAAAGCTCTTGTTCAACTTCTAACACTTTATCAACTTGCTCTTGATCCTCAACAACGACAAACGTCGCATCGCAATTGTCGATAATATACGCTAATTCGTTTGGTAACGACTCTTGATAAATGCCAACGGAAACGCCTCCTAAACTTTGAGCTGCGAGTTGGCTAAATACCCACTCAGGTCGATTATCGCCGATAATAGCTAATTTATCGCCGCGTCGAAACCCGAGCGAAGCAAGCCCTAATGCGAGCGCTTTCACTTGTTCGTAGTAGTCTCTATATGTGTATTCGTTCCAAATGCCGTAATCTTTTTCGCGCAGAGCGACTTGCGTTGGTTTTTGTCGCGCACGAGCGGCTAATAGCTGTGGAAACGTCATTTGTTCCATAAAACTCCCCCTTTATCCCGCATGTTCTTCTCCTAAATATGCTTCTATGACGCGCGGATTTGTTTGCACTTCTTTTGGCGTTCCGTACGCGATCAATTTTCCGAAATCTAACACAGCGATATGATTGGATAAATCCATCACAACGCCCATATCGTGTTCAATTAAAATAATTGTCGTCTTTTTTTCTTCATGAATATCGATAATATAACGCGCCATGTCTTCTTTTTCTTCGTTGTTCATGCCAGCCATTGGCTCATCAAGCAATAGTAAATCAGGCTCCATGGCTAATGCGCGACCGACTTCTACCCGTTTTTGTAGACCGTAAGATAGCGTACCAACAGGCACATTGCGCACATGTTCGAGCTCTAAAAAATCGATTACTTCTTCGACTTTATAACGATGCTCTACTTCTTCTTTTTGCGCTTTCCCCCAGTACAATCCACCTGCAAGCACTCCTGTTTTCATGCGCACATGCCTGCCGAGCATAAGATTGTCCAATACAGATAAATGGGGAAATAACTCGATATTTTGGAAAGCCCGTGCAATGCCTAAGGCTGCTCGTTTATGCGGCTTCACATGTGTAATGCGCTCATCTTTGAAAAAGATATCGCCCTCTGTCGGTTTATACAGCCCGCTAATACAGTTCAACATACTCGTTTTTCCTGCTCCGTTTGGGCCGATCAATGAAAAAATTTCCCCTTCTTTCACTTCAAAGGAAACCGAATCAAGTGCCAATACACCGCCGAAGCGAATGGACACGTTTTGCACTTTCAATATACCCACTTCATTCCCCCCTTTTTCTTTATTTCTCTCTCTTTCGATAACACTTTATGGACGTTTTTATATCTTTATGACTTTACACAACGAAAAAACAAAAATGTAAGCGTTATCAAAAGAGTTCATAAAAAACATTTCTTAATTTTAAGAAAATTCTAAAAAGAATAGTACACAATTTTTTTTAGTCCGTCAAGCTTTTTTTCCGCTCCGAATGAATCGGAGCGGAATATGTTATTTTTGCATCGCTTTCATTTCACGTTCGCGCAATTCAACACGACGAATTTTTCCCGAAGTCGTTTTTGGCAGATCGTCGACAAACTCGATTTTGCGCGGATATTTATACGGTGCTGTGAGTTGCTTTACATGCTCTTGAAGTTGTGGAATTAAATTCGGATCATTTTTATCTACTCCTTCACGCAATACAATAAACGCTTTAACAACGTGTCCCCGAATTTCATCTGGACTAGCGACAACAGCACATTCTTTCACAAATGGATGTTTCACTAGCGCATCTTCTACTTCAAACGGTCCAATCGTATAGCCGGAGCTAATAATAATATCATCGCCACGACCTTCGAACCAAAAATAACCATCTTCATCTTTTTTCGCTTTATCACCAGTAATATAATATTCCCCACGGAACTGCATCGCTGTTCGCTCCGGATCCTTATAATAGCATTTAAACAAAGCCGGTGTGTCAACATGAACAGCAATATCGCCAACTTCTCCAACGGCACAAGGCTCACCAAACTCATTAATAATTTCGACACGATTTCCTGGCGTTGGCTTCCCCATCGATCCCGGTTTTATTTTCATTCCTTTCATAACCCCGACAAGCAATGTATTTTCTGTCTGTCCATATCCATCGCGAACTTGAACACCAAAATAGCGCTCAAACGTATCGATCACTTCACGATTCAACGGTTCGCCAGCAGATACAGCGCTATGCAAATGCGGTAATTTATATTGGGAAATTGTCGGGACTTTAGCCATGAGACGATATTCTGTCGGTGTGCAACAAAGCACGTTAATGTTATATTTCTCTAATAACTGTAAATATTTTTCTGGCTCAAACCGACCGTAGTACACAAACCCTGTCGCTCCAGAGCCAAGAGTCGATAGAAATGGACTCCACACCCACTTCTGCCATCCAGGGCTTGCCGTTGCCCAAACGAGGTTTCCTTCTTCAATACAAAGCCAATTTTTTGCTGCTGTTCGTAAATGGGCATATGCCCAAGCGTGCGTGTGCACTACACCTTTTGGATTTCCTGTCGTTCCCGATGTATACGATAAAAACGCCATATCTTCTCGCGACGTTTCTACAGCCATGAATGTATCGCTTTGCTTTGCCATTTCGTCATGCAAATCGAGCCAGCGCTCAGTCGAACCGCCGACAGAAAACGAAACGATATTTTCCATACCTTCAATCGAAGAAAATTGTTCAATATATGGAAAATACGCAACAACTCCTTTTACTTCCCCATGAGAAATGCGATATTGTAAATCTTTTGTGCGCAACATTTCAGAGCTCGGAATAACGACAAGTCCTGCTTTCAATGCTCCAATATATACTGCATATGCCTCTAACAAACGCGGAAGCATAACGAGTACTTTATCCCCTTTGTGTAACCCGTGTCTAGCGAAAGCGTTTGCAATTTTATTCGCCTGTTTCATCAATTCAACATATGTAAGCTCTTTTGTTTCTCCTGCTTCACTTTCCCATTTTAAAGCGATTCGGTTTGGATCATCTGCATACTTTTCAAATTCACTTGTCAAATTATACTTTTCTGGTGCGATTAAATTCATTTCCCTCTCCCCCTTAACCATATGGTACAAGAAAATTATACAAAAAAACCGAATGATTTTGTATAACTTTTCTAAAAATTTTTAAAAGATAAAAAACTCGGTAGGACGCGCTACCGAGTTTTATTTATTATTTATTATTTATTTTGACTACTTAGTTGTTGTTCTGCCATCTTCACGAGACGTTTTGTAATCTCGCCACCAACAGAACCGTTTGCTCGTGCAGTTGTATCTGGACCTAACTGCACACCAAATTCTTGAGCGATCTCGTATTTCATTTGGTCAATCGCTTGTTGCACACCAGGGACGAGCAATCGATTTCGATTTGCCATTCGTTTTCACCCCCTCGCATCTATATGTTGTGCAAAACGAATGGACTTCATACGTCATCTAAAAGAGCTCATCCAATGGTTGATCTGGTTTTAACGTAATCGTTTCGACGCGAGCGACCGTCTCCGCAATCATTTCGTCTAAAGGTAAAAACTGTTCATATTGAATAATTTTCTCTTTTTTCGGTTTCGTTTTCGGTGCTTTTGGAGTAAAAATTGTACAACAATCTTCATATGGACGAATGGAAATATGATGTGTTCCAATTCGTTCAGCAATTGCAATAATCTCCGTTTTATCCATTGAAATAAGTGGTCGAAGAATTGGTGTCGTTGTTACATCGTTGACAACAACCATGCTTTCAAGTGTTTGGCTAGCTACTTGTCCTAAACTTTCTCCCGTCACGATCGCTAGTCCATTTTCCCTTTTGCGAATTTCATCTGTAATGCGCAACATCGCACGACGAGTGGAAATGAGGGAACAGTTTTCTGGCACCTGCTTATAAATGGCTTGTTGCAACTCCGTAAACGGCACGATATGAAGGCGAATCGTTCCGCCAAATTCCGTCAAACGTTGAGCTAAGTCAATGACTTTTTGCTTTGCTCGTTCACTTGTAAACGGCGGGCTAAAAAAGTGAACCGCTTCAATTTGCAAACCGCGCTTCATTGCCAAATATCCCGCTACAGGGCTATCAATTCCACCAGAAAGCATGAGCATCGCTTTCCCACTCGTTCCAACAGGCAAACCGCCCGCTCCCGGCACGTCGTACGCTGTAATGTACGTTCCTTCTTTTCGAACTTCGACACGAACATCAATGTCGGGATGATGGACATCGACCGTTAAACCTGTTGTATTTTTTAACACATAACTCCCAAGCTCATAGTTTAATTCATTTGTTGTGATCGGGAATTGTTTATCCGCTCTTCTTGCGGATATTTTAAACGTTTTCCCTTCATGCGGAAATTGTTTAACAAAAAAAAGTGTCGCTTCCTTTATTTTTTCCAAATCGCTCTCCGTTTTTAACGCTAAACTTAACGATTGAATCCCGAACACTTCTTGCAATTTTTCAATGACAGGTTGCGGTGGTGTATGATGTAAACGAACGTACATCCGATCGCGCAACGCTTCAATTTGAATGTTTGGAAAATGTTTTAATTTTTTCGCTATGTTTCGTTTTAAGCATCGTACAAATTGCAAACGGTTTTTTCCCTTTGTCGACATTTCACCGTAACGAATTACAATATGATCGTACGTCATTTCGTTCCCCTCGCTACTATTTTTAATCGTTCGTATGCTCGTTCAATAGCTTCAACTATTATTGGAATGTGCTCCATTTGTTGTTCATATGATAAGCTTATGCGAATCGAGCGCTCCGCTCGCATTTTTTCAACTCCCATAGCTAACAATGTTTTGCTTGGCGCTTTTTTCCGAGATGAACAAGCTGATGTTGTTGATACATATACATGTTGTTTTTCTAATTCATGCACAAACGCCTCTGATTTGACTCCTTCTAAAGAAAAATGGATAATATGCGGAGCCGATTGTTCAAACGGGGTATGAACAACAATGCCTTCAATCGCTTGTAAACGTTCGATAAGCGCTCGCTTCATTTCTCCGAGGCGAGCAGAGGATTCGTGATATTTTTCAACAGACAATCGCAACGCTTTCGCCATCGCTACAATGGCAGCGACATTTTCTGTTCCAGAACGTAACTGCATTTCCTGTGCCCCACCAGATAAAAGTGGAGAAAGGCGTACACCTTCGCGAACATATAATACGCCTGCTCCTTTTAAACCGTGAAATTTATGAGCGGAGATCGTATATAAATCAACATTTGCGCGCTTTAAATGAAGCGGCACTTTCGCCGCACCTTGTACTCCATCAACGTGAAAAAGCACTTTCGGATATTTTTTTAACAACATACCAATTTGTTCAATTGGCTGAATGGAACCTACTTCATTATTGACATGCATCACAGAAACGAGAATCGTATCGTCACGCAACGCTTGTTCAATATGTGTTGGAGAAACGATGCCACGCTCATCGACGGGCACATATGTCACTTGAAAGCCAAGTTGTTCAAGCTGCTTACACGCTTCGGTAACGGACGGATGTTCAATCGCTGTTGTAATCATATGACGCCCGCGCTGCTGGTGTTGCCAAGCAACCCCTTTAATTGCTAAATTGTTTCCTTCCGTCCCACCTGATGTAAAAATCACTTCGGTCGGTTTCACCTCGAGCAGACGTGCGATTTGTTCTCTTGCTTGTGTAAGCAATCGCTCTGCCTGCATGCCTAATCCATGTAGCGACGACGGATTCCCGAAATAATCATTCGCTACTTTCATAAAAGATTGCAACACTTCTGGAAACGGTTTTGTTGTGGCGCTATTATCTAAATACATCATCGCCCTTGCCTCCATATACGTTCATATACAAACAGCCTTCTTATATTATCACATCTTTATTCAAAAAAGAAATGATCAAAGAATATTTTAAAGATTGAAACTTTTGATAAAAACGACAAAATTTTTATTTTATATGGTAGTATATAGGCTGGTACGGAGACAACAAAGGAGGATCAACATGTCGAAAAAAGATTTAATCGCTGTCGGTTTCATGTTATTTGCTTTATTTTTCGGCGCTGGCAACATGATTTTTCCTCCTGCTCTCGGACAAGCAGCAGGAGAAAACGTATGGATTGCTATTGCTGGCTTTTTAATTACTGGCGTCGGATTACCCGTTTTAGCCGTAAGCGCCATCGCAAAAACAGGAAGTGATTTACAACAATTAGCTAGTCGAGTACATCCTGTATTTGGTGTTATCTTCACAACGATCATGTATTTAGCGATCGGCCCATTTTTCGGTATTCCACGTACAGGGACTGTCTCGTTTGAAATTGGGGTGACACCATTTTTACCTGAAACAGCCGATCGTTCTATCATGTTAGCCGCGTATACAGTCATTTACTTCATTGTATCGCTTTGGTTGGCGTTAAATCCATCGAAATTAGTTGATCGCATCGGTAAGTTATTAACGCCGCTTTTACTTGTCGGTCTTACTTTGTTTTTTATCAAAAGTATATGGACACCTATGGGCGAGATCCAAAAACCAACCGATGCCTACGCACATGCTCCGTTATTTAAAGGGTTTATTGACGGATATTTGACGATGGATGCCATTGCTGCGCTCGTTTTTGGTATTATTGTCATTCAAGCTATTCAACAAAAAGGAATAACAAACAAAAAACAACTGACAAAACTTTGCATTCAAGCTGGGCTCATTGCTGCCTCTGGACTAACGCTCGTTTATTTATCGCTCGCTTTCATCGGCTCATCAAGCGTGCAGGCGATTGGTTATCGCGATAACGGCGGAGAAATTATTAGCCAAGCAGCCACTTACTTATTTGGGCAAGCCGGGACAGCCATCTTATCGGTTATTATTATGCTTGCGTGCTTAACGACATCTGTCGGTTTATTATCATCGTGCGCAAGCTATTTTTCGAAAATTTCGCCAAAGTTCTCTTATCGAATGCTCGTCATCGTGATGAGCGTCTTTAGCGCGTTCATCGCAAATGTCGGTTTAACAAAACTTATTTCGTTATCCATTCCTGTGCTTATTATCATTTATCCGTTAGCCATTACTCTTGTCGCTTTATCGTTTTTACATGACTATTTTGGCGGGAAACAAACGGTTTACATCGGAGCGATTGCTGGTACATTTCTTGTTAGCGTCGTTGATGGGCTAAAAACAGCGGGATTTGATGTATCAGCCATTTTACACGTATACGAAAAAACATTGCCTTTGTTTGAACAAGGAATTGGTTGGCTCACACCGGCGCTCGTCGGTGGCTTGATCGGTTTGTTGCTAAACAAAACAAATCATGTCACACGTACCGAAAGAAAAGCAAGTTAAAAACGAGTGAAGGGATTCCCTTTCACTCGTTTTCTTTTAACCACTCACGAATACGTTCAAACGCTCCTTCCTCCACTTGCTCTACCGTAGCAATCGCCTTTTGTAAGGCTAATTCGTATTCGTATCGTCGGAACAACTGCTCCGCTTCCTCTAATCCTTCTTTCACCGCTTGGAAACGACGACGGTAACGGTTTCCATACTGAATGACTTGTTCAGCCAATCGAGCTTGTTCAATCATTTCTTTTGTTTGGTCACATACATGTTGCACAAACAAGATCGCCTCGTCTAGCGCTTGATGAACGGCCTCCATATTTAACGGCTTTCCGTCTAATGTAAGCGACACACGCGTTAAGCTTTCACGCGCCTCGCTCACTTGCAACATATAAGATTCCGGTAACCCAGGAAGTTTGCTTTTTTTCACGAGCCGAATCGCTTCAGACAATTGTTTTTTCATTTCTGCTAATTTCTCACGCGCTGCTAATTCATCTTTCCTTAGCGCATATAAGTGCTCTCGAAACTGGGCGTGCTTTTCTTTCACCGCAGCAATTTGCGCTAAAATTTCCTCCAACTCTTCACGAATAAGCGAGTAAGCTAAACGTTCCTCAATCATTTTCGTTTGAATTAACATAAATCGCTTCATCAATTGTTGCACTTGCTTTTCAATGTGTCGATATTTGTCAAGATCACTTTGTGATAAATGATAGCTTTGCTGAACAAACAACGTTTCATCGCGCGTTTCTTTCGTTTCTTCTTCTAACTCGTAAAGCGTTTGCTCAATTTTTTCCGTTTCATCATGAACGAAGCGTTCCGCATACACTTCTTTCTCTAACAAATCGTACAACGTGTCAACATCTTCTTGTGCTTCTCGAAGAAGCTTTTCTGCTTCATCGACAGCAAGCGTTTCTAACAGCGCAAGCACTTCTGACACTTTTCCGCGGATCGCCTCCACTTCTTTGTCAACTGGAAGATGGTCAAGCACATACCCTTTTTCTAACAGTTCACGATACCCTTCGACAATATTGTCAAGTTGTGCTGGAATTTCAACTTGCGCATCGCTAAGTAAAAGCGGAATTTGTTCAATAAAACGATTCAACTCATTTAATTCATTTTGAATGAGCAACACTACTTCACGGGCAGCTAAATAATTCCCTTCCGCCGTTAGCTGTTCAAATGTTTGAAATTGTTGTTGAAGAGTATTTAATCGCGATTCAAGCGCAGTTTCCGTGCGCCCGAATGTATGACGTTGAGTAAGCATCGCTTTTTTTACTTGGCGATACTTTTCCTTTAACTGTTCAATTTCTTCACGATTTTTCTCTTCACTTCCAACTAATTCTTGTAACTCTAATAAAATGCGTTGAATGCTCCCTTCAATTTCTTGAAGCTGCTGTTTTGTTTGCTGTAACGCATCTTTCGCTTTCATAAACCGATATTTGACCACTGCTTCCTCAATATCAAACAACTTCTCTTCTATGTTTGGCAGTTGAACAGCGACAATATCATCCCATTCGTTCCGCCATTTTTCAAACAGCTGCTCTGTTTCCCCCATCATATTTAATGCCTTAATTTTCGCCATTTCTTCTGGTACGGGGCGATTCATTAAAGAAATTTTCCATTGTTCTAATTGATCGATTTGTTTATATAAACGTTTTCGGTACACGTATGTATATGTAAGTCCTCCAATAAAGAGGAGCGCACTAATCGCTACAAATTCCATAATGGGCCTCCTTGTTGTCAAGCTTTCTTTTTTATGGAGAAGGCATTTTCTTTTCAATGATTTTATGATACCATGTTAGCAACATTTTTTGAGCAAAAATTTTAATTTTTTTCCTAAAAAAACGTGATTTTGTCGAATTTTGCGCCAAAAGAGGTGAAAAACGTGCGTGACGGGCATATTCATACACCGTTTTGTCCTCACGGAAGTGACGATGCGTTGCATGAATATATCGAAAAGGCCATTTCGCTTGGTTATACAGATATTTCATTTACCGAACACGCACCGCTTCCGAAAGGATTTATCGATCCAACCCCTTATCAAGATAGCGCGATGAAAGAAGAACAACTAGCGTCGTACGTATCAATTTTACAATCATTAAAAAAACAGTACGAAAGGCATATTCGTATTCATGTCGGATTAGAAGTTGATTTCATTGTCGGATATGAACAAGAAACGAAAACATTTTTAAATAAAATCGGCCCACAATTAGACGATAGCATTTTATCCGTTCATTTTTTGCACATTGACAATCAGTACATGTGTATCGATTATAGCGAGGACATGTTTGGAAACATCGTTGCATCGTTTGGTTCAGTTGAACGAGTGTATGATGCGTATTATAACACCGTTCTCGCTTCTGTTGTTGCCGATTTAGGACCATACAAACCAAAACGTATCGGACATATCACGCTCGTTCGTAAGTTTCATCGAGCATACCCGTGTGAATATGATGACAACAAAATCATCACACGTATTCTAGATGAAATGAAAAATCGTCAACTAGAACTTGACTACAACGGTGCCGGCACAACGAAACCGCTCTGCTTAGAGCCGTATCCGCCTCATTGGGTCGTAAAAGAAGCGTTAAAACGCGGCATTCCGCTCGTGTACGGTTCAGATGCTCACTCGGTTGCTGGCCTTCACCAAGGAATTGAACATATGTTGATATAAAGGAGTGGAATACATGTTTCATGCACAAACATACACAGGGACAAGAGAAGAAAATTATGCACTTGTCATCGACCAATTGAAAGCATTAATTTCAGATGAAAAAAATGTTGTAGCGAACTTAGCCAATGCTTCTGCTTTATTGAACTACTTTTTACACGATATTAACTGGGTCGGTTTTTATATGACAGAAGGAAATGAACTTGTTCTCGGACCGTTTCAAGGATTGCCCGCATGCGTGCGCATTCCATTTGGCAAAGGCGTATGCGGAACAGCAGCGGCCGAAAAACGAACCGTGCGTGTGGCGGACGTTCATACGTTTCCAGGTCACATCGCATGCGATGCTGCATCTCAATCTGAAATTGTCGTTCCGATGATAAAAAGCGGCCGTGTCATTGGTGTGCTTGATATTGACAGCCCAATCAAAAATCGTTTCGATGAGGTAGACGAACAGTATTTACAACGTTTTGTTGAAACGCTTATTCAATATGTTAACATATAAGAAAGAGGCCGAAATATTTGGCCTCTTTTTAATATTCTTGAACAACGACGCGGTTTTTTCCTGTCCGTTTCGCTGTATATAACGCTTCATCGGCACGATTAAATAGCTCTTTCACAGAGTCCGCACGATTTTTCTTCCAGTACGATACCCCACAAGAAATCGTCACCGGTGGGCTTGTTAACTCACGAACTTTTTGTACTAAGCGGTTCGCAATCGATAAACCTGCATTAATGGACACTTTCGGTAAATAAATGGCGAGTTCTTCTCCTCCCCATCGAGCTCCGATGTCATTTTGGCGAATGTTTGCTTTAATAATATTTGCTACTTGAATAATAATTTCATCCCCTACTTGATGCCCATACGTATCGTTTATTTTTTTGAAATTATCAATATCTATTAAAATAAATGTACCTAATCCATCCTCTTCCATCGAACGTTGAATACGTTCATCTAAATAATGACGTGCATATAAATTTGTTAGCCGATCTGTAATGACCATTCGTTCAAGCTCTTCACGCAATGCTGCGTTTGTAAACGCCAACGTGGAATGATGGATAAGTGATTGTAACAATTTAAACATATCAAACGAAAAGTGGTACGCCTCTTGATGTAGCACGATCGCTACACCTTTCATCATTCCGCGCATCATCGGTACGGCCATAAGCGAACGAAAACGTTTCGCATGATCGCTATGAATTTTTACATCACCTAAAAATAAATTATCCCGCGGATGTTGAATGCGGTGGAAAACGAAATCTACATATGCCTTTGCTTCGCGTGATTGGAAAAATGCCGTACTTCCAGGAAGTACTTTACGCTCTTTTTCTTGCAAAATAATAAAACCGACTTCTTCCGCATCAAATGACGTTTTAATTTTTTCAATCATAAACTGCAAGGCGTCTTGGAAGCGTAAGTTCGTGTTTAAGTGGTGAATCGTCTCGTTAATGAGTTGTAAATCAGCAATTAATCGTTTTGATTGTTCGTATAATTTTGCATTCTCTAATGCGCTGCCAGCTGTATTTGCTAATAAGGAAATAAAGCGCATTTCTCGTTCTGGCAACTCCATAATTGTCGGAGCAATCATTTCGATCACCCCGTAAATGCCTTGGGCTCCTTTAATCGGGGCATAAATTACAGACTTTTTATGAACGAGCGAATCGTGAAGCTGAATTTGTCCAGTAACATACGCTTGCATTGCCCCCATGTGCTCATCTTCATTTTCAAATGTAAGTAATTTAATCGGCAAATCTCGGTCTGTTGTGCTGTCATAAGATAAAAACAAATGAAACGTAAACGTCGGATACACTTCTTTTAACGTTTTTACAATTTCTTCAAGTACATCCCCAATATTCATAGACGCATGAATTTTTGTTGCCGCTCGATGCAATTGTTCATATCTTTTTTCCTCACTTAATACTTCAGACACTTTGCGAATGCGAGCAAACACTTTTAAAAAGTCTTGTCTCATTTGTTTAATTAACGACCTCGGTATCATATCTCGCACATGAAGCTGAAAACGAATAAGACCGAGTGAATCTTCTGAAAAATGTATACCAAACTGAACGGTTTTGATTTCGCTTTCATCATCGATGACGACAACATCATCAAACTGTTGTTTTAGCTGATCATCAAATGGAATCATATATTTTTCTTGTTGCTGTTCAATGATGTGATTTGTCGTTACTTCAGGTTCAAAAGCGTGTTTAAACGGGTTAAGCACATAAAACGTGACGTCTAACAAGTGAAACTCTTTTTGCAATAAGGTGATCAGCGCTTGGATGATGCGAGGTAAATTCGTAAAATCTTCTTCTGTTAAAAACCAATCGAAAAACTTTTGTTTAAATATGGCGTATTGATCGTGTTCTTGAATGTTCATTTTTTTCACTCACCCGCACATACTTCCTCTCTATTATATGTATGAACCATATAAATAAAAAAATGAGAGTTTCTGTCATATTTCTAAAACTGAGGACCTATCAATTATATCATACCATACTCCTTATTATAAAGACTATACAAAAATTGTTGACTTAGACGCGAAAAAAAACTATAATAGCCTTTGTGTAAAATATTGCAGCCTTTGTGCTCACATTTGTATGTCCATTTTGTTCCCCATAGAGAGCGTCATTCTCTAATTGGAGGTTGTATCGTGTAACTCTCAGCTGCTAGGGCGAGGATACATGAAAACAAAATGGCGATAAATGGTGAGGCACGACTGTTTTTATTTTACCAAAAATAAAAACAAAGGAGGAGCATTTATGGCTCGTTATACAGGTCCAACATGGAAAATTTCTCGCCGCCTTGGCATTTCATTGAGCGGTACAGGTAAAGAATTACAAAAACGTCCGTACCCACCAGGTCAACATGGTCCAGGACAACGCAAAAAATTATCTGAATATGGTATGCAGCTTCAAGAGAAGCAAAAACTTCGCCATATGTACGGTGTAAACGAACGCCAATTCCGTAAAACGTTCGAAGAAGCTGGTAAAATGGCTGGTAAACATGGTGAAAACTTCATGATCTTGCTTGAATCTCGTTTAGACAACCTTGTTTACCGTTTAGGTTTCGCGCGCACTCGCCGTCAAGCTCGCCAATTAGTTAACCACGGTCATATTTTAGTTGATGGCAGCCGCGTGAACATTCCATCTTATCGTGTAAAACCAGGTCAAACGATTTCTGTTCGCGAAAAATCTCGCAACCTTCAAATTATTAAAGAAGCGCTTGAAGTAAACAACTTCGTACCTGACTACTTAACGCTTGATGCGGACAAATTAGAAGGTACTTACACTCGTTTACCTGAACGCTCTGAATTGCCTGCAGAAATTAACGAAGCATTAATCGTCGAGTTCTACTCACGTTAATAAAAAATCCTCTCTGCCGAAGCAGAGAGGATTTTTTATGCATAACGGATTAAATAATATTTTTTCTTGCCGCGGCGAATAATCGTAAAGCGACCTTCGATGCGATTTTCTTCTGTCATGATTTTATTTACGTCTTGCATGCGCTCGCCGTTCACGTAAATCGCTCCATTCGCTACGTCCTCGCGCGCTTGACGTTTCGATGGACAAATGCCACTCGCTACGAGCAAATCAACAAGCGCCACTTCCTTTTCATGACATACATACGATGGTACATCTTTAAAACCTTGTTCAATCTCATTTGCTGTTAATTTTTCTACTTCTCCGCTAAAGAGTGCTTCAGAAATGTTCATCGCCTGTTGCAACGCTTCTTCCCCATGAACGAGACGCGTCATCTCCGCAGCTAATGCTTTTTGTGCTGCCCGTTTTTCCGGCGCTTCAGCTGTTTGTTTTTCTAATTCCATAATTTCTTCGTGCGATAAAAACGTAAAGTATTTCAAATATTTTACAACATCACGGTCATCTGTATTAATCCAAAATTGGTAAAACTCATATGGGGACGTTTTGTCAGCATCAAGCCATACCGCTCCACCTTCTGTTTTACCAAACTTCGTTCCGTCTGCTTTTGTTACGAGCGGAACAGTTAATCCAAACACTTTTGCATCTTCTTCTGTTTTTCGGATTAGTTCTAGCCCAGCCGTAATGTTCCCCCACTGGTCACTTCCACCAACTTGCAACTTGCAGTTATACATTTCATACAGTTTCAAAAAGTCGTATGCCTGCAAAATCATATAACTAAACTCTGTAAAAGAAATTCCTGTTTCTAATCGCGACTGTACAGATTCTTTCGCAAGCATGTAGTTAATTCCAAAGTTTTTCCCGACATCACGCAAAAATGTAATAACATCAAGCGAACCGATCCATTCGTAGTTATTTGCGATAATCGCCGGATTGTTTTCATTGTCAAAATCTAAAAAGCGGCTTAACTGTTGTTTAATCCGCTCACTGTAATGAGCGACCGTTTCTTTTTCATTTAATTTTCGCTCTGCTTTTTTTCCACTCGGATCTCCAATCAATCCTGTTGCCCCACCGACGAGCGCAATCGGCTGGTGACCAGCTTGTTGGAAGCGACGTAACATTAAAATCGGAAGCAAATGACCGATATGCAAACTATCTGCCGTTGGATCAAAACCGCAATATACTTTTACACTTTCTTCTGCTAGCAATGCTTTGAGTCCATCCTCATCTGTCATTTGATTAATTAAACCGCGAAATTGTAAATCTTGAAGCAAATCCATTTGAACCACCCTTTCCGTTTGTTATGGAAACAAAAAAACCCGTCCTTCATATGAAGGGACGAGTTTCATCGCGGTACCACCCTACTTAGAGAACATATATGTCCTCTCGCTTCATTGATATAACGGCTTATACCGTCTTTTGCTACTTTCGCACAAGCTGTTCGCAAAAGATGCTCACGGAGGTAATTCATGCTTACCTGTACGCTAGTTCGCACCAACCACTAGCTCTCTGTCAGCAGGGAGATAAGCACTACTCGTTCCGCTCATCGCTCGATTATTCACATGTCAATATACCCTCTTTTATCATAAAACATCAACTGTTGTCAAGATCTTCAAACAAATTT
Source organism: Anoxybacillus ayderensis (assembly GCF_000833605.1). Taxonomy (GTDB): domain Bacteria; phylum Bacillota; class Bacilli; order Bacillales; family Anoxybacillaceae; genus Anoxybacillus; species Anoxybacillus ayderensis. The sequence goes on along the minus strand of NZ_JXTG01000004.1, from coordinate 94,465 downwards.
AGACATTTTCCGATACGGAAAGACAAATTATGATATAATGATGAAAATACAATTCGGATGGGAGGTCACTATGTCAGAAAAACAAGTCCGATTTTCATGGCAAAAACTATGGCGCCATTTCACGATTACATACGAAGTCATTTGGAATGTATGTTTAATTATATTGATCGCATGTTTATGCGCGTTCAGTTTTGCCTTCGGTGTCGGTGCGGGATATTTCGCCTCGCTTGTGAAAGATGCTAAGCCGATTCCTTACAAAGAAATGAAAAAAGATATTTATAACTATGAAGAAACAACCCATATTTATTTTGCCAATCGTGAATATCTTGGCTATTTCCGTTCAGATTTAGAACGCGATGAAGTCAAACTTTCACAAGTTTCCCCTTACTTCATTCAAGCGGTCATCGCTACAGAAGATGAACATTTTTATGAACATAAAGGGGTTGTACCAAAAGCCATTATACGTGCCATCTTCCAAGAAGCGACAAACTCCTCGACGCGTAGCGGAGGGAGTACATTAACACAGCAGCTTGTAAAAAATCAAATTTTAACAAGTGAAGTGTCATTTGAGCGAAAAGCAAAAGAAGTGTTGCTCGCTTTACGGCTTGAGAAGTTTTTTTCTAAAGATGAAATTTTAGAAGCGTACATTAACGTTGTACCTTTCGGGAGAAACGCATCTGGGCGAAATATTGCCGGCGTCCAAGCCGCCGCAAAGGGTGTTTTCGGCATCGATGCAAAACAATTAACATTACCGCAAGCGGCTTTTTTAGCAGGGCTACCACAAAGTCCGTTTCGCTATACACCGTTCACTAGCGAAGGCGAGTTAAAAAGCGATTTATCTCCCGCGCTAAATCGGATGAAAACGGTATTAACGCGCATGAAAAAAGCTGGATACATTTCAGAAGAGCAATATAAAGACGCACTAGCATACGACGTTACGAAAGATTTTGTTTCTTCCTTGCCATCCCCAGTGGAAAAATATCCATGGCTGACGTTTGAAATCGAACGTCGTGCGAAAGATATTTTTATTGATTTACTAGCAAAAAAAGATGGATACGATCGGCAAGATGTGCGCTCAAACGACCAGTTATATAAAGAATATGCGGAAAAAGCAGAAAAGCAATTACGTCAAAACGGCTATACGATTTACACAACGATCGATAAAGACATATATGAACGAATGAAAGCGATTGTTGAAAAATATCCGTACTTCGGAAGCGATACAGTTGTTCGAAAAAGAGACGAAAAAACGGAACAAATCATTTCCGTCCGTCAGCCGGTAGAAGTCGGGGCGATTTTGATCGAAAACAAAACCGGACGCATCATTAGCTTTGTCGGTGGACGAGATTATAAACGGGAACAACTGAATCACGCAACTCAAGCATACCGTTCGAACGGTTCAACGATGAAGCCGCTTCTCGTTTATGCACCAGCGATGGAAATGGGCATTATTCAACCGGGATCTGTCATTCCAGATATTGATTTAGAAATTCCAACGCAACAAGGTCCATATCGCCCCAAAAATGCGGATGGTAAAACACACGGCTTAACATCTGTTCGTCACGCGCTAAAAAAATCGTATAACATTCCTGCCATTCGCACGTATGCTCGCATCATCGATCAACGACCCATTTCATATTTAGAAAAAATGGGCTTCACAAGCTTAACGACGGGAGACGGATATAATTTATCTCTTGCGCTCGGTGGGCTAACAAAAGGGGTAACGATTGAAGAAAACGTCAATGCATACGCAACGTTTGCAAATGGTGGGAAATTCATCGACGCGTATTTAATTGAAAAAATTGTTGATAAAAATGGGAACGTTGTATATGAACACGAGCCAAAACCAATCGAAGTGTTTTCACCTCAAACAGCGTATTTAACAATCGATATGATGCGCGACGTCATTCGCTCAGGTACAGCTTCTTTTTTAAATGGCAAGTTAAAATTTTCAGCAGATTGGGCGGGAAAAACAGGGACGAGTCAAAACACAAAGGACGCTTGGTTTGTCGCGACAAATCCGAATGTCACGTTCGGCACTTGGATGGGATACGATACACCAAAACCGCTTGAGAAAAGCTATAAAGGGCTATCATATTCCCAAAGAAACTTATTGCTATGGGCGCAACTGATGAATGGGGCGTACGATATTCGCCCAGAACTAATCGCTCCGAAAGAACGATTCCATATGCCTGGAGGAATTGTTCAACGCTCATATTGTGCAATTTCTGGATTGCTCCCATCAGAAACATGTAAACGATTCGGACTGATCGAAAGCGATTTATTCAATACGGCATTTGTGCCGAAAACAGAAGATACGTATTTGATTAGCGGAGCTTTCGTTGAATTAAATGGAGAGCGATATGCCTCTTTACCGACAACACCGAAAGAATTTACAAAAGAAGGCGTAATGATTGACGCTTCGTTACTTGAACAGTGGGGCATTCAGCATATAAAAGATTTGAGCAAATTACTCCCGCAAAACGATAAATGGAAACATGTATTTGTGGCAAAAACGCTTCAAGAAAACGGGAAAAAACCGGATCCACTAGCTGCGCAACAAAAAGGAACGGCACTCGTTTGGAACGAACATCATGAACAAGACGTCATTGGTTATCGAGTATATTATGCGGCATCCGAAACAGCTACGTTTCAAGTTATCGCAACAATACGTAAAGGCGAACAAAAAAACATACCGTTAAAACAAGGAATATATTACGTGACGGCTGTTGATATTGCTGGATTGGAATCGAATCCATCTAATATCATTCGCATGTTGCCTGCTATACAACCTGAGCAACCAACAAATGAGCAACCAGCAGAAGAACAGCCATCAACAAACTAAAAAATCGGGCCATGCCCGATTTTTTAGTCTTCCATTGTTGATAAATCGCCTGTCGGTAAGTTTAGTTCCCAAGCTTTCAAAACGCGGCGCATAATTTTTCCACTTCTCGTTTTTGGTAACTTATCACGAAACTCGATTTCACGTGGTGCGGCATGCGCAGCTAAACCTTTTTTCACAAAGTTACGAATATCTTCTTTTAATTCTTCTGATGGCTCGTACCCTTCGCGAAGAGCAACAAACGCTTTAATAATTTCACCGCGCACCGGATCTGGCTTTCCGATGACACCTGCCTCTGCAACTGCAGGATGTTCAACGAGTTTGCTTTCCACCTCGAACGGACCAACACGTTCTCCCGCTGTCATGATGACATCATCAATTCGTCCTTGGAACCAGAAATATCCATCTTCATCCATATATGCCGAATCGCCAGATACATACCAATCACCCGGTAAGAAGTACGACTCATATTTTTGTGGATTGTTCCAAATCGCGCGCATCATCGAAGGCCAACCTTTTTTAATCGCCAAATTGCCCATGCGATATGGCGGTAACTCATTTCCTTGATCGTCAACGATTGCAGCTTTTACTCCCGGAATTGGTTTCCCCATCGATCCCGGTTTAATTTCCATACACGGATAGTTACAAATGAGTTGTGCCCCTGTTTCTGTCATCCACCATGTATCATGAATACGGCGATTGAACACTTTCATTCCCCAACGGACGACTTCTGGGTTTAAAGGTTCCCCAACGCTTAAAATATGGCGAAGTGAGCTTAAATTAAACTTTTTCACTAATTCATCGCCAGCCCCCATCAACATGCGGAAAGCTGTCGGTGCACTATACCATACCGTCACGCCATAATCTTCGATCGTTTTATACCACGCTTCAGGATTAAAGCGGCCACCTACAATGACGTTTGAAGCCCCACAAAGCCATGGACCGAAAATGCCGTACGATGTTCCTGTCACCCAGCCTGGATCAGCCGTGCACCAATACACATCATCTTCTTTTAAATCTAATACCCATTTTGCCGTTTGATAATGTTGAATCATCGCGTTATGCACATGCAGTACGCCTTTTGGTTTTCCTGTTGAACCAGATGTATAATGTAAAATGAGTCCATCCTCGCGTCCGACCCATTCAATCTGAAAATGTTTGCTTGCTGCGTTCATCCGTTTTTTCAAGTCAAAAAACGGTCCTTCTTCTTTAATGTCATCTCCAACTAAAAATACGTACTTTAATGCTGGTAGCTCATTGACAGGTACACGTGGTAAAAGCTCAGGTGTCGTAATAATGACTTTCGCCTCGCTATCTTCTAAACGGTCACGTACTGCCCCTTCCATAAACGCTTCAAAAAGAGGTCCGACGATTGCGCCAAGCTTAATCGCTCCAAGCACAGAAAAGTACAGTTCAGGCGAACGAGGCATAAAAATGAAGACGCGATCACCTTTTTCTACATCGGCCACTTCTTTTAACACGTTGGCTACTTTGTTTGAAAACTCCTTCATTTCTTTAAATGTGTACTTTTCTTCTCTTGTCGCGTCACGATAATAAAGAGCCACTTTGTTTTTTCGGAACGTTTCTACATGACGGTCAATCGCTTCGTACGCCATGTTTACTTTTCCTGTTTCATACCACGAAAAATGCTTTTCTGCTTCAGACCAGTCAAACGTTTTATACGTTTCTTCGTAGTTTTTCAAGTTGAAATCCCCTTGAATGACTGGTAGCGTTTCCACCTTAATCATCCCAAACTCCCCCTTGTTTGAAAGTGTTTACATTCGTATTATATTATACTATAAACAATTTCTCAATTTTTAAAAAATTTTCATTAATGTTTATTATGAAAACGATTTAATTTTTATTTTTTTATGTATAATTGAAGTGAGATTATTTCAGTAGGCGGTGGGGCAATGGAGCATAAAAAAACATATAACGCAAAACAATTAAAAACACCGAAAGGAACGTTAATTATTGAAGGGCCGATTTCCCCAGAAAAGTTGGCTAGCTATGAATTTCATCATGATTTAACAGCGTTTCGGCAACCGCACCAACAACATCAAGCGCTCATTGAAATTGCAGGCCTTCCTGAAGGGCGAATTATTATTGCCCGCCACGGTCACACGATCGTTGGCTACGTCACCTTTTTATATCCTGACCCCCTTGAAAGATGGTCACAAGGGAAGATGGAAAATTTAATTGAGCTCGGGGCAATCGAAGTCATTCCAGACTTTCGAGGGTGTGGTGTCGGGAAAAATTTATTGAAAGTGGCTATGATGGACGATGCGATGGAAGATTACATCATTATTACGACCGAATACTATTGGCATTGGGATTTAAAACGAACTGGTTTGAACGTATGGGAATATCGAAAAGTAATGGAGAAAATGATGAACGCGGGCGGACTTGTCTGGTATGCAACGGACGACCCTGAAATTTGTTCACATCCGGCTAACTGCTTAATGGCGCGTATTGGGAAGCGCGTCGATCAACAATCAATTCAAAAGTTTGATCAACTTCGCTTTATGAACCGCTTTATGTATTAAAACAAAGGGGATGGGGAAATGATTGTCGAACAAATGATGAAAACGGATGTCATCGCATTAAAGCCGTCAAATACAATTGCCGATGCGCTAAGCATTGTGAAGCAAAAAAACATTCGTCACTTACCAATTGTTGATGATGAATATCATGTCATTGGAATCGTCACCGATCGTGATTTACGCGATGCAAGTCCATCGATTTTCCATGCCAATGAGCATCTAGAAGATTTACAAAAGCCGTTAAGCACCATTATGAAAACAAACGTCATTACAGGTCACCCGCTTGATTTTGTCGAAGAAGTGGCGGCTTTATTTTACGAACATCGCATCAGCTGCATGCCAATCGTCAAAGAAAATAAACTTGTCGGCATTATTACAGAGAGCGATTTGTTATATACGCTCGTACAATTAACAGGGGCTCATCAGCCCGGTTCGCAAATTGAAATTAAAGTGCCGAACCGAACGGGGATGTTAAGTGAAGTCACTTCCATGTTTCAAAAAAGAAACATTAATATTTCAAGTGTTCTCGTATATCCTGATCAAGATGAAAAGTATAAAGTGCTCGTGTTTCGTATTCAAACAATGAACCCGATGGCGATTATTGAAGATTTAAAAGCGCAAGGATACGACGTATTGTGGCCAAACTTGCCGGGGGTTTCATCATGAGCAAAAATAGCGTATTCATTTATTCCGATGCGTTTCAAACGTATAAATTCCATGATCGCCATCCGTTCAACCAATTGCGCGTCAAACTAACGTATGACTTATTACAAACGGTTGGTGCGCTCCACGATTCACAAATTGTAGCACCGCGTCTTGCCACAGATGAAGAACTAGCTCTTGTTCACGATATGGATTATATTGAAGCAGTAAAAAAAGCGGGGAAAGGACTACTTTCAGAAGAAATTGCAATCAATTATGGCTTAGGAACGGAAGATACACCTATTTTTCCAAACATGCATGAAGCGAGCGCCCTTCTTGTTGGGGGAACATTAACAGCCGTTGATTACGTGCTTTCTGGAAAAGCTGAGCATGCGCTCAGTTTAGGCGGAGGGCTTCATCATGGATTCCGCGGCAAAGCATCCGGATTTTGCATTTATAATGACAGTTCTGTCGCCATTAAATATATGCAAGAAAAATACGGTGTCCGCGTCTTATACGTCGACACAGATGCCCATCATGGTGATGGGGTACAATGGACGTTTTATGACGACCCAAATGTTTGCACATTTTCCATTCACGAAACAGGACGTTACTTATTCCCTGGTACAGGAAATGTGAATGAACGTGGACAAGGGAAAGGATATGGCTACTCATTTAACATTCCTGTCGACGCATTTACAGAAGATGAGTCTTGGCTAGCAGCATATAAGGACGCACTCATGGAAATCGCCGACTTCTTTCGGCCTGACGTCATTTTAACCCAAAACGGTGTGGATGCTCACTATTACGATCCGTTAACTCATTTATGTGCGACGATGCGCATTTATCGTGAAATTCCAAAACTCGCACATCAAATTGCTCATCAATATTGCAACGGTCGTTGGATTGCAGTCGGTGGCGGAGGATACGACATTTGGCGCGTTGTTCCGCGTGCATGGGCGCTATTATGGCTTGAAATGACAGAACAATCCGATATTTCTGGGCCTTTACCGAAAGAATGGATTGCTCGCTGGCAACAACACTCCCCTGTTTCTTTACCGCTCGAGTGGGATGACCCGGACGACTTATATCCACCCATTCCGAGAAAGGCAGAAATTACAGAAAAAAATGCCCAAACTGTCATGAAAGCACTTCAACCAATTCGAAGCAATAAGCAACGATTAAATTTATAAAAAAAAATCATAAAGAGGCTTCTGCCTCTTTATGATTTTGTCGAATCGCGATATTCAATTCGATGTGGTAATACAACAATGTGATTGTCCACATGTTCTTTGTTCATATATTTTGTTAATAAACGCATCGCCACCGCACCGATATCGTACATTGGCTGTACGACTGTCGTCAGCTTCGGGCGAACCATTGTCGCTAAACGAGTGTTATCAAAACCGACTACTTCTAATTCATCTGGAATGCGCACACCGCGGTCTTGTGCTCCATGAATGACACCGAGCGCCATTTCATCTGTCCCAACAAAAACCGCTGTTGGTCGCTGGGCAAGTTCGGCTAGTTTTTCATACGCTTCCATTCCTGAATCATACGTGTAGTCGCCTTCAACAACAAGTTCATCATCATAAGCAATATTCGCTTCTTCTAAAGCGCGGCGATAACCAGCTAATTTTTTCAGTCCGTTAATTGGATCATTTAACGGTCCTGTCACATAAGCAATCCGTTTATGTCCTTTTTCGATTAACATATGTACTGCATCATATGCAGCTTGCTCATAGTCAATATTGACGGACGGAATAATATTGTTTTTTTCAATCGTTGCAGCTAATACAATCGGTACATCTGACTTTTTAAACTGCTCGACATGCTCTTCCGTGACATCGCCACCCATAAATAAAATGCCATCGACTTGTTTCGCAAGCATTGTATTTAATAAATGCAGCTCTTTTTCTTTATTTTGATCTGAATTGCTTAAAATAATGTTATACTTATACATTGTTGCAATATCTTCGATGCCGCGAGCCATTTCCGCAAAGAAAATGCTTGATATATCTGGAATAATGACTCCGACCGTCGTCGTCTTTTTACTTGCCAATCCGCGCGCCACCGCATTTGGACGATATCCGAGTCGCTCAATGACTTCTAATACTTTTTTGCGTGTAGAAGGCTTTACGTTTGGGTTCCCGTTTACTACACGTGAAACGGTCGCCATCGACACGTTTGCTTCTCTTGCTACATCATAAATTGTTACATTCATCACATACACACTCCTTTTCAGCGCTCTGTATATCGAAAACTGTCGTACATCGCAATTTTATGTAAAAATATCATACGATAAATGATTACCTAAGTGCAACGTTTTCACAAATAAATTCATAAGAAAAAGAAAAGCTGGCGAACAAATCACCAGCTTCTTCTCGTTATGCTTTTACAAATTGTTTTTGAAATGATTTTAATTCTTCCATAAACTCATTGAATTGGTCAATATCCATCTGTTGTGCGGAATCAGATAACGCCACAGCAGGATCAGGATGCACTTCAGCCATGACACCATCCGCTCCAATCGCAAGCGCTGCTTTCGCACAAGGTAAAAGTAAATCTCGACGCCCTGTCGAATGTGTCACATCAACAAAGACAGGTAAATGCGTTTCCTTTTTCAAAATCGGCACAGCAGAAATGTCAAGCGTGTTGCGCGTTGCTTTTTCATATGTGCGAATGCCACGTTCACATAAAATGATTTGTCCATTTCCTTGCGACATAATGTATTCTGCGGCATGAATAAACTCTTCAATCGTTGCAGCTAACCCGCGCTTTAGCAACACCGGTTTGTTCACTTGCCCAGCCGCTTTCAGCAACTCAAAGTTTTGCATATTGCGCGCCCCGATTTGAATGACGTCAATATAATCGAGCGCTGTTTCAATATCTGCAGGCGTCACAATTTCACTAATAACCGCTAAATCGAATTCATCTGCTACACGTTTTAAAATTTTTAATCCTTCTACTCCAAGACCTTGGAAGTCGTATGGTGATGTGCGCGGTTTATACGCTCCCCCTCGCAACAATTTTAAACCGTGACGCTTGATTGCTTGTGCGACTTCCGCCACTTGTTCATAGCTTTCAACGGCGCATGGTCCCATGACAAAATATTGATTGCCATCGCCGATTTTTTCCCCTTTCACATCGACAATTGTATTTTCCGGCTTTTTCTTTCTTGATACGAGCAATGCTTTTTTATGATCGTCTTCTTGTAAATCAAGGCCTGCTTTAAAAATTTCTTTAAAAATATGTTTTAACGTCGCCGTATCAAACGGGCCATCGTTATGTTCTAAAATTAAATCCAACATTTTTCTTTCACGAACAGGATCATAAAAATACGTCCCTTGCGCATCTTTAATTTTCCCAATTTCTTGAACAAGACGTCCACGTTCATTAATTAACTTTAACAACTGTAAGTTTAACTCATCAACCTTTGCTCTCAGCTCATCTAATCGTTCGTTACTCATTCATCTCATCCTTTCTTTATATAAGCTAAAAAATGTGGTACATTTCTATATAATTAGAGATTATTATAAACGAAGTGGATAAAGTTGTCACCCCTTTATTTATAAAACGCGTTTAAGCAATAAAGAATTTTTTAATTTTCAAAAAAAGAAGGTGGGAAGCTTGATTTTTGCATTAGATATTGGCACTCGTTCAGTAGTTGGCATTATTTTAAAGGAAACAGACGGACAATATCAAGTTGAAGACATTGTCATCAAAGAACATGAAGAACGGGCAATGCTTGACGGGCAAATTCATGACGTACTTGCTGTTTCAAAAGTCATTGTCGATATAAAAAAAACGTTAGAGGAACGTCATGGGCCTCTTACACGTGTATGCGTCGCAGCAGCAGGTCGTTCATTAAAAACAGAAAAAGGAAAAACGACGATTTCAATCAAAGGTAAGCCGCTTTTAACTCATGAAGATGTGATGTATTTAGAACTCGCCGCCGTTCAACAAGCACAAATGACGTTAGCGGAAAAATCATCGAATGAAAAAAGTCATCATTATTACTGCGTCGGTTATTCAGTGACGCGCTATGAAATTGATGGCGAAGAAATCGGTAGCTTAATTGATCAACAAGGAGATGAAGCGAGCGTTGAAGTCATCGCCACATTTTTACCGAAACTTGTCGTCGAGTCGCTTCTTGCAGCACTGCAACGCGCCCACTTAGAAATGGAGGCGCTAACACTCGAACCGATCGCTGCACTCAATGTACTCATCCCTCCGACGATGCGGCGATTAAATGTTGCGCTTGTAGATATTGGTGCAGGGACGTCTGATATCGCAATTACAGATGGCGGGACAGTTATTGCTTACGGGATGGTACCGATGGCGGGGGATGAAATTACAGAAGCGATTTCTGATGCATATTTACTCGATTTCCCACTTGCTGAACAGGCGAAACGTGACTTACATACAAAAGAAACGGTAACAATTACAGACATTCTCGGTTTTGAAACAGAAGTGCCTCGCGAACAAATGATTGCAACTATTTCTGAGGCGATTGATCGACTTGCTGATGCGATCAGCAAAGAAATTTTACGATTAAATAATCATCAATCGCCGAAAGCAGTGATGCTTGTTGGAGGGGGAAGCTTGACGCCAGAACTGCCAAAGCGGCTCGCTCAAAAGCTCCATCTTCCTGAAAATCGCGTCGCTATTCGTGGCATTGATGCCATTCAAAAGTTGCACATCGATCGTGAAGAAATGAAACATCGTCCAGAGCTCGTCACCCCTATTGGCATTGCAATTGCTGCAAAGCAAACACCGATTCAATACGTAACGGTAGAGGTAAACGGACAATCGATTCGTTTGTTTGATATGAAGCAACTAACGATCGGTGATGCACTATTAGCTGCAGGGATTCAATTACATAAACTATACGGCAAACCCGGATTAGCTTGCGTCGTTACGTTAAACGGAAATACAATTACTATTCCAGGAACACATGGAGAGCCGCCAATGATTATGAAAAATGGTGAGACGGCAACATTCGATACACCTATTAAAAACAGTGACCGTATCGTTGTTGAAAAAGGGAAAGATGGGAAGCAAGCAACCGTTCAACTTCGTGATTTGCTTGAATCATTGCCGACAAAACAAGTGACGATCAATGGGCAACAATATACGATTGAACCGCTTGTGTTGAGAAATGGAGAACCCGCTTCCCTCGATGCTGTTTTATGTGATCGTGACGACATTTTTGTCCATATGCCAGAAACGATGGAACAACTTTTGCAAGCAACAAAAAATGACGATCTTCTTCAACAGCTTGAGCCATTTACGATCACGTTAAATGGAAAAAAAATAAAATTTTCTGAATGGTGCGCAACGATATATCGAAACGGAATGGAATGCCCACGCTACGCACCGTTTGAAGACGGCGATCACATCGTCATTCATCAACAAAATGAACGAACAGTTGCCCAAATAGCTGAAGCAAGACAGCTGAAACTTCATTACTCGCTTCCAATTATATTTAACGGTGAAACATTAACATTAACAAAACAAATTGGCGCGTTTTATCGTAACGGTGAACAGCTTCATGAGGACGATCTCGTTCAACATGGAGATGAGCTTCAATTTAGCGAGCGAAAAATCGAGCCGTTTATTTTTCAAGATATATTTCAATACGTCCAAGTTGATATTCCTCAAGGAGCGTCAACAACATTTACATTACTAAAAAACGGAAAACCAACAACATTTTACGAGACGCTTGCCCCAGGTGATCAACTTGAAATTGTTTGGCAGAAGAAAAAGCAACTATGAGCAGTTCATAGTTGCTTTTTTCTTTTATTTTAAGTTTTCTGGGTTTAATGGTTGTAACTCTGGAAGGACAAAACGTCCATCTTTACGAATAAGTACACCATCAAAATATATTTCACCGCCACCATATTCTGGACGTTGGATCATAACCATATCCCAATGGATGTTCGAATGGTTGCCATTGTACGCTTCATCGTAACATTGACCCGGTGTGAAATGGAAGCTACCGTCGATTTTTTCATCAAATAAAATGTCTTGCATCGGATGTTGAATGTACGGGTTGACTCCGATCGCAAATTCACCGATGTAACGCGCACCTTCGTCTGTATCAAAAATTTGATTAATCCGTTCTGTATCGTTTGCTGTTGCTTCAACAATTTTTCCATCTTTAAATGTTAATTTGACATTTTCAAACGTAAATCCTTGATAAGGTGAAGGCGTATTAAACGAAATAGTACCATTGACCGAGTCGCGAACAGGAGCCGTATACACTTCTCCGTCTGGAATATTCATTTGCCCTGAACATTTTACTGCAGGAATATCTTTAATGGAGAACGTTAAATCTGTGCCTGGCCCTGTAATGCGCACTTGATCCGTTTTATCCATCAGCTCAACAAGCGCATCCATAGCTTTATCCATTTTACCGTAGTCTAAGTTACATACGTTAAAATAAAAATCTTCAAACGCCTCTGTGCTCATTTTCGCGAGCTGCGCCATAGACGGATTCGGATAGCGGAGCACGACCCATTTCGTTTTCGGTACACGAATGTCCCGATGCACTTTTTGCATAATCGTTTTTCCGTGAATTTTCATTTTGTCAGCTGGCACATCCGCAAACTCGTTAATGTTATCCCCAGCACGTAATCCGATGTAAGCATCCATTTCTTTCATGACATTTGCTTCAAATTCAGCCATCATGCTAAACTGCTCTTCTTGCGCACCAAGTAGAAGTGCACGATCAACTTGATGATCTTTTAATGAAACAAACGGATACGCTCCTACAGCATACGCTTCACGCACAAGTGCAATGACGAGCTCCCGTTGCAAACCGAAGTTTTCGATTAATACTTTTTCTCCTTTTTGCAGACGGAGCGAGTAATGAATTAAGTTTTTCGCCAACTTTTCAATGCGCGGATCTTTCATTTTGTATTCCTCCATTCCATCGTATGTACATGTATATTGTAACCGATCCACAAAAAATTTGGAGTTTTTTGCAGGATTTTTTCTCTTTTTGTCGAATAGATCACAGGGTAGACAGAAAGGAGTTTTTTACAATGGACATCATTTTGTATAGTAGCATTGCACTCATTGCGATCGCTTTTCTTACTTTAGTCATTTATGTCGTCCAAACATTAAAAACACTTCAGACGACGTTACAACATGTCGCGAAAACTGTGGAAGAAGTTGAAAAACAAATGCATGAAATCGGGAAAGAAACGGCACAATTACTACATAAGACGAATGCTCTCGCAGATGACGTGCATAAAAAAGCAGAAAGCTTACAAAGCGTATTCGATGCGGTAAAACAAGTAGGTGTCACCGTTCAAACATTTAGCGACTCAATTTCTAAAACGTTAACAACAAACGAAAAAAAAATTGCGCAGGCAATTCAATGGGGACAAACACTTATTGAAATATGGACAAAATGGAAAGAGAAACGAAAATAAGGAGGCATTCATATGGCGAAAAACGGTTCTTTTCTACTTGGGGCAATCGTTGGAGGAATTGCGGGTGCAGCAGCAGCACTATTCTTGTCAAGTGAACGTGGAAAGCAGTTATTGACTGAATCAACAGAACAAGGGAAACAGCTATTGAATGAGTTAAAAGAGAGCAATATAAACAAATGGGGGAAAAGCGAAGAAAAAGAGGAACCGACAAAAAGCGAACAAGAGAAACCACAGCCGGTTTCATCTATCCCGATTCCGCTCCCTTCATCAGATGTAGAACAGTTATTAAAAGAAACCGAACAGGCGGTTCATGATGCCGAAAAACGTTTGAATAAAGGAACTGATGCACATGGAGAAAGTTGAAACAATTGAGCAATTTGAGCAAATTTGCTCGTCACATCGCCCGTTTTTATTTATGAAACATAGCCTTACATGTCCAATTAGCCATCGGGCATGGGGAGAGTTTGAGCGCTTTACAAACGATTTTCCACACATTCGCGCCTATTACTTGCATGTGCAACATGCTCGCCCTTTGTCACAGCATATCGCAGAAGCGTTCCAAGTAAAGCACGAATCCCCTCAAGTGCTATGGGTGACGGAACAAGGGGTAGAGTGGCATGCTTCACATTGGAACGTCACATATGAACAAATGAAAAAGGCAACTATGAGCGCATCATAGTTGCTTTTTACTTATACGTGAACCGATTGTTCGTATTTCTCTTGAAATTTTTGAATATCGCCTGCCCCCATAAAAATAAGGACAGCGTGATCATGCTGTTTTAACACATCAACTTGTTCCTCATGCAAAAGCTTTGCTCCATCAATTTTTTCACGTAAATCTTCGATCGACAATTTCCCTTGATGTTCGCGCGCCGACCCAAAAATATCGCACAAATATACCGCATCAGCAAGCGATAAACTTTCCGCAAACTGTTGTAAAAATGTTTGCGTTCGTGTATATGTGTGTGGTTGGAAAATCGCAACAATTTGACGCTCTGGATACTTTTGTCTTGCTGCCTCAATCGTTGCTCGTATTTCTGTCGGATGATGAGCATAATCATCAATAAGCACTTGCGAACCGAACGGCTTCTCATGAAAGCGACGTTTCACCCCAGGAAACGTTTTTAATCGTTCTTGAATAATGCTTACATCAATTCCTTCATAATGGCAAAGCGCAATGACAGCAAGCGCATTAAGCACGTTATGATCGCCATATCGTGGAATATGAAAAGAAGCGAAAAACGTATGGCGCACAAACACATCAAACGATGTACCTTCCGATGTTTTTACAATATTTCGTGCTTGGAAATCGTTATCTTCACCAAATCCATAAAAAACAACAGGAACTTTCGCTTGGATTTTTTGTAAATATTCATCATCCCCACAGGCGATAATTCCTTTTTTCACTTGCCATGCCATTTGTTGAAATGCTGAAAACACATCTTCAATATTTGCAAAATAATCTGGATGATCGAAATCAATATTTGTCATAATCGCATAATCAGGAGAATAGGCTAGAAAATGGCGACGATACTCGCACGCTTCAAATACAAAATACTTACTTCCTTCTCTTCCCTTTCCCGAACCATCCCCAATCAAATATGACGTCGGTTGCGCTCCTTGCATCACATGAGCGAGCAATCCGGTCGTTGACGTCTTTCCATGGGCGCCAGTCACAGCGATACTAGTGAATTTTTGTAAAAATTCACCTAAAAATTGATGGTAACGAATGACGGGTACACCGAGTTCGCGAGCGGCTACAATTTCTTCATGAGTATCTGGAAATGCGTTCCCTGCAATCACAACCATATCTTTTTGAATATTTTCAGCACTAAATGGGAAGATAGGAATTCCTCGTTCTTCTAAAGCTTCTTGCGTAAAAAACCGCTTATCGTAATCTGAACCTTGCACAGCACATTTCATATCATGTAACACTTGAGCAAGTGCGCTCATTCCAGTTCCTTTAATGCCGACAAAATGGTAAGTAGTCATAAAAAAACCTCCACCAACTATCGTTGATCTATATAGCAGTATATGACACAAATTCCGTTTTGCTATTTTCATCTTATGTAACAAACTTCATTATACCATCGTTTGCGAGCAATGATAAGAAAAACTGATAGAAGCATCATTCTTCTATCAGTTTTTCCGTGTTACTGACCAGTATACTCCACTTTTTCGAGACGTGGATTTGGACGGTAACGCCGCCCTGCTTTCGCTTGATGTTTTCCGTTTAATAACACGTTATCACCAGTAAAACCGATATGTACTTTTAACAAACTACTTCCTACACCGTACATATCAACCGGCACACCTTGCTTTTCGAACTCAATAATGCGCTGTTCGTTGAATCCACCGCTAACAACGATTTTCACATGCTCAAATCCTTCGCGATCAAGTGCCTCACGCAAAGCGAAAATAAGTGGTGGATTCACGCCACGCGGATCAAAAGTACCGAGCACTTCTGGATGGCGAATAAAATATTGGTCGATCATTGTTCGAGACGTATCAACGCGAACAGCCTTTAACTTATCACCAAACTCTCGCGCCACTTTCAGCGCATCTGTAATACAGTCATTGTTATAATCAACAAGAACAATTAAATCATCGTCTGGATATTTTTCGTGATACGCCTTTGCCGCCGCAACAACATCCCCATCAAACAATTGAATGAGCGCATGCGGCATCGTCCCCATTCCTTGTTTTCCCCACCATTCGTTCATCGCATGTGTCGCTTGTGCAGTTGAACCACCAATAAAAGCAGCATATCCGTCACCTGCTTGCATCATAAAATGGTCATCACGATCTCCCATAAAAATGACCGGTTTTTGTACACCAGATAAAGCTGCTGCTTTAACAACGTTATACACGTTTGTTGCTACAGATGTTCGCCGCGCTAAAATTCCATCAATAATGCCTTCTAAATATCCGAAATTTTGATACGGACCGGTAATAGTGAGCACTGTCTCAAACGGACTAATTTTATCTCCGTCTTTTAATGAATAAATTTCTAATTTTTCTGGCTCATCCGCAAACGTATGCAATAAAGCAATCACTTCATCCGTTCCGCATAAAACGGCATGTTCTTTTTGAAAAAACTGCATCGTGACAATATTATTTGGGCGAAATTGTTTTACAATTTCACGCGTTTTCAAAAAATATACAGCTGAAAACCAGCCATCTCGCACACGCTCATCAAATTTAAATGTTTTATTCGTTAACCGTTTAATTTTTCCTTGTAGCTTTAATTCGATTTCTTTCATTTTGCTTTCCCCTTCAACCATCGTTTTCACGTATTTAGCATAGCATGTTTTCTATTTCACGACTACTTTATCTAAATTGTGTCTTGTAGTTGTTCAAGATCTTGTTCATCAATTAAAACATCGCGTGGCTTGCTTCCTTTCGGAGCGGATACGATTCCGCGTTGCTCCATCATCTCGATTAAGCGTGCTGCTCGGTTGTAGCCAATGCGAAAGCGACGTTGTAAACTTGATGTGGAAGCTCCACCCTGTTGAACAACAAATTCACACGCCTCGTAAAACAATTCATCATCTTCATCAGCTTGTACATGTTGTTGCAACAGCTCGTCATGTTGGAATAAGTAAGACGGTTCCATTTGCTGACGCACATGGGCGACAACGCGCTCAATTTCTTCATCAGATACGAAATTTCCTTGTAAACGAATCGGCTTCGCCGTTCCATTTTCTAAAAATAACATATCGCCTCGCCCAAGTAACTTTTCTGCGCCGTTTATATCGATAATCGTGCGTGAATCAATTTGCGACGATACAGAAAAGGCAATGCGTGTTGGAATATTTGCTTTAATTAAGCCGGTAATCACGTCCACCGATGGCCGTTGTGTAGCAACAAGCAAGTGCATACCGCATGCTCGCGCTTTTTGAGCAATACGACAAATCGCTTCCTCGACATCAGCGGGCGCAACCATCATTAAATCCGCAAGCTCATCAATAACAATGACGATATAAGGTAAATGTTGTTCCGTCTTTTGTGCTTTTCGTACTAAATCGTTGTAACGAACAATATCACGCACACCCGTATGCGCGAATAGTTCGTATCGTCGCTCCATTTCAGACACAGCCCATTTTAACGCTGCTGTTGCTGCTTTTGCATCAGTGATGACCGGGCTCACTAAGTGTGGAATATAATTGTATGGTGCAAGCTCGACCATTTTCGGATCGATCAATAGCAACTTCACTTCATGTGGTGTTGCTTTGTACAGCAAGCTGACTAACATCGCATTCATACATACACTTTTTCCTGATCCTGTTGCCCCAGCGATCAATCCATGGGGCATCTTTTTTAAATCGGTAACAATTGGTCTCCCTGAAATATCTAACCCTAAAGCAACGGTTAATGGAGAGTCTGACTTTTGAAACGCTTCGCTTTGTAATACTTCGCGAATAAAGACCGGGCGACTTGATCGATTCGGCACTTCAATCCCTATCGTGTTTTTCCCTGGAATAGGTGCTTCCATACGAATATCGACAGCTGCTAAATTTAATTTAATATCATCTGCTAAATTCGTAATTTTATTCACTTTCACACCAAGTTCCGGCTGTACTTCAAAACGAGTAACTGTCGGACCTTTCGTTACATGAACAACCTTTGCTCCAACGTTAAAATTTTTAAACGTCTCGTTCAATCGCTCCGCTTGTTCTTTTAACCATGTTTCATCGTCTTCTTGACGGATAAGTGGCGGATGCAACAACGATAAGGACGGAAACACGTACGTTGACTGTTTTTGCCGCTCTTCCCATTTTTCCCGATCTTGCTTTAACATCATCACATTGTATGGCACACCACTTCGCTGACGTACTCGCTCCTCTTTTTCTTCTAATCGCTCTTGCTCTTTATTTTCTTGCGGCTGTTTTTGTTCCGTTTTCTCTTCAGCCATTTCTGCTTCTTCTCGTTTTTCGTCTTCCTTTTCATGAACAAAATCGCCCACCTCATGACGAAGTGTCTCACTCTCCTGTATATGCGCATGTTCGTTTGTCTCAGCAACAAAATGTTCTTCTTTTTCTATCGATTCAGTTGCCTCTACATTCACGCATTCGTTTGTTTCGACTTTTTCAACACTCGGAAGTTCAAATTCAACCATTTGTTTATCTTCATTTTTTCGTTCTACACGTTCCATTCGTTTATAACCAAATACAGGTGATGGGACATCCGTTGGGCGAAATGCGCGTGATTCACCCGCTTGACGATCGAGACGATATACTTTTTTCTCAAATGAACTCCTTTGTGACGACGGTTCATCTGTTCTATCTTTTCTTCTTTCTGTCGGTTCATCTGGAATTAACGGAAAGCGAAACTTTCCTTTCGGATATTCATAAACGACTTTCGCCTCCATCTCTTTATGTTCGTTTTTTGGCACAGATGGAGGGTGTTTTCGCGTCTCTTTTATCTCATCGTTCCCCCCAAATAAATAACGAAATAATGCCTTTAACCAACCCATTCAGTCCTCACTCTTTCTTTGTACATTCAGTTTTATTTTATCACAAAAAAAGCTGACTGCCGCAACGGAAGTCAGCTGAAAAATGGTTGGCCTACTTCGTACTCATCATTTAAAACGAGAATGCCTTTCTCTTGAGGAGCGTTCGGTAAGTTTAGTTCGCGTGCCGAGCAAATCATTCCGTAAGATTTTACGCCACGCAGCTCTGCCTCTTGAATGACAAGACCGCTTGGCATGACTGCGCCAACTTTTGCAACAACAACTTTTTGCCCAGCGTCAACGTTTGGAGCGCCACATACAATTTGCAACGTCTCCGTACCGACATCGACTTGACAAACGCTTAACTTATCAGCATTCGGGTGTTTCTCTTTTTGTTTCACGTAACCGACGACAAACTTCGGTGACAAATCAGCCGCTACTTGCTCATCTACACCATTTTTTTGCAGTATATCATTAATTGTCGCAATCAGTTGTTCTGTTCGTTCGACGACACCATTTCCTTCAAATGTGCCGTATGTAGACGCGTGAAAAATATTGTAACCGACCGTCTCACCTGTCTGCTCATTGAAAATGCGCACGACATCTCCTTTTTTCTCAAAAGCTCGCACTTGCGGATCAACAGCTTTCAATGTAATAAGTAACGTATCTCCGATCCCTTCACGATTGTAAAATACATTCATTGTGTCTCATCCTTTCGACGATTTTTTCCGAGAATAAAAATCGGTTGAAGTTGCCCATCTTCGTATAAAAATGAGAGGGCGGTAATCGGCACTCGACCGCTTGCAAAAAAACTCATCGTCAACTGCGCAAGTACATCATATCCGATTTCGTTCTCAATGTCAGCAATAATAAGCACATCTTGATGAGGAACGGCCAATAACATTGTTCCTTTTATTTTTTCAGAAAACTTTTTTAAAAAAGCATCGTTTAATATGCGACTTGCATCATACCCATCGTTTGTATTCAAAAAGTAAAACGTATTACCTGCAACACGGTCTTCTTTTACCGTTGTCGGCAATGACCGAACATTAAAACGTGCAATTTCTTTTAATTGTTGCACATCCCAACGCTCCGATTCAACTAACCGCTCATCAATGAGCCGATACGTTGTTCCTAGATCAAGTGCATAATAAATGCGCGTTTCTGCCGTATGCTCATCATAAATAAACATCGCTCCTTCGTTCGTCTTTGTCGGAAACGAAGTAGAACGAATAACTGGATATACGTGCTTTTCTTTTTCACGCAACGGTGAATCATCATGTAATGCGTTCAATGTTTGTTCTACATAATAAACGACTTCATCAATGGCGCGCTCTTTCTCTAGTTCCCATTTCGCAATAATTGGAGGCAAGGAGATCGTCACTCCTTTTTTCGTTTCGCGATGTTCAATGCGGAGTGTATCTTTTTTTCGATCCCATTGAAACTCCCACGGATAATGACATAACCGCTGTTGAATATGCTCGCTTATTTGTTTACTATTCATCCCGCTCACCTAAATGTTCAATAAAAGCGACGATTTCTTCTTTTGTTTTCCGATCTTTGCTGACAAATCGGCCTCGTTCTTGTCCGTTTTCATACGCGATAAAGCTTGGAATGCCAAATACGTTATGCGCTGTAAACAAATCGAGCAATTGATCGCGATCAACCGCATAAAACGTATAATCCGAAAACTGTTCTTCGATTTCTGGCAAAATCGGCTTGATGACTTGACAATCAGGACACCAATCAGCCGTAAACATCATAATGACTTTCCCATGTTGAATGACTTCGTTATATTGCTCCATACGTTCGATTGTTTTCATCTATCTATTCATCCTTTCTTTTGATGTTCATACTGTCCTTTTAACAGATGAACAATATGTGTATACATCGTTGTTCGATCGATCGCTCCGTTCGTCAAAATACCAATCGCCCCTTCATTTGAACGAACGTCGCGGCGATTTGCGTATTCATCCATCACTTCAGCTAATTCTTTTCCACCTCTTAATTGTTCACCGATTTCAGCGGGGAGGGGAATACGTGCCCCTCCTGCCACAACAACAACTCCATCGCGATCAACGAGCGCCCCCCAATTACATAACCAAATTCCCCCGTTTTGTGCGATGAACACGCCACCTTCTAAACCGATCCCGATATGTGCTTGTTGTTTACAAACAGCTAACGTCGCCCGCTCAATCGCACCTTGCAACGTTTCTTCATCGGAAAACGGCTGTTTTGACACGCTCGGTTGCACATCACTCGAAATAATCGTATAGTGTGCCTCATGAAACACAGCCTTTACCGCTTTCACTTTCGTATTATTTTTCGTTCCAACAGCTATGTTCATTTCTCGATCTCCTTAAGCGTTATGACGAATCGCGTCTACTGTCGCGCGGTCACATCGTTTCACAAGAGCGACTAATAATTGTTTTGCCGCTTCATAGTCATCCACATGAATGATGGAAGCATGTGTATGAATATAGCGTGCACAAATGCCAATGACAGCTGAAGGGACGCCGCTATTGGCGATATGTACTCTTCCTGCATCTGTTCCACCGCCCGGTGAAATAAAATATTGATATGGAATGTTGTTTGTTTCTGCGATATCTAAAATAAATTCACGCATGCCGCGATGCGTAATCATTGTACGATCGTAAATGCGTACAAGTGCACCTTTGCCGAGATGCCCAAACTCTTTTTCGTCCCCTGTCATATCGTTCGCTGGGCTTGCATCTAGCGCAAAGAAAATATCTGGTTTGATCATTGTTGCTGCCGTTTGCGCCCCACGAAGCCCCACTTCTTCTTGGACCGTCGCTCCAGAATATAATACATTCGGTATCGTTTCATCTTTTAACTCTTTTAACAACTCAATGGCTAAACCACAGCCGTAACGATTGTCCCATGCTTTCGCCATAATTTTTTTCTCGTTTGCCATCGGTGTAAACGGACAAATAGGCACAATTTGTTGCCCCGGGCGAATGCCCATGCGCTCAGCATCATTCCGATCATCTGCCCCAACATCAATGAGCATATTGTTTATATCCATTGGCTTTTTTCGCTGCTCTTCGTCAAGCAAATGAGGAGGAATCGAGCCGATCACACCAATAATCGGACCGCGATCTGTTATAATTTGTACACGTTGTGCTAACAATACTTGATTCCACCAACCTCCAAGCGGCTGAAAACGAATCATTCCTTGTTCTGTAATGGCGGTGACCATAAAACCTACTTCATCCATATGCCCTGCAACCATCACGACTGGACCATTTTCTGTTCCGCGCTTCACTCCAAAAATGCTCCCAAGCCGATCTTGCACAATATCATCAGCATATTTTTGTAACTGTTCACGCATAAAGGCACGCACCGCATGTTCATTCCCCGGTGCCCCCGGCAATTCGGTTAACGTTTGAAACAACTGCAAATCCATCGTTTTTTCCCCTTTCTTTGCTCGCTATTTGTCATTGTAGCGAATTTTACATGTAGTTTCCACTCGAACAATTCGGTATACTAAAAGAAAAAGTGGAGGAATGGATTATGCGCGTCAAAACGTTTCTTACTGGGATCGTTGTCGGTGCAACGGCAGCATACATATGGAATGAGTGGCAACATCGACGTTTTATTTCATCTGAACAAGCGCTTCAAAAGGCGAAAGAAGCGTTTCAACAAACGGGTGACATTACAGGATCGTGGATCCAAACAACCGTTGAAACAATTGAAAAAAATGGGCTGCGCTACAACGTCTATCGAGGTGGCATTACTCGTCCAACTGGCGCATATGAGTGTCTCATTGATGCAAAAACAGGAACAATTATTGAAGCGCGAAAATTGTAAAACCCAAGCAAGCCGCTTGGGTTTTTATTGACGTTTAATCGATTCAACGATTTGAAACTCGTCATTCCAACGGACAGCACGGTAATACGCATCGTGATAAAACGTAAACCATGCATCGTTTTCCATTCCATAGGCGAGCCATTTTTGTTTAGCGAAAATGGACGTCATCGGATAATCATCATACGCCATCACCCAAAGCGGATTTTGATGTGCATGCGTCGGCATTAAATCACCGAGATGAACGGCCGTTTCTCCTTCAGATGTAATAATAATAATGGCATGTCCATCACTATGACCGCCTGTATGAATCATCGTAACACTAGGAACGACTTCTAACTGCTCAGCAAACGTATCCACTTGCTCGACAATCGCTTCCCAGTTTTCTTTCCAATACGTATTGCGGGAACGAATATTTGGCTCTTTCATCTCCGCCCATTCCACTGCCGATGTAATAATGCGCGCACGCGGAAACGTGGGAACGAGCGTATCTCCTTCCCATTTTGTTAAACCGCTCGCATGATCGAAGTGCAAATGCGTCATTAATACAAGATCAATGTCTTCAGGAGTTAAAGAAAGAAGCGCCAACTGATTTTCTAAGTCAGATTCTTCCGTTACACCAAAGTTTCGTTTTTGCTTCTCATTCAATTTTCCTTTTCCAATGCCTGATTCAATTAATATGTTTTTCCCATCTACTTGCAATAAAATCGGATCCGTGCGAAGCGGAATTTGATTTTGGTCGTTGCATGGGTATTTTTTCATCCAAAGCGGCTTGGGCACGACACCAAACATCGCTCCCCCATCTAAATGTGTAATTCCCCCATTCAACCACGTCATCGTTATTCGACCGATCGTTAATTTCTCCATCAGTTCTCCCCCTCTCATGATTTATTTTAACATTACAAAAATATTCAGAAAAGAAAAAAACCTATGCCCAATTATGACATAGGTTTTCGATATTTTACTTCACAGCGATAAATGGGATTTCCTTTTTCAGAAAACTTTTGTTCATACTCTGTCATGACATTTCCTTCAAAATCGCTTCGATGAAGATCAAGGCTGACATATTGAAGAACTAAACCGTATTGAGAAAAGCTGACAAGGGAATATTCAAACAATCCACGGTTATCTGTTTTAAAATGAATTTCCCCTTCATCAACTAAAATGTTTTCATACAGCTCCAAAAATGAACGATATGTTAACCGTCTTTTCTCATGTCGCTTTTTTGGCCACGGATCGGAGAAATTTAAGTAAATACGCTCGACTTCTCCCTTTGCAAAAATGTTTGTTAATTCTTTCGCATTCACATTCAGTAAACGTAAATTTGGCAAGTCGTTTTCAATAAGCTTGTCCAGCGCACATACAATGACGCTTTCATATAACTCAATGCCGATATAGTTGATATGTGGATGCATTTTCGCCATTTCCGTAATAAAGCGACCTTTCCCTGTCCCAATTTCAATATGAATGGGATGGTCGTTTGCAAACAATTCATGCCAACGGCCTTTATATTGTTCCGGTTGTGGAATGATATATTGTGGGTATGATGCAATTTTTTCTTTCGCCCAAGGCTTATTTCGTAAACGCACGTCTCATCCTCCGTTTCTTTGCATATAAAAAGATAAAAATGGCCATATTATAAAACGAATAGGGGGATGAACATGGCCATTAATCATGAGCATCAATTAACTGTGTTAAAAGACATTTTATCAGAGCATCAACTTGATCGTTCAGGGACAGTAGCCGAATGTGAACAAATTGAACGGCTCGCCAAATCGTTAATCGCAAACGATGCTGTCCATTCTGAACTCAAACAAACATTATCCCATATTTACACGTACAGTCAAAACGGAAAAAACGCAACTGATCTTTCTTCACACATCGATCAACATGAACAACAACTCGCTGAATGGATGGATCAATTAACGTAACACATGCTCGAGGAAATGCAACAATCGTTGCATTTCCTTTTCATTATTCCGCCCTTTATGCCATGCAAGCAACACGATCGTTTGAGCCAACGTATACCATTTCATGCGCAACAGCAATTGATCATTGAACGGTAAACCGTATTGCTCTAACCAGCTTTCCCATTGTTCTCTTGGAATGTAAGCATACAACAACACCCCGATATCAATGGCCGGATCAGCAATCATCGCGCTATCCCAATCAATTAAATAGAGCTGGTTATCTTCTGTTAACAACCAATTGTTATGATTCATATCACAATGACAAACGACATAACCCTCATGATACACATCATTTACATGTTTCTCTAAAAACGCAATAGCCTGTTGCACGACAGCATTTTCTTTTATGACACATTCGTTTTTTTTCACTTCCTCTAGCAAACGATTCGGCAATAAAGGTTTTTTACCGAGCCGTTCCATCATCGCTAACAATTCTTTTGAGCGATGAATTTTTCGAAGTAGTTGGGCAACTTGTTTGCTAGTCATATCGTGCGGCTTTAATTCGCGCGCTTGTAAAAACTGCTGGGCTGTAATCACATCCCCGTTTTCCATTCGTTTCGTCCAAACTAATTTTGGAACGATTCCTTCTGCCGACAAAACAGCTAAAAATGGAGAAGAGTTGCGCTTTAAAAACAACTTCTTCCCATCATGCTCCGCAATATATGCATCCCCTGTCGCACCGCCTGCTGGGGAAATTTCCCACTCCTTACCTAGTAACTGTTCCAAGTGAGCTCACCTTTCGACTTAGTCAAAATAAAAATAGCGATTGTCATCTTACTAGATTTTATCTTTCTGATCGTTTCCACGTCAACATTCAATTAATACCCACGTACCAATTCCATTTATTTCAACAAACTGTTCGTATATTTTTCCTATTTCTTCTTGATTTGAACTAAAAACGACTTTCCATTCCCCTTCAGAAAGAGGAAACGTCGTTTTCTTTTCTTCATTATGGTGAACGACAACAATTTGTTCCCATGGACCGTACAGTCCAACATCAACAAGCTGATAAGCAATGACAGATGGATGTGTATCGTAAAACTTCATATGCCGTCGAACTTGATCAGCAGTCAAAAAACGAAACGCACCATGTCTTTTACGAAGCGCAATGAGAAGCATCATTTCCCGCACGTCTTCTTCCCAATCATTTTTGCGTTCCCAATCGATTTGGTTTACTTCGTCAGGAGCATTATAGCTATTTTCAATCCCTCGTTTCGTTCGATAAAACTCTTGACCGCTATGCAAAAAAGGAATGCCTTGAGATAATAAAACGATCGCTGTCGCTAGCTTTTGACGTTTCCGTCGAATATATTCGCTCTCATGTGCATTGGCAATCATCATTTTATCCCATAGCGTATGGTTATCGTGACATTCGACATAATTCACACTTTGCCTTGGCGAAAAGAAAAGATGAATACTTCCGCGAATCGCTTCCATTACTGCTTCTTTATATGAGCAATCCCCTAATGCAAATCCTCGATCACGAACTTGAAACGTGCTGCCTTTTACATAGTCGCGAAATCGATCATTAAAATAAGCGATGCGTGGGGTATGTTTTGCGTTCGCAATCATCGTCTTTTTTTCGCGAGATAACGGAGTGGCTAGCTCCCAACCTTCCCCGAGCACAATGACTGTCGGATCTATTGCATCAATCGCTCGACGGACGTCATTCATCGTATCTATATCTAAAATGCCCATTAAGTCAAAACGAAATCCGTCAACACCGTATTCGTTTAGCCAATGCATGACGGAATCAATAATAAATTTACGTACCATTTTCCGCTCAGATGCTAAATCATTTCCAACTCCTGTCCCGTTTGACGGATAGCCATTTGATCCGTATCGAAAATAATAACCAGGAACAAGATGTTCAAACGACGATGTTTCTCGAATATATACGTGATTATATACAACGTCTAAAATAACACGAATACCTTCGTTTTGAAACGCACGAATCGCCTGTTTTAACTCAATGATGCGCGCGTATGGATCGGTTGGATCGGTTGCGTAACTTCCTTCTGGGGCGTTGTAATGAACGGTGTTGTATCCCCAATTGTACATTTGAAGGGGCTGAAGTTCATCCACTCCTTCAAAATCTTGCACAGGCATGAGTTGAACATGTGTCACACCGAGCTGTTTCACGTACGAAAGACCTGTCACCGTTTCGTTCGGTCCAAATGTATCTCGCTCCGTTAAACCGAGATATTTCCCTTTATGTTTCACCCCACTTTTAGGATGAATCGTGAAATCACGCACGTGCATTTCATAAATGATCGCATCCGTCATAGAAATAAACGGAGGCATGGTCGGTTTCGGGATATTTGTCTTCGTCAGGTCAACGACAACACCATATGTGCCGTTTACTGAAACAGCTTTTGCATAAGGATCAACCGCCTCACGCCAAACAAAATTCACATACGTCATATACGTATAAAAAAATCGTTCAACATTTTCATAAATGGTATACGTCCATACCCCTTTTTGTTCTCGTATCATTTCATAAGTTGTTTCTTCTTTCGTCGTTGGATGAATAAGCTTTAGTAACACGTTTGTAGCAGTTGGCGCCCACACTTTAAACGTCGTTTTTTCCGGTTTGTACATTGCACCGAGATCGTTCCCGTCATATGCATATAAATCATCGAACGCCTTTGTTCGCATTACTGCCCCTACTTGTAGAGGGGCTTGCCATCCTTCTTCTGTATAAACAACATATCGTTTTCCTAATTCAACAATAAAAGGGACAGTACATTCATATTTTGTAAATAAGTGTTGTCTTTCTGTTGAACGAATCGTTAAACGGTATGCTGTTTGTTCTTTATCACATAAAAAAAATAGCGGTGCACGCTCGTGAACAACATCGTTCGGTATTAAAATTGTAATGACTGTCAGTTCATCTAAGTAGGCTTCAAACGGTTGTTGTTTAAACATTGTCGGTCACCAACTTCCACTTTTTAAATGAATGGTTTTTGTTGTAAAATGGATAAATAGGGGGGAGAAATGATGTATTCATGCATTTCATGTAGCGTTCCGTTTCCACTTTTACCATCTGGTTACTTACTTATTATGCAAGAACAACAAAAAAAGTATTTAATTGATCTTGTTATTGCCATATACAAAAATTCAAAAAAGAGGCTGACCGTTACTCATCAGCCTCTTCAAATTGTTCTACAACGAGCGGATCGTAGTAACGCGCATCACAATATGTCAGCAATGATTGGGCTGCCTTCAACTGCATATGCTTCAGCGGCATCGTCAATTGTCTTAGCGACATAAACCACGCCTCATAATGTCGCCGATCAATGATTTCAAGATCGCTTGGTGCATAACGATAATCAATATATCCTTCACGATTGATTAACACTTTTTTTATCGGCATATCGACGGCAAATTGTTTATAAATCGTTTGAACAACTTTTTCTGTTCGGTGAAGGGAAATCATCGGATTGACGATTTTTCGTTCCACATCGTCAACCATCTCCGTCCAAAATCGTTCAGCCGAGCCGACAATAATGTTGTTTTTTCGTTCTTCTGTAAACGCAATACACCAAGTCGTTGTCGGACTAATTAAAATCGTATTTAGCTCGACAGGGGCTTTTTTCAATAAAAATACAGGTTTATACATACATAAGTATGTATCAGGAAAACGTTGCAAAAAATATTTTAATTGTACATCATAATAATATTTCGGATCAATAATAGATTCTTCCGTTAATGTTGAACTTGCCCAACGAATTTGCAGTTGAAACAGCTTTTCTAAAAATAATATTTTTAACTCTTCAAGCGTTCGCGGCTCAGACGTAATGGAAACGACAAATTCTTCCTCTTCGTTCGGCTGTTCGTTTTCATTTTCTATGTCTTTTACTTTTTTTCGTTTCCATAGTTGTTTCACTTTATCAAAAAGCGATGGCTCTTCTTCAAGCCATTTCCACGATTGTTGTGAATGTAGCTCCGTCCGCATCGCAAGTTGACCCGTCTCCCACGCCTGCTTCATTCGTTCCCATTGTTTTTTTTTCAAACGAATGAACTCGCTCGGATAATGGTAAATATCTAGCTCGTAGCGCGAAATATAGTCTTGAAGCTTAATGAGCTGTCCCACACTGTAACCTCCAGCAACAAATAGTTACTTTCATTCTACAACAAAAGCAACAACGGGCAAAGAAGAGAAGCAAAAATTGCGCTTAACGTCATAGCAACGGAGCTAATCGCTGCTTCTTTTCTCCCGATTTCAAGCGCTTTTGCGGTACCGATACCGTGAGAAGCTGCCCCAAGACCGCTTCCAATCCCTAAAGCTGTTGTAATGTGCAAACGTTGAAAAAGAATCGGACCAAACATTGCACCAAAAATTCCCGCAATCATGACATATACAGCAGCAAGCGTCGGTATACCGTCAATTAACTTCGCAATATCCATCGCAACAGGCGATGTGACCGATTTCGGAATGATGGAACGAACAATTTTTTCTGGCAAATGAAAAAGACGCGCGAACAATAAACCGCTTCCCATTCCAATGATTGTGCCGAAAAATGTGCTACATAAGAGCGGCCATAAAAACTGTTTTAACGTATGCCGATGTTGATAAAGCGGCAAAGCGAGCGCAACAACAGCTGGACCAAGCAAATGAACGAGCCATTTTCCTCCGATCATATATTGGTCATACGACAAGTGAAAAAGCGATAACGTCATAATGATGACTACCGTGCTTGTTGCGACGGGAACGAGCAACGGAAAATAAAAGCGAGCATACAATTTGCGCATCGCTATATATACGACGATCGTCCATATAAGCAAACTAACGCCAATCATGCCCCTTTCACCTCACGCACTCGCTTCTGTTCACGTGTTTGTGCCCATTGCCCAATAAAACCAGCAAACAACATAACCATCATTGTGCTGACGATCACAATGACAATGGACCATATTCCCCTTCCTGAAAAAAGCTCCACATAGTCCATTACCCCAACTGTTGCTGGGATAAATAAAAGCGTTAAGTGAGATAAAAGCATATTTGCCCCGCGCGAAATCCACTTCTCTTTTACGATTCCGGTCATTAATAATAAAAATAACAGCAACATGCCAATCATACTCCCCGGAATTGGAATGTGTAGCAGTTGCTGAATGAACGAACCGATCATATACAACATATACAATCCCCCGATTTGAATGACCGTAATCCCCATCTTTTCTCCCCCTCTTATTGAATTATGAAAGAGGAAAACGCATCAACGGCTTATATTTCGGCGTTTGATCCATATGTGTTTCGTATAACACAACGTCATGTACGAAAAAGTGAATGTCTTCTCCTTCCATTTTTCTCGGATATGTGTCAAGCGAGAACGGAAACGATCCACTCCATTTTTTCGCCAACGTAATATGCGGTGTAAACGGTCTTGAATCAAGCGAAAAACCGATGCGTTGGCACACGTTATACACATCTTGACGAAGAGAAAACAAACGCGGTTCCTCTTTCACCCCATACCATAAAATACGAGAACCGAATGAGTACACCTCGCTCAGTTGTAACGAAAATGACTGATGTTTTTTTACTACATCTGGCATCATCTCTGCAATTTGCTTTCGCTCTGTTTCGGTTGCCCGACCTAAAAACGCAAGCGTTATATGATAATCGGCTTCATGAACGAACAACCGAAATGGCGCTCCCCATTCAGAAATAAAAGCATGCAGCCGCTTTTTCACCTCGTTTGGTAGAGGAATTGCCAAAAAGTAGTGCATCTATCGTCCCACCTTTTAATTTTCTAAATTTTATCAAAATTCATATAGTTTTCGCAACGTCTTTTTTGACTGCCAAGCAAAAATCACCATGCCACCAAACGTCAACAATCCGAAAAATAAATATACATGCTCAATTGTCCAACGTTCTAATATATATCCTCCTACAAATGTACAAAACCAGCTCCCGAGCCCGTTTCCAACTGTAGCATAAAGCGATACAGCTGTTGTACGTACGTGTGCAGGAGTGACGTCCCGCACGTATTGTAGCGCAGCTGGAATAAATAAACCGACAGACGCCCCTTGTACAATTGTCGTGGCATACACGATCATTAACGGTGGTTCAAAAAAGTAAAATAACCAACGAGCGCAAGATAATGCTGTGGCAACGAATAAAACGTTCATCATGCCAAACTTTCGCACGACCCCGTCAGCAAATTTCATAAACGGCGCTTCGCTTCCTGCTGCTAATAAAAAGGCAATGCCGACTCCTGCAAGCGTTCCACCTAAATCAGTAATCAAAATGCCAAAATAAAAATTGTTGGCATAAATTGGACCAAAGACAAGAAACGTCGTCAACAAAAACAAAAGAAACGGTGGAATGCGAACTAACTCTTTCATTCCTTCACGAATGTTCACTTTCGCACTTGACTGCTCTTTTGGCAACTTCCATGCAAGCACACTCGACGTAATGAGTAAAGCAACGAAAATGTAAAAAATGAAGCGAAGATGAAACATCTGAGCAATTTGTCCAGCAATCGGGACAGCAGTCGCAAACCCAAGCGCTCCCCAAAGGCGAATCGAGCCATACCGTTCGTTTGCTTTTTGTACGTAATGAAGCGTAATACTATCAGATAATGGAACAATGCCACTTTGCATAACAGCAAGTAGTGCGGCAATAACAAGCAACCACATATAAGAATGAACGAGCGAATACATAAAACCAAAAAAAGCTGTTCCTAGTAAAGATACGATTAACACTTGAACCGGTTGACGCGTATAATCGCTTACCATTCCCCAAATTGGTTGAATAAAAATCATAACAATAGGGCTAATGGACATAATCATCCCGATTTCTGTTCCTGACAATCCAACTTCATCTTTTAAATACACAGATAACAACGGAAAAAGCGAACCAAAACTAAAAAACTGTAAAAAATAAAATGCTCGAAAAATACGTGTATACACAAACATCCCCCATATCAAATAAAATAACGAAAAGTACCGTCACGATCGACGGCACTTTTCATTATAACATATTTTTGGAAACTGTCATTTTGCTAGCTCATAAATCGCTTGAGCATAAATGGCCGTTGCTTTTAACAAATCGTCAATAAACATATGCTCATCCTTTTGGTGCGCCACATCCGGACGATTCGGAAATAACGGGCCGAATGCTACCCCAGCTTGTAACGAACGAGCATATGTTCCACCGCCGATGGCAAGTAGTGACGCTCGTTCACCCGTCTGCTCTTCATAGACGCGTTGCAACGTTTGAACGAGCGGATGATCTTTTGCTACATAATGCGGTGCAGAATTCGAAAAATCCGTCAGTGCAAACGCATGACGCTCAGCGACTTGCTCAATCATTTTTTTCGTATGCACGATGTCATTCGTCACAGGGTAGCGCAAGTTGATGCCGATCTTTCCACCATGTTCACTCGTATATGAAAGAACACCAACGTTTATCGTCAAATCACCGAGTTCCTCGTTTGTATGTGCAACCCCTAATCGTCTTCCGCGCGTATCTTCATGAAAATATTGGGAAACAAACCGAACAAACGCGTTGGCTTGCGGATCAAGTTGTTCGTTTTCCAAAAATTTCACAAGCCATAATCCAGCATTTACACCATTGTTCGGTTCCATTCCGTGAGCCGAAACGCCACGAACGCGCAAAGTGAACGTCTCTCCGTCGCTATGTGCTTCACCGTCAATAGCATGTGTTTGTAAAAATGCGAGAAAACGTTCTTTCATCGCTTCCCCATCTGCTAACCGCAAAGCCGCTTCAGCGAAATCCGGTACCATATTGTATCGGCGCCCGGCATGGAACGAAAGAAGGATACATTCACTTCGCTCGTTTGTTGGCTGTTGAATCAGATCGAAATCGGCGATCCCTTTTTCAGCATAAATAATCGGAAAGTCTGCATCAGGTGCAAAACCGAGCGTTGGCATTTGCTCCGTTTGAAAATAACGCTCAACACATTGCCAATCGCTCTCTTCATCTGTTCCAATAATCATTCGTACGCGCTTAGCTAACGGTAAACCGAGCTCTTTGACAATTTTCATCGCATAAAAGGCAGCGATCGTCGGACCTTTATCATCGAGTGCACCTCGGGCATAAATTTTTCCATCTACAATCGTTCCCCCGAACGGATCGAACGTCCAACCGTCGCCAGGGGGAACAACATCCACATGACATAATATCCCTACAATCTCTTCACCATTGCCCATTTCCAAATGACCAGCTAGTCCGTCAACGTTTTTTGTGACAAACCCTTCTTCTTCACCACGCTTTAGCATGTAACAAAGCGCTTCATACACCTCTTTTCCTAATGGTGCCTCTTGTGTAGCTGTCTGTTCATTTCGCACACTTGGAATGCGCAAAAATGTTTGCAAATCTTTCAAAAGCGCTGACTCTCGCTTTTTTACTTCTTCCATCCAGTTCACATTCATTGCTACATTCATCCTTTCCACAGAAAAATA
Source organism: Anoxybacillus ayderensis (assembly GCF_000833605.1). GTDB lineage: Bacteria > Bacillota > Bacilli > Bacillales > Anoxybacillaceae > Anoxybacillus > Anoxybacillus ayderensis. The sequence goes on along the minus strand of NZ_JXTG01000004.1, from coordinate 61,316 downwards.
TGGTACTAATTGTGTTAATATTGTGTAAAATTCAGCAAATTTATAGCATTTTTCTTATGTTTTCGTGTAAAATAAATGATGAGACATCTAGTTTTTCATCTTTGTTGTACCATGCGAATGATGTGACGATAGGGAGTGATCATTTGAAACCATCTACCGATCGCATGCTAACCCGTATTAAGTCCGTCTACATGTTCATTAGCGAGAGAGGAACAGTGACAACGCAAGAGCTCGTGGACGAATTCGGCATTACCCCACGAACGATTCAGCGGGATTTAAACGTGTTAGCATACAACGACTTAATTCACAGCCCTAGCAAAGGTAAATGGACAACAACTAAAAAAAGAGTCAAGATGTCATCATAACAGCATGCATATAGACGGAACCTCCTAGCAGGTTCCTATTTTTTGTTCTCTCCCTTTAATAAAGCGATTTCTTCATCCGTCAACTCACGATATTCCCCAGGCTCTAACGTTTCATCGAGCGGCAACGGTCCCATTTGAACCCGCTTTAAGTAAACGACTCGCTTGCCAACCGCTTGGAACATTCGTTTAATTTGATGAAACTTCCCTTCTGTAATTGTAATTTGCACATCAGAACGTAAACCGGAGCGAACGATAACAAGTTTTGCTGGCTTCGTTTCATACCCGTCGTCGAGCACGACACCGCGCTGGAAGGCAACAACGTCTTCTTCTGTTACTTCTCCATCAATGATCGCCTCATACGTTTTCGGAACATGTTTTTTCGGTGACAATAGTTGATGAGCAAGCTGACCATCATTTGTTAACAACAATAGCCCCTCTGTATCTTTATCTAACCGTCCAACAGGAAATGGATCAAATATGCGATCTTCCTCTTCTAGTAAATCAACGACTGTTTCCTCCACAGCATCCTCTGTTGCTGAAATGACCCCTTTTGGTTTATTCATCATTAAATAAATAAACGGTTTATACTCTACTTCTTCTCCCCATACGGTAACGACTTGTTCTTTCGGATTGACGTGTGTTTTTGCATCTTTCACCGTCATCCCATCGACTTTGACAACCCCTGCTTTCAATAATTTTTTCACTTCTTTTCTCGTTCCATATCCCATGTTTGCTAGCAGTTTATCAATGCGCAACATAAAAATCCCTCCAAATGTTTTTCTTTTTTAGGCGTTCGTCCATACACCTATGTCAACTGTCACATATACTGCCTACGTAACAATTAAAGCGAAAGGAGTTTTCCAAATGGACGAACGCCAACAACAGCAACAAATGCCGGGCATGCCTTATTACGGAGGCTCTCCATTTACACCAGGATTCCCTGGTGGATTTCCGGGCACACCAGGATTTCCTGGAACACCAAGTTTTCCAAGCGGCTCCCTTGAACGTCGAGTTGATCGCCTCGAGCGCATCACAGAACGCCAACAACAACAAATTAACAACTTAAATCGACGTCTTCAACGCGTTGAACGTCAACTCGGATTCCCATTTAGCAGCGACTTTTAATACAAAGAAGAAGGCTATGACAAAGCCTTCTTTTCTTTCTTTTTTAAAAATGAAAAGCGATTTCCAAATAACGCATATAACAAATTCGAACGTTCACTTAAATAAAAGTAAACAGTCGCTCCGATCAATCCGCCGAGTGCGACGATGATGACCGATTGGATCATGCTACCGTTGTAATGAAGAAAACGATCCATCAGTTTTGCGACCGGCCAGACGACAGCACACATTATTGTTGTTAAAATCCCCATAAACAACATACGCTTGGCAACAAAATGATAACGATAATTTGTATACCGTTGAATGACCCATAAGTTTAAACTAACCGACAAAGCGTATCCAATCGTCGTTGCCAAAATAGCTCCTACCGTTTCAAACGAAACAATGAGTATGTAGTTAAAAAATAATTTAAACAATAATCCGATACATAAACTAATGACGGTAAATTTTTGTTTATTAATCCCTTGTAAAATGGCCGCCGTCACAGAAAATAAAGCAAAGAAAATAGCGGTCGGTGCGTATGCCCGCAACACCTCTGTGCCAAGTGGATCGTAGCTGTAAAAAGCGGCATATACATATTCAGATAAAAGCGCCATGCCAATGACTGCCGGCAACGTAATAAACATAACGACTTGAAACGTGTCATTTAAATATTTTTTTAGTTGCTTGCTCTCTCCTTGCACATACGCTTTTGTAATCGTCGGAATGAGCGTTAAGCTAAATGACGTCGCTAATGTTACTGGGATAATGACAAGCTTTTGTGCCCATACGTTGAAAATGCCGTATGCGTCCTCTGAAATGGCACCGAGCCCGATGCTTGCCATCGCTTTATTAAACGTAAATTGGTCAATGAGTTGATATAAAGGCATTGCTAAGCCAACAAAAGCAAACGGGGCAGCATAGGCAATCAATTCTTTATACATCTCTTTTAATGACATATGGATCGTACCGCGATCTTGCTTTAATAGTTCATCTAAAAACGATTTTCGCTTAAACCAATACATGAATAAAACAGCTAGTCCACCAACGGCACCGATAAATGCTGCAAACGTCGCCACTTGAATAGCCGTCACAAGCGAGCCGTCGAAGATGCGTAAAACGATGTAACTCCCTGCAAGCAAAAAGATGATGCGGACAAGTTGCTCAACGACTTGCGACAACGCTGTCGGCCCCATCGATTCATGACCTTGAAAAAACCCTCGAATTAAACTCATCATCGGCACAAGTAATAAAGCGAAACTAACTGCGCGAATGACAGAAGCAACATCCGCAATCGAGTTGCCGTGTCCGTCATCATTGACGACAAACGGGGCTAATAACGGGGCACTCATATATAAAATGAGCCAAGCGAGAAACCCTGTGATCGCCATTAACGTCATACCTGAACGAAACAATTTTCGTCCAATCGCATATTCGCCAAGTGCATTATATTTCGAAACAAACTTTGATACAGCTAGCGGCACCCCCATCGTTGCTATACTAATAAACAACGTATACGGAACGTAACCGTACGAATAAAGCGCTCCCCCTTGTTTCCCAACAAGTTGATAAAACGGGAAGACGTATATAAGTCCTAATATGCGCGATAAAAACACGCCTCCCGTTAAAATAAATGTGCCTCTTAACAACTTTGATGATGACATATTATCCCTTCCTTAACGGATTCATTGCTCCACCTATTTTAGCACACTTTTTTCTTTTCCATAAAATCATTATAATCATAACAGAAAGGACGTGAAAATGATGACATATGATGTCGTAGTCATCGGCGGGGGGCCGTCAGGATTAATGGCAGCGATCGCTGCTGGTGAACAAGGTGGACGCGTTCTCCTTCTTGATAAAGGAGATAAACTCGGACGAAAATTAGCCATTTCAGGCGGAGGCCGTTGTAATGTGACAAATCGACGACCAGTCGATGAACTCATTCAACATATCCCAGGAAACGGTCGTTTTTTATATCGTGCCTTTTCTATGTTTAATAATGAAGATATTATTCGCTTTTTTGAACGGCTTGGCGTTCCATTAAAAGAAGAAGACCACGGACGCATGTTTCCGGTAAGCGACAGCGCACAATCTGTCGTACAAGCTCTTCTTCGTGAATTGAAACGATGGCGTGTCGACGTTCGGGTTCATACCCCTGTAAAAGACATTGAATATAAAGATGGAGCAGTGTATGGCGTAACGCTGCAAACAGGGGAGATGATCCGGACGAAAGCGGTTGTTGTTGCCGCTGGAGGGAAATCTGTGCCGCATACCGGTTCGACAGGTGACGGTTATGCGTGGGCAGAAAAGGCTGGACATACGATTACAGAACTGTTTCCAACGGAAGTGCCTATTATTTCACATGAACCTTTTATTCAAAATCGGACGTTACAAGGACTATCATTGCGCGATGTGGCATTAAGCGTATTAAACGAAAAAGGGAAACCAATCGTCACACATCGGATGGATATGATTTTTACACATTTCGGTATTTCAGGACCAGCGGCATTACGATGTAGCCAATTTGTTGTGAAACAGTTAAAAAAACAATCGTCTGTGAACATGACGATTGATGCGTTGCCAGATGAAAAAGGGGAAATATTATTTCAACACATTGTGCGCACCATGAAAGAAGAGCCGAAAAAAGCAATAAAAAATATTGTCAAAGCAATCATGCCGCTTCCAGAACGATATGTACTATTTTTGCTTGAGCAAACAAAGATCGATCCACAAACGGTCGCAAGCACATTAAGTCACGACAAAGTGCGCACATTTATTGCGGCATGTAAAACATTCACTTTTTCTGTTCACGGAACGTTACCGCTTGAAAAAGCGTTCGTCACAGGCGGCGGTGTATCGGTCAAAGAAGTACATCCGAAAGAAATGGCATCTAAACTGATGAAAGGTTTATATTTTTGCGGAGAAATTTTAGATATTCACGGTTACACAGGAGGTTATAACATTACTGCAGCGCTCGTGACTGGTCGGCTTGCTGGCATGCATGCCGCGATATATGCGAAACAATAAGATCGTAAACGAGCGATCTTATTGTTTCTAAGGCAATCATGACATTTCAATTACTCAAGTTCGCCGTCCCAGCCGAGCATCCCGTCAATAACGTTACATACATCATAACCATGCGCCTCTAAATAACGACACACATGCTCACTACGAACACCAGAACGACAAATAATGACATACGTTTCATTTTTGTCTAGCTCGTTCATTCTTTCTGGAATATCCCCCATTTTTATATGTGTCGCTGATGGAATCATTCCAAAGGCGACTTCTTCGTCTTCGCGCACATCAATAACATGAACGCGCTCACCTGTTTGTATCATTTGTTTTAATTGTGCTGCTGTTATTTCTTTCATCGATCTCTCCCTTTCTTTTAACGAAAGCCTCTCACCGTATGTGCGAGAGGCTTGTTTGTAATTAATTTGCAACAATGTTCACTAGTTTTCCTGGGACAGCGATCACTTTACGTACAGTTTTTCCTTCAATTTGTTCTTTAATTTTTTCGTCCTCCATTGCCAATTGCTCAAGCTGTTCTTTTGTTGCATCAGCAGGAACGTGTAGTTTCGCACGCACTTTTCCGTTTACTTGAATGACGATTTCGACTTCATCTTCAACTAATTTCGCTTCATCGTATGCTGGCCAAGCTTCGTATGCGATCGTATTGTTATGTCCAAGCTTCTCCCATAATTCCTCAGCAATATGTGGACAAACTGGCGACAGCAACTTCACGAATCCTTCCATATATACTTTCGGTAATACAGGCGCTTTATATGCTTCGTTAATAAACACCATTAATTGTGAGATCGCGGTGTTGAAACGAAGCGCCTCGTAATCTTCTGTTACTTTTTTCACCGTTTGGTGATATACACGTTCAAGCGTATCTGTTCCTGGATTGTCAACGATTTTCGGATTTAATTGACCGTCTTCTTCAACAAATAGACGCCATACGCGATCTAAGAAGCGACGTGCACCGTCAAGCCCCTTTGTCGACCATGCGATCGACGCTTCCAAAGGTCCCATAAACATTTCATATAAACGCAACGTATCGGCTCCGTGACTTTCCACAATATCGTCCGGATTGACAACATTTCCTTTCGACTTACTCATTTTCTCATTGTTTTCTCCAAGAATCATTCCTTGGTTAAATAGCTTTTGGAACGGCTCTTTCGTTGGCACAACGCCGATATCGTATAAAAATTTATGCCAAAAACGTGCATACAATAAGTGCAACACCGCATGTTCTGCCCCGCCAATGTAAATGTCGACCGGCAACCATTTTTCAAGCTTTTCAGGATCAGCTAATTGCTTATCGTTATGTGGATCGATGTAACGCAAATAGTACCAACAACTTCCTGCCCATTGCGGCATCGTATTCGTTTCACGGCGTCCTTTTTTACCTGTTTTCGGGTCAACGACGTTCACCCACTCTTCGATGTTCGCAAGCGGTGATTCACCTGTTCCTGATGGTTTAATTTCATCTGTTTTCGGCAACACAAGCGGCAACTCTTCTTCTGGCACTGGCGTCATCGTTCCATCTTCCCAATGGATGATCGGAATCGGCTCGCCCCAATAACGTTGACGGCTAAATAACCAATCGCGAAGGCGATACGATACTTTTTTCTCTCCTTTTCCGTTTGCCTCTAGCCATTCAATCATTTTTTTCGTTGCTTCTTCTTTATTCAAACCGTTTAAGAAATCAGAGTTCACGTGTTCGCCGTCTCCTGTATATGCCTCTTTTGAAATGTCCCCACCAGCAACAACTTCTTTGATTGGCAAATGAAACTTTTTCGCAAATTCATAATCACGCTCGTCGTGTGCTGGCACCGCCATAATTGCCCCTGTGCCGTAACTCATTAGCACGTAATCAGCGATCCAAATTGGCAATTTCTCACCATTGGCTGGATTGATTGCATACGCCCCCGTAAACACACCTGTTTTTTCTTTCGCTAAATCGGTACGTTCGAGGTCGCTTTTACTTTGAATTTGTTTTAAATACGCATCAACAGCTTCCTTCTGTTCCGGTGTTGTAATTTTTTCAACGAGCGGATGTTCAGGGGCTAACACGGCATAAGTGGCACCGAATAACGTGTCTGGACGCGTTGTAAACACCGTAAACGTTTCATTATATCCATCGACTTGGAAATGAATGTTTGCTCCTTCCGAACGACCGATCCAGTTGCGCTGCATTTCTTTAATGCTTTCTGGCCAATCAAGTTCTTCTAAATCTTCAAGCAAACGATCCGCATACGCTGTAATGCGAAGCATCCATTGCTTCATCGGCTTGCGAATGACCGGGTGTCCCCCGCGCTCACTTTTTCCATCGATCACTTCTTCGTTCGCCAATACCGTCCCTAGCGCTGGGCACCAGTTCACCGGCACTTCATCCATGTATGCTAATCCTTTTTCATATAACTTTAAGAAAATCCATTGTGTCCATTTGTAATAGTTCGGATCAGTCGTATTCACTTCACGATCCCAGTCATACGAAAAACCTAATGATTTAATTTGACGGCGGAAGTTGTTAATGTTTTTTTCCGTAAATTCGGCCGGGTCATTTCCTGTATCTAGCGCATATTGCTCAGCTGGCAATCCGAACGCATCCCACCCCATTGGATGCAATACGTTATATCCTTGCATGCGCTTCATACGTGCTAAAATGTCCGTCGCTGTATATCCTTCTGGATGACCGACATGCAATCCTGCACCAGATGGATACGGGAACATGTCAAGCGCATAAAACTTTCGCTTTCCGTCATCTTCCGTCGTTTTGAACGTTTTATTTTCTTCCCAATACTTTTGCCATTTTTTCTCGATTTCACGATGATTAAAACTCACGTGACAAACCTCCTTTTTATCCATTTTAAACAAAAATGAAAAACAAAAAACCTCCCATCCCAAAAAGGGACGAGAGGATTCTCCCGCGGTACCACCCTTGTTAGCGCACGAATGGTGCACTCACTTTCATCATTAACGCAGATTCACGGCGCATGCTACTTCATTCGCACACGCAACTCCAAGGCGAGTTCGTAAACAAACTTCGGTTGACTCGCACCGTCCGTCAACTCTCTGCCGACCATTTGTTTACTACTACTCCTTTTCACCGTCATTTTCCATTATTTCATTATACACATTATTTTAAAAAATTTACGCCCTCGTTGCAAGTGTATTCATGTTAGTGAATCATATGTAAGATACATATATGATGTTAAAAAGAAACACTCGTTCCACTGAGATGCTATGAAAAAATGTTTATTGTACAAACCTATTCCTCGATCTTCGCCCACATTTCTTCGGGATTTAATTCATAAATACCGTGTCCTCCCTTCATTTGATATGTGTCTAATTAGATGAAGCAAGTCGAACAAAATCCACTCGGAGCATCTCCGAGTGGGGAAATTATGTTTCGTTATGATATTCCGCTTTCGCTTCTTGCCCTTTTTTTGCATTCCTTTGTTTCACTTCTTTTATCGGATCACCGAAATCTTTCGCATGCAACGTTTTTTGTTCTGGATTGTTTTGTTTCGAACGTTTTTTCATCTGTTTCCTCCTAATGACGAAGTAAAATCATATCGTTTTGTAGTTGTTCAAGCTGTAGACGCATGCGGTGTAATTGTTCGCGCTGTTGGGCGTTACAGCTTAACGAAAAATGCGCCAAATCGGTCACCGCATGTTCAAGCATTTGCTGAGCTTTTACATATTCTGTATCGTTATAATGTTCAAGCTTGCTCGCTTCTGTATATTGTTCTTTTGCATAGCGAAGCACATCTTCACAATGTTGCAAAAACTCGTCCATCGACTGTCTTGTCGCCATACGCATCCCTTCCTTTCTTCCTTATCGCTTTATAGTTTGTACATTTTCTTGTCATTTATCACAGCGCCATTGAGTTTCCCGCTTAAATCGTGCTACAATGCTAAAATGATGCGAGGTGATGAACATGAATCCTTTTCCATATACGAACGACAAGAAACGATACCATACATGGAATTATCATTTACGCCAAACGTTCGGTGAAAAAGTTTTTAAAGTGTCGCTTGATGCAGGATTCGATTGTCCAAATCGCGACGGTACAGTGGCATACGGTGGATGCACATTTTGTAGCGCAGCTGGTTCTGGTGATTTTGCTGGCAGACGAACAGACGATTTAGTCACCCAATTCCATACGATTAAAGAAAAAATGCATACAAAATGGAAAGATGGGAAGTATATCGCCTATTTTCAAGCGTTCACAAATACACATGCCCCCGTTGACGTGTTGCGTGAAAAATACGAAACGGTATTACATTTAGACGGTGTCGTCGGTTTATCGATCGCTACACGCCCTGATTGTTTACCGGACGACGTCGTCGACTATTTAGCGGAATTGAATGAACGAACGTATTTATGGGTCGAGCTTGGTTTGCAAACGGTTCATGAACAAACAGCTACCTTAATTAACCGCGCGCATGACTTTTCATGCTATGTGGAAGGTGTAGAGAAGCTACGCAAACATGGCATTCGCGTTTGTGCCCATATGATTAACGGATTGCCGCTTGAAACGTACGACATGATGATGGAAACAGCAAAAACGGTCGCTCATTTAGATGTGCAAGGCATTAAAATTCATTTGCTTCATTTGCTAAAAGGAACGCCAATGGTGAAACAATACGAAAAAGGAATGCTTCAATTTTTAACGTTCGATGAATATGTTCAACTCGTTTGTGATCAGTTAGAAGTATTGCCGCCAGAAATGATCGTTCATCGCATTACAGGAGACGGTCCGATCGATTTAATGATCGGTCCAATGTGGAGCGTCAATAAATGGGAAGTGTTAAACGCCATCGATGCCGAATTAGAGCGTCGCAATAGTTATCAAGGAAAAAAATATGTGCGAAAGGAAGACAGACGATGAAGCTGATGCGCATTTTGCCATTTGCCCGTTCGCTCATCGACTTCGCTGTGAAAGAAGGCGATGTCGTCGTCGATGCAACGGTCGGCAACGGCCATGATACGCTTTATTTGGCTGAACGTGTCGGAGAGTCTGGGCATGTGTTCGGCTTCGACATTCAAGCACAAGCGATCGAAAACACAACAAAACGATTGCGTGAACACCACATGGAAGAACGGGTCACGCTCGTGCAAGCAAGCCACGCGGAGCTGCTCGTTCACATCCCTCCACAATACAAAGGACGCATAACTGGCGCGATGTTTAACCTCGGTTATTTGCCTGGAGGGGATAAACAAATTGTAACAAAACCAAACTCAACGATTGCCGCCATTGAGCAATTGCTTGAAATCATGGCTCCTGAAGGAATTATTGTCCTCGTCATTTACCACGGTCATCCTGAAGGAGCGATTGAGCGCGATGCCCTTTTACAATACGTCTCAACGATCGACCAACAACGTGCACACGTCATTCGATACGAATTTATGAATCAAATCAATCATCCGCCGTTTATCGTTGCTATCGAGAAAAGATAAAAAAGTAGCGATCGGTCTTTCCTATCGCTACTTTTGCTTTGTTAGTGAAATATTTCTTCTAAATGAACAAACAAACCTGGAAAGCAAACAGATTGAACAGTTCCAACACTTACTTTAATATCCGCCTGCTCGTATAGCCTATCTTCATTTAATGCATAAACGGTCACGGCTTGTTTCATCGGATTGACAATCCAATATTCTTTTACACCATATTCCATATATAAATTAAACTTCGTCACTAAATCGTGCGCTTGATTCGAAGGACTGAGTATTTCAACAATTAACGTCGGAACTCCGACGTATTTTGTGTCTGTAAATCCTGTTTGATCACAAATAATGCTTAAATCAGGAATGACGAGTTTTCTTTCAGAACATGTTTCACTCACTAGCTCAATGTCTGTGAGAGCGGCAAATACTTTACATGTCTTTCCTTTCAAATAATTCCCGAATATTGTATGAAGATTGCTTGATACGAGTTGATGCTGGATGCTAGGTGAAGGTGTCATATAAACGACGCCATCAATGTATTCTAATCTTTCGTCACTATGTTGACGCATAATTAAATATTGTTCATACGTGACGTCTGAAGAGCGAGGTAACGACATATTCATCCCTCTCTTCTTTTCTTCCATTATACATCCGTTTTTCTTCACGCATACATCCATTTTTGCCATTTTCGATACATTCGCCCGTTCCAATAAAAGAAATGAGATGTTACGCCACCTGAGCGCAACAATTGTTTTGCCAGCTTACGAATCGCGTCTTGCTCGTGCACTTTTTCGTCCGATAAATATAGCCCGAGCAACCCCCGATGAATAAAACGATGAAATTCGCGATGTGGCAACTGTGCGATATGCCGATCTGCTTCTTCAACGAAATGACATAAACGAGCGAATAACGTTTCTTCATTCGGATAATAAAAACAAAAATTTAAATCCCCACCTTGCCGATCTTCTTCTTGATCAATCAAATAATCAAGTAAAATGTGCAGCCCTTGCACGTACGGGAAATAGCTATTTCGTACCCGTTCAGCAAGACGTTGATCAAACGAATCGGTACAAGCATAAGCGACTAAACAAAAAATACCGAGCGTTGACCCAGAACAAGCGGAAAATTCATACCATTCCATTTTCGGCAACAATGCTTCATGTTGGGCAAACCATTGCTTCAAACGCGGAATGCGTTCTTCTTTTTTCACATGTTTATGTACTTGTAAGTCGCAATAATATGATGCAAGTTCATGTAAAAACGGGGCGATGATATGATAATGCCGAACTTCCGCTAACACCTGTTGGCACGTATCGACAAGGGCGTGCAAATAACCACCATCATCTTGTTCCACTCGATAACGATAATATGCCTCTTTTTTTGCCCCGACAGTTAATGCATGCATCATCGAATCGTGCAGTGCACGAAAATCAGTCGGATCGAGCGATGTGCTTCGATCGCATAAATTATCTAAGTAATCGCTAATTGTTTGATAAGCAACGATAAAACGAATGCATCGCTCCATCTCTTTTCCAGCCAGCAACGACAAAATCGCTCCCCCTTCGCAATGGAACGTTTTTGTCGCGATGCTTGCTAACGCTTGTTTGCGCAGTTCCTCGTTTGGAATAGCCTCCGCTCTTTTTTTCCAAATAGCTAATTCGTGATGAACGATCGGAAAAACGCGACGATATACAGCTCGCATTAAACTAAAAGGATTTGTTGGAACGCTCAATAAGCTCACCTCTTTGCAGTTGCAACGTTAAAAACGTATGGGCATATAAAAATACTTGTTCTCGTTCAAGTTCGTTAAAAATTTCATGATATAGTTTTGGCCATTCTTTATACACTTTTTCACTAACCATCAACTGATCAAACCATGATTTCACTGCACTTTTATCCACAATTTTGTCATCCCCCGCCTGCATGACAAGCATCGGAACATCTGGTAATTGTGCAATTTTTTCATGAGCGATGCGAATCGCTTTCACTAACTCGCGATACCAACGAACAGACACTTTCGTCACATATAATGAATCGTTTTTATCCATCTCGCGCACTTCTTCATTTCGAGTCGCCATCTCTACCGTTAGCCCCGATGGAAACCGTTTTTTCGGATGAATGACGTTTAAAATGCGTGAGGCGATCTCAAGCGCTTTCGCCGGATAATGAACGAGCCCTAAACATGGGGACGATAAAATGACACCGCGGACAGGCAGTCGCTTTTCTTGCAATGTGCGAATGACGACAAGCCCTCCCATGCTATGGCCGAGTAAAAAAATGGGCTGTTCGTACACGCTCGCTTCATGCACCCAGCTTGCCACCGCTTCTATATATTCGTCAAATGAATCAATATGTCCTCGTCGGCTACGCGATGTCGTCCCTTGCCCTGGTAAATCCCCTGCAACAACATGAAAACCGTGCATACGAAACATTTCAATGAGCCATTTATACCGACCATGATGTTCAGCAGCACCGTGAACGATGACAATGGTACCTTTTGCGTTTTCTCCTTCCCATTTCCACATATACACCCCTCCTTGTTATTTACGAATAAACGAAAAATTTGTACACTAAATATAACAAAATGAAACGAAAGGGACGAGCCAAATGATTTATCCATATAAAGAACATACGCCAAACATTGCACCTTCCGCTTTCATCGCCGATTACGTCACTATTACAGGTGATGTAACCATTGGAGAGGAAACGAGCGTTTGGTTTAACACCGTCATTCGCGGAGATGTCGCCCCAACGATCATCGGCAACCGTGTAAACATTCAAGACAACTCCGTCCTTCACCAAAGTCCAAACAACCCACTCATCATTGAAGATGATGTCACCGTTGGCCATCAAGTCATTTTGCATAGTGCCATTATAAGAAAAGGCGCTCTCATCGGTATGGGCTCTATCGTTTTAGACGGTGCTGAAATTGGTGAAGGAGCTTTTATCGGTGCTGGCAGTCTTGTGCCTCAAGGGAAAAAAATTCCCCCTCGCACACTTGCATTCGGACGTCCGGCAAAAGTGATCCGAGAATTAACCGAAGAAGATGAGCGTGAAATGGCACGAATTCGCCGCGAATATGTTGAAAAAGGTCAATATTATAAATCGCTTCAATTAAACAAACCACGCGATAAATAAGCGTGGTATTTTTACATTGCTTTATTATTGACTTAACATATATATTTTATCATAAGTTCAGGGGGATTTGCTTATGTTGCGAAAATGGTACGATTGGGAATGCAAGTTGTTTTACAGCATTAATCGTTATTTTGATCGCAAGTGGCTTAACGCATATTTTCGTTCGATTACACACGCTGGCGGAGCGACATGTTCAATTACGGCTGTCATGCTAGCTGTTTGGCTGTTGCGTGACGAATGGCGGGATGCTGCTATCGCCAGTGCCATCGCATTAGCACTTAGCCATATTCCTGTCGCAATGATGAAAAAAATGTACCCACGCAAACGACCGTATATTTCACTTCATAACACGAAAGTAACAAAAAATCCGTTAACTGATCATTCATTTCCATCCGGACATACAACCGCAGTATTTTCTGTCATCATTCCATTTTTACTATACGCTCCGGCATTAACGATTTGGCTCTTGCCCATCGCGTGTAGCGTCGCGATTTCGCGCATTTATTTAGGACTCCATTATCCATCTGATGTGCTTGCAGGCTGTATGCTCGGTACGTTGTTTGGCGTCGCTTCATTTTCTGTTCTTACTTAAAAAAGTAAGAAAGGAGAGCTACATCTTGTAACTCTCCCTTTTTTCTTTACTTCGCTAACTGTAACGCTTGTTGTTTTAATGCTTCCGCTTTATCTGTACGCTCCCAAGGAAGATCAATGTCCGTGCGACCGAAGTGACCATAAGCTGCTGTTTGCTTATAAATCGGGCGACGGAGATCGAGCATTTTAATAATGCCTGCTGGACGAAGATCAAAGTTATTGCGAACAACTTCGATTAAAATATCTTCAGATACTTTACCTGTTCCGAACGTATCAATCGAAATAGATACTGGCTTCGCAACACCGATCGCGTACGCTAGCTGCACTTCACATTTATCCGCAAGACCTGCCGCAACGATGTTTTTTGCTACATAGCGAGCGGCATATGCTGCCGAACGGTCCACTTTTGTTGGATCCTTTCCTGAGAACGCTCCACCACCGTGACGAGCATAACCGCCGTACGTGTCAACGATAATTTTACGTCCTGTCAAGCCTGCATCGCCTTGTGGACCACCAATTACGAAGCGACCTGTTGGGTTGATGAAATATTTTGTGTTTTCGTCGATCAATTCTGCTGGAACGACAGGCTTAATGACATGCTCCTTAATGTTGCGCACAATTTGATCTTGTGTAATTTCTGGATGATGTTGTGTAGAAACAACGATCGTATCGATGCGCACAGGCTTACCATTTTCATCGTACTCGACCGTTACTTGCGTCTTTCCGTCCGGACGTAAGTAAGGTAAAATGTCTTCTTTACGCACTTCTGATAAACGGCGCGCAAGTTTATGGGCGAGCGAAATTGGAAGCGGCATAAGCTCTTTCGTTTCGTTGCACGCGAAGCCAAACATTAATCCTTGGTCCCCTGCACCGATCGCTTCAATTTCTTCGTCTGTCATTTGTCCTTCACGCGCTTCTAACGCTTTGTCAACACCCATCGCAATGTCTGGTGATTGCTCATCAATTGACGTTAATACGGCGCACGTATCTGCGTCAAAACCGTATTTCGCACGCGTATAGCCAATTTCACGAATCGTTTCGCGAACAATTTTCGGAATATCTACATATGTAGATGTCGTAATTTCTCCGCTCACTAAAACAAGTCCTGTTGTTACGCTCGTCTCGCATGCAACACGCGCATTTGGATCATTTGCTAAAATCGCATCTAAAATCGCATCGGAAATTTGGTCGCAAATTTTATCCGGATGCCCTTCCGTTACAGATTCAGATGTAAACAGACGACGTTTAGGCATTTAAACATTCCTCCTCAGTATAATGGCAAATGATACGGTACTCATCCCTCTTATTATGGTCTATCGTGAAAAAAACCTTTCCCTCAGAGGAAAGGTTTTTGCATTTGTCTGCGCCTTTCACTCTTATCGTTCAAGGGCGTTCCCTTGCCACAGGTTAGCACCTTTTCACGCATGTGACGGTTGCTGGGTTTCATCGGGCCTGTCCCCCTCCACCAACTCGGGATAAGAGTATCCGTTCATTTCAGCATCATATCACATCTGTATGAAGCGAGTCAATGTTTTTTATGCCACAACGATCTTGAAAATAAATTCAAGAAAAATACATGAATTAGTATGGATTATTTATTAAAATGTGTTATACTTTTTACATGAAGAATAAATCAAACAAAGGTAGGTTTTGTCCAATGAATTCCATTGAACTGACAAACAAATTATCAACACTCTTGCAAAGGGATGGGGTTTTTCATAACTTATCTGTACCACGATTAGTAGAAAAAGTGTTAACTCGTCAAGAAGGCATTCTCACTTCATCCGGTGCTGTTTGCGCAACGACCGGAAAATATACAGGCCGTTCCCCAAAAGATAAATATATCGTTGAAGAACTATCTGTTAAACATAAAATTGACTGGGGAACAGTTAATCAACCAATTTCCGAAGAAGTGTTTGATCGTCTTTACAATAAAGTCGTTGATTATTTAATGACAAAAGAAGAAGTGTTCGTATTTAACGGTTTTGCGGGTGCCGATCCAGCTTATCGTTTACCTATTCAAGTAGTGAATGAGTTTGCTTGGCATAATTTATTCGCTCATCAATTATTCATTCGTCCAACAGCAGAGGAACTAAAAACACACGAGCCGCAATTTACAGTCATTTCTGCTCCAACGTTTAAAGCTGATCCAGCTGTAGACGGCACACGTTCAGAAACGTTTATTATCATCTCATTTGAACGTCGCACAGTGCTCATTGGTGGAACAGAGTATGCTGGCGAAATGAAAAAATCCATTTTCTCTGTAATGAACTTTTTATTACCAGAACAAGGAATTTTCCCGATGCACTGCTCAGCAAACGTAGGGCAAGAAGGAGATGTCGCACTCTTTTTCGGTTTATCCGGCACAGGAAAAACGACTCTTTCTGCTGATCCAAGCCGTCGCTTAATCGGCGATGATGAGCACGGGTGGTCGAACAACGGCGTCTTTAATATCGAGGGCGGTTGCTATGCAAAATGCATCAATTTATCGCGCGAAAAAGAGCCTCAAATTTTCGATGCCATTCGCTTCGGCTCTGTATTAGAAAACGTCATCGTCGATCCAGACACGCGCATACCAAACTACGATGATGCGACACTTACCGAAAATACGCGCGCTGCGTATCCGCTCGAAGCGATGGACAATATTGTTCAACCGAGCGTGGCGGGTCATCCACATACAATCGTCTTTTTAACAGCAGATGCGTTCGGTGTATTGCCACCAATTAGCAAACTAACGAAAGAACAAGCGATGTACCATTTTTTAAGCGGCTACACGAGCAAACTCGCTGGTACGGAACGCGGAGTAACATCGCCTGAAGCAACGTTTTCTACTTGCTTTGGCTCACCGTTTTTACCGCTTCCTGCAACACGCTATGCAGACATGCTCGGACAAAAAATTGACGCTCATGGCGTGCAAGTATTTTTAGTCAACACCGGTTGGACAGGAGGCGGATACGGTGTTGGTGAACGGATGAAACTGTCTTATACGCGCGCAATGGTCAAAGCTGCGTTGGAAGGCGAATTAAACAACGTAGAAACCGTTCAAGACCCAATTTTCGGTCTGCATATTCCGCTTCACGTCCCAGGTGTACCTGATGAAGTATTGCAACCAAAAAGCACATGGGCAGATCAAGAAGCATATGAACAAAAAGCAAAAGAACTTGCGGCGAAGTTCCGTGAAAACTTTAAAAAATTCACAAACGTTGATCCACGCATTGAACAATTCGGGGGACCGATCGCATAAATGAAAAGGCTGCCTGTTTTCGGCAGCTTTTTCATTTTTCATATGTTCGTACAAACCATTTCATTCAATGAAACATATAGTAGTACATAGAAATAAAGAAAAGGAGGCTAAAAATGAATGAACTATTTGCGATTCCTCAATTAAAAGATATACGCCACCTTCTTCCCACTCGCTCTGGCCAATCGTATAAAAAAACAACACTTGAACAAAAAACGCACATCATTATTCATCATAGTTTAACGAAAACAGGCTCGGCATTTGCGTTCGCCAATTATCATGTAAGCAAAGGATGGCCAGGCATCGGATACCATTTTGTCATTGAACAAGACGGAACGATTCATTTTTGTAACGACTTAGAAACGATTAGTTACCATGTCGGCAACCATAACACTTATTGCATCGGCATTTGTTTAACGGGCGATTTTCGCACACAACAACCGACGGATGAACAAAAACAATCATTGAGAACGTTATATAAAACGCTGGTAAACATCTTGCCGAACTATAAAGATGTGAAAGGACATAATGAGCTAAAAGGATATGAATGGAAACAATGCCCTTGTTTTAACTATGCGCAAGTATTAGCAGAAAAAGAAAACATCGAAATAAAAGAAGAAGTCAAACTGTATACCGTCGAACGAGGAGATACGCTATGGGCCATTAGTCAAAAAACAGGGGGAAGTGTAAAAACGTTATTGCGCCTAAATCCAAACGTGGATCCAAGAGCGTTACAGCCCGGGCAACAAATAATCATTGAAAAACTAGTAAAAAAAGAAGAAGTGAAAACTCCATCACAACCATCCAATCAAACACCGAAACAACAAAACATAGTCGAACAACTGATCAGTAAGCTTCCAAATAAAGTATTGCGATATGGCGATCGCGGCGAAGACGTTCGCACCTTACAACAAGCGCTAAATATGATCAATTTTAAATGCGGAGCAGAAGACGGAGTATTTGGCAAAAAAACGTTAGATGCCGTGAAACGAGTGAACCTTATGTTTTCAGGCGGAAATAAAAATGGTGTTTATGACGAAAAGACGAAAAATTATATAATAAGCAAACTTAGAGAAAAAATGAAATAGCTTTCCATAACATATCTCCCCTATAATAAGGTGTAAGGGGGGATATTTTTATGCATATGGCAGATGCACTTATTTCACCTGCAGTAGGAATGGCGATGTGGGGGGCTACGGCGGGTGTAGCAAGCTACTCATTAAAAAAATTAAACATGGAAGCAGATGAAAAAAAACTGCCGCTGATGGGGGTGCTTGGAGCATTTGTATTTGCAGCGCAAATGATTAACTTTACCATTCCTGGTACAGGATCGAGCGGACATTTAGGTGGTGGATTGTTACTTGCCGCTTTGCTAGGTCCTTATGCAGCTTTTTTAACGTTAGCCGTCGTTTTATTTATTCAGGCACTCTTTTTTGCAGATGGCGGACTGTTAGCATTCGGATGCAACGTGTTCAATCTCGGCTTTTACACATGTTTTATCGCATATCCACTTTACAGACGACTCATTCGCCGAACAAACATCTGGTTTGCTTCCATCATCGCTGCCGTCGTTGGATTGCAACTTGGGGCATTTAGCGTCGTCGTTCAAACGTTGTTATCCGGAAAAGTCGAATTACCATTTACGACGTTCGCTTTATTTATGCAACCGATTCATTTGGCGATTGGCATTGTAGAAGGAATGGCTACAGCAGCTGTCATCTCATTTGTGATGAAAGCAAAGCCAGAACTTTCAACAACAAATACACCGACAAATCGTCTCATCGGGACACTCGGTTTGCTTGCGCTTCTCATCGGTGGCATTTTTTCATCCATCGCTTCGTCCAAACCAGATGGATTAGAATGGTCTATTTTACGCACAGCAGGTACGGAGGAACTACATGCAACAACAGCACTCCACACCGCACTAGAACGTCTCCAACAATCGCTCGCTTTGTTGCCTGATTACAATTTGAAAAATGGGGGCGCTTCGATCGGTTGGTTAGACATCGGCACAAGCGTTTCTGGCATCGTCGGTGTATTTATCGTTGCAATAGCAATGCTCGTACCATACATCATGAAAAAATGGAGAAAAGAAGCGTGATCCATGCACATATGTCAAATATGAAAAAGCGACGACATGATGTTCATCCGTTAAGCATGCTCATTATAACGTTTACATACATCTTCGTCGTCGCCTCGTTTCACACGTATGCGTTTATTGAACTCGTTCCATTATCGCTTTATCCAATCACAATGATCGTTTTTTATCGTCTTTCTATTCGCCATATTAAACGCGTACTGCTCGCTTCTCTACCATTTATTACAGTTATAGGGGCTTCACAGCTGTTTTTCATTCATGAACACGTATCGTTTTTTCATTGGCGTATAGAAGCAGGATGGCTGTCATTCGCTACTTTGCTTGTAAAAAACACGCTTGCCGTTCTTGCTGCAACAGTGTTGTTTTTGACGACACCGATCGAGCAACTTGCAGGTGCGCTCCTTTCGTTGCGCATTCCTCGTCTGCTCGTTATACAATTGCTTTTGACATATCGATATATTTTTTTATTTTTAGAAGAAGCAAAACGACTTCGTCAAGCGTATATGTTGCGCGCACCGAACCATCGCGCCATCCAATTATCCGTTTGGGGATCGCTCGTTGGACATTTGTTACTGCGAACATTTGAACGTGCCGAGCGCGTGTATGAAGCGATGACGTTGCGCGGGTTTTCTATTCAACGTATGCATATAAAAATAAAACGATGGACAACAAAAGAGAGAATTTACACGTACGTCACAGTTATATTGTTCATCGTTTATCGTTTGGTGGTCATATGATGATAAACGTATCGAATATTTGTTACATATACCCAGATGGTCATGAAGCCATTCGTAATATTTCTTTTTCTGTTCAACAAGGAGAATGCATCGGCATCATTGGAGCAAACGGTGCAGGAAAATCAACGTTATTAAAACTGCTCGTCGGTTTATATATGCCACAAAAGGGACATATCGTCATCGATAATATGCACATGTCGAAACAAACGTTACGACACATTCGTCGCATCGTTGGCTTTACATTTCAACAAGCCGATGATCAATTATTTATGCCAACCGTTTACGATGACGTCGCGTTTGCGCTTCGAAATGACGGGATGAATGAAAATGAAGTAAGCCAACGAGTAATAAACGCTTTAACGCTTGTCGGTGCGATTCATGTCAAAGACCGCCCACCTTATCGTTTATCAGAAGGAGAAAAGCGGCTCGTTACTTTAGCAACTGTGCTTGCGATGGAACCGAAAATATTGCTGATGGACGAGCCGACGGCAGCGTTAGATCCGAGAGCAAGACGAACGCTCATTCATCTCGTTCAATCGTTATCACATACAAAAATCATAACAACGCACGATCTCGACTTTGTGCTTGAATGTTGCGAGCGAACAATTGTACTCGCAAACGGAACGATCGCATATGACGGTCCAACAGAAGCTGTATTAACGAACGAACCGTTTTTACACGAACATCATTTAGAACTTCCCCTTATGTTGCAAGGGAAAAAATAAAGCGCGGCTCATTGGCCACGCTTTATTTTTGCTTCACCATTTTTTGTTTGACTACAACATTTTCTTTCGTTTTGTACGAAAGATCATCTATGTTTAATCCATTTCCGAGCGTTCCGTATACATATCCTTCGCGAGGCTCGATGAGTTCTGTTTGTTCATAATAAAGCCGTGGCGTTTTCCATAGCGCAATTAACGCTTTTGTCATCGGCATTTCATGATACCGTTCCGGCCATAGTTGTTTAATATATTGTTTGACTAGCGGGTAATATTTTGAACTCATTGCTGGGAATAAATGATGTTCTGTATGGTGTGAAAAGTTAAAATGCAACACATCCACCCACTTTGGAACAATGACCGTTAAGCTATTAGCTAGTGGATCGTTAACTGGAACGAGCGGATTTAAACGATGGTTCGTCGAAATATATCCCATAACGATTGCATTTCCAATGAGCAACGGAATAACGAACGCAAAGAGCCATTTTTCCACTCCGATCATCAGCAATAACCCAATCCATACCGACCATGGCAATACAAACTGCCAAAATACTGCGCGACGACTTCCTTTTTCAAACTCCTTCCAAAAATGAAGAAGCATATGAAGCGAATGAACGGTAAACATCCCTGCTAAAGACAAAAACGAAAAAGCCGCACGAATCGGAAACGGAATGCGATAAATCCAACGGAGGAAACGACTTTGAGCTAAACGTTTTATCGTTGGCCACGCGTCAGGATCGAGCTCCTCATGTTGCGTATGCACATGATGTGTCGCGTTATGCCACTTTCGCCATAGCTTCGGACCTGTGCAAAGCGGTAAAAACGCAATGCCACCTAACAAATCACGAAGCCATGCCCGTTTGACTACCGTCCCATGCAAAATTTCATGCCCTAAAAACCCTAATCCAGCAAAACAAAATCCAATAACAACTGAAAGCAATCCGTTCCATAACCAATGGAGATCAAATAAAGAAATCGTTACAATGCTACTAACTAAAACGAGCATGTAAGCAAGGCCACCAAACAGACGAGACGGAACAGGACGGAACGCTTCCTCAGGCAAATACGGGGCAATGCGAGCCGCGTACCACCCGAATGAATGAAATTGTTTCATGTAACAAAAAACTCCCCTCATACGTAAAAACTTCGCTTCAAAAAGAAATGAATATTCAAACATCTCCCTCTAAAGCTTACTGTCATCGTATCACTTATATTCTTGTCCTGTCAACAACATTTATTACCTGATCATATTATTTATTTATATTATGTAGTATAAATCTCTTGAATACAGTTGTATAACAACGATAAATGTGTTTCAATGAAAGTGAACATACCGAGAAAGTTTGGGGTGAAACAGATGGGCATGCCGTTAGAAATACAAACGATGATCGTCACAAACGGAAAAGAAAAACGAATTGAACACAACTTATTTTTGTTGCAAAAAGAAGGCTATCGCTTATATCCACTTGATGTGCCGTTAGAAGTAAGACGAACAAAACACGGAGAAGCAACCGGACAAGCTGTCGTTAAAAAACTTGTCCTTGAGAACGGAACAACGATCGTTACATACGAATTAATTGCTTTACATTCGATTAATTAAACCGTCGAGCGATATGCTCGGCGGTTCAAGATGTTGAAAAAGTATGTTGTCAAGAAAAAGTTCACTTCTCTCGTGAACTTTTTCTTGTGTGTGATGAAAAATTCGGCGTTTGCCGATAAATACGAAGATGGAACAATAATCAACGGAATCCTATCCATTTAAACTCGCCCTTTCATCAGGGCATCTTGTGCGATATCAGACGATTTGATGAAAAGAATGATCAAAATAAGCTATACGCCCAACTAACGGAACTTTCAAATCTGTAATCCTAGAGCGCTTCACAGGAGTTATTCTTTGTAATTGATGCTGTCGCTGTTGTGCCTGCGTTTGTGCAAATGACCGCAAAACGATAAATATCCACCTCTGGAACAACGACTTCACCAATTTGACGTGCAAGTGCCTTCCTAGCTTCCATGACACTCATCGTATCTTACTTCGAAGTCATCCACTTTCGCTTTTTGTGCCTCCACCGAATTTCCATTTAAATCCATAATTTTGTCAATAACGTCTTTTTCAAGACCCAAACTTTCGAGAAATTCGCGTTTCATGGTATTCCTCCTTTGGTTACGTTTTTTAACGTGGTTACGGCCACGAACCCTTTTGTTCTTTAACGTCTACAAATAGTAAAAAGACGAGGATAAATAAAAAAGCACGTAACCTTTTTTAACTGGTTAGGTGCTTATTCTATGATTTCGATTGACTTAATTTCTGGTTCACCGACACCGATATATTTCCCCTCAACAAACATGTCGAGGCTGTCATAATCATCATCAGTATCTTCCTGGTCGGTGTAATCTTGGACAATCCCCTCTAATATTTCACCATCTTTGAGAGTAACCCTTATTTTCTTCCCTACATATTCCCATAATCCCAATGCTTCATCCCCCTTTCTTTTATTAAAGTTGGAACAATATGAGTTCCTGTCTTACTATAATGTATTTTAAAGTCTTTTGTTTTTACTTCTTCTCCCATTGTTTGATCCACATATACCCCGATATATTTATCACCTTTTATGAGTTCTTTATTTATCCATTTTCCTTTGCCGCTGAATTGAAGTATGCTAGTACCAGCATATTTCTTCACTAATTCATTGGCTTCCTCGTAAGAAATCGTTAAATAGCTTGGCGGGTGAAGACCTTTTGCTGCATTACGCTCAACATAGTCAAGATAGCGTTTATGAGATGGATTATGCTTGTCATAATGGTTTCGACTGTGCTCCAACTTATAAACACCATTACGAATATCAGCCCGTATCTGCTCTTCTAGCGCTTGTCCTTTCTCTCTTTCTTTACGTTGAGCCTCAATCTTTGGTTTCAATACATTTTTATTATACCACTTATCATACGAAATAGAATCCACCAATCCATTCATCAACTGACGTGTTTGACTAGATACTCAAAAAGGAGCACTTCTATATATTAGTGGCATTTACACAGCAAAAAATAAAGCAAAAATCACTTAACACGTATTTTTTATACGTGTTATAATAAAAATGTGGGAAGGGGGAATAAACATTTCATCGAAAGAACTGATTAAATTACTGGAAAAAGACGGATGGTACTTACATAGAATAGTCGGTAGCCATCACCATTTCAAACACCCAACGAAAAAAGGAACGGTAACCGTTCCCCATCCGCGCAAAGATTTAAAACCCGGGACATTACACCCAATACTAAAGCAGGCAGGGCTGAAATAGCCCTCCTGTGAAAGGAGGTTTTTTGTATTGGCTAAATATTATTTTCCAGCGATTTTCGACCCTGGTACTGACGGAAGTGAAGGGTATACTGTTACTTTTCCTGACCTTCCAGGATGCATCACAGAAGGTGAAACGCTTGAAGAAGCTTTTCGCATGGCAAAGGACGCTTTGGAAGGTTATCTATATGGAATGGAAGAAGATAACGAATTCATCCCTTCTCCCTCCAATCCGAAAGATATTGAATTGCCAAAAGGGGCTTTCGTTTCTGTCATCGAAGCAAGAACCGACTACATTCGCGAAGAAATGGCCAACAAAGCTATTAAGAAAACATTAACGATTCCAAAATGGCTAAACGATGCCGCAGAAGCAGAGGGAATCAATTTTTCACAATTGTTGCAATTTGCGATTAAAGAACGTCTAGGAATCAACGTTCGAAACGATTTTGATTTCAAACGATGAACGCAAAAGTATCTTCAGCTACGCATGCAGAAGAGGTTTTCAGCTTGTCGACTTTGTTGATATGGACCGTCGAGCGATGTGCTCGGCGGTTTTCTTTTTAGGTCATTCACACATTTTTATTAGGCGCATACGATAAAGCAAACGAAACGAAAGAGGGGAAAACAATGCGAAAATGGGTATTTTTGCTTGTTGCTTTTATGTTTTTACTTTCGGCATGCTCATCCCATGATGTAAAAACGTTGCGCGTTGCGGAAGTGACTCGTTCTATTTTTTACGCGCCTCAATACGTCGCAATTGAAAAAGGCTTTTTTGCTGAAGAAGGGCTTCATATTGAACTAAATACGACGTGGGGCGGCGATAAAACGATGACGACGCTTTTATCGAACGGAGCAGATATTGCACTCGTCGGTTCGGAAACGTCTATTTATGTGTATAGTCAAGGAGCCATTGATCCCGTTATCAACTTTGCGCAATTGACACAAACGGACGGCACATTTTTAGTTTCGCGCGAACCGATCGCTAACTTCACGTGGGATCAACTGAAAGGAAGTACATTTTTAGGTCAAAGAAAAGGCGGCATGCCGCAAATGGTCGGAGAGTACGTTTTAAAACAACATGAAATTGATCCACATAAAGACTTAAACCTCATTCAAAACATTGAATTTGCTAATATCGCCAATGCATTTGCGAGCGGAACAGGCGATTTCGTCCAACTATTTGAACCGACTGCTAGCATTTTTGAACAAGAAGGAAAAGGGTATATTGTTGCTTCCTTTGGAACGGAATCCGGCCATCTCCCATACACAACGTTCATGGCAAAACAAAGTTTTATTGAGAAAAATAAAGATGTCATTGAAAAATTTACACGCGCTCTTTATAAAGCCCAACAATGGGTGCAAACACACGAGGCCAAAGAAATCGCAACAGTCATTCAACCGTACTTTGAAAATACAGATATCGCTCTTATTGAAAAAGTCGTCGATCGCTATAAAAAACAAGGCTCCTATGCAACAGACCCTATTTTAGATGAAGAAGAATGGAACCATCTCCAAAACATCATGAAAGAAGCAAATGAGTTGCCATCGTACATTGATCACTCGATTTTAGTGAATACATCGTTTGCCGAAAACGCACAAAAGAGGTGAACCCCATGCCCATTTTAACGATTGATCAAGTGATGCATGCCTACGTCACAAACCAATCGGCTGTCTTGGCGCTTGATCATCTGTCGCTAACTGTCGAGAGGGGAGAATTTCTCTCCTTTCTCGGCCCAAGCGGTTGTGGAAAAACGACGCTTCTTTCCATTATCGCTGGACTAATCGAGCCGACGAAAGGACGTGTGCTTATCGAAGGAAAAGAAGCAAAATCGATGCGTCAAACGATTGGGTATATGCTACAACACGATTATTTGTTTCCGTGGAAAACAATTGAACAAAACGTCACACTCGGATTAAAACTGACAGGCAAATATAGCGAGAAAACGAGAAAACAAACGCTCGCCCTTTTACATCAAATTGGTCTACGCGACGTCGATGACCGCTATCCTTACGAATTGTCAGGAGGGATGCGTCAGCGCGCTGCACTCGTTCGCACCTTGGCAACTGACCCGAAAATTTTATTGTTGGATGAACCGTTTTCAGCACTTGATTACCAAACAAAACTTAAACTAGAGGATCTCGTATGGGAGACGTTAAAACAATATCGGAAAACAGCGCTTCTCGTCACGCACGACATCGGTGAAGCAATTGCGATGAGCGACCGCATCGTTTTATTTACCGCAAGACCAGGAAAAATTAAACGAATTGTTTCCGTCCCCGATTCATTAAAAGCGTGTACACCGTTTCAAGCTCGCCAACATCCAGATTTTTCACCGATTTTTCAAATGATTTGGAAGGAGTTAGAGAGCATTGAACAAACATGAATGGTTGCAACGTATATACGATCAACATATAGCATATGAAAAACGCGAAAAACGAATCGTTCGTTTTTTCCAAACGATCATTGTCATTGCCTTCTTTAGCCTATGGGAAATCGCAAGCCGTTTTCATTGGATTGATCCTCTTTTATTTAGCTCACCGTCTTCCATTTGGCATTTATTTATCACGAAAGTGCGCGATCACACATTGCTTTCACATACAACTATCACATTAACAGAAACCGTACTCGGTTTTATTGTTGGTACGATCGCGGGCATTTGTTTCGCTGCGCTACTTTGGTGGTTTCCACGCGTATCCAAAATTGTTGATCCATATTTAGTGATTTTAAATGCGATGCCAAAGGTGGCGCTTGGACCGATTCTCATTGTGGCGCTCGGGCCGAATATGACATCGATCGTCGCGATGGGAGCAATCATTTCCATCATTATTACAACGATTGTCGTTTACACATCGTTTAAAGAAGTAGATGCAAACTATATGAAAGTGCTTCAAACATTCGGTGCAACGAAACGACAATGGTTTACAGAAGCCATTTTACCCGCTTCCTTTCCGACAATGATTTCAACGTTAAAAGTGAACGTCGGTCTATCTTGGGTCGGTGTCATTGTCGGGGAATTTCTCGTTTCGAAGCAAGGGCTCGGTTATATGATTATTTACGGATTCCAAGTGTTTAACTTTACGCTCGTTTTATTAAGTTTGCTTATGATTGCATTACTTTCAAGCATCATGTATCAACTTGTCAGTTGGTTTGAAAAAAAGCTAATCAAACGTGCATAGCCCCACATGCAAAGAAAAGGCGGTGGGGCTTTAAACCATTCCCCGCCGCTCTAACTGTCGTTTCGTATATGACCATACGCCATCTTTCATAATAAAACTAAATCGTTCATCTTTCGCTATGTCATCTGGCATATGCTCAATGAGAACAGGACCATTTGTTTCAAAATACGACTCCCTTTGTTCCAAAGACTCAACATGAGCAAAATAAATATTTTTTACAATCGTTTCATTCGGACGTTTGACTTCATACTGCCCGATGTACATGATCTTTTGAACAATTCCTCCTGTTTCTTCCCTTACTTCACGAATCGCTGCCTGTTCCGCCGTCTCTCCCTCTTCTACTTTACCCCCCGGGAATTCCCAGCCTCGTACAGCGTGATTGGTCAATAACCAACGACCGTTGTACCGACAAATAACAAGAACATGTTTCGGATGTCGTGAAAAAGGATGGTCAGAAAAAGAAAGTCGAACGTCGTATCCGTAGTCATCTTGAAATACAATCATCGCCGTCTACCCTCAACTGCATGTTTTCTTCATTGTACCACACAATCAAATGGCAGACAGCTTTTATGACTGTATGACTCCCATCGTTTCAATTTGTTGTCTCGCTTCTTCATCTCCAAGCTCATAAATGAGTTCGTACACTTTTTTTATCGCATGATCGTACCCATCATTCGGACGGTCATAATGATATTGCACATATGGCACATGTGCGCGCCAAAACGATTGCCAATCGGATGAATACATTTCATCAAAATACTCTCGCAATTGAATAATTTCTTCATCAGTCGCTTCAATTCGAAATTCCCACGGCGAAGCAGTTTTTACCTGCGAAATTTCACCGCGTGCCACCGACACATAATACGTTTTTTTCATCGCCCCACCCCTTTTCCATTTATTACGGTTAGTGTGAGTCGATCCATTTGTTTTCATGCAAAAAAGCATAGAACAATCCCCTATTACCTTCAAAGTGATGGAATTAAGAAAAAAGTGGGAAATCCCACCTTATCCAAGAAACGATTTTAACATCCACACGTGTTTTTCTAAACTTTGATGAATGCCTAAAAGCATATCACCTGTCGTTTCATCATTAATTTCTCCAGCATAATCCATGCCGTCTTTGAGCTCATGAATCATCGTTTCAAAATCACGAACGATTTCTGCCACCATTTCCTCGGCTGTTTCATTTCCTTTTGCTTCATGTACAGACGCTACCGCTAAATACTCTTTCATCGTCGCTAACGGCTTTCCACCTAGCGCCAATAAACGCTCCGCTAATTCATCAATATGTAGCGCAGCTTCATTGTACAGCTCTTCAAATTTTGTATGCAACGTAAAAAATTGTGGACCTTTCACATACCAATGGTAGTTGTGCAGTTTCACATATAATACGTTCCAATTCGCAATTTGTTTGTTTACAATGTCAATTAATTTTTCCTTCACATTCATTCCCTCCTCAAGTATAAACTTTCCCCTTCTCCATTGTAGCAAACAAAAAAAGTTTTGGAAAATAATACGCTTTTACATTAATATAGAATATGGAGGGTTGCACATGTTGCTCACTTTTATCATTTCCATCATCATCGTATTTGTCGTGCTCATCTTAAGCGTTTTAACGATTTCAAAAGCATACAAATACAAACATACTATCGATGAGCCAACTGAAAAAAACAAAGGTTCAGACATGTGACGCCTGAACCTTTGTTTTTTAGCCAAACACTTTTTTCAATTCTTCTTTTGGTTGCGATAGCCAGTAGCGCATGAGTCGCTTTGCTCCTTCTAAATCATGCAACTTCGCTTGACCACACTCTTTTTCTGTTGCAGCTGGCACTTCTGTGACGGTTAGCGCCTCATTCATCGTTGCCTCTAGCAAGTCAATAATTTCTTCAACGGTTGGCGTGCCGCTAACGACTAAATAATAGCCTGTTTGACATCCCATTGGCGAAATATCAATAATATCAAAATGGTCGTATTTTTCGGCGTGCTTACGAATGTGCACCGCTAGCAAATGCTCGAGCGTATGAATCGCTGCAGGCTGCATTGCTTCTTTGTTAGGCTGACAAAAACGAATATCAAATTTATTCACAACACCGTCGCTGCCAACTTTATGAACGCCGCAATGGCGAACGTACGGTGCTTTGACCGCACAATGATCAAGCTCAAAACTTTCTACTGAAGGCATACCTCTCACCTCTTTTTCAATTGTTACGTTTTTATCATACACAAAAGTCCGACTTTTTTCATCTTTTTTTGTTGGAATGACTTCATTCAACTATGTTAAAATAAGCAAAAATAGGGATAGGTGTATGATATGAAACATATGCTCATTTTACTTATTCGTTTTTACCAACGGTTTATTTCCCCTTTAAAACCGCCGACATGCCGCTTTTATCCGACTTGTTCACATTACGGATTAGAAGCCATTCGCCGTTTCGGTGCACTGAAAGGGGGCTATTTAACGATTAAACGTATTTTAAAATGCCATCCTCTTCATCCTGGTGGATTTGATCCTGTCCCAGAGAAAGAGCAAAAATAGTTGTTCTTTCTCTTTTTTTTCGATATGATAGACGTTGTAAATCGTAATAATTACGTTTTAAGGAAGGAGAAACATGTATGAAAGTGCCTGTAACCGTATTAAGCGGATATTTAGGTTCTGGAAAAACGACGTTGCTTAATCATATTTTAAACAATCGTGAAGGGTTAAAAATTGCTGTTATCGTCAACGACATGAGCGAGGTGAATATCGACGCTGAGCTCATTAAACAAGGCGGGTTTTCACGTACAGAAGAAAAGCTTGTGCAAATTCAAAACGGCTGTATTTGCTGTACGTTACGGGAAGATTTAATGAAAGAAGTCGAAAAACTTGTTAACGCTGGAGACATTGATTACATCGTCATCGAATCATCCGGTATTAGCGAACCGATTCCTGTCGCTCAAACGTTTACGTACATCGATGAGGAGTTTGGCATTGATTTAACGTCAACATGTCGATTAGATACGATGGTTACCGTCGTCGATGCCAATCGTTTTTGGCATGATTTTGCCTCCGATGAAACGTTATTAGATCGCAAACAGGCGGTCGACGAAACAGATACGCGTGAAGTTGTCGATTTACTAATTGATCAAATTGAATTTGCAAATGTACTTATTTTAAATAAAATCGACTGCATTTCTGAAGAAGATGCAGACGAATTAGAAGCGCTCCTTCGTAAATTAAACCCAGAAGCAAAAATCATTCGAACAACATACGGAAAAGTGGCGCTTCATGACATTTTAAACACTCGTTTATTTGACTTCGAAAAAGCAAGCCAATCGGCCGGATGGATCAAAGAACTAAATGAAGAGCATACACCAGAAACAGAGGAATACGGCATTTCTTCTTTCGTATATCGCCGCCGTCGCCCATTTCATCCAGAACGGCTTATGCATTGGCTCGAACAATGGCCAGTTGAAATCGTTCGCGCCAAAGGCTTTTTCTGGCTCGCTTCCCGCAACAATATGTGCGGACTTCTTTCACAAGCTGGACCGTCCATTATGATTCAAGGGGCTGGGGAATGGATTGCAACATATCCTCCACATGAACGGGAACAAATTTTGCAAGAAGAACCAGAGTTGCGTGCAAAATGGGACGATACGTACGGCGATCGCATGACAGAGCTCGTATTGATCGGCATTGATATGGATGAACAAACGATTGCTTCTTCTCTTGATGCATGTTTATTAACAGACGAAGAAATGAAACAAGATTGGTCTACTTTTGTTGATCCGCTTCCACCATTTACAAGTGCATTATAATTTTCAAATCGTAACGATTACGATATAATAAGCTAGGAGAAAAAGGATGTTTTCATAAACATCCTTCTTTTTTGAGAGGAGGAAAAAATATGAAATTACGTGCAATGTTAACTATTATACTCGCAAGCACACTCACATTATTTGGTTGCAATCAAAAGGACAATGCAACTCCATCAACTAGCAAAGAAACAGACGATCAACTTATCATTTATACAACGGTGTACCCACTTCAAGACTTTACCGAAAAAATTGGTGGCGAGCACGTTCGTGTCGAAAGTGTATACCCTCCTGGCGTCGATGCACACACATATGAGCCAACAGCAAAAACGATGCAACAAATTGCTGATGCGCACGCTCTCATTTACATCGGTCAAGGAATGGAAGGATTTGTCGATCGTATGAGCAAAACGCTAGAAAATGAGCGTGTGAAGTTCGTACAAGCAACGGAAAACATACAATTGCTTCCATCCAATCATAATCATGAAGACGAACATGCCCATGAAGATGAACATGCCCATGAAGATGAACATGCCCATGAAGATGAACATGCCCATGAAGATGAACATGCCCATGAAGATGAACATGCCCATGAAGATGAACATGCCCATGAAGATGAACATGTTCACGGAGATATCGATCCACACGTCTGGTTAGATCCGATTTATTCCATTCAAATGGCCGAAACGATTAAACAAACGTTAACAGAACTTAAACCTGAAGCGAAAGACGATTTTGAACAAAACTTCACTTCGTTAAAACAGCAGCTTGAACAACTCGATCAACAATTTCAACAATTGATGAAAGAGGCGAAAAGAAAAGATATTCTTGTTGCTCATGCCGCATATGGCTATTGGGAGAAACGATACGGCTTAAAACAAATAAGCGTGACTGGACTATCACCGACAAATGAGCCGTCACAAAAACAGCTTACTTCTATCATTAAAAAAGCAAAAGAGCACGACATACAGTATATCTTTTTTGAACAAAATGTTACATCAAAAATTGCTGAAGTCGTAAAAAATGAAATTGGAGCGGATGTACTCATCCTTCACAACTTAGAGGCGCGCACAAACGATGATATCGCAAACAACAAAGATTACTTTGCGATCATGAATGACAATATATCCGCATTAAAAAAAGCATTACAATAAGCGATCGTTACGGTCGCTTATTTTTTTGCATATTTTTTCCCTTTTCAAATCAAACTATGAAACGACAATGTATGGAAAGGGATGAACATTTCGGTATGGATCACGTATTAACAGCAAGAACGTTATTTGGCACAACGATGGCGTTTCATATTATTTTTGCGACGCTTGGGGTCGGTATCCCGCTTATGATTTTATTGGCCGAGCTACTATATCAAAAAACGAAAGACAATGACTATGCCCTTATGGCAAATCGTTGGACAAAAGCGCTCGCTATTTTGCTTGGCGTAGCGATTCCGTCTGGTACTATCGCAGGAGTACAACTTTCACTTTTATGGCCAGGCTTTATGGAAGTGGTCGGTAAAGTGATGGCGCTGCCGTTTCAAATCGAGATTTATGCGTTTTTCGTCGAAGCGTTATTTTTATCTATTTACGTATACGCAGCTGACCGCATTTCCCCAACGATGCGCATCATCAGCTTGACGCTTGTTGCCATCGGAGCAGCCGCTTCTGCCATTTTAATTACGAACGTTCACGCTTTTGAAGGAACACCGACAGGCTTTCGTATCGAAAATGGGCAAATTGTTGACGTTAATCCGTGGGAAGCATTTTTTAATCCAAGCTTTGCCGTCACAGCAACACACGTCGTTTTGTCAGCGTATATGACAGGTGCGTTTACGATCGCTTCAATCGCAGCATATCACATGTTGAAAAATAGACACCATGAACGCATCCAACTTTTTCATAAAAAAGCGCTCATGCTCGGTTTAACAGTTGGCGGCGTATTTTCTTTACTAACAGCCATAAACGGGCACGAATCGGCTCAACTTCTTCATGAATATCAACCAGAAAAATTAGCTGCTGCTGAAGGATTGTTTGAAACACAGTCGCACGCCCCGCTCGTCATCGGCGGTTTTACAGATCGCGAAACACAAACAGTCAAATGGGGAATTGAAATTCCATGGTTGCTTAGCTTTTTAGCAGGCAATCGTTTCGATACCGTCGTTGTCGGGTTAAATGATTTTCCAGAAGAATGGTGGCCACCGTTGTTTGTCCATACACTTTTTAATGCAATGGTCGGAATTGGCATGTTTCTTCTCCTTCTTTCGATTGTCGGATTCGTTTGGCATCGCATAAGAAAACAACACATATTTCCGAACTGGTTTATGTGGACAGTTGTTACTGCTGGACCGCTCGCTCTTCTCGGCATTGAATTTGGCTGGATTTTTGCTTGCACAGGGAGACAGCCTTGGGTCATTTATCGCATGATGACAACGGCAGAAGCTGTAACACAATCAACAAATTTAGGAACGCTTTTTCTTCTGTTTACGTCCATTTACGTATTTTTACTCATCGCGGTCGTGCTCGTCTTGCGCTCGTATTTCCGCCGCCATCCGATTGAACAACACTTATCTACGCACATGTAGAAAGGAGCAAGATGATGACAGATGAATTAATTGCCATTTCAATTTTATGGGGATTTATTTTTATTTACGCGGTCATGGCGACAATGGACTTTGGAGCAGGGTTTTGGTCAATGGTATATATCAATCGTCCACAAACGAAAGCAACGAAAATCGCAAACCGATATTTGTCGCCGACATGGGAAGTGACGAACGTCTTTATCGTTGCCATCGTCGTGGCGCTCGTCAGCTTTTTTCCTGGAGCAACGTTTATGCTTGGAACCATTTTACTTATCCCGGGAAGCATTATTTTACTTTTGCTTACTGTACGTAGTGCGTTCCTCGTCTTTTCGCACGTTGCTCCTAAATATGAAAAAGTGCTCGTTTACATTTCTGGCATAAGCGGTTTGCTTATTCCAGCGTTTTTAATTAGCGTGTTACCAATTACACACGGGTCTTTTGTTGAAACAATGAATGGTGTCAGTCGTCTTCGGCTCGATCGCCTATTTACAAGCCCACATGAATATGCATTTATCGCCTTCGCGATTACAAGTACACTCTTTCTTTCGTCGCTTTTATTAGCAGACTACTCAAACGAAGCAAATGAAATGGAAGCGTATACGATTTATCGCCGCGATGCGCTCATCATCGGTCCGTTCGCTTTGCTCTCCTCTATTCTCATTATGGTCACGATGCGAAATGAAGCGCGTTGGCTATATGACGGAATGATTGCACGTTGGCCGTGGCTTGCCGCTTCTGTCATGTTATTTCTTTTAGCTGGTGGGGCGCTTTTTCTCCCATCATGGAAAAAGAAAAACGGACGCGGAATGCCACGCCTTGCGGTTGTAGCCATCGTCTTGCAATATTTTTGTGCAAGTTACGCATACGGAAAAGCTCATTTACCGTATATGATTTATCCGAATGTGACAATCGAATCCGGATTTACGCATCCGAATACGTTTCGTGCTCTTTTTGTGACGTATATCGTTGGCTTTGCAATTTTATTTCCAGGTTTCATTTATTTTTGGCGGCTGTTTATGAAAGACCGGCGCTATTTAGCAAATGATGAAAAATAATGATTGCAAATGTTGAAATTTTTCGTTATAGTTTTAAACGTAAACCTTTTTTATACAACATATTGTGATGAATAAACAAAACAACAACTATATATTGAAACCGACAAGTGAAGGTGTCCGAACGGACTTAATAGGGAATCTGGTGCGAATCCAGAGCTGTCCCCGCAACTGTGTGCGCAGACGAAATGGAAACAACACCACTGTATATGTCAGCTTTTCAGGCGCATATATGGGAAGGAATCCAAAGTAGGAAGAAGCGCGAGTCAGGAGACCTGCCTTCCTTGTATCGTTTCATATTCTTCGGGGATTGAGAAGATGAAACGATGGTGAAAGCATGCCTTTTTCCATCGTTTCATCCGCTCAACGAGAGCGGATGTTTTTATTTTTTTAGGGGAAGGGATGTTATATGGTGTACATAAAACAACAAACAGAAGTAAATGAAGAAACAATCCGCACATTATTGTTTCCTATTTTCAAAGACTTTCCGCACTTAGCGAGCGAGCGATACATCGAACGTACTGTCCGAGCACTTGCCCATACGCAGCGATACAACGATATGATGAATAAACTCATTTTAAATGCGCTTGATGAAATCACAGTAGAACAGCCGGATTGGACGTTTGTTGCAGCTCGTCTTTATTTGCAACAGCTATACGACGAAGCAGCTAAAAATCGCGGCTATGATGTATCCGACACATATCGCTACTTTTATGAATTGCAAACAATGCTTGTCGATCTCGGCATTTACGACTCGTTTTTACTGGAACGATATACGAAAAAAGAGCTCCAAGAAGCGGGCACATGGATTGATGTGAAAAAAGACGAGCTATTTACATACATCGGGTTAAAAACGCTCGTTGACCGCTATTTAGCGAAAGGGTATAGCGGCGAAATTTACGAACTGCCGCAAGAGCGCTTTTTAACGATTGCTTTAACATTAATGGCATATGAACATCCGACAAAACGAATGGCACTAGCGAAAGAAGCGTATTGGGCGTTATCTAATCAATATATGACCGTCGCTACGCCAACTTACGCAAACGCTGGGAAGTCATATGGTCAATTGTCGAGTTGTTTTATTGATACAGTAGACGATAGTTTAATTGGCATTTATGAGTCGAATACAGATGTCGCTCGTCTATCAAAAGGCGGGGGAGGAATTGGCGTATATTTAGGAAAAATTCGTGCGCGCAATTCCGATATTAAAGGATTTAAAGGCGTCTCCTCTGGCGTCATTCCTTGGATGCGCCAATTAAACAATACCGCTGTATCGGTTGACCAACTCGGTACGCGACAAGGAAGCATCGCGGTATATTTAGACGTTTGGCATAAAGACATTTTCTCGTTTTTAGACGCGAAGCTAAACAACGGCGATGAACGAACAAAAGCTCATGATTTATTTTACGGCGTATGCATTCCTGACTTATTTATGGAACAAGTCGAAAAGCGTGGCGATTGGTATTTATTTGACCCACATGAAGTGAAAAAAGTAATGGGATGGAAAGATAAAAATGGAAACCCATTAGGATTGGAAGACTTTTATGATGAAGAACGCGGAGCTGGTTCGTTCCGTGAAAAATATGAGGAGTGTGTGAATCATCCAGCGTTAAGTAAAGAGCGTGTTCCTGCTATCGAAATTATGAAACGAATATTAAAGTCTCAGTTAGAAACGGGCACGCCTTATATGTTCTATCGTGATGAAGCGAATCGCATGAACCCGAATAAACACGCAGGCATGATTTATTCTAGCAATTTATGTACAGAAATTATGCAAAACATGAGCCCAACGATCGTCACAAAAGAATATACAGAAGATGGAGAGATTATCGTTCATAAAAAACCGGGCGACTTTGTCGTTTGCAACTTATCGAGCATTCATTTAGCACGCGCTGTACAAGATGATGTGTTAGAACGGCTAATCCCGATTCAAGTGCGCATGCTCGATAACGTTATCGACTTAAACGAAAAACGAATTGAAGTGTTGCAAGCTGTCATCACAAATAAAAAATATCGTGCCATCGGCTTAGGAGCATTTTCTTGGCATCATTTATTAGCGTTAAAAGGGATCAAATGGAACAGCGAAGAAAGTGTACAACTTGCTGATCGGTTGTTCGAGAAAATTGCTTACCTCACGATCAAAGCGAGCATGGAACTTGCGAAAGAAAAAGGAGCATATCCAGCATTTGAAGGCTCCGATTGGCACACAGGAAAATACTTTGGGCTTCGTGGATATTCCTCCCATGATGAGTTAGACTGGGATGGATTGAAGAAGCAAGTCATGCAATATGGTATGCGTAATGGCTATTTAATGGCGCCTGCACCAAACGCTTCCACATCCGTTTTAGCAAACGGAACGGCATCGTGCGACCCTGTCTTTAACCGTTTATACTTTGAAGAAAAGAAAAATTATAAAATTCCTGTGACCGTCCCTGATTTAAACGCAAAAACGTTTTGGTTTTACGATAACGCCTATGAAGTGGATCAAAAGATGAGCATTCGTCAAAATGCAGCAAGACAAAAACATGTCGATCAATCGTTAAGTTTTAATCTATATGTATATAACACGATCAAAGCGAAAGACTTGCTTGACTTGCATCTCACCGCATGGAAAGAGCGGTTAAAATCGACGTATTACGTGCGTAGTACCGCAGTAACGATTGAAGAATGCGACGTTTGTTCATCGTAGGGGGATAAAAAATGAACGTGCTTATTTGTTATACATCGAAAACAGGGAACACAAAAGAAGTCGCACTGTTAATAGAAGAAGCTTTTTGCTCATCCGGACATGCAGTGAAAACGATCAATGTTGAACATATGTTTGCGATCGAATCGCTCATTCATGAAGCACAACTTCTTTTATTCGGTTCATATACGTGGGGAAATGGACAACTTCCGGATGAAATGAGAAGGTTACTTCGTTTTCTTATTAAAGAGCGAAACCTTTCTTTGCCTCCTGTTGCGCTGTTTGGTACAGGAGATCAAATGTGGCCATACTATTGCCGCGCTGTCGATGAAATGGCGTACCATTTACGAAAAGTGACGACGGTGCTCGGCACGTTAAAAATTGAACAATCCCCGCGCGGCCATCAACAACATTTGCCGGCTGTTTTCGTCCACCAACTACTCAAGGAGGTTGAACGTTTTGTTATTGACGAAAGTAAAATTGCTCGAGCCGTCGCATCCAAATAAAGCAACAAGCATTATTAACGGAAAAGCAAGCGGCATTTTAAACTGGAACGATATTAAATATAGCCATTTTTATGATATATACAAAATGTTGCTCGGCAACTTTTGGACGCCGTTTGAAATTAACATGTCTGATGATATTAAACAATGGCATCATTTAAGTGAGCGGGAACGCGATGCATTTTTACACATTATCGGGTTGCTTTCGATTTTAGACTCTGTGCAACCGAACTTTATCGGAGCGATGAAAGAATACATTACCGATCCGAGCGTCAAAGCGATTTTTTCGATTATCGAACAACAAGAAGTCGTCCATAATCAGTCGTACTCGTATGTGCTTGCGTCTATTGAGAAACTATCCGAGCAAAACCGTGCCTTTGAAATGGCGCGCACGAATCCGCACATTTATAAGCGAAACGAACACGTCATTCGCGTATACGAAGCGTTTCGTGAACGACCAACTGTTGAAACGTTTTGCCGTGCCCTTGTCGCTTCGCTCGTCTTAGAAGGAATTAATTTTTATTCCGGGTTTGCCTTTTTTTACAACTTAGCGCGAAATCAAAAGATGCTGAAAACATCAACGATGATTAGCTATATTAATAAAGACGAACTATGCCATAGCTACTTCATTTCCCAACTCGTACGCGCTGTATTATGGGAAAATCCTCATTTGGACGAAGACGGATCGTTTTCAGTATGGATATATGATTACATCGATGAAGCGATTCGTTATGAAACAGAATGGTCGCGCTTTGTGTTGCGCGACATTGATGGCATTGATGTAATTGAAATGGAGAAATATATCGAATATCTCGGAAACAAACGGCTGCGCATGCTTGGCTTAGAAGACCGTTACGATGCGGATGAAAACGCTATGCCTTGGATTCGCGCCTTTAGCGATGAAAATGTGAACTTAGGCAAAACTGACTTTTTCGAAGCTCGTCCACGTTCATACACGAAAACAACGGATATTAATGGATTTGACGAATTGTAAAAAAACCGGGTGATTGACCCGGTTTTTTTACAACAAGCGTGTACAATATGTGTCACTTGTCAGCGTAACATAAGATAAGCGATTTTTCATCACATGATATACTCGAACCGTTTTCGGTGTTTGGCCGAATTTATTTTCAAATTGTTGTATAGCACGCAATGAAGGAATGCGGTCAACAACAAAAACGTTCATACATGATGGGACAACGCATGTGTCAGACGTACATGATGCAGTAATTAACGCATCGTGCTCGTCTAATATGTGAACAAATGACCGATCATTGGCAACAAAGCGAAGCAAGTAATCCGTCATTTTTGCAATCATTTTATAGTATGTAACGGGAGAGTCACAAGAAGCGATCGGAAACGATGATGTTGCCCGTTCAATTCCTTTTAGCAACGTAAGCGATGAACGATGAGGTGGAGATATGCTGTAATGGTAAGCTAATACTTCATTTAAAAACGATTGCCACAATGTCCTCTCCTCCTTAGTTCACTCGTTTTGGCTCCCCCATTTGCTCGATAACAGATTGAATGGAACTCCATGAACGTTTGACAAAGTAAATGGGTTTATGCTGATCTTTTGCTTTTTGTTTAATGACTTTCGCTAAATTATGATTAATATAATCAGTCATAACAAATACGATATCGACGTGCTCCGGTATTTGTCGTTTCACCATATTCACTTTTCGACCATCTAAATGAATAATTTCCTTAAATCCTGAGCTTTTTAATTTATCTGTAATGTTTCCTAAATGATCCGCACCAACAACTAATAACGATGACATATAACTCCCTCCAACTTTTTGTCTTATATTGCACAATTTCATTCTAATTGAGAATGATTATCTATGTCAACATTTATTGATAAAAATTCTCGCTATTTTTGCTCATTTTTTCATGTTATGTCTTGTCAACGTTTTGTCTACACTAACATCAGTATAAAGAAAGGAGGGGAGTATGATGGCAAAAGATGTTCTTTGTGAAGTGCAAAACTGCCAGTTTTGGTCACAAGGCAATCGATGTAGTGCAGACGCAATCTATGTCGTAAGCCATGCCGGTGCAACGGCAACAAGCTCCACAGAAACAGACTGTAAAACGTTCCAACCGACCGAATAACAGCACGACCTCTTGCTCATCGCAAGAGGTTTTCTCTTTTTTCATGTTAATAATCGTGGATAGACACATTTTTTTAAAATTATCGCCACAGTTTTGCAACATTTCTCTCATCTCTTCTTCACGTATGGAGGTTACTCTTATACATATGAAAAATATTTAGTATATCGGAGGGGGATATATGAGCGACGTACTTTTACTTAGCCGTTTTCAATTTGCCATTACGGTTTTTTATCATTTTTTATTCGTCCCGTTAACAATTGGTCTTATTGTTTTGATTGCATGGATGGAAACACAACATGTGCGAACAAAAAATCCGCTTTATCGACAAATGGCAGACTTTTGGGGGAAACTGTTTGCCATTAACTTTGTCCTCGGTGTTGTGACAGGAATCACAATGGAATTTCAATTCGGGACAAACTGGTCGGAGTATTCGAAATATATGGGGGATATTTTCGGCTCTCCGCTAGCCATTGAAGCGCTCGTTGCTTTCTTTTTAGAGTCAACATTTATGGGCATTTGGCTATTTGGGAAGGATAAAATTT
Source organism: Anoxybacillus ayderensis (assembly GCF_000833605.1). Classification (GTDB taxonomy): domain Bacteria; phylum Bacillota; class Bacilli; order Bacillales; family Anoxybacillaceae; genus Anoxybacillus; species Anoxybacillus ayderensis. Next base: position 21,128 of record NZ_JXTG01000004.1, on the reverse strand, counting down.
CACCAAAACTTCGTGCCTTCTCTATCTGGATGGTGGCGCTTGGTACAAACATTTCAGCGCTTTGGATTATCACAGCAAACGGCTTTATGCAAAATCCGGTCGGATATATTGAAAGAAACGGCCGCATCGAACTACAAAACTTTTGGGAAGTTGTAACAAATCCATATGCATGGCATATGTTCGTTCATACCGTTGTTAGCTGTTATATCGTTGGGGCATTTTTTGTGATGGCGGTTAGTGCTTGGCATTTGTTGCGTAAACAACATGTCGAGTTTTTCGAAAAATCGTTTAAATATGCGCTCATTTTAGGATTAATCGCGGCAACAGCTACGCCGTTTATTGGTCATAAATCCGCATCATTTGCGGCAAAAATGCAACCTGCCAAAGGGGCAGCTCTCGAAGCCGTGTGGGAAACAAAAGAAAGTTTACCATTTCACATTATTCAAATTCCTGACCCAGAAAACGAGCGTAACATCGTTGAATTTTTAACGATTCCAAAGCTCGGAAGCTACTTTTATACGCACTCGTTTGATGGGAAAGTCGTTGGATTTGATCAAATTCCAAAAGATGAACGTCCGAATGTCAACATCGTCTTTTATTCATTTCGTTTAATGGTAGCACTCGGTCTATACTTTGTCGCTCTATTTTGGTACGGATTTTACTTATATCGTAAAAATAAATTAGTTGAATCACGACGTTTCTTAAAACTTGTCATGTATTCTGTATTGCTCCCGTATGTCGCTATCAATGCCGGCTGGGTCGTTGCGGAAGTCGGGCGTCAACCGTGGACAGTATATGGATTAATGCGCACAGCTGAAGCCGTATCACCTATTTCGCTTTCACAAATTGTTTTCTCACTCGTCAGCTTAGTTTTGTTTTATACTATTTTACTTATTGCAGACGTGTACTTAATGTTGAAATATGCGAAAAAAGGACCGTACACATCCACGGCTACGAAAGGTGGGGAAATTCAACATGTCTCATGAAACAGTTGCAATCATTTGGTTCGGCTTATGGGGACTCATTTGGACGATATACTTTGTGTTAGATGGATATACGCTCGGCACAGGCATGTTGTTTCCGTTTTTAGCAAGAAACCGTCAAGAGCGAAATCAGTTGCAAGAAGCGGTTGGACCGTTTTGGGGCGGAAATGAAGTCTGGTTAATTACAGCTGGAGGGGCAACGTTTGCCGCATTTCCAGCCGTTTATGCAGATTTATTCAGCTTCTTATATACGCCGATGATGCTCATTTTATTCGCGCTCTTTTTCCGCGCAGCCGGATTAGAGTTTATGCATAAAGATGATGCACCGCTTTGGCAAAAAAGCTGGAAATGGGCATTCACTATTAGTAGTTTTGCTTTAGCGCTTCTGTTTGGTGTTGCCTTTGCTAATTTGTTTTACGGTTTAAAAATTGGTCCATCTGGATATGAAGGAACGTTGTTCAGCTTGCTTCATCCGTACGGTCTTTTAGGCGGCTTATTATTTATTAGCTTATTTGCTGTCTCTGGTGCCCTATGGGTCATGCTAAAAACAGTTGGAGATGTAGCAGAACGAGCTTATAAAGTGGCTCGTCCAGCTTCTGTCGTTGCAACGGTCGTATTATCTCTTTTCTTCGTTGCAACAAGCAATCGTACGCCGCTATTCAATAATTTCACGAAAGCACCAATTCTTTGGATCGTACCCGCACTAGCTTTCGTATGTGCATTGCTCATGCTATTGTTCGTCTGGCAAAAACGAATTGGACTTGCGTTTACAAACATTTGCTTAACCATTTTCACGCTTATGGCCACCGGCTTTATCGGCATGTTCCCAAACATGCTCCCTTCGCGCATCGATAATGAATATAGTACAACGCTTTTTGAAGCCGCAGGAAGTGAATTAAACTTAAAAATTATGCTCGGTGTCGCCATCGTCATGGTGCCGATCGTAGTGGGCTATCAGCTTTGGAGTTATAAATTGTTTAAAGAAAAAATTACGAAAGAAACAGCAAAAGGATATCAATAAGAGGAGGCGTCGGCTGCCTCCTCTTATTCATTGATCCAGTTTTTCAACTTATGGCGCATCAGTTTGTTTGCGGCATTGCGCGGTAAATGATCAACGATATAAATTCGCTTCGGCACTTTATATTTCGCTAGTTTATTCATACAAAATTGCTTTAATTGCTCTTCTGTTGCTGTTACATCATGCAATACGACAAACGCACATGGCACTTGCCCCCATGTTTCATCAGCAACTCCGACTACACCTGCTTCTTTTACTGCCTCATGTTGCAAAAGCACCGATTCAATTTCAGCTGGGTATACGTTCTCTCCACCAGAAATAATTAAGTCTGAACGTCGGTCAAGCACATATAAAAACCCTTCGTCATCCATATATCCGATATCTCCGGTATATAACCAACCGTCTTTTAACACAGCGGCTGTTGCTTGCTCATTGTTCCAATACCCTTTCATGACGCTCGGACCTTTTACAACAATTTCTCCCACTTCATTCGCATTCAGCGGTTTCCCCTCTTTTTCAATACGAACGTTCATATGGAAAAGCGGCTTTCCTGCTGAACCGTGTTTATGGCGAGCATCTGGGGATAATGTAGCTACTTGCGAAGCGGTTTCTGTCATGCCGTACGTTTGATACACCGGTATATTCCAGTCAGCACATGATTGCAACAAAGGAAGTGGCACAGGACCACCACCAACGAGCATACAACGAAACGATGAAGGATACGGATATTTTAACTCTTGAATCATTTGTTGCACCATTGTGCTTACAGCGGACATCATCGTAATGTTTTGTTGAAAAATGAGCTCATTAATGCGTTTCGCATCGAATGACGACATAATATAAACACCAACCCCATAAATAACGCTCCGCATTAAAATCGATAAGCCGCTAACATGAAAAAATGGAACAGCTGCAAGCCAACAATCATCTTCACGTAATCCGAGATTCAGAGCAGAACCGATTGCACTCCACCAATGATTTCCGTACGTTTGCATAACCCCTTTTGGCTTTCCTGTCGTTCCCGATGTGTACATAATTGTTGCGACATCATCTAGATTGTACATCGTTTGCCATTTTTCATCTCGTTCACGAAGTTTGGCAAACTCCGCCCATTCGATCGCTCGTTCATCTCGAAACGGTTCATCACAAATGACAAATCGCGCCCCGCTATGTTCTAATTGCCATTTTACTTCTTCCACAGATAGACGTACATTTTGTAATAAAACAATCGCACCAATATAATGAAGGGCGTGAATGACTTCAACCATATGTGCGCTATTTTTCATTAAGATAGCGACAACATCCCCTTTTTTTACACCGAGATAAGCAAACTGTCTTGCTCTTTTTGCCGTCCGTTCGTGAAGTTCAGCAAATGAAATAGTTTCTGTTTCATCATATATCGCTATACGATTCGGCGTTAAATATGCACGTTGAAGCAACCAGTTTGGAATCATCTTAACACCACCTTCAAAAAAACAGCTTGATGTGCATACATCAAGCTGTCTTCATTTTACGGAAAACGCGGGAATTGTTTAAAGTCTGGTTTCCGTTTTTCTTTAAATGCATCGCGTCCTTCTTTCGCTTCGTCTGTTGTGTAATAAAGGAGCGTTGCATCCCCTGCAAGTTGTTGAATGCCTGCAAGTCCATCTGTATCTGCATTAAACGCAGCTTTTAAGAAACGAATAGCCGTCGGACTTTTTTCTAAAATTTCTTCCGCCCATTTCACCGTTTCTTCTTCTAATTGTTCAAGTGGAACAACTTTGTTGACTAATCCCATTTCTAACGCTTCTTGAGCGTTGTATTGACGACATAAATACCAAATTTCGCGAGCTTTTTTATGTCCAACAATACGCGCTAAGTAACCAGCACCATATCCTCCATCAAAGCTGCCAACTTTCGGCCCTGTTTGACCGAAAATCGCGTTGTCTGCTGCGATAGTTAAATCACAAACAACATGTAGCACATGGCCACCGCCGATCGCATAACCTGCAACCATCGCAATAACTGGTTTTGGAATGACGCGAATTAAGCGTTGTAAGTCTAATACGTTTAAACGCGGAATTTGGTCGTCACCTACATATCCACCATGCCCACGCACTTTTTGGTCGCCACCTGAGCAAAACGCTTTGCCACCTGCTCCTGTTAAAATAATGACTCCAATATTTGCATCGTCACGAGCATACGCAAACGCATCAATTAACTCCATAACGGTTTTTGGCCGGAACGCATTATGTACTTGTGGACGGTTAATTGTAATTTTTGCAATGCCATTATACGTTTCATACAAAATATCTTCATATTCTCTTTCTTTTACCCATTCAATCGCCATGCAATAAACCTCCTCTTAACACAAATTGTTGAACAAGTGTACAAAATCGTTCACGCTGCTCTAGATGCACAACGTGCCCAGCATTCGGAACGGTGATGAGCGTCCCGTTTGGTAATAATTGTACCATTTCTGACGCAATTCGACAAAACTTTTCATCATCTTCACCACAAATCAACAATGTCGGGAACATCAATTGAGGCAACGCTTCCCACCAAGAAGGTTGCGCTCCTGTCCCCATGCCACGCAAACTGTTCGCTAATCCAATCGCTGTATGCTGTAATCTTTCTTCTCTTAACCGCTGTTGTACATCTTCGGACAATCGTTTTAAAGAAGAAAACAATGGGATGTTCTCCCACCGATCAACAAACGAAGCGACACCATGTTGTTCAATAAACTGCGCTAATCGTTCATCTTCTTCCCGACGCTTCACGCGCTCTTCTTCCGTCTTTAGCCCCGGAGAGCTACTTTCTAATATTAACGTTTGTACATACTGAGGATAGCGGACTGCAAATGTTAATGCAAGCCGACCACCCATCGAATACCCTAACACATGGGCTTTTTTTATACCTAATTGTTCCAAAAGCATAGCAACATCTTGGGCAACCATGTCGATATGATATCGTTGTACAGAAGAAGGAGCATCCGTTTGTCCATGACCGAGAATGTCAATTGCTATGCATTGCATATGTTGTTCCCACATCGAAACAAGCGGATGCCACGTTTGACAACTACCTGTAAATCCGTGCAACAACAAAATGGGCTGTCCCTTTCCGTGCATTTCTACATAATACGTTTGCCCTCGAACGACAAACTTCATGTTCATTCCCCTTTGTTCAACAAGTTGGACATTTCCTGGGAAACATCTTTCCACAATTTCCGATGAACTCCGACATTATATTCACGAGATGAAGAAACTTCAATTACATTTAACGTCGGGCGTGCGAGCGCATCTACCACCGCACGACGAAAATGATCCCACGTCTCTACTTTTTCATAATGTCCATCATACATGTTTACAACATGATGAAACGATAAATGTGTCGGTGTGCCGAATAACCGTTCAAAATGTTTCGGCTCATTCGCCTGCGGCAAAAAGGAGAAAATACCTCCCCCATTGTTGTTTAAAACGATGATTGTCGCATGTAGCTGTTGCAATTTAGCTGCAAGTAAACCATTTAAGTCATGATAAAATGACAAGTCACCAATGACTAGTACAAGTGGTTGTGCAACACAGCTCGCTCCAAGAGCGCTCGATACAACTCCATCAATACCGTTTGCCCCCCGATTCGCCAATAAACGAATTCGCTTATGCGATGACATAAAAAACGTATCCGCATCGCGAATAGGCATACTGTTTCCGACGAAAAGAGTCGCTTCATCTGGTAATAACTGAGCGAGTTCAATGAATATTTTTCCTTCAAACATATTTTCTTCTTCTTTTGCCTGTAACAACATTTGTTTCGCTCGTTCATTCATTTTTTTCCATTGGTTGACCCATTGTGACGAACGAGATGTAGTAGAAGCGCGCTGAGCTAACTCATGACAAAATTGCACCTCGTTCGCTTCAATAAGCACGTGAAGTGATAAAGTCGGGTCGCGCCATTGCCCCGCTTCATCGACAATTATTTGTTTTACTTGTTTATGGCGTTGCAGCCAAAGGTAAAGCGACTTCGATACAGGCATCGCTCCGAAACGAATAACGACATCAGGAATGAACGCATCTGCAAACGTTTCGCATTTCAACATCGCATCGTACGATTCAATAATGAGCTGCTTTCGATGTACACCTGTTCGCAATGAAGAGAGAGGATCAGCTAAAATAGGATATTGCAACGCTTCCGCTAGCTCGACCACCGCATCAGCAAACCCTTCCACGTGCAAATCTCCACATACAATGACCCCTTTTTCGACATGACGTAGTTGTTCATATAATTCATCGATCATTTCTTGTGAAAGGTGTTTATTTCCTCTATACACCGTGCGAGTTGCGGACGGTGTGGAAAATAGCGACTCATTGAGCATTGGAACAAGCGGTTCACGTAACGGTACGTTAATATGAACCGGTCCTGCAGGAACAGATGTTGCAACACATACCGCACGAGCAGCTACCATTTCTGCATAACGAAGCATTTGCTCATTTCCTTCTGGAAGTGCCATATCAACAAACCATTTCACATATGACCCGTACATATGCAGTTGATCAATCGCTTGCGGTGCTCCGACATCGCGCAATTCATGAGGTCGATCAGCTGTAATGACAACGAGCGGAACGCGTGCATAATATGCTTCAACGATAGCTGGATAATAATTCGCTACCGCAGTACCTGATGTACAAACAAGGGCAACCGGTTTTCCAGAAGCTTTCGCCATGCCTAACGCAAAAAAAGCAGCAGAACGTTCATCAATATGGACATGAATATTTAACTGAGGATGTTCAGCCATCACCATCGCAAGAGGAGTGGAACGAGATCCTGGGCTAATCACCACTTGCTGTATCCCCGTATGAACGAATTGCTCAACAAAAGCGGCAACATATGCGGTCATTTCATTCATCGTCGTCCCCCCTCTAACGCTAGTAACATCGGCTTAAACTTTACATTCGTTTCCTCATATTCGCTAAGCGGATCAGAATGAGCAACAATTCCACACCCGGCAAACAAATGCGCCTCATTGTCTTCAAGCAATGCGGAACGAATGGCTACAGCAAATTCTCCGTTTCCGTTCGCATGAACCCAACCAATCGGAGCAGCATACCATCCACGATCAAGCGGCTCAATGTCCCGAATCGTTTGTACCGCCTTTTGTTTCGGGAATCCTCCAAGCGCTGGCGTTGGATGGAGCCGTTCAACGAGCGAAAAAATCGAAACTCCTTCCTTTATTTTCGCCTGAACAGGTGTGTACAAATGTTGAATATGTCGCATTTTTAAAAGAGTCGGCTCACTTGGAACAATCACTTCTGTGCATATTTCATGCATCGCTTGTTCAATCATGTCGACAACGAACGCATGCTCACGACGATTTTTATCGTCTTTTAGCAGCCATTGTCCGAGCTCCTCATCCTCTTTCATCGTATGTCCACGACGAATGGAACCAGCTAGACAAGCTGTTTCACACATGTACCCGTTCTTTTTCACAAGTTGTTCGGGAGAAGCACCGATAAAACAAGATGAGCCGTTTTCAAACGCAAAAATGTAGCTCATTGGTTGTTGTTCCCGCAAAGAGCACAACACATGAGAGCGATCAATCCGATGAGAAAAAGAAAGAAATAGCTCGCGTGCTAAAACGACTTTTTCAATCTCTCCGTCTTGAATGAGATCGGTTGCATGACGAACAGCATGAAACCAACGATCACGAGCGACTTCTTCTTTTTCGACAACTTCCACATCGTAGCTATCGATTTCATCATGTATGATAAATAACGAATCGATCATTTTCTCAAGTTCCGCAAACGATTCATGAACAACATTAACTGTGAGCCACGTTTCCTCACCGCGCTTTGTTAACAAAAATTTCGGGATCACAAACTGAGCGGAAGGAAAATGGCTCCAATGCTCAGCAGAACGTTTCATCGGATCAAAAGCGAACCCCCCGAACATCAATGGCCCTTCCCCTTCGATGAAAGCGCCTTCTACAATTTGTTGCCAAGCTTTCTCCACTTCCCGAAAACGCTTTTTCGTCTTTTCTTCACTTTTTATCACTTGTGCATGTCCAAGTCCAACAAGCGTGTGCTCGTGAAAGCAGTCTGACCAATAAAAGCGCTGGCCATGAAATAACGTTTCACCAGCGGCAAAAAAGGAAAGAGGATCGATTTGCCCCACTCTTACAGTGACACTAACCATATGCTTTTTTTTCTTTAACGCATCACGCAATTGGTCAATAACTTTGTTTTGATATAAAGTAACCACCTTGTATCACGCCTATACTTAATCTTTTTTTCCCTTTTCCATTATAATATTGTTCGTTAGAGATAGGAAACAATTTATATTGTCAAGACATTGACACATTTTCCCCACTTCCCTACACTTATTGTGAACGACATTTTAATCAAAGGAGAAGAATGGTATGCCAACACCAGTACGTTCAAATGCTCAAACTGTTCACTATAAACGAGACTGGCGCGTTTGGTGGCGCTTATTGCGGCCACACACGCTGACTGCAGCGTTTGTTCCTGTTTCTATTGGTACTGTGCTTGCAGTAGACGAAGCACCAATTCACTTTCCTTTATTTTTTGCCATGCTCGTAGCTTCGTTATTTATCCAAGCAGCAACAAATATGTTCAATGAATATTACGACTATAAACGCGGTCTCGATACACCTGAATCTGTCGGAATTGGTGGTGCGATCGTTCGTGATGGGATCTCCCCAAAAACTGTGTTATTGCTTGCTTGGTCTTTTTTTGCAGTCGCTATGCTACTTGGTGTTTATATTTGCGTCAATAGTAGTTGGTGGGTAGCCGTCATCGGCACGATTTGCATGGCAGCAGGATATTTTTACACAGGTGGTCCTATTCCGATCGCTTATACTCCATTCGGTGAATTAGCGGCAGGTTTTTTCATGGGACTTACCATTATTTTAATTTCATTCTTTATTCAAACAGGCACAATGACAACAACACCTGTTCTTGTCTCTGTTCCAATTTCCATTTTAGTCGGAGCCATTTTATTAGCGAATAACATTCGTGACTTAGACGGGGATAAAAAAAGCGGTCGAAAAACGTTAGCGATTTTACTTGGAAGAAAGCGTGCCATTTGGCTATTAGGTGGCATGTTTGTGACATCATTTTTATGGATCGTATTGCTCGTTTTTACAAAAACGATTTCACCATGGACATTGCTTGTATTGTTTAGCGTTCCGAAAGCATGGAAAGCAACAAAAGGATTTATTGGAAAGACAAAACCAATAGACATGATGCCAGCGATGAAAGCGACAGCTCAGACAAATACACAATTTGGATTTTTACTTGTCGTTGGTCTGTTCATTCATTATTGGCTACAATAATTGTCCAGAAAAAACCATAGCCTTTGCGCTATGGTTTTTTCTTTTTAGTCCATACTATGTGTAGTCTAATTTGAAGGAGGGATGATATGCAAACTTTACGTGAACGGTTATTACAACAAAAGCGGCAAATTGTACAACGGCTAAAACAAAACGATCATTTCGGTCTCATACGAGCGTCTGTTCATGACTCAGTTGGGGAACTATCGAATTATGACAATCATCCTGCTGATAGTGGAACAGAACTATATGAACGAGAAAAAGATATCGCCTTAAACGAACATACGAAACGGGAACTTCACGATATTGAACGGGCGCTTCAAGCGATGGAAGATGGGACATACGGAATTTGTGAAGTATGCGGAAAGCCGATCCCATTCGAACGTCTTGAAGCTATTCCAACAACAACATTTTGTAAAGAACATAGCCCTGACCAAGTTGTTTCGCAACAACGCCCGATCGAAGAAAGCGTCTTGTCTCCTCCATTTGGTGAATTTGTCGTTCATAAAGAAGCAGAAACATTTGATGCCGAAGATAGTTGGCAAAAAGTTGCGCGTTTCGGTACATCAGAAACACCTTCAGATGTTCAAGAAGACACCGTGCATTATGATCGAATGTATATTGACGCCGGAGAACAAATCGGCTATGTCGAGCCGTTTGAAACATTTGCGGCGACAGACCTTTACGGAACAGGTATTACGATTTATCCGAACATTGTACACGAACAATATGAACAAGTGCTTGACGACGAGCAGCTTATGTCTCCGCTCGGCGACCTCCCTGCATACGAAAAAGATCCTTATACTTCTTAAAAAAGTCCTGTGAGCATATGCTTACAGGACTTTTCTATTAACGAATATGCCAAATATCATGAGCGTACTCTTCAATCGTTCGGTCGCTTGAAAAATATCCTGAACAGGCGATATTCGTAACGCTCATTTCCAACCATTTTCTCCGATCTTCATACGTTGCACCAACACGTTGTTGCGCATCGGCATACGATGCGAAATCGCGTAAAACAAAGTATTGATCATTATGAGCGAGCAATGAATCGTAAATCGGTTCAAAATGATCGTACGCATCAGGAAAAAAGCCATTCACCAGTTGATTAACAACTTGATGAATACGTTGGTCATGATGATAATATTCGTAAGAATGGTATCCGCCATTCGCGTAATAGTGCAACACTTCTTCTGCCGTAAGCCCGAAAATAAACATATTATCATGACCAACCCGCTCTAAAATTTCAATATTTGCTCCATCCAACGTTCCGATCGTCACAGCTCCGTTCATCATAAATTTCATATTCCCAGTTCCAGATGCTTCTTTACTAGCGGTCGAAATTTGTTCACTTACATCAGCAGCCGGAAAAATTTTTTCCGCTAATGAGACACGGTAATTTTCTAGGAAAATGACTTTTAATCGCCCGTTAATTTGCTCATCGCTATTTACTTTTTGTGCAACGGAATTAATTAACTTAATGATCCGTTTCGCATAATGATATCCCGGTGATGCCTTTGCCCCAAAAATAAACGTGCGTGGATGCATGTCGAAATGCTCATCTTCTTTTAATCGGTTATATAAATGCATAATGTGTAGCACATTTAACAACTGTCTTTTATACGCATGCAGCCGTTTTACTTGTACATCAAAAATGGATGAGTCATCCACGACAACACCTGTTTTTTCATAAATATACGTCGCCAACTGTTGTTTATGGTAATGTTTCACTTTTGCTAATTCGTCTTGAAATGAATGATCATTTGCATACTTTTTTAGTTGAATCAACTGTTCGGGTTGCTTTACCCATTCCGCTCCGATCGCTTCTGTAATAAGAGAAGAAAGCTGTGGATTGGCTTTTAACAACCAACGGCGATGTGTAATGCCGTTCGTTTTATTATTAAACTTTTCAGGAAAGTATTCATAAAACAGCTTCATTTCACGATGCTTTAAAATTTCAGAATGTATTTTCGCCACACCGTTCACACTATAGCTCCCTACAATCGCTAAATGAGCCATTTTGACAAGCCCATGGGCAATAATGGCCATCTCCTCGATTCTTTTCCAATCACCAGGATATCGATTCCATAAGTCGCGACAAAAGCGTTCATTAATTTCTTGCACAATCATATAAATGCGCGGCAATAGCGGTTGAAAAATATAAATTGGCCATTTTTCCAACGCTTCCGACAATGTGGTATGGTTTGTATAAGAGATCGTGTTTGTCGTAATATGCCATGCTTCGTCCCATCCCATTCCTTCCTCATCTAACAAAATACGCATAAGCTCTGGGATGGCTAACACAGGGTGGGTATCATTCACATGAATGGCTACATGGCGGTGAAAATGTTGCAAATGCCCGTACCGTTGCCGATAATCGCGTACGATGCTCCCAATGCTTGCAGCAACGAGAAAATACTGTTGCTTTAGTCTTAAAATTTTTCCTTCGTCATGTGTGTCGTCTGGGTATAAAAATTCAGAAATCGCTTCCGTTTCTCGCTTATACTGCATGACATGTTTATGAAGCGGAAATTTTGCAGGCTCGGCACTCCATAATCGTAACGTATTTACAGTCGTCGTATCATATCCAATGACAGGCATATCATAAGGAACAGCCATTACCTTTTCGACATCATAATGTCGAAACGCTAACCGACCATCTTGTTCGTAGCATTCTACTTTCCCCCAAAAATTCACTTCTACCGCTAAATCTTCTTTTTTTACTTCCCAAACATTACCATGACGTAACCATTGTTCCGGGAGTTCCACTTGATAACCATTCACTATTTTTTGATCAAACAAACCGTGTTTATAACGGATACCTTGTCCATGTCCAGGAAGGTCAAGAGAAGCGAGAGAGTCTAAAAAACAAGCAGCGAGACGCCCAAGCCCCCCATTCCCTAGACCTGCATCAATTTCCACTTCTTCAATATGAGCTAACTCAATGCCTAGCTCTTTCAATCCTTCTTCCACGACATCACGTATGCCAAGATTCATTAAATTGTTCCCTAGCAAACGTCCTAATAAAAACTCAATCGACAAATAATATACTTGCTTTTTATGTTGGGCACGATATCGTTCATTCGTCTGAATCCAATGTTTACTAATATACTCGCGAATCATATGGCCTAACGTATTGTACTGATCGAGAACAGTCGATTCCCAAAAACGTTTTCCGTACATCATTTCTAGTCGCTTCAAAAACGTTTGTTTAAACTCTTCCTTATTCGTGAACATAGATGCCACTCCCAGTCATTAGTTCGTCGTATAGTTGGTTATATTTAAATGCTGACTTTGCCCAACTGTAATCCCGACTCATTGCCTGCTTCATTATCATTTCCCATACTTCTTTTTGTTCATAAAATGAACGGGCACGTTGAATCGTATATAACATGTCGTGTGCATTAAAGTTTTTAAACGTAAATCCGGTTCCTTCTTTTGTAAATTCGTTAAACGACTGCACTGTATCGTTTAATCCACCCGTTTCTCGCACGATCGGTACAGCTCCATAGCGCATCGCAATCATTTGGCCAAGACCACACGGTTCAAATTTAGACGGCATTAAAAACATATCTGCTCCAGCATAAATTTGATGTGCAAGCTGTTCTGAAAACCCAATATATACACGCACACGTTCTGGATATGTCAGCGCCATCTCATGAAAGAAATGTTCAAACTCCCATTCTCCTGTTCCAAGGATGATCATTTGCACATTTTCAGCAATCATTTCGTGAAATACGCATTTTACTAAATCTAATCCTTTTTGTTTCGTTAACCGTGAAACGATGGCAATGACTGGGACATCTTCTTCTGACGGCAATGAAAAATGTTGTTGTAACGCTCGCTTATTAATACTTTTTCGTGCAATTGTCGTCACATCGTATGGCACTGCAATATACGGATCTTTTTTCGGGTTATATATGTCATCATCAATTCCATTTAAAATTCCAACTAAGTGCGAACTTCTCGCGCGCAATAATCCGTCAAGCCGTTCACCATAATATGGAGTTTGAATTTCTTCTTTATACGTTGGGCTAACTGTCGTAATCATATGTGCGGAGACGAGAGCCCCTTTCATGAAACTAACATGCCCGTAAAACTCTAAATGTTCAATCGAAAAATAACGGTCGCTTAAATTTAGCAAATCCCCTAAAATCTCGCGTGGAAAAATGCCTTGAAACTGCAAATTATGGATGGTAAATACCGTTTTCATTTGCGCGTAAAATGAATTTTTCGCATATTCTTCACGCAACAAAAATGGAATCATCCCTGTGTGCCAATCATGACAATGAATGACATTTGGTTGAAAGCCGATGACAGGCAGAGAATCGAGAACCGCTCGACAAAAATATGAAAAACGCTCACCGTCATCGTAATGCCCGTATAACGAATCTCGCTTAAAGTAATATTCGTTGTCGACGAAATAGTATGTCATTCCTTCGTATTCTAATTGTTCAATTCCACAATATTGTCTTCTCCAACCAACACGAACGACAAGCTCAGCAATTTTATTCATTTTTCGGCGCATATGTTGCGGAATGACCCCATATTTAGGAAGCATCACACGCACATCCGTCCCAAGCTTTTTCAACTCTTTCGGCAATGCGCCAGCAACATCAGCTAAACCACCTGTTTTCACAAACGGTACACACTCTGATACGACAAATAATACTTTCACGATTTCATCAGCGCTCCTTGTATTGTCCCTTTTCGAATGACGATTGGCTGATTCGGTGTTCCAATTAATTTCACTCCATCACCAATGCGAGCATCTTTATCAACGATCACATATTCAAGATGACAATTATCCCCAATTTGACTTTTTTGCATAATAATACTGTTGCGGACAACAGTTCCTTTTCCTATTTTTACTGCTCTAGAAATAATACTATGTTCAATTTCTCCTTCAATGATACATCCATTCGCAATCATCGCATTACGCACGCAAGCATATGATGTATATTTCGTCGGTGGCTCATCTTTTACTTTCGTATAAATCGGTCTTCCTTTTAAAAACAACTGCTTCCACACTTCTGGTTTAAGAAGTTCTAAGCTATGGTGAAAATAACGTTCGACGCTATCAATAACTGCGACATACCCGTTATATTCATAATCACATACGGTTAAACCATTTCCTTCATCATTCACAACATCAACAATACTTCGATATTGATTTCGTTGTTGGTTGGCGATTAAATCAAGCAACAACGATGTTTCTAAAATAAACATATCAAGCGACTTTCCACGATAACGTATACGGGTTATATCGCACCCGTTAGCCATATGACGTCGCAATACTTCCTCATAATCAATATTGCACACCGTATAACTGTTGCAAATAAGAGCGTACTTTTGTGTGCTTCGCAAAAAATAGTCAATATGTTGTTGAAAATGTTGAAACGAACCGATATGAGAAATCGGGAGATCAGGCGAAGGGAAGAAGAACAATCCATCACGTTTCCGATTCAAATCCCAATTCTTTCCTGAACCAAGGTGGTCCATTAACGAACGATATTGATACTTTGGGAAAATGGCGACACTTTCAATACCTGAGTTCACCATATTTGATAAAACAAAATCAATTAGCCGATAGCGACCAGCAAACGGAACGGCTGCGATAGAACGCTGAAATGTCAAATCACTCATTTCCGGTGTATATGTCGTCGCATCAATGACCCCAAGCATTAATTTTCCCACGTTTTCTCATCCTCTCTCTCAGAAAAATGTCCCAAAATCTCCTCTGTCACAAGAATGACTTCCCCTTCATATTGATCCGCACAAATAAACGTTCCATCAGGAATTGCCACATTCGGAGGAACAATCGCTTTTTCAATGTATACATTTTTCCCAATCACTGCATTAGGCATAACAACACAATCTTTTACTTTCGCACCTTGTGAAACGTACACCCCTTGAAACAAAACAGAATGCTCCACATTCCCTTCAACGATGCATCCTTCATTCACTAAAGATTCTTTCACTTGTGCGTATGGAGCAATATATTGCGGTGGTTCATTCGGGTTCACAGAATAAATACGCCATGTATGGTCAAATAAATTTAATGCTGGGGTATCTTCTAGTAAATCCATATTTGCTTCCCATAAACTTTTTACCGTCCCAACATCTTTCCAATATCCTTTAAATGGATAGGCAATGAGCCGCTTTTTTTCTTCGATCAGTAAAGGAATAATATCTTTACCAAAGTCATGGCTTGAACGGTCATTTCGATTGTCCATTTCTAAATACTCTTTCAAAATAGACCATTTAAAAATATAAATGCCCATAGACGCTAAATTGTTTTTCGGATGAGCTGGTTTCTCCTCAAACTCTACGATTTCCATCTCGTCATTTGTGTTCATAATTCCAAAACGGCTCGCTTCTTCCCATGGTACTTCAATAACAGAAATTGTAACATCCGCCTTTTTTTCGATATGGTATTGTAGCATATCCGCATAATTCATTTTATAAATATGGTCGCCGGAAAGAATGAGGACATACTCCGGATCATATTGCTTCAAATAGTTTAGATTTTGATAAATGGCATTCGCTGTTCCCTTGTACCATTTCATTTCTGATGATTCAGCATACGGAGGGAGAACGGTTACCCCCCCATTTTTTCGATCTAAATCCCATGCACTTCCAATTCCAATATACGTATTTAACTCTAACGGCTGATATTGGGTGAGCACCCCAACAGTATCAATGCCAGAATTAGCACAATTGCTTAATGTAAAATCAATAATGCGGTATTTTCCTCCAAACGGAACAGCTGGTTTAGCTAAATTTTTTGTTAGCGAACTTAATCTACTCCCTTGTCCCCCTGCGAGTAGCATAGCGACGCACTTTTTTCGTACCATGGCTTTCCTTCCCTTCTCTTTTTCTTGTTGGTCGTAAAATTGTTATAGCATACGGCGGAATCGTCATTCGAATATGATACGGCTTTCCGTGATACGGCTCTTCGTGTGCCACAAGCGGTTTTTTGTTTATGTGTCCCGCACCACCGTACATCACATCATCGCTATTAAATACTTCTCGATACGATGTAAGCAATGGCACACCAATTTTGTAATCTTCATACACGATATTAGTAAAATTGCAAACGACAATTAACGCATCTTCTTCTTTTTTTCCTCGTCGAATAAAAGAAAAAATACTTTGTTCAGCGTTGTTCACATCAATCCATTCGAACCCATTTGGATCATGATCACATTCATATAATGCTCTTTGCTTTTTATAAAAATGAGTGAGAGATTTCACGTAGTCATCCATTTTTCGATGCATATCAAAATCAAACAACACCCAATCGAGTTGTTCTAAATCTTTCCATTCATCAAACTGTCCAAACTCTCCACCCATAAACAACAGTTTTTTTCCGGGATGCGTCATAAAATATCCATAAAGCAGGCGAAGTTGAGCAAATTTATCCCAATAATCGCCTGGCATTTTATTTAATAACGATTTTTTTCCATGCACCACTTCGTCATGGGATAAAGGTAAAATAAAATTTTCCGTGTAAGCATACAACAAAGAAAATGTCATTTTATGATGCATATATTTTCGATCATGCATGCTCGTTTCCATATAACTTAATACATCGTTCATCCATCCCATGTTCCATTTGTAGTTAAATCCTAACCCACCATCGTACGTAGGTGCCGTCACTTTCGGCCAATCTGTTGAATCTTCTGCAATCATTAATACATTCGGATCAAAAGCAAATACAACTTCATTTAATTTCTTTAAAAATGAAATGGCATATGGATTTGGATGCAGTACATCGCTATTCGGCCAATAAAGCATATTTGCAACCGCATCAACACGAAAACCGTCAATATGATAATGCTCTAACCAAAACAAAGCATTCGAAATTAAAAAGCTATGCACTTCTGGTTTTCCTAAATCGAAATTTGCTGTTCCCCACACAATATTTTCGCGATCTTGCATATTCATATATTCATACGTCGGCTCACCATCAAACATATATAACCCATGTGCATCTTTACAAAAATGTCCCGGTACCCAATCTAAAATGACTCCAATTCCTTCCTGATGACAACGATCAATGAAATACATTAAATCATGAGGCGTTCCATAACGGCTTGTTGCAGCATAATAACCTGTTCCTTGATATCCCCAGGAACGATCGAGCGGGTGCTCAATAAGCGGCAAAAGTTCAATGTGAGTAAATCCATGTTCGACAACATAAGGAATTAACTCATCCGCCATTTCCTTATATGTATAAAATTTCCCATCGTCTTTCTTTTTCCATGTACCAAAATGAACTTCATAAATAAACATCGGTTGCTCATAAATAGGTTTTCGCTTCTTTTTTCTTTGCCACGCTTGATCATTCCATTTATATCCTTTTAAATCATATACAATAGAGGCCGTATTGGGGCGTTCTTCTGCGTAAAAAGCATATGGATCTGCTTTCAGAACGATATGTCCATCTCTTGTCATTATTTCGTATTTGTATAAATGTCCTTCTAAATTTTCAGGGACGACAATCATCCATACTCCTTGTTCGTTTATTTTTGTTAACTTGTGCTTTTCTCCGTTCCAATCATTAAACGTTCCAACAAGACGAACTTCTTTTGCATTTGGGGCCCATACACAAAAACGCGTTCCGATCATTCCGTTTTGTTTTACAAGATGTGCGCCAAACAAGTGATAACTTTGATAAAACGTTCCTTCGTGAAATAAATGCATCTGCAAATCGGTTGGACTCATTGTCAACAAATGTTCATCCATCCTTTCTTCAATGGGTGCGGAAACAATTCCGTACTGAATATATTACACAAAGTCATATAAAATTCCTGTAAGAAAATTAAGATATTTTTCGACAATGTTCAACAAATCACATGTTAAATGAAAATCAATACGAACGTCCATAAATTTGTCGCTTGAGTAACAAATGATAATTATATAAAATAGTTTATAGTAATTATTATTTATTTTTTTTAATATTAATTTTAAATAAAGGGGAATGCATATGTATGATTTTCATCATTTACCGCATATGAAAGTACAAGCAACATCAAAGAAAGCGCTTTGGATAACACTGTTATTAACGACTTTTTTCACCATTGTTGAAATTGTAGGAGGCATTTTGTCTAATTCGCTTGCTCTATTGTCAGACTCAGCACATATGGCCTCTGACGTCATTGCATTAAGCTTAAGTATGGTTGCCATTTATTTAGCTTCTCGCCCACCAAATAAAACATTTACATTTGGCTATTTACGGTTTGAAATTATCGCTTCATTTTTAAATGGGCTCGCGCTTGTCATCATTTCTATTGGAATTTTCATTGAAGGAATTCGTCGTTTTATTCATCCTGAAAGCATTCAATTTTCCCTCATGCTAACCATCGCAACGATCGGATTTGTTGTTAATCTCGTATTAACAATCGTTTTAAGTCGGAGCATGAAAGAGGAAGAAAATTTAAATGTAAAAAGCGCCTTATGGCACTTTATTGGCGACTTACTTAGCTCCATTGGCGTCATCATCTCAGCTATTTTAATTTACTTTACAGGACTATACATGTTCGACCCACTCATTAGCGTCGTCATCGGTACCATTATTTTTATAGGTGGGGCAAAAATTGTTCGGGAATCGTATTTTATTTTAATGGATGCAGTGCCACATGAATTTGACGTGGATCGTATTCGTGCTGATATTCTTTCTATTGAAGGAGTAGAAGATGTACATGAGTTACACATTTGGTCCATTTCAACAGATCATTATTCCTTAACAGCACACGTTCTTATTCACGAGCATATTCAACCATTTTGTGTTATTTTAGCTATTAATGAAATGTTAAAAGAAAGATATAACCTTTCCCACGTCACCATTCAAGTTGAACATCCTTCTATTCATCAACACGGGGAATATGGAAAAAAATTTTTGGAGAAGAAAAATAAAACGCATATAAATTTCGATGAAATGTAAAAAGGACATCTCATATCATGAGATGTCCTTTTTACTAGTGACCCGTACGGGATTCGAACCCGTGTTACCGCCGTGAAAGGGCGGTGTCTTAACCACTTGACCAACGGGCCGTGTGTGGCAATGGCGGAGAAGGCGGGATTTGAACCCGCGCGCCGCAAAACGCGACCTAACGGTTTAGCAAACCGTCCCCTTCAGCCACTTGGGTACTTCTCCAAATGGCTCCGCAGGTAGGATTCGAACCTACGACCGCTCGGTTAACAGCCGAGTGCTCTACCACTGAGCTACTGCGGAACAATAATAAAAGTGATTCATACTTCCTAACCAATATTATAGTTTAACTTTACTGCCTCTTCCTCTAATAGCACACTCAACGATGATAAATGCGTCGAGGCAACTCGCAGTTTACTCAATGATGCATTGCTCGTCACTGAGCTACTGCGGAATAAACACCATAATGGGCCTAAGTGGACTTGAACCACCGACCTCACGCTTATCAGGCGTGCGCTCTAACCAGCTGAGCTATAGGCCCACGTAAGCGGGTGATGGGAATCGAACCCACGACATCAGCTTGGAAGGCTGAGGTTTTACCACTAAACTACACCCGCGCAATAAATTACTCACATATCTATTTTTTACTTCTACGCTTTTTCATGCCTCTTCCTCTACCAGCATACTCAAGGATGTTAGATGCGTCGAGGCAACTCGTAGCTTATTCAGCGAAGTGTCGCTCGTGGCTGAGGTTTTACCACTAAACTACACCCGCATAACATAAAATTTATGGGGCGACTAGTGGGAATCGAACCCACGAATGCCAGAGCCACAATCTGGTGCGTTAACCACTTCGCCATAGCCGCCACAACGATGCCGGCTGCAGGACTTGAACCCGCAACCTACTGATTACAAGTCAGTTGCTCTACCAATTGAGCTAAGCCGGCAAAATATGAAGTGCATCAAATTTTTATACCGTTTGTCAGTCGTGTCCCTTCTTAATTAAGAAGAAGGAACTAAAATCAATTTATGGCGGAGGAGGAGGGATTCGAACCCCCGCGCGCCTTTCGACGCCTCTCGGTTTTCAAGACCGACCCCTTCAGCCAGACTTGGGTACTCCTCCGTATAATATGAACATGGTGGACCTTGTAGGACTCGAACCTACGACCGGACGGTTATGAGCCGTCTGCTCTAACCAGCTGAGCTAAAGGTCCTAAGCTAGTAGCGGCGGAGGGAATCGAACCCCCGACCTTACGGGTATGAACCGTACGCTCTAGCCAGCTGAGCTACGCCGCCATTATAAATATATGGTGGAGCCTATCGGGATCGAACCGATGACCTCCTGCGTGCAAAGCAGGCGCTCTCCCAGCTGAGCTAAGGCCCCTTAAAAATGGTCGGGAAGACAGGATTCGAACCTGCGACCCCATGGTCCCAAACCATGTGCTCTACCAAGCTGAGCTACTTCCCGTCCTCACTACGATATAAACATGGCGCGCCCGAGAGGATTCGAACCCCTAACCTTCTGATCCGTAGTCAGATGCTCTATCCAATTGAGCTACGGGCGCATAAGTGCCGAGGGCCGGACTCGAACCGGCACGGTAGTCACCTACCGCAGGATTTTAAGTCCTGTGCGTCTGCCAATTCCGCCACCCCGGCATAGGCATGTTGGAGCGGAAGACGGGACTCGAACCCGCGACCCCCACCTTGGCAAGGTGGTGTTCTACCACTGAACTACTTCCGCATTATGCGGGTGGAGGGACTTGAACCCCCACGCCAGAGGCGCCAGATCCTAAGTCTGGTGCGTCTGCCAATTCCGCCACACCCGCATCATGGTGAGCCATGGAGGACTCGAACCTCCGACCCTCT
>NZ_JXTG01000003.1 GCF_000833605.1 Anoxybacillus ayderensis | reverse complement strand
GGCTGTTCGCCCATTAAAGCGGTACGCGAGCTGGGTTCAGAACGTCGTGAGACAGTTCGGTCCCTATCCGTCGCGGGCGTAGGAAATTTGAGAGGAGCTGTCCTTAGTACGAGAGGACCGGGATGGACGCACCGCTGGTGTACCAGTTGTCCCGCCAGGGGCACAGCTGGGTAGCTATGTGCGGAAGGGATAAGCGCTGAAAGCATCTAAGCGTGAAGCCCCCCTCAAGATGAGATTTCCCATCGCGTCAAGCGAGTAAGATCCCTTGAAGATGACAAGGTAGATAGGTCCGAGGTGGAAGCGTGGCGACACGTGTAGCTGACGGATACTAATCGATCGAGGACTTAACTAAGCACACACCTGTTATCTAGTTTTGAAGGAATAAAAAAATGCTTGACAACAAAAAATATTCCGTTATAATAACATTTGTCTAAAGCATTATTGCTCGGTGACGATGGCGGAGAGGTCACACCCGTTCCCATACCGAACACGGAAGTTAAGCTCTCCAGCGCCGATGGTAGTT
The DNA here is from genome assembly GCF_000833605.1 of Anoxybacillus ayderensis. Taxonomy (GTDB): domain Bacteria; phylum Bacillota; class Bacilli; order Bacillales; family Anoxybacillaceae; genus Anoxybacillus; species Anoxybacillus ayderensis. Next base: position 232,436 of record NZ_JXTG01000003.1, on the reverse strand, counting down.
GGCGGGACACCGCCTGCGAGAGTAGGACGTTGCCGGGCAAGATGATGAATGAATCACTTTTGTTATTATTCCGCAGTAGCTCAGTGGTAGAGCACTCGGCTGTTAACCGAGCGGTCGTAGGTTCGAATCCTACCTGCGGAGCCATTTACGGAGAGCTGTCCGAGTGGTCGAAGGAGCACGATTGGAAATCGTGTAGACGTGATGAGCGTCTCAAGGGTTCGAATCCCTTGCTCTCCGCCAGCCACTTAGGAAATGATATATGGCCCGTTGGTCAAGTGGTTAAGACACCGCCCTTTCACGGCGGTAACACGGGTTCGAATCCCGTACGGGTCATCTTTTGGAGGATTAGCTCAGCTGGGAGAGCACTTGCCTTACAAGCAAGGGGTCGGCGGTTCGATCCCGTCATCCTCCACCATATGTTATTATCGCGGGGTGGAGCAGCCAGGTAGCTCGTCGGGCTCATAACCCGAAGGTCGCAGGTTCAAATCCTGCCCCCGCAACCAATATTGGTCCCGTAGTGTAGTGGTTAACATGCCTGCCTGTCACGCAGGAGATCGCGGGTTCGAGTCCCGTCGGGACCGCCATGTATGGCTCGGTAGCTCAGTCGGTAGAGCACGTTTGAATCGACTTCTTTGGCAAGGCTACAGCGTACCGCTCGAGCCACATCTTGAGTAAGCAAACTGAGAGCGGGACGAAGGACGTTGTGCTTCTGAATAATTTAAGGATGAAGCTACTATCTATATGGCTCGGTAGCTCAGTCGGTAGAGCAAAGGACTGAAAATCCTTGTGTCGGCGGTTCGATTCCGTCCCGAGCCACCATTTTGAATGATGTCGGCTTAGTTTGTTTCATCTAAAAGTTTGATGCACTTCATATTATGCCGGCTTAGCTCAATTGGTAGAGCAACTGACTTGTAATCAGTAGGTTGCGGGTTCAAGTCCTGCAGCCGGCACCATCCGCGGAGGGGTAGCGAAGTGGCTAAACGCGGCGGACTGTAAATCCGCTCCCTTTGGGTTCGGCGGTTCGAATCCGTCCCCCTCCACCATTTTAGGGGCATAGTTTAATGGTAGAACAGAGGTCTCCAAAACCTCCGGTGTGGGTTCGATTCCTACTGCCCCTGCCAAAAAAACATGGCGGCTATGGCGAAGTGGTTAACGCACCAGATTGTGGCTCTGGCATTCGTGGGTTCGATTCCCACTAGTCGCCCCATATACATTTTAAAACGTTGGGGTATAGCCAAGCGGTAAGGCAACGGACTTTGACTCCGTGATGCGTTGGTTCGAATCCAGCTACCCCAGCCATATATGCGGAAGTAGTTCAGTGGTAGAACACCACCTTGCCAAGGTGGGGGTCGCGGGTTCGAGTCCCGTCTTCCGCTCTTCGTTTTATGGCGGCATAGCCAAGTGGTAAGGCAGAGGTCTGCAAAACCTTTACCACCGGTTCGAATCCGGTTGCCGCCTCCATTTTTTTATGCGCCGGGGTGGCGGAATTGGCAGACGCACAGGACTTAAAATCCTGCGGTAGGTGACTACCGTGCCGGTTCGAGTCCGGCCCTCGGCACTGAAAAGTCTTGACAAAGCAAGTTTGCATGATACAATTTAATTGCCTCATGCCGATGTGGCGGAACTGGCAGACGCGCACGACTCAAAATCGTGTGGGGTAGCCCCCCGTGTGGGTTCGACTCCCACCATCGGCACTGAATATTTGAGGATTCCTGTTGCACACAGGGATCCTTTTTTTATTTCTTCTTATACTTTTTCTTTTCTCCAGGACGCTCCAGCTTTACTTTTTCATCCTTTTAGCTTTTATATTTTACGAAAATTTTCGTGGAAGAAATATATTTATTTCATGTTTTATTATAATTTTTCGTTTAGGGCGAAAGATTTTATTGACTTATGCGTCAATTGTTATTATGATTAAGTTACGAAACAAATGAAAGAAAGCGCTTTTTTGATTTGTTTTTTACGAAAAATTTCGCAGGAGGTTCGAAATTATGCTTCAGTTTCCGAAAGATTTTATTTGGGGAGCTGCAACTTCATCGTATCAAATTGAAGGAACAGCGACTGGAGAAGATAAAATTTACTCGATCTGGGATCACTTTTCCCGCATTCCTGGCAAAGTAGCGAATGGGGATAATGGCGATATCGCAATTGATCATTACAATCGTTATGTTGAAGACATCGCATTAATGAAAGCGCTTCATTTGAAAGCGTATCGATTTTCGACTAGTTGGGCGAGACTTTATTGTGAAACGCCAGGGAAGTTTAACGAAAAAGGTTTAGATTTTTATAAGCGTCTTGTACATGAATTGCTAGAGAACGGTATCGAGCCAATGTTGACCATTTATCATTGGGATATGCCACAAGCTCTTCAAGAGAAAGGTGGCTGGGAAAATCGTGATATCGTTCACTACTTCCAAGAATACGCTGCTTTCCTTTACGAGAATCTTGGGGATGTCGTGAAAAAATGGATTACGCATAATGAGCCGTGGGTTGTCACCTATTTAGGATATGGGAATGGCGAACATGCCCCAGGGATTCAAAACTTTACATCATTTTTAAAAGCAGCACATCATGTTCTTCTCTCACACGGGGAAGCGGTAAAAGCGTTTCGAGCAATCGGTTCGAAAGATGGGGAAATTGGTATTACGTTGAATTTGACACCTGGATATGCGGTCGATCCGAAAGATGAAAAAGCAGTTGATGCCGCTCGAAAATGGGACGGCTTTATGAATCGTTGGTTTTTAGATCCTGTATTTAAGGGACAATATCCAGCAGATATGTTAGAAGTGTATAAAGATTATTTACCAGACGTTTACAAAGAGGGAGATTTACAAACGATTCAGCAACCGATCGACTTTTTCGGATTTAACTATTATTCAACAGCAACATTAAAAGATTGGAAAACAGGTGACCGTGAACCGATCGTATTTGAACATGTGAGCACAGGAAGACCTGTGACGGATATGAATTGGGAAGTGAATCCAAACGGTTTGTTTGATTTAATGGTGCGATTGAAAAAAGATTATGGCGATATTCCATTATACATTACCGAAAACGGTGCTGCATACAAAGATCGCGTCAACGAACAAGGTGAAGTAGAAGATGATGAGCGAGTTGCTTATATACGGGAGCATTTAATCGCTTGCCACCGCGCGATTGAACAAGGCGTCAATTTAAAAGGATATTATGTATGGTCGCTGTTCGATAATTTTGAGTGGGCATTTGGATATGATAAGCGCTTTGGGATTGTATACGTGGATTATGAAACGCTAGAGCGCATCCCGAAAAAGAGTGCATTATGGTACAAGGAAACGATTATAAACAACGGATTGCAAGTAGACAATGACAAATAAAGGAGGTGATGGGGGAAGGGAAGAAGTTTTCTTCGTCATAGCGGGAAGTGTCGGGGATTGGCCGCTACTACGAAGAAAACTAAAGGAATTATAACGTGAAACAAGCAAATGGGCAAATGAAAGGTGTAAACGGTATGAACACATATTGTGAAAAAGCGAGGGGGAAAGAATGATGAAGAAACGAGCTCTCATGTTGTTGTTAGCAGTTGTCTTTATGTTCGCGACAGCGTGCAGCAATCAATCTCAAAGTGAGAACGAATCAAAAGATAAAGGTTCAAGTGAAAAAGTCAAGTTGAACATGTGGGTATTCGGAAGCACTGGTTATGAAAAACTAGCTGAAGAATATATGAAAGATCATCCAAATGTTGAAATTAAAATTCAATCAACGCAGTTTGACGATCATCATAACGCATTATTTACAGCGTTATCAGCAGGAAGTGGCGCACCGGACATCGCGATGATTGAAGTAAACAATATTGAACGTTATCGTGAGGCACAAGATCGTTTTTATAACTTATACGATTTTGGTGCAAAAAACATTAAGGATAAGTATTTAGATTGGAAATGGCGCATCGGTGAAAGCGCTGATGGAAGCTTCTTATTTGGTCTTCCGACAGATATTGGTCCAACAGCTATGTTTTATCGTGCTGACGTGTTTGAAGCAGCAGGACTTCCAACAGATCCAGCTGAAGTTGCAAAGTTAATTCCAGACTGGAATGCATATGCAGAAGTAGCTGCAACAATTAAAGAAAAAACAGGAAAACCAATTGCAGACAACGTTGAACTTGTGTACAACGCATTACGTGACCAAGCTCCTGTGCAATATTTTAACGAAAAAGAAGAATTGCTTATCGAAAAAGAACCGTACATTAAACAAGCGTACGACTATACAGTTAGCTTAATTCAAAAAGGTTACCTTGGCAGCAACGGATTGTGGACTCCAGAATGGGGTAACGCGATGGAAAAAGGAAGCTATGCGACGTTGCTTGCACCTGCATGGATGCAAGGAGTTGTGAAAGGAAACGCACCAAATTCAGCAGGCAAGTGGCTCATTACAAACATGCCAGGTGGAGCAGGAAACTGGGGCGGTTCTTATTTAACGATTCCAAAAGAATCGAAGCATCCGCAAGAAGCATATGACTTCATTCAATGGCTCGTAGCGCCAGAACAACAATTGAAATCGTTTAAAGATATGGGCTTATTCCCATCTGCTCCTTCTGTATATGATGCACCTGAGTTTAAAGATTACAAAGACGAGTACTTTGGTGGAGTAAATACAGCTCAAGTATTTGCAGAAGCAGCACAAAAAGTAAAAACAGTGTATATGGGTAAAAACTACGGACTCGTTCAAGGCGAAATCATTAAGGCGTTGACAAACGTACAGAAGAAAAAAGCTGACCCAGAAAAAGAATGGGAAGAAGCAATTAAACGTATTAAACGTCAACTTGAACGTCAATAAAACACGTGAGGGAGGGATTTATTCCCTTCCCCCTACTATGATTTTTGGAGGGAAATATAAATGGTATCCCATAATCATACAAACGCAACTGTCCGTCCAAAAGGATTGAGTGATAAGAAAAAAACAGCATTAGCTGGCTACTTATTTATTTCTCCTTTCTTTCTTTTATTTGCGATCTTCGGCGCTTTTCCAATGCTGTTTAGCTTTTATTTAGCGTTTCAAAAATGGAATGGGTTCGGTGAAATGACATTTGTCGGAGTGAAAAACTTTTCGCTCATTTTTACTGATCCACTATTTTGGAAATCGATTTATAACACGATTGTAATCGGTTTATTAGGAACAGGTCCACAGTTAATCGCCGCTTTAATTTTAGCCGTTGCTTTAAATTCAGCGATGGTCAAGTTTAAAAGTGTATTTCGTGTCGCTTATTTTGTACCAAACGTAACGTCGATTGTTGCGGTGGCGATTGTTTTTACCGTTTTATTTAGCGAACAAGAAGCAGGGTTAGTAAACGCCACACTTAGCTTGTTTGGAATTTCGCCAGTAAGCTGGCAAACGTCTGAATGGGGAGCGAAAATTGCGATTGCGACGATGATTTTTTGGAGATGGGTTGGATATAACTCGATTATTTTCTTAGCAGGATTGCAAAGTATTCCGAAAGATCTTTATGAAGCAGCCGAAATTGACGGAGCGAAAAAATGGCAGCAGTTTCTTTTCATCACTGTGCCGATGTTAAAGCCAATTATCGTATTCGTCGTATTTACAGCAACGATCGGGTCGCTACAAATTTTTGCGGAACCGCTTATTTTCGGCAGTGGATTTAGAGAAGAAAGCATGACGATCGTGTTGTACTTATGGAGAGAAGCGTTCTCGAATAACGCGTTCGGAACAGCATCTGCGACAGCCGTCTCGCTATTTTTACTCATCATTGTATTTACGACAATTAACTTTTTCGCGTCCAATCGTTTAGATAAATCGGGCAAGTAAAAACATGGAGGTGAATAAAGATGTTACGTAAAAAAGGATTTGTGAATAAAGTAACAATCCATGTGTTGTTAATTATCGGTGCGTTACTATCTGTTTTTCCGTTGTACTGGATGTTTGTCATGGCAACGCAGCCGAACCATGTCATTAACAAATTACCACCAGCTGTTGTGCCGGGAGATAAGCTAGTAGAAAACTTTCGAAACGTATTAGAAAACGTCGACTTTTTCGGGGCGATGTGGAACTCTTTTGTTGTTGCTAGCTTAACGACGCTGGGGGTGTTATTCTTTAGTTCTTTAGCAGGCTTTGCATTTGCTAAGTTGCAGTTTAAAGGGCGAGAAAAGCTGTTTGCTGTCATTTTAATTACGATGATGATTCCGCCACAATTAGGATTAATCCCGCAATATTTCATTATTACAAAGTTAGGTTGGTTAAACGATTTAAAAGCAATTATCATTCCAGGTTTAGTGAATGCGTTCGGTATTTTCTGGATGCGTCAATATATTAAAGATGCGATTCCTGATGAATTGATTGAAGCAGCAAAAATTGATGGATGCAGTATATTCCGTGTATATTGGAATATCGTTGTTCCTTCGATTTTACCAGCTTTTGCGACGCTTGGTATTTTAACATTTATGTTCGTATGGAACGATTTCTTATGGCCGTTAACTGTGTTAAGAGACGAGTCAAGCTACACGATTCAAATTGCTATTCGTGCTCTTCAAGACGCATACGTGAAAGACTATGGCATGATTTTATCGGGAACATTTTGGGCAACATTGCCTTTAGTCGTCGTATTTTTAATGTTTAATAAGTTGTTCATTTCAAGCTTGACGCAAGGATCGGTCAAACAATAGTGACATAGCCGCTAACTAAAGCGCATTCATTTTTAACAGAAAATTTATGTTATAATAAGGGCAAGATTAATGAAGGTAAGAAGGGATCGTATGAAAATTACCATTAAAGAAATTGCAAAATTAGCGGGTGTGTCACCAGGTACGGTATCAAAAGTATTAAATAACTATCATGATGTCGGTGAAGAAACAAAAAAAAGAGTGTTGGAAATTATGGAGCAGACCGGGTATGTGGCTGCTCGCATTCAAAAAGATACCGCTCATAAGTCGAGAGTAGTTGGTGTTATTTACGCCGGGGAGATCAATGCCGATTTTAACCATCCATTCTTTATTGAAGTGATGAACTCTTTCAAGAAAACAATGGGAATGTTCGGTTATGACCTCCTCTTCTTTTCAAACGAACAATTTGAAGAAGGGGAGGAAGATTATTATGAGCGTTCGATGCGCTATAAAGTAGATGGAGTAATCATTATTAGTGGTGAAAAAGTGCAGCCATCTATTTATCGTTTAGACATGAGCGACATCCCATGTATCGGGATAGATATTCCGCTTGAAGGGAATCGTTCTGCGTACATTATGACAGATAACTATAAAATTTCTGCGAAAGTAGTAGAGCATTTTTACTTATGTGGCTATCGGAATATCGGCTACATTGGTGGTTTGCCGGGCGCGCAAGTGACAAAAATTCGCGAACAAGGATTTCGTAATACAATGAAGGAATTTGGGTTAACGATTCATGAAGAGTGGTTTGCCGAAGGGGATTTCTTTATGGAAAGTGGCTATGAGGCGATGAAAAAAATATTGCGCTCGTCACATCATCCTGAAGCGGTATTTGCAGCATCGGATTTAATGGCATTTGGTGCAATGAAAGCGGTGAAGGAACACGGGTTAAAAATACCTGAAGATATTGCGATCGTTGGGTGCGATGATATTGATGCATGCAATTATACCGATCCCCCTTTAACTTCCGTTCGTCAAGATAAAGAGAAAATCGGACGGCTTGCTGCATATATGTTAAGGGATATTATACACCGCCAATTTCAGCCGAAAGCGGTTATGGTTGAACCGGAATTGATTATTCGTGAATCTTGTGGGAGCAATCGATTGTACGGATTAATGTCTGGGAAGATGTAAGCAAGGAAAAGCCCCCTATCGTTACAAACATAGGGGGTTACTCATTTTCAACAACATGTTTTAAAATAGATAGTTTATTTTCCCAAAAACGTTCATAAAATGACAGCCATTGCTTTAATTCTGTTAACGGTTCAGGATGGAGATGATAAATTTTTTCTCGTCCTGATTTTCGACTTTGGACTAAATTTGCTTCGGCGAGAATGTTTAAATGTTTAGTAATAGCCGTACGGCTAATTGGAAAATGCGCTGCAATCGCAGAGATCGGTAATTCTTTTTTTTCTGCCAACAAACGTAAGACATCTCTTCTTGTTTTGTCTGCAATTGCTTGAAAAACATCATGCTTTTTTGTTGGCTCCACGTATTATGCCACAACCTTTCGAAGCTTTTCTAAAATTCCTGTCCATCCGTTTGCCATACGATCACGAACAATAGATTGTTTTTCATTTGCTTTCGGAAGGATATCGTCTGCGCTTCCCCATCCTCCATGAACAAGAGTAAATTCTGTTTTGTCGCCTAAGTCTTTCAACATGAAGGAAACGATCCATCCGTCTTTATCCCATGAAAAAGAAAGAAGATGAGGCTTCTCCACTTTTAACACTTTACATGGAGAAAGTCCAAAAGGGGTTTGTAAGTGAAACTCATGTCCTTCAATCGCCTGAAAATCATTTGGCATAAACCATGAGGCAATTCCTTCGGATGTAGAAACAATGTCCCATACTTTTTGAATTGGCGCTTCGATGATCATCGTTTGTTGGATATCTTGCACTTTTTGGCTCATCAATGATCCTCCTCAGATATATAACCTTTTGGTTTCATTTAGATTATATGAAACCTTTAGGTGTTATGTCAAATTTCTTCTTCATTCGTCACATGCACCATGTTTATTATTGTCTCGATATGTATAAATTTTATCGGGAAAATAGATGATGTTTTTGAAAAAGTTTTGAACAGAGTATTGACTTGTCACAGGGGAGTCGATATAATGTAAAACGTAATTAAAAAACAGGGATTCCTGTTTTTTATTTTTGCATCTTATTCGACAAATTTCTACTTTTTCTGCATGTGCGGGTGTAGTTTAGTGGTAAAACCTCAGCCACGAGCAACGCATCGTCGAGTAATCGGCGAGTTGCCTCGACGCATCCATCATCATCGAATAAGCGAGTAGAGGAAGAGGCGTGACAAAGCGTAGAAGTAAAAGATGGTTATGTGAGTGATTTATCGTGCGGGTGTAGTTTAGTGGTAAAACCTCAGCCACGAGCGACACATCGTCGAGTAATCGGCGAGTTGCCTCGACGCATCCATCATCATTGAATAAGCGAGTAGAGGAAGAGGCATAGTTGAGCGTGGGAAAAGTCATAGAGAAAAAGCAAGTTGCTATGCGGGTGTAGTTTAGTGGTAAAACCTCAGCCTTCCAAGCTGATGTCGTGGGTTCGATTCCCATCACCCGCTCCATACATACGGGGACAACGCAGTGTTTCGTTTCGAAGATGAACGGGGCATTGCGTTTTTTTATTTCGCTTGCCCCGCATGCATTATTTAACGAGTTGTGTATGTGCTGTACCGCCGTGAATTTGGATAAACATCTCTTTCATCGCTTGTAGCATTTGTTCGCATTGTGTTTCTGTAAATGATGGGAGAAAGTACACGATTTGAATCGCATGTGTTGTTTGTTCCGTAACCATCGTTCGCTTTGAGTCGACGATTGGACTGCCGAATGCCCCTTTAGCGTCTTTTGAGACAAGTTTTCGTTCAAAATTTGTCGTGCGATCATTGATGCCGATATATTCATCTGCTTGTGTACCGATCGTGATCACGATATCTCCTATGAGATGATCTCGGTCATAAATGCCGATCGGTAGTTTATAATATAAGGAAAAAAAGTTATTGACATCAGCAGCTGAATGAATGGATGGAATAAAAGTTTGCTTTTGTACGCGCCGAAGCAAACTTTCCGATGACGGACGGTATCGGCTTGCATCTGTGCCAATTTGTTTAAATACAGACCGCCATTCTTTCACTTCTGGCCATTCAGCTAACGGAGTTTGTTCCATATCAAAATATAACAGCTCTTGAAATTGACGAAGTTTCCCCTTTAACATGCTAGGAGATGGCCCGGCGACGATGTGTTCATATGTAAGCACTCCGATTTTAAAATGAGGAATATGTTGTTTAATGCTGTCACAAATGGTTAACATATCGTTCACTCCTTTTTCTTTACATTGTAACATAAACAAAGTGGGAAGGAGGGATGGGAGATGGACGTTGAAGCACTAAAGGAAGAAATCATTCAATATAGCCGAACGATCGGCATTGATAAAATCGGTTTTGCAAGTGCTGATCCGTTTTTTGAATTAAAAGAAAGGTTGCGTCAGCAGCAACAACTTGGTTATCAATCAGGATTTGAAGAGCCTGACATTGAAAAGCGGACAACCCCATCTTTATTGCTTCCAGAAGCACGTTCTATTATCGCTATCGCCCTTGCATATCCGTCAAAATTAAAAAATGCTCCACGAAGTACAAAAAAAGAGCGTCGCGGAATTTTTTGTCGAGCATCTTGGGGGCGAGATTACCACGTCATTTTGCGCGAGCGGCTGCAAAAATTAGAACAATTTATTTTAGAACGCGTGCCAGATGCAAAAGTGAAATCAATGGTTGATACAGGAGAATTGGCAGATCGTGCGGTCGCGGAACGGGCAGGGATCGGATGGAGTGGAAAAAATTGCTCGATTATTACACATGAATTTGGTTCATACGTTTATTTAGGTGAAATGATTACGAATATCCCATTTCCTCCAGATACGCCAATTGAAGACGAATGTGGGACGTGCACGCGCTGCATTGATGCTTGTCCGACAGGAGCGCTTGTACAAGGCGGACAGTTGAATGCACAGCGGTGCATTGCCTTTTTAACGCAAACGAAAACGTTTATCCCTGATGAATTTCGCGATAAAATCGGAAACCGATTGTATGGGTGTGATACGTGTCAACTCGTTTGTCCGAAAAATAAGGGAAAAGACTTTCACTTCCATCCAGAGATGGAGCCAGATCCAGAGATTGTGAAGCCTTTATTAAAACCGCTTCTTCGTATGACAAATCGTCAGTTTAAAGAAACATTTGGACATATATCTGGCGCATGGCGCGGGAAAAAACCGATTCAACGGAATGCGATCATTGCATTAGCCCACTATAAAGATGAAAGCGCAATTGATGATTTATTCACGTTGCTTCGCGAAGATTCACGTCCAGTCATTCGCGGAACGGCCGCGTGGGCGCTTGGGAAAATCGGGAATCGTAAAGTTGTGCCGATGCTACAACAAGCGAAACAAAGGGAACAAGATGAAGACGTCATTCGTGAAATCGAAAAAGCATTAGCGATGTTTGAAAACGTGTAGTCGTTTTTCGTCCGTTTATGACATAACGTAATAAAAAACGAAAAAGTGGGGAACGGAATGAGAAAACAACTGCACGATCTTCTTCATGAACGCATTCGTCATTTTTTTGTCAGCGACGTGGCAGATGAAGAAATGGAACGAAAAAGAAAGCTGCTGGCTAAGCGGAATGCAAAGCTTGTGAAATGTGAAGGAAAAGGTACAATTATCGAAAAAAAGTACATTGCTCCGCATACGTTCGTTCGCTATGTTGTTCATTTTCGTTTTTTCATTTGGCAAAGCGGATGGATGTATGTTGAAGAACAACAAGAGGTACGCGAAGCTGTATTCGAGGGGCGGGAACTTGTTAGCCATCGCCTTGTTTTACCAATGATTGAAACAGAACAAATCGAAAAGAAAGAAGAACGTGATGATGATGAACGCATCCGTTATACGTATGATCGACTAGCAGCCGTTCGGTATGCTGAAATATGGTGGAACGATCATAACCCCGCGTTTCATACATTTCCCGTGGATTGTACAAATTTTGTTTCACAATGTTTGCATGCAGGCGGCATTCCGATGATGGGCTATCCAAATAAAACAAAAGGATGGTGGATGCGCAAAAACGATTGGAGCTATACGTGGACGGTCGCACATGCGTTTCGTTGGTATTTAAGCGGATCGAAAACGGGCATTCAAGCTATTGAAAAAAAATCACCAGAACAGTTGTCTCTCGGTGATGTCATTTGTTATGATTTTCAAGGGGACGGTCGATTTGATCATACGACGATCGTCGTCGCCAAAGATAAACAAGGGATGCCGCTTGTAAATGCCCATACGTCCAATAGTCGCATGCGTTATTGGTCGTATGAAGATTCCACGGCTTATACGCCAAATATTCAATATAAATTTTTTCATATTATTGATCATGCATAGGGGTGAAGAACGTGGCTTTACATGTCGTTTTATATCAACCAGAAATTCCAGCGAATACGGGCAATATTGCACGTACATGTGCAGCAACAGGAACGTCTTTACATTTAATTCGTCCACTCGGATTTTCAACGGATGACAAAATGTTGAAGCGTGCCGGATTAGATTATTGGGAATATGTAGATATTCACTATTACGATTCATTACAAGAGCTTTTTGATAAATATAAAGAAGGCGAATTTTTCTTTATTACAAAGTTTGGTCAAACATATTACACATCGTTTGACTATAGTGATCAAACGAAAGATTACTTTTTCGTTTTCGGTCGAGAGACGAGCGGTTTGCCAAAAGACTTAATCGAAAACAATATGGAACGTTGTTTACGCATTCCAATGAACGAATACGTTCGCTCACTCAATTTATCGAACACAGCAGCCATTCTTGTATATGAGGCGTTAAGACAACAAAACTTTCCAAATGTATTTTAAGCGACTTTCGAATGAAAGTCGCTTAATTTTTTACTTCCGGCTTATCGTTATATCCTGCTGTGAAGATCGCAGCCAAGAAGGCGAAAATGACGCCAAGAACAAGAAGTGTTTTCATATGAAATCTCCTCCCTTATGAAGTGACAATAAAATGTCCACGCTTTCATTATAGCTTAATTGTATAGAGGGATGAAAGTCATACTTTCACGAATGATTACGGACATCCTTGCATACATATGGTATTAATCATGACGCTAGACATCAAAGGTGGAGGAGGTCCGTGTATGGACATTTTAAAAAAAATACAAAAATATAGAGAAGAAGAACAAAAATTAAAGTGGGAAGGGACATTTGCGGAGTACTTGGAAATCGTAAAAGAAAAGCCGTGGGTAGCTCAGTCTGCTCATTCTCGCGTTTACAATATGATTAAAGATGCCGGGGTAGAAGAAATAGACGGAAAGAAAAAATACAACTTTTTTAGCGGGCAATTGTTTGGACTTGAGGAAGCGTTAGAGCGGCTTGTGGAAGAATATTTTCATCCAGCTGCTAAACGTTTAGATGTTCGAAAGCGCATTTTGTTGTTAATGGGACCGGTAAGCGGCGGAAAATCAACGCTTGTGACGATGTTAAAGCGAGGGCTTGAGGCGTATTCATATACGGATCGTGGCGCCGTATATGCCATTAAAGGATGTCCGATGCATGAAGATCCGCTTCATTTAATTCCGCACAACTTGCGCGATGAGTTTTATAAAGAGTATGGCATTCGTATCGAAGGAAATTTGTCGCCATTAAATATGATGCGGCTTGAAAAAGAATATGGTGGGCGCATTGAAGATGTGATGGTCGAACGCATCTTTTTCTCAGAAGATAAGCGCGTTGGAATTGGGACGTTTAGCCCATCCGATCCGAAGTCGCAAGACATTGCTGATTTAACCGGAAGCATTGATTTTTCTACGATTGCTCAATATGGGTCAGAATCGGATCCGCGCGCATATCGCTTTGATGGGGAGTTAAACAAAGCAAATCGCGGCATTATGGAATTTCAAGAAATGTTAAAGTGCGATGAAAAGTTTTTATGGCATTTGCTTTCTTTAACGCAAGAAGGAAACTTTAAAGCAGGACGTTTTGCGCTTATTAGTGCCGATGAATTGATTGTTGCTCACACGAACGAAACAGAGTATCGTTCATTTATTGCGAATAAAAAGAACGAGGCGCTTCATTCGCGCATTATCGTTATGCCAATTCCATATAACTTAAAAGTGTCAGAAGAAGAACGCATTTATGAAAAAATGATTCGTGAAAGCGATGTGGCGGACGTGCATATTGCACCGCATACGCTTCGGGTAGCCGCGATGTTTACGATTTTAACGCGTTTGAAAGAGCCGAAACGTGGCGATATTGACCTTGTGAAAAAAATGCGCTTGTATGACGGTGAGCTTGTCGAAGGATTTAATGAAGTCGATGTAGAGGAATTGAAAAAAGAATATCCGGATGAAGGAATGAGCGGCATTGATCCACGCTATGTCATTAATCGCATTTCGTCTTGTATTATTCGGAAAGAAGTGCCGTCCATTAATGCGCTAGATGTATTACGGGCATTGAAGGAAGGATTAGAGCATCACCCGTCTATTTCAAAAGAAGATCGGGAACGTTATTTAAACTTCATTTCGATTGCGCGAAAAGAATACGACGAAATTGCAAAGCGTGAAGTGCAAAAAGCGTTTGTTTATTCGTATGAAGAATCGGCGAAAACGTTGATGGACAATTATTTAGATAATGTGGAAGCATACTGCAACAAAGCGAAAATTCGCGATCCGTTAACGGGAGAAGAAATGAATCCAGATGAAAAGTTAATGCGATCGATTGAAGAACAAATCGGCATTTCAGAAAATGCGAAAAAGGCGTTCCGTGAAGAAATTTTAATTCGCATTTCGGCATATGCGCGCAAAGGTCAGCGCTTTGATTATAATTCACATGAACGGTTACGCGAAGCGATTCAGAAAAAGCTATTTGCCGATTTAAAAGACATCGTCAAAATTACGACATCAACGAAAACACCGGATGAACAACAACTAAAGAAAATTAATGAAGTTGTCGCTCGTTTAATTGACGAGTACGGTTACAATTCCACTTCGGCAAATGAGTTGCTTCGTTATGTCGGAAGTTTATTAAACAGATAAGCATGCCGCACTTGGCATGCTTTGTTTTATCATCTTAGAAAACAGGCTTGTCCAATGAAAAAGGATTAGAGCAATTTTCGAAATCATTTGTCAATTTTTTTCGTTCGCTGCATAGGATAAAGTAACCAACCATTCATTCATTATTTTTCAAAGCCAACATATTGTATGCGAGGAAAAGGGAAAGTGTGCATCATTATTTTACATGTAGGAGGGGAAAAAAATGAGTAGAAACTTCGTTGTGTCAAAAGAAGATTGGTCCCTCCATCGAAAAGGCCACGATGATCAAAAACGGCACGAAGAAAAGGTGAAAGAAGCGATTAAAAATAATCTTGGCGACTTAATTACAGAAGAAAGCATTATTATGTCAAATGGTCGCGATGTCATAAAAATACCGATTCGTTCGTTAGATGAATATAAAATTCGTTATAACTATGACAAAAATAAACATGTCGGCCAAGGCGATGGGGACAGTCAAGTTGGCGATGTGATTGCGCGCGACGGTTCTGGCGACGGTCAAAAAGGACCAGGAAAAGGTCAAGGAGCAGGTGATATAGCAGGGCAAGACTATTATGAAGCAGAAGTGTCTTTAATGGAATTAGAAGAAGCTTTGTTTAGTCAATTGGAACTTCCAGATTTAAAGAAAAAGCAACACGCAGATCACGTTGTTCAACATATCGAATTTAATGATATTCGTCGAACAGGATTAATGGGAAATATTGATAAGAAAAAAACGATGATGGCTGCGTTTAAACGAAATGCATTAAGCGGTAATCCAAGCTTTTATCCAATTTATCCAGAAGATTTAAAATTTAAAACGTGGAATGAAGTCATCAAGCCAGATTCAAAAGCAGTTGTCATTGCGATGATGGATACGAGCGGATCGATGGGCGTATGGGAAAAGTATATGGCTAGAAGTTTCTTCTTTTGGATGACAAGATTTTTGCGCACGAAATATGAAACAGTCGATATTGTTTTTATCGCTCATCATACCGAAGCAAAAATCGTAACAGAAGAAGAATTTTTCACAAAAGGAGAAAGCGGTGGAACCATTTGTTCATCAGCGTATCGCAAAGCGCTAGAAGTGATTGAAACAAAATACTCCCCGACAAAATATAATATTTATCCGTTCCATTTTTCCGATGGCGATAATTTAACGTCTGATAACGCTCGCTGTGTCAAACTTGTGCAAGAGTTAATGAAAGTATCGAATATGTTTGGATACGGGGAAGTGAATCAGTACAATCGTCATTCTACGCTCATGTCAGCGTACAAACATATTAAAGATGAAAAATTTCGCTATTACATTTTAAAACAAAAATCGGATGTGTTGCAGGCGATGAGAAACTTTTTCCGAAAAGAAGAACAGAAAACGCTTGTTTAAACCCTTGTGTGATACAAGGTTTTTTTTTGCGAAAAAACAGTTGACAAACGGGTGGGGGTTTTGTAATATACTCATAGAGGTAATGGTAATAACTTATTTTTTTACGACGAAATATACCCTTATGAGTATAGAGAGGTGAGGAAAATGAAACATATCTCCCCACAAGAACTAGAGCAACAATTAAAAGAGGGGCGTGCACTTAGCATTATTGACGTGCGCGAATATGAAGAAGTGGCGCATGGGAAAATTCCAGGCGCACGCCACATTCCGCTCGGTCAATTGCTTGAGCGAATGAATGAATTTGATAAAAATGAGGAGCATATTCTCGTTTGTCGCTCAGGAAATCGAAGTGGTATGGCTTGTCAGTTGTTAGAAAGCTACGGATACCAAGTCGTGAATATGACGGGTGGTATGCTTGAGTGGACAGGTGAGATCGAACGATAGGAGGGAATCGAATGAATGTAGATCTTGTCGTTGATGCGCGTGGGCTATCTTGTCCAATGCCGATCGTTCGCACGAAAAAGGCAATGGAACAGCTACAACCTGGCCAAGTGCTGGAAGTGCAAGCAACGGACAAAGGATCGCTTGCCGATATTCAAGGCTGGGCAAAAAACACAGGGCATCAATATATCGGCACGATTGAAGAAGGGGATGTACTCAAACATTATCTTCGTAAAGCGAATCCGACAGAAAGCAAAGAGGAAACGAAATATCCTCACGTTGTCGCGTTAGACGAATTGCAAAAGAAAGTAGAAAACAATGAACAAGTATTTATTTTAGACGTACGCGAAGAAGCGGAATATGTGTTTGGACATATTCCAGGAGCGTATCATATTCCGCTCGGACAGCTGTCCGAACGAATGAATGAATTAAATAAAGATGAGACGATTTACGTCATTTGTCGAACAGGCAATCGTAGCGATCTCGCTGCGCAACAATTAGCCGAAAAAGGATTCACACATGTATTTAACGTCATTCCGGGTATGACAGAATGGAAAGGAACAATGATTAAAGGAGGAAATGAACAATGAACAAACGTGTAGCAATTATTGCAGCAAATGGTGGATTATTCGATGCATACAAAGTATTTAACATTGCGACAGCAGCGGCAGCAACAGAAGCAGAAGTAGCGATTTTCTTTACATTCGAAGGATTAAATTTAATTCATAAAGAAGCGTATAAGCAATTGCCACTTCCAGAAGGAAAAGAACAAATTCAACAAGGATTTGCTCAAGCGAACGTTCCATCGATCCCTGAGCTTGTAAGCATGGCTCAAGAAATGGGTGTGAAATTTATCGCTTGTCAAATGACAATGGATGTCATGGGATTAACAAAAGAACATTTTGTAGATGGCATCGATGTTGGTGGAGCTGTCACATTCCTCGATTTTGCGAAAGATGCTGACATTACGTTAACGTTCTAAGGAGGAAAAGCATGAAAGCAGATCTTGTCGTTGATGCAAAAGGGTTGGCGTGTCCAATGCCAATCGTTCGTACAAAAAAAGGAATGGATACATTACAATCAGGTCAAGTATTAGAAATTCATGTGACGGATAAAGGAGCTAAAAACGATTTGTCCGCATGGGCAAAATCAGCGGGTCATGAAATGATTGACATGGCCGAAGAAGGCGACGTATTAAAATTTTGGATTCGTAAAGCGTGAGAAGCATCGGGCGTATGTCCCGATGCTTCATACAAGGAGTGAACTAGCATGGACATCGGCTTTATTGTGACGATTTTTCTCATTGGATTTATCGGTTCGTTTATTTCAGGAATGGTTGGAATTGGCGGATCGATCATTAAGTATCCGATGTTGCTCTACATTCCACCGTTGCTTGGCTACGCTGCATTTAGCGCCCATGAAGTATCCGGAATTAGCGCCATTCAAGTATTGTTTGCTACTATTGGGGGCGTTTGGGCGTACCGGAAAGGTGGATATTTAAACAAAACGTTAATTATTTACATGGGAACGAGCATTTTACTCGGTAGTTTCATTGGTGGTTATGGTTCAAAATTAATGAGTGAAGGCGGCATTAATATCGTTTATGCAGTGTTGGCAACAATTGCGGCCATTTTGATGTTCGTTCCGAAAAAAGAAATTGATAACATTCCACTCGATCAAGTGACATTTAATAAGTGGCTCGCTGCTGCATTAGCATTTATTGTCGGAGTGAGCGCTGGAATTGTTGGAGCCGCTGGTGCATTTATTCTTGTACCAATTATGCTCGTCGTACTAAAAATTCCAACGCGTATGACGATTGCTACATCATTAGCTATTACGTTTATTTCATCAATTGGGGCAACCGTAGGAAAACTGACGACTGGTCAATTTGATTTTTGGACTGCGTTTATTATGGTTGTTGCAAGTTTAATTGCTTCTCCGATCGGAGCAAACGTTGGTAAAAAGGTCAATACAAAACTATTGCAGTTTATTTTAGCTGCACTTATCGTGGCAACAGCTATTAAAATTTGGGTGGACATTTTGTAAAAGATGTTGAAAAATTCATCCTTTATGTTATAATACTCATAGGGGTATATAAAATATCGGAACATAAAGGAGGAATGGTAATATGAAACAAGTAACAGTATATACAACAACGACATGTCCGTATTGTACATTGCTAAAAAACTTTTTAGCTGAACGAGGTATTCCGTTTAAAGAAGTAAACTTACATCATCACCCTGAAGCTGTTAATTACGTTGTTCGCTCGACTGGACAAATGGGCGTGCCACAAACAGAAATTAATGGACGTTGGGTCGTTGGATTTGATCCACAACGAATTATGCAATTGTTACAACAATAATTTTTTTACCTATATAAATACCCTATAAGGTATAAGGAGAGGTGGATATGAAATGACAGTACATGCGTTAACAGCACAACAAATCAATGAGATGATTGTTCATAAAGAACCGTTTTTCTTATTCGATGTTCGCAATGAATCAGATTTTGCAGATTGGAAAATTGAAGGGGAGCACATTGAATATTTAAACGTTCCTTATTTTGAATTAATTGATGGCGTTGAGCCTGTGTTAGAACGCTTACCGAAAGATAAAAAAATTGTCGTCGTTTGCGCAAAAGAAGGATCTTCCATGATGGTCGCTGACATGCTTGCTGAAAAAGGTTTAGAAGTATTTTATTTAAAAGGCGGCATGAAAGCATGGAGTGAATATTTATATCCAGTTGTTGTGTACGAAGATGAAAATATGAAAGTATATCAATTTATTCGTGTCGGTAAAGGGTGCCTTTCTTACATGGTCGTATCAGGCAAAGAGGCGCTTATCGTTGATCCATCTCGATTTATTGATGTATATAAAGAAGTGGCGCAAAAAGAAAACGTAACGATTACACATATCGTTGACTCTCATTTACATGCCGATCACATTTCTGGCGGATATGAATTAGCAAAACAAACAGGAGCAAAATATTATTTAATGAAGAGTGAAGGTGCGGTCTTTGAATTTGAGCCGTTAGAAAATCATGATCGCATCGAATTTGAAAAAGTAAGCTTAGAAGTATTAGCAATTAAAACGCCAGGTCATACCCCAGGTAGTGTATCATTTTTCGTAAACAATAAATTGTTGTTCTCTGGCGATACGATTTTCGTAAGCGGTCTTGGTCGACCAGATCTTGGCGGAAAAGCGCGCGAGTGGGCAAAAGATTTATACGACACAGTGTATAACAAAGTAGCACAAATTGCTGATGATGTTATCGTCCTTCCTGCTCACTATGCAAACTTTGATCAAGAAGTGAATGAACAAGGATATATCGGAAATACGTTAGGAAACATTCGCCAAATGAACGAAATCATGCAAGGGAAAACGGAAGAGGAGTTCGTTGAACATGTGGCGCAATCCGCTTCTTCAGAAACACCACCGAACTTTGAAGACATTATTGCCATCAATCGTGGTGTGAAAGATGCAACGCCAGAGCAGCAACAAGAACTTGAAATCGGTCCGAACCGTTGCGCTGTTCATCATACACACTAAAAACAATTTTATTTAGCCTCGCGATTTGCGAGGTTTTTTTCGATTTTGTGAAACTTTTTGGACACAATAGTCGTATATAACGTATGTAGAGGTATTCTCTTTCATTTTCGGCTATTTTCCATTAAAATATAAAATAACGGAGGGATGATATTATGTTTTTTCACCCAATGGATTTTCTCATTTTAATCGCCTTCGGGGTATCAATTTGGGCGCAATTTAAAGTGAGAGGAAACTTTAGCAAGTGGTCAGATGTACCTGCTTCCTCTGGTTTAACGGGAGCAGAAGTGGCGCGTCTCATCTTAGATCGCAACGGACTATACGATGTGCCAGTAGAGCTTGTCCCAGGTACGTTGACAGACCATTACGATCCAATTGCTCGGGCCGTTCGTTTATCAGAGCCGGTTTACTATGGCCGCTCGATTGCAGCGGTGTCGGTAGCTGCCCATGAAGTGGGTCATGCGGTGCAACATCAACAAGCATATGGTGCGCTCGTTTTGCGCCATCGTATGTTCCCAATTGTGAATTTGACATCTGGAATGGCTCCATTCCTTCTTCTTGGCGGGTTTTTATTGCAACAGTTTTCGTTAATTGGTTTAGGGATTATTTTGTTCTCGTTTGCTGTAGCGTTTCAAGTCATTACATTGCCGGTTGAGTTTAACGCAAGTTCACGTGCAAAAGATTTTATGATCGCAGAAGGCATTATTCGCAATGAAGAAGAACGTGGGGTAAATAAAGTATTAAATGCCGCGGCATTAACGTATGTTGCTGCAGCGCTTATTTCGGTGTTAGAATTAATCAAGTATATACTTATTTTTGTGCAAGGAAGTAATGAAGATTAATAAATAGGAGGTGGCATCCGCACGCATGTATGCGTGCGGACGTTCGTTGGACATATTTAGTTTATGGATGATCGTTTTTCTTATTGCGCTTACCGGTTTTTTTGTCGCTTCGGAATTTGCCATTGTAAAAGTGCGCCCATCGCGCATTGATCAACTGATTGAAGAAGGTAACAAAAAAGCGGTGGCAGCAAAGCATGTCATCACTCATTTAGATGAGTATTTATCTGCAAATCAACTTGGGATCACCATGACTTCGCTCGGTCTTGGTTGGCTCGGAGAACCGACGGTAGAACGAGCGCTTCGTCCGCTTTTTGACGAATTTCATGTCCCGCCATCATTTGCCCACGGCGCTTCTTTTCTTGTCGCATTTGCGGCGATTACGTTTATTCATGTCGTTGTTGGTGAATTAGCACCGAAGACGATTGCGATTCAAAAGGCCGAAACGATTACGTTATGGGCAGCGCGCCCACTTATGTTATTTTATCGCGTCATGTATCCGTTTATTTGGTTGTTAAATGGGTCTGCGCGTTTCGTCGTTCGTTTATTTGGTTTTCAGCTATCTAATGAACAAGAATTGGCCCATTCTGAGGAAGAGTTGCGTCTTCTGCTGTCGGCCAGTTATAAAAACGGAGAAATTAATCATACGGAATATAAGTATGTGAATAACATTTTCCGTTTTGACGATCGTGTCGCAAAAGAAATTATGGTTCCGCGCAAAGAAATTGTTGCGTTAGATGTCAATGATTCGATGGAACATGTATTGCAAACAATCCGTGAAGAAAAATATACACGTTACCCTGTTATTGATGGCGATAAAGATCATATTCTCGGATTAATAAATGTCAAAGAGTTGTTTACGGATCTTGTTGTAAACTGTCAAGAGCGAAGGGAACTTCGTGAATATATACGCCCGATTATTCAAGTTATTGAAACGATTCCTATTCAAGATTTACTTGTGAAAATGCAAAAAGAGCGCATTCATATGGCAATTTTAGTTGATGAGTACGGCGGGACATCCGGTTTAGTAACGGTTGAAGATATTTTAGAAGAAATTGTCGGGGAAATTCGGGATGAGTTTGATACAGATGAAACTCCGCTTGTTCAAACGATTGATGAAAATCGAACAATTGTGGATGGAAAAGTGCTTATTAGTGAAATTAATGATTTATTCGGCTTAGAAATCGATGATACAGACGTTGATACAATCGGGGGATGGATGTTAACAGAACGTTACAACATTCGCCCAGGAGAGCAAATTGATTGTGGTGATTATACGTTTACAGTCATTCAATTAGACGGTCATCATGTAAAAAAAATTGAAGTGACACGTCGCCCTAAAGCAGTAGATGTAGTGACGGACATGAACGAAGAGGCTGCGTTATAGGAACGCGCCTCTTTTTATATTGCCGAAAATCGTTTCATCAGGTAGGGAAGAACAGGTGATCGGCTCGTTTGTAAACGGATGTGGAAAAGAAAGTGAGATTGCGTGTAACGCTTGTCGATCGATCCACGGTTTTCCCCCATATAACGTATCCCCAACTAATGGATGTCCGATATAGCTCATATGGACGCGAATTTGATGCGTTTTTCCTGTATCAAGCGTCAAGCGAACGAGCGACACATTTTTTTGTTTGTCATATTGGAGACGTTCATAGTGCGTGATCGCCGTATCTCCTGTTTTCGATACGCGACGTCTCGTTGGATGATGACGATCGCGACCGATTGGAGCGTCAATCGTCCCTTTTTTTTGTTTCACATATCCATGAACAAGCGCAACGTATGTGCGATGAATTGTTCGTTCCGCTAAATATTTATCGAGTACAGCGCCAGCAAGCGCATGTTTAGCAAATAAAATGACGCCGCTCGTATCGCGATCAAGGCGATGAATATGCCGAACTTTGCTATAAATTCCTTCACATTGAAAGTGAAAGGCGACTGCATTTGCTAACGTATTTGTTTGGTTTGGCTGCGTCGGATGGACGTCCATATGTGCGGGTTTGTTAACGACAAGCACATGATCGTCTTCAAATACAATATGAAGCGGGAAGTATGTTGGAATCGGTTCAATCGTTTCGTCTTTTATATGTATCCCAATATGATCATTTGGTGAAATGATTGTATGTAAAGGGACGATCTTCTTATTTACTGTCACTCCTTTTGTCATTCGCCATTCATGCAACATTTTTTTAGGAACGAACCATTTTGTTTGAAATGCTTGTTCAAGCGATAGGCCAATCCATGATGATGGCGCTTCAAACATCAGCCAATTTCCTTTTTTTTGTACATTCATTCGTCTCACTCTTTCTATACAATAAATTACCAACACCATAAAGTGCGTTGATATGTTACAATTTCGTTATAGATTAGGAAATGAAATGGAAAAAGGTGAGGTCAATTGAAAACCGTCTATGTTGCTACGGAAGAGCAAAAGCAATATATTCAATCGCTCATTGAGCAATTTTATACATGTATTTTTCCAAAATATTTCACAGATCATGAAATTGAAACATTTCAATCGCTTGGCATATTACAGTTTCAATCTTCCACATATGATGGAACGTTAAAAGAGGCGTTTGAGATTATTTCTGCATTACAATCGTTGCAAGCGATTATCGAATTTGCTTCGCTCCATGGCGTTTCTTACTACAATCAATTGTTCCAACGCAATGTGGAACAATTAGTGCGACACGGAATAAGCTTCCCGCTTACACCTGAACATTTTTCACATGAAAAAGATCATTACGTGAGCATATATATGAAACCTGCTCATTCTTGGGTGATGTAAAAAAGCCTTCACAACGAAGGCTTTTATTTTGTTTGTTCAAACCATTTTCGAAATACGTCTTCTTCATAATATCCTTCAATACGTGCGACTTCTTTTCCATTTTTAAAGCGGACAATTGTTGGTGTCGCTTCAATGTGATATTCATCCCATCCTTCTTCAAATTCAAGGAGGTTAAATTGCTTTAAGTCGATGCCCATTTCTTTCGCTAACGGCACAACGATTGGCGTTGTTTTTTTACAAAATTCACACGTTGAGCTGTAAAAGTAAACGGTCATCGTTTCTTTATTGTTTAATGCTTCTCTTAATTCGTCAGGTAAAATAATGTTTTGATAATTCGGATCGTCAAGAAGGTCGATCGTAGCTGGGTGTAGTTCTTCTTTCCCGAACGGATTTCCTTCCGCTTTTTGTTTTTGCGTATATGATGTAATCCAAGCGAGTGCGCCAAATAAAACGATAATGATAGCGCCGAAAATAAGTAATTTTTTCATCGAATATTCCCTTCTTTCTCCATTTTTATAAGACGATAGCTGATGATGCTAATGAAAATAAAAGCAATAAGTGCTAAAAAGGGAATCGTAATAAACCCGAGCCAGTTTAAATAATCGCCTGTACACGGTACAATACCGCATGATGGAGCAGTATTTCGGAAAAATGTCACTTTTTGAATGAGATAATGATAAGAAGAAATCGTGCCACCGATAACAGATAGCATAAGCGTATAACGAGCGATCGCAAACTCTTTGCGCACAAAAGCCATGCCAAGCAAAAATACTTGCGGATACATAAAAATGCGCTGATACCAACAAAGTTCACATGGGATAAACTTCAATACCTCAGAAAAATAAAGGCTGCCAAGCGTAGCGATGAATGCAACGATCCAAGCGGCTAACAAATGATTTTCTCTCTGCGCCATAATTCCACCTTCTTATTTTTTACTCTTTGTTCATTATAGTACACGAAAAGAAATGATGTAAATTGCGACGATATTTTACTTACATAATGAACAAGCGAACGTGCACAATAAAAAGCGAAAGGGGAGGATCATATTGAATCATACAGTTGAATCGATCATGACGCGCCAAGTAGCAACGGTCACACCAGATCAATCTGTTCAAGAGGCAGCACAATTAATGAATGAACATAATGTTGGCGCTATTCCTGTTGTTGAAAATGGAAAAGTAAAAGGGATCATTACTGACCGTGACATTACCCTTCGTACGACGGCGCAAGGATTAACCCCTTCGACACCTGTTTCACAAGTGATGACAAGTGATGTCGTCACAGGTGCGCCAAACATGAGCGTTGATGAAGCAGCGAAAGTAATGGCCAAAAACCAAATTCGCCGCTTGCCAATCGTACAAAATAATGCGCTTTGTGGCATTGTTGCTTTAGGTGATATCGCCACAAACCAAGCATACGATGAAGCGGCAGAACAAGCGTTATCCGAGATTTCCGAACCTTCATATCATTAAACAAGAAAGGGGCTTCTTTATGAGGAGCTCCTTTTTATAATTAATTAAAGTATAAAATTTCGGATTTAGGGAGCTGTCTAGCTCCAAGCGCCATCGGCTCGAGTCGCTCCGCCCCACACTGCGGCGGCGACAGCCTCCTCGGTGGGGCTTGTGCGCTCTTCGCCGATAGGCGGGCGCTTTGCGCTTTTCGTATTAAAAAAGGAATTTGCATAAAAAAGCGAGAATAAGTTACAATGAGCAACGATATGGAGGGATAAACGTGACTTGGAAAATAATATATGAACGTTGGAAAGAAGCGCAGTTAGATGAAGAGCTACGTGCTCATTTGCAACAACTAGAGCAAGATGAAAAACTGTTAGAAGACTGCTTTTATAAGACGTTAGAGTTCGGCACAGGGGGCATGCGCGGGGAAATTGGACCAGGGACGAATCGAATGAACATATATACGGTGCGAAAAGCATCGGCAGGACTCGCTCGATACATTGCGTCGTTCGGTGAGGAAGCAAAAAAACGAGGGGTGGTCATCGCATACGACTCGCGCCATAAATCGCAACAGTTTGCGATGGAAGCCGCCAAGACGCTTGCGACCTATGGGATTCAAACGTACGTGTTTGATGAGCTTCGCCCGACGCCAGAACTTTCATTTGCCGTACGTCATTTACGTGCCTTTTCGGGTATTGTCATTACCGCAAGCCACAATCCACCGGAGTATAACGGGTATAAAGTATATGGGGAAGATGGGGCACAGTTGCCGCCACATATCGCCGATGTCGTCATTGGGCACGTCAATGCGATTGAAAATGAATGGGAGCTTGAGATTGAGCAAGAAGACGTATTAAAAGAAAAAGGGCTCATTCAAATCATCGGAGCGGAAATTGATGAGGCATACATACAAAAATTAAAGACGATTTCTCTTTCCCCGCAACTTGCTCATGAAGTTGATGTAAACGTTGTTTTTACACCGCTTCATGGCACAGCAAATAAGCTCGTTCAACGCGGATTGAAGGAATTTGGTTATAAAAACGTGTTTGTAGTAAAAGAACAAGAGCAGCCTGACCCGAACTTTTCAACGGTCAAATCGCCGAACCCAGAAGAACATGCCGCGTTTGAATTAGCGATTCAGCTCGGAAAACAAGTGGATGCGGACGTGTTAATTGCCACAGATCCTGATGCCGACCGTTTAGGGATTGCGGTAAAAAATGAACAAGGGGAATACGTCGTTTTAACGGGCAATCAAACAGGTGGATTATTACTTCATTACATTCTTTCACAAAAGAAAGAAAAAGGGATATTGCCGCCAAACGGAATTGTATTTAAAACGATCGTGACGTCTGAATTTGGTCGCGCCATTGCCGAGTCGTTCGATATAAAAACGATGGATACGTTAACAGGATTTAAGTTTATCGGTGAAAAAATTAAACAATATGAACAAACAGGGGAGTACGTATTCCAGTTCGGCTACGAAGAAAGTTACGGCTATTTAATCGGTGATTTTGCGCGTGATAAAGATGCGATTCAAGCCGCCGTTTTAGCTGTTGAAGTGTGCGCGTTTTATAAAAAACGAGGATTATCTTTATACGAAGCGCTTATGCAACTATTTGAGCAATACGGATATTATCAAGAAGGATTGCGTTCACTTACGCTCAAAGGAAAAGAAGGAGCGGAGCGAATTGAGGCGTTATTAGCGACGTTCCGTCATGAGCCGCCAACAGTTGTCGGAAAGCAACGTGTTGTTATTCGCGAAGACTATAAAGCGAGCGAACGAGTGTATGTGGATACAGGAAAAAAAGAAACGATTCATTTGCCGAAGTCGAACGTATTAAAATATGTACTTGAAGATGGATCTTGGTTTTGTGCACGCCCATCTGGCACAGAGCCGAAAATGAAATTTTATTTTGGAGTGAAAGGACGAACGTTGACGGAAGCAAAACAACAACTAGAGCAATTAGAAACAGCCGTCATGGAGCGGGTATATATGTTAACAACTGATAAGGCGTAATGCCTTATCAGTTGTTTTTGAAGGACTTTAATAATCATATTGCATTGTCATTGTTGGCTCTTGTTCATACACATCTAACGCATGATCGATGTAACGTAACAATGCATTTAGCCGCTTTTGAACGACAGTGTAATCTTTTTCGAAATTATATGCATGAAGAAACTGTTCAATTTTTTTTGAAAGTAAATCGTCTTTTGTGCGCACCATAAGAATGAGTAAATGATCCCATTCCGATCGGTACGTATAATAAAGCGCTTTATCGTAATCAGCTGTATGCAACGCAAACCCTCCTTATCGTGAGGAGCTATATGTAGTTTATGAAAAAATGGCCGTTTTTTTTCGCTGTAAATGTTGTGCGATTTGGCAGAGGAGAGTTGGTCATGGAGAAGCACATCGCATATTATGAATCGCCAATTGGTTGGTTACAAATCATTGGAACAGATGAAAGCATAGAGCGCATAGATGTTGTGGAACAATGTGGAGGGCGAAATATTCCAACTAGCTTTATGCCATGGATAGAGGAGATTGAACAATACTTTCAAAAGAAACGGACATCGTTTTCGATTCCACTAAAGCTCATGGGTACACCGTTTCAAGTTCGCGTATGGGAAGCGTTGCAAACGATTCCTTACGGACAAACTGTTTCGTATGCTCACATTGCAAAACAAATTGGACGTCCGAAGGCAGTGCGAGCAGTTGGAAATGCTGTCGGCAGCAACCCATTCACGATCGTTATCCCTTGTCATCGCGTCGTACGTACAGACGGTGGAATTGGCGGGTATGCGTGGGGGATAGAAAGAAAAAAATGGTTGCTTGAGCATGAAACGCGCTGAATGATCAGCGCGTTTGACCGAGCAGCCATTTGGCGTACGGTGAATTGGCTGGTAAAATGACGACCGTATCTTCGCCGATGGTCGTTTTATATGACTCGAGCGTACGGTAAAACGAATAAAATTCAGGATCTTTTGCGAATGTTTCGTTATAAATGCGCGCTGCTTCTTGTTCACCTGCGGCACGAATGCGTTCCGCATCCGCTTGCGCTTTGGCGAGCATTTCTTTCACTTCGCGGTCTGTTTGTGCGATAATGCGTTGCTTTTGGGCATCTCCCATCGACAAATATTCTTGCGCTTTTGATTCGCGTTCGGAAATCATTCGTTTATAAACAGACTGTTCGTTTTCTTCCGGTAAGTCAATGCGCTTCATGCGCACATCAACGACGCGAATGCCGTAACGGTCTTGTTGTAACAGCTCGTTTACTTTCGCTGTTACTTCATCGTTTAAACTGCCGCGCGATGACTTTTCATCGTTAATAATTTCATCGTAATTTAATCGTCCAAGCTCGGTGCGGACAATGGAGAAAATAAATTCATCCATTTTTGATTCTGCATTTTCTAATGTGCGAGCATTTTGAATCATTTCTTTCGGATTTGTAATTTCCCAAATGGCGTAATGGTTGACGAGAATTCGCTTTTTATCTTTTGTATTAATTTCTGCTTCGGCTACGTCGTAAAAAATTTGTGCTTTCGGCAGTGTTGTGACGGTTTGAATAAACGGAATTTTAAAACGTAATCCCGGCGTTTGATCGATGCGAACAATTTCACCAAATTGGCGGACAACTTTATACTCGTTTTCATGAACGATATATACGTTTGTTAAGGCGATAACAAGTAAAACAAGTCCAATGACGCCACCGATGATAAAACGAAACCATTTCGTTGGAAGTTTATCTTTAAAGTGAATGATGTTTTGATCGTCTTGGAAGTTTGTCATTCGTTACCACTTCCTTTCTCTGTCTTTTTCTCTGTCGTTTGTTTTTCGATCGGTTGAATTGGCAAATATTTTAGCGTATTCCCATCGTCATTCATAATGTAAATGCGCGTGTATGGCAACACTTGTTCGAGCGTTTCGATCATTAGCCGTTGTTTTGTAATATCTTTTGCATTTTTGTATTCTTCATATAAGGCGTTAAATTTTGCGACATCTCCATATGCTTTTTCAATACGTGCCACTTTATCAGCTTCCGCTTGGGAAATTAATGCGTCTTTTTCCCCTTCGGCTTCTTTCGTTCGTTTATTTCGGTATTTGTTCGCTTCGTTAATTTTCGTGTTCATCGTTTCGCGTGCATCTGTGACGTTTGTAAATGCTTTGCGCACTTCATCATTTGGCAAATCAACATCTTGTAACTTCACAGCTAAAATAGAAATGCCGATATCGTATTTTTTCATTAATGCGGTGAGCGATTCGCGCACATCCGCTTCGATTTTTGCCTTTCCTGACGTTAAGGCATCGTCGATTTTCGAACTACCGATGACGCTGCGCAAGGAGGCAGATGTCGCATTGTATAAAATTTGTTCCGGCTCGTATGAACGATAAAGAAATTTCGCAGGATCGGTAATTTTCCATTGGACGACCATATCGGCGAGCACAATATTTTCATCGCCTGTAATCATTTTTGTATCCCCTTGATTTGAGGCGACGACTTTTCCGTTTTCTTCTTTGTACCCGAATTGTAAACTAAACGTTTCTCGCGATAACGTTTCGACCGTTTGAATCGGCCAAGGGAGTTTAAAATGTAGTCCTGGTGTTGTCACTTCCTCATCAATTTTCCCAAATGTTAAAATAATGGCTTGTTCCGACTCATCAACGGTGTACCATGACGTTAAGGCAATGACGAGAAGAAAAATGCCCAAAATGGTACCGATGATGATACCGGTAAAGGAACGATTTTTCATATAAACCCACCTTTCTTGTTATTTATATGTATGTACGGAAAAAACAGAAAAAAGTTTCAACAAAAAAGCTACTGATGTGTTCATTGAATTCAGACAGTTAAAAAAATATTTGAGACAGATACTTTGATTTGATAATTGCCATTAAAATAAGGCCAACCTAAAAATTTAGGTTAGCCTTATATAGGTTGTAATATAAAGATTTCTGAGATCTATGCCTCGTTCTTATCACCAGACAAACTAGCACGCTGATAAGCAGAGAAAATAATGCCATCTAAAACAAAACCACAAGTTGCATTGTATTTAATAGATGACAGCTTTCCACTGAACACCTGTATATAATGAACCGTAGTAATTAGATGTTGTGCTTACAGTGTATGTAGCTGTCCAGATTGTGTTAGCACCCGTTGTTCCAGTATGGGTTACGGTAGTATTATTGTAAAAACTTCCATTTACAACGTAATAATAACCAGTTGGCTCTAAATCGACCTGTATTGTTCCTTGGAAATACTTGCTTCCTGCTTGAAATTCCTGTAACATCGGTTTAGTATTAACATCTACCCACCCAAAAGAGCCATTCCTGCACGCTTTTACTATAACAATTAATTTGGCATTATAGCTGTAAACTTTGTGGGTAGTTGAAGTTTCATGCCAAGTACATGTTGAACTAGCGATTTTCATTACATGCTTTTTATCGATAAATTCGGTTTCAACATTTGGATTTTCTTTCATAACCTGTTCGACTGATTTTCCAGTTATTTCGGCTGTTCTCTCAACAGCTTGTTCATATGTTAACTCGACATGATAGTCTTCATTAGAATTCCTAATCTTATCTAATTCTTCATCAGTCATAGAAGTGAATACATCACTATCCTTTAATTCAACAAATTTTCTAACATCACTATTTTCTTCTGCATAAACTTGGCTGTTGATTGGAGCTAGACTTGATAAAGTGAATAATAAAAAAAGTGATAATAAAATCTTTTTCATTATGTACCTCCATATAATAGAAAATTGACTTCTTACGCTATCGTTTGGATAGCAACTAATATAATACTAACAAACAAAATCCAAAAAAAAACTATTTTTTATAATTATGGTTTTGGTATAATGTAGTTGTTTTAATTATCATTCATTAGGAGGAAATTATGAGAAAACTATTCATAATGCTGATATTAGTATTCTTCATTGCGTACTTGACCCACAAAACAAATGAGGGAGCAAATTTTCATTCTCCAGTTTATTCAGGAAATGAACTAAAAATCGGAATTGTTGGGGATATTCCTAAGATTAGGGAAAAAAACGTTTCTTTCATTCAAATGTCGATGGAAGACGTTTTGCAAAAAAAATTCGCAAACGTGGATAGTGTATTTATTACTAAAAAGCACTTAAAAGAGGCAGCTGAGCCACAGTATGCTAAAATTTATTGGGAATCCCCTATTCCGTTTGTTTTTATTGATTCTGAAAAGGTCTATTTGGCGTTTCTTGATGATCAATTAAGTTATGAAGACGCTCACATCATAAAATCAGGAGACTATGTAGTAGGATTTTATAAAGATACGTACTTTGGTATAGGACTTTACAATAATATTAGGAATGAGAAAACTATCCAAGACTGCTATTCTCGACTATTTGTTATTATAGAACGTTTTAAGAACACAGGTAAAATTTTAATTAAATAAGTGATGTGACACAAGTTTTATGTAATTACTGAGCAGAGAAAAACAAAAAGTTTACATAAAATGTAAACTTTTTGTTAGTTGCGCACTCAGTAGCTCATATATATTTTCGTTGTACGTTTCGCCCGTCGTATGTGAATAGCGTCGGTTTGTTTTCGATCACTGTTTCGATATGAACCGCACGGCCCCAAAGTTGATAAATGTAAGGAAGCACTTTTTCTAAATATTTTACGTCTAGTTCAATACCTTCGTACCAATGTTTTAAATATAGTTCCCCATTGCGCATATAGTCGCCATCGTTCACTGTAATGTATGGGAAGCCGCCGTTTACGCGCATGTTCACAAGTTGATCGCGTATATGTTCCCAATGTTTATCAACAATTTTGTAGTCTTTTCCTTGTTTTTGGAATAAATACATATCTTCGCGCATGACGAGTTCTTTCGTTAAATAGTTGCGCAAAAAAGAAATGTCGGATTCTAATTCGCGTACTTCAAATATTTTTGCGCGTCCCGAACCCGGTTTGACGCCAAGTTTTTTCATTTCTTCCGTCGGATTGTCCCATCGTTTTTCGATATCTTCAAAAATTTTCAGTCCTAAATAGTACGGATTAATGCCTGTACGTGAAGGTTGCACAACACCTGCATTTAATTTCGCAAATTCAATCGCTTCATCGCTCGTTAAATCCATTTCGCGTAAAATACGTTGATGCCAGTACGTCGCCCATCCTTCGTTCATAATTTTCGTTTCGAGCTGTGGCCAAAAATAAAGCATTTCTTCTCGCATCATCGTTAAAATGTCGCGCTGCCACTCGTCGAGTTCACGACTATATTCTTCGATAAACAGCAATAAATCTTTCTCAGGATGGGGAGGAAACTTTCTTCTCTTTTTTCGAGCGGGCGTTGTTTTTTTCTTTTCACCAAGAGACCATAAGTCGTCATACGGAGAAGGTTTTGGCGTTTCATGATCGTCTTCGTATACTTCCGTATCAGCGATCGTCCATGAAAGTTTTGGACGCAGAAGGGAAGGATCAATATGTTCTTGAATGGCTAATACAGCGTCTAAAAACTTTTCGACTTCTTGTTTCCCGTATTCGTGCTCGTAATGTTTAATTCGTTCAGCTGTTGCTGCCATGCTTTCGACCATATCTCGTTTTGTGTTGCTAAAGCGAACGTTATTTTTAAAAAAGTCGCTATGGGCAAGTACGTGTGCGACAATTAATTTATTTTGAATAAGCGTATTTGTATTTAATAAAAATGCGTAGCACGGATCGGAGTTAATGACAAGTTCGTAAATTTTACTTAATCCGAGATCGTAATGGAGCTTCATTTTATGAAATTGTTTGCCGAAGCTCCAATGGGAAAACCGTGTCGGCATACCGTATGCTCCAAATGTGTAAATAATATCAGCTGGACAAATTTCATAACGCATTTCATAAAAGTCGAGTCCAAACCCTTCAGCAATTTCCGTAATTTCCGCAATCGCTTTTTCTAATGCTTTTTGTTCATCTCGTTTCATCGCGCTCCCTCCTTATGACAATGTATGAACGAGCGCGTCATTTGATACGTCAGGAATGATTCATTGACTTTATATTTTCTTTCGTATATATTTAACTATGTTAAATATTTATATAGTTAAAAAAGGTGGGGTGGGTATGGAGCAAACGCCGTTTCCTACGCTTGTTGAGCGATTAGAGCATGCGTTTTCGTTAGCCGTTCGCAAACTGGCAGCCGATTTAGCGAAAGAAGAAATTGGTTTAACGAAACCGCAGTTTTTTATTTTAAATTTGCTGTCAAAGCGTGAAAAATGCACAGTGAGCGAATTGGCGGATGAAATGTTTGTCAAACCGAGCGCGATTACAACGATGATCGATCGCTTATATAAAAGCGGGTTTGTCTTGCGCGAACGGGATGAGGAAGATCGTCGCGTTGTGTATGTACAGTTGTCTAAAAAGGGGAGAGAAATGCTTGAACATGCGCGTGCGGAGCGAAGAAAAATTATTGAACGTTATTTAAAACAATTGCAACCCGATGAGCTTGAACAATTTGTCTGTACGATCGAAAAAATTGTTGCGACAAATGAAAAAGAGGAGAAGTGATACACATGAAAGAACAGGCCGCGATACAAGCGAGCATGGCCGATATACAACAAAAGCGAGGCATTTTAATTACAGGACTACTTGTTGCGATGTTGTTCGGGGCGCTCGATGGAACGATTGTTGGCACAGCGTTGCCGCGCATCGTTGGGGAACTTGGTGGACTAAGTATGATGGCATGGTTAACAACAGCGTACATGCTCACATCAACAACGATTGTTCCAATTGCCGGTAAGCTTGCTGATTTGTTTGGAAGAAAGTCGATTTATGTGACAGGATTAGCGATTTTTATTATTGGTTCAGCGCTATGTGGCATGGCAGATACGATGACGCAGCTTATTATTTTCCGCGCCATTCAAGGAATTGGCGGTGGCATTATGATGCCGATGGCGATGATTGTCATTGGTGATTTATTTACGGGGGCAGAGCGTGCAAAATGGCAAGGTGTGTTTGGCGGCGTATTCGGATTAGCGTCTATTCTTGGTCCACAAGTTGGGGGATGGATTGTTGATTCGTTAAATTGGCGTTGGGTGTTTTATATTAACCTTCCCGTCGGCATATTAGCCATTGTTCTCATTTCTCTTGGTTTGCATAATCATCGTATGGCTGAGCGCGTAAAACTTGATTTGGCCGGCATGTTTACAATGGTTGTGGCCGTTGTTTCGTTGTTGTTAGCGTTAACGTTCGGCGGCGACAAATACGATTGGCTATCATGGCAAATCATTTCTTTACTAGCTAGCTCGGTCGTTTTCTTCAGCTTATTTGTGTTTGTTGAGCGTAAAGCTGAGGAGCCAATTATGCCGATTCATTTATTAAAAAATAAGACGTTTGTTGTGCTCAATAGTGTCGGTTTTTTTATGTCTGTTGGCATGTTTGGAGCGATTATGTTCGTGCCGCTCTTTATGCAAGGCATTATCGGGATGAGTCCGTCAGAATCGGGAACGATGATGTTTCCGATGATGTTTGCCCTTATTATCGCAAGCATGATTGGTGGACGGCTTGTGCAAAAAATTGGCGTCCGTCCGCAAGTCATTGTTGGAATGGTGCTCGTAGCGCTTGGCTTTTTCTTATTGTCAACGATGGATGTCCATACAAATAAATGGACAGCGATGTCATTTATGGCGACGCTCGGTTTTGGGCTAGGATTCGTCAATCCAGTCATTACGCTTGCGTTGCAAGAAGTGTTTCCAAAATCGCAGCTTGGCATCGTGACATCATCGAGCCAGTTTTTCCGTCAAATCGGTGGGACGTTTGGGGCAACATTGTTAGGGGCAATTATGAACCATCGTTCGAAAGATTTATTGGAAGCGAAGTTTCTTCCGTTATTACAACAATTGCCGGAACAAGCGCATGCGATGATGGATTCATTTAAACAACTCGTTGAATCGAATCCGCAAAGCGTATATTCGGTCATTTTAAATCCAGAGACGTTGAAAAAAATTCCTGAACAAATGCAACAAATGTTTGTGCCTGTATTAAAACAAACGCTTGTGGATGCGTTAAGCGATGTGTTTTTGTACGGATTGATTTTTGTTGGCATTGGCTTTATTTTTGCGATGTTTATCGGTCGCATTACCATTTCAAATCGAACGAATAAAATGAATGAAATGGAATAAATTATAAGTATATAGTAGGCAACGATGATGCATCGTTGTCTATTTTTGTTCGTATTTAAACCGTTTGCACAACAAAAACGAAATTTTTTATGAAAAAGTGCAACTTCCTCTTTAAACGAAGCCGTTTGTATATTAACATGAAAGAGTGAAGATCATTGAAAGCGATTTATTTTGATTGGATTGAGGAGGATTTTACGTGAAAAAAGCTTGGTGGAAAGAAGCGGTTGCATATCAAATATATCCGAGAAGCTTTATGGATTCAAACGGAGACGGGATTGGTGATTTACAAGGGATTATTCAAAAGCTTGATTATTTAAAAGACCTTGGAATCGATGTCATATGGATTTGTCCAATTTATAAATCGCCAAACGCTGACAACGGCTATGACATTAGCGACTATCAAGACATTATGGAGCAGTTTGGCACGATGAAAGATTTCGATCAGTTGCTTGAAGAAATTCATAAGCGCGATATGAAAGTCATTTTAGATCTCGTCATTAACCATACGAGCGATGAGCATCCGTGGTTTATTGAATCGCGCTCATCACGAGATAATCCAAAACGCGATTGGTACATTTGGCGCGATGGAAAAAATGGAAAAGAGCCAAACAACTGGGAAAGTATTTTTGGCGGTTCTGCTTGGGAATATGACGAGACGACGGATCAATATTATTTGCACGTTTTTGCGACGAAGCAGCCCGATTTGAACTGGGAAAATGAAGATGTTCGTCGCGCGTTATACGATATGATCAACTGGTGGCTTGACAAAGGAATTGATGGCTTCCGTGTTGATGCGATTTCACACATTAAGAAAAAAGAAGGTCTCCCTGATTTACCGAATCCAAAAGGTCTTGATTACGTTCCTTCGTTTGATGGCCATATGAATCAAGAAGGAATTATGGAGTATCTTCGTGAACTTAAAGCGCAAACGTTTGCGCGTTATGACATTATGACGGTTGGAGAAGCAAACGGAGTCACTGTAGAGGAAGCGGAAGATTGGGTCGGTGAAGAAAACGGCATTTTTAATATGATTTTTCAGTTTGAGCATCTTGGACTTTGGCAAAAAGGAACAGACGGCGGTGTCGATGTTCGGAAATTAAAACGCGTATTAACGAAATGGCAAAAAGGGTTAGAAGGCGTTGGATGGAATGCGCTATTTCTTGAAAACCACGACCAACCGCGTTCGGTGTCAACGTGGGGAAATGATGAGCAATATCTTGCCGAAAGCGCAAAAGCGTTAGGCGCATTATATTTTCTTATGCAAGGGACACCGTTTATTTATCAAGGGCAAGAAATTGGCATGACGAACGTACAGTTCGAAACGATTGATGAATATGACGATGTCGCTATTAAAAATTACTATCGCATTGAACGCGCCAAAGGTCGTTCTCATGAAGAAGTGATGCGTTGGATTTGGAAAAATGGCCGCGACAATTCGCGCACACCGATGCAATGGTCCGACGAAAAAAATGCCGGCTTTACGACAGGGACGCCTTGGATTGGGGTGAATGAAAACTATAAACAAATTAACGTTCAAAAGCAGCTAAACGACCCGAACTCTGTTTTAAACTTTTACAAGCGCATGATTCAACTTCGTAAACAACATGACGTATTCGTTTACGGAACATATGATTTAATATTAGAAAACCATAAAGCAATTTATGCGTATACGCGCACGTTAGGCGATGAAAAAGCGGTCGTC
The DNA here is from genome assembly GCF_000833605.1 of Anoxybacillus ayderensis. Taxonomy (GTDB): domain Bacteria; phylum Bacillota; class Bacilli; order Bacillales; family Anoxybacillaceae; genus Anoxybacillus; species Anoxybacillus ayderensis. The sequence goes on along the minus strand of NZ_JXTG01000003.1, from coordinate 195,399 downwards.
ATCGTGAACTTAACAGACCGAAAAACGATGTATCGCTACGACTCGTTAAAATTAAATAGCGAGCAACTTGTGTTAACAAACTACGATGTCAAACAACATAAACATGCGACACGTTTTACATTGCGTCCATACGAAGCGCGCGTATATTTGATGAAATGATGATGAAATCCCCTTTTCCGATATGGAAGAGGGGATTTCACATTTTTTTTGCAATCATTTCATACTTTTCACATCTCTTTTTTGTACATTCATGACAAGCACATCTTTTTAAATGGAGGGGTTTTTGTGAAAAAAACGCGCAATTTGCATTTATGGATCGGACTTATTTGTTCTGTATTTTTGCTTTTGGAAGCGGTCACAGGCTTATTGTTAACAGAGCGATGGTTAATGGGAATGGGTGGTCATTCTCACGGCAGCCATGAACATGCGCACGGGGATGGACATGGACATGGGAAGTTAAATATGATTGATGCGGTGAGAAAAGCGAGTGAGTCTGGTGCATTTTCAATGGACGAAGTTGGTGTCGTGATGAATCACGGTATGTATATGGTACGGTTAAACGATAAAGATGGGACGCTAGTAACGATTGCGCCAGACGGCACAGTTGTGAAAAAAGAAGTGAACAAATTCGCCTCGTTTGTCCGTGCAATTCATGTTGGGAAACTTGGGATTTGGAATCGTCTCATCATCGATGCGGCTGCGATTGCGATAATCATTTTAACGGGAACAGGGATTTATTTATCTGTGAAAATTTTGCGAGCGCAGGCAAAAGCGAAACAGCGAAAATCCGTGGCATAAACGAAAAGCACTTCGCATCCATGGTTGGTGTGAAGTGCTTTTTAACTAATTCGTTTCGTTGGTGTTTGTTGAATTTTCCCTGTTCCGTTGCAAAACGAGCATGTTTTATACAGCGACAAACAAATTTTTATTTTCTTTTTCCCGAAGCACTTGGGACAAATCGTTTTTAATGACATATCGATCACCTACACAAAAGTAAGCGTTTTCAATTATAGTATACACCATCTTGTTGTCGTGTGTGAGCAACAATTTTGTCCATTTTCAAACAGGTTGGCGGACGCCAACCTGTTTTATTTGCGTGAATGTACTTCGTAAATTGCAAACTTCAAATAGTCCCCTTCGTCTGCGGCAAGCAGTTTCGGATGGTCATATCCTGCGCCGCTCCAATGAATTTGACGTAAAATTTTCTTTGCATCAAACGCTGCTTCTGCGACCATCGCTTGGAACATATCGGGATGCACATGATACGAGCAACTGGCTGTTACGAAAAAGCCGCCGTCTTTGACGAGCTTTAAGCCGTTTAAATTAATATCTTTATAGCCGGCAAGCGCTTTTGGTACCGCATGAGCGGACTTAGCAAACGCTGGAGGATCAATAATGACTACATCCCATTTTTTCCCCTTTTGTACACACTCTCTTAAATAATCAAACGCATTCGCCACGACGAAATCGACGTTTGTAAATCCGTTTAGCTCAGCGTTTCTTTTTGCCGTTTCAATCGCATGTTCAGAAATGTCGACAGCGGTCACATGTTTTGCCCCGTATAAGCAGGCGTTTAACATAAATGAGCCGGTATGCGTAAAACAATCGAGCACAGTCGATTCGCTTGTAATGAGCGGCTTGATCGCGGCACGATTTTGGCGCTGATCGAAGAAAAACCCTGTTTTTTGCCCGTTTTCAATGTCGACAATATATTTCACGCCATTTTCTTCAATTTGTACGTTCGTATCGCACGTGCCGTACCAAAATCCTTTTTCTTGTTTCAGCCCCTCTAATTCACGCACGTGGACGTCGTTGCGCAAATAAATGGCTTTCGGCTGAAAGACGTCAAGAAGCGCTTGTAAAATCCATTCTTTTCTTTTTTCCATGCCGAGCGATAAAATTTGGACAACGAGCACATCTTCGTATTTATCGACGATGAGCCCAGGTAAAAAATCCGCTTCTCCATAAATGGCGCGACATGAACGAACGCCCGGAATCATGCGCTCGCGATACGCCCACGCTTGCCGAATGCGATTCATAAAAAATTGCGCATTTAATTCATCATTTGGATTTTGCGTTAACACGCGCACGATCATTTGTGATTTCGGGTTAATGTACCCTTTCGCTAAAAAATGACGTTGATGGTTATATACGTTGACGAAATCACCTGGTTCAACGTCCCCCTCAATATAGTCAACTTCGCTTTGAAACACCCACGGATGTCCAAGCTCGAGCCGCTTTTTTCTTTTTCGTTTTAAAAATACATTCGCCATACATTCCACTCCTGAACTATATATTCGCTACTTTAGCATACAGGAAGAACACGATGTGCGCAAATAATGGAGAAAAATATTTGACAAAACAATGAAATATGCTAATATTAGTGACAAAGTGAATAACGCAAATGCATTCCACTAGGGGGGCCTTTAGATAGGCTGAGATCAAAGTGTGCCTTTGAGACCCTTAGAACCTGATCTGGATCATACCAGCGTAGGGAAGTGGAGACGGTGCGAAGTGTGTCTATATGCCAATTTCCATCGTTTACAAACCACTTTCTTTGCGCAAAGAAAGTGGTTTTTTATTTTTCATGAGGGGGAGAGGAAATGTTGTTTTCAGAACAGTTGCGCAAAGCTGTCGATCCGATTTGGGAAGCGAGTTTTCAACATCCGTTTGTGACAGAGCTAGGAGAAGGAACGCTAGATTTACGTTGTTTTCGGTATTATGTATTACAAGATTCATATTATTTGACACACTTTGCGAAAGTGCAAGCGCTTGGCGGGGCGATGGCTGACGATTTACAAACGACCGCAAGCATGGCGAATCATGCGCAAAATACGTATGAAGCTGAGCTTCATTTACATGAAACGTTTATGAAAGAGCTCGGCATTACAGAAGAAGAAAAGGCGTCATTTGTTCCCGCCCCAACCGCGTATGCATACACGTCACATATGTATCGGGCAGCGTTTGCGGGGCACTTTGGTGATGTGTTAGCGGCCATTTTACCGTGCTATTGGTTATATTACGAAATTGGCGAGAGGTTGAAGCATTGTAAGCCGAATCATCCAATTTATGCGAAATGGATCGAAGCGTACGGCTCCGATTGGTTTAGACAGCTTGTCGAACAACAAATTGCGCGCTTAAACGACATAGCGAAAACAGTAAGTGAAAAAGAGTTGGAGCGAATGAAGCAACATTTTTGGACCAGCAGTCAGTATGAATATTTATTTTGGGACATGGCGTACAAATTAGAACGTTGGCCAATGGAAGAGGAGGATGTTTATGCAAACGAAAGGGCTTAAATTAACAGACGTATTAACGACCGTTGTTGTAGCGATTGTGTTTGGGATTGTGTATAAAGTGTGGGGACCGCTTTACTATGCGGTGAAACCGCTTGGGCTTCATCTCGATCAGCTTATTTATGGCATGTGGTTTATTGCTGCGACAGTGGCATATTTGTTGATTCGTAAGCCAGGAGTGGCGTTGCTTGCGGAAGTCGCTGCCGCCTCAGGGGAGTTTTTAGCTGGATCTGAGTGGGGACTAGAAGTGTTATTTTACGGTTTTGTGCAAGGATTGCTCGCTGAGCTTGTTTTCGCCGCTTTCCGTTATAAACGTTTCGACGTGGCGGTTGTGTCGCTTGCTGCCGTCGGTTCAACCATCGCTTCGTTAGTAGTTGATTTTTACAAAGGATATATCGATCAATTAGCGTGGTGGAATTTAACGTTATTTATCGGTGCGCGTTTCGTTGGAGCGATCATCATTGCGGGGGTATTTGCTTATTCGCTTGTCAAAGCGCTCGAAGCGACAGGTGTGACGCAACTGTTGCGCCCGACGACAAAAGAAGATTACGACTCGCTTGATAAATAGAAGGTGACATCGTTGATACACATTGAACAATTGCGGTTAAAGTTTCCGGGGGCGGAAAAACGGTTATTTACCGATGTATCGCTTTCGATCAAAAAAGGAGAAAAAGTGTTGCTTTTAGGTCCATCAGGGTGTGGAAAATCGACGTTATTACAAGTGATGGCGGGCATTATTCCACGCTCGATCGATGTGCCGATGAAAGCAAAAGCGCTTCATATTCCAAAGCAAGTCGGCTATGTGTTTCAAGATCCGGATGCGCAGTTTTGCATGCCGTACGTCGATGAAGAAATTGCGTTTGTCCTTGAAAATCTCGGTGTGCCACGTGCGGAGATGAAAGAAAAAATCGAGCGCGTTCTTCAACGCGTGCGCCTTCGTCTTCCGCACGTTCATGTGCCGATTCAAACGTTATCGGGAGGAATGAAACAGCGGTTAGCGATTGCCTCTGTCTTGGCGCTTGACCCGGATGTGTTATTTTTAGATGAACCGACAGCGCTTCTCGATGAAGAAGGAACAAAAGCAGTATGGGAAACGTTAAAAGAAGTAGCGGACGACCGAACAGTTGTTATCGTTGAGCATAAAATTGATCATATTCTCGATTTTGTTGAGCGCATCATTTTGTTTAACGAATGTGGTGAAATGATTGCCGATGGCCCAACGGATCATATATTTTCGACGTATCGTTCGTTTATTGCCGAACAAGGCATTTGGTATCCAGAAGTGTGGGAGATGTACGAAAAGCCAAAAACAGCGCAGCAGCCGTATCATCCGTCAGACGTGCTTTTACATGTGCAGTCGCTCCGCGGTTTTCGACAAAAAGAAGAAAAAATCACAGTCGATGATGTCGTCATTCGTGCAGGTGAATGGATTGCGGTCACAGGAGAAAATGGGGCAGGAAAAAGCACGTTGCTGCAAAGCTTCATGAAGTTAATTCGAACAGAAGGCGATATGTATTGGCGAGGAGAGCTAGTAAAAAATGATGGGGTATTATACGACAACATCGCTTTTGTATTTCAAAATCCAGAGTTTCAATTTGTTACAAATCGTGTAGATGATGAGCTAGCTTATTGTTTACGTCTTGAAAAACGCTCGGAATATGAAATAGAAGAGGAAGTAGAGAGGTTGCTTAGGCGGTTTCATTTAAGCGCCCAACGGCATTTGCATCCGTACCAATTGTCGATGGGACAAAAGCGGCGATTAAGTGTTGCCGCTTCAGTAACGGAGCGTCATCGCATATTGCTTCTTGACGAGCCGACGTTCGGGCAAGATGCAAAAAATACGTTTGCGTTGCTCGAATGGCTTGAAGCGTATCGACAACAAGGAAAGGCGATTGTCATGGTGACGCACGATGAGCGCATTGTTTCTCAATTTGCGACGAGACGATGGATCATTGAAAACGGAAAGCTTGTCGCCGATGAAACGATCGTGCCACGGACGCTTGTGCGAGGTGGGATATGATGAGATGGAGCATCGAACATAAAGAGACGTGGTTGCATGAAACGAACCCAACCGTAAAATTATTGTTATTTTTGCCGATGTTTATCGTTATTGTTTTTGTCCATAACCCAAACGTGCTCATCAACTGGACGATCGGCTTTACCGCATTATTTATGTCGTTTAGCGGTTATCGAATGAAGCATATGCTTTTGTTTTTCGTGCCGTTTTTCTTTATTTTCATTTCTACGTCGTTGTCCATGATTTTGTTTGGCAAGGGAGAGACGACGTGGTTTCGCTTCGGGCTCATTCATGTGACGGAAGAAAGTTTTTATCGCGGCGTTCATCTCGGATTCCGTACGCTTTTGTTTGCCATTTTTGGATTAATGTTTGCGCTTACGACAAAGCCGGTGTTTTTGTTTTATTCACTTATGCAACAAGCAAAATTGAAACCGAAATATGCGTATAGTTTTTTAGCAGCCATTCGTTTGCTGCCGATCATGCTGGAAGAATTTCAAACGGTGCATCAAGCGTTAAAGGTGCGCCGAGCGGCTAAAGCGAAAGGCTTTCGCGGGAAGCTTGAACTCATCAAACGATACGCGATTCCGCTTTTATCACAAAGCATTCGCCGCGCCCAGCGCATTGCGGTGGCGATGGAAGCGAAAGGATTTACAAATGAACGAGCGAGAACGTTTTATTATGAACTGACGCTCGGAAAATATGACGTGTATTTATTTGTTGTCATATGCATGATTGTTGCGATGGGGTATTACGTTGCCGATGCGTTTCCGTATGTTCCAATAAAGGATGTGCGTTAAGATGAAAGAGCTCCATCTCATCTCAACAGGAAAACAGTCAATTGAAACGTTTGTTCATATTTCATCGCTCGTACATTCATATGCCCACTTTATTCATATTCGTGAAAAACATCGTTCGGCAAAAGAGATAGGGATGATTGTGGAAAATTTGCTTGAAGTAAGTGTTCCACCACAAAAAATAATCGTCAACGATCGGGTGGACGTCGCCGTCGTTTATGGCGTTGGCGGCGTTCAGCTCGCCCATCATAGCCTATCTCCCAAACGAATAAAAGAAAAGTTTCCTTTTTTGCGCGTCGGTTGCTCCGTGCATACGTTTGAAGAAGCGAAGCGGGCGGAAAAAGAAGGAGCGGACTACGTCATTTTCGGACATATATACGAAACGAATTGTAAAGAAGGACGAAAGCCACGTGGGCTTTCATCGTTGCGTCAGTTGACAAGCCACGTACGCATTCCTGTCGTTGCTATTGGAGGCATTAAACCTTTCCATGTTCGTGATGTGTTCATGACGGGGGCAAAAGGAATTGCCGTCATGTCGACGGTGTTTGAGGCGGATGATCCGCTATATATGGTTCAACGATATCGGAAACAAATGGGGGCGAATACATGGACGTTTTAATTGTTGGGGGAGGCATTATCGGTAGTAGCATCGCTTTTGAGTTAGCGAAAAGGGGAGCATCAGTCGTCGTCATTGAACGGGGAGAGTTAGCGCAAGAAGCATCGTCGGCAGCAGCCGGGATGCTCGGTGCACACTCCGAGTTTTCGGCAGACCATCCGCTCATTCCGCTTGCTTTGGCGAGCCAAGCGGCATTTCCAGCCGTTATTGCCGAACTGCGAGAGTTAACAAATATTGAAGTCGGATGGAATGAAGCGGGAATGTTAAAGCTCGCGACAACAGCAGAAGAGTACGGAGAATTAACGGAACATTATGAATTTTGGAGGCGTATACAACCGCAGCACGTTCGCTGGTTAACTCCTGAAGAAGTGGTAGATATTGAACGAAACGTTCGGAATGAATATGGTGCGATGTACACGATCGATCAACAAGTGGACGCGAAACAGCTCTCGCTCGCTTTTGCTCATGGAGCGATGGCGAAAGGGGCGCGTTTTTTACCATATACCGAAGCGTACGATTTTATTTTCGATGGTGAACGTGTTGTAGGAGTGAAAACGACGAGCGGAACGTTATATGCGGAACGTATCGTCATCGCGTGCGGTGCATGGACGCCGATGCTCGCAGAAAAGTTGCGGTTATCGCTACATATGTATCCGGTCAAAGGAGAGTGTGTTTCGGTGACGACAGAGACACCGCTTTTACAAACAACTGTATTTGCGAAAAACGGCTGTTATATTGTGCCGAAAGCGAACAATCGCCTTGTCATCGGCGCTAGCGCCATCGCGCATTCGTTTGCCAAAACGGTGCAAGCAAGTAGCGTGCATCATTTGCTAGCGCGTGCGATGCAAATCGTTCCGGCTATCGCTCATTCCACATTTGAAAAAGCGTGGGCAGGCATTCGCCCACAAACAAAAGATGGCATGCCTTATATCGGAGCGCATCCACAATATGAAAACGTATTCGTTGTGACAGGGCATTATCGAAACGGCATTTTGCTAAGCGCCATCACAGGAAGAGTTGTAAGCGATATGCTTGAAGAAAAAGACGTGCCATTTCATATGATGCCGTTTTCGCTAACGAGAAAGGGGGAGGGGCATGCGTTGCATCATTAACGGTGAGATGATTGACTTGCCAGCTCACATTCGTACTGTCGCTCAACTGTTACAACATTTTCGCATTCATGAAAAGATCGCGATCGTTGAAATCAATGCGAACATTATTATGAAAGAAACATATGAGCATACAGCCATTGCGGACGGTGATCGTATTGAAATCGTTCATTTTGTAGGGGGAGGATAATATGTTACAAATCGGTCCGTATACATTTCAATCTCGTTTACTGCTTGGGACAGGGAAATTTCCGAACATCGATATTCAAAAAGAAGCGGTTGAAGCGTCAGGGGCAGAAATTTTAACGTTTGCGGTGCGACGAATGAACATTTTTGCACCCGATCAACCGAATTTTTTAGAAAAAATAGATATAACGAAATATAAGTTGTTACCGAATACAGCTGGGGCAAAAACGGCGGAAGAAGCGGTGCGCATCGCCCGTTTAGCGAAAGCTTCTGGACTTTGTGATATGGTGAAAGTGGAAGTGATCGGGTGCGATCAAACGTTATTACCTGATCCGATCGAGACGTTGAAAGCAACAGAAATGTTATTAGAAGAAGGATTTATCGTTTTGCCGTACACGTCTGATGACGTCGTGCTAGCGAAACGACTACAACAGCTCGGTTGCCATGCGATTATGCCCGGCGCCTCACCGATCGGCTCAGGGCAAGGAATTATGAATCCGTTAAACATTCAATTCATTATTGAACAAGCAACTGTTCCTGTCATTATCGATGCAGGCATTGGCGGTCCAGCTGATGCAGCATTGGCGATGGAATTAGGTGCGGATGGCGTATTGTTAAATACAGCGGTTGCTTCAGCGAAAGATCCCGTAAAAATGGCAAAAGCGATGAAGCTTGCGATTGAGGCAGGAAGACTTGGATATGAAGCGGGACGCATCCCGAAAAAGAAATATGCAACAGCGAGTAGCCCAAGTGAAGGGATGAGCATCGTCTAATGGATCGCTATTCACGCCAACAATTGTTTGCGCCAATTGGAGAAAGAGGACAACAACATATTCGTGAAAAACATGTGCTCGTTATTGGTGCAGGAGCGCTTGGAGCGGCAAATGCAGAAACGCTTGTACGGGCAGGGATTGGGAAAATAACGATCATTGATCGCGATTATGTCGAATGGAGCAATTTACAACGCCAACAGCTATATACGGAAGAAGATGCAACAAACCGATTGCCGAAAGCCATTGCTGCTGCTATGCGTTTGCGAGCCATAAATGGCGATGTGGTCGTTGAACCGATTGTAGCTGATGCGGACGCTTGCTTGCTTGAACAAGTTGTTGCACGTGAGCGTCCGCACGTCATTATTGATAGTACGGATAATTTCGACGTGCGTATGATCATCAACGATGTGTCGCAAAAGTATGATGTGCCGTGGATTTATGGGGCGTGCGTAGGAAGTTACGGTTTAAGTTATGTCATCGTTCCGAATGAAACGCCATGTTTGCGTTGTTTACTTGAAGAAGTTCCGCTTGGCAACGCGACGTGCGATACCGTTGGGATCATTAGTCCGGTCGTCCATATGGTCGTTGCGCATCAAACGGCTGAAGCGTTAAAAATATGCGTGCACGCTCAAGTGAATCGAAAACTCGTTTCATTTGATATATGGCACGGACAATATCGCATGATCGATGTGCATAAGTTAAAAAAAGACGATTGTCCGTCGTGTAGTGAAAGACGAACGTATCCAGCCCTTCAATACGAAAATGAAACGAAATTTGCGGTGTTGTGTGGGCGTGAAACCGTACAAATTCGTCCTGCCCATCGAGGAGAGCGAGAGTGGACAACGCTTCTTTCATTTTTAACAAAACGTGGAATTCAAGTGGAACAAAACGACTATTTACTTTCGTTTACGGTCGATTCGCATCGCTTTGTTGTTTTTTCCGATGGGCGTGTATTGATTCATGGCACAAATGATGTTCAAGAAGCAAAGCGGCTATATTATCAATATTTGGGGTGAAAGCATGGTATATAAAGCGTTGACGATTGCTGGTTCAGATAGTGGCGGGGGAGCGGGTATTCAAGCGGATGTAAAAACGTTTCATCAATTACATGTGTTTGGCATGTCAGCAATTACTGCAGTTACTGCGCAAAACACGCTCGGTGTACAAGGGGTATACCCGCTTCCTGTTGAAGCGGTTGAAAAGCAAATTGATTCGATTGCTACCGATTTGCCGCCAGATGCTATAAAAACGGGAATGTTATTTAGCGAAGAAATCATCGAATGTGTTGCTTATAAAATGAAGCAACATCGGTGGACGCGAGTAGTCGTCGATCCGGTGATGATCGCGAAAGGTGGCTCGCCGCTATTGAAACAAGAGGCGGTCGAAGCGTTGCAACGGCATATGTTGCCGCTTGCTTATGTGTTAACACCGAACATTCCAGAAGCGGAAGTGTTAACAAATATGCAAATTGACACATTGGAACATCGAAAAGAAGCAGCGAAAAAACTTCATGACATGGGTGTGCGATATGTCGTCATGAAAGGTGGACACGGGGAAGGAAATGAACTTGTCGATCTTTTATACGATGGGGAACAATTTTACGAATGGAAAAGCAAACGCGTTCATACGAAACATACGCACGGGACAGGATGTACGTTTGCTGCCGCCATTACAGCACAACTTGCAAAAGGAAAAACGATATATGAAGCAGTAGATGTGGCGAAACGATTTATTCAAGCGGCGATTGAACAAACGCTACAAATTGGCGGTGGGCATGGACCGACAAACCATTGGGCATTTCATGAATAAAAAATGTTCACATCATTGACAAACACATTCGTTCTCACCATTGTTAAAATGAAAATGGGGAATATATTGATGGAGGGGACGAACGAGTGGAAGAACTTTCAATTACGCTCAATATTACGTACGTGTTGCTTTTAACGTTTTTTATCGGTACAACGCTAATCGAGTCATAAGAACGGCTGTGCATATGTACAGTCGTTTTCTTTTTCAGTTAAATTTGGTATCATTAACGTATATATTTATGATAACCAATACTTTTTATTAGGAGTGTGAATATTCATTGGGAGATTTGCCTCTGAGTTTAATTTTTTTACTCATTGCTTTAATTTTATTATCCGCCTTTTTTTCAGCTTCAGAAACAGCGTTTTCGAGCGTCAATAAAATTCGCTTGAAAAACTATGTGGACGAAAAGCGACGTGGCAGTAAAAAAGCACTATATATTGCAGAAAACTTCGACAAAGCCCTCTCTACCATCTTAGTCGGGAATAATATCGTGAACATTGCCGCAGCGTCCATCTCCGCCAAAGTGGCGACAGATTTGTTTGGCGGCAACACAGGTCTTGTTATTAGCACGGTCGGTATGACAATTTTAATTTTAATTTTTGGCGAAGTATTGCCGAAGTCATTGGCGAAAGAACATGCGGAGTCGTTTTCACTTCTTATTTCCGATGTGCTATATATGCTTATTCAACTATTTACTCCCGTTACAGCATTGCTTGTCATGTTGAAAAAACTTGTATCGAAATTCGTTGGCCATCAACCAGATACTCCTTCTGTCACAGAAGAAGAAATTAAAGTCATGGTCAATTTAAGTGAGGAAGAAGGGGTAATTGATAATAAAGAGAAAGAACTCGTCCATCGTTCGCTCGATTTTAACGATATTTTAGTTGGTGAAATTTTTACACCACGTATCGATATGGTCGCAGTGGAAGTGAACCAACCAGTTGAAGAAATTCGCGATATTTTTTTGCATGAACGATATTCACGCGTGCCGGTATATGAAGGAGATATTGATAACGTCATCGGCATTTTATCGGAAAGCGACTTTTTTAGTCAACTCGTACAAGGGAAAGAGGTCAACGTTCGCGCATTGTTGCGTACGCCACTATTTGTTGTTGAATCGATGCGCATCTCCACATTGTTGCCTGAATTGCAAAAAAGCAAAGTACATATGGCGATTGTCATCGATGAGTTTGGCGGCACATCGGGATTGATTACGTTAGAAGATATTTTAGAACAAATTGTCGGCGAAATATGGGATGAACATGACGAAGCGGTGAAAACGTTCCAGAAAATTAACGATTACGAATATGAATTTAATGCCGAATTACCGCTTGATGAGTTTTGTGACATTTTAGGAATTGATGAATTAGAAAGTTCTTCTCATACGCTCGGAGGGTGGGTGTTTGAAATGTTTGAACGCATCCCCACCGTTGGAGAATCGTTTGAATACGAATCATTAACCGTCACCGTTCGCCAAGTGGAAAACCGTCGTATTCGCAAAGTGCTCGTTCGCATTCGTGAACCAATTATGGAAAATGTGTAAAAAGGGAGCGATTCGCTCCTTTTTTGATGAAGGAATGGTCATCCGGAGAAAATTTTTACAAATCCAACACATGAACGAACGCAAAACCCCCAAGCGTTTGCTTGGGGGTTTTCAGCCATGTTATTTAGTTGTGTAAGATCCGCCTAATTGTTGTTGCGCCATTGCAACAAGACGTTTTGTAATTTCGCCACCAACTGAACCGTTTGCGCGTGAAGTTGCATCTGGTCCAAGGTTTACACCAAATTCTTGAGCGATTTCATATTTCATTTGGTCGATAGCTTGTTGTGCACCGTATACTAATAATTGATTTGTGTTTGCCATGTTCAATCATCTCCTCGTTACAAGTTTTTATGGTTGGGTTAGCTGGATTTGCACCAGCAACGCGTGATGATTTTCACGCTGCCAAGCTTGGCTTAACCCATCGAATGTTGTTTGCTTGTTTGTACTACTATTTTGGGGAAAAAACATTTTATTATTCTTTTTTTTGTGTGGTAATTTTTTGTGTAGTGGGAAAGATAATGGAAAATTACGAAGCGAGGGATGAATATGCACATTTGTCCGTTATGCAACGGTTTGCGAACAATCGTTTTTTATTGTGATCAATGTGGAGAAAAGTTAAAAGACGAAGGAAAATTAACGGATTATTTTGATGATTATAGTCCGTATATGGATGCAGATATGATGAAAATGGTTGATGGCTATGCACATACAAGAAAACAACACGTCTGCGTTCATTTGTTTCATTGTAATAATTGCGATGACGATGTTGTTCGTTTTATTCAAGAGTAAAAGCCCGCTCAAACGAACGGGCTCTGTTATTATTTCTCACTATTTGAACGAATACGTAATTCTGTGTTGACGTCGAAGAAATGTGCTTTATTCATATCTAACGCAAGATCGATCGTTTGACCTGCTTTGACGTCTGTGCGTGCATCGACACGTGCAACAAATTCTTGGCCGTTAATTTGAGAATATACCATAATTTCTGCGCCGAGCAATTCTGCCACTTCGACATGCGCGCGCACTTTTGTGTTTTGTGATGCTTCAAGAAATACTGGCTCGTCATGGAAGTCTTCTGGACGAATACCTAAGATGACTTCTTTACCGACGTAACCTTGGTCACGAAGCACTTTCATTTTTCCTTCTGGCACCGCGATTTTGACATCGCCGATGACAAATACACCGTCTTGAAGCACACCACGGAAGAAGTTCATCGCTGGTGAGCCGATAAATCCGCCGACGAAAATATTTTCCGGTTTTTCATATACTTCTTTCGGTGTACCAACTTGTTGGATGACGCCATCTTTCATAACGACAAGGCGCGTGGCCATCGTCATTGCTTCCGTTTGGTCGTGCGTGACGTAAATGGTCGTTGTTCCTAAACGTTGATGAAGTTTTGCGATTTCAGCACGCATTTGTACACGCAATTTAGCATCTAAGTTTGAAAGCGGCTCGTCCATTAAAAACACTTTCGCATCGCGCACGATTGCACGTCCTAACGCTACGCGCTGACGCTGACCGCCTGATAATGCTTTCGGTTTGCGATCTAAATATTGCTCAAGACCGAGAATGCGCGCAGCTTCCCGAACGCGACGGTCGATTTCCTCTTTTGGAAACTTACGCAATTTCAATCCGAATGCCATGTTATCATATACGCTCATATGTGGATAAAGGGCATAGTTTTGGAATACCATCGCGATATCACGATCTTTTGGCGCAACATCATTCATTCGTTTCCCATCAATGTAAAAATCACCTTTTGAAATTTCTTCAAGACCTGCGATCATGCGAAGCGTTGTTGATTTTCCGCAACCCGATGGGCCGACGAAAACGATAAATTCTTTATCTTGAATGTGTAAGTTGAAGTCTTTTACAGCTGTTACGTTGTTGTCATAAATTTTATACACGTGTTCTAAACGAAGCTCAGCCATGTGTATGCCTCCTCATGTAATCGATTTCATTTGATTTAAGCATATATAAAAACGAACGAACGGTAAATGGACATCGTGCACAAAAAAAGAAAACGTTTTCGGGCAATGTGCCTAGTGGCGTTCATAAAGTAAAATCGCTAAATAAACAGTCAGTGCCCCTTTAAACTGCTTTATATCAATGCCTGTTTTTTCGATGAGTTTATCAATGCGGTATTGTAAGCTGTTGCGGTGCATATGAAGCTTTTTTGCCGCAAGAGAGACGTTTAAATTGCATTCAAAAAACGTCTTCATTGTTTTCATCATATCATCATCTTGCTTGATCGCTTGTAAAAACGTCGTCGCATACGTGATGTCCTCATTGTTGATCAGCAAAAGAGGGAAGACGTCTTCGATGCAGTAGACGCGTTGCTCAGGCTTATGCTTTATGCCGATTTGAAAATACCGTTTTTCTGCAGCGAATATGTGCACAAGTTCAACAGCATGTGGGCACTTTTGTCCAATATATGCCCGCAATTGAATGTAAAAATCACTACATAACGTATCAATTAGTTCAGGCAAAGTAGAAGCGACGCTCTCTCCTTGTTGTTCAATGACGATAAAGTGCTGTTCTGTTTCTGAAATCATCGTCACGTCATAAGGGAAGAGCGATTGAATCGCTTCCATAAAATCATGTGCATCAACCGTTCCTTTTTGTATGTAAAAATAAATGAAACGTGTATGTGCCGAGCAAGGTAATTGTTCAAATGATTGTTTATCGTTTTGAATTAAAAAACGATGCCATGCTCGTTGTTGTTCGCTCATCCAAGCAGGCATAGGTTGATGAGATGTAAATAGGGTTGCTAAAAGTTCCCGTTCTTTCACGGTAAGCGCTTCTTTTTTTATGCCAAACAGCTCACCGTGGTCTGTGGCAAACCATTCATATTCCTCTTGCTTGCTCACATGCCCGTGTTCAATAAGCGCTTCTCGATAATATGCTCGTAATTTTTCTAACATGTATGCCCATTCCTTTCGTCTCCCATCACGATCATTATACAAAAAGCGGCGAGAAAATGCTCGCCGCTTTATTTCACTTCATGTGGCGGTTGTTCCGTTTGGACATCGCGCGCCTCTTCAATATTTGTTGCTTGATAGCACGAATATACGTATCCTCCTGCCATGCCTTCGTTAATCATTCGGTCAATATCCCATTCATAATTATCGCGTTCTTTCATGATCCATGCCCCCTTATTCGTTATTTTGTATAAATGAAACAAAAGTATGCATTGTTCATTGGTTGTCCACATATATTCATGACGAGAGGTGAAAAGGATGATTGTTCAGTTTTTACACGCATTAACGAATTACGATTTAGATAAAGAGGAAGAAGCACTCGTTCGTTATTTATATGTGTTGCATATGGGAAAAGAATGGGAGAGAAAACAGGAAGAAAAAAAAGATGGATGGTGCGAGCGGTTCGAGAAAATGAATATATATAAAGAAGCGTGGCTTTCGTCTGAACATGCGACAGAACGGGAACTGTTTCGCATCTTGTTATGTAAAAGTTTGAAACAGTTGCACAAACAATTATCACACGTTTGCACTCATAACGGACAAGCCCTATAATGAATGGTTAGAACAGCTTATGGACAGAAGGGAGATCATTATGGGGCTTTTTCTTTATTTATTGTTTATGATCGCGGTTGGCGCATTGATCGGAGGAATGACGAATTCACTTGCGATTAAAATGCTGTTTCGTCCGTATCGCCCAATGTATATCGCAGGAAGAAGAATCCCATTTACACCGGGATTAATTCCGAAGCGGAGAGAAGAATTAGCGGAACAACTTGGGCGCATGGTCGTTGAACATTTATTAACAGCGGACGGACTGCGTCGGAAGCTAAACGATGAAGCGTTTGTTCGGGATATGACAAACTATGTGCAAGAAGAAATCGAACGCTGGCTACAATCGGATCGGACGGTTGCCGATTGGCTTGAGCGATTCGGTGTTAAGCATCCTGAGCAAATCGCTGAAATGTGGATTGAAAAAAAATATAAAACGATGATGTCACAATATAGTGAACAACCGCTTTATCATATCATTCCAAGTGAGTTATTACAAAAAATTGATCATGCCATTCCTTCCATCGCCGATCGTTTATTGTTTCGTTTGCGCACGTATGTAGAGAGCGAGCAAGGAGAGCGGCAAATTGAACAGATGATAAATGAATTTTTACAAAGCCGCGGCATGTTTGGGAATATGATTCAAATGTTTCTTGGCAACGTCAGCTTAGCGGACAAAATTCGCCCGGAAATCGTGAAATTTTTACAAAGTGACGGGGCAAAACAATTACTCGTGCAACTATTTACAAACGAATGGGAAAAAGTGAAAGCGATACATGTGCAAGACGTGGAGCAAATGATCGGCCATGAAAAAATTGTGTTATGGATCAAGCGACTGACAGTAGCCGTTGTGCAAGAGCCGCTTCAGCAGCCGCTCGGTCCGCTTGTCGCTTCTCATGTGCGCGCTTCATTGCCGACATTCGTTCGTTTTCTTTTACAGTTCGCTTCTGAACGCATTGAACGATGGATGAAGCGACTTCATTTGCAAGACATCGTTCGAGAAGAAGTGGCATCGTTTTCTGTGGAACGGCTAGAGGAAATGATTTTAACGATTTCGCGCCGCGAGTTTAAAATGATTACGTATTTAGGGGCTTTGTTAGGTGGAGTCATCGGACTCATTCAAGGTTGCATTACGTTTTTCATTCAATTGTAGACATACAGCGACCGCTTCGCTCATATCGTAAAAAGAGAGGGAAAAAGGAGAGGAGCGTGTCGCATGGACGTCTTTCAAACTATTCACGAACTTTCGACAGCGATTCGTATGAGTGAACCGTTTGCCGAACTTCGTCGCGCTTATGAGCAAGTGCAACGCGACCCGACAGCACATCAATTATTTGCGAAATTTCGCACGTTGCAAAAACAGCTTCAACAAAAACAAATGAGCGGATTTCCGGTCAGCGATGCAGATGTCGAATTGTTGCAACAACATTTGCACGTCATTGAAATGAACGAAAATATCGCGCGGCTTATTCAGGCAGAGGAACGTTTAAACGAATTGTTTGCTCAAGCGATGGCCGCGATGATTCAACCAATTGAGCAGCTATATGACGGACACTCATGAAAATGGGTGTTCTTTTTTTTATACCCTTGTCATACGTATGAATGAAGCCATGACATCGAGGGGGGACGATCATGTATAAATTGCTTGCGCTCAACATTGACGGTACGTTATTAAAATCAAACGGAAAATTAGAGAAAAAAACGAAAGAAGCGATCGATTTTGTGAAGAAAAAAGACGTATATGTTACGTTGCTGACGTCAAGAAACTTTTTGTCAGCCAAAAAAGTGGCGAAAGCGTTGAAATTAGATTCGTATTTAGTGACATTTCAAGGCGCGCTCGTCGCGAAGTCGTTAGAAGAAAAGTTATATGAGTCGGTCATTCCGGCGCAAAAAACGTTTGATATTGTGCACGTGCTTGAACATTTTAACTGCAACGTTCGTTTACTTCATGAACGGTATTCGATCGGGAATCGAAAAAAAGTAAAAAACAATATGATTGCGAAAACGATTTTAGGGGATCCGTTTTTTTACCCAGCGCAATTTGTTGATTCATTAAGTGATGTGCTGCGCGATGATCCGATTGATGTCATGAAAATTGACGTCTTTTATTCAAACGAAGACGAATGTGATGACATCGTCGAAACGATGGAACGCGCGTTTCCAGAGATCTCCCTCACCATTAGTGACGGGAAAATCGAATTGTTGCCAAAAAACGTTTCAAAACTAAACGGGCTCATTCGTCTCGGAAACGAACTTGGTATTTCGTT
Source organism: Anoxybacillus ayderensis (assembly GCF_000833605.1). Classification (GTDB taxonomy): domain Bacteria; phylum Bacillota; class Bacilli; order Bacillales; family Anoxybacillaceae; genus Anoxybacillus; species Anoxybacillus ayderensis. The sequence goes on along the minus strand of NZ_JXTG01000003.1, from coordinate 177,459 downwards.
AAAAGAAATGGTTGTGATCGGCGATCATATGGATGATATGCCAGCCATTGAAGCGGCTGGTCTTGGCGTTGCGATGGGGAATGCGCCAAATGAAGTAAAAGCGGTTGCTGATTGGGTGACGCGCTCAAACGAGCAACTAGGTGTGGCTTATATGATTAAAGAACATTTTCGAAAGCAACATCGCCCGCAATTTTTACGGCAAATTCGCACGACAGAGAAAAAATAATTTCCGTTTCTTGACGAGCTTTTCGCTTCTTCTGTACACTTAAATGAGTTTAATACTTTGAAGCGAAAGGTGATTTCATTGCGTATTGACATTTGCGGACTTGAGCCGGTTGATCGTTTTCAACGTTCTTTAGAGGTTATTACCGGTCTATTTTTTGAAGAGCAAACGCTCTCTTTCGCACGAACAGAAGAAGCGAATGTGCGTGTGACGATTCATGTGCAACAAGGAGAACAGCTCGTCGTTGTTGGTACGTTGCAAGATGAACATAGTCACACGTATGCGGCTCATTACGAACGGTTTTGGAAAACAGAAGAAGAAAAAGGACGCATGAAGCAAGTAAAACATGCCGTTTCGTATATATATTTATCACTATTACAGCAATATACAGGCGTTGTGCAACAGTGGGGGATTTTAACAGGAGTTCGTCCGGTAAAGTTACTTCATCAAAAATTACGTTCCGGTTTCACGAAAGAAGAAGCGCATCGCACATTGCGCGAAGATTATTTAGTGACGGACGAGAAAATTGAGCTTATGCAACACATTGTTGATCGTCAGTTGACGGTTGTGCCGGATTTATACGATTTATCGAAAGAAGTGAGCATTTATATCGGTATTCCGTTTTGTCCGACGAAATGTGCGTATTGTACGTTTCCAGCCTATGCGATTCAAGGAAAACAAGGGTCTGTCGATTCGTTTTTATTCGGATTGCATTATGAAATGGAGAAAATTGGACAGTTTCTGAAAGAGCGCAACATTCCAATTACGACAATTTATTACGGTGGAGGCACACCGACAAGCATTACAGCGGAGGAGATGGATGCGCTATATGCGCATATGTATCGCGTTTTTCCAAACGTCGAGCGCGTGCGTGAAATTACAGTTGAAGCAGGAAGACCAGATACAATTACATCGGAGAAGCTAGCGGTGCTGAAAAAATGGAACATCGACCGCATTAGCATTAATCCGCAATCATACATTCAAGAAACGTTGCGGGCGATCGGTCGTCATCATACGGTTGAGGAGACGATTGAGAAGTTTCATCTTGCTCGCGAAGCAGGCATGAACAATATTAATATGGATTTAATTATCGGTTTGCCAGGGGAAGGTGTTGAGCAATTTCATTATACGCTCGAACAAACAGAAAAATTGATGCCGGAATCGTTGACGGTGCATACGCTGTCGTTTAAGCGCGCTTCGGAAATGACGAAAAATAAAGAAAAGTATAAAGTCGCGGATCGTGATGAAATTAGTGAAATGATGAAGCGCGCGGAACGATGGACGAAGGAAAAAGGATATGTACCGTATTATCTATATCGTCAAAAAAATATTCTCGGCAATTTAGAAAACGTCGGTTATGCTTTGCCTGGTCAAGAAAGTATTTATAACATTATGATTATGGAAGAACAACAGTCGATTATCGGATTAGGATGTGGGGCATCGAGCAAATTCGTGCACCCAGAAACAAAAGCGATTACGCATTTTGCGAATCCGAAAGAACCGAAAGTGTATAACGAACATTATGAACATTACACGAACGAAAAATTAAAAATGATGGAACAATTATTTTAGCCCCGAGATGATCGGGGCTTTATCGATGAAATAAAATAAGTTTACCGCTTGATGTTGTGCAACGATGCGTTTTATGTTCTAACTGTTTTTCTTTTAATTTTTGTTCGCCAATTCGTTTTGCTTCGTCATCGTTGGCGGCAGTAAATGTTTCATCAAGCAGTTTTTCTCCTGTCTTTTCAAAAACGGTTAACGTATATGTTTTCAATTTCTCCACCCCTTTCCTTTGCATGTATTCGCTCCTTCGTAATCATTTCCTTCTTTTATACGTCTATTTTTCCGATTGTTCGCATATGTGTAAAGTAAGACAAGCTTAAAGGGGGATATGTATGCTTATTACATTGCTTCTTGCTGGGATTATAATTAGCGGATATATGGCCATTCGCACGGCGAGAGAAGAGCGAAAAATAGATGAAAAGTTGCTAGAGAAAGAAGGAGAAGTGTACATGGAGCGTATTCGTCAAGCGCGTCAGCAACGACAAAAGGCCTTGGAATAACAAGGTCTTTTTTCTTTTTTAAAAATTCACAAAAATTTTTCTTCATTTTTTTGCGTTTCGTGTTAGGATATATATTATTACATGACATGAGGGGGAGAAAAGTGTGAAGCGAGCGTACAATTTTAATGCAGGACCGTCTGCTTTGCCGCTAGCCGTGTTAGAGCGAGCACAAAAAGAATTGCTCAACTTTCAACAAACAGGCATGTCAGTCATGGAACTGAGCCATCGAAGCAAAGAATATGATGCGGTGCATGAGCGCGCAGAAATGTTGTTGCGTAAGTTGATGAACATTCCTGATACGCATGATGTGCTTTTTTTACAAGGGGGAGCAAGTTTACAATTTTCTATGGTGCCGATGAATTTGTTGAAGGAAGGGGAAGTCGGCAACTATGTGTTGACGGACTCATGGTCGGATAAAGCGATGAAAGAGGCAAAAAAAGTAGGGGCGACGCACGTAGCAGCTTCGTCGAAGGAGGAACAATATACATACATTCCGACGAATATCGAGCTGTCCGAGCGTCCTGCGTATTTGCACATTACGTCAAACAATACGATTGTAGGAACGCAATGGCGTGAATTTCCGAACGTGTCCGTTGATTTAATTGCCGATATGTCAAGCGATATTTTAAGCCGTGATATTGATGTGAGCCGTTTTGCGCTCATTTATGCAGGAGCGCAAAAAAATTTAGGACCTTCAGGCGTGACGGTCGTCATTATTCGGAAAGATTTGTTGGCGAAAGGGGACGACCGTTTGCCGACGATGTTAAACTATCGAACGTATAGCGAAAGCCGTTCGTTATATAATACGCCACCGACGTTTGCGATTTATATGTTATCGCTCGTGCTTGAATGGGTAGAGGAACAAGGTGGCGTGCAAGCGATCGAAAAGAAAAATGCGGAAAAAGCGGCGATATTATATCGTTGTATTGATGAAAGTGAAGGATTTTACAAAGGGCATGCAAAAAAAGAAAGCCGTTCGCATATGAATGTAACGTTTACGTTGCCAAACGAGGAGCTTACAAAGAAGTTTTTAGCCGAAGCGAAAGAAAAAGGGTTAATTGGATTAGCAGGTCATCGCTCTGTCGGCGGATGTCGCGCATCGATTTATAATGCGGTTGACATCGAAGCGTGCGAAGCGCTAGTGCAGTTTATGGACACGTTCCGAAAAAATATTTTTTGAAAATTTTTATTTTACGTCGGCACTTTAAAGTGCTATAATATTGTTAAACTTGTTTACAAGCTGAGAAGAGAAAAGAATGAGATGAGGAGAGATGAGAAATGAATACGAGAACGTTAGTATTATTATCGCTTTTTGTTGGGATCGGTGCGGTGTTGCACGCAGTCATTCCGGGGTTTTTCTTTGGAATGAAGCCGGATATGATGCTCACGATGATGTTTTTAGGCATTATGCTCTTCCCGAACAAAACGGCCGTTAGTTTATTAGCGATTGCGACGGGAATCATTTCGGGGATTACGACAAGCTTCCCGGGAGGATTTATCCCGAACGTTGTTGACAAAGTGGTGACGGCTACGCTCTTTTTTGGATTGTTGATGTTGTTTAAGACGAAAGTGACGCCAGTGAAAGCGGCATTGCTGACTGCAATTGGCACGTTTATTTCTGGTGCGACGTTTTTGGCCGTTGCTTTAGCGGTTGTCGGTTTACCAGGAGGAGCAACGTTTAGCGGATTGTTCGTTGCTGTCGTCATTCCAACAGCGTTTGTCAATACGATTGCGATGGTCGTCATTTATCCGATCGTACAATCGCTGATGAGACGAACATATACCGTTCCGCAACAATAATAAAAAGAACCCGATCGTTTATGGTCGGGTTTTCCTTATATCGTTCTTACTGCATGCGCAAAAGTAAAAAAGTCATAGCAATAAAAAAGAGAGCAAGGCTTCCAAATACACTCATGCGTTGCTTTAACACTTTTTTTGGGGGATACATGCGCGCTTTATTCAACATAGAAAATGTGGCAATCGTCAAATACAAAAAGATGAACCCAAGCGTCGCCGTCGCGATGACCATGTTTGTTCCTCCTAGTTCGAAAAGTCTATATTTTAATTTATTAAAAAATTCTAATATTTAATACTTTATTATTTATTGTTTTACTGGCATAATAAAAGATAAAAAGAAAGAAATATGACAAAGTGGGTGGAGAGATGAAAAGCACGGAACGACATTATTCTGTTAAAGAGGCGATGTTATTTAGTCAAAGGGTTGCCCAATTAAGCAAAGCGTTGTGGAAATCAATCGAAAAAGATTGGCAACAATGGATTAAACCATTTGACTTAAACATTAACGAACATCATATTTTATGGATCGCATACCATTTAAAAGGGGCATCCATTTCTGAAATCGCAAAGTTTGGTGTGATGCACGTATCGACGGCATTTAATTTTTCGAAAAAATTAGAGGAGCGCGGGTTGTTGTCGTTTTCGAAAAAAGAAGACGATAAGCGAAATACGTACATTGAGCTGACGGAAAAAGGGGAAGACATTTTATTAAAATTAATGGAATCGTACGATCCGAAACGGACGTCCGTTCTACAAGGGATTCAGCCGCTGTACGAATTGTACGGTAAATTTCCAGAAATGTTAGAAATCATGTGTATGATTCGCAATGTGTATGGAGACGATTTTATGGAAATTTTTGAACGTTCCTTTCAAAACATTGAGCAAGAGTTTGTTGAAGAAAATGGAAAGTTAAAAAAGAAAGATGAGCAAAAAGAAGTAGCTTCATTCGTTGAGCGTATGTAATAAACGTTGAAACTCTGTCATAAGCGGAACGAATAATTGTTGTTTTTTTAACGCGTCGATCGTCTCAGCAAGTGGAAGGTTCGGATGAAGCGCACTCGCAAATTCGTGAAAAAGCGAGGTGAAAATGACGAATCCTTCCTCTTTTTGTTGTTTATATTGTTCACTTAATTGTTCACAAAGGCGCAATGTATGTTCAACTTCTTCTTTCGTTAAGCCATGACGGATGACGAGCGCATAAAACGGCCTCGTTTCTGGTGCGATCATGTCCAACATGAGCGAACAATAATATTCGAGTTTTTCCATGCGTTGTTCGATGCTCATCTTTCGAAACTCCTTTTGTGTGCTTGTGTGTATTATTTTACAGGAATTGTTGCATAAATGAAATGTCCATTATTGATTTCTCGAAAAAATCGTTGTAAAGTAGGGGAGTAAATACATAAAACTAGGAGGGGAATGTTTTGGCGCTTTATTTTATACCCCTTGCGACAATTGTGCTTTTCATGATTAATCAGCTCACGAATTCACTTTGTATTCAAAAAGAAATTCCAGAAGAAAAACAACCGAAAGTGTTTCGCACAATTAACGTCCTTATTACGATCTTACTTATTTCTTCCTACATCGAAGTATTATTTGCGTAAAAAAGCTGACAGTGTCCCTGTCAGCTTTCATTCGTTTAGTATAACCAAGCTGCACCAACGATAATTAATAAAATAAACAACACAACGATTAACGCAAATCCGTTTGCATATCCTACTCCTGCACCCATAGACGACACCTCCTTTCGTATATGAAGGCGTTGCGACGCTTTGACAATGTATTGTATGTCAAAAGAAGCAAAAAGGTATGGGCGCATACGTGCTTTATTTTAGCTTTCGGAAAAAATATGGTATAGTATGTTTTGTGTATATTTATAGATAGGAGTTGTGAGGAAATGAAAAAATGGACAGTTGCAATGTCGGCAGCGGCCATGCTTGCACTTTCGGCTTGTAATAACGGATCAGACGTTGTCGTCGAAACGAAGGCAGGTAACATTACAAAAGACGAGCTATATAACGAAATGAAAGAGCGTTTCGGGAAAGATGTGTTGCGCGACCTTGTGCATGAGAAAGTGTTAAGCAAAAAATTTAAAGTAACGGATAAAGAAATCGATAAGGAAATCGAAAATTTAAAAGAGATGTATGGCGTTCAATATGATTTAGCGGTGCAACAAAATGGAGAAGAAGCGATTCGCAACATGGTAAAACTTGATTTGTTGCGACAAAAAGCGGCGATGGAAGATATAAAAGTGTCAGATGAAGAATTGAAAAAATATTACAATGAATATAAGCCGAAAGTGAAAGCGAGCCACATTTTAGTAGATGATGAAAAAACAGCAAAAGAAATGAAAGCGAAATTAGAAAAAGGCGAAGACTTTGCAAAATTAGCAAAAGAATATTCGAAAGATACAGGTTCTGCTCAAAACGGTGGCGATTTAGGTTGGTTTGGGCCTGGAAAAATGGTTGAAGAATTTGAAAAAGCAGCGTATGCGTTAAAAGTCGGTGAAGTAAGCGACCCAGTGAAAACGCAATTTGGCTACCATATCATTAAAGTGACAGATAAAGAAGAGAAAAAGTCGTTTGATGAAATGAAAGAAGAAATGGAATATGAAGTGAAAAAGAGCAAACTCGATGCATCGAAAGTGCAATCGAAACTCGATAAGCTTATGAAAGAAGCGAATGTCGACATTAAAGACAAATCGTTAAAAGACGCATTAAAAAGCGAATAAAACGTTTATAAGAAAAGCGCAAAGCGCCCGCCTATCGGCGAAGAGCGCACAAGCCCCACCGAGGAGGCTGTTGCCGCCGCAGTGTGGGGCGAAGCGACTCGAGCCGATGGCGCTTGGAGCTAGACATCAACTCCAAATTTTATACTTTCTTATCTTCGAACGGAAGAAGGTGCCCACGAGGACACCTTCTTTTTTATAGAGCTTGTTTAATTTGCGCAGCGATGTGTTGTAATTCATCAAACGTGTAGTCGCTCTGATGTGATTTCCACACAGCCCCAAATCCATCCCCTTTACCGTATCGCGGAATGATGTGCATATGATAATGGAAAACGGTTTGTCCCGCAATTTCTCCGTTGTTGCTTAAAATGTTGATGCCTTCTGGGGAAAATTGTTCACGAATCGCATTGGCGATTGTCGGAACGACCTCAAAGACACGTTGGGCGATGTCTGAAGTTAATTCATAAATATTTTCTTTATGTACTTTCGGTACGACGAGCGTATGTCCTTTCGTCACTTGACTAATGTCTAAAAAGGCGATGACATGCTCATTTTCAAATACTTTTGCAGCAGGAATGTCTCCGTTTATAATTTTACAAAAAATACAGTCGCTCATCATCACGCCACCTTTCTTTCCATTTTGTCTTTATTTTACCACAAGATTGTCGTTTCGAAAACGGAAAGAGCAGGATGCGCATCGCATCCTGCCCATTGAAGAGGGAGCTTCATGATTACGTGTCTTTTGGGAACACCTCATTTACGAGTAGAGTCCGTTACGCGTTTGTGAGTACGACGTTGTTCAAGATGACCATCCCCTTTTTAAGGGAGTGCTTTCGTTGTTACAGGCTAGCTTAATGTGCGGCCCGTAGACACCTCATTTCATCGTGTTCTTGAACTTGCTTTGTTGCTCACTGCGACTTGCTACTTGTTTGTCCCTCTTCGCTACTTATCATAACCCGTTTTTCTTTTCGTTATTCATTTGTTAAAATAAAAAATAATGATATGAAGAAAGGAAAGCGACGATGGTGCTATTACAAGTTCAACACATATTCGGGGGCTATACGAAACAAAACATTTTAGATGACGTATCGTTTACTGTACAAAAAGGAGAAGTCGTTGCGTTAATCGGGTTAAATGGGGCAGGAAAAAGCACGACGATTAAACATATCATCGGATTGATGCAACCGCGTAAAGGAACGATTACGATCAACGACATGACGTTTCAAGACGACCCGGAACGATATCGGGCACAATTTACATACATTCCCGAAATGCCTGCTTTATACGAAGAATTAACGTTAGAAGAACATTTACGTCTCACTGCTATGGCTTATGGTGTATCGGATCAAGCGTATAAACAGCGCGTGCCAAAATTGCTGAAGGCGTTTCGGCTTGAAAAAAAATTAAGTGCGTTCCCTGCGTTTTTTTCAAAAGGGATGAAGCAAAAAGTGATGATTATGTGCGCTTTTTTAGTGGACGTGCCGCTTTATATCATTGATGAACCGTTTGTTGGGTTAGATCCGCTCGCCATTCAAGCGTTGCTTCAGCTTATTGAGGAAAGAAAACAAGAAGGAGCGGGGATTCTTATGTCGACGCACATTTTAGCGACGGCAGAGCGATATTGTGATTCATTCGTCATTTTGCATAACGGACAAGTAAAAGCAACAGGATCATTGCCAACGCTTCAAGAACAGCTACATATGCCTCATGCGACGTTAGATGATATATATATCGAATTAACGAAGGAAGAGACGAACGATGATTGATGGAAAACAGTTATGGAAACAGCGAATGATCGCTCATATGGCGGAAGTGAGACGATACGGTCGATATATGTTTAACGACCATTTATTGCTCGTCTTATTTATTAGTATCGGGGTGGGCGCTGTATTTTATAAGCGAGCAGTCGATGAACTGACGTTGTTTCCTTACGCGATCGTTGCCTCGCTTCTGATCGCTTTTGCGGTGACGCAAGGCGGGGTGCGGACGCTTGTCAAAGAAGCGGATGCGGTGTTTCTTCTTCCGGTGGAAAGACGGCTTCGTCCTTATTTTTGGCGCGCGGCAGGATATAGTTTTTTTCTTCATTTGTATGTTTCGCTCATCGTCTTCGTCGTTCTTTTGCCCCTTCACGTGAAGTTTTCAACGCAGCCACTTTCAGTTGTCGTGATGGCAATTGTATTATTAACAGGGTGGAATACGTTCGTTCAATGGCAAGAGGAGTCGCGAATCGGGCGAGATCGTTTTCACACATTCGTTCGCTTTTTAGTAAATGTGACGTTGTTTTATTTTTTATTATTGAAACAATATGTATGGATGCTTGTCCCTTTATTGTTTATGGTTATCATTTCGCTTTATGTGGAGCGAAAAGGAAAAGAAAACGCAATCCAATGGGAGCAGTTGCTTGCGGATGAACGAAAGCGAATGCAAGCATTTTATCGGCTCGCACATGCGTTTGTCGATGTTCCATACATCAAACATACAGTCAAAAAACGAACGTGGCTTCGGTTCTTTTTCCGTTTACTTGATCGTTTCCATATGCGACCGTATACGTATTTGTATGCACGCACCTTTTTCCGTGCAGGCGACTATTTCGGCTTGTTCGTTCGCCTAACAGCGATCGGTAGCGTCTTTATTTTTACGTTGCCTCGCGGTGTGGAGTGGTTCGCTCTTTTGTGTGCTTATGCCACAGCGCTTCAACTGCTTTCGATCCGTTCGTATCACCGAGGCCATCCGATTTTGTTTCTTTATCCGTTGTCGCCTGCTGAGGCGCATCGGTCGTTCATGCGCGTGTTACTTTCTATTGGGATGAGCCAAGCGCTTATTTTTGCGATGGTTGCATATATCGCTCACGGCGTTTTTGTTATGTTATGGACGTTTTTTATTGTTTTCGTCTGTTATGTCGCGGTGATGTTTTATGTGGGAAAAAAACGAGAAGCGGATTAAAACTGCTTCTCGTCTTTTTTCATATAACTGATCGCTGTAAGACCAAGCGTTTTTGCTGCAATAAGCATGGCGCGTTCATCGAAATCAAATTTCGGATGATGGTGCGGATAGGCGATCGTTGTTGTTTCGGCTTTTGCGCCTGTAAAGAAAAACGTTCCTTTTACATGTTGTAAATAATAAGCGAAGTCTTCCCCGCCCATATGTGGCTGAATTTCAACGACATCGGTCACATCTTCTATTTCACGAGCGGTAGCGATGAGAAATTTCGTTTCTTCTTCATGGTTTACAACGGGCGGATAGCCGCGCATATACGTGTATTCGTACGTACAACCGTTGGCGATGCAAGTTCCTTTGACAATTTGTTCAATTTCTCTTTCAATGTCATTGCGCACTTGTTCAGAAAATGTGCGCACCGTCCCGACTAATGTCGCGCGATCAGCGATCACGTTAAATGCGTTGTCGGAAACGAAAGAGCCGATCGAAACAACAGCAGGTTCAAGTGGATCGACGCGTCGGCTGACGATTTGCTGTAAATGTAGGACAAGCTGTGATGCGGTAACGATCGCATCTTTCGTTTTGTGAGGTTCCGCGCCGTGACCGCCAGAACCTTGAATAACGATTTGAAAACGGTCGGCAGCTGCCATGATCGGTCCTGTACGATATTGAATGACTCCTGTTGGCTCTGTTGCCCATAAATGTGTGCCAAAAATGGCGTCTACTCCTTCTAAACAACCGTCTTCAATCATCGCTTTTGCCCCGCCTGGTGCGTATTCTTCTGCATGTTGATGAATGCACACGATCGTGCCGCTCCAATGCTCGCGCAATTCATAAAGCGCCTTAGCAAGAACAAGTAACGTCGCCGTATGCCCATCATGTCCACATGCGTGCATGACACCCGGAACGGTCGATTTGTAAGGGACATCTTTTTCATCTTGAATAGGGAGAGCATCGAAGTCCGCTCGAAGTGCCACCGTTTTTCCGCCTTGTTGGCCATGAATGGTGGCGACTACTCCATTTCCTCCGACGTTTGTTCGAACAGGAATGCCGAGTTGTTTATAGTAATTCGCAATATACGCGGCTGTTTTATACTCTTGAAACGATAGCTCAGGATGTTGATGGAAATGGCGACGAATCGCTACCATGTCGTCGTAATATTCGTGAAGTTTAGTAAATAACAACGTTTTCATATGCACCGTCCTTTCTGTTTTTTCCATTATACCATCGTTGACAAACGTCCGAAAACAATGTAATATACCCATATACGTATTTAGGAGGAGAACATATGGGCACATGGATCAATGCTGTTTTCATTATTTTACTCATTTACTTTGTTGCGACGAAAATGTTGCCGACAAAAGGTGTCGAACATATCACGCCCGATGAGTTAAAAAGCAAACTAAAAGAAACGAAAAATCGTCAATTCATCGATGTGCGCACACCAGCAGAATATCGAGCGCGCAACATTCGTCAGTTTAAAAACATTCCCCTTCATGAGCTATCTGCCAAATTGAACGAACTTGATCGGGAAAAAGAAACGATTGTTATTTGCCAAAGCGGCATGCGCAGCAATCAAGCGGCAAAAATATTAGTGAAAAATGGTTTTAAGCGCGTTTTCAATGTGCGCGGCGGCATGAACGCTTGGAACGACTAAAGGCTGACGACATGTCAGCCTTCTTTTACAACCGTATATGTTGTCACATAGGATGGACGCGGGAAAATGGATCGTTGTTGATCTATTCCTTCTTCTGTGCTGCGTTTTTGATGCGCTTTTTCATACGCTTTTGATTGTTGCCAACGGCGAAAGGCACTTTCGTTTTCCCACATCGTCATAATGACGTACGTATCGCTTTTTAACGGACGTAAGACACGAATGGCGACAAATCCTGGTTCTTGTTCAATTAAGCGCGCCCGCTGTTGAAACCGATGTTCAAATAGCGGTCTTCCTTCGTCAGTGACCGGAATGTTATTACACACGACAAACGTCCCTCCGAATGATCCAACAGCATCAAGCACTTCATACGGACGCGGCTCATGAAAGACGCTTTTTCCTTCCGTCTCATGAATGAGCATTCCGTTTTCCTCATCGCATACGAGCAACATTTGTTCACTCGGATATTGACTGCGCAATCGTTGTAAATAGTCGATCGTACCATTTGTCATAAATACGTACACGAACATCCTCTCCTTTCATTCGTTGCTCATATTTTACCACTTTCTTTTCTTCTTGGCGATTTCATGAACGTTGCGTATTATTACTACCCAGACGGTGAAAAAATCGGTATAGTTGTGTTAGTGGAAACAAATGAGTTATTTCGCTACACTATAATATAAGCGATTACATAATGTGAAAGGATGGACATGATGATTAAAAACGATACATTTTTACGCGCTTGTCGCGGAGAAGCGACAGAATACGTTCCAGTTTGGTATATGAGACAAGCAGGACGTTCACAACCAGAATATCGGGCTTTAAAAGAGAAGTACTCCCTTTTTGAAATTACTCATCGACCAGAGCTATGTGCGTACGTGACACGTTTGCCTGTCGAACAATATAACGTCGATGCGGCGATTCTTTACAAAGATATTATGTCACCGCTTCCAGCCATCGGGGTTGACGTCGATATTAAAGCGGGAATTGGTCCGGTCATTGCGAATCCGATTCGCTCTCTTGCCGATGTCGAACGTCTCGGTGAAATCGACCCAGAACATGATGTACCGTACGTCCTTGAAACGATTCGAATATTAACGAAAGAGCAACTGACTGTGCCGCTGATCGGTTTTGCCGGTGCGCCGTTTACATTAGCGAGCTACATGATTGAAGGTGGTCCTTCGAAAAACTATAATAAGACGAAAGCGTTTATGTACGCAGAACCGAAAGCATGGTTTGCGCTTATGGATAAACTAGCGGATATGACGATTCGTTACGTCAAAGCACAAATTCGCGCTGGGGCAAGTGCGATTCAAATTTTCGATTCATGGGTTGGAGCGGTAAACGTTGCCGATTATCGACAATTTATTAAGCCGACGATGGAGCGCATTTTTACAGCGCTTCGCGATGAAAACGTGCCGCTCATTATGTTCGGTGTCGGTGCAAGCCATTTAGCGAAAGAATGGCATGACTTGCCGCTTGACGTCGTCGGTTTAGATTGGCGTTTGCCAATTCGTGAAGCGAAAGAGATGGGACTAACGAAAGCGCTACAAGGCAACTTAGATCCAGCCGTATTGCTTGCGCCATGGGAAGTCATTGAAGCGCGCGTGAAACAAATTTTAGATGAAGGAATGGCGCATGAAGGTGGGTACGTATTTAATTTAGGGCATGGCATTTTCCCGCAAATTCAGCCAGAGACGTTAAAACGGCTCACAGCGTTTATCCATGAATATTCAGCAAAAAGAAAAGGATGAATGAACGATGTCAAAAAAAGTCATGGGACTACTTGTCATGGCGTACGGTACGCCATACAAAGAGGAAGATTTAGAGCGATATTATACGCATATTCGACACGGTCGTAAACCGTCGGAAGAAATGTTGGCCGATCTTCGCGAACGCTATGAAGCGATCGGGGGGATTTCTCCGCTTGCGGCCATTACGAAACAACAGGCGGAAAAGCTTGCTGAACGGCTGAATGAAGTGCAAGATGACGTTAAATTTCGCGTATACTTAGGGTTGAAGCATATTGAACCGTTCGTTGAAGATGCTGTTCGGCAAATGCATGAAGACGGCATTGAAGAAGCGGTTTCGATCGTATTAGCCCCACATTTTTCGACGTTTAGCATCAAATCGTACAACGGACGAGCGAAAGAAGAAGCGGCGCGTTTAGGTGGACCGACATTGACGTGTGTGGAAAGTTGGTATACTGAGCCAAAATTTATTCAATATTGGGCCGACCGAGTGAAAGAAACGTATGCGGCGATGTCTGAACGAGAGCGCAACAAAGCGATGTTAATCGTGTCAGCGCATAGCTTGCCTGAAAAAATTATTGCTATGGGCGATCCGTATCCGCAACAGCTACAAGAAACGGCGGACTTGATTGCGAGAGAAGCAGGCGTTTCTGACTATGTGATCGGATGGCAAAGTGCAGGGAATACGCCAGAGCCGTGGCTAGGCCCTGATGTGCAAGATTTAACACGGCAATTATACGAAGAAAAGAAATACGAGGCGTTTGTATATGTTCCAGCGGGATTTGTCGCAGATCATTTAGAAGTGTTATACGATAACGACATTGAATGCAAGCAAGTAACGGACGAATTAGGGGTAAGTTACTATCGTCCACCGATGCCGAATGCGCATCCACAGTTTATTGACGCCCTTGCAACCGTTGTTTTAAACCATTTACGTAAAGAAGGCTGGTCGTTATGAAAAAGAAAGTCGTCATTATTGGCGGTGGAATAACGGGATTAACGGCTGCGTATTACTTGCAAAAAGAAGCGCGAGAAAATAATATACCGATTTCGTGTGAATTAATTGAAGCGAGCCATCGACTTGGCGGAAAAGTGCAAACGGTGTATCGCGACGGGTTTGTTATTGAACGCGGTCCAGACTCTTTTTTAGCACGAAAAATGAGCGCTTCTCGTCTCATTCATGAAGTCGGGCTTGAAAAAGAGCTTGTGCATAACACGGCCGGGCAATCGTACATTTTAGTGAATCGAACGCTACATCCGATTCCGGGCGGAGCGGTGATGGGGATCCCGACAAAGCTTGCCCCGTTTGTCGTGACGCGTCTTTTTTCTCCGGTTGGCAAGCTTCGTGCCGCTGCTGACTTTGTGTTGCCACCGTTAAAAGCGGAAGGAGACGTGTCGCTCGGTCAGTTTTTCCGTCGGCGTCTCGGCAATGAAGTTGTCGATCGATTAATTGAGCCTTTATTATCGGGTATTTATGCTGGGGATATCGATCAGTTAAGCTTAATGGCGACATTTCCTCAATATTTCCATTTAGAACAAAAGCACGGAAGCCTCGTGCTAGGTATGAAACGATCAATGCCAAAGCAAAAAACGAAGCAAAAGAGCGAAAAAGGCATTTTCCAAACGTTAAAAACAGGGTTGTCATCGCTCGTTGATGCCATAGAGCAAAAGCTCGAAAAAGGAACCGTGCATAAAGGGATACGTGTCGAGCGGATTGAAAAGGTAGATGACCGATACGTGTTAACGTTAAGCAATGGGGAGAAAAAAGAAGCGGATAGCGTCATCGTTGCGGTTCCGCATCAATCGTTGTCATCGCTTTTTCCAAATGAAACGATGTTTTCTTCTTTTGAAACGATGCCATCTACATCTGTGGCCACGGTCGCATTAGCCTTTCCGAAAGAGGCGGTAGCAAAAGATATGAACGGAACGGGATTTGTCGTCTCGCGGGATAGCGACTATACGATTACTGCATGTACGTGGACGCATAAAAAATGGCCGCATACGACACCGGAAGGCTACGTGTTGTTGCGCTGTTATGTCGGGCGCCCTGGAGATGAAGCGATTGTCGACCAAACAGACGATGATATTGTTCAAGTGGTGATGGACGATTTAAATAAAGTAATGAACATAACGACGAAACCGATGTTTTCGATCGTGACGCGTTGGAAACAATCGATGCCGCAATATATTGTCGGCCATCGCGAACGAATCGAGCGCGTCAAACAAAATATGCAACAACAGCTTCCTGGCATCTTTTTAGCAGGAAGTTCGTATGAAGGTCTCGGTCTTCCAGATTGTATCGATCAAGGGGAAGAAGCGGTAAAAAAAGTGTTGCACTATTTATGTTACGCGAAGGAAAAGGTGTCTTCTTAAATAAGGCACCTTTTCTATTGCAAGTGCATGTGATGTATGTTATGATTTAAAACGAAATGACCAAAATGTTCATTTAGTCAAAATAAAGGATGAACGCCTATGTCAGAAAAAAGAAAACAAATTATTGAAGCGGCAGCGAAGTCGTTTTCGCTGTTCGGTTATAAGGCGACAACGATGGATCAAGTAGCGAAAATGGCGAACGTTGGGAAAGGAACGATTTATACGTTTTTCAAAAGTAAAGAAGAGCTACTTGAAGAAATCGTCTCTTCCATCATTTCTGAAATTAAGCGTGAAGCAGATGTAGCGATTGATCAGCGCTTATCGTTTAACGAAAACGTACAACGCGCTTTGCAACGTATTTTTACGTTTCGCAAAGAGCATGAGCTGACGATAAAACTTTTACAAGAAGTTCGTGATATTGGCACGCCAGCTGTACGAGACGTCATGAAGCGGCTTGATCGTGAAATGATCGCTTACGTTCGTGAAAAGATTGAAGAGGCGATGACAAAAGGGGAAATTCGTTCGTGCGATGCGGAGTTAACGGCGTTTTTAATGTTTAAAATGTATATCGCTTTAAACGTTGATTGGGAGAAGGAGCACGAGCCGTTATCACAACAAAAAATTGCCGAACTGTTTCATTTGTATTTGTTAAAAGGATTATCTCGGTGATGATCCTTCTCTTTTTTGTAAGAAATGACTAAATGAACAAATTGGTCAATATTTTAAAAAAGGGGGTTGAGCATATGCATACATTTCAATTGTTGATGAAAGAAATAAAAGCGGTCACGTCCAATCGGAAAGTGCTCATTCCGATTATCGCTGTGTTGTTT
This sequence comes from Anoxybacillus ayderensis, assembly GCF_000833605.1. Lineage (GTDB taxonomy): Bacteria > Bacillota > Bacilli > Bacillales > Anoxybacillaceae > Anoxybacillus > Anoxybacillus ayderensis. Next base: position 161,103 of record NZ_JXTG01000003.1, on the reverse strand, counting down.
ATTCCGCTTTTATATAGCGGCATGTTTTTATGGGCGTTTTGGGATCCGTACGATCATTTAGATGATTTACCTGTCGCCGTTGTAAACAAAGACAAAGGAACAACGTTTGAAGGAGAAGAGCTTCGTATTGGTGACGATCTTGTTGACAAGTTGAGAGAAAAGAAGAAGTTTGATTGGCATTTTGTAAGTGAACAAGAAGGAGAAAAAGGGTTAAAAGAACAACGATATTATATGCTCATTGAAATTCCTGAACATTTTTCACAACATGCCACAACGTTACAAGACGATCATCCGAAAAAACTGCAACTCATTTACAAACCAAATGAAGGATTTAACTTTTTATCTGCCCAAATTGGCGCAACGGCGGTTGAAAAAATAAAAACGGAAGTCGCAAAAACATTAACTGAAACGTACGCAGAAAACATGTTTGACAAAGTAAAAACGTTGGCAGATGGACTAACAAAAGCGAGCGATGGAGCAGAAAAGTTGCATGATGGACTCGTTGATGCAAGCGAAGGAACGAATAAACTGTACGATGGCATGAAACAAGCGCAAGATGGTTCAAATGAATTGTATCGCCATTTAGCGACACTTGCGGAGAAATCGATCGCATTTACCGACGGATTGCATCAAGCAGCTGACGGTTCGATGCAAGTGGAAACAGGTGTTCAAACGCTTCATGACGGAATGAAGCGCATGGTTGATGGGCAAGGACAGCTAGTTGTTGGAGCGCAACAAGCAAAAGAAGGGACGGCAAAGCTTGCTTCTGGGGCCAATCGTGTGCTTGAAGGAGTGAAAGCACTTGATGAACGTATGCCGCAGCTGTTGCAAGGTTCGGAGCAATTAAGCGGGGGAGCAGAAAAATTAGCGACATCGCTTTCCGGGTGGCAACAAGGAGCTACGCAAGTTCAAACAGGTGCTACTCAAGTGGCAGGAGGGTTAGAGAAGTTAGCTGTTCAACTTGATGCCCTCATTGCGCAAACGTCAGATCCAGCGCAAAAAGCAGTATATGAGCAACTAAAACAAAACGTTGTGCAATTGTCGTTAGGAAGCAAGCAAGTGGAAAACGGAGTGGCACAGTTAAACGATGGCGCCAAGGCGTTGCAAGCAGGAGCAACATCGTTAAGTCATGGAGCAAAGCAGTTGCATGAAGGGCATATCGCTCTCGAAGGTGGCGTGAATCAACTGCTTGCGGGACAACAACAGTTGGCAGATGGTGCGAATGCGCTTGCGAGCGGTCAAGAAAAGCTTGTTGTAGGCATGACTACGTTACATGAAAAAATGAAAGAAGCGGAGCAAGGAACAGCGAAGCTCGCTCACGGTGGCAAAACGCTCGCTTCTGGATTGCAAGTTCTTGCGGACGGTGCCGATCAACTTCAAGATGGTGCGCATCGATTGGCTGACGGTTCGCAACAATTGGCCGATGGGATGAATGAGTTAACAACCGGGACAGGAAAATTGCAAGATGGTATGAATCAATTAACAGACGGTTCAGAAGAACTAGCAAGTAAATTAAAAGAAGGTGCGGAGAAAGCAAGCGATGTGAAGGCAAATGAAGATGTATACAACATGTTTGCTGAACCGGTGAAAGTAAAAAATGAAAAAATGAATAAAGTGCCAAACTACGGAACGGGATTTACGCCATATTTCTTATCATTAGGATTGTTTGTTGGCGCTCTTTTACTTTCAATCGTCTTTCCACTTCGCGAGCCAGCTGCAGCACCGCGCTCACCATTTAGTTGGTTTTTTGCAAAATTTGGCGTACTCATCGGCGTAGGTATTTTACAAGCGCTCCTTGCTGATAGCGTATTGCTGTTCGGGCTCGATTTACAAGTGAAAAGCGTTCCGTTATTTATCATCTTTAGCATTGTGACAAGCATTGCCTTTTTATCGGTCATTCAATTTCTCGTTACAGTTTTTGGGGATCCTGGACGATTTATCGGGATTGTTGTATTAATTTTACAATTAACGACAAGCGCTGGAACGTTCCCGCTTGAGTTAATTCCACGTTCGTTGCAACTATTTAATGCATGGTTGCCAATGACATATTCTGTTTTCGGATTAAAAGCTGTCATTTCAAGCGGTGATTTCTCATTTATGTGGGAAAACGTCGGTAAACTGCTTATGTTTATCGTCGTCATGATGGCTGGAACAATGACGTATTTTACAATTCAACATCGTCGACAGTTTACAACGATTGTTGAACAAGCTTCTGAGGCGTAAGACGCTTCAGAAGTTTTTTTGTAATGAAAAAAATTTTAAAAAAATTAACTTGCATATACAAGATGATGTGAGTATAATATAAACATGAAAACGATTTCATTCGTTTCTTTTCGATTGAAATAAGGGGGAATGGGAGGATGGCGACGATTGAAGATGTCGCCAAGCTAACGGGGCTTTCACGGACGACCATTTCGCGCGTCATAAACAATCACCCGTACGTGTCAGAAGAGAAACGAAAGCTCGTGCTTGAAGCGATGGAGAAGCTAGGATATGTGCCTAATTCTTCGGCGAGAAGTTTGCGGAATCAAAAAACGAGCATTTTAGCATTATTTATTCCTCGTATTACAAACCCATTTTTTAGTGAGCTCGTAGAAGCGACAGAAATAGCAGCAGCGGAGCATGGCTATCAGCTCATTATTTGTCAAACGCGCTACTCGCCGGAAAAAGAATTAAACTATATGAATTTATTAAAAACAAAGCAAGTAGACGGAGTCATTTTAGCTTCTATCCAAAATGAGTGGAAACAGTTGAAGCCTTTTTTACAGTATGGACCGATCGTTCTTTGCAACGAGTTTGACGATTGTGCAAACGTTCCAACCGTTCGGCTCGATCAAGTGTACGGGGGATACATAGCGACGAAACATTTGCTTGAACAAGGCCATACGAAAATTGCGTATTGTTCCGGTGGCTATCGAAGCAATGTAGCCAAATCGCGTGAGATTGGCTTTAAAAAAGCGTTAGCGGAATATAAGCTTACGTTTGATGAACGATACGCTTTTCGCGATGCGTTTCACATTGCGGACGGAAAGCGTGTATTCCGACAAATGATGGCGCTTTCCAATCGTCCGACTGCCGTATTTACCGGAAGCGATGAAGTGGCGGCTGGCATTATATCTGAAGCGTTGGCGTGCGGCTATCGCATCCCTGAACATTTAGCGGTCGTTGGCTTTGATAATCAAGCGATTACGGAGTTAACGAATCCGACAATTACAACGGTGCATCAACCTGTGAAACAAATGGCACAAAAAGCGGTTGATGTGATGATAGAAAAAATTCAAACAAAAAAATATGATGTGCAAGAAATTTACGAATTTCCACTTCAACTGATTGTTCGCGCATCGACAGTTGGTAGCGAGCTTCACCAAAGTGAAGCTTGACATACATTTTATTTTAAAAATAAGGGGGATTTTTTCATGAAGAAAGCAACGAAATTTTCTTCTGCATTGTTAGCGCTTACACTCGGCTTAACTGCTTGTTCTGGCGGTCAAGACACAGACAAGAAGGAAACAACGGATAAAAAAGACGATGCAAAAAAATCTGAAGAAGTTGTAAAAATCGTGTATGCTCGCGGGAAAGATGCGACAAAAGCGACAGAAGAAATCGTAAAAGCGTTTGAAGCAAAATATCCAAACATTGACGTCGAATTTCGTGAAATGCCTTCCGACACAGGAGCACAGCACGATGCGTACGTTACGATGTTAAACGCGAAATCATCGGAAATTGACGTCATGGACTTAGACGTTATTTGGCCAGCGGAGTTTGCGCAAGCTGGATATGTTCTTCCACTCGATCGTTTCATCGAAAAAGACGGCATTGATTTAAGTGCATACAACCAAGGTGCACTTGCAGCTGGAAACTTTGACGGAAAACAATGGGCGATGCCAAAATTTATTGACACAGGACTATTATTTTATCGTAAAGACATTGTACCAGAAGATAAAGTGCCAAAAACATGGGATGAATTGTTAGCAGCTGCTCGCGAGTTTAAAGGACAAGGCGGCACACAATTCGGATACTTAATGCAAGCGAAACAATACGAAGGATTAGTATGTAACGCGATTGAATTTATTGCGGCATACGGTGGAAAAATCGTCGATGAAAACAACAACGTTGTCGTCAACAGCCCTGAAACAATTAAAGGGTTAAAGAAAATGGTTGAAATTGCAACGTCTGACGTTGTGCCAAGCAACATTACAACATTTACAGAACCAGAATCTCATACAGCGTTTATTGAAGGTCAATCGCCATTTATTCGCAACTGGCCATACCAATACGCATTAGCAAACGATCCAGAGCAATCAAAAATCGTTGATAAAGTTGGCGTTGCGCCACTACCTGCTGGTGATAAAGGTTCAGCTGCTGCATTAGGTGGATGGATGACAGCGATTAACGCATATTCAAAAAATAAAGAAGCAGCTTGGGAATTTGTGAAGTTTATGACTGGTCCAGAAGGTCAAAAAATTTCTGCGATTTACGGCGGTTTAGCGCCAACGCTTCCAGAACTATTTAAAGACGAAGAAGTGTTAAAAGCGAACCCATTCTTTGCAGAAGAAGGATTTGTTAACGGATTAAATGCAGCGGTACCGCGTCCAGTTGTACCAAACTATCCAGAAGTATCTGAAATTATTCAAATTAACGTATCAAAAGCAATTGCAGGACAAATTACAGTAGAAGAAGCTGTTGCGAATATGGAAAAAGAAATTAAAGCAGTGATGCAGTAGTTACACGTTAGCCTTCAGCCTCATATGAGCGCTGAAGGCTAAATCCTTTGCATAAAGGGGGAACAACGAGTGAAAAACGAAAAAAAATCGGAGCGCCGTTTAGCGTATATTCTTGTCGCTCCATCGCTTTTGCTTATTTTAGCTGTCGCCATTTGGCCGGTTATTCAGTCGTTTTATTTCAGCTTATTTGACTATCGTCTGAACAACCCAGCGAAATCTTCTCTCCATCTTGATTACAGTTTAAACTTAGAACGATATTTAGAAAGTTATCCGTTTTTAATGAGCGCATTAAAACAAGAAATAACGCAAGCGACGGGTGATGAAAAAGAGCAGTTAACATCAATACAACAAAAACTGCAAAAAGTAGATGAAGAAATTCGGGCGGATGAAGAAGTAGCGAAACGATATGAGCAAATAGATGAAATTTTAAACAATTTTGAAGTGCCAAGCGAAGACATAAAAATCGTTTCTATTGATGAACAAGCGGCACAACATTTAACAAAAACGATTAACGAAACGAAACAAACGTTAAAAACGTTAAACGAAAACGGACAATTGAAGCAAGGGGACAAATTGACAGGGCTTGCAAACGGGCTAAGCGGAGCGGTCATTGAACCGAACTTTGTCGGTCTCGCTCATTATAAAAACTATTTAAGCGATGCTCGTTTATGGAAAGCGCTTTGGAATACAACGGTATTTACCGTCATTTCTGTTTCGATTGAATTAGTGCTCGGTTTAGCGATTGCGTTGCTTATTAATAAAGCGTTTTTCGGCCGCGGACTTGTCCGGGCAACGATTTTAATTCCGTGGGCGATTCCGACAGCGGTGTCTGCATTAATGTGGAAGTTTTTATATGACGGACAAAATGGGATTGTCGCAAAATATTTTGCGGATATCGGCATCATCAATAATATGAGTGAACTATTAACGACAGGTGCGGGAGCGATGTTTGCCGTCATTTTTTCTGACGTATGGAAAACAACACCGTACATGGCATTATTGCTGCTTGCCGGATTGCAAACGATTCCGAGCTCCTTATACGAAGCAGCATCGATTGACGGAGCGACAAAGTGGCAACAGTTTGTCAAAATTACGTTACCGCTTTTGAAATCAAGCATTCTCGTTGCGCTTTTGTTCCGTACGCTTGATGCGTTCCGTGTATTTGACTTAATTTTCGTATTAACAGGTGGCGGACCAGCGAACTCGACAGAAACGATTTCGATTTTAGCGTATAAAGTGATGTTCTCGCAAACAAACTTCGGTGGCGGTTCAGCGTTAGCGGTGATCGTGTTCATTTGCGTAGCGATCATTTCGACGATTTACATTAAATTTTTAGGTGCTGACCTCATTTCTGATCGAAAATAGGAGGTGCAACGATGCAAAAGAAAGCCGGTCCATTGTTTTATGTGTTTTTATTTGTTTTCGTTTTTTTAGTCATGTTTCCATTTTTATGGATTTTATTAAGTTCGATTAAGCCGTTAAGCGAATTGTTTGGTGAAGAAGCGTTTAACTGGTTTACGAGCCATCCGACGTTAAAAAGTTACGTCTCTGTTTTCGTCAATTATCCGTTTGTAAAATATTTATGGAACAGCACAGTCATTGCGACGATTACGACTGTATACACCGTCTTTGTCGCTGCGTTTGCCGCGTATGCGATTGCGCGCCTAGATTTTAAAGGGAAGTCGATCATTTTAGGTATCGTGTTATCGGTATCGATGTTCCCGCAAATTGCGACCATTTCGCCGATTTACATGTTTGTGAAAAAGTTTGAGTTGACGAATAGTTATTTAGGATTAATTATTCCGTACACGACGTTTGCGTTGCCGCTTTCCATTTGGCTATTAGTGACGTTTTTCCGTAAAATTCCGTTTGATTTAGAAGAAGCAGCGAAAATGGACGGGGCAACACCGCTACAAACGTATTTTAAAGTGATTTTGCCGCTCGCTGTACCAGGCATTTTTACAACGTCGATTCTCGTTTTTATTGCGGCGTGGAATGAATTTTTATTTGCGTTAACGATTAACACAGCAGAAGACTATAAAACGGTGCCAGTCGGTATCGCGATGTTTCAAGGGCAATATACAATTCCTTGGGGCGAAATTTCAGCAGCGACAGTTATTGTAACGATTCCGCTCGTCATTATGGTATTATTATTCCAACGTCGTATTGTTTCAGGTTTAACGTCTGGTTCAGTGAAAGAATAATGGAGAGGGGAAAAGGAAATGGAATCGATTCCAAAAACGAAACAATGGTGGAAAGAAGCGGTCGTGTATCAAATTTATCCGCGCAGTTTTAAAGATTCAAACGGGGATGGGATCGGTGATTTGCGCGGGATTATTGAAAAGCTAGATTATTTACAAGAGCTCGGTGTCGATGTCGTTTGGTTGTCACCTGTTTATCAGTCGCCAAACGATGATAACGGCTATGACATTAGCGACTATCAAGACATTATGGACGAATTTGGGACGCTATCTGATTGGGACGAACTGCTTCGTGAAATGCATGCGCGTGGCATGAAGTTAGTGATGGATTTAGTTGTGAACCATACGTCTGATGAACATCATTGGTTTATTGAATCGCGCAAGTCAAAAGATAATCCGTACCGCGACTATTACATTTGGCGTCCGGGGAAAGACGGAAAAGAACCGAACAATTGGCAATCATTTTTCAGCGGTTCGGCATGGCAATACGATGAGGCGACAGGGGAATATTATTTACATTTATTTTCGAAAAAACAGCCGGATTTAAACTGGGAAAACGAAAAGGTGCGCGAAGAAATTTTCAACATGATGACGTGGTGGTTAGACCGTGGCATTGATGGATTTCGCATGGACGTCATTAACTTGTTGTCAAAAGTCGAAGGTTTGCCAGATGCGCCGGTGACGAATCCGAATGACCGTTATCAATGGGGCGGACAATATTTTGTCAATGGATCGAAGTTAATGGACTATTTGCGTGAAATGAAAGAAAAAGTGTTAAGTAAATACGACATTATGACGGTTGGAGAGACGCCGATGGTGACGACGGACGATGCGATTCAATTTACAAACGAGCAAGACGGCGTCATGAATATGCTATTTCAATTTGAGCATATGGACGTCGATTCGAAGCCGGGGAGCCATCTCGGTAAATGGGATATTCAACCGTGGAAACTGACGGATTTGAAAAAAATTATGAGCAAGTGGCAAGTCGAGCTTCACGGAAAAGGATGGAATTCGCTTTATTTAGAGAATCATGATCAACCGCGTTCCGTATCTCGTTTTGGCGATGATAAAACGTATCGGGTCGAAAGTGCAAAAATGTTGGCGACATGGCTACATATGATGCAAGGGACGCCATACATTTATCAAGGACAAGAAATCGGCATGACGAATGTTGCGTTTCCGTCAATCGAATATTATCGCGACGTTGAAACGATAAATTTATGGAACGATGTCGTTGTGAACAAAGGATACGATCCGGATCAAATATTAAAAGCGATTCATTATCGTGGTCGTGACAATGCACGTACGCCGATGCAATGGGATGCAACAGAACATGCCGGATTTACGACAGGCACGCCGTGGATTGATGTCAACCCGAATTATCGTGACATTAACGTTGAACAAGCGTTAAAAGATGAAAACTCGGTATTCCATTATTATAAAAAGCTGATTCGTCTCAGAAAAGAACATCCGATTATCGTGTACGGATCATATGAGCTATTGCTTGAAGACGATGAACAAATTTACGCATATGTGCGCAAACTCAACGATGAACAGCTGCTTGTCATTACAAACTTTAGCAGCGACCAGCCGACATTTACATTGCCGTCACACGTGACGTTTACGGAAAAACAATTGCTCATTAGCAACTATGCGGTTGATGAACATGAACCGATTGAAACCGTTGTGCTAAAGCCGTATGAAGCACGTGTATATAAGTTAAAGTAAAAAGCAGCCAGCGTGGCTGCTTTTTACTTTAGCAAGAAACGTTTAAGCATTGGACGCAAACATTGCCATAACATTCATGTTGCTCTTCCATTTCTTTCCCGCACTCACAACATGTTTTTGGAGGTAACTTTTTATAAAATTCAGACATTTTTTCTAACATAACTCCCCATCCCCTTCGTTTTTGTTAATCTCATTGTATTATAACAGATATACATTTGTCAATAGTTGTTTTATAACATTTGTATATGTGAAATGAAGACGAAAATTTGGTATTGTGTAGGTGTACACAATTTCAATAGGAAGGTGAATACATATGAAAGTGACAGTGATCGGTTATTGGGGAGCATTTCCGAAAAAAAATGAAGCGACATCGTGTTATTTGTTCGAACATGATGGGTTTCGTCTGTTAGTCGACTGCGGAAGCGGAGCGTTAGCGCAGCTGCAAAACGTCATTGACATTGAACAAATTGATGCGGTCATCGTATCGCATTATCATCACGATCACGTGGCAGATATCGGCCCGCTTCAATATGCCCGACTGATTAAGAAAAATTTAGGCGGCGCTTTGCCGGAGTTGGCGATTTATGGCCATTCGCTCGATCGCGATGGATTTGCGCGCCTCGCTCATAAAGGGGTGACAAAAGCGGTGGCGTACGATCCGAATGAGACGCTTCATATCGGTCCGTTTACGATTTCGTTTATGGAAACGGAGCATCCAGCCATTTGTTATGCGATGCGAATCACGGCAGGGGAAAAAACGGTCGTGTACACAGCTGATTCAAGTTATTTGCCGCAGTTCGTTCCTTTTTCCAACCAGGCGAATTTACTCATTTGCGAATGCAATTTTTACGCGGGGCAACATGCGAAACAAGCTGGACATATGACGAGTGAAGAAGCGGCAACGATCGCCCGCGATGCAGGCGTTGAAACGTTGTTGCTTACGCACTTGCCTCATTTCGGCAACGTCGAACAACTTGTCGCTGAAGCAAAAACGATTTTCCATGGCGATGTGCAATTAGCGAAAACAAGATGGACATGGGAAGGGTAGCGAATCGCTGCCCTTTTGTTATAATACAGAATAAAAAATTTGAAAATTTTTTGAACAGATGCTTGACGATGAATGAAAAAGTAGAGATAATATGGTTGTGTTAGAATTTTCTTAAAATTTAGTAACACATACTAGGAGGTGAGTGCTAAAAGAAAATGATAACGCTTACAAGTTAAAGGGGGTATTTGTTTGGTTGCGTTTTACCTCATCTTAGCGATTACAGTCATAAGTTTGTACGTTGCTTTTCGTAAGCAAAAGCCTTTCTTTTTACTCATTCCATTCTTGTCAGTCTTCGCTTACTTTTTGTTTGAAGTCATAACGTTCCCAGCACCATTTTTAGAAACGGTCAAATTTATTTTTAACTTGGGGGTGTGTTTGTTTGAAACAAATTGATAAAAAAGTGGCGGATGCATATTTCCGTGAGCGTGTGCGGTTAATTGTTATTTTCTTTATTATTTGGTTTATTGTTTCATTTGGCGTCGTCATGTTTGCCGAGTCGTTTAAAAATATGACGTTTAACGGCTTCCCGTTCCATTATTTTATGGGGGCGCAAGGGGCGGTTGTGACGTTTATTGTGTTGCTGTTTATTAACGCAAAAGTAAGCGACAATATTGATAAAAAGTACGGCATTAGCGAAGAGAAAAACGAACAATTAAGCGCAGGAAAAGCGCTTGATCATTAAGAGAACAAAGGGGAAGGGGGAGCAAGATGGATACACAATTTCTCGTGTCTTTATCCATTATTATTGCATCATTTGCGTTATATATCGGGATTGCGATTTACAATAAAGCGAAAGAAACGTCTGATTTCTACGTAGCAGGTCGCGGTATTTCTCCGTTTTCAAACGGAATGGCGATCGCAGCAGACTGGATGAGCGCGGCATCCTTTATCGGTATGGCCGGTACGATTATGTTGTTAGGATACGACGGTCTTGCATATATTATGGGCTGGACGGGCGGTTATTTGTTGCTTACGTTTTTACTCGCTCCACAGCTTCGGAAATATGGACGTTATACGGTGCCAGAGTTTATCGGCGACCGTTATGAAAGCCATACGGCTCGCATGATTGCTGCTCTTTGTACAATTATTATTTCGTTCGTTTATTCGATCGGGCAGCTTTCTGGTTCCGGTGTTGTTATCGGGCGTTTGCTTGAAGTGGACGCGAAAGTCGGTACGATGATTGGTGTTGTATTAATTGCGTTTTATGCCGCGTTTGGCGGAATGAAAGGAATTACATGGACGCAAGTAGCGCAATACATCATTTTAATTATCGCTTACTTAATTCCGGTCGTTTTCATGTCGCTTCAATTGACAGGAAACCCAATTCCGTGGCTTTCTTACGGAAAAATTGTTGGTCAATTTCAAGAGTTAGATCAGCAATTAGGCATTTCACAATATACGGATCCATTTTTAAAAGGTAGCAAATGGCAGTTCCTTGCTCTTATGTTTACGTTAATGGCTGGAACGGCAGGTCTTCCACACGTCATCGTTCGCTTTTATACGGTATCAACGATGAAAGCGGCACGTTGGTCGGGGGCATGGGCGCTTTTATTTATCGGGTTGCTTTATTTATCAGCACCTGCGTATGCAGCATTTTCACGCTTCATCCTAATTAAAAATGTCGTCGGTCAAAAAATTACCGAATTGCCAGCATGGACAGAAAAGTGGATTAACACAGGAAAATTACAAATTGCAGATGCAAATGGCGACGGTATTTTACAATGGCAAGAGATGGTCATTAGCAACGACATCGTCGTGATGGCGACGCCAGAAATTGCAAACCTTGGTATGTTCGTTATCGGTCTAGTCGCAGCTGGAGCGATGGCGGCAGCGTTATCGACAGCAGGTGGCTTAATGATTGCCATTTCGTCATCGTTTGCCCATGACATTTACTATCGCATTTTACGTCCGAACGCATCAGAGCAAAATCGCTTGCTCGTTGCGCGCATTTCGATCGTTGCAGCAACGGTGTTGGCTGGTTTAGTCGCATTAAATCCACCGGGTGTTATTACGCAAATTGTTGCGTGGGCGTTTGCGATTGCGGCAAGTACGTTCTTCCCAGCGCTCGTGCTCGGGGTATGGTGGAAACGTTCAAATGCGGCAGGTGCGATTGCAGGCATGCTTGTCGGATTAGTCGTTTCGTTAGGCTACATTTTAGCGGCGAAATACGGTGGCTTTTCCGTTGCAGGAATTGTTGATACAGGGGCAGGAATTTTTGGAGCAATCGCTGCGATCGCAGCAAACGTCGTCGTGTCATTGATGACGAAAGAGCCTTCGCAATCTGTACAAGAAGAAGTATATGACCTCCGTTATCCAGAACAAATGACATATAAAGACGGTCAAGTGTGGATGAGATAATGTCAAGGCATCTGTGTATACAGATGCCGTTTTTATAAGGGAGGGGATATCGGTGCATCCATTATTTCGGGGGTTGCCACAACGTGAAATCGAACAGCTTATCGCTGCATGTGAACGAAAGACGTTTGAAAAAGACGATCTTATTTTAGGGAAAAATGAGCGGCGCAAAGGGCTTGTTTTGTTGCTTGATGGGGTGGCGGAAGTATACGTTGAGCACGAAGGATATGACGAAGTGCTTGAAGTCGTACAAAAAGGTGGAATTATCGGATTTTCAAGCTTAGCTCATTTTTTAGGTGTATCGAAAAGCGAAGGAAAAGAAGAGCTCGTTGCTGTACGGGCGGCGGAACGATGCGAAGTGCTTGTCATGCCGTTTTCTGTGTTAACGCGGTTATGGGATGATCCGAACGTCCATGACTATTTGCTTGCGCAGGCGTGCATCCGTTTAAAAGACGTATATGTGTCGCTTGCTGAACAAGTCAAACAAGCGCGGAAATTTGGCGATTCTACATCATTTGTCGTTCCTGTGCAAGATTTAATGGTTCGTGATGTCGTCACTTTACCGCCAACGGCAACGGTACAAGAAGCAGCAAAAAAAATGGCGGCGACTCATATTAGTTCGATCGTTGTGACGAATGACCAACAGTTATGTGGTATTTTAACGGAAACGGATCTTGTTGAACGAGTGCTTGGACAGTCGCTTCCATATGACACGGCTGTTGAACGAGTGATGACAAAACATGTCGCGACGATTTCACGATTTGCGTATTATTACGATGCGCTTGCCATGATGATTGAGCGTGGGGTGAAACATTTACCTGTTGTCGACGACGGAAAAGTAGAAGGGATTGTGACGTTTTCAGATTTAATGCGAAAGAAAAATGAAAGCATGATGCGCACGATTCAACAAATTGATCATGCGGATGAACATACGCTATCAAAAATGAAAATAGCGATTTACGAGTTGTTGGCGACAATGTTGCGCGATCAAGTGCCGATTGCTCAATGTTTAAATACGATTACGAAACTGTACGATCGACTCGTCTTTCGTTGTTTATCGTTAGCGATCGAACAAGTCGGAGATCCTCCGTGCCGTTTCGCTTTTTACCAGATGGGATCAAGCGGACGGAGGGAGCAGTTTTTATTAACCGACCAAGATCATTTTCTTGTGTATGAAAGCGAGGAGCACGCTTCATATTTTGCAACGCTTGGCGAAGCGATTGTGCGCGTCATGGAGAAAGCGGGATATGAGCGATGCAAAGGGAAGATGATGGCGAGCGAAAACGCATGGCGCGGTTCGCTTGAAACGTGGAAAGACCGATTGCGCGAGTGGATGATTCATGCGACAAATGACAATTTGTTGTTGGCACAAAACTTTTTCTCGTATCGATTTGTATATGGCGATATCGACTTGCATCGTGCGTTTGAACAACAAATTCGTGAGCAGTTAAGCCGCGCAAAAATTTTCTTTTTTCGGCTTGTTGAGATGGAAAGGCAAAATGAAATTCCGACGCTCGATCGTCCGATTCGCTCGATTTTCGGGCTTGAGCGAAAAACAATCGATATGAAAAAAGAAGTGTTATTTCCGTACCATCATAGCATACAAATTTTAGGGCTCATTCATGGAATCGTATCTGGCACACCGTTTGAGCGAATTGAGAAGCTAAAGGAAAAACAAGTGTTATCTCCTGCGTTTGCGAAAGATGTGCAAAAAGCGGCCGAAAACGTGCTAGCTATTTACATTCGCCATAAATGGAATCATTACAAAGCGAATAAACAATCGTCGTCCGTCTTATCGTTTACGACGATGACGACAAGAGAAAAAGATGAACTCATATTAAGTTTAAAAACGTTAAAGCAACTTCAGGCGCAATTATTTTCTCATTTTTAGGGGGGATAGGGGTGTTTTTTTTACGAAAGGCGATTGACTATAAGTTAAATGATAACATCCCGTTATCGACGCCGATTGATGATATTGTTTTTACCGTATTTGATACAGAAACGACCGGTTTTGATGTAGCAACAACGGATCGGTTAATTGAGATCGGCGCGGTGCAAGTGAGGGGAACGACGGTGATAGAAGACGAAACGTTTCATACGTATGTGAATCCGAATCGCGATATCCCACCGGTTATTGTTGAATTGACGAACATTACGGAAGAAAAGGTGAAACATGCGCCGACGGCAATTGAAGCATTGCAACATTTTTTTCAATTTGTTGAACAAAAACAAAGCGTTTGCTTTGTCGGACATTACATTTCGTTTGACTTATTTGTGATGAAACACGAATTGCGCCGCGAAAAAATGAAATTTCGCAAACCGACGTTTATCGATACGCTCGATTTAATTGGCTTTATTGCACCGTCATATGATATGCGCGATTTAGAGCGATATGCCCAGGCGTTCGGTACACGCATGTATGAACGACATTCCGCCATTGGCGATGCGCTCACGACAGCGTATTTATTCGTTGAGCTGTTGGAACAATTTCGCATGCGCGGCTATCGAACGTGGGGAGAATTGCTGCGCGCCACAGATAGCCAAATGCGATCCATATCTTTTTAATACGGGGCGACAAAGCCTCGTTTTTTTAATTCAATATGTCTCGCTTGCCTGTTTTTTTATTTTAAAATATAATACATTTAGAATTTTTTTAATTTTAAAATGAATGATCATTCATTCACTAAAGGGGTGGGGAAAATGAATTTAGTTTCACGGTTACAACAAATAGCTACGCAAAAGCCAGATAAGCAGGCGTATATGTTTGACCAAACGTCAGCAACGTACGGTGAACTGAACGGCGCGATAATGAAATTTGCGAGCGGACTTGAGAAGCTAGGGGTAAACAAAGGGGATCATGTGGCGCTATTGTTAGGCAATTCACCTTATTTTATCGTCAGTTTATATGGTGCGATGCGTGCGGGGGCGACGGTGATTCCGATTAATCCCATTTATACGGCAGATGAAATTCATTACATTTTAACAAACGGCGATGTGAAAGTTGTCATTGCGCTTGATGTTGTCATGCCGACGCTTATGAAGCTTGACGGACGTTTACCGAATGTCGAGCATATCATCATTTGTGAAACACCGCAAGGGAAAGAACATGGCATCGTCGTGCCGGAAAAAATGAAATCGTTTACAAATGTGCTAGCGACA
Organism: Anoxybacillus ayderensis; assembly: GCF_000833605.1. Lineage (GTDB taxonomy): Bacteria > Bacillota > Bacilli > Bacillales > Anoxybacillaceae > Anoxybacillus > Anoxybacillus ayderensis. The sequence continues at coordinate 145,885 of NZ_JXTG01000003.1, read as the reverse complement.
GGTGATGTGCCGTTCTTCGGGCCAGAGCTTCACGATGATGATGTGGCGGTCATTTTATATACATCAGGAACGACTGGAAAGCCAAAAGGAGCGATGTTGACGCATAAAAATTTATACAGCAACGCCCAAGATGTCGCAGATTACTTAAAAATAAACGAAGATGATCGCGTCATTGCGACGTTGCCGATGTTTCATGTCTTTTGTTTGACGGTGGCGCTCAATGCCCCGCTCATGAACGGTGGAACGGTGCTTATTCTCCCGAAATTTAGCCCAGGGGAAGTATTTAAAGTGGCACGTGAACAAAAGGCGACTGTTTTTGCGGGTGTGCCGACGATGTATAACTTTTTATATCAATATCCAGACGGAAAGGCGGAAGATTTTGCGCATATGCGCCTATGTATTTCAGGCGGAGCATCGATGCCTGTTGCGTTATTGAAAAACTTCGAGAAAAAGTTTCAAGTTATCGTTTCCGAAGGGTACGGACTGTCAGAAGCTTCGCCAGTTACATGTTTTAATCCGCTTGATCGTCCGCGTAAACCGGGCTCGATCGGGACGAGCATTATAAACGTTGAAAATAAAATCGTCAATGAATTAGGAGAAGAAGTGCCTGTTGGTGAAGTCGGAGAACTGATCGTGCGCGGTCCGAATGTGATGAAAGGATATTATAAAATGCCAGAAGAAACCGCGCATACGATTCGAGACGGTTGGTTATATACAGGTGACTTAGCGAAAATGGATGAAGAAAGATATTTTTACATCGTTGATCGAAAAAAAGATATGATTATTGTTGGAGGATATAACGTATATCCGCGTGAAGTGGAAGAAGTGCTTTACAGCCATCCGGATGTCGTGGAAGCGGCAGTCATCGGCGTGCCAGACCCGAATTTTGGAGAGGCGGTAAAATGTTATGTGGTAAGTAAAAATAAACAGTTGACAGAACAACAGCTAATCGCTTATTGTAGCGAGCATTTAGCGAAATATAAAGTGCCAAGTTCGATTGAATTTTTAGAGGAATTGCCAAAAAATACGACAGGAAAAATTTTAAGACGTGCATTAAAAGAACAAGTCATCTCTCAAAGCGGTGCGATGTGAGCACCGTTTTTTTTCAAGATGAGAAAGTATAAAATTTCGGTTTCATGTCTAGCTCCAAGCGCCATCGGCTCGAGTCGCTCCGCCCCACACTGCGGCGGCGACAGCCTCCTCGGTGGGGCTTGTGCGCTCTTCGCCGATAGGCGGGCGCTTTGCGCTTTTCTTATTTTTTTTAGAATTGACTTGATATTTAGAAAATATATTTGTATAATTTAACGCATAAAAGCGAAACAGCGAAAAAGTGAGGGGGATACGAATGAAGTGGTTAAAGACGTGTGGCGCGTTGTTGCTTGCAGGAAGTGTGCTAGCAGGATGCGCTGAAGAAAAAACAACAACAGAAAAAAGCGAGGAGAAAACATATAAAGTTGGTGTGACGCAAATTGTTGAACATCCGTCGCTTGATGCAGCGTTTAACGGATTTAAAAAGGCGCTTGAAGAAAAAGGGTTAAAAGTCGAATACGATGTGCAAATCGCGCAAGGGGATATGAACAATAACCAAACGATTGCCAACAACTTTGTTGCGGATGGCGTCGATTTAATCTTCGCCAATTCTACACCGAGCGCGCTTGGTGCATTAAATGCGACGAAAGATATTCCGATCGTCTTTACGTCTGTGACAGATCCGGTTGGAGCGAAGCTTGTACAATCGATGGAAAATCCGGGTGGAAATGTGACAGGGACAACAGATACACATCCAGATGCCATTCCGAAAACGGTGCAATTTATTGATCAATTTGTGAATGGAAATCGCGTCGGCATGATTTACAACGCGGGCGAGCAAAACTCTGTGGCGCAAATTGATGCGGTGAAAAAAGCGATGGAAGGGACCGACTTAACGATCGTACCTGTTTCGGTGTCGACATCGGCGGAAGTAAAACAAGCGGCGGAATCGTTAGTTGGCAAAGTCGATTGTTTTTACGTCATTACGGACAATACGGTCGTTTCAGCGCTTGAGTCGGTCATTCAAGTCGCGAACGATCAAGATTTACCGCTTTTTGTCGGCGAGTTAGATTCCGTGAAACGTGGCGGTTTTGCGGCGTACGGTTTTGACTACTACGATATTGGCTATGAAGCAGGCGTCATGGCAGCAGACATTTTAGAAGGGAAGAAAAAGCCGTCTGAACTTCCTGTACAATATCCGCAAAAATTGAAGCTCGTCATCAATAAAAAAGCAGCAAAAGAGATGGGTGTCGAATGGCGTAGTGAATGGGATAGCATGGCGGAATTTATTGAATAAAACAAAGGATGGATCCGTATGATTACAGCATTGTTTAGCTCAGTTGAAGCAGGATTGTTATATGCGCTTATGGCGCTTGGGGTGTATATATCGTTTCGCGTTTTAGATTTTCCTGATTTGACGGTGGACGGAAGTTTTGTGACGGGAGCGGCAGTCGCTTCCGTTCTCATCGTCGGTGGCGTCAATCCGTTTATTGCTTCGCTTGCGGCGCTTGGTGCTGGCTTTTTCGCAGGATGTGCGACAGGCCTTTTGCATACGAAGGGGAAAATTAATCCGTTATTATCAGGGATTTTAATGATGATCGCTTTATATTCGATTAACTTGCGCATTATGGATAAACCGAACGTCCCGCTTTTACAACAAGAAACGGTCATGACGATCATCACAAAAGCGTTTCAACGTTTCGATCAAGCGTTGGCAACGATATTTCCTTTCGTTCCGAAAACGTGGGCGATTATCGTTTTTGGGATGTTTTTAGTCGCTGTAGTGAAAGTAGTCATTGACGTATTTTTAAAAACGGAAGTCGGCTTGGCGCTTCGTGCCGTCGGGGATAATAAAAAAATGATTGCTAGTTTTTCAGGCAACACGGACCGTTTAACGATGATTGGTCTCGGCTTGTCAAACGCACTCGTCGCGTTTTCAGGTGCGCTTATTGCGCAATATAGCGGCTTTAGCGATATCGGCATGGGGATCGGCATGATCGTCATCGGTTTAGCGTCGGTCATTATCGGTGAAGCGTTATTTGGGGCGAAAACGATTGTGCGGGCGACGCTTGCGGTGATTTTCGGAGCCATTGTATATCGCATCGTCATTACGCTTGCGTTGCGCGTCCAATTTTTAGAGACGGGCGATGTGAAGCTCATTACAGCGATGATTGTCATTTTAGCGCTCGTCGTTCCGCAAATGGTAGCGGCGCGTGCCGAAAAACAGCGGAAAGCGAGAAAGCGAGGTGCAGCCGTTGCTTCAACTCAAGCAGATTACGAAAGTGTTTAACGAAGGAACGCTCGATGAAAAAGTGGCGTTAAAACATATCGAACTTTCGCTTCAGCCGGGCGATTTTGTAACGATTATCGGCAGCAACGGAGCGGGAAAATCGACGTTAATGAACATTATTTCAGGGAGACTGGCTCCAGATACAGGAGAAGTGGTGATTGACGGGAAAGATGTGACGACGATGAGTGAACACGATCGAGCGCGTTATATCGGTCGCGTCTTTCAAGATCCGATGGCAGGGACAGCACCAAATATGACGATTGAAGAAAATTTAGCGATCGCTTATAACCGAACAGTCAAGCGAACGCTTCGTTTCGGCGTAACGAAAAAGCGGCGCGAATTTTTTAAAGAAACGCTCGCCACGCTTCAGCTCGGATTAGAAAACCGTCTCCATGCGAAAGTCGGCTTGTTATCTGGCGGGGAGCGGCAAGCGTTGTCGCTTTTAATGGCGACGTTTACGAAGCCGCATGTGCTCCTTCTCGATGAACATACCGCGGCGTTAGACCCTGCGCGCGCGAAGTTAATTACAGATTTAACGAAACAAATTGTTGAAACGAATCGCTTGACGACGTTAATGGTGACGCACAATATGGAGCAAGCTGTTCAATTAGGTAATCGTCTCATTATGATGGACGGTGGGCAAATTATTTTCGAAGCAAGTGGAGAAGAGAAGAAAAAGTTAACTGTTGCCTCTCTTCTTCAAGAGTTTCAACGTATTCGTGGCAGCCAATTTGCCAGCGATCGCGCTGTGCTTGTATAAAAAAATCCCCGAGTTACATCGGGGATTTTATCATGTTTTGTAATGATGCGATCGTGCTTGGGAGCTGTTCAAGCGAGACCGGGCGGCTAAAATAAAACCCTTGTAATTGTTCGCACTGTTTTTCAATTAAAAACTGCGCTTGTTGTTCTGTTTCGACTCCTTCGGCAGTCACTGTTAGCCGTAATTTGTGCGCAAGCGAAATAATGGCGCTCACAATTTCTTTGCTTTTTTCATTGTTTATTATGTTTTGAATAAACGAGCGATCGATTTTCACTTCATCGATCGGGAAGCGATTTAAATATTCAAGCGACGAGTAGCTGACGCCAAAGTCGTCTACGGCAATCGAAAAGCCGAGCTGTTTTAAACGTTCTAACGTTTTTACGACATGTTCGGGATTTTTAATCATTGTTGTTTCGGTAATTTCAAATATAAAACAAGAGGCGTCGCAACCTTCTTCTTGTAAAATATGTTGAATATCTTCAAATATATACATGCACTTTAAGATGATGACTTCTGTATGAACACCTTTTTTCTTGGCTATACTGCTCCTAAATATTTCTATACAAAAGGAGCGGAAATGATATGAAACGTCTGAAAATCACAAATGATCACGGTTGGACACCTCGAAAACTTCGGAAACAAGAACGGAAAATCAAAGATGCTTCGCTTCGTGTTCGAGTGACTGCCGTTCGCCTAGTCATGGAAGGGTTTCTTGGAAAAGATGTCGCAAAAATGGTTAATCTATGCCGCCAATCGGTTTCCCTCTACGTCGAACGGTTTAATGAAGGTGGGCTCGATCATTTACTCGATCGTCGCTTGCCACCTGGTCGTGTGCCATTTCTTACAGAAGAACAACAACAAGAAATTAGACAACTCGTGTTAACCACCACCCCTGTGGATGTCGGATGGGGCATTTCTTCGTCATGGAACACACGTATATTACAATCTTACATTCAACAGACATATGGTGTTTCGATGTCACGGGAAGGTATTCGGAAGTTATTGCATCGTCTTCGCTTGTCATGGACACGCCCGACCTATAAGCTCGTCAAAGGTGATCCAGTGCTTCAAGCAGCCTTTGAAAAAGAACTCGAGTTTATAAAAAAAAACTAATCACGGAAGAAATCGTTCTTCTTCATGTGGATGAGACGCATGTTCGCGCATATCAAGCGCTTCGTACGACATGGGCAGAAGTAGGGAATCAAAAACAAGTGCCAAGCTACGGTCACCACGCCCACGTGTCCATTTTTGGTGCCGTCGACGTGCAACAAGGCGATGTCGTGTTTCATCGCGCATCATCCGCCAATGCCGAAACGTTCCTCGACTTCTTGCGCCTGTTGAAAGAGAAATATTCCGATCGATTCATCGTGCTTGTGTTGGACAATGCGCGTATTCATCATGCCAACATGGTGCAAGCTTTCCTTCAAAGCGAAGAAGGCGGTGCGTTTCATTTTATTTTTCTCCCACCGTATTCGCCTCATTTGAATCCGATTGAACGGTTGTGGAAGTGGCTGAAAGACGAAGTCATCGCCAACGTCCTGCATAAAGATCAAAAGGACATCGCCCAGTCGATTACTCGGTTTGAACAACATGTCTTACAGCACCCAGATGAGGTGTTACGCCGCATCGGGTGTGCTGCATGAACCAGAGGTTAAAATGTCAATTTGGATGTATATAGTTGTTCGTCTAGCAATTGTTTGGCAGATAAGTTGACAGCGATTTTCATACAGTCCGTCGTATGTTGGCGCAAAAGCGAAAGATCGCGACACGCTTGACGCAACACCCATTTTCCGATGTCGTGAATGACGTTCGTTTCTTCCGCCATTGGAATAAATTCGGCGGGGCTCACAAAGCCAAACTGAGGATGTTTCCAACGAACGAGCGCTTCGACACTAAACGAACGTGCGTAGAAATTGATTTTTGGCTGATAAAGCAAAAAAAGTTCTCCGTTTTTCACTGCTGACGAAAGGGCGTTTTCAAGCTGAATCTTGCGGGTAAAAGCGTCCGACATATGCGCTTTGTATGGTTTAATCCCGCTTGTTCCTTCCAATTTCGCAAAATATAACGCTTTTTCGGCATTGTTAAGTAGCGTTTCCGCACATAACTTTGCATCGTATGCGTAGCTTATTCCAATATGAATGCCGATGCGAATTTGTTGTTGAGCGATCGGATATGGCTCGATGAGCACCTCTTTTATCACGTTGGCGAACTGCTTTACTTCTTCCTGGCTTTCGTACGAAAGAGCAATTGCGAATTGATCGCCATTCATCCGCGTCCAAATCGCTTTTGGATGTATCGTGTTATGAAGGCGCATGCTTATTTGTCTTAATATTTCGTCGCCGTTTTCATAGCCGAGAAAGCTATTGATAAATTTAAATTGATGTACATCAACTAAAAGAATAGCGACACCTTCGTGCGCAAGAAGAAGATCGGTTAGCCTTTCCATAAATTCTGTCCGACTTATATATACGTTTTTATTTTCATGTACAACGATCGGTTCGCTCGGTTTAATGATCATCAGTTCAGTCCTGTTTGTTTCGTACGGGAACGGGAGGATGTCGATTTGTACAGGGATTGTTTCGCCGTCGATTGTTGTGATGGTTGGCTCTGGGACGGTATGAATCCATTGTTGGACTGGCTTGTTTCGGACGTCTTCGATCGTTGATGCTTTGAACATATGGAGAGCGACTGTATTCGCATACGTGATTTGTTGATCGGTACAAATGATGATCGCCTTAGGAAATGTTTCCACGACATGACGATGTAATTTTTCGCTTTGCTTTAATTGTTTTTGCGTTTGGATGAGATCCGTAATATTTAAAAGGCTAGCAAAGCCTGCGATAATGTTTCCGTCTTTGTTAAATAAAGGAGATGCGTTTACAGAAACGTATATCATCTCACCGTTTTTCGTTTTCATCGTTAGGCGAATGGCATGTAACGGTTTTCCTTCGCTTAATCGTTGTAACGTTTGATTGATATTTTCTTTATATACAGGAATAATGTCGAAAAGTGTTTTCCCGACAATGTCTTTTTGTTGCAGTCCAAATAAACGTTCTGTTTTTTCGTTGACGCGAATAATATGCCCGAATAAATCAAATAAAATAAAAGCTTCTTGCGAGTGGGTAAATAAAGAGTCAATTAGTTGTTGTGCTTCTTCTAGCTGTTCTTCTTTTTTTAGCATATCGGTAATTTCACGCGTACATGCGACGATATATGATACTTCGTTTTTTTCGTTCAAAAGAGGAATTAACGTAGATTCCGCAAAACGGATGTCATCTTTTACGTTCATTCGATCGCGAAAAGTGACGAGCGACTTTGTTTTGCATGCTCTTATATATTGAAAGTTTAAATGATTTGCGACATGTTCATCATACACATCTTCAATATATTTTCCTATATCTTCTTCGCGTAAATTCGCTAAATGGAGGGCTGTCGGACTAACGCGCACGTAACGAAACCGCGGTCCTTTTTCGACTTTCATTAAAAAAACGATATCGAACAATTGATCCATCATATGAAATAGCAATTGTTCACTTGAGAAAAGAGCGTGTGGCAAGCGTATTTTTTCTTCCACCTCTTTCGTCCCTCCTTTTACATTAGAGTATATGTCTATTATTGTCGAAAGATGTTGATTTTTCAATATATAAAATAGAGATAAATATTTTATTTAAAATGTATCATAATCGTCAAAATTACCTACTTTTATTACATACTTATTTTATTTATGATAATACATATATAAAACATTTGTTTGTTAGGGGGAAGATTATGAAAAGTATTAGGGGGAAGCTACTGTTAGTCATTATGCCTCTTGTCATTATTTCTTTATTTTTAGTGGCATATTTGAACCATCAAAAAGCAAAGCAGTTTTTAGAGGATCAATTTGAACAGACGGCTCAAGTAGAGCTTGGACGACTGCAAACAGCGGTCAATCAGTGGATTACCGATCATAAAAAATTAATTGAAGGATTGAGCAGTGAAGGTGGATGGGATGTTGTTGAGCTACAAAAAAATGAGACAAGACTTGCTCATATCCAAAAAACGTGGTCAACATTTGAGCTGATTGCCGTTGCTGATCGGAATGGAAAAGCGTACGCGAATGGAAAAGAATTATCCATTGGTGATCGCCTATACTTTCAAGAGGCTTTAAAAGGGAAAACGTCCATTTCTGATGTGATCGTTTCACGTGCGACTGGGGAAAAAGTCATTGTCATTGCTTCTCCTATTCGTGAAAAAGGAGAAATTATTGGCGTACTATTAGGGACAGTAAAAACAGAAGAAATAACAAACTTAGTCATTCACGTGGATGTTGGGAAAACGGGATATGGGTATTTAATTCAGCAAGACGGAGTGCTCATTGCGCATCCGAAAAAAGAATACGTATTAGAGAAAAACTTATTGAAGGAAAAAAATGATCAGCTCGTTTCATTGTTAAGACGGGCGTTAGATGGCAAAAAAGGAATGGGGATATATGAATTTGAAGGGATAAAAAAATACGCCTTCTATGCACCGATTGAGTCGACAGGATGGGGGCTTGTGCTTACTGTGCCTGTCGATGAAGCGACAGAAAAGTTATATTATTTAGCGATTTTATCGTTTGTTACGGCGGGAGTTGTTGTGTTATTTGCGGTTGTTATAATCGTTTTATTTGCTTCACGACTTGTCCGTCCGTTGCAAAAATTAAGCCAATTAACGAAAGAAGTAGCGAGCGGTGACTTAACGGTAACGATCGACCATCGAAGCGAAGATGAAGTAGGACAGCTCGGACAATATTTTCAACAAATGGTTCATCATATGCGCCATATGCTACAACAGTTGCACGATTCAGCTGAGCAGCTTCGTCAATATGCTCAAACGTTTGTTGTGGCAAGTGACGAAACGAAGCAAACAACAAACCAAGTGGCAGTGACGATGAGCGAAATGGCTCACGGTTCCACAGCAATCGCACATTCTGTTCAAGATGTAACAGAACGAGTCAATCGCATGATGAACGAATTACAGCGATTAATTGAAGAAGCTGAGAAGATGGAAAAAGCGATGGCAGAAGCAAAGCAAGTGTCGATACAAGGAGAAACGATTCTTCATACGATGAGCGAAGCGATGATGTCGGCAACTAAACATTCAAGAGATGCAGTTGAGGCGATGAAACGATTAGGTGAACGTTCAAAAGAAGTGAGAGAAATTGTTAATGTGATTAGTCATATTACATCGCAAACGAATTTATTAGCATTGAATGCTTCGATTGAGGCAGCAAGAGCGGGAGAAGCAGGGAGAGGTTTTGCTGTTGTAGCGGGAGAAGTGAGAAAACTAGCAGAAGAAACAGAAAAAGCAACAGATAAAATTGCGCAAATGATCCAGCAAACATATAGCGATACAGAACAAGCGATCGTGATTGTGACAGAAGGCAGTAAAGTGGCGAATCTTGCTTTTGAACGAGTGAGTGAAGCGAAACAAGCGTTCCAACATATTGCACACAACTTGACGAGCGCAAGCGAACGAAGTGATCAAGTGATCTCTCGCATTCATACTGTGCAAAGTGATACGAAAACAATTGCAGAGCATATGCAAGATGTCGCAGCAGTAACAGAGGAAGCATCGGCTAGCATTGAAGAAGTGAGCGCGGCAACTGAACAGCAAGCAGCAGCAGCTCAACAAGTTTTTGAACAAGCAAAGCAAGTTGAACAGTTAGCTGATGAACTGACAGAGATGATGAATAAGTTTAAGGTAAAATAAAAAGGCTTGTGAAAAGCCTTTTTATTTTACTTGTATATCTTTTTGTAATTCAACAACCCATTCAATACTTTGTTGATAAATCGCAAATGCTTTTGATAAATCAATGTTTAAAGTAGTTGTTATCTCTTTCAATTTGTTTGTATCGTTTGTTTCTAGTGCAATGACAAGATGATACAAAATGGAATACATACTCTTTTGTCCGTTTAGACCATGTTGAATCGCTTCATCGACATGTAATTCTTGCAATATTTCTTGCAGTGGGCGTTGAAGCAATAAATCAAGCGATGAACAAATTCCCATAAAAAATAAAACGTCTTTTTCATCGCGCAAGTGAATGAGATCTGCTAACTGTTCGAGCGTTTTCGCACGTATTAAACTATTTACAATGATTTCGTTTTTAAACGGTTCGTTTGGTTCTTGTAATGCTAACACAGTTAGCCAGCTTTTTAATTGGTTTGTTCCGAGTAAAATAGCTGCGTGACGAATCGATTTAATTTTTGGTGAATATGAAATAAAAGAAGCATTCACAGCTTTTAGTAAACGATATGTTAATGTTGGATCACTTTCAATTGTTTGAACAACTTCCTCGAATTCTAATTCATTTTTATTCATTTGCTGAATTAAAGTGAGGTGTGAAGCGTGTGACATTTTCGGCAATGCCTTTTCTTTAATGACAATTGGTTTACTGAAAAAATATCCTTGGAAATAACAAAATCCTTCTTTTTTCGCCTGTTCTAGTTGTTCCTTCGTTTCCACTTTTTCAGCGAGCAGCTTAATGTTATATTGTTCAATATAATATTTGAAATCATGATCGTTTGTTTGATTAGAAAGATCAATTTTTATAATATCTACATATGGGAGAAGGGGGATATATTGATTTGAACATACAAAATCATCAAGTGCAATCATATATCCTTCTTTTTTTAACTTTCTGCATATGTTTAGCAACTCATCGGAGTAAGGAATAGATTCTAAAATTTCAACAACAATCAAATGTTTTGGAAAATAAAAAGGTAAACCGCGCTTTAACAATGTTTCAGTAAAATTGATAAAACATCTAGCCCCATTTGTTAATCTTTCTATACCTATATTCATAAAACTATTGACTAGTACATCGATCGTCGCACGGTCTCCATCGATAGCATTGTAGACGTTTTGCTCCCCGCTTCGATACAACAGTTCATATCCAATCACTTCATCTTTTCTATTTAAGATCGGTTGTCTTCCAACATAAATGTCCATACGAATCCCCCAGTTTATAAAAAATGGTTAAATTTTGCGATAAGCTGAGAACGACGCTTGACGTCAAGCTTTTGAAATACGTTATTCACGTGGTTTTTGATTGTATGTTGACTTAAAACAAGCTCTCGCGCAATTTCTTTGTTACTGTATCCTTTCAATATGAGGAAGAAGATTTGTTTCTCTCTTTCTGATAACTGTTTGATTTCTAATGCGAGCAATTCGTCTCTATATTTTTTTTGAATAATAAGTGCGAGTGTCTCAATTAAGCATGTGATGTAATGATGGGTATCATTGTGATATGGATATGAAACAAACAATAATGCTTCACAATTCTTTATTTTTGTTTCTATAGGGAAAACCATCCAATTAGTTAATCCGTATTGCAATAACATTGGTCGTGAAATGTCGGCTGTCTGTTGTTTCAAATAAGATTCATTTTTATAAAAAAAATATTTTATATCCTCCGATGAATCGTATGAAAAAATAATTTCTCCATCAACAATAAGGACTGTTGGCTGAGCGATAGAATGTTCAAAACAAGAAAGTGTAGTTTTTAATAAATGTATACAGTTCAACGAAAAAATCCCCTTTCCGTGCAAGAAAAAAGCGATATGAAGATACACCTTCTTATCGCTAATTTATTATATTTATTTCTTTTTTTGTAAATAAATTTATAAATTTATTTAATATATGTTCATCCCATTTGATACCACTTCCACTCTTTAATATGTGAATCGCTTCATCTCTGCTCTTCTTTTGTCGATAAGGTCTTGTTGACATTAACGCATCAAAAGCATCTGCTATTGAAATAATCTTCGCCATAATTGGAATATGCTTATCTATTAATTGATTAGGGTAGCCTGTTCCATCCAAACATTCTTTATGGAAAAGAATAGCTGTAAGAATATCTTTATCCTCGATTTGAAAAACTGTTTCAGCAAGAAAGTGGCTTATATTCGGGTATTGCTGAATGAATGAAAATTCATCTTTAGATAACGCCCCTTTTTTTAATAAAATATAGTCAGGTATACCTATTTTACCAATGTCGTGAAGAAGGGCAGCCTGGTATAAACTGTTTAATTGGCGATCTTGCAAGCCAACTAGCTGTCCAATTTGTAGACAATAATAAGCAACACGTCGTGAATGATCAGCAATATATTTATGTTCATCGCTTTTATTTTCAATTTTCGCTAGCAGACGTAAAGCTTTTTTTGTCGGATCGTTGTATATATTTAAAGTGTGGGTGAGAATGGAAAATTCATCGGTATACACATTTGGAATTTCTTCACGCATCGCCCGTTCTCTTAAGGTGTAGATGGTTGTTTTTATATGTTCGGATACGGCGTAACTTACTGCTAAATAAAATATCACGAAAAAAGCTAAAAAGGCGATTGATATGATGAAAAAAACAACATGCTCGTTCGGATTGCTTTGAATAAACATACGATGAATCGTCAACACATACATAATTGATAAAGAAACGCCACCCACTCCATAATGGATGAATCTTTTGAAAGTTGACGTGTGTGGAAAATCTGACGCTATGATAGCACTTCGGTATCCTAGATGAAAAAAATAATCTACATCATATTCAATTACCTTCAGTAATGAGCGATTGATGACATAAAAAAGAATGCTGTGAAACATGCCGTATAAACACGCTGATAAAAGCAAATGCATGCTAGGTAATTGAATGAAAAATAGTAGAACGAAAAAACACATAAAACAGAAAAAAACAATATGTATGATTTTTGTCGGGAATCGTCTTAAAGAGTAAACATATTGATAAATATGACTATCATTTTCTTTATTTTTCAAAGACTGCAACTCTTGTTCTTTTTTTAAAAAAAATCCAAGGAAGAGAATAATAGTAATGAACCATACACTTGCGATGTAAAAAAATTTAGAAATATTTATGCATGCCAGCACGCATGCGATAAATGTGTAACAACATACTACTCCGATCATAATGGTCCGTTTTGCATGAGCATAAACGTCCATGAATTCACCGCCTTGTTATGATAGCAAAAGATGAAGAAAGGTTTATTTGTGTAATATTATAGTTTCTTTTTAGGAATTTTTCAATAAAAAAATCCAAAAAAAGAAACAAAAAATGAAGGGAATGGTAAATGTGGATGATGTAAAAGTGGTCATCAGTGAAAGAATTAAGCAGCGACTTAAGCAGTTGAATTTAAAGCAAAAAGATTTAGCCGAACAAACAGGTCAACCGAAAAGTACGATCAATAAAATAGTGAATGGAACGGTAACACCAAGAGTTGATTTGCTTATTCCAATTAGTAGGGCGCTAGATGTTTCGATAGATTGGCTAGTAGCGAATGAATACGAAAACAGACATCACAAAATAGAAGAGGAGATCATAAAGGCTTTACGTCAAGTAGATGAAAAGAAACGGGTGCACATTTATTTCATCGTTTCTTATATTTTAAAGGTACTTGAAGAGAAAAAAAAGTAGATCAGCCAATGGCTGATCTACAAACTGAATCGTTGAATAAGTTGCTGTAATTTAGATGAGATGCTAGCCAGCTGTTTCGATGATTCATCTAGCTGTTTTGAAATGTTCGCTTGTTCATCCACTGAATTTGTTGCTTGTTGGATGTCGTACTGAACATCTTTTGCGTTTTCAACAATATTTTCAATCGATGCTGTCACTTGTTCAACACCAGCCGACATTTGTTCGGTTGCGGCAGATATTTCTTGAATTTCTTCCGATACGACATCTGTTTTTTGAACAATTCGTTCAAATGTTTGAGCAGTATTCGTGATCACCGTACTGCCTTGCTGAATGTCGTCCGCTCCTTGTTTTGTTACTTCTTCTACTTCTTTTACTTGATGTTGAACGCGTCCAATGAGTTCACTCACTTGTTTTGCTGCATCGTCCGCTTGTTCGGCTAGTTTTCGTACTTCTTCTGCAACAACGGCGAATCCTCTTCCTGATTCTCCCGCACGGGCAGCTTCGATGGCGGCATTTAAAGCAAGCAAATTCGTTTGCGATGAAATCGTGCTAATTGTTGCAACAATATGTCCGATTTGTTCGGAGTAAGATGTGAGATCATTTACTTGTTTAGAAATAAGAGAAAACGATTGTCGAATTTGGTTCATCTGTTTCACTGTTTGTTCTAGGTGCTCTTTTCCTCGTTTTTCTTCATCCGACATTTCTTTTGCAGAGTCGGCTACTTCTGATGTCGACTCCGCTAGTTTTTGAACGCCAATCGCCATTTCCTCCATTGCTTTCATACTTTCTAGCAACGCTTCTGTTTGTGAAGTTGTTCGTTCCGTCATTTCACTCATCACTTCATGGACGTAAGCACTTGCTTCGCTGTTTTGTTCTGCGTTTGTTGCGATGCGCTCTGCTTCGTCTGTTAGCAGCTTGCTTTCATCGGCTAATGTTCCGATTTGTTCACGAAGATTTTCTGCCATCGTTTTCATCGCTTTTGTTAATCTGCCGATTTCATCGTTATACGGTAATGCTTCAATATGAACGTTCAACTGACCGTGCGCAATTTGCTCAGCAACATGTGCTGCATGACGGACAGGAAGCAAAATACGTCGGAGTGTGAAAATGATAAAAAGTGCGAGTAGTAAAATTAAAAATAAAATTCCGATTGTCCCATTAACGACTAGTTTTTCAATGCGTTCAAATGCAGTGCTAGATGGAACAGATAAAACGAGCGCCCAATTCTTTTCAAACAGAGGAAATTCAATAGGTGCGAAAGCGCGCAACATATTATCTTGAAGAAGTTGTGAGTAAATTTCGTCAGTAAAATGCTCCCCATTTGCGATGCGCTTTAGCACTGTTTTTTCTTTATCAAGTGTAATGGTTTTTCCGATGAACTGTTCTCCTGCGCCGCTCGCAATAATCGTGCCATCACCAGTAATCAAGTTTAAAAACCCGCCGAGCGGTTTTTCTTTGCTTACGAGTTGTTGCAAAAACGATACTTCAAAATCGACACCGACAATACCTAAAAACTCGTTCGTTGTCGGGTCGAGAAGCGGTAAAATTAACGATGTAAGCAATATATCTTTTCCGTTGACGGTGTACGTATATGGCTCGAGTAATAGAGGCTTCTTTGTTTTTTTAGGAACTAAATAATAGTCTCCTGTTCCTTCTTTATCATAATCAATACTTGCTTCGACAATAATTTTTCCATCGCTGCGAACAACATATGGAATAAAGCGACCAGTGGCATCGTGAGCTTCTTTATTGGCGTATTCTCGATCTTTTCCATCTAACGCGTTCGGTTCCCATAACGTATAAATGCCGAGTAATTGCTCGTTACGCTCAAGTAAATCGTGCATATGTTCCAATATTTGTTCGCGGGTGAGACCATGTCTTTTTGCAAAAAACATATATTCCCCAAACGATTGGGCGACTTTTTGTGCGCCATTAAATATTCCTTCAACTTCATGGGCGTATGAAGCCGTTTTTTCTACAGAAACTTCCTCTATAAGCTCTTTTTCTTCTTTTGAAACTTGGTATAGCATTGTGCCTACAGTGGTAATGGATACAATTGCAACAATCGTTGATAATAAAAAAGTCGTTCGGAAAATAAGGCTACGATCTTTCCACCTTTTCATGTTTATCCCCCTTATATAGTCTTGGAGTCCTACTTTATTATGATAAATGGTAGTCCGATAGTCCGACAAGAGAAAAAGAGGCTACTTCGCCTCTTTTACAATTTCTTTATATACTTTTTCTTTATCGAAACCTTTTTCGCCCATGCCGAATGTGGCGATGACGCGATTGTTTTCGTCTAAAAAGTAAGTGAGCGTCGTATGAATCAGCATGCCGTTTCCAGGATCGCGATATAAGAAGTCGAAAGCGTCAGCTACTTTTTTCGTATCTTCTTCGCTACCTCTCAAAAAAATCCATCCTTCGTCATCGCTTTCCACGCCGAACATGTTCGCATACGTTTGCATCACTTGTTGTGTGTCGCGTGTTGGATCAATGGTGATCGTAATAAATTCAACTTTGTTTTTAAACAAACCGTCTTTTTCCAACCGTTCTTTTAACTGTTTCATTTGAAATGACGTACTTGGACAAATGTCTGGACAGTTTGTGTACACGAACTCTAATAGGCGCACTTTCGGTTCCATGTTACGAAATGAATACGGTTTTCCCCATGCGGTTTCCATCGTCACGTCTTTTGGAAACTCCATTTTATCTTGTCGGTAAAAAGAAAAATAAAACATTCCAATGCCGATACAAATGGCAAGTAAGCTAAAAAAGCCAATGTATAGTTTTTTCAATGTGATCCCTCCCACTTTCATCATACATAATCAACGTGCCAATGAGGAGAATGGGACGTGACAATTATTTGAATTTTTTCGTTGTTCTAAATGGCGAATGAAAAACTAAACTAGTAGTAACGATGGACAAGGGGGAAGGAAAATGAGAAAAATTGCTTTTTGGACGTTGTTTTTGTATGCGATATATGCGCTGTTTTTTGCATTTTACTTATTTCAATGGACAGACTCTTCCATTCCACCACAATATAAAGGAACGAGCGCAGATCCGGCGACGTTTTTAACGAAAAAAGAACTGATGTTGACTGAACAGTTTTCCGAAGTAAAAAACTTTTTATTCTTTTTATCTATTCCGTATGAGTGGGTCATTTATATATTTGTGCTGCTGTTTGGCTTGTCGGCACGATTTCAACAATGGGCGGAAGCGACGACGAAGCGTCAGTTTATGCAAACGGCCATTTACGTATTTTGGCTATCGCTTCTTGTACAAGTCGTCACGTTTCCGCTTAGCTATATAAGCTATTACGTGACGAAAATGTATCACATTTCTACACAAACGTTTTCAAGTTGGATGCGCGATGAACTCATTGATTTTTGGGTAAATTACGCCATCATGGTTGTCATCGTTTACGTGTTATATGTGCTTATGAAAAAATTCGAAAAACGATGGTGGGTGTACGCATGGCTTTGTTCTATTCCGTTTACGCTTTTTTTAACGTTTATTCAACCTGTTTTTATCGATCCGCTTTATAACGATTTTTATCCTTTAAAAGACAAACAGTTAGAAGCAAAAATTTTAGCGTTAGCAGAAAAGGCTAACATCCCTGCTGAACACGTATTTGAAGTAAATATGTCGGAAAAAACGAACGCGCTTAACGCGTATGTCACAGGCATCGGCAGCAATTCACGCATTGTGTTATGGGATACGACATTGGAGCGGTTAAGCGAAGATGAAATTTTATTTATTATGGCGCATGAGATGGCGCATTACGTCATGAAGCATATGTATTGGGGGATAGGACTATATATTGTTGTCACGTTTATCGGACTGTTGTTGACAAATCGATGGATGAAGCGGGCAGTTGAACGGTTTGGCACACTTTTCCGAATAAAAAAATGGAACGACCTTTCTTCCTTACCTGTTTTTTTACTTCTTATTTCCCTATTAAGTTTTGCAGCGAGCCCTGCGATGAATGCGATTTCCCGCTATGAAGAACACGCGGCAGACAAATATGCAATTGAGTTAACGAAAAATAAAGAAGCGGCGATCTCGACGTTTCAACAATTGACGCGTTCAAGTTTAAGTCAAGTACATCCACCGTATGTCGTCAAACTATTTCGTTACAGCCATCCAACGATTTTAGAACGAATTATTTTTTTAGAACAGCAGTAAACATATTTTTTTGAAAAAAATTCATAAAAATACTTTCTTTTCTGAAAATTGTGTTATATAATAAAGATGTCAAAAGGAAAATGTGTATTATAACAAAAGGGGTGGGAAACAAATCACAGCTCGTACATAGAGAAAAGAGCATCACAATCATTTGGGGGTCTTTTGTACGGAAACAGAGGGGTTACGATAAAAAAATTAAGGGGGAGAAGGAAATGGCAACATTCGAAGAACGTGTGAAACAATTAGAAGAAAGTTGGCAATTAGATGAACGGTGGAAAGGGATTACGCGCCCATATAGCGCAGCAGATGTCATTAAATTGCGCGGTTCGCTCGATATTGAATATACGCTTGCGCGCCGTGGGGCAGAGAAGCTTTGGCATTTATTAAATACAGAAGATTACGTTCATGCGCTCGGAGCATTAACAGGAAACCAAGCGGTACAACAAGCGAAAGCAGGCTTAAAAGCGATTTATTTAAGCGGATGGCAAGTTGCGGCGGATGCGAACTTAGCTGGGCATATGTATCCAGACCAAAGCTTATATCCGGCAAATAGCGTACCGCACGTTGTGAAACGCATTAACCAAGCGCTTCAACGCGCCGATCAAATTCAATATGTTGAAGGAAAAGAAGAGATCGATTATTTCTTGCCGATCGTAGCCGATGCGGAAGCTGGGTTTGGCGGTCAGTTGAACGTATTTGAATTAATGAAAGCGATGATTGAAGCAGGAGCAGCGGGCGTACACTTTGAAGACCAATTGTCTTCTGAGAAAAAGTGCGGCCATTTAGGTGGAAAAGTGTTGCTTCCGACGCAAACAGCGATTCGCAACTTAATTGCGGCGCGACTTGCGGCAGACGTCATGGGTGTGCCGACAGTATTGATTGCGCGCACAGATGCAAACGCAGCGGATTTAATTACGAGCGACATCGATCCGCGCGACCAAGAGTTTATTACAGGCGAGCGGACACCAGAAGGGTTTTTCCGTACGCGTGCCGGCTTAGACCAAGCGATTGCGCGCGGATTGGCGTATGCACCGTATGCTGATTTAATTTGGTGCGAGACGAGCGAACCGAACTTAGAAGAAGCGCGTCGTTTTGCGGAAGCGATTCATGAAAAATTCCCAGGTAAATTGCTTGCGTACAACTGCTCACCTTCATTCAACTGGAAGAAAAAATTGGATGACGAAACGATTGCAAACTTCCAAGTGGAGCTCGGAAAAATGGGTTACAAGTTCCAGTTCGTTACATTAGCTGGCTTCCATGCCCTCAACTACAGCATGTTTATGTTAGCACATGGCTATCGCGATCGCGGCATGGCTGCTTACTCCGAATTGCAACAAGCAGAGTTTGAGGCAGAAAAATACGGCTACACAGCAACACGCCATCAACGTGAAGTTGGAACAGGCTACTTTGATGAAGTATCGCTTGTCATTACAGGCGGTCAAGCATCAACGGTCGCTTTAAAAGGCTCCACAGAAGAAGAACAGTTTACAAATGCGTAAAATGACTCCCCTCGAAAAAACGAGGGGATTTTTTCGTCTATTTATGGTATAATATTGTCGAAATGTGTATATAAGGGAGGGAGCGATATGCTCATCGTCGAGCATCTACATTTAACACGCTATACGATGGGTCTTTTTCCGTTTTTTTATGACAAGCATTTATGGACGAAAGCGTTAGAGGAAGATGGAGAAATTGTTGTGAAACAAAGTCCGATGGACATTATTGAACAAAGTTGTTTGTACTATGGCGCTAGTTTAAGAGGAAGGAAAGATGGATCAAAACATATTATTGGCACTTCGCATAAAGCACCCATTGCAGTCGAACCAACGAACGAAATTTTCTTTTTTCCAACGATCTCCCCAACGAATCCTCAATGTATATGGCTATCGCATTTACATATTCGTCATCATGAGCATGTTCAAGGTGGAAAAACACGCATTACTTTTTCAAACGGGACGAGCGTCGAGCTATGTATTTCCCATCATTCATTTGTGAACCAGTTACATCGCACAGCTCAGTTGCGGACAAAGATGAGCGAACGAATCGAAGCGCGCGAACGAAAAATGATGTATTTGTTATATTTGCGGGAAAGGGAATTGTCGTAGTAGTTTTCTCTTTTCCTCTAAACTTGTACAATATAAATATGAGCACGTAGCAAAGGGGTTACTGTATGAGTTTAGAGGAATTAAAACAATGGTTTACGATCAAACATATGCTTGACATGTTAGCGGAATATCGTTCATTTGGCGTTATTCCGGGCATCGTCTTGCCGATGGCCGAGGCGTTTTTACCGTTTTTGCCGCTTTTCGTTTTTGTCATGGCAAACGCGGCGGCATTCGGTCTTTGGAAAGGGTTTTTCATCTCATGGATTGGAACGAGCGCAGGCTCACTGCTCGTCTTTTTTCTCGTTCGAAAAATCGGGAGACAACGATTTTTCTCTTTTTTACATCGCCATCCGACCATTCGCCGCATGATGCATTGGATTGAGCGTCGCGGCTTTGGGCCACTCTTTTTACTGCTTTGTTTTCCGTTTACACCATCTGCGGCAGTGAATGTCGTGGCAGGATTATCAGGCATTGCGATGCAGCAATATATGCTTGCTGTGTTGTTCGGAAAAATGGTGATGGTGTTTACGATTAGTTTTATCGGCTATGACGTTGTCGCTTTAATTCGTCAACCGATGCGCACCGTATTTGTCGCAGCCGCTATTTTTCTTCTCTGGTACGTCGGAAAAAAAGTTGAGCAACGTTTCGCATTGCACGATGGAAAATAAGAAAGGATGAACAATATGTCTGTACGTTTTATCATCGGGCGGTCGGGAAGCGGAAAAACGACGATGTGTTTAACAGAAATGATTGAACAACTTGCGCATGAACCCGATGGCGATCCGATTATTTATCTCGTTCCTGAACAAATGACGTTTCAATCGGAATATGCTCTTATGAACGCAAACGTCAAAGGAATGATTCGCGCACAAGTGTTTAGTTTCACGCGCCTCGCTTGGCGCGTCTTGCAAGAGACAGGCGGCATGAGCCGCCATCATTTAACGCAAACAGGCGTACATATGTTGCTAAGGAAAATTGTTGAACAACAAAAAGAACAGTTAAAGCTGTTTCGAAAAGCAGCCGACAAACGCGGCTTTATTGAACAACTGGAACAAATGTTGACGGAATATAAACGATATTGTGTGACGCCAGCAGCATTAAAACAAACGGAAGAAGAGTTGCGCCGTCATGCGACTGCAAACGAGATGGTACTTGCTGATAAATTAAAAGATACAGCGATGATTTTTGAGCAATTTGAACAACAGATGGCGCATCATTATGTCGATTCAGAAGATTATTTGCGCCTGCTTGCGGAAAAAATTCGCCATTCTTCCTATATGAAACGTGCGCGCATTTACATGGATGGCTTTTATGAATTTACCCCGCAAGAATATATGGTGATTGAACAGTTGTTTATTCATTGCCCACATGTGACGGTTGCGCTTACGTTAGACGCTCCGTATGAACAACTACCAAACGATTTGCACGTATTTCGCAGCACGTGGCGAACGTATGCCCAACTGCGCGAAATGGCGCTACAAAATGGGGTGGCGATTGAAAAAGTAGAACAACTTCATGAAAACGTCCGCCATAAACATGAAGAGCTTCGCCATCTTGAAGCACATTACGATGATCGTCCTGTACGTGTATGGCCAAAACAAACGGAAGCGATTGTCATCGGAGAAGCGACCACTCGCCGAGCAGAAATGGAAGGCATTGCTCGTGAAATCATTCGGCTTGTGCGCGATGAAGGATATCGCTATCGTGACATCGCTTTGCTCATTCGCAACGTTTCAGACTATCGCGACGTGTTAAAAACGGTATTTGCAGATTATCGCATTCCGTATTTCATTGATGAAAAAGAACCGATGCTTGATCATCCGTTCGTTGAATGTTTGCGCGCAAGCATCGAAGCAGTACGGACGAACTTTCGTTACGAAGCGGTATTTCGTTCTGTGAAAACTGACTTGTTTTTTTCGTTTGATGAGCCGATACATGAGATGCGCATGGCGATCGATCAACTGGAAAACTATGTGCTCGCTTCGGGCGTACAAGGAGACAAATGGACAGAACATTGGACGTATCGCAAGTATAAAGGGCTCGAAGGGATCCATGCGCCACAAACAGATGAAGAAAAGCGGTATGAGCAACAATTAAATGAATGGCGCAAGCTTGTTATTTCTCCGTTGTTGTTTTTACAAAAACGGTTAAAACAAGCAAAGACAGGACGTGAACGATGTGAAGCGCTATATGCATACGCAGAACAACTTCACATTCCACAAAAGCTGCAGCGATGGCGCGATGAAGCGGAAGAGAGAGGCGACTTGTCCGCTATGCGTCACCATGAGCAAGTATGGCAAGCGTTTATTCATTTGCTTGATGAATATGTGGAAATATTAGGCGATGAATCTCTTTCACTCGAAACGTTTTTTACCATTATTGAAACGGGATTAGAAAGTTTGCAGTTTTCTCTCGTGCCACCGGCAACCGACCAAGTGTTAATTGCTCATTTTGATCGTTCCCGCCTTTCCAACATTCGCTGTACGTTTCTTGTCGGGGTGAACGAAGGCATTATTCCGATGCGCAAAAACGATGATGGGATGTTGTCGGAAGTGGATCGCGAATTGTTGCATCATTATTCCGTACGCGTTGCCCCAGCGAGCCGCGATCGATTGCTTGATGAGCCGTTTTTACTTTATTTAGCGCTCGTTAGCCCGTCTGAACGTTTATATGTTACGTATGCGCTAGCTGATGAGCAAGAAAAAACGTTGTTGCCATCGATGTTTATCAAACGGTTAACGGATATGTTCCCGCATGTGAAAAAAATGCAATGGGGAGCCGATCCGTTTTTCCTTCCGCCTCACGAACAATTGTCATATATGACAAACGATATCGCCACGCTCGGCCCGTTAGTGCAGCAACTTGAAGCGTGGAAGCGACAATACACTATCGCTCCGATGTGGTGGGATGTATACAACGCCTACGTGCAACATGAGCAATGGAAAGAACGAATCGCGGTCGTTGTGCGGGCGTTATTTTACGAAAATCGCGCAAAACAGTTACGTAAACAGTTGGCGAAAGAGCTATATGGAAAAAAAGTGAAAGCGAGCATTTCGCGTATGGAGACGTTTAACCGTTGTCCGTTCGCTCATTTTGCCGCGCACGGTTTAAAGTTAAAAGAACGGACTGTCTTTCAATTGAAGGCGCCAGATATGGGTCAGCTGTTTCATGAAGCGTTAAAAGTGATCGCGAATCGCTTGCGAGAAGAACGGCTACCGTGGAGTGAATTATCAAAACAGCAATGCGAACAGTTGTCATATGAAGCGGTCGAGCAAATTGCTCCATACATTCAACAAGAAGTGTTGTTAAGCACGCACCGTTATCGATATATGAAGAAAAAGTTACAGACGATTATGGCGAAAGCGACGACCGTATTAAGCGAACATGCGAAAAGAAGCGGATTTGTACCGATTGGCGTTGAATTAGGGTTCGGGGAAGGGGAGTTGCTCCCGCCGCTTTCGTTTACATTATCGGACGGGACGATGTTGCAGTTTGTCGGGCGCATCGACCGCGTCGACCAAGCAACGAGCGAACAAGGTGTACTTCTTCGCATTATTGACTATAAATCGAAACAAAAGACGCTTGATTTAACGGAAGTATATTACGGTTTAGCGTTACAAATGTTAGCGTATTTAGATGTCGTGCTTGAGTATGCGGAAAAGCTCGTTGGCACATCGGCGTTTCCAGCAGGGGTGTTGTACTTTCCGATTCATAACCCGACGATGAAACTGAATGAATGGCTTGAAGAACACGAGCTAGAGAAAAAGTTTTTAGAACAGTTTAAAATGGGTGGCTACGTATTAGCCGACGAACAAACGGTGCGGCTGATGGATGAACAAGTAGAGCCGGGAACGAGTTCTCTCGTTATTCCTGTTCGTTTCAATAAAAATGGAACGTTTGCGCAACATTCAAAAGTGTTAACAGAGCAACAATTTACGATGTTAAGGCAACATGTGCGCCGTCTAATCGTCGATGTAGGTGAACAAATGATCGACGGCGTGACGCATATTGCACCGTACAAACAGAAAAATAAAACAGCTTGTCAATATTGTGAGTTTCGCGATGTGTGCCAATTTGACGAAGGGGTCGATGCGGAACAATATCGCGTGTTCAAACCGAAAAATAATATAGACGAATGGTTAAAGGGGTGATCGTGTGATTCCGCGAAAACCACGAGAAAGTCAATGGACGGATGAACAATGGAAAGCGATTTATGCCACAGGTCAACATACGCTCGTTGCCGCCGCCGCAGGTTCAGGAAAAACAGCGGTGCTTGTCGAGCGCATTATTCAAAAAATATTGCATAAAGAGCGGCCGATCGATGTCGATCGGTTGCTTGTTGTGACGTTTACGAATGCGGCAGCAGCAGAAATGCGCCAGCGTATCGGAGAAGCGTTAGAGAGAGCGCTCGAAAACGAACCGCACTCGCTTCATTTGCGCAGGCAACTCAGTCTTTTGCAAAAAGCGTCTATTTCCACGATTCACTCGTTTTGTTTAGATGTCATTCGCAAATATTATTACATGATCGGCATTGATCCGGTGTTTCGCATCGCGGATGAAGGGGAGATGGCGCTATTAAAAGAAGAAGTGTTAGAAACGTTATTTGAACAATATTATGCGGAAAACGATGAAGCGTTTTTAGCTGTTGTTGACAAATATACGAGCGATCGGACAGATGCGGATTTGCAAACGCTTATTTTACGGCTATATGAATTTTCTCGTTCGCATCCAAACCCGAACGAATGGTTACAACAAATCGTTCATATGTACGATGTCGAAGAAGGTGCACGCGTCGACGATTTACCGTATGCACATTACCTTTTTCAAGCGGTTGATTTGGCGCTAGAGACAGCGGAACAACGATTGGCGCAAGCGTTGCAAAAAACGAAAGAGCCAGGTGGACCGGATTATTTGCATGCAACGCTCGTTAGCGATCAACAAGTTATTGCCAAGCTCAAAGAGGCGCGTGCTGAATCGTGGCAAAAGCTACATGAAACGATGAAAAACGTATCGTTTGCGACGGCAAAAAGAAAGCCGAAAGACGGGACATATGATGAACAATTGATTGATGAGGTAAAAAAACTGCGCGAGCAAGTGAAAAAAGAAATAAACAGTGTAACAGAAGAACTGTTTTCGTTTCAACCCGCGACATACGTGCGCCATTTGCGCGAGATGAAGCCGATGGTTGCTACGATCATACAAATGGTGCAACGGTTTGCCGATCTATTGCAAGCGAAAAAAGACGAAAAAGGGATCGTTGATTTTTCAGACTTAGAACATTATTGTTTACACATTTTACGCGATCGTTCTGCGGAACATGAGTTCAAGCCGTCGGAAGCGGCTCTTTATTATCGAGCGCAATTTGCCGAAGTGCTCGTCGACGAATACCAAGATACAAATATGGTGCAAGAGTCTATTTTACGGCTCGTATGTAACGACGATGAAGCGACAGGCAATTTGTTTATGGTCGGCGATGTGAAGCAATCGATTTACGGCTTTCGTCTTGCGGAACCGTCGCTTTTTTTACAAAAATATGATCGGTTTACGAAAGACGGCGAGGGCGGATTGCGCATTGATTTAGCGAAAAACTTTCGCAGCCGAAAAGAAATATTAGATGGAACGAACTTTATTTTCCGACAACTCATGACGGAAACGGTCGGGGACATGCGTTATGACGATGACGCGGCTCTTCGCTTTGGCGCGCGCGATTATCCGGAAAAACAAGTGCCAGTCGAATGTGTGTGGATTAATGAAGCAAAAGAAGAAAGCGACGAAGAAGAACAAGAAGATGTGACAGCCGTTCAGCTTGAAGCGAGATGGATCGCGAAAAAAATCAAACAACTGCTTGCCGAGCCGTTTTTCGTTTACGACCGTCGCTTAAAAGGAGAACGGCGTCTCATGTATCGCGACATCGTCATTTTATGTCGCTCGATGTCGTCTGCTTCAGCGATGTTAGAAGAATTTCGGAAGCAAAACGTTCCGGTATATGCCGAGTTGTCGACAGGTTACTTTTCAGCGACCGAAGTGTCAATTATGTTATCGCTTTTGAAAGTGATTGACAATCCGTATCAAGACATTCCGCTTGCAGCGGTGCTTCGCTCACCGATTGTTGGATTGGACGAAAATGAGTTGGCGCGCATTCGTTTGGCGAAAAAAGACGGGGCATTTTATGAGGCGTTGCTTGCTTTTGTCGAGCAATCACAAGATGATGAGCTTTATGAAAAAGTGAAACGTTGGCTTTCGTATTTATCGGAGTGGCGTACAGCCGCAAGACAAAAGCCGCTTGCTGACTTCATTTGGCAATTGTATCGTGATACAAACTTTTACGACTACGTCGGCGGAATGCCGGGAGGAAAACAGCGGCAAGCGAATTTACGCGCGTTGTATGATCGCGCAAAACAATATGAAAAAACGTCGTTTCGTGGCATTTTTCGCTTTTTACGTTTTATTGAACGGCTAAAAGAGCGCGAGGACGATTTTGGAGCGGCGCGTTCGCTCACAGAACAAGAAGATGTTGTGCGCATGATGACGATTCATAAAAGTAAAGGGCTTGAGTTCCCGATCGTCTTTTTAGCAGGTGCTGCAAAACGATTTAACACGAAAGATTTGCGCGGCGACTACATATTAGATAAAGATTTCGGGTTAGGGATGCGCTATGTTCATCCGACGTGGCGGGCAAGCTATCCGACGATCGCGCAGCTAGCGATCAAGAAAAAAATGAAACTGCACATGCTTGCGGAAGAAATGCGCATTTTATACGTCGCGCTGACGCGTGCAAAAGAAAAGTTATATATCGTATCGACGGTAAAGGATATCGAAGCGGAAAAGAAAAAATGGCAAGAAGTCACTTATACATCCACGTGGGAACTTCCTGCGTATGTCATTGAAAAGGCAAAAAGCTATGCGGATTGGCTCGGTTATGCCCTCATCCGTCATCCACAAAGCGTTTGTCCGTCGAAAACGGTGCTTCACGATGCATCGCTATGGGAGATGCACGTTGTGTCGGCGCATGCGCTTGAGCAAGAAGATGAGCAAGCAAATGAGCATCGTGACATCGTTGAAGCGATTCAACAACTGCAACCTGTGGCGATTAAAAGCGAATATGAAGAAGAAGTCAAGCGCCGCCTTTCTTGGACGTATACGTATGCGAGCGCAACGACGTTAAGGGCGAAACAAAGTGTATCGGAATTAAAACGACAACGCGACATATACGGTGGACATGCCGAACAGCCGTTTCGAAAAGAGATCGTTGAACGGCCGCGCTTTTTGCAAGCGAAAACGATGACGCCAGCCGAACGAGGAACGATTATGCATCTTGTGATGCAACATATTGACGTAACAAAAGAAGTGACTGCTCATGAGGTGCAGGAGCAAATCGCGCGCATGATAAACGGAGAATGGCTCACCGAAGAGCAGGCGAAAGCGGTTGATATAGAAAGCATCGTTGCCTTTTTCCACACTCCGATCGGCAAGCGAATGCAACGTGCGAAGCGACTTGAACGGGAAGTGCCGTTTTATTTGGCGCACGAGATGGAGGGGGAAACGGTGATCGTTCAAGGAGTCATTGACTGCGTATTTGAAGATGAATACGGGCTCGTTTTAATTGACTATAAAACAGATCGCGTATCGTGGATGAATGACCCACAGGAACAACTAAAGCGACGATATGAAGGGCAATTAGCGTTATATCGTGAGGCGATCGAAGCGATTTGGAAAAAGAAAGTAACCGAAACTTACGTGTACGCTTTTGACGGTGCGCTACTTGTAGCGATGGGAGGGGATTAATTTGCGTATTTTGCATACGGCTGATTGGCATTTAGGGAAAACGCTTGAAGGGCGAAGCCGCTTGAGCGAGCAAGAAGCGGTGATCGATGAAATAGTAGAAATCGTACAGAAGGAAAACATCGATGTCGTATTGCTTGCTGGCGATGCGTTTGATACAGTCAATCCGCCTGCTGATGCGGAAAAGCTTTTTTATGAATCGCTTTCACGTTTGAGCGATCACGGAAAACGTCACGTTGTTGTCATTGCGGGAAACCACGATCACCCGGGTCGTTTAAGTGCGGCCGCTCCGATTGCCGCAAAACATGCGATTACGTTGTTAGGATTTCCAACGGATGTTGTGCAGCGCTTGTATGTTCCATCAGCTGATGAAATATTAATCGTTGCGGCGCTTCCGTATCCGTCAGAGTCGCGCTTGAACGAATTGCTTTCCGACGAATGCGATGAAACGTTGTTGCGCGCACGATATGATGAACGCATTCGCGCCATTTTTGCAAAAATGAATGCATCATTTCAAGAAGATGCCGTCAATATTGCAATGAGTCATTTATATGTCGCTGGAGGGGCAACGTGCGATTCCGAGCGCCCGATTGAGCTCGGCGGAGCATATACGGTGTCGCCAGCAAGCTTCCCTCAGCGTGCGCAATATGTCGCACTCGGTCATTTGCACCGTCCTCAAGATGTGAAACATGCGGTGATGCCGGCGCGCTATTCCGGCTCACCGCTCGCCTACAGTTTTTCCGAAGCAGGATACAGCAAGTCGGTGACGATCGTTGACGTGCAGCCGCGCTCTGCTCCTGCCATTTCAGAATGTTGGCTTTCCAAAGGGCGTCCGCTTGTCAAATGGAAAGCGACAGAAGGGTTAGCGCAAGTGTATCGTTGGATTGAGGAAGGGCGCGATCGCGGGGCGTGGATTGATTTAGAAATTGATGTCGAGCAATCGTTAACGTTAGAAGAAACACATCGGTTGCGTAAATTGTATGACGGATTTGTTCATATTCGCCCGAATTACTTAAAAAAGGACGATGTTGTGCGTGAAGTGCGCACCGATGTTCCGATTGAAACGTTGTTTACGCGTTTTTATGAACGGCAAACAGGCGGAGGAAAGCCGTCTGAAGAGCTCGTTCAACTATTTTTGCAGCTCGTTGCTGAGGAGGATGAACGATGAAACCGATTCGTTTAACGATTGCAGGGTTGCATAGTTTTCGCCAGAAGGAAACGATTGATTTCGAACGGCTATGCGAAGGGGGATTGTTTGGCATTTTCGGTCCGACAGGAAGCGGAAAGTCGTCGATTTTAGATGCGATGACGCTCGCGTTATACGGAAATGTCGAACGCGCGGCAAATCAGACGAACGGAATTATGAACCATGCGGAAAATGAACTATTCGTTTCGTTTACATTTGAATTACAACATGCGGAAGGAGTAAAGCGATATACGGTTGAGCGCTCGTTTAAGCGCGCGGATGCGCTGCGCATTCGTTCTGTCGTCAGCCGCTTCATCGAAGAAGGAAACGAGCGCGTCGTCATCGCAGATAAGACGCGTCTTGTTGATGAACAAGTAAAACAGTTGCTCGGTTTAGAAATGAAAGATTTTACAAGAGCTGTCGTTTTGCCGCAAGGAAAGTTTGCTGAATTTTTGTCGTTAAAAGGATCGGAGCGCCGTCAAATGCTTCAGCGCTTGTTTCATCTTGAACGATATGGCGACGAATTAAATAAAAAACTAAAAAATAAATTGGCAGACGCGTCCGCAAAGTTAGAGGCGATCAAAGGGGAGCAAGCTGGGCTTGGCGACGCTTCGAAAGAACAAGTCGAAAAGCAAAAGCAAGCGTTGACAGAAAGAAAAGAGGCGCTAGAGAGAGCGAAAAACGAGTTGCGCGACATTCACGAACGATACGAAAAAGAAAAACAATTATGGCAATGGCAATGCGAAAAAGAAAAAGTAGAACAACAGCTTGATGAGTGGAGAAAGCAAGAAGAACGGATGAAACAGCTTGAGCAGACGTATGAACGAAGCAAAGAAGCTGAACGTCTTGCTCCGTATATTGAACAAGTGGAACGAAGCGAAAAAGAAGTTGCGCATTGGCAACAAAAAGCAAAGGAACGAGATGCCCAATTACAGCAAGTGCGCACGATGTATGAACAAGCAAGTAAACAATATGAACAATGTCGTGCGAAAAAGAACGAAGAAGAACCGAAATCGTTGCAAAAACAAGAGCAGCTGAAACAAGCGCTACAAACGTTGGCGCTTATGCGGTCGCTTGAACAACAACAAGCAAAGCTACGCGCGAGTTTGCAAGAGATAGAGGAAAAAGAACAAGAAGCGCGCCTTCGCGTTGACACATGCACGCAAGAATATACAACATGGAGTGCAAAACAAGCGGAATTAAAAAAACAATGGGAAGAGAAAAAAGTTGACGTGCATGTAAAAGAGCGTTTGGAACAAGTGGATGAAAAAAAGAAACACATTCAATTGCAGCGGCAAGCGCTTGAAGAAATCGAAAAGGAAAAAGAAGAAAAACTGAAAACATATGAAGCGATGAAACAAACGTATGAACGAGAAATAAAACAAATGAAACAACTTGAAGCGCGTCTAGCGGAAGAGTTTCGTCATGTAGAATGGTTGTATCATCGCGTCTGTGAGCGGGAAAAGCAAGCGATGGTGCTCGTCTATCAATGGAAAGAGGAAAAAAAGCAAATGGAGGCGGCACGTCTACATGATTTAGCGGCGACGTTAGCTGAACGCTTGCGCGATGGGGAAGCTTGTCCGGTTTGTGGTTCGACGCATCATCCAAATCGAGCAAAAAGACAACAAGTGGCGCTCGATGAAGAAGCGCTCGAACGGATCGACCGTTCTATTCAAATCGGAGAACAGCTCGTTGCGGCAATACAGCAAATAAAAATGCAAGTCGAACAGTTGTCTGAAATGATGGTACGCCACCCTTTGCCACAACGTGTCGATGTGGAAAAAGTGAAACGAGAAGTGGAAGAAGCACCGCTTTCTTCTTTAAAAGAAATCGAAATCGAAGGGAAGGCGTTGCAACAAGATTATATCGCATGCCGCGATCGGATGTATCGCTATATCGAAAAATGGAACGAGCAAAAACAAAAGGAGCAACAATATGCGTATCAAATGGAAACCGTTCGTCAACAAATGGCTGAATTAGAGGAAAAATGTGCAGAGCGACGCACGCGCATCGAACAAGAAAAAAAGATGTGGCATGAGGCGTATCCAGATGTATCGTTTGAACAAGTCGATGACATCGTTCGCAACCTTCGCAAGCGCGAACAGGAAGCCCAGCAGTTGCAACAGCGCATTGAAAAAAGCGTGACCGTACTAGATAATAAACGAGCGGAATTAGAGCAATGGAAAGAAACGTATCAAGAGGTCATAAAACAAAAAGCAGAATGGACAACTGAATGGAATATGCAACAGCAACAATATGAACAATATAAACAAACGCTGCCAGAAGGAATGGATGAGGAGTCTGTAAAACAACAGCTCATTCGTATAGAGGAAACGTTACAACGTGTCAAGCGTGAAGAAGAAGAGGCGTATGCCCGATGGATGTCATTACAACAACAACTGCACACGTTGCAAGCGGACAAACAAGCCGCAGATGTCGCTTTACAAGAAGGAGAGAAGCGAAAACAAGAAGCGGAACGAATGTTGGCAGAACAATTCCAAAAAACTGTTTTCAAAACGGTGGATGATGTGCTTGCGTCCCGCTTAGATGAACAAACGAAACAACAAATCGCTCATGACATTCAACAATATAAAGATATACTCATGAAGCTACAAAATGAATGGCAGCGATTAAATGAGGCGATGAATGGCGTCGTCATGACGAAACAACAATGGGAAGAAACGATGTGCGCGTACGAACAAGCGAAGCAACAAGTGGACGAACATATGCGGCAACTCGGTTCACTTGAAGCGATCGTCGCTGATTTAGAGGCGAAACATGCGCGCTTTGAACAATTGCACCAAGAAAGAATGCAACTAGAAAAGCTCGTCGGTCAGTACGAGGAGCTGCAAAAAGTGTTGCGCGGAAATAGCTTCGTTGAATTTATTGCGGAAGAACAGCTCGTTCATGTGACGCGCTATGCATCGGAACGACTTGGGGAATTGACGAGACAGCGTTATGCGATTGAGCTAGATTCCGAAGGAGGTTTTGTCATTCGTGACGATGCAAACGGAGGTGTACGTCGTCCGGTGACGACATTATCGGGAGGCGAAACGTTTTTAACATCTTTATCGTTAGCGTTAGCGCTATCGGCGCAAATTCAGCTGCGCGGGGAATATCCGTTGCAATTTTTCTTTTTAGATGAAGGATTCGGCACGCTTGACCAGGAGTTGTTAGATGTCGTCATGACCGCATTAGAACGATTGCGAGGAGAACATATGGCGATCGGGGTCATTAGCCACGTTCAAGAGTTGCATGCGCGCATGCCGAAACGGCTCATTGTAAAACCAGCAGAACCGTCTGGAAAAGGAACGACAGTCCAACTTGAAGTGATGTAAAGGAGACGGGCGATGAAAGGAATATGTGAACTGTGCGGGAGAGACGATGTTGTGTTCACCGCTCATCATTTAACGCCGAAAGAGTATGGCGGAACAGAAACGGCCAAACTATGCTTTCCTTGCCATAAGCAAATTCACGCGTTATATACGAACGAGGAATTAGCGAGTCGGCTATATACGATCGAGCGGTTACAACATGATGAACGCATCGCGTCATTTATTCGGTGGATTCGAAAACAACCAGCTGATCGGTTGCCGAAAATAAAAAAGGCGAAGCGGCAAAAGCGTTAAGCATTGTCGGCAACGTTTTGATCGAATGCGTCGCAATCGAGCGTATTTGTTAAGCTAATGCCGTTGTTGGCGATAATAAAATTGCCTGTATTAAACGCGCCTGCGCCAGCGAATGTTTTCGATGATATTTTCGGTGAGACATATAACGTATCCCCTACTTGCATGACGGCGCCGCTAGCGACGAGGTTAATTTTAATCGGACCGACGAGAGCGGGCATGTCGTTCTCTCCTTTCTGTCAGCTGACGAATATGTTTGACTCGTGATTCCGCTTCTACATTTTTCGTGGAACCGATATGCACGACAGATGTAGAAGAAACCCCGATGATGCGAATGGAATGAACAGCGATGAGCGGGCAATCGTGCAACGTATAACGACAAACGTGTTCATGATCAACAGGTGGAAGCGGAATCAGTTTTGTAAAGATCGGAAAGGCGAGCGGAAATTCGTTGCTGTCGACATATTCAAATTGTCTTTGAACGGCAAGCGCCCGCCCAGAAAGACGAATGTGTTGGCTGTCTCCAACTTGCACGACAGAGCTAAAGGAGACGGCATTTGCTTTTAGTAAATGAACGACGGAAAGGCGGCTCATCGCTTTTCCTCATTTTTTTTATTGTTTTGTTTTTGTGGAAACGGACCGATAATTAACGATTCTGGCGGTGTGTCGAATGCGGAAGCTAATTGGATCGTTTCGCTATCGCCGATTAAAACGAGCGAGGCGCTCGCCACCCCCCCGATGGCGATATGACCAACCGATAAATGATGATTCACAACTGTCATATTCATTCGTTCGTCTCCTCTCGTGGTAAATGTTTTAAAAATGTCTCGATCGAATGTTCAATGTCTCGTTTTAAATAAGCGATAATGTTTTGTTGTAATTGTTCGTTTTCTGTTTCGCTTTCCCCATATTGTCGCAAATAAAAATGAATGCGATCATCAATTTGTCGAGCAATATCTTGCAATATAAATTGGCGATATGTTGGATCAAGCGACCGCTCATACGTTTGCTCGATGCGGGCGATGATGTGTTCTCCTTCTTCTTTTAAATATGAATGAACGGCTGTTTGAATGTTGCGAAAGAGCGGTGTCGGTTGCGGTGTCGGTTGTGGAATAATTGTTTGTGTTTTTGGAACCGCAAAATTTTCAATCGTATCTTCCCCGAACGTTGCAGGATTTAGACCGATATTTAACGTTCCTTCTAACGTTTCCACTTTTAGTTGATCAAAATGATATTCAATTTTTTCAATCGTTGTGCGCGGCTTTTTTTTTAACTGTTCATATTGTTGTTGTAAATCATGTATCGCTTGTTCAAGCGATTGCATTTTTTGTTGTTGCCATTTTAAATATGCCTCGAGCTGTTTAAAGTAATCGTGCCACATGCGCGCTGCCTCCTTCTTTTTCGGCCCGTTTATTTTCTAGTTTATGGCCGAGCCAAAAGAAGTAGCACTGTTTTATACAGGGGATTGAAGCGGGACGAACGGTCCTTCTTCCCCTTGAATATTGATTTTTGCTTCCGGAGCGGGTTCGGTAAATTGTCCGGTATTGCTTAATGTGGCGAGCGGTTGTACCTTTCCGGTCGTTCCGATTTGAAGGACGGATGAGTTCGTGAGCGAGCCGATTTTTAATTGATGAATGGAAATCGTTTGTTGAATATAAAAGTTCATGTTCCCACCTCGCTAGGCGTTTCCGGTAATATTGCTATCGGCAATATCACGGTCGTTCGTATTCGTGTTGCTATATTGGTTATAAATATGCAAGCCGTCTCCTGTATTAAATGAACCAGCGCCAGCAAACGTTTTCGCTACGCTGTATGGAGAGATGGCAAATACATCGCCGATATGAAACACGCCGCCGCTTCCGATGCTGTTAATTTGGACTGCTCCAACAATGGCAGGCATCGGCTATCCCTTGCTTTTTACGTTGCTATCGGCGATGTCTGGATCGATTGTATTTGTAAAGCTGATGAACGTGTTCGTTTGTAAAAAATCTCCTGTATTTCCGCCGCCGGCACCTGCGAGCGATTTAGATGAACTTTTTGGTGCGATTTGTAACGTATCGCCGAAATTGACGGTCGCGTCGCTACTGACGTTCGTAATTTTAATCGGACCTGCGATATAGGAAGGCATGGCCATCGTCCTTTCTCTCATTCTTTCCCTTATCCAATCATATGAAAACAACGAAAGAAATGTGCTCCACAAAAAGAAAGATATGTTATAATATTTCTGAAAAATGATAATTTTCGGATAAAAGGAGGGGGTTGACTGTTCGTGATAAACCTATAAATATGTATGAAAAAATCTTATGATTATTTTATGAAAGTACAAAGGAATGGGGCGAAGATGATTCGAACATACAAAGTCATGCCTCTGCCTAGCAATAAGCAAAAGATGAAGCTTTTTCAATGCGCGGGTGTTGCCAGATGGGCGTACAATTTTGCATTAGCACAACAACAAAAGCATAACAAACAAGGCGGAAAGTTTTTGAAAGACGGTGAAGCCAGAAAAAGGCTAACGAAGTTGAAACAAACGAAAGCATTGGGGTGGATGTAGGAATCAAATCTCTCGCAACGATCAGCAATGGCATAACGTTTCCTAACATCCATCATATGCCTAAAGTGAAAAAGCTTGAAAAACAAATGAAGCGACTGCAAAGAAAGCTGTAGCGAAAGTATGAAATGAACAAAATTCAAATTGAAGGAGGTGAATACCGCTACAGGAGAACGGAAAATATCAAGAAACTTGAATTGCTTTGTGAAGTGTGTGGGATAGAAATCGATCGCGATTTGAATGCAAACATCAACTTGAAACAATATGCCGAATATATCCTGTGACACGACCATGTACCCATACGTTAGTGGGGAAGTCAAGCCTTAGGAGCGCCCAGCAAACGAGTGTTGATTGCACTCCACAGCACTCTATTCCAAATATCATCAAAGCGTTAAAAGGCGTGAGTGCAAGGTTGCTGTTTAAAGAGTTCCCCCAACTAAAAGAGAAGTTGTGGGGAGGGAATCTGTGGAATCCTTCTTACTTTGTCGCAACCGTAAGCCAACACACAGAAATGCAAATACGACAGTATATCCAAAATCAGAAAGCGAGGTGAAAGCGATGTTCGTCCATAAAGCATACAAATTCCGTATTTACCCAACCAGAGAACAGGAAATCCTCATTGCCAAAACATTCGGTTGCGCTCGTTTTGTGTTCAATCATTTCCTTGCCGAATGGGAACGTGCGTACCGAACAACAGGAAAAGGGTTGACATACAAGCTTTGTTCTTCTCAATTAACAAGCCTAAAGAAACAATTGGTATGGCTAAAAGAAGTGGACAGCATTGCGCTCCAAACTTCGCTGAAACATTTATCTGATGCGTACACCCGATTTTTTCAAAAACAAAACAATAAACCACGTTTTAAGTCAAAAAAGAACAAGGTGCAATCGTACACAACAAAGTACACGAACGGAAATATTGCCGTTGTCGGTAATCGAATCAAACTCCCGAAACTTGGTCTTGTTCGTTTTGCGAAAAGTCGGGAAGTCGAAGGACGCATCTTGTCTGCGACCATTCGCCGAAACGCAAGCGGAAAATACTTTGTGTCTATTCTTGTAGAAACAGAGGTGCAACCACTTCCTAAAACGAATCGTGCCGTCGGGATTGACTTGGGGATAAAGGACTTTGCCATTCTTTCAGACGGTACGACGTATGCCAATCCAAAATATCTTCGCAAACTTGAAGAAAAATTAGCTAAAGCCCAACGTATTCTTTCTAGGCGACAAATCGGGAGTTCAAATTGGCATAAGCAGCGAATCAAGGTCGCACGCCTACACGAGAAAATGACAAATTCCCGAAACGACTACTTGCATAAACTCTCCACCGAGATTGTCAAAAACCACGACATCATCGGGATCGAGGATTTGCAAGTGTCAAACATGATGAAAAACCACAACTTAGCCAAAGCCATTGCCGACGTATCGTGGTCAACATTTACAGACATGCTCATGTACAAAGCGACATGGTACGGCAAACAAGTAGTTGTGGTGGCGAAAAACTTTCCATCTAGCCAATTGTGTTCTCATTGCGGATACAAAAACAAAGACGTGAAGCATCTTCACCTTCGTGAATGGGAATGCCCTTCATGTGGCACACATCACGATCGGGATGTGAACGCAAGTATTAATTTGAAAAACGAAGCCATACGGCTTCTAACCGCAGGAACTGCGGGGCTAGCCTGCTCATTCTCCCTTCGGTAGAAGGGACAGCGCAGGAATCTCGTGGCTTCAGCCATGAGAGGTTCAATCAAGTGTACGGTATGACGGAATCATCGCCATTAAGCACGGTTTCTACCGTCCGTTCGCATTTGCAACATTTGCCGCTTAGCGATCAATATCGCATGAAAGCGAAAGCAGGTTATGCGATGATTGGCTGTGAAGTGAAAGTCGTCAATGAGCATGGGGAAGAAGTGCCGCGCGACGGAAAGTCGATCGGAGAAGTCATTGTGCGCAGCAACGGCGTAATGGCAGGATATTGGAAAAATCCAGAAGCGACAATGGAAACGATTCGTAACGGCTGGCTTCATACAGGAGATATGGCGACTGTCGATGCATATGGCAACATCGACATCGTTGATCGGAAAAAAGATATTATTATTAGCGGTGGGGAAAACATTTCATCGATTGAAGTTGAAGGGGTGTTGTACGAGCATCCAGCGGTGTTAGAGGCGGCAGTCATTGCTGTTCCGCATGAAAAATGGGGCGAAACGCCGCATGCGTTCGTCGTCGTCCGTCCAGGAAAAGAAGTGACCGAACAAGAGTTGATCGCCTTTTCACGCGAAAAACTTGCCCATTTTAAAGCCATCACCGGCGTCACATTCGTTCAAGAATTGCCAAAAACCGCATCAGGAAAAATACAAAAAGTACATTTGCGTAACGAATATTGGCAATCGATAGGAAAGACAGGAAGATATGTGAATTAATAAGGAAGAGCCGTTGTCGATTGACAGCGGTCTTTTTTTTCTTTACGCTGAAATGGAAAAGGAGGGAGATTATGCGTATTTCAATGATTGATGCGGTGCGTGGTTTTGCGTTGTTTGGCATTTTGCTTGTGAACGTTCTTGATTTTTCACTTCCGACGCTGTATGTCGATGCCACGGTGTTTGCGAAAGATGGGCTTGATCGCTTCCTGCTCGCATTTGTTGATATATTTGCGCAAGCGAGCTTTTATCCGCTTTTTTCGATGTTGTTCGGCTGGGGAGCATGGATCATGCTTGACAAAGGGGGCGAGAAATTCCGGATCACTTTTTTACGCCGCTTGTTTGCGTTGTTGTTATTTGGGATGTTTCATGCGTTTTTCATTTGGCATGGCGATATTTTAATTGGTTATGCGATCGTTGGGTTGTTTCTTTTTCCGTTTTTTCGGGCAAGGGCAAAGACGTTGCGGCGCTTTGCGCTTTCGCTTTGGGGCGGTTGGGCTGGCGTTTCAACGATTTTGATGTGGGTGATGTGGAAACAATATGGCGATGTCGATTTTTCAGAGCCGACGTTAGCGAAGCAAGCTGTCGCGAACTACCAACAAGGGACATGGGAACAAATTTTTATGCAGCGAGCGTATGATTGGTTGTACGTCAACTCGTTTACACAAGCGTTCATTTTTATTTTAACGATTTTGCCGTTTTTTTTATTTGGGGCATATATCGCAAAAGAAAAATGGTTTCATGACATGAACATAAATCGCGCAACGATAAACAAGTGGTGCATCGGTTCGTTCGTTGTCGGCGTCATTTTTAAAATGTTGCCTTGTGTCGAAAAAAATATTGTGACAACGTATGCGCAAGATATGATTGGAGGACCTGCGCTTGCTTTGTTTTATTTTACTGCGTTTTCGCTTATGGCATCGCAAGTCGTTCATGTTTTTGCTCCTGTTGGCAAAATGGCGTTAACAAATTATTTGACGCAATCGATCATTTGTACGACGTTGTTTTATTCATATGGCT
The DNA here is from genome assembly GCF_000833605.1 of Anoxybacillus ayderensis. GTDB lineage: Bacteria > Bacillota > Bacilli > Bacillales > Anoxybacillaceae > Anoxybacillus > Anoxybacillus ayderensis. The sequence continues at coordinate 107,489 of NZ_JXTG01000003.1, read as the reverse complement.
TCGGATGGTATGGAAAAGTAACACCGAAACAAGCGCTCGCTGTCGCATGTATCGTATATGTCATTCAAGTCGTATGGAGCCATTGGTGGTTGAAAACATATCGCATCGGACCGATGGAGCGAGTATGGCGATGGATGACGTACGGAAAAAAGAAAACGACATGAACAGATCATGTCGTACAAGGCTTGTCCTCTTTTTCTTTATGGAAAAGCACGGCTTCTTTTAAATGTTTGTTTAACAATTCATCGAGCTCTTGACTGCATTGGATCGTTTCTTTCGCAGAAAAACCGTACGTTTGTGCCAATTCAATTAATTGTCGTCTTTTCTTTTCGATGAGGGAAAGAGACATAAGATTCACCAACATTTTTCATTTTCGTTAACAGTCTGTAAATGACTGTACGTATAAACTATTATACATATTCTGAAGAAAAAGGAAATAGTATAATATGCTGAAAAATAATTTTTTTACAAAGGAGTCTACACGTGAAAAAGAGAAAATAGTGATGTTCGATCATACGAAAGAGGGGATGGAAAATGAAATTTGTGACAGCATATGCGGGATCGGATGTGTTTGTCGGGGTTGTACACGAGCAAAAGGTCGTTCATTTATCGAAAGCGGATGAAACGATACCGAATACGATGATTGAATGCGTCGAACTTGGGGAATTGTTCATTGAAAAAGTGCAACGTGTGCTTGAGCGCGTACAGCCAGAGTGGACGTATGAACTTCACGATGTGCAGTTGCTTGCGCCGATTCCACGTCCGACCAAAAACATTTTTTGCATCGGAAAAAATTATGCCGATCATGCGCAAGAAATGGGAAGTATAGCGGATCGCGAAAATATGATTGTATTTTCGAAAGCGCCAACGACAGTGATCGGACATGAGGCACCGATTTTACGCCATGCGGATGTGACGGATCAGCTAGATTATGAAGGAGAGCTTGCGATTGTGATTGGAAAAAAAGGAAAAGCGATTCCGAAAGAACAGGCGCTCGATTACGTGTTTGGTTATACGATTATAAACGATGTGACTGCGCGCGATTTACAAGAAAGACATAAACAATATTTGCTTGGCAAAAGTTTAGATACGTCATGTCCGATGGGACCGTGGATCGTTCATCGGTCAGCGATCGCTCATCCGCATGCGTTACATATTGAAACGAAAGTAAATGGCGAAGTGAGACAATCGGCAACGACAGCGCAATTTATTTTCGACATTCCGACGATCATTGCGACGTTGTCGAAAGGGATGACGTTAGAGCCAGGGGATGTCATTGCGACAGGAACGCCAGCCGGTGTTGGAAAAGGAATGAATCCGCCGCGCTTTTTACAGTCGGGGGATGTGATTGAAATTACGATTGATCAAATCGGGACGTTACGGAATGTAGTCAAATAAAAAGCTGGGGTGCCCCAGCTTTTTACTGTTCAAATACTTTTTTCACTTTTTCAATGGCCCAGTCGAGCTCTTCTTTTGTAATGACGAGCGGTGGAGCGAAGCGGATGACTGTATCATGCGTCTCTTTACATAATAGCCCTTCTTGTTGTAGTTTTTCACAATATGGGCGTGCCGCAACATGCAGTTCAACGCCGATAAATAGTCCTCTGCCGCGCACTTCTTTAATGTGCGGATGATTAATTTCGCGCAATTTTTCTTGGAAATATTGACCGAGCTCAAATGAGCGCTCTGGCAATTTTTCTTCAACGATTACATCAAGCGCAGCGATCGAAACAGCACAAGCAAGCGGGTTGCCCCCGAACGTCGATCCGTGCGATCCCGGATTAAATACGCCGAGAATATCTTTGTTTGCGGCAACGCATGAAATTGGGAATACGCCGCCACCGAGCGCTTTACCGAGAATGTACATATCTGGCTCTACTTCTTCCCAATCGCACGCAAACATTTTACCAGAACGGCCAAGACCGGATTGAATTTCGTCAGCAATATATAACACGTTATGTTGTTTACATACGTCATATGCGGCTTTTAAAAACCCTTCTGGCGGAATGTTAATGCCCGCTTCCCCTTGAATCGGTTCAAAAATAAACGCTGCTGTATTTGGTGTAATGGCTTGCTTGAGCGCTTCGACATCGCCGAACGGAATAACTTTAATGCCTGGGAGCATTGGACCGAATCCACGTTTGTACTCTGGGTTTGATGACATCGATACAGCTGTCATCGTCCGACCGTGGAAGTTATCTTCACAAACGATAATTTCCGCTTGATCGGCAGGAACGCCTTTCACGTCATACGCCCAGCGGCGCGCCGCTTTGACGGCTGTTTCTACCGCTTCCGCTCCTGTGTTCATCGGTAAAACCATTTCTTTTTTTGTTAATTTCGCGACTTTTTCATACCATGGACCGAGCTGATCGTTATGGAATGCTCGGGATGTTAATGTAATTTTATTTGCTTGTTCAATGAGCGCTTGTACGATGCGCGGATGGCGATGTCCTTGGTTGACCGCAGAGTAAGCGCTTAACATATCCATATAACGATTCCCTTCTGGATCTTCTACCCATACACCTTCGCCTTTTGATAAAACGACTGGAAGTGGATGATAGTTATTTGCGCCGTATTTTTCTGTTAGTTCAATGATTTGTGCTGTTTTCACGTCAATCCCTCCTATTTCGATCGTCACATATATAACATACTTGAAGTGAATATAGAAAGTAAATAGAAAAGGTGAGCGTTTTCTTTTTCAAATGTCATATGGACGTGTTATGATGGGCATATATGAAATCAAAAGAAAGGAGCATCTGTATGACACATGCACATATTACGACGTGGGTTGTCGCGCTTATTTTATTTGTCGTTGCGATTGCGTTTCAAGCAAAAGGACATGAAAAAACAAAAATGGTACACATGTTGTTGCGCTTATTTTACATTTTGATCATCGCGACAGGGGCATGGATTTTACATAGCATGTCTTCATTTCCGTTCCTTTATATCGTGAAAGTGATTGTCGGTTTATGGGTCATTGGAATGATGGAAATGATTCTCGTTCGGACGGCAAAAGGAAAAAACACGAACGTCCTTTGGCTTCAGTTCATTGTTGCGTTTGTGATCGTGCTATATCTCGGATTTAAACTACCATTTGGCTTTTCTTTCTTTTCGTAAAGTTGGCATATTCGCCAACTTTTATCTTTTTCTACCATATGGAAATGTGCTATAATGAAATTAATTGATAATTCTAAAAATATAAAGAGAAAGAAAGAGTGGGAAAAGGGGATGAAATTATTTCAAACGGTTTGCCACACGTTTGCGGATTGGGAACGATGGGTGAGCGACTATCGTTTATATGAGTACGACCAGCTAACGATTTTTGTTTCTTCGCTTTCCCCTTCGTTTCGGATGCAAGTCGAACAGTACGTGCATCATCATTTGCCCCAAGCGCAGCTTTTTCCGATGATTGGGGATGCATCGGAACAAGCAGTCATTTGTGCCCTCGTTGTTGACGATTGTCGAGCGGATATGGACGAGATGCGTCAAAAAATGAAGCTATCGGAACAATATTACCGCTCTTTATTCGAGCATAATCCAGATATTGTATATTCCACCGATTTAGAAGGTAATTTTACAAGCGTCAATCCGGCGTTTGAACGAGTGTTCGGGTATAGGGCAGAAGAAATTTTGCATACAAACTCGCTTCATTACATTAAAAAAGAAGATATTCCGCGCGTGCGCCGCTATTTTTATCGCGCGTTAAAAGGGAAAGTGCAACAATACAATTTAGAAATTCCATCGAAATCAGGAGAAGTATATTTATTCCAAATTAAAAACGTTCCGATTATCGTTGACGGAAAAAAGGTTGGCATTTATGGCATCGGTCGCGACATTACTGAACAAAAGCGCGCGGAAGAGCATATGAAATATATCGCCTATCACGATGTCGATACGGGGCTACCGAACCGATTGAAATTTACAAACATCGTAAAACAAGCGATCGATCAAGCGAAAGAAACAGGTAATACGCTTGCTGTATTGTTTGTGGATATGGATCGTTTTAAAATCGTGAACGATACGATTGGGCATTACGGTGGGGATGAAATATTAAAACAAATAGCCGAACGAATAAAAAACGTATTGCCCCGAGGGGCTCATTTAGGTCGCTTCGGTGGGGATAAGTTTAGCCTGTTGTTTACTGAGCAAGCGAATGTAGACACGGTCGTTGAATGGACAAAAAAGCTGCTTCAACATATTGCGGCGCCGATTGTATATGAAGAAAAAGAGTTTTTTTTAACCGCAAGCGTTGGGATTAGTTTTTATCCAGCGGACGGTGTGGATGCCCAATCGCTATTAAAAAATGCGGATACAGCGGTGAATCGCGCGAAACAAACAGGCGGCAACGGCGTAAAATTGTACGCCACAAAAATGAACGAGCAAGTGATGTATCGCGTCGAGCTGGAGCGATATTTGCGAAAGGCACTTGAAAAAAACGAATGTTTTCTCGTCTATCAACCGATTATGGACTTAATGACAGGAAAAGTTATTGGTAGTGAAGCGTTGTTGCGCTGGAAACATCCGAAAATCGGCCTTGTTTCTCCGCTTGAGTTCATTCCGATTGCAGAAGAAATTGGCTTCATCCACGATCTTGGGCGATGGGTGCTTACTGAAGCATGCATGCAAACGAAAACATGGCACGATCTCGGCTTCGATTCATTCATCGTTTCTGTCAATGTTTCAGCGACGCAATTTCAACATCCGACGTTTTTTGAAGATGTGCAACAAGCGCTCAACGAGTCAAAACTTCCTGCACATTGTTTGCATTTGGAATTAACGGAAAGTTCGATGCTGCGCAACATGTATTACAGCATTCACGTCATGAAGCAGCTTCAACAGCTTGGCGTACATGTGTCGATTGATGATTTTGGCACAGGCTATTCATCGCTTAGCTATTTAAAGCATTTGCCGATTCGTACGTTGAAAATTGACCGATCGTTCATTTATCAACTTCATAAAGATCGTTCGGACATTGCGATCGTCAAATCGATTATTACGATGGGTCATGGTTTGCGTTTAAATGTTGTCGCAGAAGGTGTGGAAACGGCTGAACAAATGAAATTGTTGAAACGATTAAAATGTCATTATGCGCAAGGGTACGGCATTTTTAAACCTCTTCCTGCGGAACAATTTGAAAAACAAGTGTTGCAAGGAAGTAAATCTATCATTTAATGATCGAGTTGGACACCAATGATTTTTTTTCCCGTTTGCAACGTCAGCTCGAATCGATGTTGTTTGTCGTCAAAATAATGTTGCACGTTGCACATATCCAGTGAATTATCAAACATTAAAAAATTCACCCCTTTTTCAGCAAATAACATATAGTTATAACAATACAAACAATCGTATACGGAAAAGTTCCATTCGTTCATTAAATGAATAAAATGGAAAAACGCGTGGTCGGGTAGCTGGGAAAGCCATTGTTCGTATGCGTGCGACAACGGTTTGATGTAGCGAAGACGATCACCGTTTTTTAATGTATACCGTTCTGTCACATAAATGTCCCCATCTTCACTAAGCCATCCTTTTACCCATTGACCGAAGCGAAAAAGTTCAACCTCCTCAGGCAAACTTGTAAACTCATGTGCTTCATCGTCTTCGTCAAAAAACACCCATTCGCCGTTCACTTGTTCAACAACACCGTACACGTAAGCCCGTTTTTGTGTACGCAATGATGAGAGACGATCCATCATTATTTCCTCCTTCGTGTCAATTCCTTCCGTACGCCATTATAGACAACTCATCATTTATATAAACGGTGCATAAAATAAAAGCATGCTTCATACTTGTTCACAACAGAAGGGAATGATTGACGTGTGCGGAATTACCGGATGGGTTCATTTTGGGCGTCATTTACGCCAAGAAAAAGAAACGGTGCTGGCGATGGTCAATACGCTTTCGCTGCGGGGACCTGATGATACGAACGTATGGCTTGACGATCATGTCGCATTCGGACATAAGCGGCTTGTTGTTGTTGATCCAGCAGGTGGCGTGCAGCCGATGACGCGAATGAAAAACGGCTATCGTTATACGATTTGTTATAATGGGGAGCTATATAATACAGAAGATATTCGAACAGAGTTATTGAAAAAAGGATATACGTTTCAAGGGCATTCGGATACGGAAGTGTTGCTTACTGCTTACATGGAGTGGCGTGAACAATGTGTCGATCATCTGAACGGCATTTTTGCGTTTGCGGTATGGGACGATGAGCGAAAGCAATTGTTTTTAGCGCGCGATCGTTTAGGAGTCAAACCGTTATTTTACCGCTATGAACAAGGGGAGTTTTTATTCGCTTCAGAAATAAAAGCGATTTTGGCTCATCCAAACGTTCGCACTGAAATTGATCGCGAAAGTTTATGTGAAATTTTAGCGCTCGGTCCGTCGCGCACACCGGGGCATGGCGTGTTTCGAACCATTTATGAATTGCGCCCGGCTCATGCGATGATCGTTCAACAAAGCGGCGTGCGTCAATGGCGATATTGGAACGTAAAAAGCGCACCGCATGAGCATTCATTTGATGAAACGGTAGAACATATTCGGACGTTGCTAATCGATGCGATTACGCGACAACTCGTTTCCGATGTACCTGTTTGTACGTTTTTATCGGGTGGGGTGGATTCGAGTGCGATTACCGCGATTGCTGCGAAGGCGTTTGAACGTGAAGGAAAAGGATCACTTCATACGTATTCCATTGATTACGAAGAAAACGAACAATATTTTACAGCGAACGCATTTCAACCGAACAGTGACGGACCATGGATTAAACAAATGTCGGATGCGTTTCAAACCGTCCATCATACGTGCGTCATTTCTCAACAACAATTAGCCGATGATTTAAAAGCGGCAGTCGTTGCCCGTGATTTGCCGGGGATGGCGGATATTGATTCATCGCTTCTTTGGTTTTGCCGTCAAATCAAGCAACAATTTGTCGTTAGTTTGTCAGGTGAATGTGCAGACGAAATTTTTGGGGGGTATCCGTGGTTCCATAGAAAAGAAGATTTTGAGCGAGATGGATTTCCGTGGATGCGGTCGTTAGATGAGCGGTTCGATCTTCTCAATGAAACGTGGCGCGAAAAACTGCCGCTTCATGAGTATGCCGATATGCGTTATAAAGAAACGCTTCGTGAAGTTCCTCACGCAGACGGAGAAAGTGCGGAAGAAGCGCGCCGTCGCGAACTGTTTTATTTAAATATGATTTGGTTTATGACGACGTTGTTAGACCGGAAAGACCGAATGAGTATGGCGGCAAGTTTAGAAGTGCGCGTGCCGTTTGCTGACCATCGCCTCGTTGAGTATGTATGGAACATTCCGTGGGAGATGAAAATGTACAACAATCGTGAAAAAGGAATTTTACGCAAAGCGTTTGAAGGCATTTTACCAAATGACGTGTTGTATCGGAAAAAAAGTCCGTATCCGAAAACACATCATCCACGTTATACGGACATCGTGGCTGAACGGCTAGAGACGATTTTAACGAATCGCTCGTCCGTTTTATATGAATTGTTTGATCGAAAGAAGTTAAAGAAATTAGTGGAAACGAAAGGGCAATCGTTTCGCATTCCATGGTTCGGTCAACTCATGTCTGGTCCGCAGCTGTTAGCGTATTTCATTCAATTTCACGAATGGTTTGAGCATTATAACATTCGGTTAACAGACAGCTAAAAAAACGGCTGTCTTTTTTTCTGTATTTTTTTGTTCAATTTACGTCTGTCGAAAGAATGTAAGGAAATTTCAGCATTATATTTGGGGGCAATCCACGTGAGAGGTGGATCGCCAATGGTTGTCATTAGCGGGCAAAACGTCGCTAACCATTTGCTTGGCGTTAAGCTGTCGCTTCCTTTTTGACGAACGATTTTGTGCGCCATACGTTTGATTTCCAGCGCCAATAGACGAGCAAACCGCGCAGCCATTCGTCTGCTGTAAAGGCAAGCCAGACGCCGACTAAACCGAGATCGAACGAAATGCCAAGAATATAGGCGAGCGGGACGCTTACTCCCCACATCGATGCGATACCGATGTAGACAGGAAATTTTACATCGCCGGCCGCGCGTAAAGAGTTAATAATGACGAGATTAAAAGAACGCCCGGGCTCAAGAAGCATCGTAAGCAAAATGAGCGTCCCGCCTGTTTCAATCATCCGTTTGTTGCTTGTGAAAATGGAAAACAGTTGATCGGAAAAGACGGAAAACAACGCCGCAACAGCAAACGAAATGATGACAGCGAGCCGTAAGCTCCGCAAGCAACGGGTATACGCCTCATGAAACCGTTCCGCCCCAACGAGATGCCCGACGATAATTTGCGTCCCTTGCCCGATAGCGACGCTAAATAAAAAAATAAACATCATGATGTTTTGCGTATATACTCTTGTCGTTAACGCCTCTGTGCCAAGCATCGTAATGAAATAGGTGATGACAAGCTGCGACGTATTGTAAGCGACATGTTCACCTGCAGATGGAATGCCGATTTTTAATAGTTGTTTCACGTAAGCAAATGAAAGCGCCTCTTTTGACAAAAGCGGAAGCGGATGTGGGAGACGCTTCATGATGAGAAAAAATCCAATGACAAGACCGATGATACGGCTGATCGTCGTTGACCAAGCGACCCCTTCGACACCTAATACAGGTAAGCCAAACGGCCCAAACAAAACGAAATAGTTTCCAATGATGTTTAATATATTAACCCCGATCGTAATGTTCATCATGTCGCGCGTAAACCCGTAGCTGCGCAATATCGCCCCGAGCGTCATAATGAGCGCTTGCACAAACGAAAAGCCGCCGACAATCCACAAATAAGCGCGCGCATCAGCAATAAGTTCATTCGGGACGTTCATAAGGTGAAGAAGAGTGTCGCTTCCTGCCCAAAGGGCAACACTTAATACGACGCCAAATAGCATATTTGCCCAAATGGAAACAGCTCCGATGTAGGAAGCTGTTTTTTCATCATTTGCCCCAGCATATTGTGCAATTAAAATCGATGTTCCTGTTGCGATAAAGCCAAACATGACAACGACCATAAACAACAGTTGATTCGCTACCCCGACCGCAGCAACCGCTTCATCTGCATATTGGCTAAGCATAAACGTATCGGCGTTGCCCGTTAACATATGAAGCGTCAATTCAATAAAAATCGGCCAAGTGAGCGCAAATAAAGAAAGCTTTTTTGCCAAAGAAGACAACTCCTTTACGATTTCCGACTTGCAAACTGTTTTTAGTTTAATGGATTGTTATAATGGAAAAAAGGGAAAAAGACGATTACTTTTGTACATTTCCGACTGAAAGGAGGGGGCTTGTGTATATATCGTTTTCCGTTCCGCCGTTTCCTGTTTTTATTAAAGGGGGCGAGGCGATGTTTCGAAAAGGAATGAAACATTTTCGCCGCACGTTTTCTGTATTCGATTTTTTGTATGTGCAAAAAGGGACGCTATATATGACCGAACAAGATGAAACGTTCGTTGTCCGTGAAGGGGAATACGTCATTTTATGCCCGGGCTTTGAACATTATGGGCATGAGCCGTGCGATGAAGATACGCATTTTATTTGGATTCATTTTTCAATACCAAAATACGATCGTGTCGAAAAACAGCCGTACGGATGGGGTGATATTATTGAGAGAGAGGCTACATATGTCGATTATGCGCAATATCGCTTGTTTATCCCCCAATATGGAAAGTTGAAACAAGCGGGGATGGAGGCGATGCTTCAACACATTGTCCGCGAGCAACAAACGCCGGATCATTCGTTAACGCAACAGTTGTTATTCGCTCAATGGATCGTTCAACTGCAAAAACAAATGCTTCATATTCCGTCTGCTGCCGAGCATGTATGTGCCGCGGCGATGGAGTATATTCATCGTCATTACGGAGAGCCGTTTGACATGGGGCATCTCGCTCATGCGCTTCGCCTTCATCCAGACTACATTTCGCGTTGCATGCAAAAAACGATCGGCATGAGCGCGTTGCAATATGTAAACGATTATCGGCTAAAGATGGCAAAGAAAAAATTAGCCGCGACGAATGAGACGGTCGCGGCGATCGCAAAACAAGTCGGATTTGAAGATGGCGCGTATTTTTCGCGCGTATTTAAAAAAATGGAAGGGATGACACCAAGCGAATATCGTCGCTTTATTCAGCGGACGTAGCTTGTACGAGCAGCATTCGAAAGCCGTACGGCTCGATTGTCATCGTTTGCTCCGTCATTTGCTCGTTTGTCCAAAGGTTTGTGACCGTTTTGTCAGCAAGTGAAAACGGAACGGTCCATTCCAATGGGGCTTCCCCGTTGTTTAATACGCAAACAATCGTTTCGTCGTCATATGTTTTCACGTAAGCGATATGATTCGTTTCATCGTTTGTTTCTAACACATGAAACTCTCCGAAGCGCAAGGCACGATATTGTTTGCGCAATGAAATGAGCGTTTGCACGTGCGCAAATAAATCGCGGTCTTGCTTTTCCTTTTCCCATACCATACATTTTCGGCAAAGCGGGTCTTGACCGCCAGTTAGACCGATTTCGTCTCCGTAATATATGCATGGTGATCCGCTGAAAGAAAGTTGGAACGTAAACATAAGTTTCACTTTTTCTTTTTGTTCGTCGCATTGCGTGAGAATGCGCGGCGTGTCGTGGCTGCCGAGCAAATGAAAGGCAACTTCGTTTACGTTTTGCGGATAGTTATGCCATACGTGAACGATCGTGTTCGCAAATTCGCTCGCGCACACATGTCCTTTCGCGAAATAGTTCAGCGCCCCGTTTGTAAACGGATAGTTCATGACCGCATCAAATTGATCTCCTCGTAACCACGGCATCGCATCGTGCCAAATTTCACCGAGAATGTACACGTCCGGTTTGATCGCTTTTACCGCTTGGCGAAACTCGCGCCAAAATTGATGATCGACTTCATTCGCCACATCTAACCGCCATCCGTCAATGTCAAATTCGCGAATCCAATATGTTGCGACGTCTAATAAATATTGCTTCACTTCCGGGTTTTCTGTATTTAGCTTCGGCATTTCCGGCACGAACGCAAACGTATCGTAATTTGGAATTGGTTCGGTTTGAAGCGGAAAGTGACGAATATGGAACCAATCTTTATAGCGAGATGACTCCCCGTTTTTTAATACATCTTGAAACGGAGCGAAATAATAGCCGCTATGATTAAATACCGCATCGAGCATGACGCGAATGCCTTTTTCATGGCACGCCTCAACGAGCCGTTTAAACGTTTGTTTATCGCCAAATTGCGGGTCGATTTCAAAATAGTCGATCGTATCGTATTTATGGTTCGACGGGGCTTTAAAAATCGGCGTAAAATAAATGCCGTTAATGCCGAGCTCGACAAGATAGTCTAACCGTTCGATAATCCCTTCAAAATCGCCGCCAAAAAAGCTCGTTGTCGTCGGATCGACGCTTCCCCACGGGAGCGTATGTGGCGGATTTAATTTCGGATTGCCGTTGGCGAACCGTTCAGGGAAAATTTGATACCATACTGTATCCTTCACCCAGCTAGGTGCGTCAAAAACGTCGATGCGGTTTAAAAATGGAAAACAAAAATAGTATGCGGTATCGTCTGTTGGCGCTTTGTCATAAAAGCCTTTTTCCGTATAGACGAGCACGTTTTCCTCATCGTGCAATTCAAATCCGTAGCGCAAGCGGCGATACGGTGGTTGCATGGCGATAAACCAATAATCAAATAGGGCGTCACAACCGCTTTTTTGCATCGGTTGCTTATCAAATTGCCACGCGCCATCTTCCCATACGTACGGGTCGCCGAAAAGAAGAAAGACGGCATCGACATCATCTTTTTTTGTCCGTAAACGAATATGTAACGTTCGCTCATCGTATGCATAAGCAAACGCATCTTTTGGACGATGGTAAATCGCTTCTTTCAACATGTTTCACTCTCTCCTCTCTATTTCACGCGCAATCGATTGCGCTTTTTATCACATATTGAGGTGCTCTTGATGCGACCGTTTAAGGAAGCGCATACAATGCCTATGTCAAGCGTAAAATGAAAGACAGTAAAAAGTCAACATTCATTCAAAAAAAGATGAAAAAAATAGTTGTCAAAACGAAAAATGATTGTATAATGAAGATAAAGGTTGTGCAATCGTTTTCGCAAAAAAATGAAAGCGTTTGTACGTATTGCTTAAAACACAGGAGGGGTCGAAATGAAAAAGACGGTATCCATTTTTTCATCGCTTGCGTTGCTTGCAGGTGTGATGGCAGGTTGTGGTCCACAAGATGAGGCAAAGCCAAAAGAAAATGAAAATGAAGGAAAAACAGAAGTATCCGAAGACGGCATGCCGCCAAAACCAGAAAAGCTTGTCGTTTGGGAAGACGTCAAGCGTGGGGTGGCGTTAGAGCCAGCGATTAAAGCGTTCGAAGAAAAGTACGGCATTAAAGTGGAGTACAAAGAAGTTGAAATGGCGACAAAACAACGCGATCAACTTCGTTTAGATGGTCCAGCAGGCACAGGTCCTGACGTCATCACTGTTCCACATGACCAAATCGGTCAGCTCGTGACGGAAGGATTAATTCGCGAAATTAACGTCGATCAAGCGGTATTAGATACGTTTACAGAATCTTCAATTGCGGCGCAAATGTATGATGGAAAGTTATACGGACTTCCAAAAGCAGTAGAAACTCCTGTATTCATTTACAACAAAAAATTAATGGACAAAGCGCCTGAAACGATGGACGAATTGTATCAGTTCTCAAAAGAGTTCACAAAAGGCGATCAATACGGTTTCTTAGCGCTTTGGGATAACTTCTATTTCGCACATGGCGTTATCGCGGGTATGGGCGGTTACGTATTTAAAAACAATAACGGTGCGTTAGATCGCAACGATATTGGCTTAAATAACGAAGGGGCAGTAAAAGGAACAGAGTATATCCAAAAATGGTATAAAGAGTTGTTCCCGAAAGGTATTATCGGTGAAAACGGCGGTTCAGCGATGGACGGTTTATTTAACGAAGGAAAAGCAGCGTCTGTCATGAACGGTCCGTGGGCGTTCCAAGGTATGCGTGATGCAGGCATCGATATCGGTGTAGCGCCAATGCCAAAATTGCCAAACGGTGAGCCTGTAAAAACGTTTATGGGTGTAAAAGGTTGGCACGTATCTGCCTTCTCGAAACATCCGGAGTGGGCAACAAAACTTATTGAATTTATTACAAATGAAGAGAATGCGAAAAAACGCTTTGAGTTAACGCGCGAAATTCCGCCAGTGAAGTCGCTCATTAACGATCCGTTAATCGCAGAAGATGAAGGAGCAAAAGCTGTTGCGATCCAATCTCAATATGCGATTCCGATGCCAAACATTCCTGAAATGGCAGAAGTATGGGGACCAATGGCGACAGCGCTTCAACTTGTTGCAAACCAAAAAGCAGAGCCAAAACAAGCGCTTGATGAAGCTGTAAAAACAATTAAAACGAACATTGAAACGAACCATCCAAGCAAGTAAGTAACGAGCGGTACCTCTCTTGTAGAGGTACTGCTTCAACTTTCTTTTTTTTGTTTACTTATTCACATTCAAGTGCGCTCCTCGCCATCGTTTTAGAAAGGAGACAAAATCAATGGAAACACCAATGTATCAATCAAATCATCGGAAAATTGCCCTCGGTTTATCGCTCATTCCGGGATTTGGACAACTATATAATCGTCAATACGTCAAAGGCATTTCGTTTTTCATTTTAGCTGCTTCGTTTTTGATCGTTTTTAAAGATTTATTAAATATGGGATGGTGGGGCATCTTTACGCTCGGTGAAGTCGTCGGACGTGACCATTCCATTTTCTTGCTTGTTGAAGGAATTTTAGCCGTTATTATTTCCGTGTTTGGGCTCGGTTTTTATGCGTTTAACTTGCGCGATGCTTATAAAAATGGGCAAAAGCGTGATTTAGGGTTGAAAATTAGCTCGTTGCGCGAGCAATATCGCGCGCTCGTTGACAACGGCTTTCCATATTTAATGATTTCGCCAGGTTTTATTTTGCTCGTATTCGTTGTCATTTTCCCGATTATTTTCGTCGTCTTATTGGCGTTTACAAACTATGACTTATATCATTCCCCACCAGCTAAACTCGTTGACTGGGTAGGGTTTCAAAACTTCATTGATTTAGTGAAGCTCGATCTTTGGCGAAAAACGTTTATTAACGTCCTCGCTTGGACGATCGTTTGGACGTTTGGGGCAACGACGTTACAAATTGCGCTCGGTATTTTCTTAGCGATTATCGTAAACCAAAAAGATTTAAAAGGAAAAGCGATCATTCGGACGATTTTCATTTTACCTTGGGCTGTTCCGGCGTTCGTGACAATTCTCGTCTTTTCAGGCATGTTTAACGAATCGTTCGGGGTCATTAATAAAACGATTTTAGCATCGTTAGGCATCGGACCGATCGAGTGGATGACGGATCCGTTTTGGACGAAAGTTGCGCTCATTTTGATTCAAACGTGGCTCGGGTTCCCATTCGTCTTTGCGATGACAACAGGGGTATTGCAAGCCATTCCGAACGAATTGTACGAGGCGGCAACAGTCGATGGCGCTTCAAGCTGGCAAAAGTTTACGAAAATTACCCTTCCGCTCGTGTTGTATGCGACAGCGCCAATTTTAATTACGCAATATACGTTTAACTTCAACAACTTTAACATCATTTACTTATTTAATGGTGGCGGCCCTGCGGTATCCGGGCAAAATGCTGGTGCGACTGACATTTTAATTTCATGGATTTATCGTTTAACGATGACATCTGCGCAATATTCGAAAGCAGCGGCAATTACGTTATTGCTTTCACTCGTTGTCGTATCCGTTGCATTATGGCAATTTAGAAGAACAAAATCATTTAAAGAAGAGGATATGATGTAATATGGATATGAAAAGACAAAAACTCATTCGGCTGACGTTGTCGTATGCAGTCATTTTGGCGATGACGATCGTTATCGTCTATCCGCTTCTTTGGGTCGTTGGCTCGTCGTTTAACCCGGGACAAAGTTTGTCCGGTTCGAAAATGATTCCAGACAACGCCACGCTCGCTCATTATAAAAAGTTATTTGATACGTCACAAAGCGATTATCTCATTTGGTATTGGAACTCGTTAAAAATTTCAACGTTGACGATGATTTTTTCGGTTATTTTAGTCAGTTTAACAGCGTATTCGTTTTCGCGTTATCGGTTTATTGGACGCCAAAATGGGTTGATGACGTTTTTAATTTTGCAAATGATTCCAAACTTTGCGGCGCTCATTGCGATTTTCATTTTAGCGCTTTTAACGGGATTAGTTGATACGCATTTAGGGTTAATTCTCGTATACGTCGGTGGTGCCATTCCGATGAATACGTGGCTGATGAAAGGGTATTTAGATACGATTCCGAAAGAGCTTGATGAATCGGCGAAAATTGACGGAGCCGGGCATTTGCGCATTTTCTTCCAAATCGTTTTACCGCTTGCGAAGCCAATTATTGCGGTCGTGGCGCTCTTTACGTTTATTGCACCGTTTGGCGATTTCATTTTAGCGAGCGTTTTGCTGCGCAGCAAAGAAAAATATACGCTAGCGGTCGGATTGTACGATTTAGTGGCGAAGCAGTTCGGTAGCGAATTTACAACGTTTGCGGCAGGTTCGGTATTAATTGCTGTGCCGATCGCTATTCTCTTCCTTTCATTCCAAAAGTATTTCGTCTCTGGCTTAACGGCAGGTGGAACAAAAGGATGAGAAACGAAAGGAAAGAATCGTTTTGGTTCTTTCCTTTCTTACTATTTAGAGATATATTAACATAAGAACATAAGAAGCTTTGGAATGAATGGGGAGTGAAATGAAATGAAACGTGTATTTCGTGCGCTACTTATTTTTGTTTTGTTGTTGTCTGTGACGACGCCAGCGAGTGCGAAAACGGAGCGAACGTGGCAAGATGAACGCATTTATTTTATTATGGTCGACCGTTTTAATAACGGGAATCCGAAAAACGATTACGATGTAAATGTGCATGATCCGAAAGCATACCATGGCGGCGATTTACAAGGAATTATTGACAAGCTCGACTACATAAAAGGAATGGGTTTTACAGCGATTTGGCTGACGCCGATTTTTGCGAACGAAAAAGGCGGATATCACGGCTATTGGATTGAAGACTTTTATAAAGTAGAAGAGCATTTTGGAACGCTTGATGACTTCAAACGGCTTGTGAAAGAGGCGCATAAGCGCGATATGAAAGTCATTTTAGATTTCGTCGTCAACCATACAGGTTACAATCATCCGTGGCTAAATGATCCGGCGAAAAAAGATTGGTTTCATGAGAAAAAAGACATTTTTAATTGGGCGAATCAACAAGAAGTAGAGAACGGTTGGTTGTTCGGTCTCCCAGATTTAGCGCAAGAAAATCCGGAAGTGAAAGCGTATTTATTCGATGTCGCGAAATGGTGGATTAAAGAAACAGACGTTGACGGATATCGTTTAGATACGGTGAAGCATGTACCAAAATCGTTTTGGGACGAGTTTTCAAAAGAAGTGAAGTCGGTGAAACAAGACTTTTTCCTTCTTGGAGAAGTATGGCATGACGATCCGCGCTATGTCGCGGAATATGGGAAGCATGGCATCGATGCGTTAATTGACTTTCCGTTTTACAAAGAGGCGTCAACCATTTTTTCAAACGTCGATCAATCGATCGAGCCGCTTTACAACGTATGGAAGCGAAATGCGGCGTTTTATGATCGACCGTATTTGCTCGGAACGTTTTTAGATAATCACGATACCGTTCGGTTTACGCGTTTAGCGTTGCAAAATCGCATCAATCCGGTGACGCGTTTAAAGCTCGGATTGACGTATTTGTTTGCAGCGCCGGGCATGCCAATCATGTACTATGGAACAGAAATTGCGCTTGATGGCGGGGAAGATCCAGATAACCGTCGTTTAATGAATTTCCGTACCGATAAAGAGCTCGTTGACTATGTGACAAAGCTCGGGGAATTGCGTGAAAAACTTCCGTCGCTTCGTCGCGGTGATTTTGAATTGCTTTATGAAAAAGACGGCATGGCTCTGTTTAAACGGACGTATGAAAAGGAAACGACGGTAATTGCGATTAACAATACATCAAAAACGCAAAAAGTGACGCTCGACGATGAGCTAGAACAAGGAAAAGAATTGCGCGGGTTGCTGGCGGGAGATTTAGTGCGCAGCAAAGACGGCAAGTACGACATCATTTTAGATCGCGAAACGGCGGAAATTTACGTGCTTGCGCCAAAAACGGGCTTAAACATTCCGTTTATTGCGGCGCTTCTTGCGGTATATACGGCATTTGGTCTGTTTTTATACTTCGCACGTAAACGAAAAGCATAATGATGATGGGGGAGAGAGCATGTTAGAAGATACAAGTTTTGCGATTCGGCCGATTGATCAGACAGATGAAGCGGAAAGATGGCAACCGATTGGACATGTACAAAAAATTGAAGGAAAAAAGCAAATATTTGCATTTACGTGCGAGCGAGCATCGGGTAAAATACATTTTTATCGTGATGATATCGTTCGAGTGACGATCGATCCGTTCGATCAAAAGTACGTCTCTGTCAGTCCTGCGGTCGTCGCAACGCCAGAAAAAGTGGATGTGCACGTTCGGGAAGAAGAAAACGGTTGGACACTACAGACGAAACAGCTGACGGTCATCATCGAGCGAAGTCCGTTTCGTTTAGCGATATACGATCAGGAAGGGACGCTTCTTGTTCGCGACGTACAACCTGTATGTTTTGAAGCGAAAGGGCGCATGCGTTGTACACATGCGCTCGCTCCGACAGATGTCGTATACGGTTTAGGGGAGAAAACGGGTGTATTAAATAAGCGCGGGGCAGTATGGACGATGTGGAATACAGACGTATATGCGCCGCACAATTTAGAAACAGATCCGCTATATCAATCACATCCGTACATGATGGTGTTAAAAAACGGACATGCGCACGGCATCTTTTTTGACCATACGTATAAAACGACGTTTGATTTACGTCATGAATCGTTTTATACGTTTACATCAGATGGGGGAGCGCTCGATTATTATGTGTTTGCTGGACCGCATCCGAAAGATGTGTTAATGCAATATACGCACCTCATTGGTCGCATGCCGCTCCCGCCGAAATGGGCGCTTGGGTATCATCAATCGCGTTATAGTTATGAAACAGAACAAGAAGTGCGCGAATTAATTCATACGTTTCGCACGAAACAAATTCCACTTGATGCGGTATATTTAGATATTCATTATATGGATGAGTATCGCGTATTTACATTTGATCAAAAACGATTTCCACATCCGCAATCGCTCGTTCAATATGCAAAAGAACAGGGGGTTCATATCGTTCCGATTGTCGATCCGGGCGTGAAAGTCGATGCAGAATACGAAACGTATCGCAATGGAGTGCAAAAAGATTATTTTTGTAAATATGCAGATGGAACGTTATACAAAGGAGACGTTTGGCCAGGGACGAGCGTGTTCCCAGACTTTTTAAAGAAAAAAGTGCGAAAGTGGTGGGGTGAACAACACTCGTTTTATACAAACATCGGCATAGAAGGAATTTGGAACGATATGAATGAGCCGTCTGTGTTTAACGAGACGAAAACGATCGATGAACAAGTTGTTCATGATGGCTGGAAAACGCATCGCCAAGTGCATAACGTATATGGCATGATGATGACAGAGGCGACATATTACGGATTGAAAAAGCAATTGAAAGGAAAACGTCCGTTTGTATTGACGCGCGCGGGATTTTCCGGCATTCATCGCTATGCGGCGGTATGGACGGGCGATAACCGCAGTTTTTGGGAACATGTTGAGCTTTCGTTGCCGATGTGTTTAAACTTAGGCGTGTCCGCTGTTGCGTTTTGCGGGGCGGATGTCGGTGGCTTTGCGCATGATACGAATGGGGAGCTGCTCGTTCGCTGGACGCAAGTCGGCGCTTTTTTCCCATATTTTCGCAACCATTGTGCGATCGGTTTTGCGCGGCAAGAACCGTGGGCATTTGGGGAAACATACGAACAAATCATTAAACGATATATTGAATTGCGTTATGAATGGCTTCCTCATTTGTATACGTTATGTTTTGAAGCAAATCAAACAGGTGTGCCGATGATGCGTCCGCTCATGATGGAATATCCGAACGATGAAGAAACATGGAATATATCGGATCAGTTTATGATCGGCGAACAAGTGATGGTCGCACCGATCGTTCGCCCATATACGAAACATCGCATCGTTTATTTTCCAGAAGGACGCTGGATCGATTATTGGACGAAAGAGCGATTTGAAGGTGGAAGAAGGTATATCGTTGAAGCGCCGCTTGATCGTTTACCGATATATGTGAAGGAAGGGGCAATGATTGCTCACGCTAAAGCGAAGCTATCGACGTTCATTAAGGATGAACAGTTGACATTATATGTGTATACAATGAAGGAAGGGACATCGACATATACGCTTTATGATGATGACGGTACGACGTTTGCATATGAAAAAGGAGAGTATGTACACATGCATATTCGTGCGACGTTTTTGGATGATACCGTTTATTTCGAAGTAGAAACAGAAGGGGCGTACGAACCAACTTGGCAGTTGCGTGTCGTGTTCGTTGGAGACGTACCGTCAACGGTCGTTGTCAACGGTGAACAACGGGCGATAGAGGAAGCGTCAATTGTTTTGTAAGAGATGGGGGATTTTTATGACAGTAACGATTAAAGATGTAGCGAAGCGAGCGAATGTCGCACCATCGACTGTTTCGCGCGTCATCGCAGATAGCCCGCGCATTAGCGAGAAAACGAAGAAAAAAGTGCGCGAGGCGATGAAAGAGCTTGGCTATCATCCGAATTTTATCGCGCGCAGCTTAGCGAATAAGTCGACGCAAGTGATCGGTTTAATTATGCCAAGTTCAGCGGATAAGGCGTTTCAAAACCCGTTTTTCCCAGAAGTGATTCGCGGCATCAGTAAAGCGGTGCACGATCGTCAATATGCGTTACAGTTATCGACGGGGGAAACGGAAGCGGAAATTTACGATGGCGTTGTGCATATGGTGCAAGGAAAGCGCGTCGATGGGGTCATTTTGCTGTATTCGCGTGCGAACGATAAAATTATGGCGTATTTGCAAAAAGAAGACGTGCCGTTTGTCGTCATCGGGAAACCGCATAAAAAAGCGGAGGAAATTACACATGTCGATAACGATAACGTGCGCGCGGCACGCGAGGCGACAGAATATTTAATTGAACTTGGCCATGAGCGCATCGCTTTTGTCGGCGGAAACGTCAATCTCATTGTGACGATGGATCGTTTGCGCGGATATGAAAAAGCGTTGAAATCGGCAGGGCTGACGTATCGAAAAGATTACATTGTACATGAAGAATTTTTAAAAGAAGGCGGGCAAGAGGCGATGAAAGAGCTCCTTTCACTTGCTGAGCCGCCAACTGCGCTCGTTGTCGCCGACGATTTAATGGCGCTCGGTGTATTAAATACGCTTGCAGAAATGGGCTTAAGCGTGCCAACAGATTTATCGATCGTCAGCTTTAACAACGTGCTTTTATCGGAAATTTCTCGTCCGCCGCTAACGTCAGTAGACATTAACATTTTCCAACTTGGCTTTGAAGCGGCAAGAAATTTAATACAACAAATCGAAAATCCGAACGAGCCAATTAAACGAATTATCATTCCACATACGCTCGTAAAACGATTTTCGTGCGATTACTACAAAGCGCCTTCTGAATAAGAAGGTGTTTTTTTGTAAACAGGCTAGGCGGGAAGAAAAAAATGGTGTATCATATGATTAACATCATGTTCTTTGAAAACGTATATACGATGAGCAAGTACGGTGCATACAAACGTATGCTGAAAAGGGAAGAACGGTGCAAAGCCGTCGCGGTACCCGCCACTGTGATGGGGAGTTTCGTTGCAACGTGCCACTGATTTTTTGGGAAGGCGCAACGAAATGATGAACCTAAGCCAGGAGACCTGCCTGCTTGCGATACGTCGGCTGCCTACGGGAATATAGGTAGACGTGCGGGAACGATGGATGTTATAGCGATGATGTATGCTTAGATAGATTATATCTTATTTTTTGAATCTTTCGTTTTTTCTGCACCTCTGCCTAGAGGTGCTTTTTTTATTTTGAAAAAAGGAGCGACATATATGGCGACTTGGAATTTGCAAGGAACGAAACATCATATACTTATTTGCAATGGAGCAAGCTGCATGCGAAAGGGGGGAGAGGAGGTGACGCAAGCGATTCGCGATGAAATTGATCAACTTCAAATACATGCTTACGTACATACGACGAGGACGAGGTGCAACGGTCGCTGCGAAGATGCGTGTGTTGTCATCGTGTATCCAGAAGGTGTTTGGTATCGTACGATCGATGAGCGCGTTGCGCGGGACATTGTCCGAAA
Source organism: Anoxybacillus ayderensis (assembly GCF_000833605.1). Lineage (GTDB taxonomy): Bacteria > Bacillota > Bacilli > Bacillales > Anoxybacillaceae > Anoxybacillus > Anoxybacillus ayderensis. The sequence continues at coordinate 86,105 of NZ_JXTG01000003.1, read as the reverse complement.
ACACGTACGTGATGGCGACATGTTATGTGATTATGTGACGTACACATATGATGAAAGTTTTAAAATGCCGAAATATAGTCAGGCGACGAGGGGGAAAGAAAAGTGAGAAAAAAAACATGGTGGATGACGGTTTGTATCGCGATATACATTCTTTTTGCCCTTTCTCCATCTGCATATGCGATGCATATTATGGAAGGATTTTTACCTTGGCGTTGGGCGCTCGTTTGGTGGTTGCTCTTCTTGCCATTTTTCTTTGTCGGCATACGCCATGTTTCACATTTAATGAAACAAAAGCCAGAGGTGAAACTACTTCTTGCGCTTGCGACGGCGTTTACATTTGTTCTCTCGGCATTAAAAATTCCATCGGTGACGGGAAGTAGCTCGCATCCGACCGGGACAGGATTTGGAGCGCTTTTATTTGGACCGTTTATTATGACGGTCATTGGTACAGCAGTGTTATTGTTTCAAGCGCTTTTGCTTGCGCATGGGGGGTTGACGACGCTTGGGGCGAATGCTTTTTCCATGGCTGTCGTTGGTCCGCTTGTTGCGTATGGCTTGTTCGTTCTATGTAAAAAGTGTGGAATATCGCTGCGCATTTCCGTCTTTTTAGCGGCGATGATGACTGATTTGGCGACATACGTCATGACGTCGTTTCAACTCGCCCTAGCATTTCCAGATGTGACAAGCGGCGTATGGGGCGCATTTTTAAAATTCGCTTCCATTTTTGCGGTGACACAAGTACCGCTTGCGATCACGGAGGGGCTTATTACCGTCGTCATATGGAACTTTTTGCATACGTACTCGAAGCGAGAGTTAGACGTGTTAGAGGAAAGGGGAGTGTTTTTTAAATGAGCAATCGTATATTGGTGTTCATTGCTGCATTGTTGATCGTGTTGCCGCTATTTATTGTGAAAAATACGGAGTTCGCTGGGACTGATACGCTTGCGGAAGAAATGATTCAACAAACCGCTCCGCATTATGAACCGTGGTTTCATGTTTTATTTGAGCCGCCAGGCGGTGAGGTAGAGACGTTGCTATTTTCGGTACAAGCAGCGCTCGGTGCTGGAGTGATTGGATATATTATCGGGCTATATAAAGGGCGAAAGCGAAATGGTTAGTTGGCTTGACGAATGGGCTTATCGAAACAAGCTTGCTAAATTAAATGTCACATTTAAATTGATGCTTACGTGTATGTTGCTCATATGGGCGTTATGTGGAACGAATGTCGTTCGCTGTATCATTATCGTTTGGCTATTCGTCTGGCTTCTTTATCATGCGCGCTTACCTTGGCGTGTTTGTGTTCACTTTTTTATTGTTATAGTTCTTATCATGATCGGAAGCTGTGTTCCACTTCTTTTTACCGTTGATCGAACGATTCACTTTGTCGGTGAAAATATGGCGGAAGTGGCGACGATTTGCTTGAGGGCATTGGCAAGTTCGTTTACTCTCTTTTTTCTCGCGATCACAACGCCGTTTTTTCGCATTGCTCATGCATTAAGCAAATGGCACGTCCCGAAAGCATTTATTGAGCTATTGTTGTTGACGTATCGCTTCATTTTTGTGTTAGAAAAAGCAGCGATGCATTTGTTTATGACGGTGCGAATAAAAAATGGCGAACGAAGTTGGCGCCTCGCCTCACTTGCCGTTGCACAACTGTTTCGCCAAACGATGCGCGACTATGAAGCAACGATCATTGCACAAGAGGCGAGGAACGCATCATTTGTTTTTCCGATTTGTGCGGACGAACAATTGCCGCGAAAATATGTGATCGAAACATGTGTGTGGCTCGTTGTTTTACTTATGATGGAGGGCTTATATGTTAACGTTTCATGATGTTCATTATACGTACCAAAACGGCGCATATGTGCTAAAAGGTGTATCGCTTACGATTGAGCGTGGGAAAAAATATGCGTTAATTGGGAAAAATGGTTGTGGAAAAACGACATGGCTCCTTCATGCAAACGGCATTTACCGTCCGACGAGAGGAGACGTGTATTGGGAAGGAAAAAAGGTAGAAGATCGGCGGTTAAGGCGCGAGTTACGACAACATGTCGGCGTCGTTTTTCAAAACCCAGAACACCAATTTTTAGCTCCGACCATTGAAGAAGAACTGGCGATTAGTTTGGAATCAAATCGTGAGCGGATGGATGAAGTGATGGAGCAGTTTTCACTTCATCGATGGAGAGATATACCGATTCACCACTTAAGTCTTGGACAAAAAAAATGGTTATCGCTTGCGGTAGCTATGGCTCCGCAACCTCGCTTACTTATTGTCGATGAGCCTTCTGCTTATTTAGACGGTTTGCAAAGCGAGCGCTTAATCAGTAAATTAAATGAGTTGCACGAAGCAGGTACGACGCTTGTCGTTATTACACATGATCTCGATTTTGTTTGGCAGTGGGCGGACGAAGTGTTTGTCATGCATGATGGGCGCATCGTTTTGCACGGAACACCCGCCTTTGTATTTACGCAAACGAATATATTTCGTGAACTTCATTTCCCATTGCCGCTTCTTTTACGCATATGGGAGCATGAAAAGAAAACGTATACTGAACAACAATTCGCACAATGGATTGAACGATGGAAAAAGGGGTGAAAATGTATGGCGGGAAAATTGTTTGTTGTTGGCTTTGGACCGGGAAGTGTGGATCATATGACAAAACGGGCGCGTGAAGCGATAGAGGAAAGCGATGTCATTGTCGGCTACAAAACGTATGTTGATTTAGTGAAGGATCTCATTCATGGAAAAGAAGTCATTTGTACCGGAATGACGGAAGAAGTAGGAAGAGCCCAAGAGGCGATCAAGCAAGCGGAGCGCGGCAAAAAGGTAGCTGTCATTTCAAGCGGAGATGCTGGACTTTATGGGATGGCGGGACTCGTTTATGAAGTGTTAATTGAAAAAGGATGGAAAAAAGAAACAGGAGTAGGGGTGGAAATTATTCCAGGTATTTCAGCGATTCATTCTTGCGCTGCTTTGTTAGGGGCGCCGATTATGCACGATGCATGTACGATTAGCTTAAGCGACCATTTAACTCCGTGGCATATGATTGCGAAAAGAATTGAAGCGGCTGCCGCAGCGGATTTTGTCATTGCGCTATACAATCCAAAAAGTGGCCGCCGTACGCAACAAATCGTTGAGGCGCAGCGCATTTTATTAACGTATCGCTCGCCAAATACGCCAGTTGGACTTGTTAAAAGCGCGTATCGCGAGCGGCAACATGTCGTCATTACAAATTTAGGAGATATGTTACAACATGAGATTGGTATGCTAACGACTGTTATTATCGGAAACTCTTCTACATTCGTTCATGATGGTTTGATGATTACCCCGCGCGGTTACGAGCGAAAATATACGCTATCAAGCGCTGTCCAACCGTTAAAGCCGCATGAACGGTTACGGCCAGAAGCGGAACCGTGGGCGCTCGCGAACGTGCGCACATTAGCGGAAGAAGCATATGAAAAAGTGACGTCTCCAAAAAAGATGGAACGGTTAGAAGTAGCGGTTAGTCCGGGAGTGGCAAACAAAACGTTGACACCACAACAAATGACGAACATTGCACGCATCGTTGGGGAACGAGGGACGATTGTGTATACTCCTGATCATTATTTGAAGGTGACAATGGAAACAGAGAGGCCGGATGAAGTCATTGCATCTTTTTTAGCAGCAGGATTAACGGTTGCGCCAGTGGGAGATGTGCTTGTGATGAAAGCGTGCGATTTTTGCGACGGGGAGAAAAAAGATGCTATTCCTTATGCTGAACAGTTGTACAAGCAATTTGGTGGGACGTCTTTGCCGAAAGAGTTACGTCTCGGATTTAATGGGTGCGGTATGGCGTGTTACGGTGCAGTAAATGAAGATATTGGCGTCGTTTATCGAAAAGGGGCATTTGATTTATTTTTAGGAGGAAAAACAGTGGGAAGAAACGCTCATCCGGGTCAGCTTGTTGCTGAAGGAATTCACCCTGATGACATTGTTGCCACGATTGCACGTATTATTGAGCAATACAAAGAAGAAGGATATGCAAACGAACGTTTTCATAAATTTTTTGAACGAAAAAGGGAAGTCGGTGGCTTTGTTTACGGACAAACAATGAAAGTAGAGTCGGCTGCATGTGGGGAGTGAAAAAGATGAAAGCTGTTTTATTTGTTGGACACGGAAGCCGTGATGAAGAAGGGAACGAACAAGTTCGCCAGTTTGTACAAACGATCCGTCCGCAAATCGATGAAACGTTTTATGTGCATACATGTTTTTTAGAGTTTGGTGTTCCATCGGTCATTGACGGCATTGCCCATTGTGTGGAACAGGGAGCGAAAGATGTCATCATCATTCCAATTATTTTGTTACCAGCTGGTCATTCGAAATTACATATTCCAGCAGCCATTGACGAAGCGAAACAACGCTATCCGCATGTTTCGTTTACGTATGGACGACCGCTTGGCATTCACGATGCAACGTTTACGATTTTACAAGATCGTTTAAAAGAAGCAGAGGTTGTTTTAGATGAGCATACAGCGATCATTTTGCTTGGGCGCGGCGGGAGCGATCCAGATGCCAATAGCGATTTATATAAAATTGCCCGTTTATTTTGGGAGCGAAATAAACAGGCGATCGTTGAACCTGCGTTTATGGGCGTCACAAATCCGTCATTAGATGAGGCAGTCGTAAGATGTGTCAAGCTCGGTGCAAAAAAAATCGTTGTTTTACCTTACTTTTTATTTACAGGCGTGCTCATTAAGCGATTAGAAAAGAAAGTTTCCGAGTTTCAAAGCGCGTATCCGCACATTTCGTTTATACTTGGGCATTATTTCGGTTTTCATCCGTCGCTACAGACGATTGTGCTCGATCGGTTACAAGAAGCAATGAGTGATTCCGTGCAAATGAATTGCGATACGTGTCAATATCGCATTCATGTCGCTGAACATCATCATCACCACCATCATCACGACCATTGAGGTGAAACGAATGATTATGATGTTATCTGGAACGAGTGATGCACGTCAATTGGCTTTAGCGATTCGCGATGCTGGATACGATGTGTTTGCAACAGTTGTGACAGAGCATGCAGCAGAACAAATGGCACATGTTGGATTGCATGCGCATGTCGGGCGTTTAACAGCGTGTGAAATGGTTCAGCTTATCCAGCAACATAGAGTGACAGCGATTGTTGATGCGAGCCATCCGTTTGCAGAAGAAGCGTCGCGTCAAGCGATGAAAGCAGCAGAAGAAGCAAATGTCCCGTATATTCGGTATGAACGAAAAGAAAGCGTCATTACGTACGATCGCGTCACATTTGTTGATAGTTATGAAGCAGCAGCACAGTATGCTGCAAATAAAAAAGGGGTAGTGATGTTGACGACGGGCAGTAAAACGTTGCCGATTTTTGCTGATATGTTGCTTCCGCTTCCTGATGTTCGTTTAATTGCCCGCATGTTGCCGCGAAAAGACAACATGGAATTGTGTGAACGATTGCGCTTTCCGCAAGAAAACATTATCGCGATGCAAGGTCCATTTACGAAACAATTAGATATCGCTTTGATGCAACATTTCGGTGTGACGCTTCTTGTGACGAAAGAAAGTGGACGAGTGGGATTTGTCGATGAAAAAATTGCTGCAGCCCAAGAACTTGGCATTGAAACGGTCGTTATTCGCCGTCCGAAACTTTCTTATCCTGTCGTTTATCATGAGTTTTCTGACGTCATTCGCGCGTTGGGGGAAATAAAAATGAAAGGAGAAAAATAAATGGATTTTCGAACAACGTTTCGCCCGGTAACTGTGCAACCAGAACAAATTGAACAAAAGAGCTTCCAAATCATTGATGAAGAAATAGGAGAACACTCGTTTTCAAACGAACAATATGCGGTTGTTCAGCGCGTCATTCATGCGAGCGCCGATTTTGAATTAGGGAAAAGTTTATTGTTTCATCCACGTGCGATTGAAGCGGGCATTTCAGCGATTCGCGCAGGAAAAAAAGTCGTCGCTGATGTACAAATGGTGCAAGTTGGAATTAATAAAGCGCGTCTTGAAAAATATGGTGGGAGTGTGCACGTGTATATTTCTGATGATGATGTCATGAAAGAGGCGAAGCGATTAAACACGACGCGCGCGATTGTTGCGATGCGCAAAGCAGTAAAGGAGGCGGATGGAGGGATATTTGCGATCGGGAATGCGCCGACAGCGCTTCTTGAGCTTATTCGCCTTGTGAAAGAAGGTGAAGCGCGCCCAGGGCTCATTATCGGTTTACCGGTCGGCTTTGTTTCGGCAGCGGAATCGAAAGAGGAATTAGCAAAGCTTGACGTGCCGTTTATTACGAACGTTGGACGAAAAGGGGGGAGCACGGTTACGGTTGCCGCTTTAAATGCCTTGTCTATTTTAGCGGAGCGGGAATAAGTATGGAGAAAGAAAAATTGCGCGAAGGATATACAACTGGCGCATGTGCAACGGCCGCGACAAAAGCGGCGTTATGTGCGCTTATTACTGGAAGGAAACAAACAGAAGCGACAATTATGTTGCCGATCGGGCGAGAAGTCACTTTTCCGATCGTTTCTTGTGAAATTGAGAAAGATCGAGCGAGCGCGACCGTGGTGAAAGACGGGGGAGACGATCCTGATGTGACGCACGGTGCTTCTATTGTTGCGACGGTTTGCTGGACGGAAGAAGGAATTCATATTGACGGAGGAGAAGGAGTCGGAAGAGCAACGAAACCGGGATTGCCTATTCCAGTTGGCGAAGCAGCGATCAATCCCGTACCGCGTCAAATGATGACGGACGTCGCCCGTCATTTACTGACCGAGCATCGTTTAACATGTGGAGTACGCATTATCATTTCTGTTCCAAATGGAGAGGAAATAGCGAAAAAAACGTTAAACGCGCGCCTTGGGATCGTTGGTGGCATTTCTATTTTAGGAACTCGTGGCATCGTCGTTCCGTTTTCCACGTCCGCGTATCGAGCAAGTATTGTACGCGCGCTCGAAGTGGCGGTGGCTTGCGGCTGTGATCACGTTGTTGTCACGACAGGTGGAAGAAGCGAAACGTATGCGATGAAACAATATCCTCATTTGAAAGAAGAAGCATTTATTGAAATGGGCGATTTTGTTGGATTTACGTTGAAACAATGCAAAAGGCTTGGGATTCAAACGGTGTCGCTCGTTGGGATGATGGGGAAATTTTCAAAAGTCGCCCAAGGCATCATGATGGTTCATTCCAAAAGTGCGCCTGTTGACTTTCAGTTTTTAGCAGATGTTGCGAAGCAAGCAGGTGCTCCGATACCCCTCGTTGAAGCGGTGAAACAAGCGAATACCGCGTCACAAGTTGGAGATATGATGTACGAAGCAGGATATTTATCGTTTTTCGATTTGTTATGTGATTATTGTTGTCAACATGCGTTGCGGGAAGTGAATGGAGGAATGATCGTTGAAACGACACTTTATACATTAAAAGGACAACGGTTAGGAAGGGCGGTGCGAAACGATGGAGCGAATGAAATTAATCGGAATTGGAGCTGATGGAACAGATTCTCTTCCTTCGCTGTATGAACAATGGATTCATGAAAGCGAGCGGCTCGTTGGCGGAGAAAGGCACCTATCTTTTTTTCCGCACTACAAAGGGGAAAAAATCGTCATTCGAAGCAACTTATCATCGCTTTTAGCCACACTTGTAAACGAGCCGAAAAAAACGGTCATTTTAGCATCCGGTGATCCGCTATTTTACGGGATCGGTAGCTATTTAGCGAAAAAAGTTCCGATTGAAGTATACCCCTCTGTTAGTTCGCTCCAATGGGCGTTTGCGAAAATGGGGGAAAGCTGGCACGATGCATATGTCGTTAGTTTGCATGGACGTTCGATGAAAGGGCTTGCTCAGCGTATAGATGGAAAAGAAAAAGTAGCCATTTTAACAGATGAAACGAACGATCCACGTGCGATTGCTTCATATCTTTTAGAATATGGGATGACAGAATATGAGGCGTTTGTTGGGGAGAACCTTGGGGGAGAAAACGAACGTTGTCGATTTATGACGTTAGAAGAGATGAAAGATGGTATGTTCGCTTCCTTAAATATTGTTGTTTTACGACGTGTCCATAAAGGACCGAGTTGGACGTTTGGTATAGAGGATGAAGAGTTTTTTCAGCGGAAACCAGAAAAAGGGCTTATTACGAAAAAAGAAGTTCGCGTCTTAAGCTTGCAAGCGCTTTGCCTTCATGAAAAAAGCGTCGTGTGGGATATCGGGACGTGTACAGGATCGGTAGCGATTGAAGCAGCAAAAATGGCTCGTGAAGGAGCCATATTTGCGATTGAGAAAAACGCTCATGACATAGAAATATGTCAGAAAAATATGAAAAAGTTTCGTGCGGATTTTACACTTGTTCACGGTCGAGCGCCAGAACATTTAGAACAGTTTCCTGATCCAGATGCCGTCTTTATTGGAGGGACATCAGGAAGTTTACGGGATATTGTTGCGGTTTGTTGCGCACGGTTAAAACAAGGGGGACGCATCGTCGTGAATGCGGTGACGATTGAAACGCTATATGAAGCGATGGAAGCGTTTCGGCAATATGGGTATCATGCCGATATTTTGCTTGCCCAATTTTCACGAAGCAAACCGATTTTACAATTGACACGTTTTGATGCGTTAAATCCAATTTATATTATTTCAGCACGAAAGGATGAAAAAAATGATCGGTAAGTTATATGGCATAGGCGTTGGTCCGGGCGATCCTGAACTATTGACGGTAAAAGCGTTTCGGCGTTTAAAAGAAGCAGATGTCATTGCCTATCCGAAAAAGACAAACGGCAGTAAAAGTTATGCGCAACAAATTGTAGAGGCATACTTTTCCCCATCCGAAAAGCATATGCTTGGCCTCGTTTTTCCGATGACAAAAGATGAAAACGTGCTGCGCGAAAAATGGGATGAAACGGTAAATGATGTATGGGAACATTTGCGCCAAGGAAAACATGTTGCATTCGTGACGGAAGGAGATCCGCTTTTGTATAGCACGTGTATTCATTTTATGCGCACGATGCAAATGAAATATCCAGATGTATCGATCGAAATCGTTCCCGGTGTTTCTTCTATCAATGGGGCGGCAGCACGGTTGCAATTACCGCTAGCTGATGGGGATGAGACGATTGCGATCGTTCCCGCACGAGATGATTACGACGCAATGAAAAAAGCGATCGAAGCGCATGATTGTGTCATTTTTTTAAAAGTCGCGAAAGTGATGCCGCTTCTTTTATCGATTTTAAAAGAGATGAACTTAACAAAAAAAGCGGCAGTTGTGACGAAAGTGACGTCACATGAAGAAGTGCTATGGGACATCGGGCAATTAGAACATGTGTCGTTGCCATATTTAACGTTGATGGTGGTGAGAAAGTGAAAATATATATTGTTGGAGCTGGTCCGGGAGCGAGCGATTTAATTACAGTCAGAGGAATGAAGTTGTTGCAGCGAGCGGATGCGATTTTTTATACTGATTCACTCGTCAATGAAGAGCTGCTTACATATGCGAAAAGAGAAGCGCGTATTTTTCGTACGTCTGGCATGCATTTACAACAAATCGTTTCGCTTATGTGTGAAGAAGTAAAGAAAGGACACGTTGTCGTGCGGCTTCATACAGGCGATCCGTCGATTTATGGAGCGACGTTGGAACAAATTGCTCTTTTGAAAAAAGAGGGAATCGACGTAGAAATTGTACCAGGAGTCAGTTCAGCATTTGCTGCTGCCGCTGCGGCGCAAGTGGAGTTGACGGTGCCGAACTTAACGCAAACGGTTATTTTTACGCGTGCAGAAGGAAGAACGCCTGTACCAGAAAAAGAACAGCTCGCTTCTCTTGCTAAACATCATTGTACGATTGCCCTATTTTTAAGCGCGACGTTAACGAAAAAAATAACTGCTGCTCTTCTTGAAGCGGGATGGAGCGATCGAACGCCTGTCGTTGTTGTGTATAAGGCGACGTGGCCAGACGAAAAAATTGTACGCACAACGGTTGGTATGCTTCATGAAGATATGCAGCGTCACGGCATTCGCCAACACGCTCTTATTTTAGCGGGATGGGCGCTTTCGAATGAACTAGATGAATCGTATCGCTCGAAATTGTACGATGAAACATTTACTCACGGCTATCGCAAGGGAGGGAAGTGAGATGTATGCTGTTGTCGCCATTACAAAACACGGGGTACATATTGCGAGAAAGCTATACGATCAACTTCCGCATGCGCACATTTATTATACGGATAAATTTGCGAAAGGGGACGAACACGAGAAAGGAATTCATTTATTTTCAGGAAATGTTCGATTGTTGTTGCCGCAATTGTTTTCAACGTATCGCGGGCTGATTCTCATCATTTCACTCGGTGCCGTCGTACGAATGATTGCTCCGTTGCTAAAAGACAAAAAAACAGATCCTGCTGTTGTTGTGATTGATGATAAAGCAGAACATGTCATTAGTGTATTATCTGGTCATTTAGGAGGAGCCAATGAGCTGACAAAAAAAGTGGCGAATTTGCTTGACGCTCGTCCGGTCATTACGACAGCATCCGATGTGCAGCAAACGATTGCGGTTGACTTATTCGGTCGCTCGTTCGGATGGGAATGGGAAAATGAAAACAATTTGACGCCTGTGAGCGCTGCGGTTGTCAATGAGCAACATGTCGCGATTGTACAAGAATCGGGAGAGCGAAATTGGTGGACGTATGATACGCCGATTCCATCAAACATTCGGCAATATGATTCGATTGCTGAGGCGCTTGAAGCGAAGCCGGATGCGGCGCTTATTGTCACGCATCGCTTGCTCGAAAAAGAGGAAGAAGCGATTTTACAAAACGGGGTGTTATATCGTCCAAAAGTGATTGTCATTGGTATCGGCTGTAATCGTGGGACGAGCGCAGAAGAAATTGAACACGTCATTGATGAAACGCTACAACAGCTTCGTTTTTCAATGAAAAGTGTCAAAGCGTTATGCACGATCGATTTAAAAAAAGATGAAGAAGGGTTGTTAGCTGTCGCAAATAAATATCAATGGCCGCTTATTTTTTACACGCCTGAGCAGTTAAACACTGTTCCGATCGATGAGCCTTCGGAAACGGTATTCCGCTACACGGGAGCATATGGGGTGAGCGAACCTGCAGCGAAGCGATATAGCGGACAAAATAAGCTTGTGTTAACGAAAAAAAAGAGCGGAAATGTAACGATTTCTGTTGCACTTTGGGAGGAACGGAAATGAGGAGAATTGTCGTTGCAGGAACGGGGAGCGGTGTTGGAAAGACGACGATCACACTCGGTTTAATGAGTGCGTTTAAACAAAAAGGATATGTTGTTCAAGGGTTTAAATGTGGGCCAGATTATATTGATCCGACGTATCATACCGCGGTAACAGGAAGACGTTCGCGCAACTTAGATAGTTGGATGGGGAATGAACAAATTGTGCGCCACGTATGTAGCCATGGGAGCGAAGGAGCGCATTTGTCGATTATTGAAGGGGTGATGGGGTTATTTGACGGGAAGCGAGCAACGACAAATGAAGGATCCACTGCAGAAATTAGCATGATCACCGAAAGCCCTGTCTTGTTAGTTGTCGACTGTTCAGGCATGGCGCGTAGCGCTGCGGCAGTTGTGCGCGGATTTCAACTGTTTGATAAACGAGTTCGCATTGTTGGAGTTATTGCGAATCGCGTTGGGAGCGAAGGGCATTTTCGCCTCGTCAAAGAAGCGATTGAACAACAATGCGGTATTCCTGTCGTTGGCTATTTGTTAAAAGAAAGCGATTTGACGATTCCAGAGCGTCATTTAGGGCTTGTTCCATCTGTGGAACGTGGAGAGCTTCAACCGTTTTTTGAACGGCTTGGTGAGCGCATCGATCAAACGGTCGATTTAGATGCTATATGGAAACTAGCGGAAACGACCGTCCTTCATAGCGAGCCGTTTTTTACACCAAAACAAACGTACGATGTGCGCGTGGCTGTCGCAAAAGATGCAGCGTTTCATTTTTATTACGAAGAAAATTTAGAAATGCTTCAGGCGTATGGGGCAACGCTCGTTTATTTTTCTCCGCTTGCCGGTGAATGTGTGCCGAACGATGTGCACGGATTGTACATTGGCGGAGGTTTTCCAGAGGAATTTGCCGCGGAGCTTGCGCGTCACGAAAAAGTGAAACGATCGGTTGCCGAAGCCATTCAGCGCGGTTTACCGACGCTTGCCGAGTGCGGTGGATTTATGTATTTAACAGAAGGCATCGAAACGACTGACGGGCAATATTACGAGATGGTCGGCGTCATTCCGGGGCACGTGTGTATGCATCGAAAGCTTGTGGCGCTCGGATATCGCGAAGTGACAGGAATGGAAGGAAACTTTTTGTTTGAACAAGATGAAGCGAAAGGACATGAATTTCATTATTCAACGTTTATTCGACGCGAAGAAGAAAAATTTTCATATGAAGCGAAAGGGCTGCGCGGATGTAAACGAGACGGATATATGGATCAGCGGTTAGTCGCTGGTTACATTCATTTTTATTTTCCGTCGAACCCTTTGCTTGTTGAGCGGTGGTTGAAGGCGTGCTGCGAGGTGAAAGGCGATGCGTAAAGCGCTGCCGATTATGTTTCAAGGAACGCATTCAGATGCGGGGAAAAGTGTGATCGCGACAGCTTTTTGTCGCATATTTGCCCGCAAAGGTTGGAAAACGGCACCGTTTAAGTCGCAAAATATGTCACTTAATTCATACGTAACGATTGACGGAAAAGAAATCGGACGCGCGCAAGGAGTGCAGGCGGAAGCGGCAGGCGTGTTAGCGACGACGTATATGAATCCAATTTTAATTAAGCCGAGCCGCGATCAAGAAGCGCAAATTGTTGTACATGGAAAACCGTACAAAAACATGCAAGCGGGTGCTTATCGAACCGAGTTTTTTCATACGGGACTGAACATTATTCAACAGTCGCTCGATGTATTAATGAAACAATACGATCGACTAGTCATTGAAGGAGCGGGAAGCCCTGCGGAAGTAAATTTGAACGATCGTGAGCTTGTAAATATGCGCGTGGCACGCATGGCGAATGCTCCCGTTGTCTTAATTGGTGATATTGAGCGCGGAGGAGTGTTTGCGAGTTTAGTTGGCACATTGCAGTTGTTAGATGAGTGTGATCGGAAACGTGTCATCGGGGTGATCATTAATAAATTTCGTGGCGATGTTGCGCTTCTTCAGCCGGGATTGCGTTGGTTCGAGCAATATACAGGCGTGCCGGTGCTTGGCGTCGTTCCATATGTGCATTTGCGCATCGATGCGGAAGATTCTGTGACACTTTCTCGTTATGCGACAAAAAAAGATGATACGAAAGCGATCGATGTAGCGGTCATTCAATATCCGCGCATGTCTAACTTTACTGATATCGATCCGTTTTTTGCCGAGCCGGACTGTTCGGTGCGGTTTGTGACGGACGCGTCGTTGTTAGGTGAGCCAGATATACTTATTTTGCCGGGCAGTAAAAATACGATTGAAGATGTGCAGTTTTTAAAAGAAACAGGATTATTTGTAGCGATCCGCCGTTTATATGAACGAAGCGATACGATCATGATCGGTATTTGCGGTGGCTATCAAATGCTTGGAGAACGTATAAAAGATCCGTTTCATGTCGAAACGTCACTCGATGAGATAGAGGGATTAAATTTGCTGCCGATTGAAACGACGCTCGCTTGTGAAAAAACGACGGTGTTATGTGAAGGGATATTGACGTTTCAACGCGAAACGTTTCATGTGAGTGGGTATGAAATTCATATGGGACGTTCGATCGTAAAAAGCGGTGCGCCGCTTATTTCGCTCAATGGAAAAACAGACGGCTGTAAAACGAAAGATGAACGCATTATTGGAACATATATGCACGATCTATTTCATAACGATGCGTTTCGCCATCATTTATTAAACGACGTGCGGAGAAAAAAACAACTTCCGTCACTTCCTACACGAGCTCTTTATCGACAATTGCGCATGCAGGCATTTGATGAACTAGCTAATTGCGTCGAAGCGAGCGTCAATGTGACAACAATTGAACGAAAAATGATGGAATTTCAAGGGGGAGACAATCATGCTTTATGAACAAATTGGGGAAGAAGTACGCAACTATATTGATCAACTAACGAAACCGCGTGGAAGCCTTGGACGACTTGAAGAGCTAGCAATTGACATTGCGAAAATGACAGGGGAGCGTTTTCCGAACGTGACGCCGCCGGGCGTGCTCGTGTTTGCGGCCGATCATGGTATTGCGAAAGAAGGGGTGTCTGCGTATCCGCAAGAAGTTACCGCACAAATGGTGCTCAATTTTGTGCGTGGCGGAGCTGCCATTAACGTATTTAGCAAACAAATTGGCGCCATATTTTCAGTTGTCGATGTTGGCGTGGCAACTGATATTCATGAAGAACGTGTCATCGACGAAAAGGTAGCATATGGAACGAACAATTTTGCCGATGAGGAAGCGATGACGAAAGAAGAGGCGGAGCGAGCAGTGCAAGCAGGATATCGCCAAGCAAATGCTATGATTGATTACGGCATCCGCTGTTTGATCGTTGGGGAAATGGGGATCGGCAATACGACGACAGCTAGCGCTCTGTTAGCAGCGATAAGCGGCCGCAACGTGGCTGAACTTGTCGGCAAAGGAACCGGTGTTCGTGATGAAGCATTGAAACGTAAGCGAGACGTGATTGAACGTGCCCTTGCAAAACATAAGCCGAGTGCGTCTGATGCCATCGATTTATTGACAAAAATCGGAGGGTTTGAAATTGCGGCGATGGCAGGAGCGATGATCGCAGCCGCAGAGCGACGCATTCCGATTTTGCTTGATGGCTTTATTTGTACCGTCGCGGCGTTAATCGCCGAACGACTGGATGAGCGGGTCGTTCATTATATGATTGCGGGGCATCGGTCGCAAGAACCGGGTCATCGCATCGCTCTTGAGTTGTTACATAAAGAGCCGCTTCTTGATTTACGTATGCGTCTTGGAGAAGGAAGTGGAGCGACGGTGGCCTTTCCGATTGTCAATATGGCGCTGGCGATGCTTCATATGGCGACATTTTCATCAGCAAACGTAGCGACAGGGAGCGATCATGATGAATAAAGGAAAAGTATATATTGTTGGGGCAGGTCCAGGGGATCCGAAGCTCATTACTGTATACGGACGTGAATGTATTGAAAAGGCGGATGTCATTATTTACGATCGGCTCGTGAGTTCACAGCTGTTGACTTACGCAAAAGAAGGAACAACGCTTTTATATTGCGGCAAAGAGCCGAGAAAGCATGGGAACATTCAGCAACAAATTCATCAATGGCTTGTTGAACATGCGTTGCAAGGAAAGACGGTCGTCCGTTTAAAAGGCGGCGATCCGTTTATGTTCGGTCGCGGCGGGGAAGAGGCGGAGCATTTACGCGCATACGGCATTCCGTATGAAATCGTCCCAGGTGTGACAGCTGGCGTCGCTGCTCCGGCATATGCTGGCATTCCTGTGACGCATCGCAATTATGCTGGAGGGGTGACGTTTATTGCAGGACATCAGAGCGGGGAACGTGATCGCATTCGCTGGGACGCATTAAGCGAGGCAACAGATACGATCGTATTTTATATGGGGATGGCAAACATCGCTTATATTTGTGAACAACTACAACGTCATGGTAAAGATGGCGAGACGCCTGTGGCAGTCATCGAATGGGCAACAACGACAGAGCAACGAACCGTTGTTGGTACGTTACAAACAATCGTTGACATCGTTCATGAAAAACAACTTTCTTCCCCTGCCATTATCGTTGTCGGAGATGTCGTCCGCTTACACGATCAATTAAAGTGGGTGGAAGAAAAATGGTGATTGTTTATACGGGGGATGGAAAAGGAAAAACAACCGCAGCGGTCGGCCTTGCCGTTCGCGCTGCGGGACATGGAAAAAAAGTGATCGTCATTCAATTTATTAAATCGCCCTACCGTCCATATGGCGAGGCGAAAATATTGCAGCAACTTGGTATTGACGTGCATCAAACAGGGGTTGGCTTCACGTGGACGAAAACGCCAGAAGAACATCGCCAAGCGCTACAAAAAGGGTGGGCGTTTGCACAACAGCATGTGTTATCTGGTTTATACGATGTCGTCGTTTTAGACGAATTAAATGTTGCTTTAGCCATTTCGTCGTTTCCGATTGATGATGTTTTACCGCTTCAAGATGTTGTGCATACGTTGGCGAATAAGCCGGCGCATACGCATGTTGTCGTGACAGGAAGAGGGGCAAAAGAAGAAATCATTCAACTTGCCGATTTAGTGACGGAAATGAAAGAAGTGAAACATTATTACCATAAAGGCGTTCATGCGATCAAAGGAATTGATTTGTAGATGATTCGTTATTTCATCTTTACCATTGAATAATGTAAAGATAAAATAAAAGTAAAGAATATGTGGGGGGATACGATGAAAAATAACACATATGTTTATGCGTCGACGCTTTCTTCGAAACATCAAGTGACGATTCCGACGAAGGTGAGAGAATTGCTCGGGGCAGAACCGGGCGATCAAGTTGTGTTTGTTTATGGCGAAAATCAAGAAGTAACGTTGAAAGTAAGAAAGAAAGATTCGTTACTATCGTTATTTGGAAGCATGCCACCAAAGCGGGAACAAGAAGAGATGAATTGGGAGGACATTCGAAAAGAAGCTAGAGAACAATGGCTTGCTAGCAAGCAGAAGAAAGAAGATGAACGATGTACATTTTAGATGCAAATGTAATTGTTCGCTTTTTAACTAACGATGATAAAATCCAATCACCAATTGCTTATCGATTATTCGAAAAGGCGGTAAACGGAGAACTGTCGTTTGTACTACATCCGTTAGTGATTGCAGAATGTTGTTGGGTTCTCGAGTCAAAACGTTACGGTTATCGGAAAGAAGAAATAGCTGAACGCTTAACACAGCTCGTTGAGGCTCCTTGTATAAAAACGATCGATAAAGAAATTGTGCTGCAAGCGATAGCGAGTTACGGAAAGCATCGGGTTGACTTTGCGGATGCTTATCTTAGTTCACTTATGAAACATTCCCATACTGTACAAGCGGTCATCACATGGAATGAAAAGGACTTTAAAAAACTAGCATGTGAATATTATTTGCCTGATCGTATTGTGTGAAAAAGCTGATGAAAGTCAGCTTTTTCACAACACGTTAAAATATCTTGCTTCCGGATGGGCGAAGACGATGGCAGAAACGGACGCTTCTGGTTCCATCATATAGCCTTCCGTTAAATGAATGCCGATTTCTTCTGGGCGTAAAAGGCGGAATAGTTTTTCTTGGTCTTCGAGATTCGGACAAGCAGGGTAGCCGAAAGAAAAACGCTGTCCTTGATATTTTGCCGCAAATCGTTGTTCCATCGTAAAATCAGGAGAATCCGGAAAGCCCCAACGGTCGCGCATAATTTGATGGACGCGTTCTGCTAATCCTTCCGCTAGTTCAAGCGCTAACGCTTGAATGGCGTGACTTTTTAAAAATTGTCCTTCTTCTTTTAGACGTTGTGCCATATCGCGCACACCTGCCCCGGCTGTCACAGCAAATAGCCCGACATAGTCGATTTGTTCATTCGAAAGATAATCTGCTAAGCATAAATATGGTGCTTTCGTTTGTCTTGGAAACGTAAACGTTTCAATGACCGTTTGTTGATCATGCGGGTCATAAATAATGATCGTATCGCCATCGCTTCTGGCTGGGAAAAATTGATATACCGCTTTCGGTGAAAGCGACTTTGTTTGTTTTGCTTCAGTGAGCAGCTCATCGATTAACTCTTTTAACATGATCGCTTTTTCGTTTCTTTCCGCCAACAGCTTTTTTACATTTCCTTTTAAACCGAGATGGTGCCCGAGAAGCATTTGCCAATTGACGTACGGTTCAATATGTGAAAGCGGAATGTCTTTTAATATATGTTTTTCTGTATCGGTCGGCACGTAAATCGGTGCTCGCTTCACATTTGATTTTGTCATGACAGCGACTGCGCTTTGCTGTTCGATTGTTTGTTTCGTTTTTTCTTTTTTCTCATAAGAAATGTCTTGTTGGACGATACGGTTGGCAAGCGTCAATCCTTCCATCGCATCTTTCGCGTATAAAACAATGCCGTCGTATTCTGGCGCGATTTTCGTATCGGTAAATTTCCGTGAAAGAGCGGCACCGCCAACTAAAATTGGCAAGGAGATGCCCGCTTGTTTTAAGTCTTGGGCGGTGAGCACCATTTGTTGAGCTGATTTCACAAGCAGCCCAGATAAGCCGATCATGTCTGGCTGTTCGTTTCGCACCGCTTCGATGAGCTGTTGCGGCGTGACTTTAATGCCTAAATCGACGACGTGAAACCCGTTGTTACTTAAAATAATATCGACTAAATTTTTTCCGATGTCGTGCACATCGCCTTTGACTGTTGCGAGCAGCACTTTTCCTTTGACGCTCGTTTCGTTTTTTTCCATATACGGCTCTAAAAAGGCGACGGCCGCTTTCATCACTTCTGCGCTTTGTAACACTTCCGCGACGATGAGCTGATTATCGTTAAATAGGCGACCGACTTCGTCCATTCCGTTCATCAGCGGACCGTTAATAATATCAAGCGGGCTGTACGTTTGTAAGGCGAGCGTCAAGTCTTCGATGAGCCCGTCTTTCGTTCCTTCAATGACGTATGTGGCAAGCCGCTCTTCTAACGTCATATGGACGTTTGTTTGTTTCGGTTGTTTCGTTTTATCGCGATAAAATTGAATAAATGCGTTTAACGTTTCATCGTTTGTGTGAAATAACAACGCCTCTGCTAAGCGCACTTCTTCTTCAGGAATGGACGCAAAGCGCTCTAATTTTTCCGTATTGACGATCGCGTAATCGAGCCCTGCTTGCGTGCAATGGTATAAAAAGACGGAGTTTAACACTTCGCGTCCGACAGGTGGCAAACCAAATGAGACGTTGCTAATGCCGAGCATCGTTAAGCAGTTTGGCAAATGTTTTTTAATGAGGCGAATGCCTTCGATCGTTTCTTTTGCTGCGCCAATATATTGCTCATCTCCAGTGCCAATCGGGAAGACGAGCGGATCGAAAATAATGTCGTGCGGTGAAACGCCATATTTATTGACGAGTAAATCGTATGAACGAAGGGCGATGTCAAGCTTTCGTTTTGCTTCAATCGCCATTCCTTGTTCGTCAATTGTGCCGACGACGACTGCTGCACCGTATTGATGAAGAAGCGGAATAATTTTTTCAAACCGTTCTTCCCCGTCTTCTAAGTTAATGGAGTTAATAATCGCTTTTCCTTGGGAATACGATAACGCACAGGCGATGACGTCTTCATCGGTCGAGTCGATGACGAGCGGCACTTTCACTTTTTTCACGACTTGTTGAATAAATTGCTCCATATCTTCTTTTTCATCGCGGTCAGGGTCGGCTAAACAAATGTCGATGACGTGCGCTCCATTTTTCACTTGTGCGCGCGCAATTTCTGCCGCTTCTTCATATTTTCCTTCCGCGATGAGCCGTTTAAATTTACGTGAGCCAATGACGTTCGTTCGTTCCCCGACAAAAAGCGGACGCATCGTTTCATCATATATCAACGCATCAATGCCAGACACAGCATGCATGGCAAACTGTTTTGGGATCACGCGCGGTGGAATGTCGCGAACAGCTTCCGCGATGGCGCGAATATGTTGAGGCGTCGTGCCGCAACAGCCGCCGACAATGTTTAACCATCCTTTTTCAGCAAATTGGCGAATTTTTTTCGCAAGCATGTCTGGCGTTTCGTGGTAATGTCCTTCTTCGTCAGGAAGCCCAGCGTTCGGATAACAGCTGACGGCCGTGTTCGCTAATGAAGCGAGCGAGCGCAAATGGTCGGTCATAAATTCCGGACCTGTGGCGCAGTTTAAACCGACGGCAAAAGGTTTCATATGTTGAATGGAAATAAAAAACGATTCGATCGTTTGCCCGGCAAGCGTCGTTCCCATCGGTTCAATCGTTCCAGAAATCATCAGCGGCACTCGTTTTCCGACCGCTTGAAACGCTTCAGTAATACCGAGAAAGGCGGCTTTGACGTTTAATGTATCTTGGCACGTTTCTAACAACAATAAATCGACGCCGCCAAGTAATAGCCCGCGCGCTTGTTCTTCGTATGCGGAAACGAGCTCCGCAAACGTCGCTCCGCCTGTGACAGAAAGCGTTTTTGTCGTCGGGCCCATCGAGCCGGCAACGAAGCGCGGCCAATCGGTTGTCGTATATTTTTCTGCTGCTCGTTTCGCAAGTTTAGCTGCTTCGATATTTAACTCAAGCGCTAAATGACCGAGGTCATATTCATCTAGTACGATGCGCGTTGCCCCGAACGTATTCGTTTCGACAATGTCAGCTCCTGCGGCAAAATACGCTTCATGAATGTGAGAAATGACGTGTGGGGCAGTGATCGTTAAATATTCGTTGCATCCTTCATATGCTTCACCACCAAAATCGTCTGCGGTTAAGTTGGCGGCTTGGATCATCGTCCCCATCGCTCCATCAATAATTAAAATTTTCTTTTCAAGCTGTTCAAATAAACTAGCCATAATAAACCGTCCTTTCTTTTGCGAGCCGCTCTTTTTCATGAATGTAGCGAACGAGTTCGACCGTCATATCGTAACGTAAAAATGGTGTAATTAAATAAATGCCTTGGAATAAATCGAACGCGGCATCGATGAGCGCTTTGGCGATCGCTAATCCTTCTTTCGTTGATTGAACACGGTCGTTTGCGCACATGGCCATGCGGTTGCGAATGTCGTCAGACAATGTAATGCCCGGCACTTCGTGATGTAAAAAGTCAGCGTTGCGTGCGCTTGTGAGCGGCATAATGCCGATGTAAATGGGCGTCGGTAAATGTTTCGTCGCCTCATACACGTCTTCGATTTGTTTTTCGCTATAAAGCGGCTGTGTTAAAAAGTAGTGCGCCCCGCATTCAATTTTTTTCTCGAGCCGCTTCACCGCTTTATCTAAATGGCGTACGTTCGGGTTAAAGGCGGCAGCGATCGAAAAGTTCGTTTTTTGTCCGAGCGGTTTGCCTGAGTACGAAAGCCCTTCGTTAAATTGGCGAATTAACGAAATGAGGTCAAACGATGATAAATCGTAGACGGACGTTGCGCCCGGAAAATCGCCTACTTTTGATGGATCGCCTGTTAAAGCGAGCACGTCGGTCATGCCGAGCGTATGAAGCCCCATTAAGTGCGACTGCAAGCCGATTAAGTTTCGATCGCGACATGTAATATGAATGAGCGGGCGCATGCCGAGCTGTTGTTTGACGATCGTGCCGACAGCGACGTTGCTAATGCGCGGTGTCGCAAGCGAATTGTCGGCAAGCGTTAAGGCATCAATGTTCGCTTCTTTTAACGCCTTTGCTCCTTCTAAAAATGTCGTTAAGCCGAGTTTTTTCGGCGGATCGAGCTCGACGATAATCGATCGGCGCGTGCGAGCGATGTCAGCAAGAGAAGGGGCTGTCGTTTGTTTTTCTTCTTGGACGACGATCGGATGGCGCTGTTTTACTTCTTTTTTATATACAGGTGTGCGATCGGAAAGGGCGCGAGCAATGGCGGCAATATGTTTTGGCGTCGTACCGCAACAGCCGCCGATAAGCCGAACCCCTTGTTCACGAAAGGCGCGCGCCGTTTCTTCAAAATATTGTTCGCTCGTTTCGTAAATAAAGCGACCGTCGCGATATTGCGGCAAGCTTGCGTTCGGATATACCGATAAAAAAGCGCGTGTTGGAATCGGCACTTCTTCAAGCGAGCGCAACATATGATATGGACCGAGATGGCAATTTAAGCCGACGACATCGGCACCGAGTTGTTCTAACTCGGTCAGCGCTTCGGCAAGCGGCATTCCGTGTTGCAGAACGCCGATATCGTGCAACGTGACGTGGGCGATGATCGGCAACGTCGTTTCTTTGCGAGCGATGGAAAGCACCGTTTGCAATTCTTCGAAATCGTAATACGTTTCAAGCAAAAGTCCGTCGACACCTTCGTTTAACAACACGTACAGCTGTTCACGAAACGTTCGTTTCACTTCTTCAAGAGAAATCGTGCTTTTATTCGTGCTACGCAGTCCTCCGATCGTACCGAGCACGTAGGCGCGCCCTTTTGCCGCTTTTTTGGCAAGTTCGACCGCGGCTTCGTTTATTTTTTTTACGTCATCTTGCAGCCCGTAACGTGCTAGTTTCACGTAGTTGGCGCCGTATGTGTTCGTTTGAATGATTTCTGCGCCTGATTCAATATACGCTTCATGAATATGGACAATTTCTTCAGGTTTTGT
Organism: Anoxybacillus ayderensis; assembly: GCF_000833605.1. GTDB lineage: Bacteria > Bacillota > Bacilli > Bacillales > Anoxybacillaceae > Anoxybacillus > Anoxybacillus ayderensis. Next base: position 63,827 of record NZ_JXTG01000003.1, on the reverse strand, counting down.
GACGTTTAATTCTTCAAAACAACGATCGATGCCGTGCGCATATAATAATGTCCCCATCGCTCCATCAGCGATGACGATGCGTTCTTTTAAATCATCTAACAATCCCACGTCCATTCCTCCGTTTCTTCGTTTAAAGTAAAAAAGTCTTCCCCATAAGAAGAAGACTTGACGCGCTCCTTCTTATCTTCCAAGCGAATCGCTTGTCTGGACTTAGCACCTTGACGATCGTCAGGTTGCTGAAGGTTCATCGGGCCAGTCCCTCCCCTTCTCTCGATAAGATGTTGTATGAAGTTATTCATAAATGTAACTGATTTTTTAGAAATATTCAACTATTTTATTTCAAAAAAGAAAAAGAAGGCAAAGCGCCTTCTTAACGGTAGTTGACGAATTGAACGTCAATCGGTAAATCTGCCTCGCGAATGGCGGCGATCACTTTTTGCAGGTCGTCTTTACTTTTGCCGCTGACGCGAATTTGGTCTTCTTGAATTTGACTTTTTACTTTTAAGCCTGTATTTTTAATGATTGTGTTAATTTTTTTCGCATTGTCTTTGTCGATGCCTTGGACGAGTTTCGCACGTTGACGCACCGTTCCGCCAGATGCTGCTTCCACTTTTCCGTATTGAATGTTTTTTGTCGGCACGCCGCGTTTAATGAGTTTGCCGATGAGCACATCTTTGAGTTGCTCCAGTTTAAACTCATCGTCAGAAATGAGAATGAGCTCATCTTTTTCAAGCGAAATGTCGCTTTTGCTTCCTTTAAAGTCGTAGCGGTTTTGAATTTCTTTTAACGCGATGTTGACTGCGTTCGTCACTTCCGACAAATCGACTTTTGACACAATATCAAATGAACTTTCTTTTGACATATGAACCACCTCAGCATAAATTCGTTGTGCTTCCATTATAGTCGATTGTTGTCATACGAACAACTTTACAAAATCTTTATATTATAAAAAGTAAATAAAATGTCGGAATGTGTCGATATAATAAATGAAGCACGAGATAAGGAGATGAGGAAATTTTATGAAAAAAATGATTTCACTCTTGATGGCATTCGTTTTGTTGCTTGCCGCGGGATGTTCGCAAACGAGTTCTTTTCAACCGAAAGAGCGAATAAAAGTGGGCATTATGTTGTCAGACGTCGGACTCGGTGATCAGTCATTTAGCGATTCGGCGTTTAAAGGATTAATGAAGGCGCGCGATGAGCTCGGCATCTTTTTTGACTACCGTGAGTTAAAAGAAACCGAGACGTATGAAAAAGGGTTAACAGAGCTCGTTGAAGCAGGGAACGATCTCGTCATCGGATTAGGATTTATGGTGCAACAAGATTTAGAAAAAGTCGCGAAAAAATATCCGAAACAGCAATTCGTATTAATTGATGCGGTATCTGATCTGCCGAACATTACATCGATTACGTTTAAAGAAGATGAAGGAAGCTTTTTAGCGGGCGTAGTGGCTGGCATGTTGACGAAAACGAACAACGTCGGTTTTGTTGGCGGAGCGGATGTGCCGCTCATTCGTAAATTTGCGAACGGTTTTATTCAAGGGGTAAAAGCGGTTAAACCGGAAGCGAACGTGCAGGAAGTGTATGCCGGCAATTTCGGTGATGATAAGCTTGGGGCACAAATTGCAAAACAAATGATCGCAAATGGGGCAGACGTCTTGTATGCCGCGGCTGGATTTACCGGTGTCGGCGTGCTGCGCGAGGCGGAAATGAATAAAAAATATGCGATCGGTGTCGATAGCGACCAATATTTTTATGCGGAAAAAGCGGTTGTCACATCGATGTTAAAAAATGTCGATGTCGCATTATATACAGTCATTAAACAATACGTTGAAACGAAAGAAGTGCCAAAAGGGACGGTTCAACTTGGCTTAAAAGAAAACGGCGTCGATTTGGCGCCGATTCGCGTCGTGACGTTCACTCCAGAGCAACAAGCGACGCTTGAAAAATGGAAAGAAAAAGCGACAAACGGCATCGCAAAATAAAGGAGGAATATGATGACGATTAAACAACGATTGTTATTTCACTCATTAGCTACACCCATCATTGCAGGGGCTATTATTGTGTTTATTATTATAAATATGCTTTCGATTCAATCGTCGAATCAAGATTTTGTGCCGCTCATGATGAAAGCGCAACATTTGCAGGCGGAGCTAAAAGCGACGAAACAAAGTTTAAGCAACTATGCTTACAGTCCGACAGAAGGAAATAAACAAGAAGTGATCGTTCGTTTAGCGGAATCGGAAAAGCTGCTTCAAGCATTAAATAAAGGATTAACTGAGCCGTATTTTCGTTCTGCGCTTGAGCAAGCGAATAAAAAATTCGCTGAGCTTGCGAAACAATCGAATGATGCGCTTGATGCAAACGATGTAGCGGAAGTGCGCCGCCAGTCGATGCGTGCCGAAGGGGTATTGAACGATGTGTACGTCATCAACACGTATGTGAGCGAATATTATGCGCACATGCAAAACACGTTACAAAAACAAATTGATCGCGTCATTACCGTTTCGCTTGTTGCGATTGCGGTTGTGCTATTGTTTGCAGGATTTAGCGGCGTGCGTTTAACACAAAAAATGTCGACGCCGTTGCGAAAAATTGCTGAAAACGCAAAACAAATTGCGAACGGCAATTTGCGCATTGAGCCTGTGAAGTATAGTGGAAAAGACGAATTGGCCGATTTAAATGCGGCGTTTACGGCGATGGCTGATCAATTGAATGTGTTGCTTCAGTCAGTTGATACAGTCAGCAAGCAAGTCGAAGCGTTTGCGAAAGAAATTGATGAAGAAACGAAGACGTTAACAGAAATTAATAACCAAGTCGCTGTATCGACGAACGAATTATCTGCAGGGGCGCAAAGCATTTCTGAAGACTTACAAAGCGCCGTACAGCTCATTGAGCGAATGGAAGGAACTGTGCAGCAAAACGTCGGTCGGACGGAGCAAACGGCCCGTTATAGCGATGAAGCCGTTGAAGCGATTACGCATGGTCAAGCCGCGTTAGCAGAACAAAAAGGATTTATTGATGAAAATACGAAGGCGACCGCTTCGATTGAACAATCGACTGCGCAGTTTGCGACGTATGCAAGCAAAATTCAAGATATGGCAAAAGCGGTTGCTGATATTGCAACGCAGACGAACTTGCTTGCGTTAAATGCGGCCATTGAAGCGGCGCGAGCAGGGGAAGCGGGCAAAGGATTTGCCGTCGTTGCCGAAGAAGTGCGCAAGCTTGCGGAAGAATCGTCAAAAGCGACAAGCCAAATTTTCGAAATGGTACAGCTTATCCAATCGGGGTTGACGAATGTGACAGAAGCGGTTCGTCGTGGGGTTGACATTGCCGAAGCGCAGGCGAAAGCGATTGAAACGACGACGGAGGCGTTTGCACAAATTGAAAATAAAGTGCATCATATTACGACAGATATTCAAGCGCTTGTCGTCGGCATGAACGAATCAAAAGAGCTCGGCAAAAACGTTTTACAAAACGTTGAAAGCATTAGTGCGGTTGTCGAACAGTCAGCCGCAGGAAGCGAACAAATTGCCGCTTCCATGGTCGAACAGTTAGAAGCGTTCAAAAAAATGAGCGAAAAAGTGACGACGTTGCGTCAACTAACAGACGACTTACAACAAACGATGGCAAAGTTTCAAATGAAGTAAAAAAGATGCTCCGCGCGAGCATCTTTTTTACTAAGTATTGTTCAACTTTTTCGTTTTCAGTCGTATGTTGCAGTGATATAATGTGAATGGCACGGTGATATGCAGGGTGGGCAGTGGCTACTCCCTTATAGAAAGGGGGGCTACTGATGATTGCAGTTGAAGATGCACTAACGTTAATGATTGCCTTTGCATCTTTAATTGTCGCAGTAATTGCGGTTGCTAAAGATAAAAAGTAACCCACCCTGCTAGGCCCAAGTGAGGGTAGGTTACTTCCTAACATGTCTCGGGCCACTGCACGTCTTGCAGTAAGCCGTGTATCGTAGGGCATTGGTGGCAGCCAATGCCCTATTTTTAAAAGATAAGAAAGTATAAAAGTTCGAATTGATGTCTAGCTCCAAGCGCCATCGGCTCGAGTCGCTCCGCCCCACACTGCGGCGGCGACACATTGAGATACTTCGGTGTTGTTGCCCACGCAGAACCAAGCGACCGCTTGGTTCGAGCTCTCCTCGGTGGGGCTTGTGCGCTCTTCGCCGATAGGCGGGCGCTTTGCGCTTTTCTTATGTCAATTCATTTTCACCTTTCATTATAACGCGAAAAGGGAACAATGAAAAGAGATACTGCGATCCTCTTGTTTTTACAAATGATTCGTTTCTTTTGAATAGGCGCGTTTGCCAGCTTGGCGGTTTTTTTCGCGCTCCATATTTTTTTCATGTCGTTTGGCATTATTGTCTTTTGCTTTTTTGTCGTTATCGCTTGTCATCATCTCGCCCTCCTTTATCGGTAGTGTAATCATTGCTCAACCTGTTTATTCAAGAAAAAGAGGGCAATCGTTCCCGGTCCGGCATGCGCTCCGATGGCGCCGCCGATTTCAGAAATGAAAAATTGTTTGCATCCGAACGTTTCTTCAATCATCGCTTTTAGTTCGAGCGCCGTTTGTTCATCGTCGCCGTGACTAATGCCGATGAGTTGGTGTTCAACGTTTGCTCCGCGCTGTTGCATCAGCTCAATCATGCGCTTCAACACTTTTTTCCGTCCGCGCACTTTTTCAATCGGAATTAACTTTCCGTCCTCGACGTGAAGAAGCGGTTTAATGTTTAACACTCCACCGACGAACGCAGCGGTTTTGCTGACGCGTCCGCCGCGCGCTAAATATTGCAAGTCATCGACGGTGAAAATATGTTCCATATGGCGACAATACGTTTCGATTGTCGTGACGACATGTTCATACGGCATGCCGCTTTCAGCTAGCTCAACCGCTTTTTTTACGACAAGTCCAAGGCCGAGCGATGCGCATTTCGAGTCGATGACCGTCAATTTTGCATGAGGATATTGTTCAAGCACTTCGTTTTTCATCATGACGGCTGTTTGATATGTACCTGACAAAGCAGAAGAAAAAGCAATGTAAATGGCAGGGATGTTTTCTTGCGCAAGTGTCGTAAATAGCTCTTTCATTTCGGAAGGTTTCGCTTGCGACGTTTTCGGCACATCGCCTTTACGCATCGCTTCGTATACTTGTTTTGGTTGAATCGTCAGTTGGTCATCGTAATCGTGGTCGTTAATATGAACAACTAACGGCAAAAAGGCAATTTGTTTTTCTTGTATAAAAGAAAGTGGCAAATCGCACCCGCTATCCGCTATAATTTTAATATTCATTTCAATCACCCCTATGTATGTACTTATTTTAAGTGTAGCGATTCTTATAAAAAAAAACAATCTTATCGTTTTGTAGGAGGATGTTCTGTGGATGTAAAAAAATTGTTTGTCGTCGTGATTGGCGGATTATTAAATGCGATCGGCATGAATTTATTTTTAATTCCAGCAAACGTATATACGAGCGGATTTGCTGGAGCAGCTCAGCTCATTTCAAAAGTCGTTGGGGACTATACACCTTATGCGATTTCAACCGGTTTGTTGCTTTTTTTATTTAACATTCCGGTAGCTATTTTAGGGTGGAAAAAAGTAGGGAAGTCATTTACGTTTTACAGCTTTTTAAGCGTTGTGTTCATGTCGTTATTTCTCGAGCTCATTCCGATTCGTTCGCTTTCGGAAGATATTTTATTAAATGCGGTATTTGGTGGGGTGATTGCGGCCATCGGAACGGGCTGGACGTTAAAGTGGGGGGCGTCAACCGGCGGTTTAGATATTATTGCGCTCGTGTTGTCGCGCGTGAACGATCGTTCCGTTGGGACGTACATTTTTGCGCTTAACTCGATTATTATTTTAACGGCTGGATATATGTACGGTTGGGAAAAGGCGCTCTATACGCTTGTGACGTTGTATGTCACGACGCGCGTCATTGACGCCATTCATACGCGCCATCAAAAGCTTACGGCGCTCATTATTACGACAAAAGGGGAAGAGATGAAGCAGGCGATTAAATCGCAAATGGTTCGCGGCATTACCGTCATTCCAGCCAAAGGTGCATTTTTAAATGAAGATAAAGATATGTTAATGATCGTTATTACGCGCTATGAATTGTTTGATTTAAAACGAATTATTAAAGAAGTCGATCCAAAGGCGTTTACGAACATTATGCAAACGACAGAAGTGGTCGGCTTTTTCCGAAAAGAGTAGAAGCTGCGCACGAGGCGCAGCTTTTTACAATGCATCGAGTTCGTCTCGCAAGTCGTGCAACTGTTTTCGTTCGGCATCGTTGGCGTTGGCGAAAGCGGATGAGAGCGTATTTTTTGCCACAGCGATGGCGCGTTCTGTTTTTTCTTCTTTCGCTCTGGCGACTGCTTTTTTCGCTTGTTGAAATAACGGATTGCCCATATTAAAATCCCCCGAGGTTCGTATGGTCTGCTTTCTCTGCTTTGCGTCGTTCCGCTTCTTCATACGTCATATGATACGGAATGCGCTCATCATGTTTATAAACAGCATCGGCACCTTGCTGAATGAAACGTTTTGATTTATTTCGTTTGCCCACACGACATTCCCCCTTGTTCGCCGCTTGTGACGCATATGGCGTCGATGATAGTTTGTTCATGTTTGCGCCACAATACGTGAGGGAATTTTTTATAACTTTAATAACGATTGCAAATAAACGGCGATGCCATCTTCTTCATTTGTTTTTGTTACATCGTCTGCGATTGCTTTTAACGGTTCAATCGCATTGCCCATCGCGATGCCTACCCCAGCCCATTTTAACATCTCAATATCGTTATCTTCATCGCCGAAAGCGATGACGCGCTCGCGTGGAATGCCGTAAAAAGAAGCAATTTTTTCAAGACCGACTGCTTTATGAATGCCGGTTCGGACGATTTCAATGACGTGCCATGGGGCTGTCCAACTGCGATGGTCGATGACGTTCGCATGCACGTCTGATAAATATGTGCGAATGCGTCCAACGTTTTGTTCATCAGATAAAATTAAAATGCACGTCGGATCTTTGCGTAAAATGTCACGCAAGTTTCCGATATATACATTTGGGTTTCCTAAATTAAACAAATCAAGCAACTGTTCGTCATGTTCGTGAAAATACACATCGTCCATCACTTCGGCTAAAATGTTGCGCACGTTGTATTTTCGGCTTACTTCAACAATTTCTTTCACCGTCCCTAACTGAAGCGGCGTATGGTACATGCCCCAGCTGTCGTCTTTCGGATGATGAACGAACGCCCCGTTAAAATTGACGATTGGCGTCGTTAATTGTAATTGTTCATAATACATTTTGCTTGCGCGATACGGCCGTCCTGTCGCAATGACGACGATATGTCCCGCTTGTTTTGCTTTTTGAATGACGTCATATGTACGATCAGAAATCGTTTTATTATCTTTTAATAACGTGCCGTCTAAATCAATCGCAATTAAATGTTGGTCCATCGTTTGTTCCCCTTTTCGTTAAAATGATTCATTATTAGTGTATCGTTTTTCCAAAATATTTGTCTATATGGTAATATAATGTTAAAACATAAAATGGGAGATGAGAACATGGTATCCATTATTCGTGAGTCAATCGCAAACGTTCCGTGCTTGCATGTAGTGAAAGAAGATGATAAACATCATATGCGACCACTTGTCATTTTTATTCATGGATTTACAAGCGCAAAAGAACATAATCTTCATTTCGGCTATTTGCTTGCCGAAGCCGGATATCGTGTCGTGCTGCCGGATGCGCTTTATCACGGGGAACGTCCAAATCCGCTTTCTGACGATAAATTATATTTGTCGTTTTGGGATATTGTGTTAACGACTATACGTGAATTAGAAGAGATAAAAAATGAACTAGTCGAGCGAAAACTTGTTGACCCTGAGCGTATCGGTGTCGTTGGTACATCGATGGGAGGCATCGTGACGTTTGGGGCGTTAACGCAATATGATTGGATTCGCGTCGCTGGTTCGCTCATGGGCAGCCCATGCTATCAAACGTTTTTTGATTTACAGCTGCAATTTGCTGAGCGAAAAGGAATGACGTTGCCGCTTTCTAACGAACAAATTGAAACGTTGCGCAACACGTTAATGGCGTACGATTTATCGTTGCAGCCTGAAAAATTAAACGGCCGTCCGCTTTTCATTTGGCACGGAAAACAAGATGATGTCGTCCCGTTTGATTATACATACGCGTTTTACAAACAAATCGAGCCGTTCCATCAGCCGCTTATGATGCTAGTTGATGAACATGCGGGACATAAAGTGACGCGCGAGGCATTTTTACAAACGGTTCAATGGTTTGTCACACATTTATCGTCGTGCAAATAATAATAAATGGAAAATCGCTGTCGATTAAAAAAGTAGGGATTTATGAAATTGTGAATGCTGTTTATTTTGCGCTTGTCATTATAATCGTTTATTAAGCCGACAAATGTGTCGGCTTATTTCATGTTGCATATATCGATGGGGCAGCCTTCACAGCGAATTTCATCTTTTAAAAATTGCACATCGTGAATCGTGATTTTTCCTTTCTCGACAGAAACGATGCCGAGTTCTTTTAATTCTTTTAACAGACGGCTGACGACTTCGCGTGCGCTGCCGCAAAAATTGGCGAGCTCTTGATTGGTCATCGGCATATCAATGAAAATGCCGTCTTCTGTTTCGACACCGTAGCTATTCGCTAAGCGAATAAGCGTCGAATACAACGCCCCTTTTTTTCCGTGCAAAATTAAATCGCGTATTTTCGTTTGCATTCGTTGCAATTGCAAATGAACCCATTGCATAAACTGTAACGAAAACGCATGATCCGTCAACAGCTTTTCTTCAAGTTGCTGTTTGTGAATAACAGCTAACGTTCCTCCTTCCATCATTTTTGCACTTACCGTACAGATACACGTCAATTGAAACGGAACGACCTCCCCAAACGCATCGCCTTGTTCACAAATGCGAAGCAATAGTTCGCGCCCTTCCTCCGTCGTTTTGCTTAATTGCACTTTCCCTTCACATACAATATATAGCTCGTTTGCCGCTTCTCCTTCGCGAAATATATATTCTCCTTTTTGCATATCAATCATATGGTGAGGAAGGGAAAGAAGATCGGATAAGGAGATCGGTTGAATTGTCATACACTAACCACCTTTAATTATTGTCTACTTCCATTAAAAAGAAAAATACATATTCGGTCAATAAATGAATGAGAAAAATGAAAAAATATTTAAATATACATTTGATTTTATTTTTATGCAGTATTATAATGATAACTAAATTTATAACAATATACAGAAAGTGGGGAGCTGTTTCATGAAAGTCTCCATTATCGGAGCGACAGGCTATGGGGGCATTGAGCTCATTCGCTTATTGCAACATCATCCGCACATGCGCGTCGCTTCTGTTCATTCATCTTCACAAGCAGGTGTTTCGCTGCAAGATGTGTATCCGCATATTGGGGGGCGTTTCGTCTTGCGCGATATTCAAAGCGACGATATTGAAGGCGATCTTGTTTTTTTAGCGACGCCACCCGGCGTATCGAGCGAATGGACGCCGAAATTGCTTGCGGCGGGACATAAAGTCATTGATTTATCTGGAGACTTTCGTTTGCGCGATGGGAACGTATATGCGAAGTGGTATAAAAAAACGCCGCCGAACGAAGAAGTGCTCAAACAGGCGGTATACGGTTTAACGGAATGGAATCGCGAGCACATTGCAAACGCCAGTTTAATCGCCAATCCCGGCTGTTATCCGACAGCGACGTTGCTCGGATTAGCGCCGCTTGTCATTCAAAAATGGATCGTGCCTCATTCTGTTATCGTTGATGCGAAATCGGGTGTATCAGGTGCAGGACGTGGGGTATCGCTTGGCGTTCATTTTGCGGAAACGAATGAAAACGTAAAAATATACAAAGTAAATACACATCAACATATTCCGGAAATTGAACAAATGTTGCGCGATTGGAACGAACAAATGGGGCCGATGACGTTTAGCACGCATTTAATCCCGATGACGCGCGGCATTATGGCGACGATATATGCGGAAGCGGCATGCATCGTATCGCTTGATAGAATGATAGAGTTATATAAAGAAACGTATAAACATTGCCCGTTCGTTCGTGTTCGGGAAGCAGGGTCTTTCCCATGCACGAAAGACGTGTACGGTTCAAACTATTGCGATATTGGAGTCAGTTACGATGAACGAACGAATCGCATCACGGTTGTGAGCGTGATCGACAACTTAGTGAAAGGGGCGGCGGGGCAAGCCGTTCAAAACGCCAATGTGATGCTTGGATTAGAGGAACAAACCGGACTAACATCGATGCCGATGTATCCGTAAATGGGGTGGAGAAGATGAAGTTGATCGAAGAAAAAGTGAAATATGTCGCAGATGGAACGATTGTCACACCAAAAGGATTTCAAGCTGCTGGTGTGCATGCAGGGTTACGCTATACGAAAAAAGATTTAGGGGTAATCGTTTGCGACGTGCCGGCATCGTGTGCGGCCGTTTATACGCAAAACGTGTTTCAAGCCGCACCGCTTCAAGTGACGAAACAAAGCATTGCGGTCGAACAAAAGCTTCAAGCGGTCATTGTCAACAGCGCATATGCGAACGCATGTACAGGGGAACAAGGATTAAAAGACGCATACGAAATGCGAAAGTTGTGCGCGGAGGCGTTTGGGCTTCCAGAACATCTCGTTGCTGTTGCATCGACAGGAGTGATCGGTGAATGTTTACCGATGGAAAACATTCGCGCGAGCATCCCAAAATTGAAACCGACGGCACAATTAGATGGAGCCGTTGATTTTCAAACAGCGATTTTAACGACGGATCTCGTCATGAAAAAAACGTGTTATGAAACGGTTATAGACGGTCAAGTCGTGACGGTTGCAGGAGCGGCAAAAGGATCGGGAATGATTCATCCAAATATGGCAACGATGCTTGCTTTTATTACGACGGATGCAAACGTCCCATCAGACGTATTGCAAGATGCGCTTCGTTCCATTACGAACGTATCGTTTAATCAAATTACGGTCGATGGGGAAACGTCAACGAACGATATGGTCATCGTCATGGCGAGCGGGTTAGCTGGCAACGAGCCACTTTCTCCACAACATCCAGATTGGGCAAACTTTTATGAAGCGCTCCGTCAAACGTGTGAACATTTAGCGAAGCAAATTGCTCGCGACGGAGAAGGGGCAACGAAATTAATTGAAGCGCGCGTCAAAGGAGCGCGAACGGACGAAGAAGCAAAATGGGCAGCGAAACATATTGTCGGTTCCAACTTAGTGAAAACAGCAGTGTACGGAGCGGACGCAAACTGGGGACGCATTATTGGTGCAATTGGACATAGCGGAGCATTCATAAACCCGAATTGCGTGGACGTATGGATCGGTTCGATTCAAATGTTAAAACAAAGTCAACCGGTGCCGTTTTCGGAAGAAGAGGCGAAAGCGGCTTTAATGGAAGATGTCGTCGTGATTACAGTCGATTTACATGTCGGCAACGGGGAAGGCATTGCGTGGGGCTGTGATTTAACGTACGACTACATTAAAATTAATGCAAGTTATCGCACGTAAGGAGGGGATGAATGTGATTGTCATCAAATGCGGGGGCAGCGTGCTTCATGAGTTATCCCCATCGTTTTTTACAAGCGTGCAACAATTAAGAAACAGCGGGCTTGATGTTGTTATCGTGCATGGCGGGGGGCCAGATATTGGACAATTGTTACATGCGCTCGACATTCCGTCTGAATTTGTAAATGGATTGCGAAAAACGACAAAAGACGTGTTAGACGTTGTCGAAATGGTATTAAACGGAAAGGTGAACAAAACGCTCGTCTCGCTTTTACAAGCAAACGACATTCGCGCCGTCGGTTTGTCCGGTGTCGATGATTGTTTGTTGCAAGCGAAACCAATCGACGTACAAACGCTCGGCTATGTAGGAGAAGTCGTACACGTTCATGCGAAGATTGTGCATACGTTGTTGCGTCACGGATACGTGCCCGTCATTGCACCGATCGGAATGGATGAGCATGGCCAGACGTATAACATTAACGCAGATACAGCGGCGGCGGCGATTGCACAGGCGCTTTCAGCTGACAAACTCGTTTTTGTGACAGACGTCGCTGGCATTTTAAGCAACGGAGAAGTTGTCAAAGAAGCAACCGCTCATATGATTGAAGCGATGATTGCAGATGGAACGATTTCAGGAGGAATGATTCCGAAAGTGAAAGCGGCTCTTCATGCGCTCAACTCGGTCAATGAAGTCGCTATTGTGAGCGGAAAAGTCCCATTTTATAAAGAAGGAACGTGGCATGGAACGATGATGAAGAAAGAGGTGTACGTATGATTTTCCCAACGTATCAACGGTTTCCGATTACGGTTGCTAAAGCGGAAGGAACGAAACTCATCGCCACAGACGGAAAACAATATCTTGATTTTGTCGCAGGCATTGCGGTATGTAATCTCGGCCATCGCCACCCTGCTGTACAGCAGGCGCTCGAGGCGCAGCTAAACGAAGTATGGCACGTATCTAATTTATTTCATCTCCCTATTCAAGAAGAAGTCGCTTCCCTTCTTGTGCAACATTCCGTTGGCGATGCGGTGTTTTTTTGCAATAGCGGAGCGGAAGCGAACGAGGCGGCAATCAAGCTTGCACGCAAACATACGGGACGTTCTAAAATCATTACGTGCGAACAGTCGTTTCACGGTAGAACGTTTGCGACGATGACAGCGACCGGGCAAGCGAAAATTCACGATGGATTCGGCCCGTTGTTGCCGACGTTTACGTACGTGCCGTTTAATGATATCGCTGCGTTAGAACGAGAAATGGATGAAACGGTGGCAGCTGTCATGGTTGAAGTCGTGCAAGGCGAAGGCGGTGTTGTTGTCGGAGAAAAGTCATTTTTACAGGCAGCCGAGCAGCTTTGCCAAACGTACGGAGCATTGTTGATCGTCGATGAAGTGCAAACAGGCATCGGACGAACAGGCACGTTGTTTGCTTATGAGCAGTTCGATCTTTCCCCTGATATCATTACCGTCGCAAAAGGATTAGGAAGCGGCTTTCCTGTCGGGGCGATGATCGGAAAGAAACATGTCATATCGACGTTTAGCGCCGGAGTGCACGGCTCAACGTTTGGCGGAAACGCTTTGGCGATGGCGGCGGCGAAAGCGACGCTTCACATCGTGACACAACCGTCATTTTTACGGGAAGTACAAGAAAAAGGGACGTATTTTAAACAAAAATTAGCCGAACAGTTAAACAACGTTCAAATCGTGCAAGATGTGCGCGGTTTAGGGCTCATGATCGGCATCGCATGCAGTGAACCTGTTGCGAATATATTGCCGCATATTCATGAGCGTGGGCTTCTTGCTTTAGCAGCGGGGCCGAACGTCATTCGTTTATTGCCACCGCTCATCGTGACGAAAGAGGAACTTGATGAAGCGATAAATATATTACAAGAAGCGTTAACGTCATATGAACGTGATTTTTTATACGTATGAATGAATAAAAATTCTGTTTGTTTAATAAACATTCGTTTGGGGTGTGAACATGGAGGCGTATTTACATTTACAAAACGGCAAAATGTTTGCCGGAAAATTGGAAACGGCATGGACGGGAGATATTGCGGGGGAAGTTGTCTTTTTTACAGGGATGACAGGATATCAAGAAGTGTTAACAGATCCGTCGTATAAAAATCAAATCGTCGTATTTACGTATCCGCTTATTGGAAATTACGGGATTAACGAAGTCGATTTTGAAAGCAAACAGCCGCATGTAAAGGCGGTCATCGTTTATGAAGCGGAGGAGACAGGGTATCATTACGAAGCGACGTATAGTTTGAAACAATATTTGCAAAAATGGAACGTTCCGCTTCTCACCCATGTCGATACGCGAGCGGTCGTGAAACAAATTCGTGAGCACGGGGCGATGCCTGCGGTTATTTCAACGAGCCGGCAGGCGGTCGTGCAAGTGGAAGAACAAGCGCCCGTGCCGCTCGTGAGCACATCGGACATACAAACGTACGGAAACGGTCATATGCACGTTGTTTTGTTTGATTTCGGATATAAAAAGTCAATCGTTCATTCGTTAATGGCGTACGGCTGTCGCGTGACGGTCGTTCCGTACAATACGACGTTACAAACGGTCGAACAACTTGAGCCAGACGGAGTATTATTATCGAACGGACCGGGGGATCCGAAACAATTGTCTTACTATTTGCCAAATATTTTAGCGGTCATCGAACGGTATCCAACGCTTGCGATTTGCCTTGGGCATCAACTCGTTTCGCTCGCTTACGGCGGGGATACGGAAAAATTGCCGTTCGGGCATCGTGGAGCAAATCAGCCGGTATATGATGCGAAAACGAAAAAAGTGTTGATGACTTCGCAAAATCACGGCTATGTGGTGAAGGCAGAAAGTTTAGCGCATACGCCGCTTTCCATTCGTTTTATTAACGTCAATGACGGTTCGGTGGAAGGTGTCGCCCATGAAACGAAGCCGATTTTATGTGTGCAATATCATCCGGAAGCGCATCCTGGACCAAACGATACACAATTTATTTTTGCTGAATTTGTTGACATGATGAAAGCAGCAAGAAAGGAGAAAGTATATGCCTAAAGATTCAACGCTTCGTTCGATTCTTGTGATCGGTTCTGGTCCGATCGTCATCGGGCAAGCGGCAGAGTTTGACTATTCGGGAACGCAAGGTTGCTTAGCATTAAAAGAAGAAGGATACCGCGTCATTTTAGCAAACAACAATCCCGCGACAATTATGACGGATGAAGTGCATGCGGATGCGGTATATTTTGAACCGCTGACGGTAGAAAGTATGGAAAAAATTATCGCAAAAGAGCGACCCGATGGGCTATTAGCGACGCTTGGCGGACAGACGGGACTGAATTTAGCGTTCGCTTTACACGAACAAGGCATTTTACAAAAGTATAACGTTCGCTTGCTCGGCACACCGATTGAATCGATTAAACGTGGCGAAGACCGTGAAGCGTTTCGGGCGTTAATGTATGAATTAAACGAGCCGGTGCCAGAAAGCGAAATTGTGACGACAGTTGAAGAAGCGGTGCAATTTGCGAAACGAATCGGGTTTCCGATCATCGTTCGCCCAGCGTATACGCTCGGGGGAACGGGTGGCGGCATCGCACAGACGATGGAGGAGCTTGTCGACATCGTTACAAAAGGATTGCAAGAAAGCCCGATCACGCAATGTTTAGTGGAACGGAGTGTCGCGGGATTTAAAGAAATTGAGTATGAAGTGATGCGCGACCATACGAATACGTGCATTACGATTTGTAATATGGAAAACATCGATCCGGTTGGCATTCATACCGGTGATTCGATCGTCGTTGCTCCGTCGCAAACGTTGACAGATGTCGAATATCATATGTTGCGCTCAGCTGCCATTAAAATTATTTCGGCGCTCGGTGTTGTCGGAGGATGCAACATTCAATTTGCACTCGATCCAAAAAGTAAAAAGTATTATTTAATTGAAGTGAATCCGCGCGTCAGCCGATCATCCGCTCTTGCATCAAAAGCGACAGGGTATCCGATCGCAAGAATGGCGGCAAAATTAGCGGTCGGCTATACGCTTGCGGAACTAGTGAATCCAGTGACAGGACATACGTATGCGAGCTTTGAGCCTGCGCTTGATTATGTCGTCGTGAAATTTCCGCGCTTTCCGTTTGACAAATTTTCGTTTGCCGATCGTCGCCTCGGCACGCAAATGAAAGCGACAGGAGAAGTGATGGCGATCGACCGTAATTTCGAGCGTGCGTTGCAAAAGGCGCTTCATTCGCTTGAGTTAGATCATATCGGTTTACATTCACCAGCGCTTGCGAAACAGCCGACGAAGGTGTTAGTAGATATCGTCAAAGCGGGAGACGATCGCCGCTTTTTCGCTATACTCGAGCTGCTTCGTCGCGGTATAGCGACAGAACAAATACACGAATGGACGAAAATCGACTTATATTTTTTAACTCGTTTTGCTCAGCTTATTGCGCTTGAACAACAAGCGAAAGAAACGACGCTTCATTCGATTGATGAACAAACGTTTCGCATGCTAAAAGAAAAAGGATTTTCCGATGCGTATTTAGCTTATATATGGAACGTGGATGAAAAAGATGTGCGAGAAAAAAGAAAAGCATATGGCATCGTTCCGTCTTATAAAATGGTCGATACGTGTGCTGCTGAATTTTCGGCTGAAACATCGTATTATTATTCGACATATTTTGGGGAAAGTGAAATACAGACGAGCGATCAGCGGAAAATGCTTATTCTCGGCTCAGGTCCGATTCGCATTGGGCAAGGGGTTGAATTTGATTATAGCTCTGTTCATTGCGTGTACGCTTTGCAGCAAGCGGGATATGAAGCGATTTTAATGAACAATAACCCTGAAACAGTCAGCACCGACTTTACCGTTGCCGATCGTTTATATTTTGAGCCGCTGACGGTAGAAGATGTGTTAAATGTCGTGGAAGCGGAAAACGTCGAAGCGGTCATCGTGCAGTTTGGCGGTCAAACGGCCATTAACTTAGCGAACAAGCTTGAATCGTACGGTGTGTCAATCATCGGCATGAATAGTGAGATCATTGACCAACTAGAAGATCGGGAACGTTTTTATGCGCTCCTTCAGTCGCTCGACATTCCACATGTGAAAGGAACGATGGCAAACGATGAAGCGGAATTAATGGAAAAAGTGGAACGTATCGGTTATCCGCTTTTGCTTCGCCCATCGTACGTCATTGGCGGGCGTGGAATGCATATTGTTTATGATGAACAACAGCTTGCTTCACTAATCCAACAAGAAATGGTATATCCGATGTTAATTGATGAATATGTACGCGCAAAAGAAGGAGAGTTTGATGCGATTTGTGACGGACATAATGTGTTCGTTCCGACAATTATTGAACATGTCGAAAAAACAGGCGTCCATTCCGGTGATAGTTATGCATGGTTGCCTGCCCAATCGTTTACGGAAGAAGAAAAAGCGAAAATGATCGATTATACGAAGCGGATCACAAATAAACTTCATTTCAAAGGGTTAATGAACGTGCAGTTTATTGTGCGAGATGGGGATGTGTACGTATTAGAAGTCAATCCGCGCGCAAGCCGCACCGTTCCAATTGTAAGTAAAGTGACAGGTGTGCCGATGGTTCAACTCGCGACAAACGTATTGCTTGGGAAATATTTGTCGGAAGACGTCAAACAATCGGTTTCTATCCCATATGTTGTCTTAAAGTATCCGGTGTTTTCGACATATAAATTGCCGGGTGTCGATCCGCTTGTCGGTCCGGAAATGAAGTCGACAGGGGAAGGAATTAGCATTGCAAAAACAGTGCAAGAAGCGGCATATAAAGCATTTTATCCATATCTCGTAAAGAAAAAAGAGGCGTATGAAATATATGTCGATGCACGAGATGAGGCGAAGGTGTTAATCGAGCATGCAAAACAACAAGGGTTAACGATCGTAACAGATGAACCGTTCGAACGATGGGTCGAGAAAAAAGAAGCGCTCGCATTTGTTAGTTTCATGCGTGATGAACAAAGTGCATCGCGAAGAAAACAAGCGCTCGCTCGCCATGTGCTCGTATTGACGGAAGAAGAAACTGCACATTTGTTTGTTCAAGCGTGGTCGACAAAACATTTTTCCGTTTGTTCGATTCAAGATTGGTTAAAAAATTTACGTGAAGTGGTGAGAAAATGAATATGACAGCAACGATTCAGTTAAAAGGAAAAGATTTTTTAACGTTAGCGGACTATTCGAAGGAAGAAATCGAATATTTGCTTCATTTGGCGCTTGAATTAAAGGAGAAGCAACAAAACGGCGAACGGTACACGCCGCTAAGCGGCAAAACGTTGGCGATGATTTTTGAAAAGCCGTCAACGAGAACACGCGTCTCATTTGAAGTCGGCATGGTTCAATTAGGCGGTCATGCACTTCATTTAAGCAGCCGCGATTTGCAAATTGGACGTGGAGAAACGATTGCAGATACGGCGCGCGTATTATCGGAATATGTCGATGCGATTATGATTCGCACATTCGAGCATGAGAAAGTAGAGGAGCTTGCCCATTATGCGACGATTCCTGTCATTAATGGGTTGACCGATGACGATCATCCGTGTCAAGCGCTTGCCGATTTACTAACGATTTATGAAGTGAAAGGAAAACTTCAAGGGCTAAAGCTTGCCTACATCGGTGACGGAAACAATATGGCGCATGCGTTAATGCTTGCGGCGGCAAAAGTCGGCATGCATTGTGCAGTCGCTTCACCGAAAGGATATGAACCGAAAGAAGCGGTTGTTAACGAAGCGAAAAGCAGCGCAAACGAAAGCGGTGCAACGATCGTTGTAACAAACGATCCGTATGAGGCGATTGCGGATGCAGACGTTGTATACACAGACGTATGGGCAAGCATGGGGCAAGAGGCGGAAGCGAACGAACGGATGCACGTCTTTGCGCCGTTTCAAGTCAATGAAACGCTCGTCCAACAAGCGAAAAGCGATTTTATGTTTTTACATTGCTTGCCCGCTCACCGCGGCGAAGAAGTGACAGAAGGGGTGATTGATGGAGTGCGTTCATACATTTTCCAACAAGCCGGCAACCGCCTTCATGCACAAAAAGCATTGCTCGTTTCGTTGCTGTAGCATTTGGATATCGATCCGTTATTTCTCATCATCGTTTTGAAACAAAACGGACATATTATGAAATGATCAGACGATGAGGAGGGATACGGATGGGACAAAGCCGACATTTTCGCCCCGGACAAAAAGCGCCAAACAACGGGATATATATTGAAATTGGCGAGACAGGCGACCAAGTGAAAAATCCGAAAAAATTAAAACTAAAAGCAGGTGACCGTTTCCCAGAAACGTCGAATCATAATCGTATATGGACGTACTTTCCAAAACCGTAAGCCATCCTTGCATAAGGGTGGCTTTCTCGTTATAATACGTAATAGATAAAGGTCAAAAAAAGTCAAAGTCAAAGGGGTGAGTGCGATGAATATGCAACAAATGACGGAAAAAGTGCAAGAGGCGTTCATGCGAGCGCAATCGTTGGCCATAGAGAAACAACATCAAGAAGTGGACGTTGAACACGTTTGTGTGGCGCTTCTCGAACAAGAAGATGGGCTTGCAAGGCGCATTTATGAAAAAATGTCTGTTTCCGTTTCAAGTTTGTTAGATGAGTGGAACAAACAACTCAACAAAAAACCGCAAGTCATTTCTAGTTCGGAGGCCGGAAAAATATATGTCACAAGCCGTTTGCAACAATGGGTTGTTCGGGCGGAACAAGAAGCGAAACAAATGAAAGATGAATATATATCCGTTGAGCACTTGTTGCTTGCGCTCGTTGACGACAAAGAAGCGAAACATATATTGTCACGCTATGGAATCGAGCGAGAAAAGCTATTGCAAACGATTATGGACATAAGGGGGAATCAACGCGTGGTTAGTCCAAATCCGGAAGCGACATATGAAGCATTGCAAAAATACGGTCGCGATTTAGTGGCGGAAGTGAAAGCAGGAAAAATTGATCCAGTCATCGGCCGCGATAGCGAAATTCGCCGCGTCATTCGCATTTTATCGCGCAAGACGAAAAACAATCCTGTTTTAATTGGAGAGCCGGGCGTTGGAAAAACGGCGATCGTTGAAGGGCTCGCCCAACGTATCGTGCGCAAAGACGTGCCAGAAGGGTTAAAAGATAAAACGATTTTTGCGCTAGATATGAGTGCGCTTATTGCAGGGGCAAAGTTTCGCGGAGAGTTTGAGGAACGGTTAAAAGCGGTATTAAATGAGGTAAAGAAAAGCGAAGGGCGCATCATTTTATTTATTGATGAACTGCATACGATCGTCGGTGCGGGACGGACGGATGGGGCGCTTGATGCAGGAAATATGTTAAAGCCGATGCTTGCGCGCGGAGAATTGCATTGCATTGGAGCAACGACGCTTGATGAATATCGACAATATATTGAAAAAGACCCTGCGCTCGAACGCCGTTTCCAACAAGTGCTCGTAGAAGAGCCGACGGTAGAAGATACGATTTCAATTTTGCGCGGCTTAAAAGAGCGATTTGAAATTCATCACGGCGTGAACATTCATGACGGTGCGCTCGTTGCGGCGGCGACGTTGTCCGATCGTTACATTTCTGATCGCTTTTTGCCTGATAAAGCAATTGACCTTGTTGATGAAGCGTGCGCGATGATTCGAACGGAAATCGATTCAATGCCGACAGAGTTAGATGAAGTGATGCGAAAAATGATGCAGCTTGAAATTGAAGAAGCGGCGTTGAAAAAAGAGCAAGATGAAGCGAGCAAACAGCGCTTGCAAGCGTTGTCGCAAGAGCTTGCGAATTTGCGCGAAAAAGCAAATGCGATGAAAGCGCAATGGGAAAAAGAAAAAGAAGCGATTCAACATGTGCGCGCGTTGCGTGAGCAGTTAGAAAAAGCGAAGCGCGAGTTAGAAGAAGCGGAAAACAATTACGATTTAAATAAAGCGGCAGAATTGCGCCACGGACGCATTCCACAACTCGAAAAACAATTAAAACAGCTAGAAGAAACGGAAAAAGAGAGACGGTTGTTGCGCGAGGAAGTAACGGAGGAAGAAATCGCGACAATCGTGTCAAAATGGACGGGCATTCCGGTGACAAAACTTGTTGAAGGTGAACGCGAAAAGTTGTTGCGGTTAACCGACATTTTACATGAGCGCGTCATCGGGCAAGACGAGGCGGTACAATTCGTGAGCGATGCAGTGTTGCGCGCACGTGCAGGCATGAAAGATCCGAATCGTCCGATCGGTTCATTTCTTTTCCTCGGTCCGACAGGTGTCGGAAAAACAGAATTGGCGAAGGCGTTAGCGGAAGCGCTTTTCGATAGCGAAGAACAGATCATTCGCATCGATATGTCGGAATATATGGAGAAACACGCAGTTTCTCGTTTGATCGGGGCGCCTCCAGGATATGTTGGCTACGAAGAAGGTGGGCAGCTGACGGAAGCGGTGCGCAGAAAGCCGTACGCTGTGATTTTGCTTGATGAAATCGAAAAAGCGCATCCGGAAGTGTTTAACATTTTACTGCAAATGTTAGATGACGGTCGGATGACGGATTCGCAAGGAAGAACGGTCGATTTTAAAAATACGGTCGTCATTATGACGTCAAATATTGGCTCGCATACGTTGTTAGAAGCGGTCGATGCGCACGGAGACATAAACGAAGAAGCACGTGAACAAGTGTTGAAACAATTGCGAGCGCATTTTAGACCAGAGTTTTTAAACCGAGTGGACGACATTGTACTATTTAAACCGTTAACCGCCCGCGAAGTGAAAAGCATTGTGGATAAGTTTATGAAACAATTGGAGGAGCGACTAGCAGAGCGCCATATGACGATTACGTTAACGGAAGAAGCGAAGACGTACATTGCGACACATGGGTTTGATGCTGTATACGGTGCCCGCCCGCTCAAACGTTTTATTCAAAAACATATTGAAACGAAGCTTGCCCGTGAAATCATTGCCGGACGTATTGGAGACTACGACACCGTCACGATTGATATTGAAGGCGACGAATTCGTCGTAAAAAAAGGATAAACGGACGTATGCCGTTTATCCTTTTTTAATGATGCACAGGGTCGTTCGGAATGAGTTGTGCAATCAATAAAATGAGAACGGTTGCAATGACTGCCAACGTTGTGCCTGTTTCGAAATGGTAAGCCGCGCCGATCATCGAGCTGACGACGTATGTCACCATGTTTACTAATAAAAACGTCCAGAAAAACGTCCAAAAAATACGCATGCCATTCCCTCCTTTACACTCTTTTTTATCTTAACATAAATGGTGAATAGACGAAAACGAAAAATTGCAACGCCTAGTACACGCAAAAGAAAATCGCATACGATATATTGTACAATGATGTGCGTAAGGTGGACGATGATGACAGAGAAGCAACGATTTTTCCAATTTAGCGAGCAATGGTGTGCGATTCATGTTCCAGATCGGCCAAACGGATTTGGTTTACTTCTTTTAGGAGACGTCTCCCACTTCGTCGATGACAAAACGAGTTTATGGATGCAACATGTTGGGAAAAACAAGCTGTTAAACGATTTGTTACAACATGGATATACGATTTTTTACTCGCATTTGTACGGGGCGAATTGGGGAAGTCCAAAAGCGGTCAAACTAGCGAAACAGCTCATTTATTATGTGCTGAAAACGGAAATTTTAAATGAGCGCATTTACGTATTCGCAGAAGGAATGGGGGCGCTTGTCGCCTTGCAGTTGATGAACGATTTACGCGATCAAATACGGGCGATTGCGCTATTAAATCCTTGTTTGCATTTACAGGCGCAACTCCAACATGAAAAAGAGCATAAATTTTTTTATAAGCGGATGTTACGTCAATTAAAGCAAGCGTACGGAACAACGGAAGAGGAATTGGACCTCCCTCCGCTTTCCGCACCGGTTGTGCCGATAAAAATTTGGCAAGTGTCAGGAGTGAATCCATATCCTCCAACGATTCATGCAAGAGCGTATGCGCAAGCGTTTGGCGTGCCTGTTTCATATCATTTGCCTGAAAAAACATATACGTTTGCGCAAGCCATTCATGCGTTTTATGAACAATATAGCGATGTATAGTCCCCATACCCATGGGGATTTTTTCTTTACCGATAGGAAAGGAAGCAAGTAAAATAAAAAATGAGACCGAAAAAGGAGTGTTGCATGTTGATGAGGCGATATACGTATTTTATTTTTGCACTACTTTTTATTTTATCTTCTTGCGCTCCTGCAAAATTATCATCGGGAAATGTACAAAAAGTTGGTTTGCTCGTTTCAGATACAATTGATGATCAAGTGTGGGGAACGAAAGGGTATAAAGGATTGCTTCGCATTCAAGCGAAATTTGATGCGGAAGTGTTTTATCGCGAAGGGGTAAACTCAAAAGCAGCGACGGCACAAGCGGTAAAACAATTTCACCAAAAAGGAGTCCATTTAATTTTTGGTCATGGAAGTGAGTACGGGGAGTATTTTGATGACATCGCAGATCAATATCCGAACATTCATTTTGTATTTTTTAACGGAGAAGCGAAAAAGAAAAATGTGACAAGTTTTAATTTCGCAGGGCATGCGATGGGCTTTTTTGGCGGCATGGTGGCGGGGCATATGACGAAGACGAACAAAATTGGCGTCATTGCCGCATTTGAATGGCAGCCGGAAGTGGACGGTTTTTTTGAAGGGGCTTTACATGAGAACGAAAATGCGAATGTCGACGTGGAATATGTACAACATTGGGACGACGTCGATACGGCCATAGCCATTGCCGAACGAATGATTGCTGAAGGGGTGGATGTCATATATCCAGCCGGCGATAAATTTAGTGTACCAGTGATTGAAAAAATGAAAGAACACGGTCTTTATGCGATTGGTTACGTAACGGATCAAGCAGATTTAGGAGAACGAACGGTGCTAACGAGCACCGTCCAACATGTCGATGCGCTATATGAACTTGTGGCGAAAAAGTTCATCGATGGAGAATTAACGTCTGGAACGACATATGTCGATTTTCAAGACGGCGTCGTCGAACTCGGCACGTTTAGCCCGCTTGTCGACAAACCGTTCCGACAAAAAATAACAAAAGCGATTGAACGATATAAAGCAACAGGAAAATTGCCGAATGAGTAAATGAGGTGTCGAGTAAACGCCTCATTTTTTTATTGCATGAAACGAAAAAAGAAAGTAAAATTAGTACCAAGTAATAAAGTTTGATAATAAAAGGAGACGATATTTCCGTGAGTGCAGGAATTATTGGAATTGGACGATATGTGCCGGAACGTATTGTGACGAATAAAGAATTAGAACAACGAATGGATACGTCAGATGAATGGATTCGGACGCGCACAGGGATTGAAGAACGTCGTATTGCTTCAGACGATATAGATACGTCCGATATGGGTTATATCGCAGCGAAGCGCGCCCTTGATAATGCGGGCATTTCTCCTGAACAAATTGATCTCATTTTAGTAGCGACGGTGACGCCTGATCGCCCTTTTCCGTCCGTCGCATGTATGTTGCAAGAAAAGCTCGGGGCGGTGCATGCAGCGGCACTTGACGTAAGCGCGGCATGTGCAGGATTTATGTATGCGATGGTAACCGCGAAACAATTTATTGAAACAAATACGTACAAATACGTGCTTGTCGTTGGTGTAGAAAAGTTATCAAAAATCGTCGATTGGAGCGATCGAAATACAGCGGTGTTGTTTGGAGACGGCGCAGGAGCAGTTGTCATGGGGAAAGTTGCAGAAGGGCGCGGCATCGTATCGTTTGAACTTGGGGCAGACGGTACGGGGGGAAAATATTTATATCAAGACGACCATATTGTCATGAACGGACGGGAAGTGTTTAAGTTTGCGGTGCGCCAAATGGGCGAGTCATGCATTCGCGTATTAGAAAAAGCAGGATTGACGAAAGCGGACGTCGACTTTTTAATTCCGCATCAGGCGAACATTCGCATTATGGAGGCGGCGCGCGAACGGCTCGAACTGCCTGTTGAGCGCATGTCGATTACAGTGAATAAATACGGAAATACATCCGCTGCATCCATTCCGATTTCACTTGTAGAAGAAGTGGAAGCCGGACGCATTCAAGATGATGACCTTATCATTATGGTTGGCTTTGGCGGTGGATTAACGTGGGGCGCTATTGCATTGCGCTGGGGCAAATAACGATGGTATGATGAAACAAAGGAGTGATGAGTGGTGAACAAAAGACGAGTCGTCGTCACGGGATTAGGGGCTGTCACACCGGTAGGAAATGATGTTGAAACGACATGGAAAAACATCGTTGCTGGACAATCCGGCATCGGTCCGCTCACACGGTTAAATGCGGACGATTTTCCTGCGAAAGTAGCAGCGGAAGTGAAAGATTTTCAAGTGGAACAATTTATCGATAAAAAAGAAGCGCGCAAAATGGACCGATTTACGCAATATGCGGTCGCTGCATCGATGATGGCAGTCAAAGATGCGAATTTACAAATTACAGAGGAAAACGCGCCGCGCATTGGCGTCTGGATCGGTTCAGGCATCGGCGGGATGGAAACGTACGAAGAACAGCTGAAGACGTTTTTAGAAAAAGGATATCGTCGCGTCAGCCCGTTTTTCGTTCCGATGATGATTCCGGATATGGCGGCAGGGCAAGTGTCGATTATGCTTGGGGCAAAAGGAATCAACTCATGTACGGTCACCGCTTGTGCGACAGGAACGAACTCGATTGGCGATGCGTTTAAAGTCATTGAACGTGGCGATGCCGATGTGATGATTACAGGTGGAACAGAAGCGCCAATTACACATATGGCGTTTGCCGGATTTAGCGCAGCGAAAGCGCTCTCGTTTAACCCAGACCCAAAAACAGCGTGCCGTCCATTTGATCAACATCGCGACGGATTTATTATGGGCGAAGGGGCTGGCATTATTATTTTAGAAGAACTAGAACATGCGTTAAAACGCGGTGCCCGCATTTATGCGGAAATCGTTGGCTACGGTGCGACAGGCGATGCGTATCATATTACCGCTCCAGCGCCGGGTGGGGAAGGCGGCGTGCGTGCGATGCGTCAAGCGCTCTATGATGCGAATATGCAGCCAGAGGACATCGACTACATTAACGCGCACGGCACGAGCACAGAGTATAATGATAAATATGAAACGATGGCGATTAAAGAAGTATTTGGCGAGCACGCATACAAACTAGCCGTCAGCTCGACGAAATCGATGACGGGACATTTGCTTGGTGCAGCGGGTGCAATCGAAGCCATTTTCTCCGTTTTATCGATCCACGATGGCGTCATTCCGCCAACGATTAATTACGAAACACCAGACCCAGAATGCGACTTAGATTACGTGCCGAACGTGGCACGCAAACAAGACGTGCGTGCGGTATTAAGCAACTCGCTCGGCTTCGGTGGACATAATGCAACGATTATTTTCAAAAAATATGAAGGATGAGGTTCGCCTCATCCTTTTTCACATTTTCCTTTCGTTTATCGTACAATGCGATAACGAAAGGAGGGAATGTCATGGGAGTAATAAATACGAAACATTGGTTTGTGGACGATATGTGGCGAAAAAAAATAAAAGAAGATGTGCAACGTCATTTATTTGCGCACGGCATGGCGCGACATAACCAACATGATACGATGAAACAGCTCGCAGAAAAAAACGTATGGGCGTTTGTCGCAAAAAAGTTTACAGAACTCCAAAAAGAGTGGGATGGCCCAGACGTGCCTATATTTATTTTCCCTGCTGATGCTACGAACCGTTCGCTGCAACGTGAATTTGGTGGAAAATCAGGCGTCGCTTTTCGCGATCAACTATTTTTATTTTTGCTTCCTCACGTATCGAACGAACATATTTATGCCCTCCTCATTCACGAATATAACCACGTTTGTCGTTTGCATGCTGATCCGAAAGATGAGCGCGACTATACGCTTCTTGATCGCATCGTGATGGAAGGATTAGCAGAACATGCGGTGTACGAGCGGCTCGGAAGTGAATATGTCGCAACATGGACGACATATTATACAGAAGAACAACTAAAGCAATGGATGAAAAAATGGATAATCCCAAACCTCTCTACTCGACCAGACGATGCTCGTTATCGTTCGCTTTTGTACGGTTCTGCCTTTTATCCGCGCATGCTCGGCTATGCGGTCGGATATGCGGTTGTGAAGCAGGCGCTAGAAAAAAAGACGATGATAGAGCTACTTTCGATGAAAGCTGAAGAAATTTTTTTTACGTAACGCATCGTTTGCATGCTTGTTCATACATATAGTAGTGGACAAGGGGGACTGGCGAATGCGTTTCTTTTTTTATTTGCTTGGGTTTGGGATGTCGGTCATTGGTGGGACGACGATGATTGCGTATTTAAATATTATGGCATCACGTTCAGATTGGAAAGAATATCTCGTGTTTATTAGCACAAAAGTGGAATGTTACTTTTTGCCGATCGGTTTGTTTATGACGTGGTTAAGCATTTATTTTCCGTCTCATGATGATGGTTAAATTTAGGGTGAAATGGAATAAAATGAACGACCTCTGACCATACTGTGAACAAATCGTTCGAAGTGAGGGGTTATGCATGTTATATCTTCACGATGTTTGGGTGAATTGGTTTGAAGGGGAAGAAAACGGGTATAACGTTTGCCACTTTTATGAGTGGAGAAAAGATGATGCGATTGAGCTGTTAGATCAAGTGCCTGTATTAAAAGTGAGCCCACAACTGTTTCGTTACTTAGAAAATAGTTTGTCGGAAATTCCGAAGCCGCTGCTTGAAGATGTATATCAAAAAGCGTACGTGCGCAAAAATCATGAGCGCATCCAGCTTGATTATTGTTTTATTGCGACAGATGGTTGTGGCATTGTGGCAATTGATACGATTGGCTATCATATTCCGATTCGAAAAAGCCGGCTCATTCCACGCCAAGAACAGCTCGTTTATGAGATGGTCAAAGAACAAGATGTGCGCATATATCCATTTCAACAAAGTGAAAAAGAATATCATATTTTATCGCCGCATCCTGCATTGATGAGCGGATTAACGCGCAAAGAGCGGCAATTGAAGCAACTATTATTTATGGCGCTTGACCAGTTGTACGGAACGAAAAATGTCGCTGAAGTGCGCTATTGGTATACCGAATGGGCGCCAGAAAAGTATGCATACATTCAACAAATGTCGTTTGAAGAAGCGTGGAACGGTTTGTATGAAGAAGCGAAATACGGATGGTCAGAGCGGCACGTTCATTTATGCGAACGGCTCGTCAAAGGACAACCGTTTTTTGAGAAACTATGGGAAATGGAACAAGAGCCGAAAGTGAATTAAAAAACTCAGCCCGCGTGGAGCTGAGTTTTTTATCGTCTTTTTCTTCCTAAACCGATGGCGTTTTCCATTTTCTTTAACATTTTACTTGCGACGCGGTTTGCTTTTTCGGCTCCTTCGTCTAAAATGTCATCTAGTTTTGAGCTTTCCATGAGCTCGTAATATTTTTCTTGAATTGGCGTTAATGCGTCAATAATAACTTGAGCGACATCGGCTTTAAACTCCCCGTACCCTTTTCCAGCATATCGTTCTTCTAATCGCTCGATCGGTTCGTTTGCTAAAATGGAGTAAATCGTTAATAAGTTCGATACGCCCGGTTTATTTTCTTTATCATAGCGAATGACGCCTTCTGAGTCTGTGACGGCGCTTTTTACTTTTTTCTCGATCGTTTTCGCATCATCAAGCAACGTAATGTACGATTTTTGGTTCGGATCGGATTTGCTCATTTTTTTCGTTGGGTCAGTGAGCGACATAATACGAGCGCCGATTTTCGGAATGCGCGCTTCTGGGATCGTGAAAATGTCTCCATATCGTTTATTAAATCGCTCCGCTAAATCGCGCGTGAGCTCAATATGTTGTTTTTGATCTTCACCGACAGGAACGATGTCTGTCGAGTAAAGTAAAATGTCGGCTGCCATAAGTGGCGGATACGTTAACAACCCAGCACTTACGGCTTCTTTTCCAGCAGATTTATCTTTAAACTGCGTCATGCGCTCTAATTCGCCAATGTAGGCGATGCATTGTAAAATCCAGCCCGCTTGCGCATGCGCAGGCACTTCGGACTGAATAAATAACGTTGATTTGTTCGGATCAATGCCGACCGCTAAATAAAAGGCAGCTAAGCTGCGAATGTTTTTCCGAAGCGCTAGCCGATCTTGCGGAACGGTAATCGCATGTTGATCGACGATACAAAAATAGCAGTTGTAATCGTCTTGTAGTTCAACAAACTGTTTCATCGCTCCAATATAGTTGCCGAGCGTAATGACGCCGCTTGGTTGAATACCTGAAAAAATCGTCTTCATCGAATCACTCCTTTTCATTTTTTAACAATAAAAAAAGTCCTATCATCTTTAGGGACGATAGAACCGTGGTGCCACCCTAGTTATTGTCATTGCGACAATCACTTTGCCCATGCGGTATGCATGGCGCCTTTGTAACGTAAGGCAAACGTTCAAGCCTACTTTTTTTCAACTTGAATGCTCGAAAGCCCATTCCATACAACTAGCGGCTTGTTCGCACCGTCCACAAGCTCTCTGAACGCCTCGTTATATGTACTACTCTTTGTCATCGCATCGTTTTTTCTAGACATTTTATAATATTTGTTTTTTATTGTCAACGAACGTACGAAAAAATGAGCGTGAGCAATGTAATGATCAAACCAGCAAAGAAAAATGGTGCTCCCCACTGTTTTTTCTCTTCATCGTTTTCTTGCTCATTTTCATCATCAATTTCAACAGGGGGACGAAACAATCGTTTAAAACTAGAAATCGTCACATCAAAAAAACCTTTTTCATATATGAACCGAAATCCGCCAATAATAACAAGAGGTTGAGCGATATAAAAAGAAATATTAATAAATGTGAGCCACCAATTGCTTGAAAAAAGTGCAACCGTTAGCGCAATGAAAAATACGAGAAAGCTTGTCACGACTGCTTTTTTCACCATTCATCCACCTTTCGCGCTTAATCGCTGTGAAGTATTATACTAAAAAAAGTGTAAATTTTCTATTTACAAACGAATAAAAAACAAATAAAATAGTCATCAAGCTGATTTTATCACATATGTTAAAAAACCTTACACTTAGTTAAAATGTTAGAAAATTTAAAAAAAGTTTTTAAAAAATCTTTTCAAATATATTAATTCGTTATATAATGTCCTTGTGTTTCAAATCTTCTGATAAATCAGAAGATGGAAATAAATACAATAAACAGATGAGGGGGAAACTCGCATGAAGAAAAAGTTATCTATCTTTTTCGCTCTTCTTCTTGCTTTGTCCACGTTTTTAGCAGCGTGTGGCGGCAAAAAAGAAGAGGACAAGACTGCCAATGAAGGCGAAAAGCCAGCGCAAGAAGCGCCGGCAAAAGAGCAAGTATTAAACTTGCTTGAGAGCGCTGAAATTCCTTCATTAGACTCTACGTTAGCGACTGACAGCGTGTCATTCCGCGTCATGAACAACGTATTTGAAGGGTTATACCGTTTAGACCAAAACGACGAGCCTACGCCAGGAATGGCTGAAAGCTACGAAGTAAGCGAAGATGGAAAAGTGTACACATTCAAGCTTCGCGATGCAAAATGGTCAAACGGAGATCCTGTGACGGCAAACGATTTCGTATTTGCTTGGAGAAAAGCGCTTGATCCAAACACAGGTTCTGAGTATGCGTACATTATGTACGACATTAAAAACGCTGAAGAAGTAAACACAGGAAAAGTACCTGTTGACCAATTAGGTGTCAAAGCAATTGACGACAAAACGTTACAAGTTGAATTGAAAAACCCAATTCCATATTTCTTAAGCTTATTAGCGTTCCCAACATTCTATCCACAAAACGAAAAGTTTGTAAAAGAACAAGGGGACAAATACGGTCTTGAAGCAAACACAACAATTTACAATGGTCCGTTCGTATTAAGCGAGTGGAAACATGAACAAAGCTTCCAATTAAAGAAAAACGAACAATATTGGGATGCACAAACTGTAAAGCTTGAAACAATTAACTTCAACATCGTGAAAGACGTTGCGACAGCTGTAAACTTATATGAAACAAACAAAGCAGACCGCACAGGTTTAAGCGCTGAGTTTGTTGACAAATATAAAAGCGACAAAAACTTTAAAACAAAATCAGAGCCTGTAATGTTCTTCATTCGTATGAACCAAAAGAACGAAGTGTTGAAAAACGTAAACGCTCGTAAAGCGATTGCGATGGCGATCGACAAAGAAGCGATGGTTGCAACAATTTTAAATAACGGTTCAAAAGCAGCAAACTACTTCGTTCCAGAAGGATTTGTTAAAGGACCGAACGGAAAAGACTTCCGTGAAGAAAATGGCGACTTAGTCACATTTAACGCTGAAGAAGCGAAAAAATATTGGGAACAAGCGAAAAAAGAGCTTGGCAAAGACAAAGTAACGCTTGAGTTGTTAAATACAGATACTGAAGTAGCGAAGAAAATTAGTGAGTATGTGAAAGCGCAGTTAGAAACAAACTTACCAGGTTTAACAGTGAATATTAAACAACAACCATTTAAGCAAAAACTTGAACTTGAAAGCAAAATGCAATATGAGTTATCATTTGGTGGTTGGGGTCCAGACTATAAAGACGCAATGACATTCATCGACATGTTTGTCACAAACGGTGCTCACAACGAAACAGGTTGGTCAAATGTTGAGTACGACAAACTTGTACAAGATGCGAAAACAACGCTTCTTTCTGACTTACAAGCTCGTTGGGATGCGATGTTAAAAGCTGAGAAAATCTTGTTAGATGAGGCAGTTATCGCGCCAATGTACCAACGTGGTTCAGCGTACTTAGAGCGTGAATACGTAAAAGGCGTCGTTGATCATTCATTCGGTGCAGACAACAGCTACAAGTGGGCTTATATCGAGTAATCGAAAAGAAAGGAGAGTATATGTGCGATGAGCATATACTCTCCTTTTGCCTGCTAGTCAAAAAAATTTCAAAAAGTTTTTAATTTTGTAAGGAGGTGTGCGATATGGCACGTTATACGTTGCAACGTTTTATTTATATGTTAATTACACTATTCATTATTGCAACAGCAACGTTCTTTTTAATGAAGCTTCTCCCTGGTTCCCCTCTGCAAAATCAAGAGAAGTTAACGCCAGAGCAACAAAAAATTATTTTAGATAAGTACGGATTAAATGATCCAATTCCAGTTCAATACGTTCGTTATTTAGGCAATTTGGCAAAAGGTGATTTAGGGGTTTCGTTCCAATATGACAATCGCCCAGTTTCCACACTCATTGCTGATCGTATTGGTCCATCTGCGCAACTTGGTTTTCAAGCGCTTGTATTCGGAACAATTGTCGGCATTTTGCTCGGTGTGATTGCTGCTGTTCGTCACAATACAGCGATTGACTATGGAGCAACGGTGTTAGCTGTTTTAGGTATTTCCATTCCATCATTTGTATTCGGTGGATTGTTGCAATATTACATCGGTGTAAAATTAAAATTACTTCCTGTTGCGTTTTGGGAAGGATTTGAGTATACCATTATGCCGACGCTAGCGTTGTCGGTATTCGTTATCGCGAGCATCGCGCGCTTTATGCGTACAGAAATGTTAGAAGTGCTCGGTTCGGACTATATTTTAACAGCGCGTGCAAAAGGAATTAGCGGCTTTGGCGTCATTTTTAAACATGGATTGCGAAATGCAATGATTCCAATTATTACAATTCTCGGCCCGATGGCTGTAAACTTAATGACAGGAACGCTTGTGATTGAGCAAATTTTTGCGGTTCCTGGATTAGGGGAGCAGTTCGTTCGTTCCATTAACTTAAATGACTATCCAGTCATTATGGGCACGACCATTTTCTATAGTGCGTTATTTATTTTTGTTATTTTTATTGTGGACTTGCTTTACGGCTTAATTGATCCGCGAATTCGTTTAGCGGGAGGGAAAAAATGATGAATGAAAAGCAATTATCTCCTGAGTTGTTTGAGCTAGCGACAGAACGTCAAGGTGATATGGAAAAAATTAATCGTCCAAGCTTAACGTTTTTACAAGACGCTTGGATTCGATTAAGAAAAAATAAAGGTGCTGTCTTTGGATTAGTGATGATTATTATTATTGCACTCATGGCCATTTTTGCACCAATGATGAGTGAGCATACGTATAAAGACCAAAAAATACAACACGCGAAATTACCACCGCGCATTCCGGTGTTAGAACATATAGACTGGCTTCCGTTTAACGGAAAAGATATGAACGGCATTGATGTGTACGAAAAACGTGGGGTAAAAGAATATTATTGGTTCGGTACAGACGACCTCGGTCGCGACTTATGGACACGGACATGGTACGGTGCCCGCATTTCGTTATATATCGGTGTATTAGCAGCAGCGATTGACTTATTAATTGGAATTATTTACGGTGGCGTCTCAGGATTTTACGGCGGTCGTGTCGATAACGTCATGCAGCGTATTATTGAAGTGCTCGTCGGTATTCCAAACTTAATTGTTGTCATCTTATTTATTCTCGTATTTGAGCCGGGAATTATTTCGATTACGATGGCGATGGTCATCACCGGTTGGGTCACGATGGCACGTATTGTGCGCGGACAAATTTTAAAGCTAAAAAATATGGAATACGTTTTAGCAGCGCGTACGCTCGGAGCATCTGATGCACGTATTATCGGAAAACATTTACTTCCGAACGTCATCGGACCAATTATTATTACAACGATGTTTACGATTCCGAGTGCGATTTTTACAGAGGCGTTTTTAAGTTTCATCGGACTTGGTATTCGTCCTCCTGAAGCGTCGCTCGGTTCACTCGTTAATGATGGCTATAAATCGATCCAAACGTACCCTCATCTTATGATGATTCCAGCGTTTGTGATCAGCTTGCTCATTTTAAGCTTTAACTTATTAGCGGACGGTTTGCGCGATGCGCTTGATCCGAAAATGCGTAAATAACGGATGAAAGGGGTGGAACAATGGAAAAGGTACTAGAGGTAAAAGATTTGCATATTTCGTTTGATGTGTACGGTGGGGAAGTACAAGCTGTACGCGGTGTATCGTTTGACTTGTACAAAGGAGAAACGCTTGCGATCGTTGGGGAGTCTGGTTCAGGAAAATCGGTGACGTCAAAAGCGCTTATGCGTCTACTTCCGATGCCACCAGCGCGCATTAAGCAAGGTCAAATTTTATTAGAAGGTCGCGATTTGACAAAGCTGTCGGAAAAAGAAATGCAACGGGTGCGCGGAGCAGAAATTTCAATGATTTTCCAAGACCCGATGACAGCGTTAAACCCAACGATGACGATCGGAAAACAAATTACAGAAGTATTGTTAAAACATCAACAAATGTCCAAAGCAGAAGCGAAAGCGCGCGCCATTGAATTGCTTGACCTTGTTGGCATTAAAGAGCCAGCGCTTCGTTTTAAACAATATCCGCATCAATTATCAGGCGGTATGCGTCAACGGATCGTCATTGCGATCGCGCTCGCGTGCAATCCGAAAGTGTTAATTGCGGACGAGCCGACAACTGCGCTAGACGTGACGATTCAAGCACAAATTTTAGAGCTCATTAAAGACATTCAGAAAAAGACGGGAACGTCGATTATTTTCATTACGCACGATTTAGGTGTTGTCGCAAATGTGGCGGATCGTGTTGCGGTCATGTATGCCGGGAAAATTGTAGAGAAAGGAACAGTCGATGAAATTTTCTACAATCCGAAACATCCGTATACATGGGGGCTACTTGCATCAATGCCAAGCTTAGAACACGGTGACGAGGAATTGTACTCAATTCCGGGAACGCCTCCAGATTTATTAAATCCGCCAAAAGGAGATGCGTTTGCGCCTCGTAATGCATATGCGTTAAAAATTGATTACGAAATGGAGCCGCCGATGTTTCAAGTGTCTGATACGCACTATGCCGCGACATGGTTGCTTCACCCGAACGCACCGAAAGTCGAACCTCCGAAAGTCGTTCGTGAACGGATGAAAAAGTTCGAAGCATTAACGAAAGATCGAGGAGGGGAGAAGCGATGAACAAACTCGTTGAAGTGAAAAACTTA
Organism: Anoxybacillus ayderensis; assembly: GCF_000833605.1. Taxonomy (GTDB): domain Bacteria; phylum Bacillota; class Bacilli; order Bacillales; family Anoxybacillaceae; genus Anoxybacillus; species Anoxybacillus ayderensis. Next base: position 29,198 of record NZ_JXTG01000003.1, on the reverse strand, counting down.
AAACAATATTTTAAAGTCGGGAAAGGTCAAGTCGTTAAAGCTGTTGACGATGTCACGTTCGATATTTATAAAGGAGAAACGCTCGGTCTCGTCGGTGAGTCGGGTTGCGGAAAGTCAACGACAGGACGCACAATTATTGGATTATATGAAGCCACAGGCGGCGAAGTGTTGTTTAACGGATTAAGCGTGCATCGGAAAAAATCAGCGAAAGAAGCGAAAGAATTAAAACGGAAAATGCAAATGATTTTCCAAGATCCGTATGCGTCATTGAACCCGCGGATGACTGTTGCGGATATTATTGCGGAAGGAATCGATATTCACGGCTTAGCGTCGTCGAAAGAAGAGCGCATGAACCGCGTATATGAACTGCTTGAGACGGTCGGATTAAACCGTGAACATGCGAACCGTTATCCGCATGAGTTTTCAGGCGGTCAGCGTCAGCGGATCGGCATTGCGCGCGCTTGCGGTTGAACCAGAGTTTATTATTGCCGATGAGCCTATTTCCGCGTTAGACGTATCGATTCAAGCGCAAGTTGTCAACTTAATGAAAAAGTTGCAACGCGAAAAAGGATTGACGTATTTATTTATCGCCCACGACTTGTCGATGGTAAAATACATTAGCGACCGAATTGGCGTCATGTATTTCGGGAAAATGGTTGAGCTTGCCGATGCGGAAGAATTGTATCGCAACCCGATTCATCCGTATACGAAGTCGCTTTTATCTGCGATCCCGCATCCAGATCCAGAAACAGAGCGGACGCGTAAACGTATTATTTACGATCCGTCGCAACATAACTATAAAGAAGGCGAAGACGTGCGCATGCGCGAAATTACGCCAGGTCATTTCGTCTACTGCTCAGAAGCAGAGTATGAAAAATATAAAGCGATGCACAGCTAATCTCTCGTTCGAGAGATTAGCTTTTTTCATTTGCTGTACTAAAGAATTATACAATATTTTGATTCGTTTGACTATTTTGTTTTTAAAAAAAGCTCCGAGATTATCTCGAAGCTTTTTTCCCGCCAACTGTTTTCCAGCCGGTTTGAATATGTTCGCTCATCGCTGTATGTAGCCGCTTTTTCTGTCCGCCAAATATGTTTTCACCGATGCCGTTTAAAATGACGCCCATAAGTGCGGTGATACCGATGACTAAAATGGCAACAATCGTAAAGTCGATAAAAAATTGTGCCATGTCATTTCCCCCTTTGTTTGCCATGTCTATTTTTATTGTAGAGAAAATTTCAAATGAAAGCAACGAAAAATGAAACCGTTCGTATTGGACAAGCGTATAAATATGTGTGGAAGTTAAAAAAGGTGTATCTTTCTAAACTTTTTTGTTGTATAATGTACGTTGTAGAGTTTTTTAAAGTCATTTTAAAATAAGATGTGTTTTAATACAGAAATGTATTCCAGCAACCCATTTTTAAGGGAGTGATATATATGGTTATCGTGTATTCATCGCCAAGTTGTACGTCTTGCCGAAAAGCGAAAGCATGGTTAGAAGAGCATCACATTCCGTATAAAGAGCGCAACATTTTCGCGGAGCCGTTAACGATTGAAGAAATTAAAGGCATTTTGCGCATGACAGAAAACGGAACGGACGAAATTATTTCAACAAGATCAAAAATTTTTCAAAAGCTAAACATTCAAGTCGACTCGTTGCCGTTACAAGATTTGTATGAAATTATTCGCCAACATCCAGGATTGTTGCGCCGTCCGATCATTATGGACGAAAAGCGTCTGCAAGTTGGATACAACGAAGATGAAATTCGCCGCTTTTTACCGAGAAAAGTGCGCACGTATCAATTGCGTCAAGCACAACAGCTCGTCAACAGCAAAGGCTTAGCGTAACATACACGCTAAGCCTTTTATAGTAATGGAGAAAGAAGACGGGCAGTTGACTCCGCGATGCGCATCCAAAGCGGACGCTGCTGAAATTGTTTCATATTTATTTTGGTTGAGTGATGGAAGTCATCGATAAAGTCATCGACTAGCTTTTGTACGCTTGGCGTTTGATATAAAAACGCGTTCACCTCAAAGTTTAAATGAAAGCTGCGCATATCCATATTCGCTGTGCCGATCGAAGCAAGTTCCCCGTCTACGACAATAATTTTGCTGTGCATAAACCCTTTTTCGTATTCGTAAATGGTCGCTCCTGCCTCTAATAATTCTGGAAAATAAGAGCGGGAAGCGTAAAACACAATTTTTTTATCGGGTCGCTTCGGCACAAGAAGCCGGACGTCGATGCCGCTTAATGCAGCGACTTTGAGCGCCGTGAAAATATCTTCATCTGGAATAAAATACGGAGAGGCGATCCAAATGGAACGCTGAGCCGATGTAATCATCGCAAAAAATAAATGTTTAATGACTTCCCACTTCGTATCCGGTCCACCAGCGACAAGTTGGACGCCTCCGAGTGCCTCATCAACGGTTGGAGCGTTTAAATAGTTAAGCGTCAATAATTGTTGCCCTGTCATGTAATACCAATCTTGCAAAAAAATGAGTTGTAACGTGCGAACCGCTTCACCATAGACGAGTAAATGCGTATCGCGCCAAAAGCCAAAATATTCGTTTTTCCCTAAATATTCATCGCCAATATTTAACCCGCCGACAAAACCGATTTTTCCATCAATGACGATAATTTTGCGATGGTTGCGGAAGTTGATCGTATTGTTTAAAAACGGCAAGCGAACAGGAGAGAAAGGAATCATATCGACGCCTGCTTCGCGCATTTCCTGTATGTACGTTTTCGATAGTTTCCAACTTCCGACAGCATCGTACAAAAAGCGGACGTGTACCCCTTTTTTTGCTTTATGGATTAATATGTGCTTCAAGCGCTGGCCGATGTCATCATCGCGCACGATGTAATATTCAAGATGAATGTGGTGTTCCGCTTTTTCTAATTCTGCAAAAATGGCGGCAAACGTTTCTTCTCCATTCGTTAACACTCGTGTTTTTGTCGCCGTTGAAATCGACTCTTTCGTCAACCGTTTCGCGAGCTGTAACAACGGTTGTTGATGGGGTTTCATATACAGTTTTCGTTCATGATCAGCACGATTTGTTTCGAGTTTGCGAAACGTTTGCTCATCGAGTAGCGCCTTTTTTCGGAAAAGTCGTTTCTTGCGATAATTTTGCCCGAAGAACAAATAAAAAATAAAGCCGATGAGCGGAAAACTGCCGAACAAAACGAGCCATGTGAGCGTTTTTGTCGGATGGCGGTTTTCTAAAAAGATGACGAATGAAATAAAAATGACGGACAAGGTGACAAATAAGCTGAACGTTCCGAGCAGCCAGCCTTCCCAATAATCTTTCGTGATCGTTAAAAAGCCGATGAAAACAAGGATAAATAGTGCAACCTTTAAAGCATTTCTCATGTATCATTCACCTAACCTTACGGAAAAAAAGCCGATTTCAAGCAATTGAAATCGGCGTTATGCGTTTGGAAAATGTTTTGCGATCATCGTTAGCGCTTGTTGTGCAATGACGATTTTTCCGTATTCTTCAAGACGATGAATCGTCATTTCGGAATCTTGCCCGTATTCAAGCAATATGCTTAACATATTGTCAATGTCGCGATCGGCATCTTCTTCTGTAAATTCGACGTATAAATAATAGTTGTTTTCAAATGCGAATAGGCGATTGTTTAATGTTGAAAAATCGCGACGATGAGCAAGGGCGATGACGTCTTCGATATTTTTAAAGCGGATGACGAACTGAAGCGGATTTTCAGGCGCTGCCGATGATGCTGCTTTAATGATGTTAAAATGTTGATCTAATATTTGTTCGATTTTTTCATCGACAGGTAAGTCTCTAAATCGTTCATCGTTAATTGGCAGTTCTAATTTCGTTCCGTCTTTTGAAATTTGCGCTTTTGTGACGAGCACTTCAATGCCTTTTTCAAGCGCATGCACTTGAATCCAAAGAGGACCTTCTAAATAAAGTTCCGCTTCTTGATGAATTTCATCAATCATTTCCCAAAATAATTCTTCGCTTCGTTCGCGATTGTACCAAATTTCTTCGCGATCAAATCCGCGTTCTTCAATGTCTCCGTACGACATATATAGCTTTAACGTATATTCATTGATGCGTTCGATTTCCATGTTCCTCAGCTCCCTTCTACGATTATCCATTCAGGAAGGGAATTCACCCCTGAGCATTCGCCCATCCTCCCACATCTTGTACTTCTATTGTATGATAAAATGTGAAAGAAGGGAAATAAAAAACGCCTAATTCAATAAATTTAGTTGTTCCCCTATTTTTTGTATTTCTTGCAGGAGAATCGTTCGCTTTGTTGAAAAAATGTATGGAGAAAGGGGAGGTTATATGTTTGTTGCGTTGTTTAAAAATGGGGAAGTATGTTCGTTATTAGACGATTGGACGGTTGAACAGCTGCATGTATGGCGAGCGAACGAGTCGTTTTTTTGTCCCGTTTGTCGACAGCGAGTACAGTTGAAAATCGGAAAAAAACGCATGCCGCATTTTGCCCATGAAGCAAAATGTATTATTGAAACAGAGCGAGAAACGCTCGCCCATTTACAAGGAAAACAACAGCTGTACGAATGGTTGACAAATGAACGACTGAAAGTAAAAGTGGAAACATATTTACCACACATTCAACAACGGCCAGACATATTTGTCGTCCATCATGAAAAGATGTATGCGTTAGAGTATCAATGCTCCACGATTTCATCCTCTTTATTTACGAAGCGAACGAAAGCATATATGCACGCAAACATTGTCCCAATTTGGCTTCTTCATTCGTCACACGTGCAGCGTCGCGGATTGTTTTTTCAATTGTCCTCGTTTTCGTGGCTTTTTTTCAACGACCAAGAGATCATTCCATTTTATTGCTCAACGCAACGCACCATGTCGTTTCTTCATCATCTTATTCCGCTATCCGCAACGATTGCGTATGGGGAGTGGACGACCGTTCCGCTTCATATGATTTCGTTTTCTTCTTTGCATAAAACACCTCACGGACAACAAGACGCCCTTTTTCATGCGTGGAACATAAAAAAGAAACAGTGGCGCATGTCACCTCTCTACTACCGAACGAATCGCCCGTTTTGTCGCATTGTGTATGAAGCGCATATGACTCCATCGTTATTTCCGCATGAAGCAGGCATCCCCCTTCGCCATTCATATTGGTTTGAGACGCCACCGTTTATTTGGCAAACGTATATGTTAATCGAAATGATGAATATTCCGCTTCATGTGACGTTTTCGTTTCATCAATTATATGATCGACTGCAGCGTTTCATTCGTCAAAATGTAATTCGTATTCGCTCGCTTCCGCTCGTCACAAAGACGCATTATTCATATGCGCTCATGGACTATTTCCATGCGCTCGTTTCGCTTCGCTTTTTAAAAAAAGTCGGAAAAAGCTCGTTTCAGCGCATTCGGTCATGGTCGCTTCCGCACAACGTTGAAGAAGCGATTCGCGGGGATGAGCAAGTGTTGCGACGAATTGTAAGCAAAAAAGAGGATTTTTTCGTAAAACGAGAATAATATATAAGTAAACATTTTGAGTGAAGAGGTGATCCATATGGCAAAATCGTTGCCGACACGTAAAGACGTTCCGACAGAGTATACGTGGCGTCTTGAAGATATTTTTGCGACTGATGAACAATGGGAAGAGGAATTTCAGGCGATTGCCGCGCTTCTTCCGAAATTTTCGGAGTATAAAGGAAAGCTAGGGGAAAGCGCAGAAACGTTATATGAAGCGTTGCAATATCGCGACCATGTGTTGTTGCGATTAGGGAAGTTATATGCGTATGCTCATATGCGCCATGATGAAGATACGACAAACTCGCTGTATCAAGGATTTGAGTCGAGAGCGGAAGGATTGTATGCGGAAGCGGGCAATGCGATGGCGTTTATCGTGCCCGAAATTTTAGCGCTCGATGAATCGGTCGTGCGCGCGTTTTTACAACAATACGAACCGCTTCGACTGTATGAGCATGAACTAGATGAAATGAATCGTCAACGTCCGCACGTGTTATCGGAAAAAGAAGAAGCGTTACTTGCGCAAGCAGCGGATGTCATGAACGCGTCGAGCAATACGTTTGGAGCGCTAAACAATGCCGATTTGCGTTTTCCGACGATTCAAGATGAGAACGGGGAAGAAGTGGAAGTTACGCACGGTCGTTACATTCGTTTTCTTGAAAGCGAAGATCGTCGCGTGCGGCATGATGCGTTTAAAGCGGTATACGATACATATCGTAAATATGAAAATACGTTCGCTAGCACGTTAAACGGGGCGGTGAAGCGCAACAACTTTTTTGCGCGCGTTCGCAACTATCGTTCGGCGCGTGAGGCGGCATTAAGCAAAAATCAAATTCCGGAAACGGTGTACGATAATTTAATCGAAACGATTCATCGCTATTTGCCGCTGTTGCATCGTTACGTTCAGCTGCGCAAGCGCGTCCTCGGATTAGATGAGTTACATATGTACGATTTATATACGCCGCTTGTGAAACAAGTCGATATGAAAGTGACGTATGAAGAAGCGAAAGAGTTATTATTAAAAGGGCTCGCTCCGCTTGGCGAACAATATATTGCGATCGTGAAAGAAGGATTTGACAATCGTTGGGTCGATGTGCATGAAACGCGCGGCAAACGAAGTGGCGCATACTCGTCTGGTTCGTACGGCACGAATCCGTACATTTTAATGAACTGGCAAGATAATGTCAATAACTTATTTACGCTTGCGCACGAGTTTGGCCATTCGGTGCATAGCTATTATACGCGCAAATATCAACCGTATCCGTACGGAAACTATTCGATTTTCGTAGCGGAAGTGGCATCGACGTGCAACGAGGCGCTACTCAACAATTATTTATTACAGACGATCGATGATGAGAAGAAAAAGTTATATTTATTAAATCATTATTTAGAAACGTTCCGTGGTACGGTGTTCCGTCAAACGATGTTTGCGGAGTTTGAACATATGATTCATCAAATGGCACAAAACGGCGAGGCGCTCACCGCACAAACGTTAACGGAAAAATATTACGACTTAAATAAAACATATTTTGGAGACGGCATCGTCATCGATGAAGAAATCGGCTTAGAATGGGCACGCATTCCGCATTTTTATTACAACTATTATGTATATCAATATGCGACAGGGTTTAGCGCCGCAACAGCGTTAAGCAAACAAATTTTAGAAGAAGGCACACCAGCTGTCGAGCGATACATTGCGTTTTTAAAAGCTGGAAGCTCCGATTATCCGATTGAAGTATTGAAAAAAGCAGGTGTCGATATGACATCTCCAGAGCCAATTGAACAAGCGTGCCAAGTGTTCGAACAAAAACTGCAACAACTGGAGCAACTATTATAAAAGGCGACGGAATGGTCGCCTTTTTTCTGATTACCGAAACCCACGAAAGCGGTGGCGGTTGTTGAGATAAGTAAAAAAAGAAAAGAAAGAAAGGAATAAAAACGGAATCGATATGAATAGCGGAAATAACCGCATTAATGCAAAAAAGTGAATAATGAGCGCAACGACGATCCAGATGATATATACAATAAGCATCGAATCCCTCCTTCTTCTTTATTTATATAGGGAAGTTGAAAAAGAAATATGACAAATATGTGACAAATGAATAAAACACTTGTCAAGACATGAAGGAGTTTGTTAATATATAAACGTGAAGTGAATCACAATCAAACAAACTTATACCCCTTTGTTTGACCGTGAAAAATTTCTCCCATCCCCTTTGTTGTCTTTATGACAAAGAAAAAAGACTCGGTGTTAGCCGAGTCTTTTTTCTTTGTCAATCCAGCGCCAAAACGAGCCGATTTGTTCCACTTTTTGTTTTAAACGTAGCTTTTTTAGTTCCCATTCCGCTTTGCAGCGCGGAATGTTATACACCATCGCAATGTCATCGATCGTCACGAACTGAGCGTGATGTAAAAACTGCTCGATTGGTGGAAGCGGAGATGGTTGAGGATGAAATCCGAGCATTTCATGGATTACATCGACATATACGTCGTACGGATAACAGCCTGAAATTTTAATGCCTTCCTCTTCAATATTTTCATTGAAAAAGACGAGCGTAGGGACGTCGCGAACGTCCATTTCCGCACTAATTTTTAAATCGCATTGAAACGCTTTGACAGCGGTCGGTGAAGATAAATCGTTTATAAATTCTTGCACGTCTAAACCGGCATCGATGGCGCATTGGATAAGCGTGCTCGTGTCTGTCATTGTTTTTTCTTGAATAAATACAATTTCTTGAAGTTGACGTAAAAAACGGATGCTTGCTTGCCGTCCTTGCAATTCTGCTGCTTTGACGGCGAGCGAGGCGACATACGGAATAGGTAGCGGTGCTTCAAGTAGCACCCGATCATCACATGCGATGCCTGTGCGCGTCGCATGCCGATCAATTCGTTTATACGTCACGCCGTTAAGCCGATCGAGTTGCCCTGTTAAGACGTGGCGCAACGTAAAATATTGCCCATATTCGATCCAAAGCTTTTTTAAAACAGGTTCGAGCGCCCAACAGTCCGGACAAAGAGGATCGACAAATAAGTAAATTTCTAATTGTTTTGTCGTTCCTTCTTGCTTATCGATTCGTTTTTCATTCACCTTCATGCTCCTTTCGCTCATCTTCTGGGGTGTTAATCATATGTTGGGCAGTTAAAATAAGCCGTTGATACAATTCATCACGCACCGGTCCTTTTAATCCGATCGCATCCATCGCTTCATGCATACACGCAAGCCATGCTTTCGCGCGCGTAGGCGTAATCGGAAACGGCAAATGGCGAGCGCGCAACATCGGATGTCCATGTTCGGCTGTATATAGCGGAGGGCCGCCTAAATATTGCGTTAAAAATTGTTTTTGTTTTCGCGCTGTTTCTGTTAAGTCTTTCGGAAAAATAGGCGCCAAGTCAGGATGTTTTGCGACTCGTTCATAAAAGGCATCGACGAGCTTTGCGACAACTTGTTCGCCTCCAAGCGCTTCGTAAGGGGATTGAAACATACAGAAAACTCCTTTGCCGAAATATATCAATATTGTAACAACGACTTTGTTGAATCTCAAACGATGCGACTTGTAGCATAGTACGTTTGCATTACTTTTTTCACATAGTTCATCGTTTCGCGAAAAGGTGGAATGCCTCCGTGCTTATCGACATTTCTCGGTCCAGCATTGTATGCGGCGAGCGCAAGCGCCATGTTCCCGTCATACCGATCGAGAAGTTGGCGTAAATATTTTGTCCCGCCTTCAATGTTTTGTTTCGGATCGAATGCGTCTTGTACCCCTAGCATGCGCGCCGTGCTCGGCATTAACTGCATAAGCCCCATCGCGCCTGCGCGGCTTTTTGCTTGCGGGTTAAAGTTTGATTCGTGACGAATGACCGCATAAATGAGCTTCGGATCGACATCATATTTTGTAGCGGCTTCGTCAATCCATTGCTGCATGCTGTTCGAAGAAAGTGGTGTATTTCCTTTCTCATATGTTGGCGCATGCGTTTCTTCCGTCGTCATGAGCGGAAGTGATGGGCGTATCGTTTCTGTTTCTTCGTTCGTTTCCGTTGTTAGCAGCTCATGAAATAAGTCGTGAAACGATGTTGTCGGCGCTTCTTTTTTCCCTTGTAAATTTTGTAACGCTTTCAGTTCAAAAAGCAATTTTAATTGTTGCACGTTCATGACGATCGCTCCGTTTCGTATTTTGCTTCGTAAAATCGTTCAATTTTATTTTTCGTTTTTCGTCTTGGAATATGAAACGACTGCAATAGCTCCGTAAACGTTTTTTCGCCTTCTGTTCGATCTGTTGCTTCGTATTCGACTTCATAGTCCGACACGTTCATATATTCGCTAAAGTCGAAAACGAGCGTGCCGTTTTTATACGGGCGTTCGACGCGGCGTGTCGTCAGCGCACCAAAGCAAACGACAGCTGTCGGGTCAATATGAAGCGACTGCAACGTGTTTGCCATCTCGCCTCCAAGTCGTTGCGTGCCTGAAATGAGCGCGTTGGCTGTTTGTTTTGTTAATCGTTCGTGCGTTTCTAACAGTCCGTCTTCATATGGTTGTTTTAATGTTAATGTATATGTGTCGTTTTTCATGCGAATGCGCAATGCGCTTTTTTGTCGTTTTAATTGAAAGTCTGGGGTGTCAAAATAATAATTTTGTTGCACGCTCCATTCATCATCGCGCACCGCAAACGCCGTCGTTAAACGAGCAAACTCTTCAGCGGTCAACATATTTTTAAATTCAATTTCTAATTCGTGCCTCATTTTTTCTTCTCCTTACGTCATTCTACTTTTATTATCGACATATACGTGAAAAAGTGCAACTAGTGAACATCGGTAGGCGAAATGTGGTAAAATAAAGGCGGACATCATGGATGACGGAGGAAAGAACATGAAAATATATGTACATTCAGCAGAGAAAAAAGAAAACGGCTTGGTTATGTCATGTGACGAATCGCTTCAAGGTTTGAAACCAAAACGGCATATGCTTGTCGATTCCGATGCGTGTGCGTTCGTATACATATTAGAGGCAAGCGATGCGTTCGTTTATGTCGTCATGCCAAAAGCGGTGTGGGGAGCGTTAAAAGAAGCGCTCGCGACAAATGAGCCGATCTTTCTCGTTGGGCGTGATGCGACGATCGAATTAGAAGGCATTCACGAAGAAGTGGCATACTTAATTGACAATATTAAAGAGAATGCAAACTACGGTGAAAAAATGGAACAGGCGGTAACGGCATTTTTCGCATAAGTAGGTGGTTTCATGGAGAAACATTGGGAATTTTTTTTAGCTCCGTACAAACAGGCGGTCGAAGAGTTAAAAGTCAAGTTAAAAGGGATGCGCGCCCAATTTGAAATGCAAGGGGTGCACTCTCCGATTGAATTTGTGACAGGAAGAGTGAAGCCGATTGCGAGCATTTTAGATAAAGCGCAAAAGAAAAATATTCCGCTCGATCAACTAGAACAACAAATGCAAGACATTGCGGGATTGCGCATGATGTGTCAGTTCGTTGATGACATTAAAACGGTCGTTCACCTGCTTCGGCAACGAAACGATTTTACAATTGTCGAAGAACGGGATTATATTACGCAAAAAAAAGAGAGCGGCTATCGTTCGTATCATGTCGTCATTCGTTATCCGGTGCAAATGATTTATGGCGAGAAAAACATTTTAGTCGAAATTCAAATTCGCACGCTTGCGATGAACTTTTGGGCGACGATTGAACATTCGTTAAACTATAAGTATAGTGGCAAATTTCCGGAAGATATTAAACAACGATTGCAGCGGGCAGCGGAAGCCGCGTATTTGTTAGACGAAGAAATGTCGAAAATTCGTTTTGAAATTCAAGAGGCGCAAGCTGTGTTTTCGCGCAAGCAAGAGGTAAAAGATAACGAGGAGTGAGGGCGCGTGAAATTTGCGGTCATATCAAAAGGGGATGCGATATCAAACGAATGTATGTATAAAATTCGTACATATTTAACGGATTTTCGTTTCACGTATGATGAAGATGAGCCAAATATCGTCATTTCTGTCGGAGGGGATGGGACGTTATTGTATGCGTTTCATCGTTATCGCAGCCGGCTGGAACAGACGGCGTTTGTCGGCGTGCATACAGGACATTTAGGATTTTATGCCGATTGGGTGCCTGATGAAATTGAAAAGCTCGTCATTGCGATTGCGAAAACGCCATATCAAGTCGTTGAATATCCGCTTTTAGAAGTGACGATTCGATATGTCGGTGGGGGGCGCGAGGCAAAATATTTAGCGCTCAATGAATGTACCGTCAAAAGCGTGAGCGGCACGCTTGTCATGGACGTCGAAATTCGTGGCGATTTATTTGAAACGTTTCGAGGGGATGGGTTATGTATTTCGACGCCATCGGGAAGCACGGCATACAATAAAGCGCTTGGGGGCGCGATTTTACATCCGTCGTTAGAGGCGATTCAAGTGGCGGAGATGGCGTCCATTAACAACCGCGTGTTTCGCACGATCGGCTCGCCGCTTATTTTGCCCGCGCATCATACGTGTATGTTAAAGCCGGTCAATGACGTCGATTTTCAAATTACGATCGATCATTTATCGCTATTGCATAAAGATGTGAAATCGATTCAATGCCGCGTCGCCGATGAAAAAATTCGTTTCGCCCGCTTCCGTCCGTTTCCGTTTTGGAAGCGCGTGCGCGAATCATTTATTCAATAGAAAGGGATTTGTATGTTTCAACTTCGTTGGATCGTCACCCCACAACAAGATGGGATGCTCGTTCGTGAATTTTTAAAAGAAAAGCATATTTCAAAAACGGCGTTAACGGATATTAAATTTAAAGGTGGGAACATCGAAGTAAACGGTGCATCGGTCACCGTTCGCTACGTGCTGAAAGAAGGCGATGAAGTGTGCGTGTCGTTTCCACCGGAACAAAAAAGTGCGGACATGGCAGCAGAACCGATTCCGCTTTCGATTGTGTATGAGGACGATTACGTCATCGTTCTTGACAAGCCGCCGCATATGTCGACGATTCCGTCGCGTGAACATCCGAATGGAACGATCGCCAATGCGCTATTGTTTCATTACGAAAAGCAACAGTTACAAACGACCGTTCATATCGTCACAAGGCTTGACCGCGACACATCAGGGCTTGTGCTTGTGGCGAAGCATCGCCATGTGCATCATTTACTAAGTGAACAACAAAAACAAGGAAAAGTGAAACGGCGCTACGAAGCCGTTTGTCACGGCTATGTCACCCCGCTCGTTCGAACGATTGATGCGCCGATTGGACGAAAAGGCGATAGCATCATCGAGCGGCAAGTGCGGCCAGACGGTCAGCGGGCGGTGACGCATTATGAAGTATTGCAACAGAAAAATGAGATGACGCACGTGTCGATTCAATTAGAAACGGGGCGAACGCATCAAATTCGCGTCCATTTTTCTCATATCGGTCATCCGCTCGTTGGCGATGATTTATATGGCGGTTCGCGCGCCCGAATCGATCGCCAAGCGTTGCATAGCTGTGAGCTGACGTTTTTTCATCCGTTTGTTGAACGGATGATGACGTTTCATTCGCCGCTTCCTGACGACATCGCCCGTTTGCTTTAGTCAAACGGGCGAAATTTTTCTGCGACATATGGCATCGTTGATGGGACGGAGACGGTTTCCATTTCCGGATAGCGAAGCGCTGTTAATTGTCCACCGAATACGCAGCCGGTGTCGATGTTGACTGTGTTATTTAACCAACGCGGCTCTTTTACTGGCGTATGTCCATATACGATGAGCGCATCTCCTCGATAATGTTTTGCCCAATCTCGACGAACGGGGGAACCGTCTGGATGTTTTTCGCCTGTAATGTCGCCGTATAAGACGAACGTTTTTACTTTTTGATGGAATTGCCCAATGTAGTCGGCGCGAATGCCAGCATGGGCGATGATCAGTTTTCCATCGTCTAAGACGGCATAAAGCGGGGCGTTTTCGTACAGTTTCATAAATTGTGTACGAATGCGCGTTTTCGTTTGCTCATCGGCTTGTTCCCATTCGGCAACTGTCGTTTCAAGTCCGTGTGTAATTTGCACGTTTCGACCGAGAAAAAAGCGATACAGTTTGTCGCAATGATTGCCCGGCACGTACACCGCTTTGTTTTGTTGAACGAGCGAAATGACCGTATAAATAACTCGCAATGACTCGGGACCGCGATCGGCTAAATCGCCGACAAATGCAAGCTTTCGCCCGTTCGGATGAATCGGTATATCGTGTTCCCAAACGTAGCCAAGCTTTTTTGTTAGTAACGTCAATTCATGAAAACAACCGTGAATATCGCCAATAATGTCGTACATCTTTGCTCCTTTCTACAAAAATAGCCGCATGCAAGCGGCTATGATTGTTCTGCAGAAAACATAAATTTTTGTGTGCGAGAACGGACGTTTAAGACAAGTCCAATGGCGAGCATGTACGTCGCAAGCGAGCTTCCTCCGTAGCTGACGAACGGAAGCGGAAGGCCGGTAATCGGTAGTAAGCCGATCGTCATGCCGACGTTTTGAAATACTTGGAACGTAATCATGCCGATGACGCCCGCGCATAAGTAGCTGCCAAACGGATCGTGGCACTCTAACGCAATTTGAATCATTCGGTAAATTAATAAGAAAAAGAGCGAAACGACGATGCTTGCCCCGATAAAGCCAAATTGCTCTCCGATAATGCTAAAAATAAAGTCGGTATGCGACTCTGGTAAATAGACGTCCAAATTTTTATATCCTTTTCCGTATAATTCCCCTGAGCCGATCGCGAGCAACGATTTAATGAGCTGGAATCCTTGGTCGCTTGAATATTCGTAAGGATTCAGCCAGCCGTAAAAACGGTTTAATTGGTATTGTTGAATTTTTAACACATCCGGGAAATATAAAAACGCCACGATAAACGATGTCGCTCCGAGGACGGCGAGACCGACAATAGCTGCGATGATGCGCAAGCGAATGCCGGAGACGAGAATGAGCGAGCCTGCAATCGCCATAAACACCATCGACATGCCCATATCAGGCTGACGAACAAGTAAAAAAAGCGGCGGCAATAGCGACAGCGCGATTTTTCCGAGCAATTTCAAGTCGTCTTGCAACGTCGGGTCATGATATTTTTCCCGATGGTTGACGATGATGCGGCTAATGACGATAATCATAAAAATTTTCATTAGTTCAGATGGCTGAAAGTTTCCACCGGGTAGGTTGTACCAGCTCGTTGCCCCTTTAATCGTTAATGTACCCGGGACGTTTAATTCTAATCCAAGCAAAAGAATCATCCCGAAACCATATAAATACCAAGCAATTTTAAATAGACGGTCATAATCGACAAGCATCGTCACCGCAATGACGACGGCACCGACGCCGTACCACATGAGCTGTTTTTGCGCAAAGTTAATATGTTGCAGTTTGGCAGGGAGCGTCTCGCGCGCACTTTCAATGGCGATGGCGCTCACGATCGCAATTAAAAATAAAATAAATAGTAAATGATAATCTATTTTTGATTGAACGGTTTTTTCATTTTCCATCACAGTTCCCCCTGCTTTTTTCGTGCATTATCATTTTACATCGTTGCTTGCAAGTTGGCAAAGATTCGCGCATAATAAAAAAAGCGATTTTTGTCGAGAGGAGGGAAAACATGTTAGTACAAGCATTACGAGATGAAAAAATGGAAGAATTTCGAAAACAGTTTTTAAAACTTCATCCGTACGATCGGGCGAAGTTTTACGTCGAACAAAGTCCAGAAGTTAGAAAGCGCATGTACGAATATTTGTCGCCAGCAGAAATGGCGGAAATTTTTGACCATCTCGACATTGAAGAAGATGAGTATAAAATTTATTTATCGGAAATGGATCCGATGTTTGTCGCGCAAATGCTTGCGCACATGTATGCTGACAATGCGGCGGACGTATTGAATGAATTAGATAAAAACGAAGTAGCGAATTATTTAACGATTATGGATGATGAAGCGGCGAAAGATATTCAAGGGTTGCTTCATTATAAAGAATATACGGCCGGAAGCATTATGACAACGGAATATATCGCCATTCATGCGAATCAAACGGTGCGTTCGGCGATGCAAATTTTAAAAAGAGAAGCAGCGAATGCGGAGACGATTTATTATTTGTACGTCGTCAACGAACAACGGCAGCTCGTCGGGGTATTGTCGTTGCGGGAATTGTTAACATCGGATGACGATGCGATGATTCATGATGTCATGAACGATCAAGTCGTTTCTGTGCTCGTTGATGAAGACCAAGAAGATGTGGCGCGTAAAATGCAAAACTACGATTTTTTAGCGCTTCCTGTCGTCGATGCGAACAATCATTTGCTTGGGATTATTACCGTTGACGACATTGTCGACGTCATTTCCGAAGAAGCGACAGACGACTATTCGAAACTCGCAGGGGTTCCTGATGTCGATATTCAATACACTCCGTTCGAAGCGGCGAAAAAGCGGTTGCCATGGCTGATTATTTTGTTGTTTTTAGGGATGATGACCGCTAATTTAATTAGCCGTTTTGAAGACACATTGCAAAAAGTCGCCATTTTAGCTGTGTTTATTCCGCTTATTGCAGGAATGTCTGGAAATACAGGAACGCAATCATTGGCGGTAGCGGTGCGTCGCTTAGCGATGGGGGATTTAGAAAAAGAAGGGAAATGGCGTATGCTTGCGCGCGAGGCGCTAACGGGGCTTTTAATTGGCTTGTCTTGCGGCGTCGTCATTACAATTGTTGTGTACGTATGGAAGCAGCAGTTTTTCTTAGGTGTGCTCGTCGGATTGGCGTTGTTTGCGACATTAACCGTGGCGACAGTCGCTGGTGCGCTCATTCCGCTTGCGATGCATAAGCTGCGCATCGACCCGGCCGTTGCTTCTGGTCCGTTTATTACGACAATTAACGATTTAATTAGCATTCTTATTTATTTTGGCTTAGCGACAATGTTTATGGACTATTTATTATAAATTCCCTATTTGAAAGTAGGGAATTTTTTGTTATAATCATATTAATACTAGGTTCTAATAACAAATCATAATTTAAGGGGATGAACGAATATGCAATTATCGTTACAAGGGAAAACGTACGTCATTATGGGTGTGGCAAATAAACGAAGCATCGCTTGGGGCATTGCCCGTTCGCTTCATGCGGCAGGGGCGCGATTAATTTTTACATATGCTGGCGAGCGATTTGAAAATGAAGTAAAAAAATTAGTCGCGACGTTAGAAGATGACACGGCGCTTGTGTTGCCTTGCGATGTGACGAAAGATGAAGAAATTTCCTCATGCTTTGCGCAAATCAAAGAGCAGGTGGGCGTCATTCACGGTGTGGCGCATTGTATCGCATTTGCGAATAAAGAGCATTTAGAAGGCGAGTATATGAACGTCGATCGCGAAGGATTTTTACTTGCGCACAACATTAGCGCTTATTCGTTAACAGCTGTGGCAAAAGCGGCGAAAGAGCTAATGACAGAAGGCGGCAGCATCGTCACGTTAACATATTTAGGCGGCGAGCGCGTCGTGCAAAACTATAACGTCATGGGTGTCGCAAAAGCGTCGTTAGAAGCGAGCGTGAAATATTTAGCGAACGATCTAGGAAAATACGGTATTCGCGTCAACGCCATTTCGGCAGGTCCAATTCGTACGTTATCTGCCAAAGGTGTCGGTGACTTCAACTCGATTTTAAAAGAAATTGAAGAGCGCGCACCACTGCGCCGCACGACGACACAAGAAGAAGTGGGCGATACGGCACTGTTTTTATTTAGCGACTTATCGCGCGGCGTGACAGGCGAAATTATCCACGTTGACTCTGGCTACCATATTTTAGCGCGCTAATCAAAAAGCTGTTTGGCATTTGCCGAACAGCTTTTATTATGGCATGCCCCTCTCTTTTTGCGCATATATTCGTAAAAAAGGAGGGGTGTGGGAATGAAAAAGCGTGTGGAAAATGCGCCGTTGTTGTATATTGTTCAGCCGAATTTAGGACCGAAAACGTGTTATATGCAACAGACGTTTCGAACGAAAAAAGAAAAGCCGTCGTATCCGCCGCCGTCATTTGCGAATTTTCGTGACATGAATACGGCTGAGCGCCTTGAATTTTTAGCGACGCTTCCGAATGAACTTCGGCCGGTGACGTGTGAATTGAAAACGAAAAATCGCACGTATGAAGGCATTGTTCAAACGTACGATAAGAAAAAAGTCGTCTTTATCGTAAGCGATGAAGAAAAAACGATCACGATCCCGCTCGAACATATCGTATCGGTATCGCTTATTGGAAAATCTTAATATACACACGTTCTAGCTGCTCGGCTGTGTTAGCGAAGGAAAACATCGTTTCCGCCCGTTTTCGTCCTTCGTAAGCAAGTGCGAGCGCTTTTTCTTTATTCCCTAGCAATTCGCATATCGCATGGGCGAATGCTTTTGGTGACGCATAGTCGTCAATGACGAGACCATTTTTGTTATGTTCGATCACTTCGCGATTTCCACCGCGATTTGTCGTAATGATTGGCACGCCTGCTGCCATCGCTTCGTAATGCACGCGGGCGAGCGGCTCGTGCCATTGCGAACTGCAAACGAACACATCGCCTATCGTGAATACGTGTGGAATATGTTCAGACGGGATGTAGTTTGTAAATTGAATGCGATCTTTGTAAGGTTTGGCTAGTTGATGAAGAAAGCGCACGTAATCGTTTAAACGGTTGTCGCTAAACCATTTCCCGCCGACGATGACGAGCTTTGCGTTTCGATGTTTAGCTAATACGTGATTCATGCTTTCAATTAACACGTGTACCCCTTTTGTTTTGCTTAACCGCCCGATAAATAAAATAACGTCATCTTCTTCAACAAAAAACCGTTGGCGCATATCGGTGCGCATTTGTTTTCCTTCGTCTGTCCATGGCGGCATGTAGCGCGTTGCATCGACGCCGGAGTAGACGACTTGAATACGATCGTTCGGGACATCGTATCGTTTTGTGACGGTGCGTTTCATATATTCGCTCACGGTTGTGATTGCGTCCACTTCCGCAATGACTTGTTTTGCAACGTCTGGCGGCATTTTCATCGGTGAAAACATATCGTTATGCAAACTTGTGACGAAGCGGCTGTTTGGCGCGGCTTGTTTGTAAAATAACACGTTTGCGGGACGATTAAAGACGTGAATGACATGAAATGTTCGTTTTTTTAATTCATTTGCAATATGTTGTTCGTATCGTTCTTTTGGTACACGTACGTATTCGATGCCATCACGTATTTCGTACATCGGAAGCGATGGGTCGGTAATGGAAAAAATGGTGAGCGAATGGGTTTCAGCAAAAAACGGGGCGATGCCATCAATCATCAGTTGAATGGCGCCCCCTTTTATTGCTGGAGACGGCAGTTTTTCAGTACAAATAAATGCGATGCGCATCATGACCTCCCGTAAAGCGAACGAATATATTCGACTTCATGACGCAATCCTTCCCGTAACGGCACGTTTGGAGCGTAGGCAAGCATGTTTTCTGCTTTCGAAATGTCCGCCCACGTATGCTTCGGCTCGCCGATCGCTTGATTCACATATTGTTTTTTTGCTTGTTTTCCGATAAGCGCCTCAAGCATCGCGATGACGTCGTTGACGGATGCGCGCTCTTTTCCGCCGATATTGAACGTTTCGCCAATCGCTTTTTCATTGCCAAGAACAGCGAGCGTGCCGTTGACGCAATCGGAAATGTACGTAAAGTCGCGCGTTTGTGTGCCGTCACCGAAAATCGTGATCGGCTCGTCAAACAACATTTGCCAAATGAAGCGGTGAAACGCCATATCGGGCCGTTGGCGTGGACCGTACACGGTAAAATAGCGCAAAATGGTGATCGGTACATGAAATGCTGATTCGTATATGCGGCATAAATGTTCCCCCGCAAGCTTCGTCATGCCGTATGGTGAAAGAGGGGTTGGAGGTGTGTTTTCATGCACGCGCCCGTTCGTTTCACCGTATACGGATGACGTTGACGTATAAATGAACTGTTTTGGCCGATGTTGTTTACATGCTTCAAGCAACCGTTGCGTCGCTAATATGTTGTTTGTTGTATACAAATCAAACGATGTTCCCCAGCTTGTGCGCACGCCCGGCATGCCGGCAAAATGATAAATGACATCCGCTTGTTGGACGATATCGTCAAGCGGCAACGACAACAAATCCCCTTCGATCCATGTGAAACGGTCATACGTGTTTAACGTTTCAATCGTTTTTTGTTTCATTGCTTTTGGTGTCGGACCGATCAAAGAGTCAATGCCAATGACGTGATGATGTGGCAACAATGCCTCACATACGTGCGAACCGATAAATCCAGCTGCGCCTGTGACGAGTATGTTCATCCGCGTCCCACCCCTATATAGTTTAGTCCTGCGTTCATGATCGCCTCACGAGGCAAGCTATTTCGTCCATCGATGACGACGTTTCCGTTCATCATTTGTTTCACATATGCCCAGTTTAATTGTTTATACTCATCCCAATCGGTCGCCACGATAAGCGCATCTGCTTGTGCGATCGCTTCTTCTATCGTTTTTGCTTGCTTTACATCGACATTTGGTAGCACAGCTTTCGGATCATGAGCGATGACATTTGCCCCATGCGCGTGCAATTTTTTAATGAGTGAAACGGCGGGCGATTCGCGAATATCGTCTGTATTTGGCTTAAAGGCAATGCCGAGCACCGCAATCCGTTTTGTAGACATATGTCCTAACGTACGTTTTATTTTTTGTACGTACCAGTTGATCTGTGTATCGTTAATTGTTTTTGTCGCTTCTAACATATACGGGCGCACGTTTTGTTCATACGCCATTTGTTGTAAGGCGGCGACGTCTTTCGGGAAACAAGAACCACCGTACCCGATGCCTGCTTGTAAAAAGTGTGGACCGATTCTTCCGTCAAGTCCGATGCCTTTTGCGACATCGACAACGTCGACGCCGTACGCGTCACAAAGGCGGGCGATTTCGTTAATAAATGAAATTTTTGTTGCTAAAAAGGCGTTGGCAGCATATTTAATCATTTCGGCGCCACTTAAACTCGTCACGACATATGGCGCGTGAATGCCCGCATATAACGTTTGCATAACGGAAAGTGAGCGATCATCATCGTGACGTAAACCGATGACGATACGATCGGGATGCAAAGAGTCGTAAATGGCGGAGCCTTCGCGTAAAAACTCAGGGTTTGATACGACACGTATATGTTTTCCTTCGTTTTTGAAATGGTTGTATATGCGTTCGTTCGTTCCGATCGGGACGGTGCTTTTTATGACAAGTGTTTGCTTATCGTTTACGTGTGGGGTGAGGTCGGCAATGGCACGGTTGACGTATGAAACGTCTGGTTTCCCTTTCGAATCAGAAGGGGTACCTACACAAATAAAAATAACTTCTGCTTCTTGTACATATGTTTGCTTATCGTGATGAAAAAAAAGCCGACTCGCATAGTCGGTTAACAGCTCAGCTAAGCCCGGCTCGTAAATGGGAACGTCTCCGCGCTTTAAGGCGGCTATTTTTTGTTCATTTTCATCTACGCAATGAACGGTATGCCCAAGTTTTGCGAGAACAGCTGCCGTCGTTAATCCGACATAGCCGGCACCAATGATACAAACGTTCATCTTTTCACTTCCTTTATTCGTCTTCGTCGTCTGTTTTCGTCATTCCGATTGTCGTCGTTTGTTGTTGTGTTGCGGCAACGAGCGCCTCCGCTGGAAACTCAACTGCAACGACATCACGGCAGTGGATCGTCATGCGTTTTCCGCCGTTTTCGTAAAATGGGTCGACGATGACGGTCAATGTTTTTGTGGCGGCGTCTAGTTGGACGAATTGAGCGTTGTAGTACGTCTCTTTGTTTGTGTGCACATGTAGCTCTGTTCCTTCGCTTATATTTGCTAGCGCGGCACACAACTGTTGCATATGACGATGTTTAGCTAAAAAATGTTTGCTGAAAAAAATGTTATACACGTTTTCACATCCTTTTTCGTTAACTGACTCATTGCATTATATGTGAAACAACAAAGAGGGGTGAAGCATAAAGTAAAGCAAGGAGGGGAGAAGATGGACGTTTTTCACTTTTTTCTTTTATGTGCGGCATCGTTTCGTTTCACGCGCTTAATCGTATATGATCGCATTACGTCGTTTTTGAGGGCTCCGTTTCATGACGAGTTTGAACAAGATGGGGAAACGTATATTGTCATAAAAGGGACAGGAATAAGAAAATGGATCGGGGAGTTGCTCAGTTGCCATTGGTGTACAGGGATATGGTGCGCAGCTGGGCTGTATGTCGGAATGGTTTATGCGCCAAGCATCTTTATGCCGCTTGTGTCGGTGTTAGCGATTGCAGGTGTGGCGGCGCTCATGGAAACGGTTGTCCAAAAATGGAGCGAATAAAAAAAGCGGGCGAACGCCTGCTTATTTATTTACAACAATATAATTAGAAGATGATACCCCTTGTTTTAGTTGGCGAAAATAGACGAATGCTTCAACGACAACGGTTTGGATGATGCGTAATTCAAATGACGGAAAGCGCAGTTGTTCGTTCGGTAAAAGCGTTGTTTCATCGATTGGCTTTAGCCAATATTCCCCTTCTTTCATTTTTTCGCGCCAATGTTCGACCGCGAACGTCCAGCCGCCTTCTTCTTGCATTTGGCGAAATGAAAATTTTCCGCTTAGTTGCGCGTGATCGGGAGGGCGAAGGCGGAGGCAAATAATCGGATCGTTAAGCGGTGTATTGCCGCTATTTTCGATAACGAAATCACCGATAATTGTCGCATCTTCCTCTTTTTGTTCTGGCATCATGACAGCGTACGTGAAATAAGCATAGGCGCGCACAACGTCTTGTTTAATTTCTTTTTTCCGCCGTTTTTCTTCTTCAAGCGCCACTTCGTAAAAAAGAAGTTGTTGTTTTAACTGTTCAATCGTTTGTTCATATTCGTCTAGTTGCTCAAGTTTTTTTTGCACATATTGATTGCGCAATTGCTCGCGCTTTAACTCTGTTTCGACAAGCTGCAATAGCTGTTTATATTTTGCCACTTCCGAGCGGTAATGAATAATTTTTTGTTGGAGTTGAATATGTTGGCTGTTCATTTTGTGCCTCCTTTCTTTATTTCATGTATATGTAACCATGGAAGGAAACATCAATAAAAAAAGGCTGCTGAACGACAACAGCCTTTCATTCATTAATGTGCCGGGAATACTTCTGGGCATTGCGGTGGGAATTTGTCTGTTGGGCAAAGTGTTGCTTCTAAAATTTCTTCGCGCGGTTGGCAGAAGCGTGCTTCGACTTCGATTTTTACGTCTGCTTCCATTTGCACTTCTAAGCATAATGTAATCGATACATCAAGCTGTGAGAAGTTGTCAGTGCAAATTAAGCTTGCGTCACATTCGAAAAACGAAATGTGGCAGTCGAGCGTCGTTCCTTCTGGTGCGCATAAAATAAATGTTTGTGCTGTCGCAAATGGAATTGGGTTTGACTCGCAAACGACGTGTCCGTTCGCATTGACGACTTGCACGACGACGTGACCTTTCACAAGCGCTTTTACTTTTTGTAATGTGACTGTATCTCCGGATGGAAGTGTGACGTGCACCGGTTGACGGCCGTTTGGTTGTAAAATTTCTTGGCAGATGAGCGCGTTGTTGTCAACCGTTTGGTCAATACGGTTTCCTTCATCGTCTGTTAAAAAGCAGCGAATCGAGAAGTCGCCAGCGCTTAAGCCGTTAGACGCGAAAAAGTCACAAACCGTTTGCCCGTGGCGTGGACATTTGCTTTCAGGAAAGATCGCTTCCAAATCCCCATTTGAAAAACTACGCAACGGCACATCGACTTGACGAGTAACCCAGTCATACACTTTGCGTGTTTTAATACACACTTTTTCTTTACGCTCTTTATGATGCGTCATGCCTCGTTCCTCCTATTTCAATTTTTTCCCGTCGCATGTATCGGGACTACTGTATAGTATGAGAAAGGTAGGTAAGTGTGCAGGGATATGTGCGGAATTTTTTTGTCATAAATCGGCGCGTTTTCGAATTGTTATGTAGTAGAAAGGAGGAGGGATATGCAAGAAATAGACGTATTGCGGGCGGAAAACGTGTTGTTAAAAGAATTGGCAGCGTTAAGCGAACAACGTTATGAAGAAATTAAACGATTAAGAAAAGAAAACGAGGAACTAAAAAAGCAGCTGGAGCAATTAACGAAACAGCTATTTGGACAAGGGACGGATTCGTGGTTTATGCATACGGTCAAACGCCAACAAGCGTTAAAGCAAGGTATGCAACCGCCACTTTCGACGCCGTTTTCATTTGCGGAAAAAAAGAAATAGGGAAAACGCATAGTCGTTCGCTCCATCTTTTTCATATGCTATTGTATCTTACATGTGTGGAGGGTTTGCTATGGAAAAGAAAAAACCGGTTGTTCTTGGCGGAACACAAACAACGAAAGTATACACATCGTCACCTGCTCCTGTGAAAAAAACAGGCGGTTGCGGATGCGGGAAGAAATTGAAACAATAGCGGGGAGGGGAAAAAGATGGAGCGCTTTAAAAATTACGGGCTATGGTTAGCGATCGGTTCATTTATCCCGCTTTTATTACAGACGTTTGGCGTCGATTTAGATTTAGGGAAATACGAGCAATTATGGAATGCGTTTTTAAGCATTTTAGTCATGGCAGGCATTTTAAAT
This sequence comes from Anoxybacillus ayderensis, assembly GCF_000833605.1. GTDB lineage: Bacteria > Bacillota > Bacilli > Bacillales > Anoxybacillaceae > Anoxybacillus > Anoxybacillus ayderensis. The sequence continues at coordinate 5,054 of NZ_JXTG01000003.1, read as the reverse complement.
AATCCGTCGCTTGGAAACGGATTTCGCGATAAACGTTAGCTCCTTCGGGGGCTATTTTTTTTGTATAACTTTTTCGTATCCGCGCATGCTATGGGATGAAAAAACAAAGGAGGTTTTCATATGACTGTTGCAAGTTCTGTAAAGCAAACATTAGCGGGATTGAAATCAGCGCAGGCAAGTTTTGAAACGTTCGCCTTGCAAACGGAAAATGAAAAAGCAAAACAATTGTATCAACAAGCAGCGCAACAAACGCAAGCGATCGTCGATTTAATTGCTCCGCGCGTGCAAGAAATTGAACAAGAAGAGCCACAATATAAACAATAAGTCATTTGGGTGTCCAATCGGGACGCCCTTTCGTTACATGAACAGAAAGGTGAACGCCATGAAAAAATGGTTTGTACTTATAAGTATGTTTTTTCTTATGAGTTGTGCGCATGAACAAAAAGAACAACAACAATCGCTTCAACAAGAAAACATCACAAACGTGAGCCATGACGGAAGCGCGAAACGAAGCGATCAACAACAGGCAAAACGAGCGGTCGACATGTTGAAAGAAAGGGAAGATGTAAAAGATGCGGTCGCAGTCGAAGCGAACGGACGGTTGCTTGTTGCGTATCAAGTGAAACATTTGCATCGCTTTCGCATGAAACAAATTGAAAAAGAGGTAGGAAAAGCGCTGAACGAGGCATTTGGCAAAAAAGTAATCGCGTCGCACGATTTAAAAATTTTTTGGAAAACGAAAGCGTTGAAAGAAAAAATTGATACGAAAAACATAAGTGAAAAAGAAATCGAAAAAGAAATGACAGTCATTCAAAAATTAAGTGAAGAACAAACGTAGCGAGGTGAGAGGATGGCGAACGAAAAACGGAAAAATTTAACGCCCGTCCAACAAGAGTATCATCAATTTGAACAAGACCGTGAAACGAAGCGTCCGGTGTTGAAAAATTGCGTGCGCGCCTTTTTTGTCGGAGGTTTGATTTGTGCCATCGGACAAGCGATTTCGTATTTTTACATGTATTTTTTCGACTTTACGGAAAAAACGGTCGGCAATCCGACGGTGGCGACAATGGTATTTATTGCGATGCTATTGACAGGGTTTGGTGTGTACGACCGATTGGCGCAGTTTGCAGGGGCAGGAAGCGCTGTGCCTGTCACTGGATTTGGCAACGCCGTCATTTCAGCGGCCATTGAACATCGGACGGAAGGGTTTGTGCTTGGCGTTGGGGGAAATATGTTTAAACTAGCTGGTTCAGTCATTTTGTTCGGCACGTTTTCGGCGTTTGTCGTGGCGCTTATTAAAACGATTGCGGTGAAATGGGGTGGGCTCGGATGATGAAAGGGCATCGCACATGGGTGTTTGAAAACCGTCCCGTCATCGTCGCTACCGCAACGGTCGGCGGACCGTTTGAAGCGAACGGAAAGATCGCCGATGATTTTGACTTATTGCATGAAGACCTTTGGCTTGGGGAAGATTCGTATGAAAAAGCGCATAAAGTGCTGTTTGAAGAAGCGTTTTTTCAAGCGATGAAAAAGGCGCGCATCGAAAAGGAACAAGTGCAGTTTATTATTTGTGGCGATTTAATTAATCAAATGACACCATCAAGCTTTGCGGCGCGCACGCTTAGCACCCCATATCTCGGTGTATTTGGCGCTTGTTCGACATCGATGGAGGCGCTCGCGTTAAGCGCATTTATCGTCAATTACAGCGGGGCGAAGTACATATTGACAGGAGCGGCGAGCCATAATACAGCGGTCGAAAAGCAGTTTCGCTACCCGACGGAATACGGTGGACAAAAGCCGCCGACCGCGCAATGGACGGTGACAGGGGCAGGGGTGGCGCTCGTCGGAAAAGAAGGTGATGGACCGCGCATTACATCCGCAACGATCGGGCGCGTCGTCGATATGGGATTGACCGACCCGTTTAATATGGGCGGGGCGATGGCGCCAGCCGCAGTCGATACGATTGAAGCGCATTTACGCGATATGCAAGTCGATGCGTCGTATTACGATTTAATTGTCACAGGCGATTTAGGAAAAATCGGCCGCACCGTCTCGCTCGATTTGTTGCGAAAAAACGGAATGGAGCTTGAAGAAGAGCGATATCAAGATTGCGGGTTAATCATTTATCGCGAAGGGCAGCCGGTGTTGTCAGGTGGAAGCGGGGCGGGGTGTTCTGCGACGGTTGTCTATGGGCATTTATTTAACCGAATGAAGCGCGGGGAAATTCGGCGCATGCTCGTCGTCGCGACGGGCGCACTTTTGTCGCCGCTCACGTTTCAACAAGGGGAGACGATCCCGTGCATCGCACATGCGGTGGCGATTGAATATGGAGGCGATCATGGATGATGGCAATGTTTTTTTGGGCGTTTGTCGTCGGCGGGCTCATTTGTGTTATCGGGCAGTTGATGTTTGATGTATTCAAGCTTACCCCAGCCCATACGTTAAGCTCGCTCGTCGTCGCCGGAGCGATTTTAGACGGCTTCGGCTTATACGAGCCGCTTATTGATTTTGCCGGGGCGGGTGCGACCATTCCGATTACAAGTTTCGGTAACGCGCTCGTGCACGGGGCGATGCAAGAAGCGGAAAAGCATGGCATCGTCGGGGTGTTAACCGGCATGTTTGAAGTGACGAGCGCCGGCATTTCAGCGGCGATCGTGTTCGGTTTTATTGGCGCATTATTATTTAAACCGAAAGGATAGAGGAAGATGACCATTGGTTCACAAGTAAAGCAAAGTTTAGCGAACATGAAGGCCATTCATGCGACGTTGCAACAGTTGGCGCTCACTTCGACAAACGAGGAAGCGCAACGGGCGTTTCATGAAGCGATGCTTGAAACGGAACAAATGATTGCGGCGCTCAAAGGGCGAATATCGACGCTTGAACGCGAGGAGCCGCAATATAAGGGGATGTAAATATGCCAGCATGGTTAGAAGTTGCGATTCGCTCCATTTGCATTTTAATCGGACTGTTCATCATTACGAAATTGTTAGGAAAAAAACAGTTGTCAAAGCTGTCGTTTTTCGAATATATCGTCGGCATTACGATCGGGGATATTGCTGGCACGATGTCAATGGATTTAGATATTCGATTAACGGAAGGGGTTACGAGCATTTTAATTTGGGCGCTTTTCCCCGTCGCCATCTCGCACATTTCGTTACGAAGCAAAAAATTTCGTGATTTTGTCGAAGGAAATTCAACCGTATTTATTAAAAACGGAAAAATTTTAGAAGATAATTTGAAAAAAGAGAAATATACGGCGGACGAATTGCTTGAACAGTTGCGGAAAAAAGATGTGTTCCGCGTCGCCGATGTGGAATTTGCGACGCTTGAGGCGAACGGTGATTTAAGTATTTTATTAAAACGCGACAAGCAGCCGCTGACGATCGGGGACATCAAACCGTATGTGCCAGAAGAAAAAGAACCCCAAACGGTCATTATGGACGGCAAAATTTTAGACGAACCGCTCGCAACTGCGCGCTTAAACCGCGGCTGGTTGAAGCAACAACTCGATCAAATGGGCGTCGCCATTGAAAACGTCTTTTTAGCTCAAGTCGATTCGTACGGCCAATTGACCGTCGATCTATACGACGACCGCATTCAACTACCAGAGCCGCAACAAAAGCAACTATTGCTTGCATCGATGAAAAAGGCAGAAGCTGATTTTGAGCTGTTCTCCTTACAAACGAACGATGCAGAAGCGAAACAAATGTACGAACAACAAGCAAAACATATGCAGCAGCTTATTCAAAAATTGCAGCCGTTTCTTATGTGAAAGATAAACACCGCTCTCATGCGAATAGGCATAGGGGCGGTATTTTTGTTTTTCTAAGGGGAAATGGTTCAGCTTACAATAGAAAGCAAAGTGGACGATAGGTCATTGTCGCATGTAGTGGTTAAGCGATTTAACGTTGACACATGCGCACATTTCATTTTGCCAAGTTGTTTTCGGATAGTATACGAGTTCTAGGTGAAAAACGTAACGTTTTTATGTAAAATAAACTTTACATTTTGTAAAAAATACTTTACTATGTGTATATAGAAATCTTTGCATAATGGAGGTGTGATAAATGACAAAGAACAACGGCTCTTTATCCAATCGAATCAACGTTTTAAGAGCCGAACGGAAAATGACACAAAAAGATTTAGCTGAAAAAGTAGGGGTTAGTAGACAAACGATTATTTCAATTGAAAAGGGAAACTACACACCCTCGTTAGTATTAGCGTTTGAAATTGCAAATGCTTTTGGAGTGGACATTAATGATGTATTCCAGTTTAAAAAAAATGAGGAGGTTTGATAATAATGGGTACTTTCGTTCATTTTACTAATATTTTAGCAGTATTAGCACTGGCTGCTTTTTTAGTTTTAATTTTTTTGATTAAGCGAGAAGGTAACGATGAAAGAACACAATATATGGTTTATAAATTGTTTAGTTTTCTGTTTACTTTCCTGCTGATCGGACTATCTTTAATTATAATTGTGACAGGGTGGAAAACTATAGATTATACTTTGCTTAGAGTTAGCATCACTACTTTAATGTCATTGAACATTTTTGTTGGACTCGTTTATTGGATATATCTTAGTAAAACAGCTTAGTAAAAATAAAAGTTGTACACCATTTTTTATAACATGTTGTACTGACATTTATACGAAAGAATAAGCAAATGAATGATGTTTTCACATTCTTGTTCAGGAGAGAGTATCATTTGTCAAGTACATGTTGTGATAATGAACCAAAATATTCTATTAAATCCTTGAAAAGGCTCTTCACCACAAGTTGTACTTGATGATTTAAGATCGGTGTGCATAGCGAAAATAGAGGGTACAAAAAATGCGAATTTTCCTGTATGGTAAAGGTGACCAAACCAAACCATTGGAGGAAAATTCGCATGTACTCTCAGTTTATCAAAGAACTCATCGATTTACCAGATGTTTTGATTCAAAAGGTGCGAAAAGAAGGAGATCGTTGGATTTTCGAACTTTCTCTACCTGAACAATGCCCGTTATGTCCTGTCTGCTTGAAACGCACGATCAAAATGACAGGAAAAAAGAAGCA
>NZ_JXTG01000002.1 GCF_000833605.1 Anoxybacillus ayderensis | reverse complement strand
TTCCTGTGGCAAGCAAGCCAATCATCGAGCGAATGACATCGCTATGGGAAATGTGCACTTCTCGACGAACCGTTGGAAGCCGAAGTGCGTTTACCCGTTTATCCAGTTTCGTTCGATGGAGTAAGTAGCCCACGAGAGCAAGCCCAGCACTTGGAGTAATCGCTTCATCTGTCAATACAAACCGAATCGGGAAATCTTTCATCACATTCACCTACTTGATGAAGAATCGTCAACGTCGTTTTCCCTTATCGTATCAACGGTTTGCGACCATTGTAAAGATGTTTTGTCACGGATTCAGGTATAATTTATTTTACCATAAATTACGAATCGTGCGAAAAATTTTATCATTTTTAAAGAAAAGAAAACAGGCGCATAAAAGCACCTGTTTACTTTCCTAGCAATATGCCGATTTCGTATAAAAAAATCGCTAAACATAACGCGCCGATCAGACTTGGGATCCATATTTTCATTTTTATCTTTTTCTTAGAAAAGCCGTAGCGTTTTTCTATTTTATGCAAAAAAACAAATCCAAAGACAACGATAAAAATTTTAATGGCACTTTGTACAATTGTTATATCCACATACGTTTCGATAAAGTAATCTATCATTCTTCCAAAGATGAGAGCGAAAATAAGAAAAATGAAAAAGCTAAAGCTCATTGACAATTCACCTTTGATTTACTCATTCGTTTCTTGCAGTTGTTCGTTGAGGCGTTCGAAAAATAAGTCGGCTTCGCGTTCTTCTTCTTGTTCATCCCATTGCGGCAAAGGCGGAAGTTCGTCTAACGTCTTTAAGCCAAAGTAGTCTAAAAACTCTTTTGTTGTCCCATATAAAATCGGGCGACCTGTTCCTTCCGCTCGACCTACTTCTTTAATTAACGCTTTTCCTAATAGTGTTTGAAGCGGTTTATCGCTTTTGACGCCGCGAATTTGTTCAATTTCTGCCCGCGTGATCGGTTGGCGATAGGCGATGATCGCTAACGTTTCAAGCGCTGCTTGTGACAACGATGACGTTGTTGGCGACTCAACGAGCTTTTGTAAATATGGCGCGCATTGTTTTTTCGTCACAAGCTGAAGCGTTCCTGCCATTTCAACAACAGTAATACCGCGCTCTGTTGTTTCGTACATACGTTTCAACTGTTGCACGAGTTCATAGACACGCTCTTCTTGTATATCAAGCACATCCGCCATTTGTTTATACGTCAATCCTTCTTCACCCGCCGCAAACAGTAACGCTTCCATAATGGCCAATTCATTCATATGCATCACCTTTTTCGTCGAATGTATAAATCAGCAAAATTGTTTTCTTGCTCGACAATAATTTCGTCTCGTTTCATTAGTTCAAGCAAAGCTAAAAACGTCACGACAATTTGCTCGCGATCGTCATACGGAAATAAATCATAAAAGTTCGTTCGCTCTCCGTTTTTTAATATTTGTAAAATTTCTTCCATTCGTCTTCCGATTGGAATTTCTTGACGCGCCACTTTCGTATGAAGCGGCTTTTGTAATTTTTTGCGCCGCAACAATTTGGCAAGCGCTCCAAGCATATCATACAAATCTACATCAAGCGCAAGTGGAGCACCATTCGCCGCATAAGCGGTTAAATCGCTCGGCGGTTTCGTAAATAAAAGCGCTCGCTCTTCTTCCCGCTCGCGCAACTGCTTCGCTGCTTCTTTAAACTTTTTATACTCGATTAACTGTTGCATTAATTGTTCGCGCGGATCTTCTTCGATAAATAATTCTTGATCCTCTAGCGTTTCTTCGTGTTTTGGCAACAACATTTTACTTTTCATTTCAATGAGCGTTGCTGCCATCACTAAATATTCACTCGCTACATCGAGCTGCAATTGTTTCATCGCATGAATGTAAGCCATATATTGCTCCGTAATTTGCGCAACAGGAATATCATAAATATCAATTTCATATCGATGAATTAAATGCAACAATAAATCAAGTGGCCCTTCAAATTGATCTAATTTTACATGATAATGCACATTGATCCCACCTTTTTTCACAACTAATAGTATAATACACGTAAGCATATGAAAAAAGGGGGCTTTCACTTGTATCCAAAGGCATATATCGAATATTTACTTCACTTCCATGCCACGCGCGACTATTTCGAATGTCATGAAGTGCTAGAAGAGCATTGGAAACAAACAAAGGAACATATATGGATCGGTCTCATTCAGCTTGCCGTTGGCATGTACCATTATCGCCGAGGAAATATCGCTGGTGCAAAACGAATGTTCACGAAAGCCATGCGTGCATGTCAAAAAGAAAAACAAGCATACGAAGCACTTGGCATACATGTCGAGCAACTTGTATCTCTGCTTCATACGTACGTGAAGCGAATAGATGATGGACAACCGTATGAAAGTATTTGTCTTCCAATTCACGATATTTCTTTGTTGCACATATGTCAACAACAATGCGATGTAAAAGGGGTTGTATGGGGAGAAAAAAGCGATATGTCAAACGAATATATTATTCATAAACATAAGTTGCGCGACCGAAGCGATGTCGTTGCTGAGCGTGAACGGCAAAAGCAAAAAAGACAGGGACGTTGATCCCTGTCATTGTTCACATTTATCCAAAAATGGAGCGGTCATGTCATTGGCGCATAACGACTTATTTGGATACAATTCTTTTAACGCTTTCACCATTTGCTTTCCAATACCTTGATGGCGATGGGATGGATTGACGCTAATATGTTGCACTTCAACCGCATGTTCGCGCACAATTACGCCGATAATGCCAATAAAATCTTCTTCTTGCTTCCATAAAAACAGCTGCCAATCGTCGTTTGTTTCATAGTTTTTCATCGTTTGTTGAAGCTGTTTTAAGTCTTTTTCATTTGGCATAAACGACAAAAGACCCATCGCAATTTTCTCATAGTTTTTTCGATAGCGAACTAGCATATGAATCCCTCATTATCGACAAGACTTATTGTTTACTCGCTATTGCTATTATAAACGGTCTTGCCGCTTTTTTAAACATTTTTTAAGAAAATGTGCGCATGACATTCGCCATTTCAATGGCGCTGAGCGCTGCCTCCCAACCTTTATTTCCTGCTTTCGTCCCAGCGCGCTCAATCGCTTGTTCAATCGTATCTGTCGTCAACACTCCAAAAATGACCGGAACGCCTGAAGAAAGAGCGGCGTGCGATGTTCCTTTCGCTACTTCATTACATACGTAATCGTAATGGCTCGTCGCTCCGCGAATGACGGCACCAAGTGTAATGACAGCGTCGTATTTTTTCGACTCCGCCATTTTTTTCGCGACAAGCGGAATTTCAAATGCCCCTGGTACCCATGCGACATCAATATGTTGTTCCTCTACTCCGTGACGTTTTAATCCGTCCAGTGCCCCGCTAAGCAATTTACTTGTAATAAATTCATTAAATCTCGCAACAACAATGCCAATCTTTAATCCTGTGCCAACTAAATTTCCTTCATATACGTTCATGTTTTTCTCCTCCTTTAAAAGTGCAACATATGTCCTAGTTTTTCGTATTTTGTGCGCAAATAGCGCTCATTATGGCGCTTCGCTGGCATTTGCAACGGCACGCGCTCAATGACTTCTAATCCGTACCCTTTCAATCCGGTAATTTTACGCGGATTGTTCGTCAATAAGCGCATTTTTGTCACACCTAAATCTTTTAAAATTTGCGCACCGATTCCATAATCGCGCAAGTCTGGCGCAAAACCTAATTTTTCGTTCGCTTCAACCGTATCGTATCCTTGTTCCTGCAACTTATAAGCGCGCAATTTGTTTAACAAGCCGATGCCGCGTCCTTCTTGACGCATATATAGCAATACTCCCCGCCCTTCTTCTTCAATTTGCGCTAAAGCAGCATGAAGTTGCGGACCGCAATCGCAACGGTGAGAGCCGAATACATCACCTGTCAAACATTCGGAATGAACGCGCACGAGCACAGGTTCATCTGGAATGATTTCACCTTTAACGATGGCGATATGTTCTTTTCCGTCTAACGTATTGGAATATCCGATCACTTTAAATTCGCCAAAATCGGTTGGTAACGTAATTTCCACTTCGCGTTTGACAAGCTTTTCTTTTCGATTGCGATAGGCGATTAAATCTTTAATCGTAATCATTTTCATATCGAATTGTTCCGCAATTTTCTTTAAATCCGGCACGCGCGCCATCGTTCCATCATCCTTTATAATTTCACAAATGACACCTGCTGGCTTTGCTCCACAAAGACGGGCTAAATCGACAGCTGCTTCCGTATGCCCCGCGCGGCGCAATACCCCGCCTTTTTTCGCAACAAGCGGAAAAATATGACCTGGTCGTTTAAAATCGCTTGCTTTTGCTTCTGGATTCAGCATCTCTTGAATGGTCAGCGAGCGTTCAAATGCGCTAATGCCTGTCGTCGTTGCTTTATGGTCAATGCTGACAGTAAAAGCTGTTCCGTGCGCATCTGTATTATGGTTAACCATTGGCGCTAAATCGAGCCGATCAGCTAATTCTTCGGTAATCGGCACGCAAACGAGACCGCGCCCGTGCGTAATCATGAAGTTAATGACTTCCGGCGTTGCTTTTTCTGCAAGCGCTACAAAATCCCCTTCATTTTCACGATCTTCGTCATCGCAAACGATAATAATTTTCCCTTGCATTAAATCGTAAATCGCTTCTTCAATTGTATGGAACATCAGCGCTCACTCCTTATATCCGTGCTCTTGCAAAAATTGCATCGTCAATCCTTCACGTTTCCCGCTAACGAACTGTTCAACATATTTACTAATCAAGTCACATTCAATATTGACAATATCGCCAACTTTTTTGGCACCTAAAATCGTCGCTTCACGCGTATGCGGAATGAGCGAAATCGTAAACGTTCGATCTGTTAAACCGAAAATCGTTAAACTTGTGCCGTCAACAGCTACAGAACCTTTTAAAATCATATATTTGCGCAAATGGCTCGGCACTTCGATGTCATAGTACACAGCGTTTGCGACAGGCTGTTTACGAACGATGCGTCCAACACCATCTACGTGTCCCGAAACGAAATGTCCGCCAAAGCGACCGTTCGCAGCCATCGCCCGCTCTAAATTGACTTTCGCTCCTACCACAAGCGTTCGAAGCGACGTCGCTCGCACTGTTTCAGGCATCACATCGACAGTAAAAAAGCGATTAGTAAACGATGTGACTGTTAAACAAACGCCGTTGACGGCAATGCTGTCACCGAGCTGTACGTCTTGTAGCACTTTTTTTGCCTCGATCGTCAAAACGATCGCTTCCCCTGTTTGTTTCATTTGTTGAATCGTTCCGATTTCTTCAATAATCCCTGTAAACATCGCGATCATCCTTTAGCAACGATTTTTATGTCTGGTCCGATCCTTTCGACATGTTTCACTTGTAAACGGAGCGCATCTATCATTCGTCCAAATCCTTCTCCACCGATGGCAGAAGAAGCTTCATTCCCCCCAATCAACATCGGTGCGATATACGCAATCACTTGTTGAACGGAACGAGAACGTAAAAAACTACCGTGCACTTGCGCTCCACCTTCAACAAATATGGACATGACGTTTCGCTTGCCGAGCTCAAGTAAAAGAGACGGAACATCAATTTTATTTTCATTCATGCGAATCATTTGTACATCAGCCTGTTCATACGGCTTCATTTGTTCTTCAGTGACGTGATGTCCGACGACGATCCATGTCGGAGCCATCTTGTCTGTCACAACGTTCGCATGAAGCGGTGTGCGCAAATGTGTATCAAGCACAACACGAATCGGTTGTTTTCCTTCATGACCGAAACGAACAGTTAAGCTCGGATCGTCGGCTAAAATCGTGCCGACACCGACAACGATCGCATCATGCATTCGTCGCTCGCGATGCACATCACGCCGCGCTTCTTCCGACGTAATCCACTTGCTTTCCCCTGTTCTTGTTGCAATTTTCCCATCTAAACTCATCGCATACTTTAACGTGACATAAGGCATTTTCGTTGAAATATAATGAAAAAACATTTCGTTTAACGCATCCGCTTCTTCTTTCAATACGCCGACGGTAACATCGATGCCCGCTCTCTTCAATTTTTCAATGCCTTTTCCCGCAACAAGCGGATTCGGGTCCGTCGTCGCAACGACGACGCGCTTTACCTTTTTTTCAATTAATAAATCGGCACAAGGAGGGGTTCTACCGTAATGACTACACGGCTCAAGCGTCACATAAACCGTCGCTCCTTCCGCTTTCTCCCCTGCCATGCGCAACGCATGTACTTCCGCATGCGGTTCCCCTGCTTTCAAGTGCGCCCCAAAGCCGACAATTTCACCATGTTTTACAACAACTGCACCAACAAGCGGGTTTGGCGACGTTTGTCCACGTGCTGATTCCGCCAATTGCAACGCCAAGCGCATATATCGTTCGTCCATATCGCACCACCTTTCCAGTATGAATAAAAAAACCCTAGGAACGACGTCCTAGGGCAAGATGTATGTAAAGATCGCCTTTTTTGCATAGCAAAAATAACCCATCGCCAAGCTTATTTTTTCCAATAAGTGACGTGAGTTTTTGGCAATCCTTCTCCCATCCAGACTATACTGTCGGCTCCGGAATTGCACCGGATCATGCCTTAACGGCTCGCGGGCTAAGAAACATCCGTTTCATTACCGCCGGTCGGGAATTTCACCCTGCCCCGAAGGATGCGCGTATTCCATTTTTATTCATTATATCACAATAAAACGAAATGTCTATGACTTTGCAATAAACAACCAATACATTGCTCCCCAAACGAAACTAACGAGTAAAAGGATGAAAAATAACGCCCAGTTTTTTTTCATCTCTTCATCCTTCCTTTAACTTTATTGTTCGTCCCACACCTTCACTTCTTTCATGACATCTCCATTTTTCATCGCCTTTACAACGTCCATGCCATCGGTGACTTGACCGAATACGGTATGCACACCATCTAAATGCGGCTGTGGTTCATGGCAAATAAAAAATTGGCAACTTCCTGTATCACGACCTCGATGGGCCATCGATATCGCACCTTCGATATGTTTATGTGGATTGTTGTCTGTTTCGCACGGAATGGTATAACCTGCATCGCCTGTTCCATTTCCAATCGGACAGCCACCTTGGCTTACAAATCGCTTAATGACACGATGAAACGTCAACCCGTTATAAAATCCTTCATTCGCTAGTTTTTCAAAATTGGCGACTGTTGTTGGCGCTTCATTCGGGAATAGTTCAAATTGCACCTTTCCACCATTCTCCATTAAAATATATCCTTTTTTCTTCATGAAACTTTTCCACCTTTCTATCGTAAAAACAAGTGTAGCTTCATTTTACTACATTTCGCTTCTATGTTCACGCAAATGTTTGTACAATAGTACAGAAAGAGATTGAAGGAGGTTGTCAAATGAAAAAGTGGTTTACGATATTTATTTTACTGTTGTTTATGATTCCGTCAGTTAGTTTTGCTGATGCGATTGAAGGAGACGTCATTATTACGCTCGGAGAAAATTTAACAGAGCAGCAAAAGCAACAAATATTAAAAGAAATGAATGTACCGGAAAACGCTGAAATCATTACGGTCACAAATGCAGAAGAACATAAATATCTCGGCGACATTATTCCGAAAGGACAAATCGGAACGAAAGCCATTTCGTCATCAAAAATTACGATTGGAGCACCAGGTTCAGGTCTGCAAGTCGAAACAAATAACATTAACTGGGTAACAAAAGAAATGTATATGAACGCGCTCATTACTGCAGGAGTGAAAGATGCAGTCATTTACATTACCGCACCGTTTCCTGTATCCGGAACAGCTGCGCTAACAGGGTTAATGAAAGCGTACGAACTTTCATCGAATGAAACGATCCCTGATGAAGTGAAAAAAGTAGCGAACGAAGAAATGGTGAAAACGGCACAGCTTGGCGAATCAATCGGAAACGATCAAGCGGTCGCGCTGCTCGCAAAAATTAAAGAAGAAATAGCGAAAAATCCGCCAAAAACAGATGCGGATATGCGTGCACTCATTGAGCGGATCGCTCAAGAACTTGGCATTACGCTAACAGAAGACGAAATAAACAGCTTGCTTTCTTTGTTTAATAAAATGAAAAACGTGAACATCGACTGGAATCAAGTAAACGAACAGCTTGCTCAAGCGAAAGACAAGCTATCTGCTTTTTTACAAACGGAAGAAGGGCGCACGTTTATTCAACGCATCGTCGATCTTTTGCGTGAAATATGGAATGCCCTTCGCGGAGCGTTTGGAGCGTAACGCCTACTTATGTGTGAACGAGCAATAACCGAGGTAACGACCTCGGTTATTTTTTTACTTTCGTTTTCAGCGGCAAGTCGAGTCGAATTAAATCTTCATACGTTTCGCGTTTCACGACAAGCTCTGCTTCACCATCTTCAACAAATACGACCGCTGGACGCGGAATGCGATTGTAATTATTTGCCATCGCATAACCGTAAGCACCGGTACAAAAAACAGCTAAATAATCGCCCGGTTGCGCTTTCGGAAGCGGCAAGTCCCAGATAAGCATGTCCCCTGACTCACAACATTTCCCAGCGATCGCTACCACTTCTTCACAATGTTCATGCATGCGGTTAGCCAACACCGCTTCGTATTTTGCCTCATATAGCGCAGGACGAATATTGTCGCTCATTCCACCATCTACGGCAACATATTGACGAACGTTTGGCACTTCTTTACGAGAACCGATCGTATAAATCGTTGTCCCTGCATCTCCAACAAGCGAGCGACCTGGTTCAATCCAAATTTCAGGAAACGGTAGATCAAATGCTACGACATTTCGTTTCACTTCTTCAATAATTTGCTCCACATATTGTTCCGGTGCAAGCGGATCATCTTCTTTCGTGTAACGAATGCCAAAACCGCCGCCAAGATTGACGACTTGTGCAGTAAAACGGTACGTATCACGCCATGTAGCAAGTTTCTCAAATAGCTTTTTCGCTGCGAGGACAAAACCTGTCGCATCAAAAATTTGTGAACCGATATGACAATGAATGCCCAGCACATGAAGATGGGAAGAAGCGAGCGCACGCTGTAATGCTTCATCCGCTTGTCCATTATGCAAATCAAATCCAAATTTCGAATCTTCTTGACCTGTTAAGATGTAGTCGTGTGTATGTGCCTCAATGCCTGGTGTGACACGTAATAAAATAGGCATCGTATATTCATGCGCACAGCAAAGCTGTTGCAGTAGCTGTAGCTCATAAAAATTATCGACGACGACACAACCGATTTTCGCTTCAATGGCCATTTGTAATTCTTCTTCACTTTTATTGTTGCCGTGAAAATGAATACGTTCGACCGGAAATCCAGCAGCTAATGCGGTGTACAGCTCCCCACCGGAAACGACATCGAGAGATAATCCTTCTTGTTCCATCAATTGCACGATTGCAATTGTCGAAAACGCTTTGCTTGCATACGCGACTTGCGCACGTACACGATGTTTATCAAACATTCGCTTAAACGCTCGCGCACGCTCACGAATGAGAGCAACATCATAAACGTAAAGCGGGGTTCCGTATAGGCGAGCTAAGTCAATAGTATCGACACCGCCAATTTCTAAATGTCCCCGATCATTTATTCGCATCGTTCCGTGCATAATTATACATCCTCCTGATGATTCCGAAATAATTAAAGAAAACGTACCATAAATTTTGGTACGTTTCAACCTTTTTATGTCGGTTGTTTTTGTTTATTTTGCGGATGTACGATGCTTGGGCGAATCGATGAACCAGCTACAGATCGCCGCACGATAATTTGCATAAACGCCCCCGGATCAAATGGAATAAACGGCCATAAATATGGGGTATTTAATGAACGAATGTTGGCAAGGAAAAGTAAAAAGACCGTGACGCCAATCATAAATCCAGGGACACCAAACAACGCAATGACAACTAAAAATAAAAGACGAAAAATTTTATTGGCAATGCTTAATTCATAGCTCGGGGTCGCAAAAGAACCGATCGCAGCGATAGATACATATAAAATCACTTCTGGCACAAATAGCCCAACGTCAATGGCAATTTGTCCAATTAATGCAGCTGCAATTAAGCCCATTGCCGTAGACAGCGGTGTTGGAGTATGGATGGCAGCCATCCGTAAAAACTCAATACCAATATCAGCAATAAGAAGCTGCACAAAAATAGGGATATTTGTTTTTTCATTTGGCCCGATATACGCCAACTTTTCCGGTAGTAACGATGGGTCAAGCACAAACAAAAACCAAAGCGGGAGTAAAAAAAGCGAGGCAAAAATGCCTAAAAATCGCACCCAGCGGACGAACGTTCCTACTGCTGGAGATTGTCGATATTCTTCTGCATGTTGAACGTGATGGAAATACGTTGTTGGCGTAATAATGACGCTTGGTGACGTATCGACCATAATGATCACGTGCCCTTCTAATAAATGTGTGGCAGCGACATCTGGTCGCTCTGTATACCGAACGAGCGGATACGGATTGTATCCTTGTTTCACTAAAAATTCTTCAATCGTTTTATCCGCCATCGTTAACCCATCAATTTGAATTTCGTTTAATTCTTTTTTAATAAGCTCGACAAGTCCTGGGTCGGCTACGTCTTGAATATATGCAATACAAATGTCTGTTTTTGAACGTTCGCCCACTTGCATCATTTCAAAGCGAAGCCGTTCATCTCGAATGCGTCTACGCGTGAGCGCCGTATTGACGACAATATTTTCAACATAGCCATCACGCGCCCCTCGCACCACTTTTTCGGTATCTGGTTCTTCGGGTGAACGCCCTGGATAACTGCGCACATCGACAGCGAACGCTTTCGTTTCTCCGTCAATAAACAATAAAATTAAACCGGTTAACAAAAAATCAACCGCTTCATCTAAACTTTTCACTGGATTCACTTGTTGGTGAACGAGACGGTTTTCGATAATTTCAGGCAGCTTAGCTGATTGCCGCTCGCGATCATTGACTTGGACAAGCATTTCGAGCAGTTCAATAATATATTGTGTATCACAAAGACCGTTACAATAATATAAGTGAACATCTGTTTTTAAAATGTTCAATTTACGGACGCCTAAATCGAAGCTCGTTCCGACTCCGATCGCATCTTTGAAAAACTGTTCGTTTTCATTCAACTTCGGAGAAATCGGTGTGTAACTTTCTGTTTTCATCGCGTTTGCTCCTTTCGAGAATATATTCAATCGCTTTGCGCGTAATCGGGCAACCGTTGCGAATATCATCACGACGTCTCATTTTTCCGATATCGCCAATTCCAACAACAATTGGGATATTTAATTCATCTAAACAATATACCGTATCTCCATTTACTCGACCGAATTCCCACTCAGCAATTCCTTCTTTATCGACACCGTATGATGTGAAGCTTCCATCATAATCAATGCAAATATTTACTTTTGTCCATTCTTGATTGTTCGTATCAGACGCAACCGCTATCGCTCCAAGCACATCGATTTGCTCATGCGTCGCGACATAACGAAGCGCTTGTTCACCTGCCCCTTCGCCGATAATGCCACTATCATCAAACATGACAAAAACAGGATCATACGGCGTCTGCAAAATAAGTTCAACAAGCTGCTTCCCTGTTAGCCACGATGGGTTGCCTTGCGATTGGCTAATACAGCGCGCACCAAATTGTTTCGCTAACCATTCAAGCGCACGTCGCACATGCTCATCTCCATCTGTCACTAAAATAACTTTCCTTTTTTTCATTCGATCCTTCCTCTCGGCTTACAAACAATAGCGGTCATCCAGGCGACGAAGATTGGAAAAGAAAGAAAAAAAACGACATTTGTAAAGTCCCCCGTTTTTACCGCTTGTATACAAGAAGCTCCAAGATGAACAAGTGTCGTTTCTACCCCTGCATGCGCAAATGACTGAATGGGACGGTATACACCGATCGATTCGGTCACCATACCGATAAATACAAATATCGTCATAACGCGAATAAACGACCACTTCCTTAGCAACAACTGTCCGATTAGCGCCAATGTGCCACCGATGACAAATGCATACACGTACGTTTCCATCTTTACGTCACCGCTTCAATGGCAATCGCATGAGCGATCGCTGGAATCGTTTGATTTTGTTTCACCATCGTACTATTAAATAAAGCTCCCGTCGCAACAACGAGCATTGTCTTTATTTTTTTCTCCCTCATCTGTTCAAGAAAATAACTGTACATGACAACAGCACAACACGCACACCCGCTTCCCCCCGCAAACGCTTGCTGTTCTGCATCGTAAATGAGCACGCCGCAATCGTTATATCGCTCGCTTATATTCATGTTGGCATCATGACATAACGACTTGAGTTCGCTGCTTCCGACTTTTCCTAAATCTCCTGTAACGATCACATCATACGCTTCCGGTGAAAGTCCGCAGTCTGCAAAATGTTGCCTTATTGTTGCAAATGCGGCCGGTGCCATTGCTCGTCCCATGTCGAGCGGATCCGTTATACCGCTATCGATTACTCTTCCAATTGTTGCTGTGCGCATGCGAAAGGGGGAACGGATCGTACTTAATAGTGCGGCCGCTCCGCCAGTCACAGTCCACGATGCACTTTCTCCTTTTTGGACGCCAATTGTCGTCGGAAAGCGAAACTGACGTTCAGCTGCTCCGTAGTGGCTGCTCGTTGCCACTAATACACGACGGGCAAACGCCCCGTCAATAAACGTAGCGGCAACAAGCATCGCTTCCGTAATCGTTGAACAAGCACTAAATACCCCTAAAAAGGGCACATCTAGTTCTCTTGCAACATAATTGGCGGTGACTGTTTGATTGAGTAAATCCCCCGCAATAAACAAATCAACGTCTTCTGTTTGTACGTCTCCGTTTGTTAAACAAATCGTAATCGCTTCTTTCATCAACCGCCGTTCTGCGAGCTCCCAACTTTGTTCATCGCAATATAAATCGTCATAAGCTCGATGAAATGATGAGCCGAGTGGACCTTCACGCTCTTTCGGACCGACAACCGTGCCGACCGATTCGATATAAATGTCAGTATCAAATACAATCGTTTGTTCCCCTACTTTTTTCATGTAATCCCCCCTTTATAAAAACAATGATGCAACATATGATGCTACAACTAACGTCACAATGATGCTCCCGCCAACAGAAAGCATATGTTCTGCCGCTCCTTCATTGCGATATTCGAGCGCACTTGCGCTCCATATGTTTGCTAAACTCATCATCGGCACAATCATTCCCGCACCTGCAAACTGTGTGAACTGGCGATACAATCGAGTAGGTGTCCATATCGCTGCACATACGATCAACGTCCCGTTCATCCAACGAATGGCTTCCGCCTCATTCATATGAAACCATATGCTGTACATATCGATGAGCGCTTGTCCAACGACCGCAATAAACCCTCCGAACAAAAATGCTTTTCCCATCTGTCTCCCCCTATCGATCAACAAAATATATCCAATGAAAAAGAGAGCCTGCTACTTTGCCAAATACCATCGCCATTAATAACACGACAATTTGTTCATCAATGCCGAGTCGTTTCGCTAAAATCGGAAATACGTTTAATACTTCCGTTAAGGCCGCAGCAAGCATGCCGACAAATACACCGCTAAGCAATCCGATGACGCTTGCCAAAATAGGTGGAAAAGAAAAAAGAGGATCGCGCAAGCTCACCCAACTGCTTACGACCGCACCGAGTACAACGCCCCATTCATACGTCGCGATCCATTTCATCGTTTTTGTGAGCTGCGTCAAGCGCGGAATGACACCAAGAACGGTTAAAAACGCCACAAAACCAGAACCGACAGCTAATCCTCCCGCCAATCCGACAAATGCTACAATTAGCTCACGAATCATCGTCCATTCGCCTCATCGCTTCTTTATTTTCATGCATAATGACATATTGATCGAGCGACTGTTGGTATTGAAACATTTCGACTTCAAGTGGGCTCGGCTCTTCATTAATTCGCTTTTTAAAAAAATGATTGAAAAATAAAATCATCCCGAGACCTAATCCGAGGGAATACGGAATTTGAAACCATAACGGTTTGTCTACTTCTTTTCCTGTGATTACCCGATACAGCCGTTGTTGTACTTGTTGCATGCTCACATCTTCGTGAAAATTCATAATTGCAAGCCCCGATCCGATAAATAAAAGAAGCCAAACGATTGGAACATATAAATAGCCCCATCGTTTTTTTTCATAAACGACTTCAACGATCGTTTGTGACGGTCCGAGCGACTGAATATCATCATGCGGCGCAACGGCCATTAATGCTTTCATCACATGCATGACATCAATAATAACAATGTTTCGATCTTTTTTTTGCACGGTATAAATCGGGGTTTGCACAATATCGTCCATTCGTTTCTTTGCGACGACTTGTGCAACATCTCCTACTCGAACCGTTGCATTTGGCTGCACTTGCACACGATGACGCATTTTCAAAAAAATCGTTTCTTTCATGCTCACACCTTGCTTCCATCATTGTATTTGTAGTATGAGATATGACCTTCCTCCGTATGCATAAAAAGCCCGAACGGACTTATTCATCCATTCGGGCTTTCATTTGTTGCAATATTTTTTTTTCTAAACGAGATACTTGCACTTGAGAGATGCCTAATCTAGCTGCCACTTCTGATTGTGTTTGATCTTTATAATAACGCAAATAAACGATGAGTCGCTCGCGTTCATCTAATTCTTCCATCGCTTTTTTCAACGCAATTTTATCAAACCAAACATCTTGTTCGTCTGCAATTTGATCAAGCAACGTAATCGGGTCGCCATCGTTTTCGTACACCGTTTCATGAATAGATGCGGGCGAACGAATCGCTTCTTGCGCTAATACAACGTCCTCAGGTGAAATTTGCAAAAATTGAGCAATTTCATTTACCGTCGGGACGCGACCGTTTCGCTTCGATAATTCATCTTTTGCCTTGCGAATTTTATTCCCGATTTCTTTTAATGAACGGCTCACTTTCACGGATCCGTCATCGCGAATGAAGCGTTGAATTTCTCCAAGAATCATCGGTACTGCATACGTTGAAAATTTGACGTCATACGATAAATCAAACTTATCGACGGATTTCATTAAACCGATACAACCGATTTGAAACAAATCTTCTGGCTCATATCCTCGGTTTAAAAACCGTTGCACAACCGACCAGACAAGCCGCATATTTTTTTCGATAATCTCATCGCGCGCTTGCTGATCCCCTTGCTGGCTCCTCCGAATCAACTCTTTGATTTCATGGTCTTTGACAGCTTGTACCTCGACATCCATAGGCACGTCTCCCTTAATTGCATAGCGCTTTGCTTTTCGTTAAATGCTTAATCAACTCCACAGTCGTTCCTTCATTCACTTTTGAGTAAATGTTTACTTCATCCATAAAGTTTTCCATAATCGTAAATCCCATACCGGAACGCTCGAGCTCTGGCTTCGTCGTAAATAACGGCTGACGCGCTTCTTCCACGTTTTCAATCCCTTTTCCATGATCGCGAATCGTTAAATGGACCGTATGCCCTTCAATGATGACAGAAATATAGACGACGCCGCTTGGATCATTTTCATAGCCATGAATAATCGCATTCGTTACAGCTTCGGATACGACCGTTTTAATTTCCGTGAGCTCATCGAGCGTTGGATCGAGTTGCGCAACAAACGCAGCAACTGTCACACGGGCGAATGATTCATTTTGGCTGAGGGCGGAAAATTGAAGATGCATTTCATTTCTCATTTACGCCACCCCCAACGTTTGTAATGCATACTGCTCATTGACTTCTAACCGAATAATTTTAAACAGCCCTGACATATCAAACAAACGCTTAATTGACGGAGAAACGGAGCAGACGACCATCTCTCCACCCATGCGTTGAATTTGCTTATATCTTCCTAAAATGACACCTAATCCTGAACTATCCATAAACGTTAGCTCATTTAAGTTTAAAACGATCGCTTTTATTCGCTCTCGCTCTAATACATCCGTCATCTCTGCGCGCAACTGTTCCGCCGTGTGATGATCTAGCTCGCCAGCTAATCGTACGAGCAATACATGTTGTTTCACTTCTAATTGAATCGATAAACTCACAATCATTTCCTCCTTATCCGTTTAGGTTAAGGAAGAATTCGATTCGTTTATGCGTCAATCCTTCTTCCCGACAAAACTAGTCGCCATTCGCCTCGTTTCGTCAAGATGTGCGTGAGAACGAGCTAAACATCCGTTTAAACAACTCCCACATATTTGCTTCTTCCACTTGCTCTTTCGCCACTAAAGGACTTTTCGCGATCACCGCTCCATCTTTTTTCACAATGAGCGTACCGAGCACGTCACCTTTTTTCACTGGCGCTTTCACTTTTTTATTTAATTTCCACGTCGTTTTCACCGCTTCTGATTTTTCTCCCTTTTTTAACAAAACAGAAATCGGCTCGGACGTCACAGCCGCAACCGCCTTTTTCTTTCCTTTGCTGACAGGAACTATCGCAATCGTTTCGTCTTTTTTATAAAGCGGTTTCGTTTCGTAATGGCTAAACGCGTAATCTAACATTTTTGTAATTTGTGCGTTTCTCGCCTTTGGCGTCGGCGCTCCAAACACGACAGCAATGACGCGCATGTTGCCTTTTTTCGCCGTTGCTGTTAAACAATATTTCGCTTCGCTCGTATAGCCTGTTTTTAATCCGTCAACACCCGGATAAAATTTCACAAGCCGATTTGTGTTCACAAGCCAAAACTTTTTGTTTGTATTTTCTCTTAAGTAGTCTTCATATGTGCCTGTATATTTTGTAATTAAATCGTATTTTAATAGCTCTTTTGCCATCACCGCCATATCATATGCGGTGCTATAATGATTTTTTGCTGGCAAACCTGTCGTATTTTCAAATGCCGTATGCTTGAGTCCAAGTTGTCTTGCTTTTTCGTTCATCATATGGACGAACGCTTCTTCTGATCCTGCAATTCGTTCTGCTAATGCCACGGAAGCATCATTCCCTGATCCGATGGCGACACCTTTTAATAAATCGTCAACAGTCATTTCTTCCCCGGGTTCTAAAAAAATTTGCGATCCGCCCATCGATGCAGCGTATTCACTAGCTCGCACCCGTTCGTCTAACTTTAGCTTTCCTTGATCAATCGCTTCCATAATAAGAAGCATCGTCATAATTTTCGTCATGCTCGCTGGTGGAAGCGGCTCATGGGCATTTTTTTCATACAAAATAGCCCCTGTGTCCCGTTCAATTAAAATGGCTGATCGCGCCTCTGTCGCTAACTCCACTTTCGGTTGTTCCGCGTGCACAGATGCGATCGGGAAAAATAAAAACGTGATGGCAAGCACATAAAAAAATCGCTTCATCTCCAACCCTCCATTTCTTTATACTTGCCATCCTTTCCATTTTTTATTTTTTTATACATAAGAAAACCTGAAGGAACGAATCCTTCAGGTTACGAAATTTTATCGTAAATTAATGTCGGTGCTTGAACAGGTGTCGTTGAAATGCGAATGTTTTCGTATAGTTTTTGTTTCACATCATCAATTTGTTCACGGTTGCTGTAAATCGTAACGAGCGATTCCCCTTTTTTCACCGCATCGCCAACTTTTTTACGAAGCACTAAACCGACCGCTAAATCAATCGTCGACTCTTTCGTTGCGCGCCCAGCGCCGAGCCACATCGCTGCCGTTCCAATCGCATCGGCAACGATTTCTGATACGTACCCGTCTTCTTTCGCCTCAAGTTCAATCACATATTTCGCTTGAGGCAATTTGCTCGGATCATCAACAACGGACGCATCGCCACCTTGTGCAGCTAAAAACGTTTTAAACGTTTGAAGTGCTGAACCGTCTTTCATCGCTTGTTCTAACATATGGCGCGCTTCTTCAAGCGAAGAGGCTTTTCCAGCTAAATATACCATATGGCTGCCAAGTACTAAACAAAGTTCTTGTAAATCTTCTGGGCCTTCCCCTTTTAACGTATCGATCGCTTCTTTTACTTCAAGCGCATTTCCGATCGCATAACCGAGCGGTTGGCTCATATCAGAAATAATCGCCATCGTTTTACGTCCAACGCGGTTTCCGATGTCGACCATCGCTTTCGCTAATGCTTTCGCATCGTTTAAATCTTTCATAAACGCGCCCGCACCTGTTTTTACGTCTAACACGATCGCATCTGCACCGGCTGCAATTTTTTTGCTCATAATCGATGAAGCGATTAACGGAATGCTGTTGACCGTTGCTGTTACATCGCGAAGCGCATACAATTTTTTATCGGCTGGCGTTAAGTTGCCGGACTGACCGACAACGGCAATTTTATTTTTATTTACAAGTTCAATAAATTCGTCGTTGCTAATTTCAACATGAAATCCTGGCACAGATTCTAATTTATCAATTGTTCCGCCTGTGTGACCAAGACCGCGGCCAGACATTTTCGCAACCGGAACGCCGACAGAGGCAACAAGTGGACCTAACACTAACGTTGTTGTATCGCCCACACCGCCCGTTGAGTGTTTATCCACTTTAATTCCTTCAATTCTCGAAAGGTCGATCGTATCACCTGAATGTACCATCGCCATCGTTAATTCGGCTGTTTCTTCTTCGTTCATACCGCGGAAAAAAATCGCCATCGCTAATGCGCTCATTTGATAGTCAGGAATGTCACCTTTTGTATAACCTTCAATGATAAAATGAATTTCTTCTTTCGTTAATGCGTGGCCGTCACGTTTTTTCTCAATTAAATCGACCATTCTCATCGTCATTCACCTTCTCGTTTATTTTTTCGCCATGTTGCGCACGATCGCTTTTACAAATCGTAAAAAGTCAGCTTTTACTTTTTCTGTCGTTTCGATCACTTCATCATGTGTGAGCGGCTGATCTAAAATGCCGGCAGCCATATTGGAAATGCACGAAATGCCTAACACTTCCATTCCTCCATGGCGAGCAACGATCACTTCAGGCACAGTGGACATACCGACTGCATCGCCGCCCATGACGCGAATCATACGAATTTCTGCTGGTGTTTCGTATGCTGGACCTGTATTGGCAACATATACCCCTTCGCGCACACGCAATCCAATTTCATTTGCCACATCTTTCGCGAGTTGACGAAGTCGTTTGCTATATGCTTCCGACATGTCTGGGAAGCGCACACCAAGGGCAGAATCATTCGGACCGATAAGCGGATTGCCACCCATGTTATTAATATGATCTGAAATGATCATTAAATCGCCTGGTTCAAACGATTCATTTACACCGCCTGCCGCATTTGTCACAATTAATTGCTCAACACCAAGCGCTTTCATCACGCGTACAGGGAATGTTACCTTTTCAAAACTGTATCCTTCATAATAATGGAATCGCCCTTGCATCACGATGACAGTCGCACCTTCTAACTGGCCGTATACAAGTTGACCGGCATGTCCTTCGACTGTCGATACAGGGAAATTTGGAATATCGCTGTACGGAATTTTAATCGCTTGTTCAATTTCATCGGCCAACACACCTAAACCAGAGCCAAGAATTAAGCCGATTTGCGGTGAAGTTGGAAACTTTTCTTTTAAAAATTGCGCGGCTTGTTCAATTGCTGCTCGATTCATTTTGTCACGCTCCTTATTTCAACTCATGTAAAAAGCTCGTTCCGTATTTCGGCATATTTACACGGAAGTTTTCCGCAATCGTTGCTCCAACGTCTGCAAACGTTTCACGCAATGGAAGTTGTTTTCCTCCGTTCATGCTCGGACTATAAACGAGAAGTGGTACATACTCGCGCGTATGGTCGGTTCCATGATGAACCGGGTCATTTCCATGGTCCGCCGTAATAATTAATAAATCGTCTTCTTTTAAACGTTCAAACACTTCTGGTAAACGGGCATCAAACTCTTCTAACGCATCGCCGTATCCTTTTGGATCGCGACGATGACCGTATAATGCATCGAAATCAACAAGGTTCACGAAGCTGAGTCCTGTAAAGTCCATTTGTAACGTATCGACTAATTTGTCCATTCCGTCCATGTTTGATTTTGTGCGCAACGTTTGTGTCACACCTTCGTTATCGTAAATATCAGCAATTTTACCGATGGCGATCACGTCGTAGCCTGCATCTTGTAATTCATTCATGACTGTACGACCAAACGGTTTTAACGCATAATCGTGACGATTCGCTGTCCGTTGGAAACTTCCTGGCTTTCCGATGAATGGACGAGCAATGACGCGACCAACCATATATTTTTCATCAAGCGTTAGCTCGCGGGCAATTTTACAAATACGATACAATTCTTCTAACGGAATAATTTCTTCATGCGCTGCGATTTGCAACACTGAATCGGCTGACGTATATACAATAAGCGCACCTGTTTCCATATGTTCAGGGCCAAGCTCATCAATAATTGCTGTGCCACTTGCTGGTTTATTCCCGATCACTTTTCTTCCTGTTCGTTTTTCTAATTCATCAATTAGCTCTTTTGGAAATCCGTCAGGAAACACTTGAAACGGCGTATCAATGCGAAGACCCATTAACTCCCAATGTCCTGTCATTGTATCTTTTCCAGCCGACGCTTCTTGCATTTTCGTAAAATACGCAAGCGGCTTTTCTGCTTTTGGAATCCCTTGAATTTCACGAATATTGCTTAAGCCTAACTTCGCCATGTTCGGCATATGTAAGCCTCCGCGATGTTCGGCAATATGCCCAAGCGTATCGGCACCTTTGTCGTTATATTTTTCGGCATCTGGCGCTTCACCAATTCCAACTGAGTCCATCACAATTAAAAATACACGTTTATATGTAGGCTTCACCGTTTTACCTCCCCAATCGTTTCATTCGCTTCATAGCATGCCCACTATGAAACAAGATCACGCATCATTCATATTTGTCAGAAGTCTGACAACTAAATTATAAAACGTTTTCATAATGAATTGCAATAAAAAAAACTGTGACAAATCATCGTCACAGTGTTATGCTCTCGGATGAAACTGCTTGTACACGTCTTTTAAGCGCGTTTTCGTGACGTGCGTATAAATTTGCGTTGTCGAAATATCTGCATGTCCAAGCATTTCTTGCACGGCGCGTAAATCCGCGCCATTTTCTAATAAATGCGTTGCAAATGAATGGCGCAACGTATGTGGCGTTAACGTTTTTTGAATATTTGCTTCTTGGGCGAGCCGTTTTAAAATTTTCCAACATCCTTGTCTTGTTAAGCGCTCGCCGTGATGGTTTAAAAACAATGCATCTGTCGTTCCTTTTTTTCGTTGCAACAACTCTGGACGACCTTGTTCCATGTACCGTTTTAATGCTTCTGTCGCCATTTTTCCGATCGGAACGATTCGCTCCTTCCGTCCTTTTCCGTAACAACGAATAAACCCCATCGTTAAATGAACGTCCGATACGTTTAATTGAATAAGCTCGCTCACGCGAATGCCGGTCGCATATAACAACTCGAGCATCGCCTTATCGCGAATGCTAAATGGGGTATTTTGTTTCGGCGCTTCCAACAACGCTTCAACTTCCGCCATCGACAACACGTTTGGCAATTTTCGCGGCAGTTGCGGCGTTTCAATATGAACAGTCGGATCTTGATCGGCTGCTTTTTCACGTAATAAAAATTGATGAAACGATCGAACAGACGCGAGATGGCGCGCAATCGTTTTCGGCGAGCTTCCTTTTTCTTTTAAAAACTTTAAAAATTGCATAATATGAAAACGGGTGACGTCATTCCAACGACATCGTTGCTCAACTTTTTGTAAATATTGAACATATTTTTTTAAGTCACGTTCATATGATACGATCGTATTATGAGCTAAATTTCGCTCAACAATTAAATAGTGAATAAAATCTTTTACTTGATCTTCCACACGCATCCTACTCCCCGTTTTGATAAAAAAGCAACAGTCGATCGAGCCAATTTGTTTCTTGCCGTTCAGTCGTCGATACTTTCACAGCTGATCCTATCGGCTCGTCGTAACGACGGTAATAGTTATATTCCTCGCTCATCCATACAATACTATAATAAAATAAAATCGTACATCCCGTAAATAAAAGAAACACTTTTAGCACGTCAACCATTCTTCTCATCGCATACCTCCGTCAACTGTCATATAGTAAGAGGATATGCCCGTTTCATCGCATTTTATACACATAAATGAAAAAACCTTTTCATAGACGAAAAGGTTTACTGTTCTTCATGCTTCTCTTGACAACGATAACAAATGCCGTGAAATGTTAGACGATGATCTTTAATTTTAAAATTCCAATCCCGTTCTACAATCGCTTCGACATCTTCTAATAAATCTTCTTGAATTTCATCAACCGCCCCACATTCAATGCACACTAAATGGTGATGAAAATGCGCCGCACCTTCCTTACGAAGATCGTAGCGGGAAACGCCATCCCCGAAGTTAATTTTATCGACAATTTTCAATTCTGTTAATAGCTCCAACGTGCGATATACTGTCGCTAACCCTATTTCCGGTGCTTTTTCTTTCACGAGGAGGTAAACATCTTCCGCGCTTAAATGATCTTCCTCATGTTCAAGCAACACACGTACCGTCGCTTCCCGTTGCGGCGTTAATTTATAGCTTGCGGCATGCAATTGTTTTTTAATTCGTTCAAGGCGACTTTCCATTTTCATTCCCTCCCTCGTTACTCATTCTCATTATAACAAAAGAAAGGAACGTGTCAAAATAAAATGATTATAAACTGATAAATAAAATGATTATTAAATAATAATTATTTTTCTATTAATTGTACAACTTCTTTCATGAGTAACGGGGATACGTATGCTTCAAGTGAAGATGCAAACACTAACGCGATGCTAAACGACAACATGACAAACGTATAACGAAGCATCGCTCGAAAAATTGGCTCATGCGTTCGTTTCACAAATTGATGTCGAATCATTTTTAAAGAAAACGAAATCGATATCGCCGCCATCATAATAAAAACGGGAACGAGAATAATATTTTGTGGGACGATAGATACGAAAGCTAACAAAAATCCGTTCCATCCCATTTGATTGACTAAAAATCCAACAGTAAAACCGACAACAAGCCCTTTTAAAAATAATAAAATTAAAATAATTGGTAACCCTACAAGCGACATCGCTAAAATCCACATCAGCCCAATATATTTTAAATTTTGTAAAAAACTTTCTTTCCATACGTCATGCGCACTTGCAATATGTCCCGCAGACACTTGTCCAAAAAAATTCGTTAAATAATAATATAAATCTTGTTTTTGACTGAAACTTAAACTATTGACAACAATCGCACCAAAAACAACGCCCATCACAAAAAGAACGACAGTAAATACGTATGTCGTATAATGCTCTTGTACATGCTGGCCCCATGTTGTCGTCCATGATCGCTTTCTCATCGCTCCATCCCCCTACACGTTCTGTTACTACATTGTATGGGAAAAGGATCGTGATATGACAAAAAGCGGTCGCAATGACCGCTTTACGCCTGCAATTGCCAATATAAAAGCGCATAAATCGTTTTTGCGTCATAAATTTGTTTTTCTTCGACCATGTTTAGCGCTTCTTCTAACGTCACTTCAAGCACATCGACAAACTCGTCATCATCAAGCATTTGCTTTTCGCTTTTTTTCGTTAACCCTTTCGCAAGAAATATATGTACTAATTCATCTGCAAACCCCGGTGACGTGTAAAAAGAGTGAAGTGGCTCCATTTTTTCGCATACATATCCTGTTTCTTCTTCTAGCTCGCGCTTCGCTGTTTCGATCGGTGCCTCTCCTTTTTCAAGCTTCCCAGCTGGAATTTCAACAAGCACGCGCTCTAACGCTTTTCGATATTGGCGAACGAGCACCATTTTATTTTCTTCTGTTATCGCAAGCACCGCAACCGCTCCAGGATGTTTGACAATTTCACGCTTGCTCGTTTCCCCGTTTGGCAACAACACATCTTCTACATATACGTCAATCACTTTCCCAGAAAATATGCGCTTTTGATTTATCGTTTTTTCATATAAATGATCCATCATTTCACCACCAAATTATTTTTCCTCTTCATTGTACTACATGAGCAAAGACAAATGGAAAACTTATTCGTTATAATGATTGAAAAGGAGTGATGACATGAAAAAACGGAAACTTGGACATTCCAACTTATATGTAAGTGAAATTGGCTTTGGCTGCATGTCGCTCGGTACGTCGGAAAACGATGCGATTCGCCTCATTCATGAAGCGATCGATCAAGGAGTAAACTACTTCGATACAGCCGATTTATATGATCGTGGGTTAAATGAAGAAATTGTCGGTAAAGCATTAAAAGGAAAACGACATGATGTCATCGTTGCGACAAAAGTAGGGAATCGTTGGACGGAACAAGGAAACGGCTGGACGTGGGATCCGTCAAAAGCATACATAAAAGAAGCGGTGAAACATAGCTTACGACGATTACAAACCGATTATATTGATGTATATCAACTACATGGTGGAACGATTGATGATCCGATCGATGAAACCATTGAGGCGTTTGAGGAGTTGCAACAAGAGGGCATCATTCGTTATTACGGCATTTCCTCTATGCGTCCAAACGTCATTCGCGAATATGTGAAGCGATCGCGCATCGTTTCTGTCATGATGCCGTATAGTTTACTTGATCGCCGCGCTGAAGAATGGTTTCCACTTTTGAAGAAACATAACGTGAGCGTCATTGCTCGCGGACCGCTAGCGAAAGGATTATTAACTGAACGTCCGATTGAAAAAGCAAGCGAAAATACGAAACAAAATGGCTATGTCGATTATTCGTTTGCCGAGTTAGTGACGCTCATTCCAAAATTAAAAGCGGTTGCTCCGAACGAAACGCTTACGGCAATTGCCCTTCGTTTTTGTTTAGCAAATGAAGCCGTAGCAACAGTCGTTCCAGGCGCAAGCCGATTATCGCAACTAATCGAAAACGTCGCTGCGCAATCAGTAACATTGAGCGATGAACAAATGGCTGTCTTAAAACAACTGACAAAACAAACGATGTTTACTGATCATCGGTAACCGAGGGCGTTCGCCCTCGGTTATTTAAATTTTCGCCAATCTAAGTCACTTTCTTCTAACCATTCGGCAAACGTTTTATTTTTTTCTCGCTTACGAGCTTCTTCTTTGCGCTTTGCTTCCTCTTCTTCTTTTCGTTTTTGTTCTTCTTCTTGCAGTTGCTTTTGTTTTTGCTTAAGCTGTGCGATCAGTTGCTCATTTAATCGATCTTTTAGCATAAACATCTCCCCCTTTCTCCAAACTAATCATGACTAAAACATAAAGGAGTGAACTTTTATGGCAAAAAATAAAAGCCAAAAAGGAAAGCCGACAGCCGATACGGTTCGTCCTGTCATTGCAAAGGAAGAATTAGAGAAAGCAATTCATCCGACAAAACGGCAAAATTCTCCGCAGTAAGAATGGGGACATTCGTCCCCTTATAAAATATCTGTAATATGCGGCATATGTTGTTCAATCCACGCAAGCGCTTCATCTAACTGCACGAACGATTGTGTTTCAAATGTCATCTCATCTTGCAGTAGCCAGACATCGCGTTCGTCGTTTGAAAATCCTGCAACGGACCAATGAAGTAAACTATACGGATGGTTATTGTACAAAAACGACACCCATGTTTTTTCCTTTACTATTTTTCGAAGACGATTCACTTGATCATTCACAACAATCACTCTTTCTATGTCAATTACGTATACATCCTTATTTTAACTCAATATCGGAAAATAAGAAAAGAGCACTTCTAAAACAAAAAAAGTTGCGATCTTTATAAGAACGAGATAGTATATACGATATACGGTATACAAGGAGGTGGAATATATGGCGAAAGTGCAAATTAAAGTGATGGATAACGGTTCATTTCGTGTGACTGGAGATGTTGAATTAATTGATATGGAAGGAAACAAGTTTGAAACAAAAGAAACATTTTCTCTCTGTCGTTGCGGACTTTCACAAAATATGCCATTTTGTGATGCAGCTCATAAAGGAAAATTCCAATCCGTCGTTCGCGCTCCGAAAAACGAATAAGCCCGGCTTTTATTCCGGGCTCGTCTTTTCAACGCTCCATAAGCGACATGCGCGCATTTAAAATTTGATTCGGGCTTTTTAATTGAAAACATCCTGCCCCATCGACAACATCAATCGTCATTTGTTCATCAAAGAAAATGAGCCGATGTTTTTCCATCCAAATCGGCATATCGTTTGTTTCAATCGCTACATCATGTTCGTCTAATTGCTCGACAAGCAGTAACATAGGCACTCCATTGACAGCACAACCACAATCATCTGTATCATATGCAAGCTTGACGTGCTTGTTTCCACGAACACGACGAAGTTGTTCGATCGCTCGTTCCGTGATCGTAATTTTCACCATTTACACCTCGCTTACTTTTTTAAAAATGCCCGTTTTCCCATTTTTTCGACGACCGATGGAAATAATTGATACACGCGACTTCCTATATGCATCCAAAACGGCAAATTCACTTCGCGCGTTGGAGTAAGCATCGCATCAACGACGCGCTTGGCGACAAATTCCGGACGAAGCATCCATCGTTTCACGTTTTTCACATATTCTCCGGACGTATCAGCGACAGTAAAAAAGTTTGTTTTGATCGGTCCTGGGTTCACAGCAGTGACAAAAATGCCATACATGGACGCTTCCATTCGCAAGCTATTTGTAAATCCAAGGACAGCATGTTTTGTTGCGGCATATACGCTCGATTTTGGCGTTGCGATTTTTCCTGCTTGAGATGCGACATTAATAATGTGGCCGGACCGCTTCTTCATCATATGTGTGTACACTTTTTTTGTACACGCGATCAATCCGAGCACATTGACATCAAACATTTGCTTCGCTTCTGAGAGATCGATATGCTCGACATACCGAAACACACCGAACCCCGCATTATTGACGAGAATATCGATATCGACGGACGCAAGTAATCGATCAAATACAGCATCTACTTCTTCTTGATTACTAACATCTAGCGATTCATATACGCAGGGGATGTTGTACGTTTGTTCAATATGTTGCGCAATTTGCGCCAATTTTTCTTTTGAACGCGCAAGCAATATCGGTATTCCTCCACGCTTAGCTACTTCGTATGCAATTTGTTCGCCAATGCCGCTCGACGCTCCTGTAATAACGACGTATTTCCCTGCTAATTTCATGATCTCACCACTTCGTACATATATATTTGATCGTCTTTTTCTTTTTTCACTGCTCCGATTGCTTCTAAATAATCGAGTTGACCGATCGTTTCGGACATCGTCAATAAAAATTCACGTTCATATACGGACGGAAAAAGCGCACGACATACGTCAAATGCCGTCATTGGCTTTTCACTTAACAATTGCCATACATATTGCGCACGCTCTTTTTGTTTTTCAAGCCGCTTTTCGACAAGTGATGCAACATCTGCCACATCTTCTCCATGTCCTGTAACGATCGTTGTAATGTCGTAATTCAGTAGTTTCTTTAATGAATCGTTATATTGCAAAAGTGGTTTCGGGCGCTCTTGTTCACCGATCGCAGGCGGCTCTAACAACGGATTAGATGAAATCGCAGCTAACAAATGATCCCCTCCGATCATCAATCCATCTGCTTCACGATATAATACAATATGACTTTGCGCATGACCGGGGGTTTCGATAACCGTCCAGCCTTCAATCATATCCCCTTCTTTCACTTCGTGAGTGAGCGAGCGCTCGCACGAAAAGCGGAGAGAGCGCCGAAAGTTTCCGAGTTTCGCGATCCATTCTTCCCCAATTCCACATTCAATTAAAAATTGCTCAAAATATTGTTGATGCCACGCAAAAAAAGCAGCATCTTTCGCAATCCAAGGTGCAGCTTTGCGATGGCCAATAACAGGAAGCGACGGAGGGAAATAATCAAGTAAACCGACGTGATCCGGATGGTGATGTGTAATGATGACTTGCTCAATATCTTCCGGTTTATAGCCGAGTTCACGTAATTCCCGAACGAAGACGTGCCACGCTTCTTCTGTTTTTACTCCCGCATCAATAAGCGTTAAACGGTCTCCTTTGACAATATACATATTGACATCGCCAACGGCAAATGGCGTTGGAACGACAATGCGATGCAACTGTTCCATTTTTTTCGGCTCCTTCATTATATCATCATAACTTTTCGTTTCGTCTGTTTATCAGTTTACACTTATTTTTTTCGTTTGTCATTTATTTTTATTTATTTATTAAAAAATTCAGAAAATAAAAACATAAAACCTATTGACAACGAGCTTGTTTTTCATGCATAATTGCAAGCAAATCATATATGTCTGAAGCGATGAATAGGGCCAGTACATGATAAATGGTAACAAGAGAGTGGAACCCATAGGCTGAAAGGTTTCATTACCCTCTTTATCATGGAACCTACCCTATGAGCAGTTAGGCAAACCTAACCGTCTTGCCGACGATACCGGCATAAGAGGTGGGCACATTGTGCCAACAAAGGTGGTACCGCGGAAATAAAGACCTTTCCGTCCTTTATCGGACGAAAGGTCTTTTTATTTTGGAGACGAGGAGGAGGAAAAAAATGACGATCACATTTCTCGGTGCAGGGTCGATGGCAGAAGCGCTCATTTCAGGAGTGACACAGACACTATATGAGCCGAAACAAATGATTGTAACGAATCGCTCTCGAATGGAGCGACTGACGTATATGCAACAAACATACGGGGTACGAACTGAAACGAATAAAGAACAAGCCGTCAAAGAAGCTAATATTGTTATTTTAGCGATGAAACCAAAAGACGTTGCAGAAAGCTTAACGCCAATCGCACATGCTTTTCATGAGCAACAACTTATTATTTCATTGCTTGCGGGAGTGACGACGGATACGATTGCATCGCTCATCGGAAAACAAATGCCTGTCATTCGTGCCATGCCAAATACATCGGCGGCAATCGGGCAATCTGCCACAGCGCTCGCACAAGGTGCCTATGCAACGGATAAACATGTCCACATGGCAAAAGAGCTATTTGAAACGGTCGGGATTGTGACGATTGTTGATGAAAAGCATTTGCACGCCGTGACAGGGCTATCGGGTAGTGGACCGGCGTACGTTTACTATTTAGTCGAAGCGATGGAAAAAGCAGCGGATGAAATTGGACTTGAGCGCGATATTGCAAAAGAGCTTATTTTACAAACGATTATCGGTGCTGCCCATATGTTAAAAGCAACAAACAAACATCCTTCCGTTTTGCGCAAAGAAGTAACAAGTCCAGGCGGAACGACAGAAGCTGGCATTGGGGTACTTGAACGTTATCGCTACCAAGAAGCGATGATTGCATGCATTAAACGAGCAACTGAACGATCAAAAGAACTTGGTGAAGCATTGCTTTCTTCCGTTCAATAGTGCAAGTTGTTTTTCTTTTCCAAGTGCGCGTGGTATCATTTTTATGGAAGATACTACGGGAGGGATTTAATATGTTATTTTCACCATATACGATTCGAGATGTTACCTTTAAAAACCGCATTGTTATGTCACCAATGTGTATGTATGCGTGCGATCGCGAAGATGGAACGGTGCACAACTGGCATCTCGTTCATTATGCAACGCGCGCGGTCGGGCAAGTCGGGCTCATTATTGTGGAAGCGACAGCTGTGACGCCACAAGGACGAATTTCAGCTCGCGATTTAGGGATTTGGGATGATAACCATATCGACGGCTTGCGTACGCTTACTACGCTCGTTCATGAACAAGGGGCAAACATCGGCATTCAGCTTGCCCATGCCGGCCGAAAGGCAACCGTTTCTGGTGAAATTATTGCACCATCCCCGATTCCGTTTGATGAAACGATGCGAACACCAAAAGAAATGACAAAAGCGGACATTGAAGAAACGATCCATGCGTTTCAACAAGGTGCGCGACGCGCCAAAGAAGCGGGATTTGATGTCATTGAAATTCATGCTGCTCACGGCTATCTCATTAACGAATTTTTATCGCCGCTCACAAACAAACGAACAGACGAATACGGTGGAGAAAACCGTTACCGCTTTTTAAGTGAAATCATTGAAGCAGTGAAAGAAGTATGGAACGGACCGCTATTTGTCCGTATTTCCGCACACGATTATCATCCAGACGGGTTAACAGTGAAAGACTACGTCGAATATGCAAAACAAATGAAAGCACAAGGCGTTGACCTCATTGACGTCAGCTCTGGCGCCGTCGTCCCGGCAAAAATTGATGCGTATCCAGGTTATCAAGTGCCATTTGCGGAAACGATTCGCCGTGAAGCAAACGTGCCAACTGGTGCGGTCGGACTCATCACGTCTGGCTTACAAGCGGAAGAAATTTTACGCAATGGCCGTGCTGATCTCATTTTTATCGGTCGCGAGCTTCTTCGCAACCCATATTGGCCAAAAACAGCTTCAAGCGAACTCGGTATATCGCTTGAAGCGCCGAAGCCGTATGTCAGAGGGTGGTAAAACAGCTTCAAGCGAACTCGGTATATCGCTTGAAGCGCCGAAGCCGTATGTCAGAGGGTGGTAATTCAGAGCATTGACCAGTTGCTTTAACTTTGCGAAAATTTATCATGAGATAACATAAATAAGGGTGATACATGTGAAGGCGGAAGAGTTCATGAAAGCTTTAGACGAAATGGATAATGCGGAGCGAATTAAATTGCTATCATGGCTTTTCGACAAATACTTTGACAATAGACCTCCAAAAGATGTCATTGAAAAAGAACTAGAAAAAGAAATATGGGGAGAAGACGATGAGTAATCTAGGAAGACGTGGCGAAGTATGGTTTGCGGAAATAAAAGGAAAACGAAGACCTGTTCTCATCGTATCTGGCCATGATGTTGTCGTAGAATTAGACAGAGTGATTGCAAATATTACAAGTCAACAAACACGAAACAAATATGATGTCGTCTTAGAGTATTGGAAAGAAGCAGGATTAGACAAACCGTCCGTTGTTAGGTGTTCAAAAATCAACACCATTCATTACCGAGAGCTTCTTTTTAAGATTGGAAACATTCATGAACATGATCTAAAAAGAGTAATGGAAACGATTAGAAACTATTTTTCCTACTGATGTTAGTAAAAAAGAGGCTGACCCAAAAGCCCTCTAGAAAGCGGACTTTTGGAGTCAGCCCCTTGTGTTCAGTCAAATGATTCTGTGTTTTTAGTAAAATATTGGATAATCAACACTCGTGGTGCAGCAAAACAAAACATTCCCATTGATGCCGTGAAAAAACAGCCCCATGTGACATAAGGGGTACCCTGTTTGTCTCTTTTTTAAATGGTAATTATTGTTATAAGAATTACTCAACTACAGTTACTTTAAAGTGCATGTATATAATTTTTTCGGATCAACATCAAGTGCTTTCTTAAATACTTTCTATTTCAACATCCGACTTTATTTTTAAAGCTTTATTTAATGCTTTTTTTAAAATAGTTATTAAATCTTCCCCATCACTTGTAACAAAATAGTTAGATAAGTCTGTGATTTCATCACTTATATTATCTCCCCATGGAGGTGTTTTTGAAAGGTCTTCAATATCCCAAACGACTTGTGATGGACTGTAATTTTTCAAACTTTCTTGAATTTCATCTATTTCTTTAATAACATCTTTAATATATTTATACTCCAGTTTACCATTATATAGCTTTTTTAATAAAAAAGGATACTTTGTTCCCCAACCATTCGGCTCTAAATGATAGCTTACTGTTGAAAAAAACGAATGTAAAAAGTCACCATGACCAATTGGATACCAGTAATATTTTACTTTCAAACCTACAGCCAATTCTACCACCTCACTCATTAGTTTTAAATCTAATATTTACTTTACCATTTGTTTTCTTCATTATTCTATCATACAAATCATCTAGTATTTCTTCCGATACGTTTTGTCCCCGTATATCGATAATAACAGTTTGTTTAGTACCTCTCGGCAAATCACTTAATCGTTTTTCAACTTGGGTAGAAATATTGTTTACTAATCTGTTTCTATCACTTGGAGTAGTAATTTTATAATTTTTTACCTCTATACTAAATCCTTCTCTATAAAAATCCGGTCTTGAGCTTCCTTTTGTCCCATAAGGTACTTCTTTTCCGTTTTTGAAAGACTTTTGAGCACTGTATTCTGGATATTCCTTTCCTATGTCAATTTCTGATTGTCTCCAAGACGGTCTAGCATTACCCGTACCCTTAATAATACTCACAGCCTGATCTAATTTTTTCGGATCAACATCAAGTGCTTTCTTAATGGCATTTGTTACTTTTGCAATGCTCTTTAGATCACCCAGTCCCGGAATAAAACCAACTAACGCTTCCGCCACATCTTTTGCATTGGATTTCGGATTGCTCAACACTTGATATAAGCGATAAGCATCTTTGATCGAGCCTATCCCCGGGACAACATCGGTCAACACATCGATTAGTTCCTTTGTTGCGGACCATCCTTTGTCACTTTTGTTTTTTGAAGCCGTGTATATGTTCTGTGACAGATTATGACCGACGACAGTACGAATGTCTTTGTCCATATTATACAAAGATAGCCGAATTTGTCGAGTCAGCGCTTCTTCTTTTGCTTTCTTTACATCGTTTGATTTTTGTGCTTGTTGAGACGCTTCTTGAACTTCTTTTTTTCTCATTTGCACCGCGTCTTTTTCTAATGGTTTGAACGCAGCCTGGAGCGCATCTTTCATGCTCTTTACAGGGTTATAGAGCGCAGTTTCTGTTTGATTTCCTAAATTTCTTGAAGCTTCCCTTTTGATAAAATCAATAGGGTTATAAACTGTATTTCCAATCGTGTTTCTTACTGGATTAATCGCTGCGATTGATGTAGACGATTCGTATGCCTTTCGTGCTTCTTGACTAATATGTACGGTGTCTTTTGAAATGGATGTTTGACTTGATTTAGCTGGGCTATTTTGTGGATGGTTGACTTTTTCTATTTTTGGCACCGTATTTGTCACATGAGTATTCACTGTACTTAAATAACTACTGCGTGTCATCACAGCACTGACCGATTTTGAAATCGGCATGCTTCTCACCTCTCACACATTTTCTTGTCTCTTGCATCTATTATAATTGTAAATAATCGAACATTTTTTTCGATATTTTTTATTCGACATTTTTCTATTTCAATCGACATTCCAAAATTGTTCTGAACAAGAAAAAAATCTTATGTCGGACGTACTGTACGACCAGTATGAGTTTTCGTAAGGAGCTGGTCTGTATCATCGACCAGCCCTTTTTTATTCCGCGCTTTTTTTCAGAACTGGAAACGATGAGAAATCGAAAGCAAGTGACACGTTCGGAAAAATCGTTTTCGCTTCTTCAACGAGCTCGTCACACATCTCTCCTTGATACCGGGAACTAATATGTGTCAAAATGAGTTGCTTTACTTCCGCTCGTTTCGCTACTTCCGCTGCTTGCAACGTCGTTGAATGATAGTAATCATGCGCTAAATGCGCTTCTTTGGCACGAAATGTTGCCTCGTGGACAAGGACGTCCGCTTGTTTCGCCAATTCCACACTCGCCTCACAATAACGCGTATCTCCTATAATCGAAACAATGCGTCCTTTCTTTGGCGGGGCTACAAAGTTTCGTCCATCAATGACAGTTCCATCATCTAATGTGACAATCTCCCCTCGCTTAATTTGTTGATAAATTGGTCCTGGGCGCACGCCAAGTGCACGCAATTGATCAACGAGCAACGTGCCCGGTAAATCTTTTTCAACGATTCGAAAACCGTATGAAGGTAAACCGTGATCAAGCAATTTCGCTGTAACAATAAACTGTTCATCTTCAAAGATGACACCTTCTGTAAACTCATGAATATGCAAATCATATTTTAACCGCGTACCGCTAACCGCTAAGGCAGTTTCAACAAACGAACGAATACCAGTCGGACCGTAAACAAAAAGAGGAGTTTCTCCCCCTTGAAATGAGCGACTTCCAAGCAATCCGGGCAAGCCGAAAATGTGATCGCCGTGTAAATGAGTAATAAAAATACGTTCAATGCGTCGCGGGCGAATAGACGTATGTAAAATTTGATGTTGCGTCGCTTCACCGCAATCGAACAGCCATGTCGCTCCTCTTTCTTCTAATAACTGAAGGGCAACCGCCGATACGTTTCTCCCTTTCGACGGGACACCAGAGCCCGTTCCTAAAAACAATAATTCCACGCTACAAACTCCTCTCTTTTCTTTAATCGGATAAAACATTTGCGTTTACCACAATAAACCTCTAAAATTACATTATCATGAACCTTTCAAAAAATGAATAAAAGTGAGGTATATGGTCCGTGAATGACGTACAACCAAAAGCGACAATTGTTATTTTTGGCGCAACTGGCGACTTAGCAAAACGCAAATTATTCCCATCTATTTATAAACTTTATCAAAAAGGAAAACTTTCTGAACAGTTTGCGGTTGTTGGTGTCGCCCGTCGTCCCCATACAGATGAATCGTTTCGTCATTACGTAAAAGAAACGATTGAAGAAGCAACAAAACAAGAATTAATGGATGATCCATTTATTTCTCATTTTTACTATCATTCATTAGATGCAACAAATACAAAATCATATGAACAATTAAATGAATTATTAACGCGGGTGGAAGAGCAATTTCATATTCCAGGCAACCGCATTTTTTACTTGGCGATGGCACCTGAGTTTTTCGGAACGATTACATCGCATTTAAAATCAGAAGGACTGACAGCAACAAACGGCTGGACGCGATTAGTGATTGAAAAACCGTTCGGACATGATTTGCAAAGCGCACAAAAGTTAAATGAAGAAATTCGACAATCGTTTTCCGAGGAACAAATTTTCCGGATTGACCATTATCTCGGAAAAGAAATGGTACAAAACATTGAAGTCATTCGCTTTGCGAACGCGATTTTTGAACCGCTTTGGAACAATCGCTTTATTGCCAATATTCAAATTACATCAAGCGAAACGCTCGGAGTGGAAGATCGCGGTCGTTACTATGATCATTCTGGTGCGCTTCGCGATATGGTGCAAAACCATATGCTACAAATGGTTGCCCTTCTCGCAATGGAACCGCCAATTAAGCTGACAACAGATGACATTCGCAGTGAAAAAGTGAAAGTGCTTCGCGCGCTTCGTCCGATGACACATGATGACGTCGATAACTATTTCGTGCGCGGGCAATACGGACGCGGCATTGTACGCGGGCAACAAGTCGTCGGGTATCGTGAAGAACATAGCGTCGATCCACATTCTAATACGGAAACGTTTGTCGCAGGGAAACTAATGATCGACAACTTCCGCTGGGCAGGTGTGCCATTTTACATACGAACAGGAAAACGAATGACTGAAAAATCAACGAAAATTGTTGTGCAATTTAAAGACGTACCGATGAATTTATATTATCGCACGAGCGAATACGTTCATCCGAATTTGCTCGTCATCCATATTCAACCAGATGAAGGAATTACGCTTCATTTAAATGCGAAAAAAAGCGGTGAAAGCATGAAAACGACGCCAATTAAGTTGGATTACTGCAACAATTGCATCGACGGCATTAATACGCCAGAAGCGTATGAAAAATTGTTATATGACTGCATGCGCGGCGATGCGACAAACTTTACCCACTGGGACGAAGTCGCTGCGTCATGGAGCTTTGTCGACCCGATTTCTGAAGTATGGGAAAATACGAAAGCGGTTGACTTCCCGAACTACGAAGCTGGCTCGATGGGACCGAAAAAGGCAGATGAGCTATTGCAAAAAGACGGCTTCCACTGGTGGTCGCTAAACGGAACAATGTAAGGAGGAAATAAACATGAAAATGTACGATGTCACTGCTCCGATTTTTGAAGGGATGCCGGTGTATAAAAATAAGCCGGAAAAACAACCGAAGCTAACGACCGTCACGAACGATTACGTCACCGAATCGCGCATCGACATGGATGTGCATACCGGTACGCACATTGACGCACCGCTCCATATGGTAAAAGACGGGGAGACTTTTGAAACGATTCCGCTTGAAAAACTTGTCGGCTACTGCAAAGTATTAGACGTCACAAACGTCAATGATCGCATTACAAAAGAAGATCTCATTCATTTTGATATTCAAGAGAATGATTTTATCTTATTCAAAACGAAAAACTCATTCGACGATGCCTTTAACTTTGAATTTATTTACGTTGCCGAAGATGCTGCTGCATACTTAGCCGAAAAACGCATTCGCGGCGTCGGTATTGATGCCCTCGGCGTCGAACGAAACCAAGCGGGACACCCAACGCATAAAACGCTGTTCGGCCATGGCATTATCGTCATCGAAGGACTTCGGCTAAAAGACGTTCCAGCAGGCGAATATTGGATGGTCGCCGCTCCCCTCAAACTCGTCGGCACCGACGCCGCCCCAGCGCGTGTATTATTATTTGAACAATAAACAATCCCCCTCGTGGTGAGGGGGATGTTACTATCTATAATTGTATTAAATGGGAGGGGGAAATATGCATAAGCATTTGCCGATGGAAGAAGAAGTGATGGACATGCTAATTGGGGGGTTTTCTTTTATCATGTCCATTGCAGTCATGACAATTGTATATCTTTGGAGAAACAATCGAGCGCAACAGGTAGCTTTCTTATGGATTTTTTGTCATTTTTTCTTGCTTTCCATTGGTGTATTTTTTGCATTCAAAGCCATTTCTTTCGACCTCGAGCATGCACAAGCATCGGTAGAAATTTCGCTTCTTTTAGGCAAGGCAGGAATATCATGGGGTGCGAGCATGATTTGCTTATTAATCGGGATTAGGAAACTGACAAGCAAGACAAAGCAATAATATCCCCCTAGAGCAAATTGCCCTAGGGGGTGTTCGTTTATTTCAACCATTCGGTATGGAAAATGCCTTCTTTGTCGATACGCTCGTATGTGTGCGCACCAAAGTAGTCGCGTTGTGCTTGGATAAGGTTCGCTGGCAATGTATCCATTCGATAGCTGTCGTAGTATGCTAAGGCGCTAGCGAACGCTGGTACTGGAATGCCGCGCATCGCTGCGGTTGCAACGATTTCGCGAAGCGATTGTTGATAGTTTTCAACAATGTCTTTAAAGTACGGGTCAAGCAATAAGTTTGGCAGCGCTGGATCGCGGTCGTACGCTTCTTTAATTTTTTGTAAAAATTGCGCACGAATGATGCAGCCACCACGGAAAATCATTGCGATATTGCCGTATTGTAAATTCCAGTTGTATTCTTCCGAAGCAGCTTTCATTTGCGCAAAGCCTTGGGCGTACGAGCAAATTTTGCTCATGTAAAGCGCGCGGCGAACGGC
Organism: Anoxybacillus ayderensis; assembly: GCF_000833605.1. Lineage (GTDB taxonomy): Bacteria > Bacillota > Bacilli > Bacillales > Anoxybacillaceae > Anoxybacillus > Anoxybacillus ayderensis. The sequence continues at coordinate 346,690 of NZ_JXTG01000002.1, read as the reverse complement.
TTCAATGAAGTGCGGGTGATCACCCTCATACGGCTTCACTGCTGGACCTGCTAATAGCTTGCTTGCTTTCACACGTTCTTCTTTCATGGCGGAAATAAAGCGAGCAAATACCGATTCCGTAATAATCGGAAGCGGAACGCCTAAATCGAGCGCGTTTTGGCTCGTCCATTTTCCTGTTCCTTTTTGTCCTGCTTTGTCTAAAATAACATCGACGAGCGGCTTGCCTGTTTCTTCATCGATTTTTGTAAAAATGTCTGCCGTAATTTCGATTAAATAACTATCTAATTCTCCTTTATTCCACTCGGCAAATACTTCATGAAGCTCTTGCGCGTTTAAGCCAAGCACATGTTTTAATAAAAAGTACGCTTCGGCAATTAATTGCATATCGCCGTATTCAATGCCGTTATGCACCATTTTTACGTAATGGCCTGCACCGTCTGGACCGATATATGTCGTGCACGGCTCGCCATCGACTTTGGCGGCAATCGCTTCAAAAATCGGACGGACGAGTTCATGCGCTTCTTTTTGTCCCCCCGGCATGATGGAAGGTCCTTTCAGCGCTCCTTCTTCTCCACCAGAAACGCCTGTACCGATAAAATGAATACCAAGCTCAGCAAGTTCTTTATTGCGGCGTTGTGTATCTTTAAAATACGTGTTGCCGCCATCAATCACGATATCGCCTTTTTCTAAATACGGCTTTAGTTGCTCAATAGTTGCGTCTGTTGCCGCACCTGCTTTTACCATTAATAAAATTTTGCGCGGTTTTTCAAGTGCGTTGACAAACTGTTCGATGCTATATGTACCGACGATGTTTTTCCCTTCCGCCTCTTTTAAAAACTCGTCTGTTTTTTCGCGTGAACGGTTATATACGGCAACGGAATATCCACGGCTTTCAATGTTAAGCGCCAAGTTTTTTCCCATGACCGCTAAACCGATCACACCAATTTGTTGTTTCGCCATAGCAAACGTTCCTTTCTATATTTTGATTGTTCAAAAAAGAACATACCATAATCATCTTTTCTCGTTCAAGTGTTCTGTTTCTCATTTTTTATATGTTCTTTAATCGTACTTGATCCTTCTAAATGATCGAACAATATTGTCGGATCAATGACGGTAATTAGCCGATCAGGCAAGTTCGCAATGCCGATGAAATATGGCGTTTGTTGATAAGCGAGCATATTCACTTGCTTCATCATATGTGATGGGATATCAATAATTTCTTTTGCATCGTCTACAATAAACGCGACATATACATCGTCTGTATGCACAACGATGAGGCGCGTTTTTTCTGTTTCCGTATATGGACGGCGATATAAAATTTGCGACGTATCAAGCACAGGAACGAGTTCACCGCGAATGCGCACAACACCGAGCATATACGAAGGCATTCCCGGAATGATCGTCGGATGGCTCATTTTTTCGATGGAAACAACATGTTCAACCGGAATGGCATATTGTTCATTCGCAAGTTGAAAAACGACGACTTTCTCCATCGTCTCACCCCCTTGTCGCTACTTCCTCAATAATGGCGAGCACCATCTCCGTTGCTTTGACAAGTTCTTCAATTGGCATCCGTTCATTTGTTGTATGAATGTCTTCATAACCGATCGCTAAGTTTACGGTTGGAATGCCAAATCCTGCAATGACATTCGCATCGCTACCGCCACCGCTACGCAACAGCTCATGTGGACGACCAATTTTTTCAGCCGCTCGCTTCGCTACTTCAACAACATGATCCCCATCTCCAAATTTAAATCCTGGGTACATCACTTCCACGTGAACATCTGCACGACCACCCATTTCTTCCGCTACTCGCTCAAACGCTTCTTTCATTTTCGCGACTTGCGCTTCCATTTTTTCTGGAACGAGCGAACGCGCCTCTGCTAAAATGTCAACGCGATCGCAAACGATATTTGTTTGTGTTCCACCTTCAAAACGGCCGATGTTTGCGGTTGTTTCTTCATCGATGCGCCCAAGCGGCATTTGCGCAATCGCTTTCGCGGCGATTGTAATTGCTGATACGCCACGCTCTGGTGCAACACCGGCATGAGCCGTCTTTCCGTGAACGGTCACTTTCAACTTTGCTTGCGTCGGAGCAGCAACGATAATTTGTCCAACTTTTCCATCGCTATCTAGCGCATATCCAAATTTCGCTTGAATGAGCGACGGATCAAGCGCCTTCGCCCCAACGAGCCCAGATTCTTCTCCAACAGTAATAATAAATTGAATTGTGCCGTGCGCAATTTGTTTTTCTTTCAACACTCGGATCGCCTCAAACATGGCGGCAAGCCCTGCTTTATCGTCCGCTCCTAAAATCGTTGTCCCATCTGTCACAATATATCCATCTTGAATGGACGGCTTGACCCCTTTTCCTGGCACAACCGTATCCATGTGTGATGTAAAGTAAATCGGATCTATCCCTTCTTTTGTCGCAGGCAATGTGCAAATTAAATTTCCTGCACCATGACCTGTTTGTGCTGTCGTATCATCTTCAATAACGTGTAAACCGAGCGCTTCAAACTTCGCTTTCAGCACATCTGCAATGTCACGTTCATATTTTGTTTCGGAATCAATTTGCACAAGCTCTAAAAATTCATCAACTAAACGTTGCTCATTGACCATCATGCATCCTCCTATGTATGTACTCACTTTTAAGTATAACGAAAATTCCTTCATATGGCGATGAACATGTACACATAATTTTTTTCTTTCATTTCACACATTTGTCACAATTTCATTATATCATTCATCTTGAACTTCATTTCATAGTAAATTAGGAGGTTTTTATGGATTACTTAACGAACAAAGATTTTTACAAAGCAATATGGCGTTGGCACTTTTATGCTGGAATCATTTTTGCGCCATTTTTAATTATTCTTTCCATTACGGGAGCCATCTACTTATTTAAGCCACAAATTGAATCTGTTTTATACAACGATCTCTATTATGTTCAAGAGGGAGAACATGAGCTAGCCCCAAGCTACGTGATTGAACAAGTCAAAAACACGTATGAAAATGCTACTGTCGTCAGCTATCGTCCGAGCGATGCCCCTAACCGTTCAACAGAAGTGGGCATTGTTTTAGATGGAAAAACTTATATCGTTTTTGTTAACCCATATACCGGCGATATTGTTGGTAAACTCGCAAAAGAAGATAAGCTTATGAATATCATTGTCAAGTTGCACGGCGAGCTCATGGTCGGAACAGTTGGTGATCGAATCGTTGAACTTGCAGCATGTTGGGCCGTTATTTTATTAATAACAGGATTATATTTATGGTGGCCACGAAACCGCTCTTTATATGGCATTGTAAAAATTCGCTTTCATGAAGGAAAGCGCGTCATGTGGAAAGACATTCATTCCGTTCTTGCTATTTGGCTTTCTATGTTTATTTTATTGCTTATTTTAACCGGTTTACCTTGGGCTGGATTTATGGGCGATAAAATTAATCAAATCGCTACAGCCACCCATACAGGATATCCATCTGGATTATGGGATGAAATACCTGAATCTGTTATTCCAACAAAATCGGTCGCAGATGTGCCATGGGCTGCAGAAAATATGCCTGTGCCTGAATCGAAACAAAATGGGGCAATGACGATTCCGGTTGAATCAGTTATTCAAATTGCAAAAGATCGGCATGTTCATCCTGGCTTTTCTATTTACTTCCCTGAAGGAGAAAAAGGAGTATATACCGTTTCCGTCTTTCCGAACTTGCCGCAAGATCAAGCTACATTACATATTGATCAATATAGCGGCGAAGTGTTAGCAGATTTACGCTTTAAAGATTATGGGTGGCTAGCTAAAATGATCGAAATTGGCATTGCCCTTCATGAAGGTCGATATTTCGGCTTATTTAATCAATTGATCGGTCTTGTAACTTGCCTCGGTCTTATTTTCATTGCGTATAGCGGTGTTGTCATGTGGTGGAAACGACGTCCAAAAGGGGCACTTGGGGTACCACCTGCACCACAAAGCAAAAAAGTGATGCGAATAGTCACCTTTATCATTATCGTATTAGGACTTACCATGCCTTTAGTCGCTCTTTCATTAGTCATCGCTTTTATTGCCGATTGGATTGTTATCCGTCGCATTCCAAAATTGCAAACATGGTTCTCGTAAGGAAAAGCGAACAGTGCACCCACTGTTCGCTTTTCTCTACTACAACGGAATATTCCCATGTTTCTTTTTTGGACGTTCTTCCTGTTTATGGCGAAGCATATCGAGCGCTTGAATGAGCTTGATTCTCGTATCGCGCGGATCGATGACGTCATCGACCATACCGTACTTTGCGGCGACATAAGGATTGGCGAATTTGTCGCGATATTCCTCAATTTTTTGCGCTCGCGTTTCTTCTGGGTTCGGACTATTTTCGATGTCGCTTGCGAAAATAATGTTCGCTGCCCCTTGTGGTCCCATAACGGCAATTTCTGCATTTGGCCATGCGTATACGACATCTGCTCCGATCGATTTACTGTTTAATGCAACGTATGCTCCACCATACGCTTTCCGTAAAATGACCGTTATTTTCGGCACCGTCGCTTCCGAATACGCATATAAAATTTTCGCCCCATGTCGAATGATGCCCCCGTGTTCTTGTTTGACTCCTGGGAAAAATCCCGTCACATCTTCAAATGTAATAATTGGGATATTAAACGAGTCGCAAAAGCGAATAAAGCGCGCCGCTTTATCCGATGAGTCAATATCAAGCCCCCCGGCCATAAACTTCGGCTGGTTGCATACAAGTCCGACAACTTCCCCTTTGATGCGGGCAAAACCGATGACAATATTTTTCGCAAAATCTTTTTGTACTTCCATAAACGAACCTTCGTCAACGACTTGCAACACGACGTTTCGCACATCGTATGGACGCACCGCATCAATAGGAATGGCATCCGCTAAATCGGGACGGTAATCGCTTTCCTTTTGTGCAGGTGCAACAGGCGGCTTTTCTTGACAATTTTGTGGAAGATAGCTTAATAGCCGTCGTACTTGCGCAAGCACCTCTTCTTCTGTCGCTCCTGAAAAATGAGCATTTCCGCTAATCGTATTATGAACGCGCGCGCCACCTAAATCTTCTGCGCTAATTTTTTCGCCTGTCACCGTTTCAATCACTTTCGGTCCGGTAATAAACATTTGGCTCGTTTTTTCGACCATAAATACAAAATCAGTAATGGCTGGTGAATAGACAGCCCCTCCTGCACATGGCCCCATAATGACGGAAATTTGTGGAACGACGCCCGAATAAATCGAGTTCCGATAAAAAATATGGCCGTATCCATCAAGCGACAACACGCCTTCTTGAATGCGCGCGCCACCAGAATCGTTTAATCCGATGATTGGAGCTCCTGTTTTCGCCGCTAAATCCATAATATTCGCAATTTTTTTCGCATGCATCTCCCCAAGCGCTCCACCGAATACAGTAAAGTCTTGCGAAAAGACAAATACTGTCCGCCCATCGATTTTACCGTATCCTGTGACAACTCCGTCACCTGGTCCTTTTTTTCCCGCTAATCCAAAATCGGTGCAACGATGTTCAATAAACGGATTTAACTCAACGAACGTCCCTTCATCTAATAAAAGATCGATGCGCTCTCTTGCTGTTAATTTTCCCTTTTCATGCTGCTTTGCAATTTTATCGTCGCCACCGCCTAACTCAATTTCTCGGCGGCGGTCATATAGCTCGTTGATTTTATCGTACATGTCCATTACTGCCCACCGACCTTTTCACAAAGCTCATATAACACGCCTCGGGCTGACTTCGGATGCATAAAAGCGATGTGTGCACCGCCTGCACCGCGCTTCGGTTGCTCGTGAATCATGCGAATGCCGTTATTTTTTAACTCTTCGATGCGCTGTTCGATATGATCAACCCCAAGAGCGACATGATGAATGCCTTCGCCTCGCTTTTCAATAAAAGAAGCAATCGGGCTATGTTCAGAGAGCGGCTCAAGCAGTTCAAGCTTGACATCGCCAACTTTTAAAAATGCTACCCGGACTTGTTCTGATTCGACTGTTTCAATGCCAATGCACGATAAGCCAAGCGTATCCGTATAAAACGGAAGCGCCTCGTCTAACGATTTGACTGCAATACCAATATGATCGACTTTTTTTACTTCCATAAACCCCAACCCCTTTGTTGTTCTCGGTTGCAAACCATCTATGTATTTCGACATCCTTTCTCTTTTTTCCTTCTTTTTTTGCATTTTTCCTGCTTGTTTGCCGCACAGCATGTTTGTACAATAGGAAGCAAGAGGTGAAGAACATGCATTCAAAAAAAGTGCAAAAAATTGTTGTTTATTTAATGCTCGGCTCGATGCTTTTAACTTCTTTGCTCGCTGGATTAAGCATGTGGATATAGAACAAGCTGACCATATTCGGTCAGCTTGTTCTTTGTTTTATTTCAGCGCCCCAGGTTATCAATTTTATTAAAATCATAGAATAATGATAAAGATTTTAACAAAATTGTTTATCCGTCCACGTCGTTTAAGCGACATGTACTCGGATCGGGTGTAACCCCACACCCGCTATCCCATTGGCAAACGCCTTTGGGAATACTTTTCTCATGATGTTGTATGCCCCATTGACATCTGCGTGGATAAGCGTTCCGTTTTCAGATTGAAACAGTCCACGCTTGATTCGTTTTCCTTTGTATTGTTTTTGCTTTTTGATTTCTTCCATGTCTAAAAAACTGCATTTGGATGTATAGCTTTCTTCTGTCACGATGACGCGAATCCCATGCTGTTTTGCTTTGTACTGCAACTGATGAAGAAACGTTTGATACGGAATGTGAACGAATGCTTGATTTGTGCGCTTTCCGAGATGGACTTCACGCTTCCAATCTTTATTCATCCCCACCACAATCGTATCGCAGTCTAAAGACAGCGCATGTTTCATGACAAAGGCACTCGCTTGGTGCATAAAGTTTTCTACGATGCGGTTTCGTTTTTCTGTCATTTTGCTCATTCGTTTTGTCCAATCGAGTCCATTCATCTGTTTCGCTACTTTGCGGTAGTGGCTCATTTGTTTGTTGTAGTATTGATTGACGGATTTTAGACCTTTACCATTGATCACGATTGGTTGTTTGCCCACATTGTTTACAATGGTTGCGAAGTTATCTAAACCCAAATCAATACTGATGTATCTGTTGTAATCTTGTTTTTGCGGTGGAATAGGGATTTTGTAAACGACTTCGACGATGATATGGCGGTGTTTTGGAATGAATCGGACTTGTTGTAGATTTCCTTTCATGTTTGTTTTTAACCGAAACCCTTGAAAACAGGCAGGAAACGTGATGTGTTCATCGACGACTTTACATGATTGATTCGTTAGCACAAGTACATATCGTCCGTCTTTTTTGAGATATTTGGGCGGTTTCGGTCTGCCTGTATATTTGTCTTTGTTTTTTGTCCAATCTTTTATCGACTTAAAAAATGATTGCCAATTTTGATGCAACATTCTTAACGTTTGTTGGGCACATTGAGCCATTGGCATCGCTCGATAGTCTGCATCCATCCCTTCTGTTTTCAGCAGTTTGTCTAGCTTGTTGTAAGAAAGATACGTGCCGTGCTGAAAAAACGTTTGCCTCACTTGATAGTTGGCGAAGTTGTACAAGTTTTTTGACCGAAAACAATACTCATCGATCATCGGATAATACGGATGGTTTGGATAAATGATGTGCCTTTCCACTCGATTCGCCATCATGATCGTTGTTCACCTCGCTTTCTCTTTTACTATATATGTTCATCAGAGAGCCATGCAATAAGATGTAAAAATAATCACGAAAGAAGTGTGATCTCAAATATATTTTATCAAAATTTTTACGATTGAATGAAAAAACAGAACCATACTTTTTACCGAGCTGTTGGAACGATTCATTTGTTTTTACAATCGCTACTTTCGTTCCTAGTGGCACGTTCGGATATAACGCCTCGACATCGCGATTGTGCATGCGCACACATCCTTCTGTTATATAACGTCCAATCGATGACGGTCGATTCGTTCCATGAATCCCATACGTTCGTCCATCTGTCCCGCGCGCATCAAATCCGATCCATCTTGTACCGAGCGGATTGTTCGGGGCGCCGCCTGGAATATTTTTCTTTCGATAGTACGGATTGACCGCCTTCACCGTAACGGTAAATAATCCTTCTGGCGTGAGCGCATTCGTTTTTCCTGTAGCAACACGATATATACGTTCAATTTTTCCATGGCGAATAAAAGCAAGTTGATTCGTTTGTTTGTTAACAATAATCATCGGATCACCAACACGCGGATTGTCTCCAAGCGGCCAAAGCGGTGAAAGAAAAAGAAAGAAAGCAAAAAGAAGCGGCATCATCTCACCCTTTTTCAATTATTGTGCGTAAAAAAAGGGCAACCATACCGCTACAATTGACTTTTGATAATTAAATATTGTTCCATCTCTTTCACAAAATGCAAAAGAGCCGCACGTTGTTCAAACTCCTCGCGCGTTTTTGGTAACGGCATTTGTTGAAACTGTTTTTTCATCTCCTCAAGTTGCCGAATAAAACGATCCGCTGTATTTCCCGGGTGAATCGCATCGCTTAGTTCATCGATAAAATCAGCAATCATATTGCGTTGCTCGACCGTATATGTCATGGAACTAATAAGCGGCAACATCCGCTCAATAATTTCAAATTGCCGTTCGCGCATACGAAAATATCGGTAATAATAATCTTCATTGCGCAAAAAATGATTTTCAATATTTTGCAACGCAAGCGCCTTTGCTTGCTTTAACGTATCGCTCGCTAACGCAATTTCTTTTCCGTCCCATAAACTTTCATTCGTCCGTAAATAATGAACAATTTCTTTAAAAATGATGCGAAATAAGTCTTCTACGATGCGTTGATATTCTTTTAAATCTTTTTCCACGCTCGGCATGTACATATTGACGAGCAAAGCGATGCCGATGCCGATGATCATTAACATCACTTCATTATATACGAGATGCCACGTCATCGCTTTCGCCATATATACATGCAAAATAATGACCGCACTTGTCGCAATTCCTTCCGTCACTTTCAACGAAACGGTCGTCGGAATAAAAAATAACAGCAATAAACCGATCGAAATCGGATGATAACGAAGCCCTTCAAAAAAGAAAAACGAAAACAACAAACCAACTAAACCAGCAACAAACCGAGCGCGCGCTGTTTGCAATGATTTTTTTTTCGTCACTTGAACGCAAAGTAATGTAATAATGCCAGCAGAAGCAAAATTTTCAAGATGTAACGATTGGGCAATCGCAATCGCGCTCGCCGTTCCGATCACCGTTTTCGTCGTTCGATAACCAATTTTTAGCATAGCTATCACACTCCGCCCCTATTATAACACATTCAAATGTAAAAGGTGCCCATCACGGACACCTTTTACATTTGTTCATATAAACGAATTAATTGCTCGGCAGCCATCGTGACAGGCTGTTTTCCTGCCATCACCTCTTGTTCAATAGCCGGCAACTGTTGTTGTACAACTGGATGATGAAAAAAGCGGTTGTGTAAATAATCTTTAATCATCGCATGCAGCCAATCTTTCATCTGTTCTCTTCTTCTTTCCTCAAACACACCCGATTGTTTTGTCGTTTGCACAAACTGTTCGATCACTTCCCAAATTTGTTCAATTCCTTCTCCGTAAAGAGAAGAACATGTATAGGCTTTCGTTTCCCAACCTTTCGTTGCATGGCGCAAGTAGTGTAAAATTTGATTATATTCTTCTTTCGCTACTTCTGCTTTCTTTTTATTGTCGCCATCTGCTTTATTAATGACGATCGCATCGACGAGTTCCATCATTCCTTTTTTCATTCCTTGCAATTCATCACCAGCGCCCGTTAAAGCGAGCAATAAGAAAAAATCAACCATACCGCGCACCGCCACTTCGCTTTGACCAACACCGACCGTTTCCACAAGAATTACATCATATCCAGCTGCTTCACAAAGCAACATCGTCTCGCGCGTTTTGCGATGCACGCCACCGAGCGTCCCGCCTGATGGGGAGGGACGAATAAACGCACGAGGATGGCGCGCTAAATGTTCCATGCGCGTTTTATCGCCAAGAATGCTTCCTCCTGTAATTGAACTGCTCGGATCGACAGCTAATACGGCAACACGATGTCCTTTCTCACATAAAAATTGTCCAAACGCTTCAATAAACGTACTTTTTCCTGCTCCCGGCACACCGGTGATACCAATGCGAATGGAGCGCCCGACATATGGAAGAAGTTCATGCAAAATGCGCTGAGCTTTTTCGGTATGTTTTGCTGCATTGCTTTCAATAAGCGTGATCGCTTGCGCTAAAATGGTGCGATCATGATTCAATACACCTGCAACATATTCCTCAACGGAACGTTCTTTTCGTTTGACCGATCGGTTTTCTTTCGCTAAATGGGCACGATCGTTTCCTTTCACATACGACGTTGCAAACATCTTGCCGTCATCAGCCCATTCAGGCCGAGATGTCCGTTCTTCGCTCATTCACTCACTTCCTCGTAACCGAGTCGCCGATAAATTTCATGCAATACTTTTTGTGCTGCTACCGGGATGATTGTACCTGGTCCAAAAATTGCAGCTGCACCATGTTCATATAAAAATTCGTAGTCTTGTGGTGGAATGACTCCACCAACGACAACGATAATATCTTCACGACCTAATTTTCGCAACTCTTCAACAAGTTGTGGCAACAACGTTTTATGCCCCGCAGCAAGCGAGCTCATGCCGACGACATGGACATCGTTTTCAACCGCTTGCCGAGCTGTTTCTTCTGGTGTTTGAAAGAGAGGACCGATATCGACATCAAACCCTAAATCAGCAAATGCCGTCGCAATCACTTTTGCTCCGCGGTCATGTCCATCTTGTCCCATTTTTGCGATTAAAATGCGTGGTCGTCTTCCTTCTAGCTCGTAAAATTCATCCGTCATTTTTTTGACGCGGGCAATTTCTTCTTCGTTTGTAAACTCGGAACTATATACGCCGCTAACGGAACGAATGACGGCTTTATGCCTGCCTGCTACTTTTTCAATCGCATCAGATATTTCTCCTAACGTCGCCCGAGCGCGCGCTGCCTCTACCGCCAATTCAAGCAAGTTTCCTTCACCTGTTTCTGCTGCTTTCGTAATCGCACGTAGCGTTTGTTGAACGCGTTCTTCATCACGAGAAGCGCGCAACTGTTTTAATTTTTCAATTTGCCGCTCTCTAACGGCCGTATTATCCACTTCTAAAATATCGATCGGTTGTTCTTTTTCTGGACGATATTTATTCACGCCGATAATCGTCTCCGCACCGGAGTCAATTTTTGCTTGCCTTCTTGCCGCAGCTTCTTCGATGCGCATTTTTGGCAAACCTGTTTCAATCGCTTTCGCCATTCCGCCGAGATTTTCGATTTCTTCAATATGAGCCCATGCACGCTTCATTAATTCGTTCGTTAACGTTTCCACATAATACGAACCTGCCCATGGGTCAATGACTTGGCAAATGCCTGTTTCTTCTTGTAAATAAAGCTGCGTGTTGCGTGCGATGCGAGCGGAAAAGTCCGTCGGTAATGCAATTGCCTCATCAAGCGCATTTGTATGAAGCGACTGCGTATGTCCCATCGCTGCGGCATGCGCTTCTAAACATGTGCGCACGACATTATTAAACGGATCTTGTTCAGTTAAGCTCCATCCCGATGTTTGCGAATGCGTGCGAAGGGCGAGCGATTTTTGGTTTTTCGGGTTAAATGTTTTCATCATTTTCGCCCAAATGATTCGCGCTGCCCGCATTTTTGCTACTTCCATAAAATAGTTCATCCCAATCGCCCAGAAAAACGATAGGCGCGGAGCAAATGAATCGATGTCAATGCCTGCTTTTAGTCCTGTGCGCACATACTCTAATCCATCCGCAAGCGTATAAGCGAGTTCAATATCTGCAGGTGCTCCTGCTTCTTGCATATGGTAACCTGAAATGCTTATGCTGTTGAATTTCGGCATATGTTTTGACGTATACGCAAAAATGTCTGCGATAATACGCATGGACATTTCTGGTGGATAAATGTACGTATTCCGCACCATATATTCCTTTAAAATGTCATTTTGAATCGTTCCAGATAGCTGTTCTTGTTTTACTCCTTGTTCTTCAGCCGTCACAATGTAAAACGCCATAATTGGCAATACGGCACCGTTCATCGTCATCGATACGGACATTTGGTCAAGCGGGATGCCGTCAAATAACGTTTTCATATCTAACACAGAATCAATGGCGACCCCTGCCTTGCCGACATCCCCGATAACGCGCGGATGGTCGGAGTCGTATCCTCGATGTGTTGCAAGATCAAAAGCGACAGACAGCCCTTTTTGACCCATCGCTAAGTTGCGACGATAAAATGCATTGCTTTCTTCCGCTGTCGAAAAGCCAGCGTATTGACGAATCGTCCATGGGCGATTGACGTACATCGATGGATATGGTCCACGAACGTACGGCGGAATGCCCGGCATATAGTCAAGAAAATCGAGGTCTGCTATATCTTCTTTCGTATATAGCGGTTTGATCGCAATATGTTCGTTTGTTTGGAATACGAGCTCATCGAATGTTGCTCTTACTTTTTGTTCGATCGCTTTTTTCCACGTTTGTTCATCAACTGGCTTTCCATATTGTAACGATCGATTGGCAAAATTAATTTTCCCCATCCACGTTCACCCCCATATCTTTCATAAATGCGAAAATCGTATCGTAGCAGTTCGAACCGATATGAATGAATCCATTGACGCCCGCTTCTATAAACGTTGCTTCAATATGTGATGGTAGCTTTCCTGCGACATATATGCGAACATCGCTTTTTTTCGTTTTTACTTGACGCACAATATGCGGAACGGCATCTACATAATCATCATCTGTCCCGCAAATGATATAATGCGTTCCGTTTGCTTCAAGTATGCCGTTGACGGCTTCCTCTATCGTCATATAACCGTCATTTTTTACGACCGTAAATCCTCCCGCTTCAAAAAAGCCTGTTATAAAATCGGCGCGCGCTTTATGTTTTGGAATGGAACCGAGATTTACAAGATGCACAGTTGGACGCTGACCGCTTGTTTCTGCATGGCGTTCCGATGCTTTGCGAAGCTGTTCAAACGGCTCAGATAAACGCCATTGTCGAATCGGTGACACAATCACGGCTGAACTTTCCTTTTCATGTATAACATGTTGAGCGATCGCTCGACGTTTAACAAGCGAAAGCGCCTCTTCCATTGTTTTTATATCGATATACATATGATTGCTTCCGTAAGAAGTGTACGTATGTTTCGGTGCTGACGGCTCAGCGATGTTTGCATATACGTTCGTTCCGACGATCTTTTCTTTTCTTTCTTTCACATGTTGTTCGCGTTGTTTTGCTACGTTTTCAATTTCCTTTTGCACAAATCCACATTGAAGCGCTTTTGTCATCCCGCCTTGCGCTTCGATTTGTTGAAATAATTTCCAAGATTCTTCTGCTATTTGTGCTGTCAACGTTTCTACATAATACGATCCGCCAGCTGGGTCAATCACTTTTCCGATATGAGCTTCTTCTAACAAAATAAGTTGTGTGTTTCTAGCGATGCGCTCTGCAAATTCATCTTCTGTTGCAAACGGTTCGTTAAATGGTGAAACATGAAGGCTGTTTGCTCCACCGACGATCGCAGCAAACGCTTCTGTCGTTGCGCGAAGCATGTTGACGTACGGATCGTATACCGTTTTCGTAAAATACGACGTACGCGCATGAATGGATAGTTTTTGCGCTTGTTCGCTTCCTCCGAACGCTTGCACAATGTTTGACCAAATGAGCCGCGCAGCACGTAGCTTCGCAATTTCTATAAAGAAATGTGAGCCAACTGGGAAAGAAAAATCGATACGGTTGGCTACGTCATCAATCGTTAATCCACGCTCGAGACATTCGTTTATATACTCTACGGCTGAGGCAAAAGTAAATGCAAGCTGTTGAATCGCATGCCCTCCCCCATTATGATACGGATCGGCATGAACGAGGATTGTTTTCACATGTGGCATATGTGTTTTCGCCCATTTCGTCACATCTGCCATGACATCATATAAAGTAGAAAGCGACATAGGAAGCTTTCCTGTGATCGTCAATGAATGAAGTGGATCCATTCCGATCGTCCCGCGCATGCGACTAAGCGGCTGTCCACTTTCCTCAATATATGCGACAAAAAGCGGAAGAAACGGAAATGCACATGCCCCTGTATCGATGCGAAGCGAGTAATTTTCTAAAGAAATGTTTGAAAACATCGTTTTTATTTGTTCTATCGTTTGAATAACAAATTTTAGCTTCGGCAATACGACATGAATTTCTGTCTGTCCACGTTCAAGTTGATGTTTCATGAGCTCATTCCATCGTTCAGGTGTCGAAGCCTCGCACTGTTGACTGACTTCCCACGCTTTTTTTATATATCCTTCTACTTCTGTTCCGCGCACATATGAAGGAAAACCTGGATATTGTTCAATAGGCAACCCCTCTACATCAGCGCGTGTATAAATCGGTTTTAATTGAATTTGCTCATATGTTGTGGCATATAACCGATCAAACGGTTTTCCTTTTAGCGATTTCTCCACTTCTTGTTTCCATTCGTCGTAGCTTGGAATCGGAAACGATATTTGTTTCATTGTAGCACCCCATCCCCCTTTGTTGTTGAAACGCTTTCTTTTCTTATTTTTGAAAATATTCGTTACATTTTTTATTGTAGTACATCGTCGAAAGGAAGAAAAGAGAAATCGTTGATATAAGAAGAAGAGGATAACTATTCGTTACCCTCCTCATCATCATTAGTAAATTGGTGTGTTTTCTTTTGTGACATGCTCTAAAATTTCTTTGACACGCGCTAAAAAGCGACCGCAAATTAAACCATCGAGCACGCGATGATCTAGCGATAAGCAAAGGTTAACCATATCGCGAATCGCAATCATGCCGTCTTTTACAACCGGGCGTTTCACGATCGATTCAACTTGTAAAATCGCTGCTTGCGGGTAGTTAATGATTCCCATCGATTGCACCGAACCGAACGAACCTGTGTTATTGACTGTAAATGTGCCCCCTTGCATATCTTCCGGACGGAGCTTACCTGCGCGCACTTTTGCGGCTAATTCAGCAATTTCACGCGCAATTCCTTTAATTGATTTTTCATCAGCATGTTTAATGACTGGAACGAATAAGGCGTCATCTGTTGCTACGGCAATTGAAATGTTAATATCTTTCTTTTGAACAATTTTATCTCCTGCCCACATCGAGTTCATTTGTGGGAATTCTTTTAACGCTTGAGCCACCGCTTTTACAAAAAACGCAAAATACGTTAAGTTAAAGCCTTCGCGCTTTTTAAATTCGTCTTTAATCGAATCGCGATAAGCAACTAAGTTTGTTACATCGACTTCAACCATCGTCCATGCGTGCGGTGCTTCATGTTTGCTGCGAAGCATATTTGTCGCAATCGCTTTTCGAACTGGTGTCACTGGAATTTCAATATCACCTGGTTGAACCGGTACGTTAGGCGCAGCGGCTTGTTTCGGTGTTGCCGCAACTGAAGCTTCCGCTTTTGGCGCTTCTTGCACCGACTGCACAGACTCTTGAACCGGAGCGGTTGGCGCTTGTCCAGGCGTTGGAATGTTGCCGGATTCGATCAATTTCAACAAGTCTTTGCGCGTAATGCGTCCACCCATGCCTGTTCCTCGTACTTGTTCAAGGTCGATGTTGTGCTCTTGGGCAAGGCGAAGAACGGCTGGCGAATAGCGGCCTCTTTCTCCCGCCGGTTTTTTCGGCATTGCTGCTTGCGCTGGCGCTGCCGGAGCTTCCGCTTTCGGTGCTTCTTCTTGTTTCGTTTCCGCCGTTTCTATGCCTTCTCCTTCGACTTCAATCGTACAAATGACGGCGCCAACTGGCAACGTTTCCCCTTCTTTTGCGATAATTTCTTTAATGACACCAGCAAATGAAGATGGAATTTCTGCATTCACTTTATCTGTCATCACTTCGGCAAGCGGATCATATTTGTTGACACGAGTGCCAACAGATACGAGCCATTGACTAATCGTCCCTTCCGTTACACTTTCCCCAAGCTGTGGCATCGTAATTTTCTCAATCGCCATCGTGACTCCTCCTTAAAACTGCGCCAATTCGCGCATCGCCTTTTCGACTTTATCTGGGTTGACCATAAAGAATTTTTCCATCGTTGGCGCATATGGCATAGCTGGAACGTCTGGACCAGCTAGTCGCATAATTGGTGCGTCTAAATCGAATAAGCAATGTTCTGCAATAATCGCCGCTACTTCGCTCATGACGCTTCCTTCTTTATTGTCCTCTGTCACAAGCAATACTTTTCCTGTTTTGCTTGCTGCTTCAATAATCGCTTCTTTATCGAGCGGATAGACGGTACGCAAATCTAAAATGTGAGCGGAAATGCCTTCTTGCGCCAATTTTTCAGCAGCTTGCAAAGCAAAATGAACGCATAAGCCGTACGTAATAACTGTAATGTCTTCTCCTTCACGTTTGACATCTGCTTTACCGATCGGAAGCACATAGTCGTCTGTTGGAACTTCCCCTTTAATGAGACGATATGCGCGCTTATGCTCAAAGAACAACACTGGATCTTCATCACGAATCGCCGCTTTTAATAATCCTTTCACATCGTACGGTGTAGACGGCATAACGATTTTTAATCCCGGCTGATTTGCAAAAATCGCTTCAACAGATTGGGAATGATATAACGCTCCGTGAACGCCGCCACCATATGGAGCACGAATAACAATCGGACAATTCCAATCGTTATTCGAACGATAACGAATGCGCGCCGCTTCAGAAATAATTTGGTTGACAGCAGGCATAATAAAATCCGCAAATTGAATTTCAGCAATTGGGCGTAATCCGTACATCGCTGCACCGATCCCGACACCAACAATCGCAGATTCCGCTAACGGCGTATCAATGACTCGCTCTTCCCCAAATTGATCATAAAGCCCTTGCGTCGCTTTAAATACGCCCCCTTTTTTTCCAACATCTTCTCCAAGTACGAATACGCGCGGGTCACGTTCCATTTCTTCGCGAATGGCCATCGTAACGGCATCGATATATGAAATGACAGGCATGTTTATTCCTCCTCTGCGTACACGTATTTCAACGCATGTTCTGGTTGTGCGTATGGTGCTTTTTCGGCGTAGTCTGTCGCTTCGTTTACTTGTTTCATCACGCGATCAACAATTTCTTTTTCCAGCTCATCCGTTAATACGCCTACTTCTTTTAAGTAGTTCGCAAATAAATAAATTGGATCTTTTGATTTTGCTTCTGCAATTTCTTCTGGCGTACGATATGCACGATCGTCATCGTCTGATGAATGCGCTGTTAAACGATAAGCAACCGTTTCAATTAATGTTGGTCCTTCACCACGACGCGCACGATCTGCTGCTTCTTTTACGACGCGATATACTTCAAGCGGATCTGTACCGTCTACTGTATATCCTGGCATGCCATAGCCGATCGCACGGTCTGACACTTTTTCGCATGCTAATTGTTTTTCAATTGGAACAGAGATGGCATATTTATTGTTTTCGCACATAAAGATGACCGGCAGCTTATGAACACCTGCAAAGTTTGCTCCTTCGTGGAAGTCACCTTGGTTCGAAGACCCTTCTCCAAATGTAACGAACGATACGAAATCTTTTTTCTCCATTTTTGCTGCTAACGCAATGCCAACCGCATGTGGCACTTGTGTTGTAACAGGGGAAGAACCTGTGACGATTCGGTTTTTCTTTTTCCCGAAATGCCCTGGCATTTGGCGACCGCCAGAGTTTGGATCTTCCGCTTTCGCAAATGCTGAAAGCATCAATTCTGTCGGTGTCATACCGAACGTTAATACAACACCCATGTCACGATAATACGGCAAGATGTAATCTTTCGTGCGATCTAAAGCGAATGCCGCCCCTACTTGCGCCGCTTCTTGTCCTTGGCAAGAGATAACGAACGGAATTTTACCTGCGCGGTTTAACAACCACATCCGCTCGTCAATTTTACGCGCTAACACCATCGTTTCATACATTTGTAAAACGGTTTCATCGCTTAAACCGAGTTGTTTATGACGATTTTCCGCCATCATTCATTCCTCCTTTAAAAATGAATCGCTTTTCCGTCAACAGCAAGCGCCGCTTCCATCATCGCTTCTGACAGCGTCGGATGCGGATGAATCGTGTGGGCAATTTCCCAAGGTGTTGCATTGAGCACACGCGCTAATCCAGCTTCAGAAATCATATCCGTTACATGTGGGCCAACCATATGCACACCGAGTACATCATCTGTTTTTGCATCGGCGACGATTTTTACAAATCCTTCAGCTTCCCCGTACACAAGCGCTTTGCCGATCGCTTTAAACGGAAATTTGCCGACTTTCACGTCATATCCTTTTGTTTTCGCTTCTTCTTCTGTTAAACCAACGCTTGCCGCTTCAGGACGACTGTAAATACATTTTGGCACCATCGTATAATCGAGTGGATGAACAGTATTTCCAGCAAGATGTTCAATCGCGATGATTCCTTCATGTGAAGCGACATGGGCAAGTTGCAAACCACCGATCACATCGCCAATCGCATAAATATGTTTTTCTTTCGTTTGATAATACTCGTTTGTTTGAATAAATCCTTTTTCAATAACAACATCGGTATTTTCCAATCCGATTCCTTCAACGTTTGCTTGACGTCCGACGGAAACGAGCATTTTTTCAGCTGTAAACGTTTCGTTTTGTCCATTGATCTCTACTTCAATGCGTACACCGTTCTCAACAACGAGCGTGTCAGGCAATACTTTTGCCTTTGTAACGATGCGTACACCACGTTGTTTTAATATTTTTTCTATTTCTTTTGATACGTCGCGATCTTCCGTTGGTAAAATGCGATCAGCATATTCAACGACCGTGACATCTACGCCAAAATCGTTTAACATTGACGCCCATTCAATTCCAATGACTCCGCCACCGACGATGATAATGGAAGCTGGCAACGTTTCCATGCGCAACGCTTCATCGGACGTCATAACGAATTGTCCATCAATGGTTAACCCCGGTAACGTGCGCGGACGAGATCCTGTTGCAATCACGACGTATTTTGGTACGAGCATTTCATTTTCCGTTCCATCATTCATCTCAACAGAAATCGTTCCAGGCATCGGTGAAAAGATGGAAGGTCCTAAAATGCGTCCCGTTCCTTCATATACATCAATTTTTCCTTTTTTCATTAACATGTGGATCCCTTTATGCAGTTGATCAATGATCGCCTGTTTGCGCGCTTGTACTTGAGCAAAATCTAAACGCACTTCCCTAGCAAACACGCCAAACGTTTCGCTTTGTTTCGTTTGAGCATACACTTCTGCGCTGCGCAATAACGCTTTGCTCGGGATACATCCTGCATGCAAACACGTTCCCCCAAGCTTTCCTTTTTCAACAACCGCTGTTTTTAAACCGAGTTGGGCCGCACGAATGGCGGCAACATATCCGCCCGTTCCACCGCCAAGTATCACGACATCGTACTCTTTAGCCATCGTTTCATCCCCTTAAACTGTTGTTTTGACCGCTTGTGGATATTGTTTCGCTTCTTCTTCTCCACGCAACACGCGAAGTGCCCCTTCAGCAAGTGCCTGCAATTCATTTTCCCCTGGTTGCACGATGACATCGGCAATCCATTGTACCCGATCAGCAATTTCTTTCACAAACTGTTTTCCGTATGCTAAACCACCCGTTAAAATGATGGCATCCACTTTCCCGGCTAACACTGCGCTTGCAGCTCCAATTTCTTTCGCTACTTGGTATGCCATCGCGCTATAAACGAGTTTCGCTTTTTCATCACCATTTTCAATCATTTTTTCAACTTTCACCGCATCATTCGTCCCTAAATACCCAACAAGACCTCCTCCTCCAACGAGCATGCGCATCACTTCTTCACGATAATACTCACCAGAGAAACAAAGGGAGACGAGATCGCCAGCTGGAACAGTCCCAGCACGTTCCGGGCTAAACGGACCTTCCCCATCTAATCCGTTATTGACATCAATGACGCGCCCACATTTATGCGCGCCAACAGTAATTCCACCGCCCATATGTGCGACGATGAAATTGACTTCTTCATACGCTTTCCCCATCTGTTTGGCGACGCGACGAGCAACCGCTTTTTGATTTAATGCATGGAAAATGCTGCGACGCTCGATTAACGAGAAACCGGAAATGCGAGCGATCGGATCAAGTTCGTCTACAACGACTGGGTCGACAATAAATGCTGGGATATTTAATGCAGAAGCAATTTCGTGAGCTAAAATGCCCCCGAGATTTGACGCGTGCTGACCAGAGTATCCACGTCTTAAGTCTTGTAACATTGCCTCATTGACAGCATACGTACCGCCTTCGATCGGGCGAAGTAAGCCTCCGCGTCCGCATACCGCATCGAGCTTTGAAATATTTATCCCTTCATGATCAAGCGTTTCTAAAATCGTTTGTTTACGAAATTCATATTGGTCAATGATTTTTTTATACGCTCGTAACGCCTCTGTATCATGACGAATCGTTTTTTCAAAAATGGAGCGTTCATTATGAAAAACGCCAATTTTTGTTGACGTCGATCCCGGATTAATGACTAAGATGCGAAATGAATGTTCTTGCAATGTTTGCCCCTCCATTTTTATCATCGACAAAGCGAGAACGAACGTCCTCGCTTTGTTATGTTTAACGTGTGCGACGACGGCTTAAAATGTGTTGACCGTTTTGTAAAAATTGGCTGCGTGATTGACGCATTTTTGCAATGCGCTCTTCAGCTAAACGGTCTGCTGCTTGGTATGTCGGAATGCCGTCACGCTTCGCAATTTCGATGACTTTTTCAATATTGTTATAAATTTGTTCAACTTTTTTCATCGCGCGTTCGCGGTTATATCCGTATAGCTCATCCGCTACGTTAATGACACCGCCCGCGTTAATCACATAGTCTGGCGCATAAACGATACCCATTTCATGAATGATGTCGCCATGTCTTGCTTCGCGCAATTGGTTGTTCGCAGCGCCTGCAATGACTTTCGCTTTTAATTGAGGAATCGTTTGATCGTTAATCACACCGCCAAGGGCACACGGAGCGAAAATGTCGCAGTCTACGCTGTAAATATCGTTCGGGTCAACGGCTTGTGCGCCAAACTCTTCAACAACGCGTTGCACCGCTTCTTTATTAATGTCTGTAACGATAAGCTTCGCCCCTTCTTCATGAAGATGACGACATAAATTGTAAGCGACATTACCGACTCCTTGTACCGCGATCACTTTTCCTTCAAGTGAATCGCTACCGAAAGCCTCTTTCGCTGCTGCTTTCATGCCACGATAAACGCCGTACGCAGTAACCGGAGAAGGGTTTCCAGACGAACCGAATGCTGGTGAAATCCCTGTTACATAGTCTGTTTCCTCGTAAATAATATCCATATCAGCAACGGTTGTACCAACGTCCTCCGCTGTAATGTAGCGACCGTTTAATCCTTGAATAAAGCGACCGAACGCACGGAACATCGCTTCGTTTTTATCTTTCCGCGGATCCCCAATGATGACCGCTTTTCCACCGCCAAGATTTAACCCAGCTGCTGCGTTTTTATACGTCATCCCACGCGCTAAACGAAGCGCATCTTCAATCGCTGCATCTTCTGATTCATACATCCACATGCGCGTGCCGCCTAATGCTGGTCCAAGTGTTGTATCATGAATAGCGATAATCGCTTTCAATCCTGATTCTTTATCTTGGCAAAATACTAATTGCTCATAGTCGTATTGCTCCATATATTTGAAAATCTCCATCTTTCGTTCCCCCTTGTTATTCGTTCGTTGCACAAATGGCTAATGCTAATGAATACAATTTACTTTCTGCTGAATCCGCGCGCGATGTTAATACAATTGGTGCTTTCGCGCCAGCAATGATCGCTCCGACTTGCGCGCGGGCAAAATAGACGAGCGATTTATATAGCACATTCCCTGTTTCAATGTTCGGTACAACTAAAATATCAGCATGTCCTGCCACCGAACTTTCAATGCCTTTATGTTGGGCAGATTCAACGGAAATGGCATTATCTAAAGCGAGCGGGCCATCGACGATACAATCTTTTAGCTGTCCGCGTTGATTCATAAGCGACAACGCTGCTGCATCAATCGTAGCTGGCATCGCTGGATTCACAACTTCAACAGCGGCGAGCGGCGCAACTTTCGGTGTATGAATACCAATCGCTTTCGCCACTTGTACCGCATTCATAATGATTTCTGTTTTTTGTTGCAAATCAGGCGCAATGTTCATCGCGGCATCTGTGACGAGAATCGGCCGTCCATAATGTGGCACATCAAACAAAGCAACATGTGATAACACACGGCCTGTGCGAAGTCCATATTCTTTATTGAGCACTGCTTTTAAAATCGTTGCTGTCGGTACGTTCCCTTTCATTAAGACGCTTGCTTCTTTTCCATGTACCGCTTTGACGGCCATGTGAGCTGATTCTTCTTTTGTCGAAGCATGAACGATGCGGATGGCATCGCGATTTTCGTCTTGAACATATTCGGGAACAAGACGCGATAAAACGGATTCATCGCCATATAAAATAAATCGCCCGAATCCTGCTTGTAACGCTTGTGCGACTGCTTTTAACACCTCTTCGTCTTCAGCTGCCGCAACAGCTATGGTTGCTTCAGGAAATTGGGTTGCTTTGGTGATTAACGATTGTAGCTTCATCTCATCTGCTCAACCCCTTTGTTTTTTCGTCACTTTTTATTCTTGCAAAAAGCATGCCAACTTTTTTGTTATTGAAAACGCTTTATTTTATTTATTTTTTCATTGCAACTTTTTGCATACTATGAATATTATTGCATGCTTTTTTTATCAAGTCCATACTTTTCAAGCTTGTAGTATAAATTTCGAATCGAAATGCCTAGTTGTTTGGCAGCTGCGGTTTTATTTCCTTGGCACGCTTGTAAAACGTTCTCAATGACTTTCGCTTCGTATTGCTCCACGAGCTCGTTTAGCGGTTTACGCCCATAAGACAATTCATGGGACGAAAGATGTTCTGGCTCTTTCGATTTGTGCAACAATGAAATATGCTTTCGTTCAATGATCACTTCATTATATTTCATAAAAATCATCGCGCGTCCTAGTACGTTTTCTAGTTCACGTACATTTCCCGGCCAATCGTACGACAGTAAATAAGCAAGGGCATCATCCGTAATTCCCTCCACATTGCGCCCGTAATCTTGATTTAGTTTTTGTATGAGCCGTTCACATAACGCAGGAATATCTTGCTTTCGTGCACGCAACGGAGGAATGTAAATCGGCATGCGATTGAGCCGATAATATAAGTCTTCACGAAATGTCCCGTCGGCAATCGCTTTTTCCAAGTGAACATTCGTCGCAGCAATGACGCGCACATTAATTGGAATTGGCTTCGTGCCACCGACGCGCACAATTTCTTTTTCTTGTAACACACGCAACAATTTCGCTTGCATATTGGCGGATAATTCGCCAATCTCATCTAAAAAAATGCTTCCGTTGTTCGCTTCCTCAAACAATCCTTTTTTCCCTCCGCGCCTTGCGCCTGAGAACGCTCCTTCCTCGTAGCCGAACAATTCACTTTCAAGCAACGATTCGGAAATGGCGGCACAGTTTACACGAACAAATTTATGATATTTTCGATCACTAGCATTATGAATGGCGTGGGCAAACAGTTCTTTCCCTGTTCCCGACTCCCCGCGAAGCAAAATCGTTGCAGGTGTTTTCGCCGCTAATTTTGCTTGTTCAATCGCTAACATCATCTCTTCTGATGTGCCGACAATATCATCAAATGAGTATTTTGCTTCTAATGTACGAATAATTTGGCGGGCGCGTTGTAACTCAGAAGTCAACTGTTCAATTTCTGATACATCATGAATGACACCGACGCTTCCTTTTAACGTGCCGTCGACGATAATTGGCGCAACATTAACAACGACATCGCGCTTTTTCGGACCGACTTTCATGCGCACTCCTCTGACCGGCCGCCGCGTTTTCAACACTTTCATATGCATGCTTTCTCCTTCAGAAATGTCCGCTGTCGCCGGTTTTCCGATCACTTCTTCTTCTGTTAACCCTGTTAATTTTGTATATGCAGGATTAATTAAAATGCCGTTACCGTATTCATCAACAACAGAAATCGCTTCTTCTGAAGAGTGAATAATCGCTTCTAACATCGTGCGAATTTCTTTTAAATTCGTTACTTCTTCTGCTAGATGGACAACTTCTGTAATGTCTTTAAATACAGCGAAAGCACCAAATAATTTTCCAGTTTCATCAATAAGCGGGATGCGTGTCGTAATCATTTTTTTTCCGTTTTCTAATATTAATTCTTGATTCAACTCAACTTCTCTCGTTTGTAATACACGCGGCAATCCGCTAGCTGGAATAACACGCAAAATATGCGTGCCAATGACTTCTTTTTTTCTTTTTCCAATCATTTTTTCTGCGCTCGGATTCATATGAGTGACAAAACCACGTTCGTCAATGACGATCATTCCGTCATGCGTAGAATGAAAAATTAAATCGTGTTTCGTTGTTGCTGTTTTTAACGTCGCAATGAGTTGCTCTTTTTCTTCCACAAGCTGCGCAATAATGTAAGCGATATCACCAGGAATAACGACCGTATGCCCCGGACTTTCTTTGCGCAACGCAGTAAACACTTCATCATCTCCTGTGACCTCAACGATAATGTCAAGATCATCTGTTAACACATCGCGCCAATGTTTGCTCGTTTGGATCCCCATTTCGCGCGCAGCTTTTATCCCAGGGGCATCTTCGTTTCGATCCACAATCGCCACGACATCCATCAATTTCGTTTCATGAAACATTTTTAATAATGCACTTCCACCTTTGCCTGCCCCAACAATTAATACTTTTTTCATTCCCATCACCTATTCGTTTGCAATTTTTTGCAGACGCTTTCATCATACATTGTTTTTCCCTTCTTGACAAACAAACAAAAACATTTATGATGAAAACAGAACGAATGGAAAGGGTTTTGTTTTATGCAACGAATGATTGCCCTACTCATTTTACTTATTCCAGGATTTATCGCAGCGCTAGGGATTAAATGGATGCGCGATACGGTGTTTGGTATTTTGCACGCACCGATCCCTTCACTTGTCATTCAATTTTTGCTCGGTTTATTTTGTTTTATCATCGGTCTTAGCTTTATTGCAGGATTTATTTTGCACCGCGATCGAAAACGAAACAAAGTGCAACCACGTTTTCAAAAAAAGAAACGCTTCGATTCACAATGATCGAAGCGTTTTTTCGCGCACGTTTTTTGCTTTTTCAGGAAAATCTGTAAATATCCCATCAACTTCATATTGAAACATCGTTTTCATCTGTTCTTCTTTATTGATTGTAAAAGGACGAATGAGCAATTGATTGGCATGAGCTGCTTCAACAAACAATCGATCTACAGCGCGATGATACGGATGAAGCGCCAAAGCGTGTAAAGTATGGGCATAATCCCACGGCTGATGCAATTTTTCCATATATAGCAGCGCTGTTTCAATATGAGGAGCTAATTGATGACATGTTGCCATACTTTCATGGTTAAACGATGAAAAAATGACGCGCGATGCTAAACGATATTGCTCGACAAGTTCAATTGTTTTTTCTTCTAGTCGTTCGTAAGGTACAAGATTGTTTTTTAATTCTATATTAATAAGCAACGATGTGTGTTGTGCCCACTCAAGCACTTCTTGTAACGACGGAATCGGACAAAACCCGTATTGTTTAAATTTATAGTTGGCGTTTAATTTTCGCAATTGCCGATACGTCATTTGTCCAACCCATCCTGTTCCGTCTGTCGTCCGATTGACTGTTTCATCATGAATGACGACGACGACTCCGTCTTTTGAAAGTTGTACATCAAGTTCAATCCCGTCCGCATGAACACGTGCTGCTTCTATAAAAGAGGCCATTGTATTCTCTGGATGCGTCCCAGCTGAACCGCGATGAGCAAAAATATGTGTCATCCTTTTCCCACCTTTAAAAACGTTTTATACTTAACATATGAAAGGAGTGGAACTCATGCGACCGTTACAAATTTCGTTAGAAACAGCGCAAAAGCTCGCTAAAGCATTGAACGTGCCGCTAGAACAAATTATGCACATGCCTCAGCACATATTAGTCCAAAAATTGCTTGAAGTCGAAAAAAACGAGCAACAAAAAAGGTAGTCGCCCGACTACCTTTTTTAACTTGCTTTATGTTCAAGTCTTAACCGATCTGCAACCATCGCAATAAATTCTGAGTTTGTCGGTTTCGCTTTTGACATGCTGACCGTATGGCCGAACAAAGAAGAAATGGATTCTAAGTTTCCGCGGCTCCATGCCACTTCAATTGCATGACGAATCGCTCGCTCTACGCGACTAGCTGTCGTATTATATTTTTTCGCAATGTCTGGATAAAGAACTTTTGTAATCGATCCGAGCAACTCGACGTCGTTATACACCATCGCAATCGCCTCGCGTAAATATAAATATCCTTTAATGTGGGCTGGGACACCAATTTCGTGAATGATGTTTGTAATGCTCGCGTCTAAATTTTTCGGCTTGCCGTCGCGAATTGGCGAAAGAAGCGGTCGTTTGAATACGGCTGGTTTTTTGCCACATACTTGACGAATTTGATTCACTAAATGTTCGATGTCAAACGGCTTTAAAATAAAGTAAGAAGCGCCGAGTTCAACCGCTTTTTTCGTTACATCCTCCTGTCCAAACGCCGTTAACATAATGACGTTTGGCAATGGCTGTTTCATCATGCGCAACTTTTCTAGCACAGCTAAACCGTCTAAATGCGGCATAATAATGTCGAGAACGAGAACATCTGGATCGCGATCGCGAAGCAATTGCAAGCAATCTTGCCCGTTATATGCAACGCCAATGACTTCCATATCCCCTTGGCTTGTAATGTATTCTTCAAGCAAATGCACTAATTCTCGGTTATCATCTACAATGCAAACTTTTATTGTACTCACGAAATCTTCCTCCCTAAAGCAATGATCTTTTGTCACATACGTGCTTAATTCGACGCAATGGACAAAAATCCTTTTTTCTTTGCAAAATTAGTCAAATAATTTGTATTTTTCATAAAACATATGTGCACGTTTTTTCTTTCATTTTACACTACATGTTTACGCCGTGTCATGATAAAATATGACAAATTGCGTGGAAAAACAAAAAGCAAGCCAATATTAGCTCGCTTTTTGTTCGCTTTTATCATAAATGTTAATTCCGGCTTCGTGCAACATCCATTCAATGTGCACACCATACCCAGATGTCGGATCGTTGACAAATACATGCGTCACAGCCCCAACGAGTTTTCCGTTTTGAATAATCGGGCTCCCACTCATCCCTTGAACGATGCCACCTGTTTTTTCTAACAAACGTGGATCCGTCACTTTAATGACCATTCCTTTTGTCGCAGGGAATTTTTGCGGAGTGACACTCACGATTTCAACATCAAACGCCTCGACACGATCTTGTTCGACGACGGTTAATATTTTTGCCGGTCCTTTTTTCACATCTGTCGATAAAGCAATCGGCATCGGTTTATCAAAAATACCGTTTTGAATCGGCTGTGAAAGCTTACCGAAAATACCGAACGGGCTGTTTGTTTTAATGTCACCAATCACTTGTTTATCGCTTGAAAATCTCGCTAATTTTTCACCTGGACTTCCATTTCTCCCTTTATCAATGGCCGTTACCGTCGATTTGACGATCGTTCCACCACGAACGACGATCGGCTTTCTCGTATCCATATCAGAAATG
The DNA here is from genome assembly GCF_000833605.1 of Anoxybacillus ayderensis. Lineage (GTDB taxonomy): Bacteria > Bacillota > Bacilli > Bacillales > Anoxybacillaceae > Anoxybacillus > Anoxybacillus ayderensis. The sequence goes on along the minus strand of NZ_JXTG01000002.1, from coordinate 318,855 downwards.
ACATGTCCGAGCGCCCCGTATATATTTGATTTCGGATCAAAAAACGTCATCGTTCCAATTCCTGCCGCTGAATCGCGAATGTACAATCCGATGCGATACACTTGATCATGTTTATCTTTTAATGGGGTCAAGGTCGTTTCAAACGTATGACGATCACGCGCAACAGTGAGTCGTAAAGGCTTGCCTGTTTTTCCCGCTTCTTCAATAAACGGAGAGACATCTGTCATCTTTTCGATTTTTTTTCCATTAATATGTGTAATGGCGTCTCCGACTTGAATGCCAGCCGTTTCACCGGGGGATTGTTTTCCTTGTTCTGTCTCCACTAAATGATGGCCGACGACAAGAACTCCAACTGTATTTAATTTCACACCAATCGATTGACCGCCAGGAACGACTTTAAAATCCGGTAATACTTTTACGTTTACTTGTTTAATCGGGAATCCTGCCATTTGTAAAATGACATCGCTTTCTCCGACATGTTCCCCGCTAATCGCTAATTTTTCTTTTTGCTGAACAGAAACAGCGCCTGTCGTTATCGTTTGAACAGAACCAAATACAGGTACATGCGCCGTTTGTCCTTGAAATAACATAAGTTGTTTCGGAATGTTTACATATTTTTGAAATGGTGTTGTCATACTTAGAACGATAAAAGAAACAAGGAGAAATGCACCTATTCCTTTTCTTAATTTGTCAAAATCCAAAGTCTTCACTCTCCTCGTTCCTACGTACACACCGAATCCTACACTATTTAATGTTGCCTGAAACAAATGAAATATAACCGAATAAAACGAAAAAACAATGCCAATGTTGGTATTCATACTGTTTCATTTTTGATTTTTTCCGCTAATTGTAACAACTCACGTGCATGCTGTTTCGTCAGTTCTGTAATTTCCACCCCAGAAATCATCCGGCTTATTTCGTTAATTTTTTCTTCTTCGTTTAACGCCTCGACAGTCGTCTTCGTCCGTCCATCGATCGTTTCTTTTTCGATAAATAAATGCGTATCTGCCATCGCTGCAACTTGCGGCAAGTGCGAAATGCATAATACTTGAGAATGACGTGCGACGCGATAAATTTTTTCCGCAATGGCTTGAGCGACGCGCCCACTTACTCCTGTATCTACTTCATCAAAAATAATGGATGTCACACCTTGATGTTTAGAAAAAATACTTTTCAAAGCAAGCATCATGCGCGATAACTCCCCACCCGATGCCACTTTCGCAAGCGGCTTTAACGGTTCTCCAGGGTTTGTCGAAATGTAAAACTCAACTTCATCCATTCCGTTCGCCTGCAACTTGACAGGTGTTCCATCGAGCAGCGGATCATCGTACGATCCTTGACGTTTTCGAAAAACGACATCAAACGTCGTTTTTTCCATGTATAAATCTTTTAGCTCTTGATGAATGTCATCGATGAGTTGTTTCGCATATTGCATGCGCAATTCGCTAATATGTTTCGCTTCAACGAGCAAATCAGCCGTAATGGATTGAAGTTCAGTCTGTAATTTATGAATATGATCGTCGCGATGCTGAATCGTTTCGATTTCCTCTTCTACTTTTGCGGCATATTCTAAAATGTCGCGCACCGTTTGACCGTATTTTCGTTTTAAATGATTAATTTCATTTAAGCGACTTTCAATTTCGTCAAGTCGAAGCGGATCGTATTCTAACTGATCTAACTGTTCACGTAGTTGGTGAGCGACTTCTTCTAACAAGTAATAACAATTCGATACGACTTCTTGAGCTTGTTTCACTGATGCATCGATATCGCTCACATGATCTAAATGGTTCATCGCTAATCCAATCCAATCTAGTCCACGTTGCTCCCCATAAAGCGCCTCATAACTGCTTTGTAACGCCTCGTATATTTTTTGGAAGTTAACGATTTTTCGGCGTTCTTCCATCAGCCGTTCATCTTCATCTATTTGCAAATCTGCTTTTTGAATTTCATCTAACTGAAATGTTAACAAATCTAATCGATGTGCCATTTGTTGCTCATTTTCATTTAATTTTTGCAGTTGACGCTTCACTCGTTCATATGTAGCATATAATGCTCCGTATTCTTCTAACGCGTCACGAATATGCTCGCCCCCATATTCGTCTAATAAGTGTAAGTGTTTACTTTCATCGAGCAACTCTTGATGCTCATGTTGCCCGTGAATATCCACGAGCGTTGAACCAATTTCGCGCAACGTCGCAATCGTTACTAATTTTCCATTGACCCGGCAAACACTTTTTCCGTTTACTGTTAGCTCTCGTCGAAGCACAATCATGCCGTCGCTTATATCGATGCCGAGCTCCGCACATTTGCTATAACACGGATGGTCATCTTGTTCAAGCAAAAACAATCCTTCAATTTCCGCTTTTGTTTCCCCGTATCGAACAAACTCTGCGGAACCTCGTCCGCCAATTAATAAATGAATCGCATCAATAATAATCGATTTTCCCGCTCCCGTTTCCCCTGTTAAAACCGTTAATCCTTTTTCAAACGAAAGCGAGAGCGATTCAATAATCGCAAAATTTTTAATGGATAACTCTGCTAACATGTCACATTCACACCTTTATTACAGCATGTCCAACAATCGTTTAGAAATGACTTCTGTATCTTCTGGCGTGCGGCAAATAATTAAACACGTATCATCGCCACAAATCGTTCCAACAATTTCATCCCACTCTAAATGATCAAGAAGCACACCAATGGCATGTGCATTGCCCGGCAACGTCTTCATGACAAGCAAATGACCAGCTCCATCAATTTTCACAAACGCATCCATCAGCGCTCGCTTTAATTTTTGCAGCGGATTAAATCGTTGATCAGCAGGTAGGCTATATTTATATCGCCCATCCATCATCGGCACTTTTACTAAATGAAGTTCTTTAATGTCACGAGACACCGTTGCTTGCGTGACGTTAAAACCTTCTTTGCGCAACATATCAACAAGCTCATCTTGTGTTTCAATATCATGATTTGAAATAATTTCACGAATTTTAATATGACGTTGTCCTTTATTCAACGAAAACACCTCTTTCGTGTGTATAACATATGCATATTTATACTTCTATGTTACCGAACGACAGACGAGCAAACAAGAGGGAATAACCGATCGTTATTCCCCCGCATGTTCTTTATTTTCTTTCAACTCGCCGTGTGCCCTGGCAACTACTTCTTCTGGAGAAACAGTCAAGCGATTTTCTCCTACTTCTTCTTTGCCTTCCCAACGTAAATGAAGCAAAAATTCAATATTTCCGTCACCGCCTGTAATCGGCGAGTGGGTTAGCCCAATAATGTCGTACCCTTCTTGTTGCGCAAATGCAGTAATTGTTTCAAGTACGTGCACATGAACACGTGCATCGCGGACAATCCCCTTTTTTCCGACAAACTCTTTTCCCGCTTCAAATTGCGGTTTGACTAAAGCAACGATATCGCTATGCGGCACTAAAATCGTTTTTAAGACGGGTAAAATTAATTTTAATGAAATAAACGACACATCGATCGTTGCAAAGTTTGGTAAGCCGTGTTGAAAATCACTCGGCGTCACATAACGAAAGTTCGTCCGCTCCATGACTACAACACGTTCATCTTGGCGCAGTTTCCATGCGAGCTGATTGTATCCCACATCAAGAGCGTACGACAACTTCACTCCATTTTGCAACGCACAGTCCGTAAATCCGCCTGTCGATGCACCAATGTCAACCATAATCTTATCTTTTACTTCAAGCGCGAACATTTGTAACGCTTTTTCAAGTTTTAGCCCACCGCGACTTACATACGGTAGCGCATTTCCTTTCACCGTTAGCGGAATGTCCACGGGAACTTTTTCCCCTGGTTTGTCAAGCCGCATTTCGTTTGAATACACAAGGCCAGCCATAATTGTTCGCTTCGCCTTTTCGCGCGTTTCAGCCAATCCGCGTTCGACAAGCAATACATCTAAACGTTCTTTCTTCCCTTTCATCTCTCATGCCCTTTTTCTTTTTTTCGGAGTTAATAAACAAATTCGTTCCATTACATGTTCTGTCGTTAGTCCAATTTCTTCAAGAAGTTGCGACACACCGCCATGTTCAATAAAACGGTCCGGAATGCCCATTCGATCAATAATCGCCCCATGATACCCGTGATCATGAGCAAATTCAAGTACCGCGCTACCAAATCCACCTTGCAACACCGCTTCTTCAATCGTGAGTAACGGCATATTTTTTTGTAGCAACGTGTGCAACATTTGTTCATCTAGCGGCTTAATAAAACGAGCATTCACAACTTGCACAGAAATGCCGTCATTCGCCAAGCGCTCAGCCGCTTGAAGCGCCATCGGAATCGTCGTACCAAACGTTAAAATGGAAACATCTGTTCCTTCACGCAACACTTCCCATGTGCCAATCGGAATGTTTTTTAATTGTTTATCCATCGGCACACCGAAACCGTTTCCGCGCGGAAAACGCATCGCAATCGGGCCATCATCGTATTGAATGGCTGTATATACCATATGTTGCCCTTCATTTTCATCTTTTGGCATCATTAATACGATGTTTGGAATGTGACGTAAAAAGGCGATATCAAACACACCTTGGTGCGTTTCCCCGTCAGCACCAACAAGCCCCGCTCGGTCGATTCCAAGAAACACGTTTAAGTTTTGGCGACAAATATCGTGAACGACTTGGTCATATGCGCGTTGTAAAAAGGTTGAGTAAATCGCTAAAAACGGTTTCATCCCTTGCGTGGCTAAACCGGCAGCCATCGTCGCCGCATGTTGTTCAGCGATACCGACGTCATACATGCGCTCCGGAAATTCACTTGCAAACCCTTCTAATTTTGATCCAACCGGCATGGCTGGTGTAATGGCAACGATGCGACGATCTTCGCGCGCTAATTTACGTACCGTTTCGCTAACGAGCGCGCTCCAAGAAGGAGCAGATTGTTTTGATTGGATGAAATCACCTGTTTCAATTTTATACGGTCCCGTTCCGTGCCACGTTCCCACTTTATCGTTTTCTGCTGGGTGGTACCCTTTTCCTTTTTTCGTAATGACGTGAACAAGAACAGGCCCTTTCGTCTTTTTCGCATAATGTAAAGTTTCAAATAAATCTTCAAAATGATGACCATCCACCGGTCCAAAATACGTAAAACCTAACTCTTCAAAAAACACGCCTGAAACGAGCAAATACTTGATGCTATCTTTCACTCGTTCCGCTGTTGCTGCAAGCTTTCCACCGACAGCTGGAATTTTCTTTAATAACATTTCTAATTCATCTTTTACCCAATGGTACTTCCCTGCTGTACGCAGACGCCCAAGCACGTTGTGAAGCGCACCGACGTTTGGAGCAATCGACATTTCGTTATCGTTTAAAATAACGATAATATCTTTTTTCTCGTGTCCGATATGGTTTAACGCTTCTAGTGCCATTCCGCCTGTTAATGCTCCATCTCCAATAATCGGAACGATATATTCGTCCGTCCCTTTTAAATCGCGTGCAATCGCCATTCCCATGGCTGCGGACAACGATGTCGAGCTATGTCCTGTCTCCCATACGTCGTGTTCACTTTCACTTCGTTTCGGAAAACCACATAACCCTTTATATTGCCGCAACGTATCAAACTGATTTGCGCGACCTGTTAAAATTTTATGCACGTACGATTGATGCCCAACGTCCCAAATGAGCTTATCTTTTGGGCTGTCGAACACTTTATGGAGCGCAATCGTCAATTCGACGACCCCTAAATTCGGTCCAATATGTCCACCTGTTTTTGATAATTTTTCAATTAAAAATTGTCGAATTTGCTCGCTTAATTGAACGAGCTGTTCATTTGACATGTGCTTTAAAAATTTCGGATTTTGAATCGCTGTAACATCCAACGCGACCACTCTCTTTCATGTAAGCTATCACAACTTATATCATACAGCTTTTTGTATTTTTAATTATACAAGCAAACATGTTTACACGCAAAAAAGAGCCGCTTACACGAACGTGTGAACGGCTAACATTTCTTTTCCACTATATCACATGTTGCTTCTTTCCTCAATGCTATTAATGATCGCGCGTTTCGATAACATCGCAAATGTAATGTAATAGCGGCGCATCGATTTCAGCTTCGTGAAGAAGTGTGCGCGCTTCTTTCATATGGTCATGAAGTTTTTTCTTTGCTCCATCAAGCGTCAAAAGAGAAGGATACGTCGATTTATCATTTTCGATGTCGCTTCCTACTTTTTTCCCGATTTTTTGCTCGTCTCCTTCAATGTCTAAAATGTCGTCACGAATTTGAAACGCTAAACCGAGATGATCGGCAAACGCTGTTAACAATGTTAATTGTCGTTCCGTTGCTTCTCCTAATATTGCACCTGCCCGAACGCTGTATTGCAACAACTTTCCCGTTTTATGGCGGTGAATGTATTCTAGTTGCTGCAAACTAATCGTTTTTCCTTCTCCTTCAAGGTCAGCTACTTGTCCTCCGACCATTCCTTCCGGTCCAGCTGCTTTCGCTAATTCCGAAATAAGACGAACTTTTACGTCAGATGAGATGGCTTCGTCATCTGCTACAACTTGAAAAGCGTATGTCAGTAGCGCGTCGCCCGCTAAAATGGCATTCGCTTCACCGAACACTTTATGGTTTGTCGGCTTACCGCGCCGTAAATCGTCGTTATCCATACTTGGCAAATCATCATGAATGAGCGAATACGTATGAATCATTTCGAGCGCACAGGCAGTTGGCATCCCGATGTGTACTGGCTTCTGAAACGCATGTAACGTAGAAAGCAATAAAAGAGGACGAATGCGTTTTCCACCTGCTTGCAGCGAATATAACATCGCCTCTTTGATCGTTTGAGGCGCTTGTAACGATTCAATATACGCGGGAAGCTGCTGTTCGATTTGTGATTTATATTGTCGCAATAACGATTCCAATGTTTACTCCTCCTGCACCGTAAACGGTTCAAGCTGTCCATCTTCTCGTAAAATAAATTCCATTTGCTTTTCTACTTGTTGTAGTTTGTCATGACAAAACTTCGACAATTTCATCCCCTCTTGGAAAAAGTGAATCGCTTCTTCTAGCGGAACGTCCCCTTCTTCTAACTTTTGCACAATTTCTTCAAGTTTACTCATCGCTTCCTCAAATGTCATACTTCTTCCTCCTCAATATTCGAAACAATGCAATGTGCACGTCCATCTTGAAAACGGATATGAACACGATCCCCTTCTTGCAGTTGTTTCACTGTCTTAATGAGCGCTTCCTGCTCATCGTATGCAAGGCTATATCCGCGCTCCATAATTTTTAGCGGACTGAGTGCATCGAGTTTTGCCATCGCCGTGGCAAGCGACCATTTTTTTTGTTTGATTATATCGTTCATATAGCGAACGATCGTCTGTTCTAACGTGCGGACACGATCGACCGCTTTTTCGATTCGCGATTGTGGATGATGAGCAAATAACGTAAGCTGCAATTGTTGAAGCTTATGTTCTTTTTGTTTGAGCATATCGTTCATTTGTCTTTGCAATCGATCAACTAGCATATCTAACTGTTGTTCTTTTTGTTCATATAACCGTTTCGGATAGCGAAACGCATACGATGAACGTAACGATTGCAACCGTTTTTGTTCCGCGTTCATTCGCTCTTTCATCGCTCGAATGAGGCGAGCTTGTTGGTCCGATACACGCGAAAGCAAATCAGCGACATGCGGCACAGCAAGCTCTGCTGCCCCCGTCGGTGTCGGTGCTCGCAAATCGGCAACAAAGTCAGCGATCGTATAATCCGTTTCATGTCCGACAGCAGAAATAATCGGAACGCGCGAATGAAAAATCGCCCGCGCCACAATTTCCTCATTAAACGCCCAAAGCTCTTCAATCGACCCACCACCACGACCGACGATGAGCACGTCGATATATCCGATGTCATTCGCTTTTTGAATCGATTGAACGATCGATAACGGAGCTTGTTCCCCTTGAACGAGCGTCGGAAACAAAATGACTTTCGCTAGCGGATAACGGCGACGAATCGTCGTTAAAATATCGCGAATGGCCGCTCCCGTTGGCGAGGTCACCACGCCAATATGTTGCGGAAATTTCGGAATCGGCTTTTTATGTTCCTTAGCAAATAATCCTTCTTGTTCTAGTTTCTTTTTTAATTGCTCATACGCTAAATACAGCGCGCCAACACCATCCGGCTGCATCTCTTTTACATATACTTGATACGTTCCGCTCGGCTCATACACAGAAATTTCACCGCGGACAAGTACAGTCATTCCATTTTCCGGCTTAAACGTTAACTGTCGATTATATCCCGCAAACATGACCGCTTGAATGCGCGCTTGTTCGTCTTTTAAAGTAAAGTACATATGCCCACGCGAATGATATGTAAAGTTTGAAATTTCCCCTTTAATCCATAAATCTTGCAAATGAGGGTCGACTTCAAATTTCCGCTTAATATATTTCGTTAACGCTGCAACTGTTACATATCTCATTTCTGCCACAAAAATAACCTCGCTTATTTATGTAGTTCCCGCGCAGCTTGTATCGTGTTGTGCAACAACATCGTAATCGTCATTGGTCCAACTCCTTTTGGTACAGGAGTAATGTAGCTTGCTACTTCTTTTACATCGTCAAAATCGACATCCCCACACAATTTTCCGCTTTCTAATCGATTGACGCCAACGTCGATCACAATTGCTCCTTCTTTCACATATGGTGATGTAATGAGCTTCGGTTTGCCGACAGCGACGATTAAAATATCCGCTTGACGCGTAATCGCCGCTAAATCGTTTGTGCGCGAATGACAATATGTGACCGTTGCGTGTTCACGTAAAAACAGCTGTCCAACCGGTTTACCGACGATATTGCTACGACCGACAACAACGACATGTTTTCCCGCAATATCGACTTGCAAAGATTGAACCATATATAAAATGCCGTACGGTGTACAAGGCAAAAACGTTTTCTGCCCCGTCATCATTCGTCCAATATTTAGCGGATGAAACCCATCGACATCTTTTTCTGGTGCAATCGCTTCAATGATATGTAGTTCATTCATTTGTTTTGGTAGCGGCAATTGAACTAAAATGCCGTGTACCGATTGGTCTTCGTTTAAACGAGCGATTTGCTCTAGCAAAAACTCCTCAGATATGTCGTTTGGGAAAGTAAGTAAAATCGAACGAATGCCAATTTCTTCACATGCTTTTTGCTTCGCTTTTACATACGATTGTGAAGCGGGATGATCTCCAACGAGGATGACCGCTAATGCAGGCTCAATGCCTTGTTGTTTTAACTGCTCGACTTCTTTTGCTAATTGTGCGCGTTTTTCTTTCGCTAGTTCAAAACCGTTAATGATTTGTGCTGCCATAAATCCTTCTCCCCCTTATTCGTTTAAGACAATGTTTCTTTTATTTTCGCAAGTACGCCGTTAATAAAGCGACTTGATTTTTCATCGCCAAACACTTTTGCTAATTCAATCGCTTCATCCATGCTTACATTGAACGGGATGTCATCCATATATTTCATTTCAAATACAGCCATGCGTAAAATGGAACGATCGACATTCGCCACGCGCTCTAATGTCCATTTTTCTAAATGTTGACGCAATAAGTCGTCAATTTCTTTTTGATGTTCCACCACGCCGAAAACAAGCATTTCCATAAATGGATCGGTCTCTTCTTCAGCGACGTTTGCAATCGCCGCATGTGGTTCAATGCCTCCCACGTCAATTTGAAACAATGCTTGCAACGCTTTCTCTCTTGCTGTATGCCGTTTCATGACCAAAACCCTTTCTATTCGTAATGTCGAAAATTATACCATGATCATAACACATTTCGACGAAAGAAAACACTCACCCATCGAAAAAGGGCGATCTCATAAACGAGATTGCCCCTTTTCTTTACTCGACTTCTGCCTCTGCTTTGGACGATTCGAATTGAACGCCAACAACATGAACGTTCACTTCCGCTGTCTCTAATCCTGTCATCGTCAACAATGCTTGGCGGACGTTTTCTTGAATTTTTTGCGAAACCGTCGGAATCGATACGCCAAAATTCATTACACAATAAATGTCAATGACAATCCCGCGGTCCGTTAAGTCGACTTTTACGCCTTTACCGTGATTTTTTTTCCCTAATCGCTCAACGACACCTGCTGCAAAATTACCGCGCATTTGCGCTACCCCTTCAATTTCAGACGCCGCAATCCCTGCGATGACTTCAATCACTTCCGGTGCAATTTCTACCTTCCCTAAGCTGTTATGACCGTTTTCCATTTCTAATACATGTTCAGACATAACGGATTCCCTCCTTTATCATTAAGAGTTCATTACATCGTATGTTTCTAAAAACTTTGTATTAAAGTTTCCTTCGACAAATTTTTCATGATCAAGCAATTTTAAATGAAACGGAATTGTCGTATGAACTCCTTCAATAACAAATTCACTTAAAGCCCGTTTCATGCGGGCAATCGCTTCTTCGCGCGTCGGTGCGTGAACGATCAGTTTGGCGATCATCGAATCATAATATGGCGGAATCGTATAGCCTGGATAAGCAGCTGAATCTACCCGCACTCCAAATCCACCTGGCGGCAAGTACATTTGTATTTTTCCGGCCGATGGCATAAAGTTTTTCGCAGGGTTTTCCGCGTTAATTCGGCATTCGATAGACCAACCGTTGAACGTGACATCTTCTTGCTTCAACGTCAATTTCTCACCTGATGCTACACGAATTTGCTCTTTAATTAAATCGACACCTGTCACCATTTCCGTTACTGGATGTTCGACTTGAATGCGCGTGTTCATCTCCATAAAGTAAAATTGGCGATTGCGATAGTCGTAAATGAATTCGACCGTTCCTGCTCCCGTATACTGCACAGCTTGCGCTGCTTTGACAGCTGCTTCTCCCATCTTTTGACGCATTTCTTCATCAAGCACAGGAGATGGTGTTTCCTCCAACAGTTTTTGTAAACGTCGTTGAATTGTACAATCGCGCTCGCCGAGGTGAATAACGTTTCCATATGAATCTGCTAACACTTGAATTTCAACATGTCGGAAATCTTCAATGTACTTTTCAATATATACACCCGGATTTCCAAAAGCAGTGGCCGCTTCTTGTTGCGTAATCGTAATTCCTTTTCTAAGCTCTTGCTCATCTCGAGCGACGCGAATTCCTTTTCCGCCTCCACCTGCGGTTGCCTTAATAATAACAGGATACCCTATTTCATTCGCTAGTGCAATCGCTTCATCGATACTTTCAATAATTCCTTGCGAGCCGGGAACGATCGGCACCCCAGCTTGTCTCATCGTTTCACGCGCAACATCTTTCGTTCCCATTTTTGTAATCGCTTCCGGACTCGGCCCGACAAACGTTACATTACATTCCCGACAAAGCTCAGCAAAGTCTGCGTTTTCAGCTAAAAATCCGTATCCCGGATGAATAGCATCACACCGAGTTAATGTTGCCACGCTCATCATATTTGTAAAATTCAAATAGCTTTCTTTAGACGTTTTCGGACCGATACAATATGCCTCGTCCGCCATTTGAACATGAAGCGCTTCACGATCCGCTTCAGAAAATACAGCGACCGTCTCGATGCCAAGCTCTTTGCACGCCCGAATAATCCGAACAGCAATTTCCCCACGATTGGCAATTAACAATTTTTTTATCATAACTATCGCTCCTTTATTCAGGCTTCACAAGGAATAAAGGTTGTCCATATTCAACGAGCTGGCCGTTTTTCACAAGCACTTCTACAATTTCTCCATCGACTTCTGCTTCAATTTCATTAAACAACTTCATCGCTTCAACAATACATACAATTGTATCTTTTTTCACTTTATCACCAATTTTCACGTACGGTGCAGCGTCTGGTGATGGCGCTGCATAAAACGTACCGACCATCGGCGATGTAATTGTATGTAAGTTTTCTGTTGCAACAACTTGTTTTTCCGGCTTTACTTCTTCTTTCACTTCTACCTTTTCAACAACTTGTGCCACCGGTGCTTGTTGTTGAACAACAGCTGTTTGCGGCACGTCTACTTTTGGTGTAGCAACAACAACTTGTTCCGTTGCTCCAGCTTTTTTCATTTTAATTTTTGAGCCATCATGTTCATAGACGAACTCAACAATGTTTGACTCGTTTACTAATCGGATTAATTCGCGAATTTCTTGGATTTTCAACATTGACTTACACCCCTCGCCCCATCATTTGTAGAAAAAGATTATACAATACCATGATACGACACACCTTTTCCATTATTCAATAAAATGATAAGAAAATGTTAGAAAATTTATATCTGGTCATAAAAACAATTATTATTATATAGTATTATAAAATTCGTTTTCAACCGAAAAAAAATAACCGGGCAACCGGTTATTTTTGGAAACGAACAGCTACATCTTGTACGCGGCCGATCTCGCTTTGAACGAGCTGAATAATTTCGTTCGCTGCTTTTTTCGAATGTTCTTTTGCTTTCACTGTAATATGCACTTGATTTTCATGGACACGAACAAGCGCATCGTCGTATCCTTTCGATTTAATTAACGTTTCTAGCACCGCTTCTTTTTCTGCAATATTCGATAGTTGTTGTAATTGATCGATCGCTTTACTTTTTTCTTCCGCAGATACGTTATTGGAAGCGACAATCGCATTCAACTCTTGGCGCAACTTGCTTCGTTCATCTTCAATTTCAAGGCGAAGGGCTGTAAATAAATCATCGCTTGCTGTATTCGTTTGTTCAACTGTCACTTCTTCTCCGTTGGCAACTTCTTCTTTCATTGCTTCATCCGTTGGTTTTAAGTCCTTTTCATTGTTTGCTTCCTCTTTTTGCTCAAATGCCACTTGTTCTGTCACTTGAGGGCTTGTGACATAATACACCGATAAAACGACAACTAAACTAAACATTGTTAATAACCAAACCGTTTGCTTTTTCAACATATGTTCTCCCCCTTACTTTTTTGGTAAAACAGCGACGCGATGGCTCGGAACGTTCAACGTTCGCGTCACTGCTTCGACAATCCATTTTTTCACTTGTACTTGATCGGCTCCTTTTGCCACAACAAGCACACCACGAATGTCTGGCTTTTTCGTTTGTAAAACGAGCGGTGTTTCTCCGTCCCCTTTGCGTACGATCACGATTTTTTCGTCTGTTGATTCATCTTCAATTTGACGTTTTCCACCTTCTTTATCTTCTTCCATCGTTCGTTTTTTCTGAACGGTTACATTTTTTTCGAGTACGTTTTGTTCCGTTGCATCGACATTGACGATCACTTTCACTTCACCAACGCCAACAATCGCTTCAAGCGCTTCTTTTAATTGTTGTTCATATCGCTCTTCATAGTCTGCAATTTGCTTTAATTTTTTGTCTTCATCTGTTTGACGAAATACAGTTTGAGTTGTTTCTTGTTGAACGCGTTTTGCTGGCGAAAAGTTGAACACATTGCCAAAGATCATAAATGATAAGCCGATGGCTAAAAGAATGGCAATCAGTAAGTTTTTTTCAATCCATTGTTTCACCCCTCCCTACTCCCTCCTTTCAAGATGAATCGTAATCATCTGTGGATCTACTCCCCACATTTGTGCTAAAAAGCGGGCAATGTCGTCGTGTTTTTCTGTAATCGACGGCGAAGATGGAATGCGAATCGGTTTAACAACAGAAGTCGTTTCTTCTGCTAACTCCACCGTAATCGCCTCAATCTGAGGGGGGATTTGTTCCGACTCCCCAATTGTTAATGAAATGTCCGTCACCGTTAAACCATATGTGCGCATCAACTCCTCAGCCGCTATGTTCTTTAGCTGGACAGCCATTTGTTCTAAAATATATGCACGTTGTGAGGCTTGTATTTCTTTTTTCTTTTTTTCAATGTCATTTTCAAGCGTTGCATGTTGTTGTTGCTGAATTGAGGCAAACCATGTATTTACATCCCCATGAAATAACCGAAGAAGCGGAGAAAATAAAATGAAAATAAACAATAAACCGACAACCATCTTGACGTATTTTTGAAATGAACCGTTTGGCAAAATGAGTTCAATGACAACGGCGAGCAAGATGAATGTAATGATATGGGAAATCCACTCAGTCAACAGTCCCACAACGTCTATTCTCCTTTCAGCGAACCATCATCGTTAAATTTCCTGCTGCAATAATAACTGTCATGCTTAAAAAAAACATAAGCGATACAATCACGAGGGCGGTGAGTACATACATCATGCTTTTGCTAATTACGCTCAAACAGGAAATGACGATGCCTCCCCCCATCGGTTGCAATATCGCAGCAGCTAGCTGATAAATGAGAGCGATGACTAAAATTTTGATCGCTGGAAACGCGGCAATAAGAAGCAATAAAGTGACACCGAACAAGCCGACTGTATTTTTTAATAAGACGGAAGCGGTCACAACTGTATCTGCCGCATCCGTAAACATTCGCCCGATAATCGGAATAAAGTTTCCTGCCACAAATTTAGCGGCTCGTATCGCAATCCCATCGGCAATAGCTGTTGTCGCTCCCTTAACGGACAATACACCGAAAAAAATGGTGAGCATCACACCAAGTGAACCGATGCTAATGTTGCGCAACAAATCTGCTAATTTTGTTACTTTATAATGTTCGCTCAATAAACTAACAATGCTTAAAATCGTTGCTAAAAATAGAAGCGGCAATGAAAAATGTTCAATGATCGTTCCTGTGATATTCATAAAAAACAACACAATCGGATGAAAAAAAGCTACGGATACAACGCCGCCTGATGACGCCATAAGCGCAAGTAAAATCGGTAAAAGAGCGATCATAAAACTCGTCATCGTCTGAATGGCTTCCTTTGCGTACGTGACAGCAACGTGAAAGCTGTTTAACGCAATAATCATCAGCACCATATAAACAACCGCATGTGCGACTTTGCTGACAGCATGATGTGAAAACGCGTTTTGTAGCGATTGTAAAAATAAACTAAATACCGTTAATAAAATCAGTGTGCCAAGCAATTTTCCGTTTGCCATCAGCTCGTACAATAAAAATTTCATAAACGCCTGCAACCATTCACTGAGCGATAGTTGTTTCTCACCGTTTATAAACTGCCAAAAAGATCCTTTTTGACTTTCAGGCAATAACCCTCCATACTGTTGAACGATATGATCCCAATATTGTTTAATCGATTCAACCCCAACTTGTTCAGCTTGTTGTTTGACGAATTCATTTGTTGGCGGTGATGCTTGTACAACGGAAGGCAAGAAAAAAAGGAGAAAGAAAAATAAAATGGGAGCGCGCCTCATGTCATCACCCCTTCATCGGAAGAAAGCTTAAAATCGTTTCAATAAGAGCTGTTAAAATTGGGATGGCCATTGCTAAAATTAAAATCTTTCCACCTAGTTCAATTTTTCCAGCAATCGCTCCTTGCCCGGCATCTTTAGAAATTTGTGCACCAAACTCAGCAATATATGCGATGCCAATAATTTTTAATATCGTTTCAACGTATACCGTTTGAACGTGCGCTTCATTTGCTAACGTTTGAACCATGCGAAAAATGTCTTGAATGCGATCAATTAAAAATAAAAAAATAACTGTTCCGACAAAAACGGTCAGCAAAAGTGAAATATTCGATTTATGTTCGTTTAAAATCGTTACTAAAAACGTGGCGATAAGCCCAAGCCCGACAATTTGTAAAATATCAATGGGTACTCCCTCCTAACTTTGAAACAAAAAAACAGATTTAATTTTTTGAAATAAATCTTGAACGATCGAAATGACTAAAAACAAAATATAAATAAATCCTAGCAGCGTCACCCATTGAGCATATTCCTTCTTCCCAAATCCTTCTAAAACGGTATGCAAAAACGCAACAACAATGCCTACGCCAGCAATGCGAAAAATTAAATCTACGTCAACACCCATTTTGAATGTCCTCCTCTATATGAGTAAAAGCACGATGAGAATGCCTGTTAATACCCCTAAACTTTTCATCATTCTTTCATACCGTTGCTGTTTTTCCATGGCATCTCCTTCTTCTCGCTCTAAATGCACCATCGTTAAACGAATGTAATTTTGTTGAATTTCATGATCGTACTGTCCAAGCGTCTCGCCAAACTGTTTCATAATCTCAAACTCTCCTTCTTTTAAGGCGGTCATTTTCCATACTTCATGCAAGCTTTCTTCCCACGCTTGGCGAGCGTTCATCGTTCCTTTTTGCAACTTATGCGCAAACGATTCAAACAACCATGATAACGGTCGCGATAGTTGCTGTGATAATCGAAGGGAAGCGTCCATTAACGGTGTATGCCCGTACATAATTTCTGCTTCCAACGACTGCAACGCCATTTTTAATTGGCGCAACTGTTTTGTGCGTTCTCTTAAAAGTCGCGACGCTTCAAATCCTGACCATGTCGTTGCTAATATAATACATATCGCTCCAATCCATTTCATTCACATCACGCCCATCTTTCGATATATATCGCGCCCATGTGAATCACGAATCGCTTGAATCGTTCCTGGACGTCCGACATTTGTTAATTCAACAAATCGTTCAAATATAGCTTGTTCCATAATCGGACGCAGCGCTGGACGTTTCACGACGTCAGCCATATGGCGACCGTGCGCTGTCATAAATAAGCCAACTCCTGCATGCACCGCTTCCAAAATGGCCGTACAATCCGCTTCACTTCCAATTTCATCAACAATTAAAACGTCCGGGCTCATCGAACGAATCATCATCATCATCCCTTCCGCTTTCGGGCATGCATCGAGCACATCGACGCGATAGCCGAATGTAAATTGCGGAATGCCTTTGACACAGCCGGCAATTTCTGATCGTTCATCGACGATGCCAACTTTTTGAGGAGCAATACGCCGATCTGTCACCCCGCTGCTGACGATGCGTGCAATATCACGAAGGAGCGTTGTTTTTCCTGTTTGTGGTGCCCCGATAATCATCGTATTGAGCCATCGTCCATCGTATAAATAAGGGAGAAGGGGAACAGCCATGCCGATTTGCTGCCGAGCCATTCGAATATTGAACGATGTAATATGTCGAATCGCTTTTACTTTTCCGTCTTCTACAATCACTTTTCCAGCTAAACCAACGCGATGTCCACCTTGAATAGTAATGTAGCCTTTTTTCAGCTCTTCTTCGATTGTGTAGAGAGAATATTGGCTTAATTTATTT
This sequence comes from Anoxybacillus ayderensis, assembly GCF_000833605.1. Taxonomy (GTDB): domain Bacteria; phylum Bacillota; class Bacilli; order Bacillales; family Anoxybacillaceae; genus Anoxybacillus; species Anoxybacillus ayderensis. The sequence continues at coordinate 301,747 of NZ_JXTG01000002.1, read as the reverse complement.
AATAGTTCGATTCCTTCTCCCATTTGTACGACATGCGGACATATGTACGATCTCCCACCAGCAATGACTTCAAGCGGTCGTTCAATACGAATGCGAATTTCTTCAATCGTAAATTGAGAAGCGATAGGCAATGATTGAATCGCATGAACGATCCCCTTAGGCAACAGATCAAACACCGCTTTCATCCTCTTCCCTCCCTCATTTCACGACATAAATACCGATTAATATACATACAACCCCAGCACCAATCCATACGAGCTTAAACAATGACAGCTCGTTTGCCACTGCAACAAGACCAATCATCATAACGACTAAAAAAATGGTCGGACCAACGACAGCAAGCAATGTATTGACCGCAATCGCTTTTTTTACATCATTGAGCGACAACATGACAATCGCTGCACATAATTCAATGGCCGCAGATAAAAAACGTAAACTCGCCATCGTCCAAACAGTTGCATCAATTTTCATCGCATCCTCCTTGTACAACGGTGCTAGTACAACGTATGCTGAAACAAGCGAATTCAGAAGTATAGAAAGGAAAAATTCATCAGGAAATATGTTTGCAGATAAAAAGGATAAATCATACAATAATAGTGACTCTCTATTTTTCCTAAAAAGAAGAATTATTTGAAAAAGCACAAACATTTGAACAAATTTATGGTAAAATTGCTAATAGGTTTAATCGAGCAATTTAGAACACTGAATAACATGTGAAATAAAATATTGAAAGGAACGCTAAAGATGTCATACATCATTCGTAAAATGAAACAAGAAGATATAAAACAAGTTCAAGATATAGCGAAAATAACTTGGAATGCTACTTACGAGGGTGTTATTCCTTCAGATGTGCAAGAAAATTTTTTAAAATCGGCTTACAGCGACGAGCGAATGAAACAACGATTACAACACTCTACTCTTTTTGTAGCTGAAGTAGAAAATAACATTGTAGGATTTGCTAATTTTTCTTCAGTGAGAGAAGATGGAAAGGTTGAATTATGGGCTATTTATGTTCATCCAGAACAACAAGGCAGGGGAATCGGCTCAGCCTTATTACAAAAAGGGATGCAAATAAACGGTGTAAATGAAATTTATGTAAATGTTGAAAAAGATAATCAAATCGGAAGAACCTTTTATGAAGCTAAAGGTTTTGAAGCTGTGAAAGAGTTTGATGAGGAATTTGATGGTCATGTGTTAAAAACGATCCGAATGGTGTTAAAACTTTAAATATCCCATATACGAAATTCAGCTTGTTGACTATGTCAACAAGCTGAATTTCCTTCTTTTTACGATTTTCCATTACGCACGTGATACGTATGTGCCATCTGTTGTGTTAATAATTAATACATCGCCTTCGTTGACGAAGAACGGAACTTGAACGACAAGACCCGTTTCTAACGTTGCTGGTTTTGAACCGCCAGATGCTGTATCCCCTTTAATGCCTGGCTCTGTTTCAACAACTTTTAACTCAACTGTGTTTGGCAACTCGACCCCAATCGTTTCGCCTTGATACATCATAATAAATACTTCCATGTTTTCTTTTAAAAACTTTAATTCATGCTCAATTTGTTTTGCAGGAAGTTCGATTTGCTCGTACGATTCCATATCCATGAATACATGTTGATCGCCGTTTGCATATAAATATTGCATTTTACGGTTGTCGATTTGCGCTTTGTTTACTTTTTCACCCGCGCGGAACGTTTTTTCTTGAATCGCGCCAGTGCGCAAGTTGCGAAGTTTGGAACGAACGAACGCCGCTCCTTTTCCTGGTTTCACATGTTGGAATTCAATAACACGCCAAATGTCACCGTCAACTTCAATCGTTAAGCCTGTACGAAAATCGTTTACTGAAATCATGTTCATTTCCTCCTACGTCTATAAAGTAATGAGTTCTTTTGGTGAAAGAGTGAGCCGCTCATTGCCGTTTTCTGTAATAACGATGTCATCTTCAATGCGAACACCGCCTAATCCTGCTATGTAAATGCCTGGTTCGACCGTCACAACCATCCCCGGCTGTAGCACAGTATCCGAACGCATCGACAGCGCCGGCATTTCGTGCACTTCCATGCCGAGTCCATGACCTGTGGAATGCCCGAAATACTCACCAAATCCGCAAGCAGAAATGTAATCGCGTGTGAGCGCATCTGCCTCTCGCCCTGTCATTCCTGCACGAATATGTTCGACACCACGAAGCTGGGCTTGTAACACGACATCGTATATGCGTTTCAACTCATCGCTTACTTCGCCAACCGCAACGGTTCTCGTGATGTCGGAGCAGTACCCTTTATAATATGCGCCAAAATCAAGCGTGACGAGCTCCCCTTTTTCAATGACTTTCTCTGTCGCTACTCCATGTGGCAACGCTGAGCGCACACCGGATGCAACGATGATGTCAAATGATGAACTTGTCGCCCCTTGTTTACGCATAAAAAATTCTAGCTCATTTGCCACGTCTATTTCACGGACACCTGGGCGAATAAAATCGAGAATATGACGAAAGGCGGCATCGGCAATCTCGGCTGCTTCCTTTAATATCTTAATCTCTGCTTCACACTTAATCAAGCGTAACTTTTCAACCGCACCGGAAACCGGAATAAGCGTTGTTTTGAGCGCTTTTTCGTATGATGAGAACGTTGCATATGAAAGATCGTCTTGCTCAAATCCAAGCTTTTGAATGCCTAATCGCTCAACTTGTTTTGCTACTTCTTCAATGAGCGTTTGCGTATGTTGCACAATTTCATATCCTTCAATTTGTCTTGTCGCTTGTTCGACATAGCGAAAATCTGTAATAAATACAGCATCTGTTTCGCTAATTAAAACGACACCAGCTGTTCCTGTAAAATTTGTCATATAGCGACGGTTATATTCGTTTGTAATAAGAAATCCATCAATGCCGTGCTCAGCAAATTGCGCACGAAGTTTTTGTACTTTATCCAATGTTATTTCCCCTTCCCTTCAACCATATCAAGCAACGCTAAAATCGCCAACCGATATCCGTTTATACCAAGTCCGACAATTTGCCCTGCTGTCACCGGAGCTAAAACAGATTGATGACGAAACGCCTCTCTTGCATGAATGTTTGAAATATGTACTTCAATGACTGGCGTCTGTACGCTTGCGATTGCATCACGCAATGCATAGCTGTAATGCGTAAACGCCCCAGGATTGAAAATGATCCCGTCATATAACGATTCCGCCCGATGAATTTGGTCAATTAACGCCCCTTCATAATTGCTTTGATAGCACGTTAACTCCGCCCCATATTCACTAGCAAATTCCGTTAACTGTTTTTCTAGTTGGGCAAGTGTCGTATGCCCATAAATGTGCGGCTCTCTCATACCGAGACGATTTAAGTTCGGACCGTTTAAAAGGAGGAATCGAACCATTCCCCCTCTCCCCCCTTTACTGATGAAAATACATATGGTTATTTTACCACATCGACCTGTTTTTGTCGCCTCATCTCTGCAACTTCAAACGAAATGGAATAACCGATGAACATCCCATATAAAATGTAAAAGCATACCGTCGTTACAATTGTATTTCGCTCAAGTTGTGGAACAGCTTTTAATTGCGGAAAAATCGGATTTAATACGTAAAAAACAAGCACCCATAGCCCGATGCCAAAAGCAACCCCCGGCCAAATGCCTTGACGATTTTTTAAGAAAGCGTAGTACAGAAGCGCAGCAATGACCGAAGCGAGCCCAATGAACAAAATGGCAATCGCCTGACCGAGCGCCCCGTTTTTCCAATCACCGATCGCCCACGGTTGCAAAATAAAATTTGGCGCCACTTCTGTAAAATGAAAAAAATAAGCACAATATGCAAGGAAGCTCCAGAACACGCCCCCAATAAAACCGATCAACGCGACTTTTGCTAAAACGGGCATTGGTTTTTCTCTTTTGTTTTGTTCAAGTTGTGCGTCTTGTTTTGTTTTCGTTTGCACAGTAATCACCTCCGTTTTTATCTTGTCCAAAATGTTGGATCTCATGTGTATCGTTTCTCATTTTTGGAAACAATACAAATACAAACAATACATCGACCTAGAGGTTTTTATCGTTTTCTTGTAGAATATAAGAAAAAAGAAAATAGGTTGGTGTCTTCTTATGAGCAAAAACGTATACGGTGGGCAAGCGGTCATTGAAGGTGTCATGTTTGCTGGACGCAATCATTCCGTCACGGCCATTCGCCGCAAAGACGGTTCGATTGAGTATTTTCACGTTCCACGCGAAACAAACAAAACGCTTGCTTCATTTAAAAAAATTCCGTTTCTTCGCGGCATTTTTGCCATTATTCAAGCAAGTGCGAACGGATCGAAACATTTACAATTTTCGAGCGAACGATATGATCTCGATCCGAACGAAGATGAGACGCTACAAGCTGAAACCCCGTCCAAATGGACGATGATTTTAGGTGTTGCACTGATCGGCGTGTTGTCGTTTCTATTCGGCAAATTTATTTTTACCCTTATTCCTGTATTTTTGGCTGAATTAACGAGACCGATTTTCCCATCGGACACAGCTCAAATACTTGTAGAAGGATGTTTTAAACTTCTTTTACTTTTAGGTTATATTTACTTTATTTCGCTCACGCCACTTGTTAAACGATTGTTTCAATATCACGGAGCGGAACATAAAGTAATTAATGCGTACGAAAATGGTTTACCGTTGACGGTTGAACATGTACAACAACAATCTCGCCTTCATTATCGTTGTGGCAGCAGCTTCATTTTATTTACTGTCATCATCGGCGTATTCGTTTACATGTTCGTCCCGACCGAACCGCTTTGGGTGCGCGTGCTAAACAGACTAGCACTTATTCCAGTTGTACTAGGATTGTCTTTTGAAGTATTACAACTAACAAACGCGTTGCGGCATGTTCCTGTGTTGCGTTGGTTAGGCTATCCTGGTTTATGGCTACAACTATTAACAACGAAAGAACCGACTGACGATCAAGTGGAAGTAGCTATCGCATCATTTCAACGTTTGCTTGAGTTAGAGGGAGAAGCGACGAACGAGCAAGAAGAAGTGGTGTAACATAAAGGAGGTGGATCGATTGCGTCGGCGCCCATTCCCGCTTATCACTTTGCTTATTGTGTTCGCTATTGTTGGGTTTTCTTATCGTCTATGGAACGATCCGATGCAGTTGTTAAAACAAGTGTTTCTCATCGGATTGGTCGCAGCTGTCTTTTATGGCATATATAAATGGATACAAAGACAAAGCTTTAGTCGTTCGTATCAAAAAGCGGTAAAACAATCGAAAAAGCTCCACCACCAGAAAACGAAGCCGACGTCGAAAAAACAACCGCGCCCAACCGCTTTAAAGAAAAAGCACGCTACTCATTTAACAGTCATTGAAGGAAAAAAAGGAAAGAAAAAAAATCGGGCTTCTTTTTAACCCGATTTTTTTTTAATACGTCCACGTTTTTAAAAATTGTTTGGTGCGCTCTTTTCCAAACGAAATGAGCTTCTTTTTTTCTTCATCCGTTACTGAGAAATCGGTGGCAACGACATGTTTGACAGGCAGAAAAATGATATTTTTTTCATGGCGGCGCGAAATGTATCGTTCATCGTGCGCCTCGCGCATCGTTTGAAACAACGCTTCATACAAATCAATGGCATTATTAATTTTCTTTTTTGCTTTTTGCGCTTGTCTTGCACTTAGTTTGATGCCTAGAACAGGCCGCTTTTTTCGCTCTTCATCAAATAAAAAAATCGGAAAATTGCTTAGTAAGCCGCCATCAACGACAATATGCTTTCCTTCATCTGTCTTTAACTGTACAGGCTCAAAAAAATAAGGAATGCCGACGCTCATTCTTACTGCTTTTGCGACGGAAAAGCGGAGAGGATCAATGCCGTATTTCGGCAAATCATCTGGCAAAATAAGCATCGTCCCATTCGTTAAATCGGAAGCGACGACGCGCAATCGTTCATGCGGCAAATCAGCAAACGTGTACACACCTTTTTTACTTAACTGCTCTGCGATCCATCGTTCGAGCTTTTCTCCTTTATATAACCCCATTTTCCAATAAAGGACGAGCCATTTTAACCATGCATACGGGATGATTGTATGTCTCTCATCGAGAAAGTCCATTAAATTCATTTCTTCGATCATGTCCACAATTTCCTTGCTTGTAAATCCCGCCGCAATAAACGAAGCAATAAGCGCCCCTGCGCTCGTACCAGCAAGCCGTTTAAAACGAAAACCTTTTTCTTCGATCGCCTCATATGCTCCAATTAACGCAAAACCTTTGACTCCTCCACCAGAAAACACACCGTCAATCTCCATGCCCTTCCCTCCCTCGCCATATATGTATGAAAAATGGGAGAGATTGAGCATAAAAAAACAAAAAAGAACAAGCGTTTATGCCTGTTCTTGCTCGTTTTGCTTTTGAATGTTGCGAAGCGCTTCAAGACGTGACCGATCTTCCTCAAAGTATTGTACTAAGTCACCGATGCGGTCAATCGCGTTCCAGCTCAAATGATGTTCGATTCCCTCAACATCGCGATAAATGTTTTCTTCATCGACGCCAATGAGACGCATAAATTGTTCAAGCAACTCATGACGATACACGAGTCGTTTACCGATTTTTTTTCCTTTTGGAGTAAGCACAAGCCCGCGATACTTTTCATATACTAAATATTCGTCTTTATCAAGCTTTTGAACCATTTTTGTCACAGAGGAGGGATGAACAGATAACGCTTCAGCAATATCTGACACGCGAGCGTATCCTTTTTCTTCGATCAATATATAAATTTGTTCAATATAATCTTCCATGCTTGGTGTTGGCATACGTTCCCCTCCTAAACAAACATCCGCAATCATTATGATTATAACATGTTTACCAAGCATGACAACTATTTACGTAAAATATTCAATTGTCGCTTCGGGAAAAAATTGTGCAATATACGAGCGAATCGTGTCATTTAACCGATTCGCCTCTTCATCCTGATACACATATTTCCCGATGCCGTATCGTCCCCATTTATATTTTCGTTTCGTTTCGTCAAGATCGAGCTTCGTTTTCGGATATCGTTTTTGAATAACTGTTTTCGCCGGTTTAGTGAAGCGATGTTGGATTAATTCGAACGTTAAATCCGTTAAGTCGATGCCTTGCAAATTTGTATTCAGTCGTTCAAACAGCTCAAAATATCCTTCTTCCCAACCGTCATGCATATAAATCGGAGCGACGATAAATCCGAGCGGATAGCCAGCATGCGCCACTTTTCGCGCCGCCTCTAGCCGTGCGTCAAACGAAGACGTCCCCGGTTCAAAGTTTTGAATAACATACCGTGAATTGACGCTAAAACGAAAGCGTGTTTTTCCATGATGTTTTGCATCAAGCAAATGATCGACATGTTCATATTTTGTAACAAAACGGAGCCGACCATATTCCGTCGCTCCAATAAATTCAATCGCTTTTTTTAAAGCATGTGTCAAATGGTCGATGCCGACAATATCGGACGTACAAGCTGCTTCAAAGCGCGTAATTTCTGGAGCGCGTTCATCAATATATGCTTTCGCTTGAGCGAAAATATCATCCAGATTGACGTACACACGAATGTAAGGCTTGCTTCCAAGCGTCGTCTGTAAATAACAATAATGACAATGCCCCATGCACCCCGTCGCAAGAGGAATCGCATATTCGGCGGACGGTTTAGACGTATCGAATTTTAATGTGCGCCGAACACCGACAACAAGCGTTGATTTTGCGTTGCGATATTGCTGAAGCTCGTTATCTCCCGGAATGCCGCGCACTTGGTTATGCGATGTCGTTTCGCGAATGTCGATATGCATATTCGTAAATTTTTCATATAGCTCTTTACCGAGCGGATAATTCAGCGCTTCGGGCTCAAAATAAACAAGCTGAGGAATAAATGGCTTCATACAATCACCTCAATGTTAGTATGGTTTATTCGCATGAGGTGATGAAATACAATTTTTGTAATAAAATAAGGAACGGGTTTTCCCGTCCCTTTTTACGTTATAAGCCACATTTTAATTGGGCACCGCAACTTGTGCACGTGTTGCAGCCACCGATTTCTTCGACCGTTCCTTCACGGCATACTGGACAAATGTTTCCGACTTCCGAACCGATTGTGACGTCCGTTGCGCGTAAATCTGGGATCGTTTCAACAAGCGCAACAGCTCGCTTTTTCGGTTCTTCTGGCAGAAGCTCTAGCTGCTCTTCGACCGCATGTTCTTCTGCTTTTAATGTTAATACTTGCGCATCACGGCTACCGTCAACATAGACTGTTCCACCTTTTGCACCACCTCGCCATAAACGCTCGTACACTTTTTGCACTTGCTCGACCGTATAGCCGCGCGGTGCATTCACCGTTTTCGAGAGGCTTGAATCGACCCAACGTTGAATAATGCATTGTACATCCGCATGCGCTTCTGGCGATAAATCCATCGCGGTTACAAACCAATGCGGCAAGTTGTTCGGATCTGCTTCTGGATGTTTATCTAAATATTCTTGAACGATATCCGCCTTCACTTCAATAAACTTACCTAGACGGCCGCTTCGATAATAAGAAAAGGAAAAATATGGTTCGAGTCCTGTGGACACGCCGATCATGGTCCCTGTGGATCCAGTCGGAGCAACCGTTAATAAATGCGAGTTGCGAATGCCGTATTTTAAAATATCTTGGCGAATATCGTCCGGCATTTTTTTCATATAACCGGTGTGAATAAACGCTTCACGCAATTTCATCGTTTCTTCTTCTGTTTCACCAACTAAAAACGGAAAGCTTCCTTTTTCTTTCGCAAGCTCAATCGACGCACGATACGCCGTTGTCGCAATTGTTTTAAACAGCTCGTCAACTAACTGATTTCCTTCTTCCGAACCGTACTCTTTTTCGCAATAAATAAGCAAATCCGCTAGTCCCATGACGCCAAGACCGACGCGGCGCTCCCCAAGCGCTTGTTTTTTATTTTCCTCAAGGAAGTACGGGGTTGCGTCAATAACGTTATCTTGCATGCGGACACCGACTTCAACCGTCCGCTTTAATTTTTCATAATCCACAACTTTCTTTTCTTTATCGACCATATTCGCCAAATTAATTGCAGCTAAATTGCACACAGAATAAGGTGCGAGGGGCTGCTCACCACACGGATTTGTTGCGACAACTTTTTGTCCGTACGCTCTTGCGTTCGTCATGTCGTTGGCGTTGTCGATAAAGAAAATGCCTGGTTCGGCGGAATACGTTGCGCAAATGTTAATGAGCTTCCATAGCTCGCGCGCGCGAATTTTCCGGTAGACGCGAACGCGATAGCCCATTTTCTCCCATTCACGCACATCGCCGACTTCATGCCATTTTTCGTTGTAGATGCGCATTTCTTCTTCCGAGTACGTTTCAACATCTGGAAAGCGCAATTCGTATTCTTCATCGTTTTCTACTGCCTGCATAAACTCTTTTGTTAAGCAAACGGAAATGTTCGCCCCTGTTAAAAAGTCCGGATTGTGCACGCTATACGTTCCGCCTGTCCGCAACTTTTCTTCCGCGTCTTTAATAATTTTTTCTGAAAAGCCGCCGTATCCTGGGATGTTTTTGTAGTTAACAATTCCTTGATACATCGCGCGCTCTTGTTCAGTAAGCGGTGTAAACTTTAGTTTTTCTTTCGCTGCTTTTTGAATGCCTTCATCTTCTGTATTTTCAAGCAAATAGCGCAAAATGCGTGGATTTTGCATTTTCGAAATAATGAATTCAATAATGTCCGGGTGCCAATCGGCCAACATAATCATTTGGGCGCCACGCAATTTGTTACTCACTCATTTGAGTGGGTGTGGTCATTTCTGCCACACTCTCTAGCTTTCACTAGAGATCGGACTATCTCATCAAAGAGGAAGCCTCTTTGTCTCGTGCCCCATCATCTCGTCACCGAATATGATGGTCTACTCCTTCCATTTTCAAATCAGGAAGTTTCGATAGTCTCTGAACCTTCATCTCCGTTTCCAGAGATGCTTGGCTGCTGGTCGCCCATTGTTCCATCCAATTGATTTTTACACCGTCACGCTTGCCGTTGCCAGCTACGTTGTGGTTCAATTGGCTTTAGGGTGTTCCAGCAATTCACGAGATTTTACTCCCGCCGATGGCGTTTTGTTAACGGGAGCCACCTTGTTCGACAAGATGGGTCAGTTTTGCAATGTCGTCAAGCCATGACACTGAACCGGACGATTTTCCATTTACTCCGCGCGCGAGTGTATTGCGTGGACGAAGGGTAGAACCGTTCGTTCCGACACCGCCACCGCGGCTCATAATTTCCATCACTTGTTTGCGATGTTCAGAAATACCTTCACGCGAGTCTTTCACAAATGGCATGACGTAGCAGTTGAAGTACGTCACTTCTGTTCCAGAACCTGCTCCATATAATACGCGCCCTGCTGGAACGAAATTTAGACTGACAAGCTGTTCATAAAACTTTTCGAACCACTCTTGCCGTTTTTCTTCCGTTTGCTCAACAGCGGCTAGCCCGGTTGCGTTCCGCTTTGCAATTTGCTCATAATAAATTTCTAATGGTTTTTCAATAACATCAAGAGAACGAACGACAATGCCTGTTTTCGCCTCGTCCCCTTCTAACACATGGCGATATTCTTCTTCCACAAGCACGTGTGCTTTTTTACTCTCCCAATCCAACTCGACAATAAACCCAAGCCCACGCGCCGGAAACTTCGGATCTTCCTTCACTGTTAAAACGACAAAATCCCCGACGCTTAGCGTCAACTTTTCCGTATCTTTAAACGAATAGCGATCAAGCATCACTAAGCGCGACACACCCTTATATGTAATGTGCATCTCAGGAGTAATCGGGTGCACTTGTGGAAATAGGCGAATGTCTTCATTCAACTTGTCCACATTCACCGTCATTTTTTCAGAAAACGCAACCGTCATGTTTACCTCTCCTCTTCCAACATAATCTTACTACATTAAACTACCATATATCGACAACAATAATCAATAAAAAAATCAATATGTAGTATGTTTTTTTACAAAACCCATACTACATATTGATAATTAAGTCAAGTGTTTTTTATTTGTCAAGAGGAAAATTTACCTTTTAAAATTCCATTCATCTGTTTCATATTTATTTCTCGCTAGTTGCTGAACGTACAGCCGCTCATCATCGGTTAATTCATATCGTTCCAACTGAATGTTTAAACCTTTTTCAAATCCTTTGAAAAATGCTTCTTTCGCCTCATCGATCGTCACTTTTCGATCGGTTAGCTCATTGATTGCGACCGCTTTGTTTTTAAAATTTTGTCGCAACCGCTCTTTCACTCGTTCGTTCGGATACTTAAACAAGCTAAAAAGCATCTCTTCATCTAAGTCTAATAAAATCGAGCCATGTTGTAAAATGACCCCTTTTTGTCGCGTTTGGGCGCTTCCTGCCACTTTTCTTCCTTCGACAACGAGCTCATACCAAGACGGTGCGTCAAAACAAACAGCCGAGCGCGGATTTTTTAAATCCGCTTTTTCTTCTTCTGTTTTTGGAACAGCAAAATACGCATCAAGCCCAAGGAAACGAAATCCTTCCAAAATGCCTTGTGAAATGACGCGATACGCTTCCGTCACCGTCTGCGGCATAGCTGGATGCGCTTCTGATACGATAACGCTATACGTTAACTCTTTATCATGAAGCACACCACGTCCGCCTGTTGGGCGTCTCACAAAGCCAAGTCCGTATTTTTTTACTGCATCCATATCGATCTCTTTTTCGACTTTTTGAAAATAGCCGATCGAAAGCGTCGGTGGGTTCCAACCGTAAAACCGAATGGTCGGTGGAAAGTGTCCTTCACTATGCCATTCTAACAACGCTTCATCAAGCGCCATATTAAACGCTGGGGAACAATTGCCTGAGTCGATAAATCGCCATACTTCTTTTTCCATCTACTCCACCCTTTCCTCTATCATTTTATAGTGTAGCAAACATAATAAGTCAATGGAAAATGCTTTGCTTCTTGGACGAAACATTTATATAATAGACGTGGCAACGATGAAAAAGGAGGGTAAGCATGACGACAGTTCTTATTATTCTCGGAGCAATCATTGTGTACGCGGTAATTACATACTTTTACCAAAAGCGAGTCGTTAAAACGCTTACGGAAGAAGAGTTCCGCGCAGGTTATCGAAAAGCGCAACTCATCGACGTTCGCGAACCAGATGAATACGCTGCCGGTCACATTTTAGGAGCACGTAACATTCCACTTTCACAACTGCGTTTACGCATGAAAGAATTGCGTAAAGACCAGCCGATTTATTTATATTGCCAAAGCGGACTTCGCAGCGGCCGTGCGGCACAAATGCTTTACCGAAAAGGATATCGCGACCTTTACCACTTAAAAGGTGGATTTAAAATGTGGACAGGAAAGGTGAAGAAAAAATAAGGTGCCAAGCCAAAACGCCTGGCACCTTTTTTTATTTCTGATAACGCAAAATCGGTTTGCGGGCCGCCGTCGTTTCATCCAATCGTTTGACGACCGTTGTATGCGGTGCTTCTTGGACGATTTCCGGCGTTTCTTCCGCTTCTTTCGCAATTTGGATCATCGCATCAATGAACGCATCGAGCGTTTCTTTTGACTCCGTTTCCGTCGGTTCGATCATCATGCACTCTTCGACAATCAATGGGAAGTAAATCGTCGGCGGATGGTAGCCGAAGTCAAGCAAGCGCTTTGCAATATCAAGCGTGCGCACACCCAATTTCTTTTGCCGCTTTCCTGATAGGACAAACTCGTGCTTGCAATGACGGTTGTATGGCAAGTCGTAATATTCCGCTAAGCGACGCATCATGTAGTTAGCGTTTAATACCGCATACTCTGTCACTGCTTTTAAGCCGTCTGGCCCCATCGAACGAATATACGTATAGGCGCGAACGTTAATGCCGAAGTTGCCATAAAACGGCTTCACGCGGCCGATCGCTTTTGGTCTGTCATAGTCGAAATAGTATCCATCTTCTCCCTTTTCCACCGTCGGTTTCGGTAAAAATGGAATAAGATCCGCCTTCACACCAACTGGACCAGACCCAGGGCCACCGCCGCCATGCGGACCAGTAAACGTTTTATGAAGGTTTAAGTGCACGACGTCAAAGCCCATATCGCCAGGGCGTGCTTTGCTTAACACCGCATTTAAGTTTGCCCCGTCGTAATACAGCTTTCCACCTGCGGCATGCACGATTTCTGCCATTTCTAAAATATTTTCTTCAAAAAGACCGAGCGTATTTGGGTTTGTGAGCATAAGCGCGGCTGTATCTGAACCGACGACGCGGCGTAAATCGTCTAAATCGACAAGCCCTTCTTCCGTCGATTTCACCGTCACCGTTTCAAACCCGGCAACTGTTGCCGACGCAGGATTTGTTCCGTGCGCCGTATCAGGGACAATGACTTTTGTGCGATTGTAGTCGCCGTTTGCTTCATGGTAGGCGCGAATCATCATCAGTCCTGTCCATTCTCCATGCGCACCAGCGGCTGGCTGCAACGTCACCGCATCCATGCCGGTAATTTCTTTTAAATGCTCTTGTAAGTCATACATTAATTCAAGCGCCCCTTGCACCGTTTCTCCCGGCTGAAGCGGATGAATGTGGGCAAATCCAGCGAAGCGAGCAACGTTTTCATTTATTTTCGGATTGTATTTCATCGTACAAGATCCAAGCGGATAAAAGCCGGAATCAACCCCGTGGTTACGCTTTGATAGCGCTGTATAATGACGCATAATGTCAAGCTCTGACACTTCAGGAAGCTCCGGTGCTTCTTGCCGAATGTAATCGGTTGGAACGACTTGTGCAACATCGACTGCTGGTACGTCTAGTGCTGGTAAGCTATATCCGATTCGTCCTGGCTTGCTTAATTCAAAAATAAGCGGTTGATCTTTATGCATGACAATCCCCCAATTCTTTCACAAGCGTGTCGATTTCTTCTTTCGTGCGCAATTCTGTGACCGCAATTAACATGCAGTTTTGCAGTTCTGGATAATCGCGCCCGAGATCGTAGCCGCCGATGATCCCTTTTTCCAACAGCTTTTTATTTACTTCCGCTACGGGCTTGTTCAGTCGAACAACAAACTCGTTGAAAAACGGTCCTGTAAATACGACATCAAATCCATGATTGACGAACGCTTCTTTTGCATAATGCGCTTTTTGAATATTCATCGTCGCCATTTCTTTTACACCTTTTTTGCCGAGCGCGGTCATCGCCACCGATGCGGCGAGCGCATTTAACGCTTGGTTCGAGCAAATATTTGACGTCGCTTTGTCGCGGCGAATATGTTGTTCACGCGCTTGCAACGTCAAAACAAAGCCGCGTCGCCCTTCTTCATCCGTCGTTTGTCCGACGAGACGCCCTGGAATTTTGCGCATGAGCGCCGATTTCACCGCAAAATAACCGCAATGTGGACCACCGAATTGGGCTGGAATGCCAAACGGTTGCGCATCGCCAACGACGATGTCTGCACCGAACTGACCTGGTGGTGTTAATACACCTAACGCAAGCGGATTGCTTGCGACAACAAACATCCCTTTATGCGCATGAGCGATTGGTTCAATTTCTTTTAGCGGTTCGATTTGTCCGAAAAAGTTTGGATATTGCACAATGACGCATGCGACATCTTCATTCATTTCTGCTTGAAGAGCGTCAAGATCCGTTACACCATTTTTATACGGTATGTCTACCACTTCAAGCCCCGGTCCTTTTGCGTACGTTTTCACGACATCACGATATTCCGGATGCACTGCGTTTGATAATAATATTTTTTTCTTTTTCGTATGCGCTGCGCTTAACAACGCTGCTTCCGCTAACGCTGTTCCACCATCATACATCGACGAGTTGGCAACATCCATGCCCGTCAGCTCACAAATCATCGTTTGAAACTCGAAAATTGCTTGCAATTCCCCTTGGGAAATCTCTGGCTGATATGGCGTATACGCTGTATAAAATTCGGAACGTGAAATGACATGGTCAACAATCGTCGGGATGTAATGATCATACACCCCAGCTCCTAAAAATGAGGTATATGTCTTCATATCGGCATTTTTTGCGGCTAATGCCATTAATTCTTTCATTAGTTCCGGTTCTGATTTTGCTGGCTTAATGTTGTATTCGCCTTGAAAACGAACGCTTTCTGGAATATCAGAAAACAGTTCATCAATCGATTGCACACCAATCGTTTCTAACATTTGTTGCTTATCTTCTTCCGTCATTGGCAAATAACGATGAAGCATAACTCTCTCTCCTCACATTATTTTGTGCGTTTATAAAACGGCGTTGCCACTACTTTCGCTTTTAGTCGTTTCCCGCGAACATCTACTTCTACTTCTGTATCAAGGGGAGAATACGCTGTAGAAATCAGTGCTAGGCCGATATTTTTTTTAAGCGTTGGCGACTGAGTTCCTGTCGTCACAACACCAACTTGCTCACCGTTTACATATACCGCATATCCGTGACGCGGAATGCCTTTGTCGATCATTTCAATGCCGACAAGTTTACGTGTTGTTCCTTCTTCTTTTTGTTTTTTCAATACTTCTTTTCCGAAAAAGTCAACGTCTTTATTCGTTTTAACTGCAAATCCAAGCCCTGCTTCGATTGGCGTAATGTCTTTCGCCAATTCTTGCCCATAAAGCGGCAAGCACGCTTCAAAACGAAGTGTATCGCGCGCACCGAGCCCGCACGGAAGCACTCCGTCTTCTTTTCCTGTCTCTAAAATCGCTCGCCAAAGCGTTTGGGCATCTTCTGCTCGGCAATACAGCTCAAACCCGTCTTCTCCTGTATATCCTGTCCGCGACACGAGCGCTTGAACGCCTGCGACATCGATGTGATCGGCAAAAGCGAAAAATTTCATGTTAGATAAATCAACAGTCGTCAATCGTTGCAACACTTTTTCCGCAAGCGGCCCTTGTAGTGCCAATTGCGCAATATCGTTTGAAATATTGACAAGTTCAACATCCCCCACTACATGCGCTTCAAGCCATGCAAAATCTTTTTCAATATTTGCGGCATTGACAACAAGAAGGTAATGATCGTCTCCTTTTTTATAAACAAGTAAATCATCAACTGTTCCACCGTCTTCATCGCACATAAGCGTATATTGGGCGCGACCATTTGTTAATTTTGCGACATCGTTTGTCATCATTTTTTGTAAAAAGGCAAGGCTATCTTTTCCTTTCACTTCAAACTCGCCCATATGCGACACATCAAACAATCCTGCCCGCGTCCGTACGGCTTCATGTTCTTCTTTAATGCTAGAAAATTGCACGGGTAACTCCCAACCGCCAAAATCAATCGTTTTTGCGCCATACTCTGCATACAGAGGAAATAGCGGTGTTCTTTTTAACATATGCTCCCTCCTTGTTCATAAAAAAAGACAGACGACCCCCATATTGTCATATGGTAGTCTCTGTCCTTTCACCTGAAAGTTTCCCTGTAATAGGTGTCCTCGTGGGTGGTTCACATTCGTGAACGCTCTCCAGAGCTGCGTCAAACAAGAGTTCTTTTGCCTGAGAGATTCGTGTTGCCACTTGCTCCTTCGGCGCTACATTCCGTAGTCTCTCCCCTTGTTCTCATCCGCCCGTATACAATTGTCGTTCTTGAGCCACACTACATGTAAGAACTTAATAAAACAATTTTATAAACTTTCTTACGTTTTTTATTATCTTATAACTTCTCTTTTGTCGCAACATCTTTTTATAAATAAAATACGTAAATTCTTTTTTATTTCAAACGAAAATGTTCGGAAAATGAGGGATACTTATGAACGTCACAGTACATTGGGAGAAAAGTTGGAAGGAAGAATTTATGACGCGCATCGAACGTGACGGTCCGTGGTCAAACTGGGAATTGTACGAGTTGGCGCTTGAATCAGCCAAAGCGTTAACTATTCCTCAGTTTGATGGACTACAAGCGCCAAAACATTTGCCACATATAACGATTTTACCTCATCAATACGATGTTGCACGTCAAGTTGTCGAGCAAATGAACGGAAAAGCCATTTTAGCGGACGAAGTCGGGCTGGGAAAAACGATTGAAGCAGGATTAATTTTAAAAGAATATATGATTCGTGGACTTGTGAAAAAGGCGCTTATTCTCGTTCCCGCTTCTCTCGTCTCGCAATGGGTGCAAGAATTAAATGAAAAATTTTTTATTCCTGCCGTTGCTCAAAGGAAAAGCTACGTATGGGAACAATGTGACGTTGTCGTTTCATCAATCGATACAGCGAAAAAACAACCGCATCGGGATATCATTTATGAACAAACATACGATATTGTCATTATTGACGAAGCACATAAATTGAAAAACAATAAAACAAAAAACTATGAATTTGTCCAAGGATTAAAAAAGAAGTTTTGCTTACTGTTGACGGCGACACCGATTCAAAACCGCGTGGAAGAAATTTTTCATCTCGTTTCTCTACTGAAACCTGGGCATTTAGGGAATGCCGAACAATTTCAAAAAAGGTACGGAAAGCTACGCACATTACATGATGATGCCCATTTAAAAGAACTTATTCGAAAAGTAATGATTCGACATCGTCGCCACGATACAGGAATTGAATGGACGAAGCGGCACGTCGAAACGATGTTTATTGATTTTTCGGAAGCAGAACGAAACGTATATGAGACGATTCGACAATCAAAGCCCCATTTTTCCGATACATCGTTGTCACACATTACGTTATTGCGTGAAATATGTAGTAGTAAAGAAGCGCTTTTTTGCACGTTAAAAAGCATGATGGAGCGACATCCGGACATCGAAACGACCATTGGTGCATTGTTACAAAAAATGAATGAAATCACCGAACATACAAAAGCAAAAAAAGCGCTGGAACTTATTCAAACAATAAACGATAAAGTGATTGTATTTACAGAATACCGAGCGACCCAATTGTATTTGCAATGGTTTTTTAAACAACACGGTATTTCTTCTGTACCGTTTCGTGGCGGATTTAAACGAAGTAAAAAAGATTGGATGAAAGAGCTGTTTCAACATCGCGCTCAAGTGCTTATCGCGACAGAGGCAGGAGGAGAAGGGATTAACTTACAATTTTGCAACCATGTGATTAACTACGATTTGCCTTGGAATCCGATGCGTCTAGAACAACGAATCGGGCGTGTTCATCGTCTCGGACAAACAAAAGATGTGCACATTTATAATTTTGTTGTGCGCAACACGGTCGAAGAACATGTATTTGCATTACTGTACGAAAAAATTCGTTTATTTGAACGGGTCGTCGGTGAATTAGATGACATTTTAATGAAGCTACAATCCCCAACGTTTTCGAACCATTTGGAGCGCATGATTGCTCAATCAAAAAGCGAAGGAGAACTGAAAATTAAAATGCAAAATTTTGTAGAAATTTTAGCAAATACGGAGGAACGGACACATGCAGCAAGATGACATCCAATCTTTTCTTGAACGTTTTTTTATCGCTACCCATTGCCCAATTCTCGAACGTAGCGATGGACATATACGTGTTCAGCTCACGACCGAAATGGATAAACAATTAATGAATCGCCCGTTTTATTGGCATTATGTTGAGCGCATCGGTGCTGTAGGTGAACCATTGCAACTATCGCTCATCACGAAACGATCCATTCACGAACAAGGAGAGTATATTCATTTTGGTTCTCCACGCCTTCATCAAATTTTTTCGATTGCTAAAATGAACGGGCGGTTCGTTCGGCTCTATGAACAAGTATTCGAACGATCTGTCGCTCTTCATCCGTGGCTTCATACAAACATATTGCTTTCATATGAATGCGATCGGAAACAAGATCGTTTATTATCATTAGGTATTCATCTCATTAGCGGAACAATCGTCGAGTCATTTTACGACGTATTAAAAGAAAAACAATGGGGCGTCACTGTGCCAGATTATTGTTTTACGATTTCTCCACTGATTAAGCCAATGAGTGGACTTGCACGTCTTGAAGCGTTTGTTGAACGTCTCATCGCCTCCGAAACGCATGAGTGGGCAGATGGAGCGCGCGCCCGTTGGGAAGAAGACTTAGCGTTACTGCAACATTTTTATGAAGGTGTCGAGGAGAAACAAGAAGAATATGAAAATGAAAAGGAAGCGTTGCGACAAAGATATGAACCGAGAATTCACATTTCAGTTATTAACGGTGGGTTATTTTATTTGCAAGCGAAATAAGGCTAGTATTAGCCTTATTTTCGCTTAAATAAAAGCATAATGGCATACGGAATGACACCGAACCAACGATATAAAAATGGCTGCTTTTGCTGTTTTTTTAACTGTTTCTTCTCTTGTCTTTGTCTTTTCCGTTCATCTTTTGGTTGATCTAAATATTTCACAACTTGTTCGGTCATAAATTTAACATAGTCGTTTCCTGCCATCGTTCATCACCTCGATGCTAGTATCGTCAAAAACGAGGTGATTTAAGCAAAGATACGATGTTTTCTACGATGTCATCAATCGTACGATTTGTTGTATCGATCGTCATATGAGCTTCACGATACCACGGAAGTCTTTGTTCAAATAGCTGTTTTATTTGTTTTTGTTTATTTTCCATCAGTAGCGGTCGGGTCGTATCATCAGCTAAACGACGAAACAATTCATGTAACTCACAATGTAAATAAATGACGATTCCATGCTCGCGCATAAATTGACGATTTTCTTCTTGAATGACAATCCCGCCACCTGTTGTAATAATGACATGTTCTGTTGGAAGCTTTTTTAATGTTTCACGCTCGTACGTTCGAAATGCCTCCTCCCCCTCTTCCTCAAAAATTTCCGTAATCGTTTTTCCAACTTGTTGCTCAATATATGCATCCGTGTCGATCACAGGTAGCTGTAATACTTCTCCTAATCGTTGGCCAATCGTCGTCTTGCCCGCCCCCATAAACCCTGTTAAGTAAATCGCCCTCATATTCTCTCCCTTTCTAGTATAGTTCTTTCCACCCCGAAATGTCGTTTGTTAATACATGAAATTGAAACTGAACGTCATAGCGAAATTGAGCATTCGTTATACATGATACATTGACAAACCAAACATCCGCTCCGTTTTTCGTTGCATGATACGTTGCCCGACCGCGAGGAAATGAAATCGTTTGGCTTAATGATGGCACGTTTTCCGGTGCATTGGCAAGCGTTTGTTTCACATGAATGAGCGTTTGTTTCATTAAATAATCTGCTTCATACCACTTTTTCTCTTCTTCAAAAAACTGTATGTCTGTATGATACAATGCCACAGCGTGGAGAAAAAGAGCGCTTATAAACAACGCACACATGACCGTAAACGGCAAAATAACACCTTGTTCATTTTTCATATGATCGAAAAGACGGGATAAACGCTTCATATACATCCCCCTTATCTGTGAATACTCGCATGCGAATGCCCGTTTGTTCTTTTTCATACGATATATGTTGAATAGATTGAAGCATAATTTCATGACCGGTAGCATTTACACGCCGACGAATGATCGTTCCATACTTTTCGTACGTCACGCGCTCACCCGTCCATTTATCGAATTGAATCGTTGTCCCGTATATCCGAACGTCTTTTGATTCCCTTAGTTCCATTTTTGCTTGTTGAATAAAAACAAGCCATTCAAAATAGTGAAAGTTCCCGCGTTTTGCTGTATAGTTTAACGATAAATGAAATGCCGTTGCCAATAAAGATAAAATGATTAAAAAGGCGGTAAGCGACATCAATACTTCAATTAACGTAAAGCCTCTTTCTGTTCGAATCATTGCAACAATGGCTCACATCTTTCCTTTGTTCTTTTTAGCCAATCTTCCCAACGAACGCATCGCTCATTCGATCGCAAAAATAATAAAAATGTACGTTTTCCCCGAACAACGACCGTTTCGTTTACACGAGGTTCATTCATCATTGCCTCATATAAAATTTCATTCGCAATCGTCTCTATTTTTTTGTTTTCCCGTTCTATAACAACAATTGTCCAATGAGCGAATAACATAGCGATTAAACCGCTCCATAAACTAAGCGAAACGAGCAGTTCAACAAACGTGAAACCGTTACAATTTTTGTGCATACACTCTCCCTTTCCCTAATTGAAAAACGATTTTATATTTTTTATGTCCGTATGCAACGAGAAGCGTCCCTGCTTTATTCACATTGCCGTTCGGATAATAATAAAGTGGCGGAGATAACGTAGCCATTTGAAATTGAAAAGGGGAAGGGAAGGAACGAGCGAGGAGCTCCCTCCCAAACGTCCCTCCTTCTTTCACTTGATAACGACATGTGTCGAAATAAAATATAATCGCTACCGTCTTTTTCCGACTCATTGCATATTGTTGTGCATATAACATATCATTCCTAAACTGTTCTAAAAAATATTGCAACTGCCGCTCAGCTAACACGTGCTGAAACGGTGGAACGGTAAACGACATGATGCTCGTTACAACAAAAAGAACGATTAACATTTCGATCAACGTAAACCCTCGTTCATTCACTTTCTAAAACGTCTCCTCTACTCGTGATGACAATCGCTTTTCCATTTGGACAGCGGTTACTTTCAATATATTTTCCATCTACTAACTGTTGCACCGTCGGGATCGTTCCATGCTCCATTTCATATGCTTTCACTTGGGATTGAACCATCTTTAAAAACGCTGAACATCCTTTGTTATTAATCATACTGTTATGTTTTGTCACATTTGGGATCGTAATTAAAATTAAAATGGTAATGACCATTAATACAATTAACATTTCAATTAATGTGAATCCTTTTTCATTTCTCATATACATCCCCCTCTATATATGATTTAACAGTTGGAAAATAGGCCATAGCATAGCAACATACATCAAAACAACAAAAACGCCAATACAACTAAGCAAAAGTGGTTGCGTAATATATACAATTTTTTTTAGACGATTTTCTAATTTTTGCAACGAAAACTGGCTATAATGAAATAATTCTTGCACTAATTCTCCGTTCGACTGCCCGTGACGAATGACAAATGACAGTTCCTTTTCGTAATACTTCCGCTGCTGAATCATTTCATCTAGCTTTTCACCTGCGCATAGTTGCTGTTTCATGATTTTCGCTTCTTCCTTCAGTAATGGGAGGTGGGATTGATGCTCAAAAATTTGTAGCGCCTCATAAATAGACAGCCCTCCTTTTAACAAGTGACTTAATTGTAAAGAAAATACTTGCGTATGAAATGACACAATCCATGAACGGACAAGCGGGAGCTTCATAAACAAATCTACTTGCTTATGAATGGGCCATGAGCGAATGAAAAACAAATAAAACAAGCCTAAGAAAACGAACATCATGAGCACAGCAGAAAGTATACGCGGAAACCATACTGTAGCAGTAAACATGAAAGTAGAAAAAGATGAACGAGCATGAAACGAAGAAAGAAGATGAGAAAACTGGGGAGCCAATACTTGCTGAAACATGAAAAACATCATGATACAAAAACTAAAAAGAAATAACGGATAACGCAACATACGTTTCACTTGCTCAACGTAACGTGCCCTCATTTGTCCGATTTCCCCTGCTTCTATCAATCCGTGAGCAAGTTGTCCATGTTGCTCGGCAAAAAAGACATATGCTAAAAGATGAGAATGAAATTGGATGCGAGAAAAAACTTCATGAATCGGCACACCTGATCGCAATGCGTGTACACAGTCGTCCAGATCGCGTTGCTTTGCAGGAGGTTGTTGAATTTGCAAAAACTCAATCGCTTGAGCAAGCGAATACCCTTTACTAAGCAATTTACCGAGTTGAAGGAAAAACATACTTTGCTCCTGTAACGACCAATTACAACGTCGCTTCATCTAACAACCAACTTTCAATGACGCTTTCATGTAAAAAACCGAACGCAATTCCTTTTTTAATGACATCTTTTAACCGAGTGTACATATATGTCGCTTGCTCTCCTTTCACTGCTCGCATCGCTTGTGCCAGTTCATTTCCATATAGCAGTTCATAAACAGCTGCTCGTCGAACAGGTCGATACTGTCGACAAAAAGGTGAGCATTCTCCTTCACAAAACGGACATTTCAATTGTACGAGACGTTGCGCTGTTACAGCGACTAATGTTTGTGCCATTTCTTGAAATGGCACACCAAACTCAAGAAGACGATAAATCGCTCCAACGGCATCTTTCGTATGCATAGTCGTTAGCACGAGATGTCCTGTTAACGAGGCGCGAACGGCAATTCGCGCAGTCTCCGCATCACGAATTTCCCCAACCATAATGACATCTGGGTCATGGCGGAGAATCGCTTTCAACCCTGCTGCATACGTAATACCAGCTTTTTCGTTTACTTGCACTTGCAATACATCTTCCGCCCGCTTTTCAACCGGATCTTCTAGCGTGATAACATTTCGTTGAAAATGGTGACGACATACGTTTAACAAACTGTATAGCGTTGTCGTTTTTCCGGATCCAGTCGGTCCTGTAAAAATAATAAGCCCATGAGAATAGTTTAATAAGGCGAGCAACTTTTTTGCCATTGAAGGGAAGAGCGCGAGTTGTTTCAGCGGAAGAAATGAATGTAACGGAAGCAAGCGGATAACTAGGCTTTCGTCATAGATGGTAGGCAACGTTGATAACCGAAGATGTACAGTCGTGTGGGCAAGGTTCATTTCCATCGCTCCGCTTTGCGGACGACGACGTTCTCCAATATCCATATCAGCGAGAAATTTAAAGTGTGCAAGCAAACGTTCACACGTCTGTTTCGATAACACATTTTTCGTAACGAGCATCCCCCCTAAGCGAAATTGCACGAGCGCATCTTGTTTACGCGGAACGATATGAATGTCGGAAGCTTGAAGAATATAAGCTTCTTCAATCAGGCGATCAGCTAACTGTTCAATTGCCTGCAACGTCATCCCCCTTTCCCTATTTTTTTCGCCTTCATTATTCAACATGTTTCGTCAAATTCCTTCTTCATTCGTAAAAAATTCAAAAAAAATATTCACCCATGTGCGGGTGAACGTCATGAAACACATACGCGACGATATTTTTTTGCGATGTTTTTTAACGCTGAAGGGTTATAGCCAACAACAAGCCGTTTGCCATCTGTGATGATTGGACGGCGAAGGAGACGAGGTTCTTTCACAAGTAGCTCAACGACTTTCGATAACGGCCACTCTTCAACATTTTCAACAAGTTGCTTAAATGATTGGCTACGCGTTGCTAAAATTTCATCGATTCCTTCCGTCGTTAATGACAATAAGTGCAACAATTCTTCATAGGTCGGTGTTTCACGAAACAAATGACGCTCACGAAATTCAATATTGTTGGCGCATAACCACTTTTTTGTCTTTCGACACGATGTACAACTCGGGTGCATATATACAGTCAGCATGACAACACACTCCTCTCTCCACTCATGTTATACATATTGTATAATTTTTGTTTAATATTTGTACAGTAATTTGTTTTAAAACTTTGTGAACGTTACAAAAAGATAGGGAAAAAGGCCTATATATGCATTTCCATTGTGGAAATACATGTATTATAATGTAAATGAATGAACATATAGGAGTGAGACATAATGGACCAAGTATTAAAAATCACAAGCGTCCTTGCCGATCCGACTCGTTACGAAATTTATCAGTATATTGCTAGAAAACATCAAGAAGTAACCGTTCAAGAAATTGCTGATGCTTTTCATATTCATCCGAACGTCGCTCGTCTTCATTTAACAAAACTTGAAGATGTCAATATGCTTGTATCCGAAACGAAAAAAACAGGAAAAGGCGGCAGACCGAGCAGACTATACCGCCTATCTGATGATGTCATTCAGCTTCATTTTCCGTTTCGCGACTACCAGCTGTTATCAAAAATTGCGATCCATGCGATGATGAAACTCGGAGAAGCAGGGAAACAAGCGTTGTATGAAACAGGAAAGTTATTTGGTCAAGAACTTGTACAACAACACGTTCAATCGATGCAAGCGCTTGACCAGTTAAGTGTGGAAGAAAAAATGAACATTTTACAAAAAGCGGCCGAAGCAGCAGGATTTTATCCGACGTTCCATTATAGCGAAAATCAAGGGAAAATTTATTTTGAAATTTTCAACTGTCCGTTTAAAGAACTTGCATTTGCACATCCAGATTCCGTCTGTTATATGCATAATGCCTTTTTAAAAGGGATGTTAGAAGTATTGTTTACAAACGCTGAACTAGTCACAGAAGAAATTATGCCATCAGGCTGTAATTCATGTACGTATCAAGCCATCCTAAAAAAATAGAACGTTTACACAACCATTTCAAGTACATTATAATAAGTAAGGGAAACGGTCAGAAAAGGAGGGATACATATGGATCGTATGTTCCGCGTCTTGTCATTTTGGACAGGAATTTTTGCTGTCATGTTTTATCTTGGCCATATGCATACAACGTCATTATTGTTCCTCGGCCAAACAGGATTCTTTCTTTTGTTAAGCTACTTAAAATTAACAGAAAGAATGTACATTTACATTTTCGGTGCGTATTTAACGGTCTTTTTTGCCGGATTTACGTACTGGACAACGTTTATGATGGTCCCTGGCGTGGGCGAATAAAAAGCGATGAGTGCACCTCATCGCTTTTTTATGTAAAAATTGGAACATTCATCTTCTTTTGTTGAACCATCACTTGAAATGCTCTTCCAATATCGCCCATAACGAGTGAGCGAATGGCGCGGTTGTGTCGACTTTGCTCAGAAAACGGATTCGGATCATGATGTTCAATGAGTTCATTCAAAATACCTGCCTGCAATAAAAACTCATCTTGACGCCATAAATGAGTAAATGACCAGCCCGCTTGTTCCCCATAAAAACGTAACGCATCCCACTGAATATGCGTCGTGAGATCCATTTCTCCCGGATAACGAAGCGGATCATCAATAAGCTGATGGCGATAATAACCACGTAAACTGCCCTGTTTTCGTGCTGGATGTTTCCACTCTTCATCAGTGTACCCATAATCAACTGTAAAAATGATCGCCTCATCAATCGCTTGATTAAGCTGAAAAATAAACTTTTTCATCGCTAACGGGATTTCAAATCGTTGCCCGTCAACGAGCTGAATGTTCCGCTCTACGATATATTCAACAATTTCTTCGTTTTCAAGCGGAGCGCACTGTTCAACAAGCTGATCGCCTTCTACTGCAACAAAACATTCATATATTTGACCGTTCCGTTTTTCAATGACATGAACAGGAAAAGCATCAAATAATTCATTGCTAAATACGATGCCGGAAAAAGCGGAAGAAAGCTCAGCAAAACTCGAAACAATATGTACGTGATCGATCAATGAAGCGAGTGTTTCCGCTTGTTTTTCTCGATGATACGGACTTGTTTCAACGATCGTATATTTGCCTTTTTCAAACGTGTTTGGCGATTGGCGCTTCCACTGTTCTAAAACGGCATAAGCAAATCGACCTGTTCCTCCACCGATTTCGCATATAAATGGCGGAACATCATATGTTTCTATTAAACGAATAAATACGCTCGCGAATACATGCCCAATAATATGTCCGACGTTGCTCGTTGTAATAAAATCTCCTGCACGTCCGATTTTTTCTTTTCGTTGCATATAATATCCGTATTGTTCATCATACAACGCTAACTTCATGTAATCTGCGTATGACAAACGTTGATTTCTCATTTTTTCTAACATTTTTTTATCTGCACCCTTTTTTCACTATTGACATAGTGTTTAATTTGTTATATTGTTAAGTTAGTAGCTTAACTATATCCCCTCCCATTATAGGAATAAAAACATCCCCCAAACCCCCTTCTCTGTATGGAGAAGGGAATTTTTTTTGCCTAAAAACCGTTTAAAAACGGATTCGTATCCATCTCTGCTCCGATCGTTGTTTCTGGACCATGACCGCATAACACAACCGTTTCTTCAGGAAGAACAAGGAGCTGACGATGTATGCTTTGCAACAGCTGTTCGTAATTTCCTCCTGGTAAATCGGTGCGACCGATGCTTCCTGCAAATAATACGTCTCCTGACACGATCGCTTGAGCATCTTCTACGTAGTACGATACACTACCTGGTGAATGTCCCGGTGTTTCAAGCACTTGAAGCGAGAAATCACCAATCGTCAACGTTTTCTCTTCTTCAAGCAACACGTCAGCTTCGTTTACAATGATCGTTTCTCCCATAAATAATAAAGAGCCATTTTTCATTGGATCTGTGAGCCAATGTTGTTCTTTTTTATGTACATATACAGGAATCGACCATTGGTTTCTTACATCGTCCACAGCTCCAATATGATCAAAATGAGCATGTGTAAGCAACACAGCTAACGGTGTCCAATGTTTTTCCAAAATATGTTTAATTAATTTTTCTCCTTCGCTACCTGGATCAAAAATTAAACACGTCCCATTTTCATGAACGAGCACATACGCATTTGTTTGCAATGGACCTAAAGGAATTCGCTCCCACTTCATCTCATTTCCCCGCTTTCTGTATATTCTATCCTCATTGTACACGAACAACATACGTTTTGCACCTCGACAAACGTAACAAAAACGTTTACAATGAAAAAGGAATAATCGGTATACATAAGGAGGGGAAGTTATGCCAACAGGAATTATTTTAGTCGTGATTTTTACGTTAGTCACATTGCTCGCTGCTTACGGTGTGATCCGTTCGTTGCGCGAGAAAAATTTCCTCGGCGTATTGCTCGGGATCGGAACAGTTGCCGTATTCGGTTGGTTTACAATTATGACTGTTATTTATCACGGATATCCAGTTGCCCATTAAAAAGACGCCAACGTATCGGCGTCTTTTTACGTACGAGCAAGGGCGGTCATAAAAATACCGATGCTTTCATTGTAAATAGAATGAAACTGAGAAAACGGAAGCGGATTCACCCCTTCGCCAAGCTCAATTGTATACCCACATCGCTTCCAATTGAAAATAAACCAATCGCGATATCCTGCATGGCTGTCAATGTAACGAACAGGTACATACCCACTCCACTTCGCAAATTCATTCACTTCTTCTTCCGCTTCGGGTGGCTCGCATTGTTCATATCCCCAATAAATTTCTTTTCCTTGCGTATGAAAAGCCAATACTTTTAAAAAATCACGCTCCATTGTCAACGTTGCCATCGCTTGCACTTCCGGTTCTGTTAATGGAGAAAAACCAGGAAAATCGCGGGGAGCAGGGGCTTTTGGAACTTTTCTTTCTTTCTCTACTTCCCATTTCGCAGGAAATTGATTGTTTAAATCTATCCCCCGAATGTTTGCTTTCCATTGTGAAAAATCTTCGCTTCCTTCGTTTATGCTTAATACCTCCTCTTCATAATGTTGAGCCGCTTTCCTTCCATGTAACACAAGATCGACTCCATCTGGATTGACCATCGGCACAACTGATAACGTCGTTTTTTTATACAATGGTTGTACATCGTATCCAAACAGATGTTGCTTATCCTTCAATGCTTGCACATAGTCGCGCACAAACGCCATCACAACTGCTGATGTAATCCATTCATTCGCATGAAACGACGCGTTCATGTGCACATATGTTTCTCCTTCGCCAATTTGCAATTCAATGATCGGTTTATTTAGCACACTTCGTCCAATTTCATGTATACGAACAATCGAATGATGTTGCAGTTGTTCGATATCACACATCAATGTCGAAAAGTCGTACATCGCTCTCTCCCCCTTGTTACATTGTATGAACGGTACTTTTGTCCGTATGTATAGCTAGCTAAAAGAAAAAAGCTAGCCCTGTCTTAAGAGCTAGCTTATTGTTTATTTTCTTGTTGTTTATTGTAGAAGCGCAACAAGTCACCATATA
The DNA here is from genome assembly GCF_000833605.1 of Anoxybacillus ayderensis. Taxonomy (GTDB): domain Bacteria; phylum Bacillota; class Bacilli; order Bacillales; family Anoxybacillaceae; genus Anoxybacillus; species Anoxybacillus ayderensis. The sequence goes on along the minus strand of NZ_JXTG01000002.1, from coordinate 273,012 downwards.
CAATTTTGTCAGAGTAATCGAGCTCTTGTCGCGCCTTCTCCATATACGGCTCGCAATAAGATACATCGACTTCTGTTCCTGTTTTTTTATCGTAACATGCGTTTTTCGTATATACATAATCTTTTGTCACAAAACTACCGTCACGAAGAACGACGAAATCAAGTTTATCTTTTGAGAATAAGTCTTCGCCAAAATGAATTTGATTGCGTGTATCAATGCCTAGCAAATGAAGCAATGTCGGCTTCACATCAATTTGTCCAGACACTTTTGAAATCACTTTCGGCTTTTTATCTGTCACACCTGGAATATGGATGATCAACGGAACACGTTGTAATTGAACGTGATCAAATGGCGTAATCTCATCCTTGCCTAAATATTGAGCCATCGCTTTATTATGGTTTTCCGAAATGCCGTAGTGGTCGCCGTAAAGGATGATGATAGAATTTTCATACAATCCTTCTTTTTTCAACTGCTCAATAAATACTTTTAACGCCTCATCCATATACCGAACCGTTGGGAAATAACGGTTTAACGTTCGGCTATTTGATGTGTACTCCGGAACCATTTTATCTTCTTCCCCTAATTCAAATGGGAAGTGGTTCGTTAATGTAATAAACTTTGTATAAAATGGTTGTGGCAACGTTTTTAAATGCTCGACAGATTGTTCAAAAAACGGAATATCTTTCAAACCCCAACCAACTGAATTTTCTTCCGTAATGTGATAGTCCGTCATCGAGAAGAAACGATCATACTTCATTGATTGATACATCACATCACGATTCCAGAAACTTTTATTATTCGCATGAAATACGGCTGAATAGTAACCGTAGTTTTTCAATATTTCTGGCGTCGCGTTATACTCATTTGTCGCATGTGTGAAAAAGACAGCACCACGACCAAGTGGGTATAACGAGTTTTCAATGAGAAACTCCGCATCAGATGTTTTTCCTTGTCCTGTTTGATGATAGAAATTATCAAAGTAATAACTTTGTTTAATAAAGTCATTTAAAAACGGCGTAATTTCTTGTCCATTTACAGTGTTGTTAATGACAAAACTTTGTAACGACTCCATCGAAACGATGATGACGTTGCGACCTTTTGCAATACCGAACAATTGTTTGTTCGGTGCTTTTTCGTTCGCATTAATGTAGTTTTGAATATCTGCTAATTCGCTACTATCCGCTAATGCACGCTGCGCTTTTGAACGCGACTGCAAAATAATATCATACACATGGTAGTTGTATATACCTAAGTTTTTAATTAACATTTCGCGGTCAAACGTACGCGTTAATAATTCTGGGCGCTCCGTTTCCGCTAATCCTAGGTTAAACAACGCAAGTGCCACGGTCGCAATAAAATATGTGCGACGGAATCGTTTTGTCGCAGGCACATACTGTGCAATCGATACTTTTTTATACGCCATCCAAGCAAGCAACACAACGTCGAGGAAAAAGAACATGTCAGAAACGTTCATTAATTCAAATACACTATTTCCTAAGTCGCCCATGTTGTTCGTTTGGAACAGCACAGGAATGGTAATAAAGTCGCTAAAGAAGCGGTAAAACATGACGTTCGCATACAAAACGAATGAAACAATGAAACTTGTAATTACAATATAGCGATTCCGTCGTTTTTCGCTCATAAATAAAGCAAGCCCAAAAATAAATAACAGGAAGCTTAATGGACTAATAAATAAAATGAACTCCTGCTTCCATGACTCAATTTTTATATCAAAACTATTTTTATAAACTAAATACGTCTTTAACCATAAAAGCAATACCGTTAAAAGAACGAAACGGTAATTTTTCATATGCTCTCCCTCCTTTAATCCACTCACATCCGATGCTTATTCTATGCTGTATGAGGAACATCCGTTTTTTTACATTTTTTTATCTTAACCAAAGACAATATTAATACTTTCTTAACAAAAAAGCAACTGTTTCTTAAACGATAAACGATATAATAGACAGGCCGCGCATCCACATATGACTGTTTTACACCTTTTCTTATGAAAATGCAAGACGTTTTTTACCGACAAATTTTCGACAAAAAAACAGACGATTTTCTCGTCTGCTTTTACAATATATTTGTTTTTACTAGCCATGCCCCGCCAATCACGCCCGCATCGTTTCCAAGCGTAGCAATGACGATGTCAGCAGCCTCAGCCACGCGCGGAAACGCAAAACGTTTAAAATGACGAGCAACCGCTTGCGCCAATAAATCTCCCGCTTTGGAAACACCGCCACCAATTACAATTTTCTCTGGATTTAAACCGTTCGCTAAGTTAGCGAGCGCTAAGCCGAGATGAAATGTCACTTCATCGACGATTTGCAGCGCGAATGCATCGTTTTCTTTCGCTGCATCAAACACATCTTTTGCTGTCACGCCCCCCATTTCGTTCCATACATCACGCAAACGGCTTCGTTCGTCCGTTTGTTGTAACCGCTCTGTCGCAATGCGAACGATACCTGTGGCTGAAGCGATCGTCTCTAAACATCCTGTTTTGCCGCAATTACAAGGCGCTCCTCCTTCTGGAATGGAAGTGATATGTCCAATTTCTCCACCAGCACCGTTTGTGCCGTGAACAATTTGACCGTTTACAATCACACCGCCACCAACGCCTGTGCCAAGCGTAACGAGAATTAAATTTTTCGCGCCATCGCCCGCTCCTTTCCACATTTCTCCGATTGCTGCAATGTTGGCATCGTTATCAACGACGACAGGAAGTCCTGTTTCCATTTCTAATCGATCTTTGAGAGGGAAGTTTTTCCAACCTAAATTTACTGCTTCATAAATGTCTCCTGTCGCCATGTTGACTGGCCCCGGTGCACCGATGCCAATACCGACAAGACGTTCTTTTGATTCATCTAATTCGCGCAACTTTTCATCAATCGCTTTTGCAATATGTGTTGTAATATGTTTTCCTTGTTCCGATTTATCTGTAGGAATTTCCCACTTACAAATGATTTCCCCATACATATTGACGAACGCTAATTTTACCGTCGTTCCACCTAAATCTACACCGACTAACCATTGTTCCATTGTTCCTTCATCCCTTTTTCTCTTTTTTCTCGTTCAATTTGCGCTTCATGGCGCAAAATAAGGAGCGCCATTTGATAATCTTTCACGTCGATGAGCTGCGCTTGAAATAATTCTTTCACTTCTTCTTCCATCAACTCTAAATCAGCAAGGCGATCACCGACGTAAATGATCGTTCCATATTTTTTTAACAACTGTTGCACATCATATACAGATTTCATTTTCTTCACCTATACGTATAAGCGTTTTCAATCCACATATTCTAAATGTATAAGGAAAACAAAAGGTCGTCAAGAACTGAACAATGACTTTGCGATATTTTTCACATTTTTACCGGTCTGGATCTTTCGGATGTAAGACAGTTGGACGACGATTTTTTAACGGAATTGGTGAGCGAATAAGTACATCGCGCATTCCGCGATACGAAAATGGAATAAACGGCCATAAATACGGAACACCGAACGATTGCATGCGCACAAGCATCATTAACCATACAGTAATTCCAACAACATAACCAACGACACCAAATAGTGCTGTTACAATGAGCAACGCAAGGCGAACGAGCCGGTTCGCTAGTCCAAGCTCATAACTCGGTGTTGCAAACGTCCCGATCGTGGCCATCGCAAAATATAAAATGACTTCGTTAGAAAACAGGCCAACTTCCACTGCAATTCCACCAATCATTAACGCAGCAACGAGTCCAAGCGCCGTGGCTAAGGCAGATGGAGTGTGAATAGCTGCCATCCGCAACATATCTAGTCCAAATTCGATGAGCAATATTTGTCCAAACAACGGAATGTTTCCTTCACTTGATTTTGCAACGAACGATAAAGCGTTTGGAACGAGTTGTGGCGTTTTCATCCACATATACCAAAGCGGCAATAAAAAAATGGAGAGCCATACCGCAAGAAAACGAACGAAGCGCAAATACGCGCCAACAATCGGCTTATTTCTGTATTCTTCCGCATGTTGTAAATGATGCCAAAACGTTGCTGGTGTAATTAATACGCTCGGAGATCCATCCACAAAAATAAGCACGTGCCCTTCATATAAATGAGCAGCAGCCGTGTCTGGCCTTTCCGTATATCGAACGACAGGATACGGATTGAAGTGCCTTCCCGAAATAAATTCCTCCACCGTTTTTTCTCCCATCGGCAAACCGTCTGTATCAATTTTCGCTAATGATTGTTTTACTTCTTCAACAATCGTCGAATTTGCAATATCTTCAATATAACAAACACATACATCTGTTTTTGAACGGCGGCCAATTTGCATATATTCCATCCGTAATGAACGGTCGCGTACTCGTCGTCTCGTTAATGCTGTGTTAAATACAATAGTTTCCACGTATCCATCACGTGCCCCCCGAACGACACGTTCCATATCTGGTTCTTGCGGTCCGCGTACTGGATATGTACGTGCATCAATTAAAATTGCCTTTGCCATCCCATCTACGAACAAAGCTGTCGGTCCTGCAAGCACGCCATCAATGACCTTTTCGAAATCATCTGTTTCATCCAATTCAACATATGGGAGATGCGTTCTTAATAACTTATTTAACGGTTGCTCATCTAACGCCCCATCCGGTAATTCAGATAACAATTTCATTAAGTAATGGAGAATATCATCTTTGACAAATCCGTCAATCATAAATAATGCCATATCTTTTCCAGCATAATGCACATCTAAATAAATGACGTCAAAACTTTTCCCTACCCCAAGCTTTTCTTTCATATATGAAACGTTTTCTAAAAGACGTGAAGATACTTGATTCACTTCAATCACCTACCTTACATTTACTACCATCCATCTTTGACATATCGCCATTCATTCATACATATTTCCTTTTATGCACACATACATTTTTTATAAATGTAAGCTTGACCGGAGGAATGAGATGAAACGTCTATTATCACTTTTTATATTGCTGTTCGTGTTTGTCGTTATTATCCAAACGTTTGAGCGACCAGCTCGTGAGACGATTATGTTTTTTCCGATCGATCCAACTGTTCGCTTTACACAGGCTCAAACGAAATTATCGTTGCACCCAAAAAAGAAAGAAACACGCTACATCATCGATTGGATCGTCACTTCATCGCTCGATCGAACCGCTTACTTACGACAAGATATTTCTTTGTTATTTGCTAATGGGCGGCTTATTGCTATCCAATCGAAATGGAAAGAAAACGGAAAAAAACTTATTCAACAAAAACAGCTCGAACAAAAAGGAAGTCGATTATTTCAAGCGATTTCATACCATCAAGGAGAGTTGCATAACGGCAATGATATTCGAAGTAGTCAAAAAATGAGCGGAGATGCATTATATGTGATAGACTCATCCTTTGCACCGCTTCAATCGTTTCGCAAGCCAGCGACAAACGAACAAAAAAAATGGGCTAGCACATTAAATAAACAAACACAAGCCATTGTCAACAAAGCTGCTAACCAAATGGCAACCATCTTATCAAAGGACGATTATTACCATTTGTACTTAACCGAGCTTGTTCAATATAATGAACAGCCGTTTATGGATTTAACGACAAATGAAACAGAGACGATGATCGGAAACTTATGGGAAGGATTATACAAAAATTATTTTTTAGGCATAAAAAAACAGAACGGTTCGATGGAATCCCCAATCGGCAGCACCGTTCCGCTTATTTTAATTAAAAAAGATTACAGCCAGCTGTTTGTCGTGACAGAAACAGCAGATGGAGAACTGATCATATTAAAGCAATTGCTCGATTTCAAACAATAATTGTTTATATTGTTCATCGTCTGGATGAATGTGCAATGCACGTTCTACTGCTTGTTTTGCTTTTTCGTAATTTTTTTCTTCTGCATACAATAACGCTAAATAATAAAACGCTTCATGAAAACGGTCGTTTTTTTCAATGGCAGCATATAAATACCGTTTCGCTGCATCGTAATCTTTTTGTTGAATACGAATATACGCACGTAAAAAATCTGCTTTATATGCTTGCTCATCTCGTTCATTGATGATTGTCAACATTTGTTCGGCTTGACCGTATTCCCGTTCATCAATATACTGTTTGGACAATGCAAGAATGAGTTGCGCTTGATCTGCTGGCGGTCGTTGAAAGCCAATATATAAACAAATTGCCGTAACGACCGCTGTGAACAAAGCAGCCAACCATTGTCCAAGACGGGCGCGCTCTTTCGGGAGATGGACAATGCTTGCAGCTAAAAATCCACCGATTAAGCCACCAATATGGCCGGCATTATCGATATTTGGAACAACGAGACCAAACGCTAAATTAATTCCAATGACCGTCAATACGTTCATGCCGATTGTTCGAAAAAACAAATGTGGATGTGATTTTCCAAAATATAATAAAGCCCCAAAGCATCCGAAAATCGCCCCAGACGCTCCTGCAGATACAGACGGCGAAAATAAAAAGCTAGCGAGCGAGCCTGAAAAACCAGCAAAAAGATAAATGGCTAAAAAGCGAAACGAACCGTACAATTTTTCAACAAGCGGGCCTAAATAATATAGTGCAAACGTATTCATAAGCAGATGTACAAAACCAATATGCAAAACGATCGGAGTGAAAAAGCGCCACCACTCTCCTTGTAAAATGAGCGGGTTAAATTTCGCACCGTATTCAATAAGTGTCAACGTATTTGTACTTCCACCGTTCCATTCTAAAACAAAAAACATCACAATTTGCAAGGCGATAAATACGTATGTAAATCTCGCTTTTCCACGTTCAAATATGCGCCGTTCATTTTCATACAATCGCTCAGCAAACGACAACACGTGTTGTTTAAATGCTTGTAATTCGTGTTGTAACATCGGAGAATCATCAGGTACATATACTTTCAATGATTGATGAAACAACATGTTTAGTTCACGTAGTACGGCATACATATTGTTTATATGCATCACAAATGTTTTCATATGTACTCGTTCAGTCGTTAACGGGCGATGAACGTACAGTTCCCAATCGTCAACAGGAGGGTACATCATGACATATATGTTAACGACTTGAAGATGACGGCGAAATTGCCGCCTCCGCCATTCATCAACGGCAGTCATGGCGCGCTGCATATCATTTTTTAACGATACGCTCCAATCGATGTCCGTACGAACGAGACGAACGATTGGTGCTTTTCGTTCACGCGTAGACTGCAACCAAAATTCTCGTTCATCGGGCGATAAATACACGATTTCATAGTTCGCCTGCAAAAATTGAAACGTCATTTGCCAATATACAAAATCAAAGCGAATGCTCAACCTTCCCTCTCCCTTCGCTATCATACCCTTCTTTTACCACACTCTTTTACAAAGCGCAACTATTTGTACTTTTGTAAAAACAATGTTGGTACAAGACGTTGGCGAATAAACGGAATAGACATTCCCCATTGAACTACTCGCTTTTGAACTGCTTCCCGCTTCAATATTTCATTCAACAATCGATAGCGAAACCGATAAAGAACAAGCCCAGCGACTAAAGTGACAATCAATGTTTTTCCATTCAATATGATCACCCTCCTCATGCTTACTGTTCCCTTTTCTCATTAAAATTATAAAAAGGTTGCCTCATCATGAGACAACCTATTGCAACCCAACGCGTTTCATTACATCTTTTAACACATTGGCAGAGTGAGTAAATTTTTCTTTTTCTTCTTCATTCAATTGCAATTCGACGACTTCACGAATACCGTTACGGTTTACGATCGCTGGTACGCCGATGTACATATCGTTTTGACCATATTGTCCTTCTAAGTAAGCTGAAACAGTAAGCACGCTATTTTCGTTTTGTAAAATTGCTTTTGTTAAACGAACAAGTCCCATCGCAATACCGTAATATGTTGCACCTTTTCGTTCAATAATTTGATACGCAGCATCGCGCACGTTCACAAAAATGTTGTCTAAATCTTCCTGTTTATATTGTGGTTTTTCTTTCATCATATCAGCAATTGGACGGCAGCCGATAAACGCATGGCTCCAAACCGGCAATTCTGTATCACCATGTTCTCCAATGATATAAGCATGTACGTTACGTGTATCGACATCGAAATATTCCCCTAGCAAATAACGGAAACGAGCTGTATCTAAAATCGTTCCTGAACCGATGACGCGCTCTTTCGGTAAGCCAGAGAACTTCCATGTTGCATATGTTAAAATGTCAACTGGATTTGTTGCAACGAGAAAAATCCCATTAAATCCACTCGCCATGACTTGATCAATAATGTTTTTGAAAATTTTCGTGTTTTTCTCCACTAAATCTAATCGTGTTTCTCCCGGTTTTTGATTTGCCCCTGCTGTTAACACAACAATGTCTGCATCTTTGCAGTCTTCATAATTACCGAACCAAATTTTTGTTGGCGATGGAGCGAACGGCATACCGTGGTTTAAGTCCATCGCATCCCCTTCAGATTTTTCTTTATTAATGTCAATAAGAACGAGTTCTTCTGTCACCCCTTGGTTTAAAAGGGCAAACGCATAACTTGAACCGACAAAACCTGTCCCAACTAAAACAACACGATTTACTTTATTTGACATGTTCCTTCCACCTTTCGTATATGTCATTTTACAATATGTGCATTGTTTATCTGTTTCACACTTACATTGTACACTGTTTCACAAAGTTTATGGGGCATGAATTATTAACATTTTGTTAATTTTTTCTCCTGTATAATATGAAAACGCTTATGCTGTTTTATAATTCGCTTTCACAAATGATTATTCCTTCATTCGTAATGATCATTTTGACAGAAATATCATGCTTTTCAATCGGCAACGCAGAAACGATTTGACAATCATATGCAAGTGAAAGGGTGTCATTAGGAAAATCGACTAAATAACGATCATAATATCCTCCACCGTAGCCAAGACGATACCCGCCTCGAACGAAAGCAAGGCCTGGAACGAATAGCAAATCGATTTCATGTTTTTGTACTTCTTTCGTTTCTTCTACAATCGGTTCATATAAATCAAAAAAAGTGCGTTCTATTTGTTGAAAACAATCAATTTTTCGAAACGTCATTTGTTTTGTTGTTACATTGCATTTCGGAATCGCAACTTTCTTCCCTTCTTGCCACGCTCGTTCAATAATACAAATCGTGTCTACTTCGATTTGTCTTGAAATCGTTATACCGATCATGTGTGCCTTTTGCCAACTATGTTGTTGAAATAATATGTCGTGAATGACGTTCTCTTTGTTCTTCCGCTCTTCTTTTGTCATATGTAAGAGACGTTGTTTCATTTGTTGTCGTAATTGTTTCTTCTCCATTATCCTTCCCCCTATTTCATAAAAAAATAAGCAGCAGGAAAAAAAATCCTACTGCTTACTTCGTTTCACGATGAACTGTTGCTTTTTTGTCTCGTGGGCAATATTTTTTCAATTCAAGGCGCTCTGCGTTATTGCGCTTATTTTTTGTTGAAATATAGTTGCGTTCGCCGCATTCTGTGCATGCTAACGTAATATTTACACGCATCGTTCTTTCCCTCCAAACAAAAGTATTATAATCACACCTTTCCATCATATCATTTTTCTTAAACAATTTCCATATGAATTTTATACGTTTTGATATTGCCGAATTTTCTTTATATAGTATTTCGTATATTCTTTTGCTTTTTGAGCATTTGTCGCTTGGGAATAAATCGTTAACGTCGGTTCATCTACCTTTGGTAAAATGAGTGTCCATGCCCCATCTTCATGATACACTTTTATGCCATCTGTAAAATCAACATGTTTGTCATAACATTCTTCTAACAATTTGCGCATGACAGCTGCTCGTTCATGCCATGGGCAATAAACATCGCGGCATGATAAATGAATCGTTGGGATGGACGAAATAACCGTGCGGAGAGAACAACGTTCAATAGCTAACAAATGAAACAGTTGTACACACGCATACAGTCCATCAAAATAAAAATGAAATGGTTCATGGTGATGAGCAAACAAAAAATCTCGTCTCGCATCTTTGACATACACGATATCGCCGTGTAAACGTTCTGCTAACGTATGCAACATCGATGGGACCCAAGAGGGAACAGCCACTTTTTTCGTTTCACTAAATAAAAGCGATACTAATACGTGCAATGAAATGACTTCCTCATTCGTCAATGCCGTTCCTTGTCCGTCAAAAATTCGAAAACGTTCGCCTGAACGATCAAATACGATCCCAAAATGAGCGTGCTCCCGTTTAATTTGCTTGCGAATATGTTCGTCGTCTTGATGATCTGTCCAAACGACTTGAATGGCAAACGACTGAAGTGTATGTTCAATGATTTCCCGCAGTAAAGGCGAGCTACAAACGACTACTTTCCATTGTTCCGATGACGAAAAAGGAATCCATTGTCGTAAGGCACGAACGTACAATTCGTCTTTTTCTTTTTGTTTCATCGCTTCACCGATTTGTGTCAATGACACATAACAAGCATGTTCATGCTTCATTTGTTGCTCAATAGCTCGTTCCATCGCTCGATCGATCGGGTAGCCATATCCATCATAGATGTCAACAATCGCTTCATCATGTTCATCCATCGTAATAAATACACCGCCATGATACTGTTTATGAGGGACAATATAACGAAAAGCTGGCAAATATCCACCTTCATATATGTTTGTATGCATGCCATACATGTGTAAACATTCGGCAAATAGCATACCCATTGCTCTCGAAAATGGATGGCCGTCAAAGCCGATTAATATGCGACTATCCTTTTCATATAGGCTACTGTACGCGGAAGCAAGCCTCGTTATAAATAGCGGATGGGCATCAATATATGCCCGCATTTTTATTCCTTGTTCACTGAACAACGTTTTCGTATGTTGTTCCCCCCATACAATCGAATGTTTCACTTTCGTTTTTTCGGCAATTGTTTTATTCGGCCAAATTTTCACTCCATGTTGCACTTTCACTTTATTTTCTAATTTACATTTTGCTCCGATGACCGCATAATCAAATATTTCATTTTTTTTGCCGATGTATACATCATTAGCAACGATCGCCCCGCGTAATTCACTATGTTGATCAACATATACGTCAGGCCAAACAATCGATCGTTTTAACGATGCATGTTTACTGATCACTGAACGTGGGCCGATGACCGTGTAAGGTCCAACCGTTGCGTAGTCATCAATACGTACATCATCTCCGATCATAATCGGTCCTTCTAATTTAACCCCTTGCGCAATCTTAACCCCTTTACCAACCCATATAGCAGGGGCAATTTCTTTATAGTGAGAAGGAACGAAACGTTGATTCAGTAAATCGATATGTGTTTGATGATATTGCTCAATGACGCCAATATCGGACCAATATCCATCTGCTTGCCATCCGTATATCGGATATTCGTGTTGAACGAGATATGGAAAAAGATGTTGACTAAAATCGTAAGGTGGATGTTGTGGCATATAATCAAAAATAGTTGGGTGACAAATGTAAATGCCTGTATTCACTAAATCGGTACATACTTCATTCCATTTTGGTTTTTCTACAAAATGAATAATTTTCCCGTATCGATCTGTTACAATTCCACCATATGAAAGAGGAGTCGCTTCGTGGTGCATAAGAACGGTAACTAATGATTGTTTGGAGAAATGAAAATCGATCGCTTGCTGTAAATCGATCGTCGTCAACGTATCTGCGCTGATGACGACAAACGTATCGTCTAAAAACGACTGCGCATGTTTTACACTTCCTGCCGTCCCAAGCGGCGTCGCCTCTTCAAAATAATGAAGATGCACACCAAACCGCTGTCCATCCCCGAAATATTCAATAATTTCTTCACTTAAATATTCAACAGTTACAGCAATATGTGTAATACCATATTGTTTTAACCACTCAATACTATACTCCATCACAGGTTTATTCATAATCGGTACGACCGGCTTCGGAACATGGCAAGTTAACGGACGTAACCGCGTTCCTCTTCCCCCTGCCATAATAACCGCTTTCACAACATATCCCCCCCAAGTGAAAGCACACTTTTTTCTATCATATCATGACAGCTACTTGCGGACAATAGATGAAAATTGTCGATTTGACACGAAAATGATGCATGATCGCTACATTCCTATGTATAATAAAGTGGGGTGAAAAACATGATCGAATATACATTTATTGGACTCGTTTCTTTTGCTATCATACTATTGCTTATTTCTTTCTTCCAAAAAGATCCCGTCAAAGAAGTAGAAGAACAAGTAGAACAGCTAACATTATCGACGATGCAACAATTATACGAAGTAAAAAAGCGAGTGAAAGCACTTGAAGAAGAGTTGCTTGTCGGAATCGAGCCATTTTCGAATGAAGAGCAAATTGCTCACTTATATAAACAAGGGTGGACAAAAGAGCAAATTGCTCGCAAGCTTAACATGCCGATCGATGAAGTGAATATAATGATCGCGAGGAATGAACGATGAAACGGACAACGCGTGCCTTTGCGGGTGGGATATTGTTTGCTACAACGATAATCGCTACAATTTACTATACAAATCATAACGAATCAAAAAATAATACCGTAAGCGAAAAACAATATGAACAGCTCGTTGCTGAACGAAACGAACTAGCGAATGCACTAGAAAAATTAAAAAAAGAAACGAAAAAAACGACACCACCTCAAAAAGAAACGTACATTTATACGTTAACAATCGCTAAAGGGGAAGCAAGTCGCGACATTGCAGAGCGTCTACAACAAGCGCATATTATTGATGACGCCCAGTCGTTTTTAACATATTTAGATGCACATCAATTAACGCGCGCGGTACGCCCTGGCACATACGTCATAACAAGCGACATGTCATATGAACAAATTGCACGAAAAATAACAAAATAAGGATGTCCAACATTGGACATCCTTTTTGCTTTAATCGTTTAAGTCGTAATGTTTTCCCTTCACTAAGTAAAATACGTTTTCCGCAATGTTTGTTGCATGGTCTGCAATGCGCTCAATGTAACGTGCTGTAAACGAGAGTTGAGTAATTTGTGCCATCGCATCTGGATGTGCTTTTGTGCGCTCAAGCAACTCCCGAATCGTTTCACCGTACAGACGATCGACTTCATCATCCATATCCGCTACTTTTTTCGCAGCGACGACATCCTCCTCATAATATGCTTTTAACGTTAACGAAAGCATATTTACCGCAATGTCGTGCATTTTTTCTAACTTATTTAGCGAAATGACAAACGGCTGTTCACCGATGCGAATAGCTGATTTTGCAATATTGACTGCAAAGTCTGCCATGCGCTCAACATCTGTGGCAATTTTAATGGCGACAATAATGCGGCGCAAATCAATGGCAACCGGCTGCTGTTTTGCAATTAATAAAATCGCAAAATCGTTAATTTCCTCATCAAGCAAATCAATTTTTGTGTCGTTTTCAAGCACTTGTAATGCTAAATCGTTATTTTTTGTTTTTAACGCTTCAAACGATTGAGTTAATGCAATTTCTGCCAGACTTCCGAGCTGTAATAGTTGATCACGCAACGTTTGTAAATCGTCATCAAATTTTTCACGTACAGCCATGTTGACTCCCCCTTTTATTTTGAAAAAATCGTGCGAGCACGCCCGCACGATTTTTTTATCCAAATCGACCTGTAATGTAATCTTCTGTTCGTTTATCGTCTGGATTCGAGAATAGTTTATCTGTGTCGCTATACTCAATCACTTCACCGTTTAAGAAGAAGGCCGTTTTATCAGAAATACGAGCAGCTTGTTGCATGTTATGTGTGACGATAATAATACTATAGTTTTTCTTTAATTCTTGCACAAGCTCTTCTACTTTTAATGTTGAAATAGGGTCAAGCGCAGATGTTGGTTCATCCATTAAAATAACATCTGGCTCAATCGCTAAACAACGCGCGATACATAAACGTTGTTGTTGACCGCCTGATAATCCATATGCATTCGTATGCAAGCGATCTTTTACTTCATCCCAAATGGCTGCACCACGTAAACTTTTCTCAACGATTTCATCTAAAATTTTCTTATCACGAATACCGTGAATGCGCGGACCGTATGCGACATTATCGTAAATCGATTTCGGGAACGGGTTCGGCTTTTGGAATACCATTCCAACTTGCGTACGCAATTCTTCTACACGATACGACTTATCGAAAATGTTGCGACCACGATACGTAATTTCTCCGGATGTACGTACGCCCGGCACAAGTTCAATCATTCGGTTTAACGTTTTAATATACGTTGATTTTCCGCATCCTGACGGACCGATAATCGCTGTTACTTCATTTTCGTAAATATCTAAATCAATATTTTTTAACGCATGATGTTCGCCGTACCATAAATTTAAGTTTTTCGTCCGGTACACAACATTTTTTTCACTTCGTTCTTCAGCTTGTTTATTTTTACGTTCTTTCACAACTGTTAATTCCATTAATAAGTTCCCCTTTCAACGCGCAATTAATAACGTTTTTGAAACTTGTTGCGAATGAAAATGGCAATCGAGTTCATAAAGATTAACACAACGAGCAAGACAACGATTCCAGCTGCTGCAACGTTTTGGAAGTCAGCTTGTGGACGCGATGTCCAGTTATAAATTTGCATCGGCATAACTGTAAATGTATCAAAAATACCACGTGGCAAATACGCTAAAAACGTCGGGATACCTAAAACGACAAGCGGTGCTGTTTCACCGATAGCACGGGATAAAGCTAAAATACTACCTGTTAAAATACCTGGGATCGCTGCTGGGAGAACGATGCCATAAATCGTTTGCCATTTCGTTGCTCCCATACCATATGATGCTTCGCGCAATTGATTCGGCACGGCACGAATTGCTTCTTGTGCCGCAACAACGATGACAGGAAGAACAAGCAAACTCATCGTCAAACCCGCAGCAAGAACGCTACGACCTAAATTCAGTTCACGAACGAAAAGTGTTAAACCAAGTAAGCCGAATACGATTGATGGAACACCTGCTAAGTTCGAAATATTCGTTTGAATAAAATCTGTAAAGCGATTTTTTTTCGCATATTCCTCTAAGTAAATCGCTGTTCCAACTCCAAGAATGAGCGAAACAGGGGCAACGATCACCATTAGCCATAACGAACCGACTAACCCCGCTTTAATCCCCGCGTTTTCAGGACGGCGAGACGGAAAGTTATTTAAAAAGTCGATATTTAGCCAGCCAATTGCTTGAGTGAATATCCGATATAGAAGGACGACGAGAACAATAAGTCCAAACAACGTCGCTAAGAAAAATAAAAATTTTAACACGTTATTTCTCAATAGGCGACCGTTCATATGCTGAACGACACGTTGTTTATCAATTAACTTCTCCATGATTAATACTCCTCCCTAAAGCGACGAGAAATGTATTGTGCGAGTAAGTTCATAGCTAACGTAAATACAAACAGCGTCATACCGACTGCATAAATGCTGTAATAAACCGTTGTACCGTATCCGGCATCTCCTGTTGTGACTTGAACAATGTATGCTGTTAACGTTTGGATCGATTTCGTGACATCAAATGTAAAGACCGGAGAGGAACCACCCGCTACTGCTACAATCATCGTCTCACCGACAGCACGAGAGATCGCAAGCATAAACGATGCTGCAATACCTGATGTCGCTGCGGGGAGGACAACTTTTAAAGCAACTTCTAACTTCGTTGAACCGAGACCAAGCGCTCCTTCACGAATGGAGTTTGGCACAGAACTCATCGCATCTTCAGATAAAGAAGCAACCATTGGAATAATCATAATACCCATGACAATCCCTGGGCTTAATGCGTTAAAAATCCCTAAGTTCGGAATGACCTTTTGTAAAAGAGGTGTAACGAACGTTAATGCGAAAAATCCGTACACAATCGTTGGAATTCCCGCCAACACTTCTAATATCGGTTTTAATACTTTCCTTGCTTTTTCAGACGCATACTCACTCAAGTAAATCGCTGAAGCTAAACCGATTGGAATCGCAACGACCATGGCAATCGCTGTCGTTAAAAGAGTACCCGTCACAAGCGGAGCGACACCAAACGAACCTGTTTTTTCATCCCATGGAAGCCATTCTTTGCTCGTTAAAAATTCAACGATCGACACTCGTTCAAAGAAAATAAACGTTTCAAATAGCAATGTAAATAAAATACCGATTGTCGTCAAAATGGAAATGATCGCTGTCAATAATAGAAACTTTGGCATCAACCATTCAACAAATTGTTGTCCGTTTTGTTTTTTCTTATTTTCTTTAATCATATCACGGACGGAATATGAACGATTCCCATCTGTCATCGCCATAATATGAAAACCCCTTTCCAAATTCATGGCAAGATGAGAAGCGACCGTGGAGTCGCTTCTCATCTTTACGTGTCGTTATTTTAATCCTTCAATCTTTTTCAATTGCTCCTCATATTTTTCTTGTGGAAGTGCGACATAACCTACTTCTTCAGCAAACTCTGCACCATTTTCTAACAAGAATTTCGCGAAATCATACACTTGCGCTTTTTCTTTTAACGCCTTTGTGTTCACATACGTAAATAACGGACGAGAAAGTGGTGCATATTCACCGCTTTGAATTGTTTCGTGTGTTGGTTCAACAGGACCGTTTCCGTTATCAATTGGCACAGCACGTAATTTATCTTTATTTTCAACGTAGTATGCGAATCCAAAGTAACCGAGAGCATTTTTATCCCCTGCAATACCTTGAACAAGCACGTTGTCATCCTCAGATAATTGAGCTGTTTTGTTTAACGGTTGTCCATCTAAAATAACTTCATCAAAGTAGTCAAACGTACCAGAGTCATGTCCTGGTGAGAACAATTTAATTTCTTCGTTTGGCCATTCTGGACGAATGTCTGACCATTTCACTTTGTCATCGCCGTTTACTGCACCTGATGTGAAGATTTTCTTTAACTCATCGACTGTTAAATAATCAACCCAGTCGTTATCTTTATTCACTAAAATGGAAAGACCATCGAACGCAATTTGAAGCTCTTCAAATTCAATACCGTTTTGCTCAGCAGCTTGTTTTTCTTCATCTTTAATCGGACGAGAAGCGTTTGAAAAATCCGTTTCGCCTTTTGTAAACTTTTCAAATCCGCCACCTGTTCCAGATAAACCAACAGATACTTTCACATCTGGTTGTTCACCCGCATACGCTTCAGCGGCTGCTTCAACGATTGGGTACACTGTTGATGAGCCATCAACAACTACGTTTCCGCTCAATTTTTCTGCGTTACCTTCCGCATTTTCGCCGCCTTGCTCAGCGCCACCACCACATGCTGTTGTGAATGCTAGTACAGCGCTTGTTACACCTGCGAGTGCAAACCATTTGTTTTTCTTCATCTTTTGATTTCCCCCTACTTTTTCAATTTGTTTTTTGTTTTGTGCCACGAGTTATAGAATAATGGAAAGGTATTAAATTCGTTTTAAACGAATGTTAAGCTTTTGTAAATTCGCTTTCTTTTATCTTTCCATTGTTTGTTCCTCATTATTCAACGGTTCAGTAGGAGATGGTTGACCAGATTGACGTTGCTTTTTCAACTCAAAATACGCATCTAAAATTTTTCTTCCGATATAGTTATTAATCGGATAATGGTTTCTCGCATTTTGATATACCCATGGCACAACGACAGCAAACGCCACTTCTGGATTATTGTAAGGTGCAAAGCCAACTAACGTTAAATTGTATGTTGGCGTCATTCGTCTTGATTTAATCGGTCCATCATAAAACGCCTGTGCCGTTCCTGTTTTTCCTGCTGGATCATACGGAGCATTTGCGAAAAAGGCACGAGCCGTTCCGTTTGAACCGTGCATGACGCGATAAAAGCCTTCACGCACACGCTCAATATATTCTGTTTTCATATCAATTCGGTTTAACACTTTCGGCTCGAACGAGTAGATGATGTTACCTATTTGATCTTTTTCGCTAATTGGTTCACGAATTTCTTTGACAACATGCGGTTGAATGCGATATCCACCATTCGCAATCGTTGAGACGTATTGCGCCATTTGAATCGGTGTATATACGTCAAACTGTCCAATGGCTAAATCGAGCAAGTGTCCTGGAAGTGTACTTTGTCCCGGCCATCCGATAATTTCCCCAGGCAAATCGATGCCTGTTTTCACCCCTAAACCGAACTGATTAAAGTAGCGTCGCATAATGGAAAATGCTTCTTTTTTTATCGGTAGCGCTTGATGTGGGCGATACGTAGAACCGGCAATAGCGATCGCTGTTTTAAACATATAAACGTTTGACGACATTTCAAGTGCTTTTAAATCGTTCATCGGTCCTGGACGAATACCGCTATGCGATTTTTTTGTCGGCGTCCCTTTAATATATAACGGTTCGTCAATCAGCACCGTGCCAGGTTGAATGACACCGGTTTGAAACCCTGTCAATACGGTCGCACCCTTTACCGCCGAACCCATCGCATAAGCAGATGTAATCGTCCCAAGGGCATAATCTTTTAATACAACTTTTCCGTTTTCATCGCGTGTATATCGTTTCCCAGCTAACGATAAAATTTCTCCTGTATTTGGATCCATCATGACGACGAAAGCACGATCAAGCAATTCTGTTCCACTGCGTCGCTTCATTGTCATTAATTCTTCCTCAATAATTTGCTCGACGCGTTTTTGTAATTCCATATCAATCGTTAAAACGATATCTTTTCCACGTTGTCCTTGCGATATTTCAATCGTTTCAATAATGTTTCCTGCTTTATCAGTCACATTTTTTATTTTCGCCTTTTGCCCACGCAATACATCTTCATATTGTGCTTCAATATAACTTTTTCCTACTCGGTCATTTCGGTTATAATCGCGCGCTAAGTAATAGTCAAGCTTTTCGCGCGGCAACCCTTCTTCTGACGATGTTATATTTCCAAGCACTGTACGAAACGTATCACCATGTGCATATTGACGGTTCCAATCTGTCGTCACATCTACACCTGGTAGCTCCTCTAAATGCTCACTAACAACAGCATATTCTTCGTCCGTTACTCCTTCATTTTTAATCATTTGCGGGGTTAAAGCGTATCCTCTATTCATTTCCCGAAAAATAGCAACAACCTCAAGCTCACGTTCTTTAATCGTTTTTACATCTTCTTCTGTAATGCGCTCGAGTTGCAATTGATAAATGTCTTTATCTTTTAATTTTTTTTCTCGAAACAACTTCCATTCTTTTTCAGTAATTTTTTCTTTTGCTTTCTCTTCGTTTGTCAAAATCCAATAATCTTTTATATCTCGCTCTGTGACGCGTTCGGTCGACTTTTCAATATATGTGGCTAACTTTTTAGCTACTTCAATCATTTCCGATGGCTTCGTTGTTTGTGTGCGTGTATACGTAATCGCATGAAGCGGCTCGTTATCGACGACGACTTGATAGTTACGGTCATAAATTTTTCCGCGCGGTGCTGGTGTATGAACTGTGACATTTTCTGTGCGCTCGACTTCTTTTCGATATTGTTCACCATAAACAATTTGAATGACACCTAACCGTAAAATAAGCGCAGAAAAAAGTAAAAACACAACAAAAAATAGCACGTTTAACCGAAATGGCAACTGCATTCGTTTTTTCTTTTTCTTCGCTTTGTGAGCATGTTGTATTTGTTTCAAAACGCGCGAGCACCTCCTTTACTTGCTCCTTCCTCATTGTAAAAGAAACGCTCGCAAATTTCTACATCGAAAGTCGAATACGTCGCACAAAAAAATAAATAATGAAATGACCAGCTCCAACAATTAACATTAATGATGGAATGGCCTCCTTTGCATCAAACAACGTAATGGCTAATAAAAACAATAAAACAGACGTCGCACGTCCCCCGTTTAAAAATAGTTCACGCATAACAATATATTCAATTCGCCATTCTTTCGCATGATTGCTTTGACCAATAACGTCAAATGTAAGCGACAAATATGGAACGAGTAAAATAGGATATCCGATGGCGATTAATGCGCCATAGATGATTAACTTTACATATGATAAATCAAAAATAATTAAAAAGACGGAAGCATACAACAGTACACCACCGAATAAAATGGCACGCAACCGCCATTGTCGCTTCATCCACTTCGACGCAAAAGAATACGTCATAAACGAAACAACTGCATTGACGAATCCAAATACACCGAGTGATTTTTCAGTTCCTGTCGCCATAAATAAAAAAATGGAAACAATAAACACAAACGTTCCTTCACGAAATCCTTGAAAAAAATGAGCGTTTGTAATCATTCGCCAATTTTTATTTTTCTTTCGCTCGTCATATACAGAACGAAGCGCAAATTGTCCTGCTGAACGCCGTCGCTGTAAAAAAAAGCTACAAATGACAGCCGCAATAAATAAGCATAAAGAAGCTAAAAAAATGACCATATACCCGGTAAACTTCTCGCTTGAAGCAATGACCCACCCTGAAAGCGGTGGACCGATCATTCCTGCAACAGATGTCATCGCACCAAGCAATCCATTAAATAAATCACGCGTATTTGGTTCAGTGATTTCAAACGTTAATACGTTAAATGCGAGCCAATAAAAGCCGTAACCAATGCCAAGCAAACCGCCGAGTAAAAATAAATGGTTCATCGCTCGATCACCGCTAAATAATACGACTAAAAAAAAGAATGCTAAAAACGTCACACCCATTCGTAACACAATGACACGATCGATCTTTTTTGCGATTTGACCGGCTACGATAAATGCAAGCGGCTGCCATGTGACAATGGCTAAATTATACACACCTAGAGCTTGAAAACTGTTCACTTTTTTCCAAACGTATACGTTTACAAACGTATTCGACAAGGCGATACTAAGGGAATATAATCCGCCAATTGCTAACAAAAGAAACAATTGTCGATGTGTGCGAACGTGCGCCACCATTCGTTTCCATTTATTCATAGGCAAACTTCCTTTCTTGACAAGTAGTTTGCCTACTCTTTTACAACGATATACAAAAAGAGCTCGACAAATTGTCGAGCCCTTCTTCATTATTTCGCTGCTGCGTAACGCTTGGCCACTTCGTCCCAGTTAACAACATTCCAAAATGCTGAAATATAATCTGGACGACGGTTTTGATATTTTAAGTAATACGCATGCTCCCATACGTCTAATCCTAAAATTGGTGTTTTTCCTTCCATTAACGGTGTATCTTGGTTTGGTGTGCTTGTCACTTCAAGTTGACCATTATGGACGACAAGCCAAGCCCAACCAGAACCGAAACGTGTTGCTGCCGCTTTCGAAAATTCTTCTTTAAATTTTTCGAAGCTTCCAAACGTACGATTGATTGCTTCAGCTAGTTCACCTGTTGGTTCACCGCCACCATTTGGCGAAAGAATAGTCCAAAAGAGCGAGTGGTTCGCATGTCCACCTCCGTTGTTACGAACAGCTGTACGAATATTTTCAGGTACCGCATCTAAATTGGTCATTAACTCTTCAATTGTTTTGTTTTGCAATTCTGGATGGCCTTCAAGCGCTGCGTTTAAATTTGTCACATACGCGTTATGATGTTTTGTGTGATGAATGTTCATCGTTTCTTTGTCAATATGTGGTTCTAACGCGTCGTAAGCATAAGGCAATTGTGGTAATTCAAATGCCATGTTTCATTCCTCCTCATTCATTATGTAATTGTTCACAAATGAAACCGATTAACTGGATTAAGAAACAGAAAAGTTTCATAAGTGAACCTACCTTAAGAGTACCAAAATACATCGAATGTTTCAAATTATTTGCAAAAAAACCTCGCTAATTTACTTAGCGAGGTAAATGGACCCTGCAGGACTCGAACCTGCGACCAGACGGTTATGAGCCGTCCGCTCTAACCAGCTGAGCTAAGGGTCCGCCATATCCGATGGTAATTTTAGCAAAAAAGGCGGAAAGCGTCAATACGTGCAACACACGAAACAAAAAGGTTGTGTACTAAATAGAAAAAGAAGTAGAATGAGAAATGATGACGCATAAAGGATGTGAATGATTATGTGGAAACGGTTGTTACAAAGTCTTTATTCTCCTGTACATATTGCACGCTTTCGTTTTCATCCAATCGGAAAGGCGATTAGCTACGTGTTTTTTTTATCGCTTATTGCAACGTTACCGATTGCCATTTACTTTACAATGAGCATAAACAAAATGATCGGCTCAACGCATCAATTATTAAAAGAAGAGCTTCCTCCATTTGAAGTCGTCGATGGAGTATTGACATCAAACATACAAGAACCGATTGAACTTACGCATCCAAACGTGACCATTTTATTTGATAGCACAGGTACACTCACAACAGATGATGCAGCGCGTTATACGAATGCCGTGGCGTTTTTAAAGGAACAATTTGCGCTTGTTGCCAATGGACACGTTCAGTCATATCCGTATGCTTTCATGCAAGCGGAACGTTTCACAAACGAAGAGGTATATGAATTTGCCCGCACGCTTCAATCGTTGCTTCCTATTGTGATTTCATTATCGTTTCTCGTATTATACTTTTTCACATGTACGAGCAAATTTCTTTATGTTACCGTTCTTGCATTCATCGGACTTATTTTTCGCGGCACGTTAAATAAGCGTGGAACGTACCGCCATATGTGGAGTATCTCTGCTTATTCAATTACATTATCAACCATCTTTTTTACAATCATGGAAACTCTACAAATTGTCGTGCCTTATGCTGTCGCTTTAGATTGGTTCGTTTCTGTCACGATTTTGTTCGCTTCCATCAAAGAACTTCCTTCTATTAAAGAAGCAGGCCATTAGCCTGCTTCTTATAGTTTAAATGCTGCAGTCAGTGCGGATAATGATTGCGATAATTCATTTAATCGTTCACCAACACGATGCATATCATTCATCTGCTTCGTTTGATCGTACGAAACAGACATCATTTCTTCTGCGCTTGCTAGCGTTTGTTGAGCAACAGAAGCAAATGCCACCGTCACCGTCTCAATCATCGGCAATAATTGCTGAAACTGCTCCAATTCACCTTCCATTTGCGCCACGTTGCGATTGACGCGCTGAATTTCTTTTAACAAATGGTCAAACGAACGCTTTGCCTCATTTGCGGACGTGAGTTGATGTTGTAAATGTGTGACCATCCCTTCAAACTGGTTTGTCGCATGAATTGATACTTCTTCCATCGCAAAAATGGACGATGTAATTTCTTCCGTTGCCTTTGAAGCATGTTCCGCCAGCTTTCTCACTTCTGTGGCGACGACCGCAAATCCTTTTCCAGCTTCTCCAGCGCGCGCCGCTTCAATTGTTGCGTTGAGCGCCAATAACTTCGTTTGCTCGGCAATTTGTCGAATGACATCCACAACTTTTGTAATCGACGTCGAATGATGTTTTACACTTTGAATCGTATCGTTTACTTTTTTAAATTGCTCAGCAAATGAATGAATATCAGCAATTAAATGCGTCAGCCGTTTTTCCCCACTCTTTGAAGATTCGTTCATATCAGTCGCACTGGCTGAAATGTTTTTCACACTTACTAATACGTGTTGCATCCGTTTTTTCATCTCATCGACGCGATGAATGCTTTCGTCTGAAGCATTGGCCGTTTCTTCTGCCCCTTGTTTCACAGTAGAAATCGCTGCCAAGAGCTGATCGTTTGATTCAATGGCATGTTCAGACACATGCTCTAAGTCGCCTCCTGTGATGGCTAGCTGCTTTGTTGTTTCGTCCATTTCACGAATGACATTTTTCATGCTCGTCAACATCCGTTGGAAGCTACGCGCAAGCGAATCAATTTCTGGCGTTGTCGAATAAATATGTTCGTCAACCGTTAAATCTCCACGTGACAATCGGCTCATCGCATGACGAAGTTGGGCAATCGGCTTCGTTAATCCACTTACTAACCATTTAATCATCAGCGTGGAAATAATGACGCTTATCATAATCGCTACAACGGTTAAATATGCAAGCTGTTGGATCGGCTTCATAAACTGTTCATCCGGTACAGCAACGACATATGTCCCTTTCAATTCTTGAATAGTTTTATATGCAAATGTATATGTACGCCCGTTCCATTCCAAATGCGACACACCATTTTTTTGTTTCGTAATTGTTTGTTGGACGGATGTCGGTACATTGAGCTGTCCATTTCGTTCAAACGTTTTTACTTGTCTATCTCCAATTAAAAAAATGTCTACGCTTAATCCATCTTGCATCAGTTCCGCCTTTTGTTGCTTTACTGCAGACCGCAAACTTTTTTCAAGCAGTTGCTCATTTCCAGCATGAATATACATAAGATTACGTGACACTTCAAACATCATCGTCGCCTCTCGCTCAAGGCGATTTTCGATCGCTTTTACCGTCGTTTGTTTCGCTTGATGATAAGCAATCATCCCAACGGCACTTAACGAAATAATTAACACACCCAAAAATAAAATAAATAAACGGTTTTGTAAATTAATTTTTAATAACCATTGTTTTATTTTCGGTGATGGTTGAAATACAGGCACTCGGACAAGCTCTTTTATATGTTTTAAACGCTGTCTCAACATATATCCCCCCTTCGACAAATACAGACAAAGAATACCAAAAACATGTCAACGTGATGTGAAGAACATGTAAAGCAATGTAAAGAGAATGTAATTTTTACGCATATATCGTTTGGACAAGCCATATGGATAAAACAGAAGAATGAAGCGGGGGAATGCCATGAAAAAAGTTTTCTTCTTTCTTGTATGCATTGCGATATGTGCGATTGCTTACCATGATATAACAGAAGGGACAATTCATACAATTCGTGCAGAAAAAACGTTCAAACCAACAAAGGAGCTTCCATATCGTGAAGTCATGATCCAACGAGGCGATACGCTCCTTTCTATCGTCGAGCGTGAGATGAATGGGAAATTACCCGTATCCATCGATCAGCTCATTGCTGATTTTCAAACGTTGAATCCACATGTTAACGCCCATTCCCTTCAAATCGGAAAAACGTACCGCATTCCGTACTATAAGCAGAAATAGCAAAAACGTTGTCAACAAACAAGAAACATTGCTACAATAAAAAATGATTCGATTAATACGTTAAAGGAGCGATTGACTCGTGAGCGAAATCATTCATCGTTCAAAAACCCGCCCCGTTCGCGTTGGGAACATTACAATTGGGGGGAATAACGAAGTCGTCATTCAAAGTATGACGACGACAAAAACGCATGATGTAGAAGAAACCGTTGCTCAAATACATCGACTCGAAGAAGCTGGATGCCAAATCGTTCGCGTCGCTTGCCCAGACGAAAGAGCAGCTGATGCGATTGCTGAAATAAAAAAACGCATCAATATTCCGCTCGTTGTCGATATTCATTTCGACTACCGCCTTGCTTTAAAAGCGATTGAAAACGGAGCAGATAAAATTCGGATTAACCCCGGAAACATCGGAAAGCGGGAAAAAGTAGAAGCGGTTGTGAAAGCAGCAAAAGAACGTGGAGTTCCGATTCGCATCGGGGTAAACGCTGGTTCACTTGAAAAACGCATTTTAGAAAAATACGGCTATCCAACTGCGGATGGTATGGTCGAAAGCGCGTTACATCATATTCGCATTTTAGAAGACCTTGATTTTTATGACATTATCGTTTCACTGAAAGCTTCCGATGTTCGTTTAGCGATTGAAGCATATGAAAAAGCTGCGCGCACATTCGACTATCCGCTCCATCTTGGCATTACGGAATCGGGTACGCTATTTGCCGGAACAGTAAAAAGTGCTGCGGGACTTGGTGCCATTTTAAGTAAAGGAATTGGCAATACGGTACGTGTATCCCTTAGCGCTGACCCTGTCGAAGAAGTAAAAGTAGCACGTGAATTGTTGAAAACATTCGGTCTTGCGGCAAACGCTGCGACATTAATTTCTTGTCCGACATGCGGAAGAATTGAAATTGACTTAATTCGTATTGCAAATGAAATTGAAGAATATATCGCCCAAATTAAAGCGCCAATTAAAGTAGCGGTCCTCGGTTGTGCGGTCAACGGGCCAGGAGAGGCGCGCGAAGCTGACATCGGCATTGCAGGGGCACGCGGCGAAGGATTATTGTTCCGCCACGGAAAGATTGTCCGGAAAGTGCCTGAAGAAGCAATGGTTGAAGAATTGAAAAAAGAAATTGACAAATTAGCGGAAGAATATGCATTGAAAGGAAAGCAAAAATAAGAGGGGAATATTCCCCTCTTATTTACCAAAATCGGACGAAAAAGCTTAAAATAATGGACACAGCCCCAATTCCAATCGCCCAAGCCCCTAACGTTTCTGCTCCTCGACGTCGGGCAATGAATCCAAAAATAATACCGGCTGCCCCCATAATGACTGGCATTAAGAAAAGAGAAACAACCGATAACGCAAGTGCAAGCCAGCCAATGCCACGACCGTTTTGTTCACGATCGACTTCTTTTTCAGAAAATCGAATCGGCTCAGCAATTTCACCTGCTGTTTCTTCCATAAAATCTCGTTCAACATTTGGAACAGTATCCACTCGATTCACAACAGTATCTATTCGTTCGTTGTCATATGATCGACGCTGATGTTCATTGTCCATGACCATTCCCTCGCTTTCGTAAAATGAGGAGCACTATTATTATGCAATAAGCGATACGTCATTATAGATGTTACTTTATGTCAATGATATAATGGGCAAGAAAAGCACATCATAGGAAGGATGAACAAACATGATCAAACGGCGATTTGGTATCGATATTGATGGAACAGTAACATGTCCAAGTACGTTTATTCCATATTTAAACAAGTCGTTTCAAAAAAACTTAACGCTTGATGATATCACCGATTACGATTTAGTTCCTTTTTTGGATACAACGGAAGAAAAATTAAATGAATGGATGGAACAATACGAACCGATCATCTACAGCGAAGCACCGCTTGCGAACGGAGCATTAGAGGTCATTAATAGTTGGAAAGATGAATATGAGCTATATTATATTAGCGCTCGAGGCCGTCACTTGTATGAAATAACAGAAAAATGGTTTCAACAACAAGGTGTTCATTACCATCATATCGAACTGATCGGTTCACACGATAAAATTGAAGCAGTAAAGAAATATAAAATCGACATGTTTTTTGAAGATAAATACGATAATGCTTGCGATATTGCTGAACAATGCCTTATTCCTGTCATTTTATTTGATACTCCTTACAATCGCGGTCCGCTCCCAAAAGGCGTTATTCGCGTGTACAATTGGTATGAAGCGAAAAAACAAGTAGAACAATTGCTCACAACAACAAGCTGACATTACACGTCAGCTTGTTGTTGGCACATCGGGCATGTTCCGTACACTTCAAACTTATGCCCTGAAATCGTATATCCGTGCAAATCTTCCACTAATTCATTCATCGGACACGTTACAAGTTCTTTCGTTTTTCCGCACGACATGCAAATAAAATGGTGATGGTGATGATGCACATTACATGTAAACCGAAAGCGCTTCTCTCCAGACAGCTCAGTCATTTCTAAAATGCCGAGCTCAACAAATAACGCTAAGTTGCGATAAACTGTATCGAAACTAAGTCCCGGATACCGATCTTTCATGACATCAAGCACATCTTTTGCCGTTAAATATTTATCTGTTTTTGCAAACAGCTCAAGCATTTCTTCGCGCTTTCCTGTATACTTAAACCCCTTTTCTTTCATTAACCGTAGCGCTTCAGAAACGTTCACGCTTCGTCATCCTCTCTTCCATTTTCTCCACACGATCGCACCAATTAATATACAGACAGCTAACAACACAATCGTCCCGCCGGGAGCTAAATTTAAATAATAAGAAAGAAATAAGCCAACAATGACAGCAAGCTCACCAAATAGAACGGACAACCATAACGCTTGTTTAAATCCTTTTGCGATTCGAATGCTCGCGGCAACAGGAAGCGTCATGAGTGATGAGACGAGCAAAATGCCGACAATTCGCATCGATGCGGCAATGACGAGAGCAACGAGCACGATGAAAACAAAATGAAGCACCCTTACCTTTACTCCCGATGCTTGTGCATATTCTTCGTCAAATGATAAAATAAACCACTCTTTATAGAGCAGAAAAATAACAGCAAACACGATGAAAAAAATGATGCTAATTGTCCATACATCTGTTCGGCTTACCGCGCTAACGCTTCCGAACAAATATGAAAACAAATCGGTATTGAAGCCATCCGCAAGTGAAATAAAAATGACGCTTAAGCCGATGCCTCCTGATAAAATGATCGGAATAGCTAATTCTTGATAATGCTTATATACGGTACGCAACTTTTCAATAAATAACGAACCAGCAACCGAAAACGCCATGCCCAAATAAATCGGGTTGAATGTCGCTCCCATGACAAACGTTTTTTGTACAAGTAAACTGGCCGCAATTCCTGCAAGCGTGACATGACTCAACGCATCCGCAATAAGCGATAATCTCCGTACGACAATAAACACACCTAAAAGAGGAGCGATGAGCCCAATGAATATGCCAACAATAAACGCATTTTGTAAAAATTCATATTGAAATAACGCCTCTAGCATAATCTCCCCCCTTTCTATGCATGGTCATGGGCAAGTAGGTGAAGATGATGCCCGTAAAATGATGCTAAATCTTCTGTTTTCAGCTGCGCAAACTGTTGCACGCTTCCATGAAAATGCAAATGTTTGTTTAAACAAGCGACATGCGTGACTTTTTCCGTAATTGTTCCGATATCGTGCGTCACAAGAAGCAACGTCATATGATGTTGTTTATTCAATCGTTCAAGCATGTCGTAAAAGCTTTGTACATGATGCACATCGACCCCGACAGTTGGCTCATCTAAAATTAAAAATTCAGGTTGCGACACGATCGCACGTGCAATAAATACGCGTTGTTGTTGACCTCCTGAAAGTTCGCCAATGTTTCGATGAATAAAAGGGCTCATGCCGACCGCATCAATCGCTTCATATACTGCTTTTTCGTCGCTTTTCTTTAATCGGCGAAATAAACCGAGCTTTCCAGCTAAACCGCTCGCTACGACTTCATATACTGTCGCAGGAAACCCGGTATTAAAACTGTTTGCCTTTTGGGAGACAAAGCCAATTTTATGCCAATCTTTAAACTGCTCAATCGGCGTGCCGAATAAAAAAATGCGCCCTGTTTGCGGTTTTAACAACCGCAAAATGCATTTTAACAACGTTGATTTCCCTGACCCGTTCGGACCAACTAAACCAACGAAAGCGCCTTTCGGAACGCGAAAATGAATATGTTGCAGTACATCTTCATCATCATATCGAAACGATACGTCTTCTATCCGTAAAATATCGTCCATCGTTTGACCACCTTAATTCAAAATGATTCCGATTCATAGTATAACGCATTTGTTTTCATTAATGAATAGCAGACTTAAATTTCGCTCCACGCACTTCTTGTGTATTCATAATCGTAATAAAGGCATTTGGGTCAATTTCATATACAATTGATTTCAGCTTCGTCACTTCCAGACGAGTAACAACAGCATAAATCACTTCTTTTTGTTCGTCCGTATATCCGCCTTTTCCCATCAACTTCGTCGTTCCACGGCCAAGTCGATTTAAAATAGCATCTGACACTTCTTCATAACGATCTGATACGATGAACACCGCTTTTGTTTCATCTAATCCTTGAATGACCGTATCAATCGTTTTAAAAGCGATATAATAAGTTAAAACGGAGTACATCGCTTGCTTCGGTCCGAATACAAACGCAGCCCAAGTAAAAATAAAAACGTTTGTAAACATGACAAATTCTCCAACAGAAAACGGCAACTTTTTCGTCATTAAAATACCTAAAATTTCTGTGCCATCTAATGAACCACCGTGGCGAATAACGAGCCCTACACCTGCGCCAAGAATGGCTCCGCCAAACACCGTTGCTAAAATGGAATCTGTTGTAAAAGGGGATACATGATGAAACAACCGCTCCATCACAGCTAACACAACGATTGAATAGAGGGAAGAGAGCATAAACGTTTTTCCGATTTGTTTATAACCGAAATACATAAACGGCGCATTGAGTAAAATGACAAGCGTGGCAAAGTTCAACCATGCGTAGTTTGGAAGAATGCGATCAAGAATAAGCGATATACCGATGACCCCACCATCAATAATTTCATTAGGCACTAAAAACAATTCGATCGATAACGCAGCAAGCGTCGCACCGATCGTCATCATTACAACACGATACATTAAATGGCCAATTGTCTCTTTTTTATGTTGTCTTTTCAAACAAATCTCCCCCTTCATCTATTTCATTATACCATTGCACCCTTCCTTCTTTCCTCTCATATGGTAAATAAGGAGGGATGTTACGTGAATGTGTATCATAAAATCGTCCAGCATAAAATGAAATCCATCACCGCAAATGAATTAATGATGTATGCCAAGGAATATAACGTTTCGCTTTCCCAAAAAGACGCAGAAACGATCATTCAAATGATGCGCGAAAAAACGATCGATATGTTTAATGAACAAGCGAGGAAAAATTGGATTCGCGAACTCGCCCAGCGCACATCACCGCAACTTGCTAAACAAGCTAATGACTTCATTCGACAATTTATACAGTAAGAAGGCTGCCTACAGACAGCCTTCTACTCGATAATTTTTTCTCGAACGTTTCGGTCAAACTGTTGCGCACGCAACATCGCGATTTCAAATTGATATGGCGGTTTCGCATCTTTTTTCTCCCCAACATATGGCGTTTCTAAAATTTTTGGCACGTGCATAAGCTGTGGATGATGAACAATATAATTTAGCGCATCAAAACCGATATAACCAAAACCGATATTTTCATGACGGTCTTTCCGACTTCCACACGGATTTTTACTATCATTAATATGCAATACTTTTAGACGATCAAGCCCGATAATGCGATCAAATTGTTCTAATACGCCATCAAAATCGTTCACAATATCGTATCCCGCATCGTGTGTATGACATGTATCAAAACAAACAGAAAGCTTATCGTTATGCGTGACACCGTCGATGATTTTTGCTAACTCTTCAAAGCGGCTGCCACATTCAGACCCTTTTCCTGCCATCGTTTCTAAAGCAATTTGCACTTGTTGGTCATTGGTAATGACTTCGTTTAACCCTTCAATAATTTTTGCAATGCCTGCTTCCGCGCCTGCACCGACGTGCGCACCAGGATGGAGGACGAGCTGCTTCGCACCAATCGCTTCTGTTCGTTCGATTTCCGAACGTAAAAAAGAAACGCCAAGCGAAAACGTGTCTGCATTGATTGTATTGCCGATATTAATAATGTAAGGGGCGTGCACAACAATTTCTTCAATCCCATGTTGTTTCATATGGGCAAGCCCTTGATCAATGTTTAGTTCTTCGATTGGTTTACGTCTCGTATTTTGTGGCGCACCGGTATAAATCATAAACGTATTTGCTCCATATGATACTGCTTCTTTACTTGCGGCTAACAACATTTCTTTTCCGCTCATCGATACGTGTGAACCGATTTTTAACACGTCTTTCTCTCCCTTATTTCTTTTTCGCTCTTTGTTTTTTCAACTGTTCTCGCAATTTTTTCTTATATCCCGGTTTGACTTTCTTTTGTTTTTTCGCTATTTTTTCAACAAGTTGCTCAACTTCATCTTTTTTCTCTTTTTTCCGCCCGTTCCATGCATCGAGCTCAATCCATTCGCCATGACGGAAATCGCGATGAAGGAAATGAATTCCCTTTTTCTCTAACTTCACTAGCGCATGTTGATCAGATGGTTCGTAAATCGTTGTTGCCGTACCAGCATAACCTGCACGGCCCGTTCGGCCCGTACGATGTACGTAAAAATCTAAATCCGTTGGCAGTTCATAGTTGATGACGTGGCTGACGCCTTCAATATCAATTCCACGCGCCGCCAAATCTGTTGCGACAATGTATTGAAATTGTAAATCACGAATCGCTTTCATCATCTTTTTCCGCTCGCGTGGAGTTAAATCTCCATGTAACACGCCTACTTTTAATCCTTTTTCAATTAAACCGTTCGCTACTTCATCGGCCGTTTTACGCGTGTTTACAAAAACAATCGCTAAATATGGGTTGTAACTAACTAATATATCGTGTAAAAGCTGCAAACGATCACGATGGCGAAGCGGGATTAAAATATGTTCAATGGCTGGTGCCGCCACTTGTTTCGGAGCAATATGAATATGTGTTGGGTGCTCCATATATTTTTTCAAAAACGGCTTTAACTTTTCTGGAATCGTCGCTGAAAAGACGAGCATTTGTAAATCTTCTGGCATTCGTCCCGCCACTTGGTCGACATCTGTAATAAATCCCATATCAAGCATGACATCTGCCTCATCAATAACAAGCATCCGAGCCGTATGAACAAATAGCGCTTGTTCGCGAACGAGATCATACACGCGCCCCGGCGTGCCAATGACGATATGAGGTTGTGTTTTCAACTTTTCAATCGATCGTAATTTATCCGTTCCACCGACAAAACAACGCGCTGTAATGCGATGATCATTTGGACAAAATTTCGTTATTTTTAACACTTCATGATAAATTTGTGTAGCTAACTCACGCGTCGGCGCTGTAATAACCGCCTGTACTTCCTCAACGTGTGGATCAATGCGCTCGATGATTGGCAATAAATATGCATGCGTCTTTCCTGTTCCCGTTTGTGATTGTCCGATCACGCTCTCTCCACGCAAGACAGCGGGAATGACACGCTCTTGAATCGGTGTTGGTTTATGAAACTTTAAATGATGAAGCGCCTCTATAATAAACGGATGAAACGAAAAACGTTCAAACATAGTTTCTCATCCCCTTTCTTCTTCAGTAAAAAAATAGACCAGTTACATATTATATACGAACATAAACGGTTCATTCAACTATATGAGCTTTTCTGCATATCGTAGTATAGATAAGAAAAGCGCAAACCTTCACTTTATACAGAAAGGAGGAACTTCATTGCGACATCCATTTATGTTTCCACCTTCCCGTTCGCCTATGCCGCCTATGTGGCAGCAACCGATGATGCGCCAAGCACAAGGGGGCATGTTTTCCCGATTGTTTGGCAGCCAATTTCCTGCTCAAACGTTTGGTGCTGGCGGTGCATTGCCAAGTATCGATTCAATGTTAACGAATGTACAAAAAATGTTAAACATGGTCCAAACGATTACACCAATGGTGCAACAATACGGTCCACTCATTAAAAGCGTTCCGTCGATGATGCGCCTTTTTCGCGAATTTAAACAATCAGACACAACAAACGAAACAACTAAAACAGCAAGCGAAACAAACGAAACAGCACGCGCAACGAGCGCGGCAACGACAGAGCAACAACCCCTAAAAAAACAAAAACGCGAACGAAAACAAGAAAAAACGAATGAAAAAGGGAAATCTGTGCCAAAACTATATATTTAACTTTTGTATGTTCGCTCCTTCTTTTATATAATGAATACGACAAACACGCCAAGAAGGAGCGATCCATATGGAAGTCATTAAAATTACGCCACGCGGATATTGTTACGGAGTCGTTGATGCGATGGTCATCGCCCGCAACGCCGCTCTCGATCCGACGCTGCCAAGACCGATCTACATTTTAGGCATGATCGTTCATAATAAACATGTGACAGATGCGTTTGCAGAAGAAGGAATTATTACACTTGACGGTCCGAATCGACTTGAAATTTTAGAAAACATCGATCGCGGCACAGTCATTTTTACTGCTCACGGCGTTTCACCTGAAGTAAAACAGCGAGCAAGAGAAAAAGGGCTTGTCACTATTGACGCTACATGCCCAGATGTGACAAAAACACACGAGCTTATTCGCGAAAAAGTAGCGAACGGATACGAAGTCATTTACATCGGAAAAAAAGGGCACCCTGAACCAGAAGGGGCTGTCGGCGTTGCGCCACACGCCGTTCATTTAATTGAAAAACCTGAAGATGTAGAACAACTAAATATTCAAGCAAAACATATTATTGTGACGAACCAAACGACAATGAGCCAATGGGACGTTGCACATATTATGGAAAAAGTAAAAGAAAAATATCCACATGTTGAAATGCATCGTGAGATTTGTTTAGCGACACAAGTGCGGCAAGAAGCAGTCGCTGAACAAGCAAAAGAAGCAGATGTCACGATCGTTGTCGGTGATCCGAGAAGCAATAATTCAAACCGACTTGCTCAAGTATCTGAAGAAATTGCTGGAACGAAGGCATATCGTGTAGCGGATGTGACTGAAATCGACATCGAATGGATTAAAGACGCCAAAAAAGTAGCAGTTACTGCCGGCGCATCTACACCGACACCGATTACAAAAGAAGTCATTGACTTTTTGGAACAGTTTGACCCGAACAATCCTGAAACATGGAAAAGAGAACGAAAAGTTCCGCTTACAAAAATTTTACCAAAAGTAAAAAAAAGAGGCGAATAAGCCTCTTTTCTATATAAACGTAAACGGTTCCGTATGAGCTTGTGATACGTATATATCGACATCAAATTTTTGTTGCGTAAACATCGTTTTTAATACGTTCGCCACCCCTTCTTTCATCACTTTTTCGACATGATGTCCCGGATCAACGACATTCAAACCTAACATTAACGCATCATGGGCGACATGATAATATAAGTCGCCAGTGACGTACACATCCGCACCGCTCATTTTTGCTTGATGAATATATTTATTTCCATCTCCACCGATAACTGCAACTTTTCGTACACGACTCGTCAATTCGCCAACGACACGAACAGCCGGTACACGCAATGCAAGTTTGACATGTTCAGCAAATTGTTGCAATGTCATTTCTTCGCTTAACGTCCCAATTCGTCCAAGCCCATATGTCGTTCCTTTATTTTCAAGCGGATATATATCATATGCCACTTCTTCGTACGGATGTGCTTGTAACATCGCTTGAACAACTTTTCTTTGCAGACGCGCAGGAACAACCGTTTCTATGCGCACTTCTTCCACTGTTTCTAACGTTCCTTGTTGACCGATAAACGGATTAGCTCCTTCTTCTGGTCGAAACGTTCCGATTCCTTCGCTATTAAATGTACAATGGCTATAATTTCCGATATGTCCAGCCCCCGCATCACCAATCGCTTTTCTCACCGCATCCGCATGTGTACGCGGCACATATACAACAAGCTTTTTCAGCGGTTCTTCATACGTCGGAACAAGGACGTCAACGTTTTGCAACTGAAGCGCTTCAGCGAGCCAATCATTTACCCCTCCTTTTGCAATATCTAAATTTGT
Organism: Anoxybacillus ayderensis; assembly: GCF_000833605.1. Taxonomy (GTDB): domain Bacteria; phylum Bacillota; class Bacilli; order Bacillales; family Anoxybacillaceae; genus Anoxybacillus; species Anoxybacillus ayderensis. The sequence continues at coordinate 237,865 of NZ_JXTG01000002.1, read as the reverse complement.
ATGCGCCGCATAAATCGCAATATTATGTTTTATACATTTTTCAATCATACGACCGTACGGCTGATCGGTAACAATATGTTTAAGTGGACGAAAAATGGGCGGATGGTGCGCAATGATTAAATCAATGTTTTGTTCGATCGCTTCATCGACAACATGTTCTAATACATCTAACGTAATCATGATACGGCGAATCGGTTTATTTAGCGTGCCGATTTGTAACCCGATTTTATCGTCTTCCATCGCCAAATGTTTTGGGGCAAACTGTTCAAATAGTTGAATGACTTCATATCCGTTTGGTGTCTTCATCGCTTCAAAACCTCCTCTACCATTTGTAATGTGTCAACAAATTGTTGTCTCTTTTTGACTGCATCTTCCGTTTTCGCATATTTCAATTGCTCGATAACGTTTTGCCAATGCTTCATTTCCATCGCCCATTTTTTTTCAAATACTTCGTTTCGTTCTTTTAGTAAAAACGGACCGAGCAACAGTTCAACATGAAGCTGCGTGTACGGACGATAAGGGTCGCCACGCTCTGCAACGAGCACTTCATACATTTGCCCATCTTCCTCTAAAATGCGTTCATCAATTAATTCCCACTCATTTTCTAGCAACCATTTTCGCACAATATGTGCACCGACATTTGGCTGTAAAATTAAACGTTGAACGGATGTCAATTTTTCCTTTCCTGCTTCTAAAATGTTTGAGATGAGCGTTCCTCCCATCCCTGCGATCGTTACACAATCGACTTCATTCGGCGCCACAACTTGTAGCCCATCCCCTTTTCGAACGGAAATGACGTGAGAAAGCCCACACTTTTCGACTTGTTGTTTGGCAGAACGAAACGGTCCGTCCGCCACTTCCCCTGCAACTGCTTTTGTTATGTATCCGTGCAAATACGCATAACACGGCAAATACGCATGATCTGAACCGATGTCCGCTAGTACGCTTCCTTTTGGAATAAATGAAACAACTGTTTGCAATCGCTTAGATAACTGTAATTCGTTCACGATCAATCACCACACTTTTTTCTTCAGTTTATCATGTTTTATAAGAAACGAAAAATCCCTTCACCGAAGTAAAGGGATCTTTCTTCTCCGCTTATTTTAATTCAGCAAGCCATTTTGCCATTTCTTCTGCTTGATCTGCAGGCACCAAGCCACCCGGCATGCTTCCGCGACCGTTTACTAGCACGTCTTTAATTTGGTCAACAGATAGACGATCACCGATACCTTTTAATGCCGGACCAACGCCACCTTCATAGTTCGCACCGTGACATGCAACACAGCTTTTTTTGTAAATGTCTTCTGGACCTGCAGCTGCTGTTTCTTCTGTCTTCGCGCCGCCTTCTTTCTCTTTCGCAACTTCTTTCATATCCCCAAGGCCTTTCACAGACAGAAAGAAAATGAGACCAATTCCCATTACCATAATGAGTGCAAATGGGATTAACGGATTGCGATTCATACTTTACCCTCCCTTATGTAATAAAGCATGTTTTTCAAAATGAAAACGTTACAAACAATTTTATTGTACTTTAAATTCCCATAAAGGAAAAGCCCTGTATGTAAATTTTTTTTAAATGAAAAATGAAGAAAAAAGAAGAACGATGCCGACCACGCCCGAAATGACAAAATACATAAGTGAAAAACGCCAACCGATGAACAACCAGACGAAACAGTTGCCCATCACAGCAATCGCTAATGCCCCCATACTTCCAGAAAAATAAACATCGCACGCGCGAATAGAAAGCAGAAGAAGTGATAAAGCGCCACCGATAAGAGCCATATGAACAACGATTTTATGTTTTGCAAAAAAACGAACAGAAACAAAACAAATTATGACAAAAAGTGACAAAATGAGCGTTTGCAAAACGAACGACAATTCAGTAAAATAAATGACAAGAAGGGCGAAAAGTAAACATATACCGATCATCACTGCGGTTGCACGAATCGCCCACGCTGGAACTTGCTTCGTTTGTGTCTCAACATCGTCGCGATTTCCTTCCGTGTACAACGCAAGCAAAAAATCGCAATATTGTTCCGGCAGCAATCGCGTTTGTTTCCAATATTTAATTTCATTAATAATGATTTCTTTTCGTTTTTGTTCCATTGAATACGCATTCCTTCCTAAATAAAGAAATAGCTTACTTCCATTGTAAGAAGTAAACTATTTCTTGTAAACGGTTATTCTAAAAAGTCTTTTAAACGTTTGCTACGGCTTGGGTGGCGTAGTTTTCGCAACGCTTTTGCTTCAATTTGGCGAATGCGTTCGCGCGTAACACCAAACACTTTGCCCACTTCTTCAAGCGTTCGCGTACGTCCATCATCAAGACCAAAACGAAGACGAAGCACATTTTCTTCTCGGTCTGTTAACGTATCTAACACATCTTCGAGTTGTTCTTTTAACAGCTCATACGCTGCGTGTTCAGCTGGAGATGTCGCATCTTGGTCTTCAATAAAGTCGCCTAAATGAGAGTCGTCTTCTTCGCCAATTGGCGTTTCAAGCGATACAGGCTCTTGGGCAATTTTTAAAATTTCGCGTACTTTTTCCGGTGTTAAGTCCATCTCTTCCGCAATTTCTTCAGGAGATGGCTCGCGGCCGAGGTCTTGTAAAAGTTGACGTTGAACGCGAATAAGCTTGTTAATCGTTTCAACCATATGAACAGGAATACGGATCGTACGCGCTTGGTCAGCAATGGCACGAGTAATCGCTTGGCGAATCCACCATGTTGCATATGTGCTAAATTTATATCCTTTGCGGTAATCGAATTTTTCGACCGCTTTAATTAAACCCATATTTCCTTCTTGAATTAAGTCAAGGAAAAGCATGCCGCGACCAACGTAACGTTTCGCAATGCTAACGACGAGGCGAAGGTTTGCCTCAGCTAGACGACGTTTTGCTTCTTCGTCTCCTTGTTCAATGCGTTTCGCTAGCTCAATTTCTTCTTCTGCTGATAATAGCGGTACGCGACCAATTTCTTTTAAATACATGCGAACAGGGTCGTTAATCTTTACCCCTGGAGGAACGCTTAAATCATTTAAATCGAACTCTTCGTCTTTTAAATCATCGAAGTCTGGGTCGTCTAAATCTGCCTCATCTAAATCAGACTCGGCGACGACTTCGATCCCTTGTTCATTTAAATACTCATAATATTCATCCATTTGATCGGAATCAAGATCAAATGCAGATAATCGCTCAGCGATTTCTTCATAGGTAAGAACGCCACGTTTTTTACCTAGCTCGACTAATTGTTCTTTTGCTTGTTCTAACGTTAAATCGGAATGTGTTGACTTTTCAGCCATTTATTCCCCTCCTTCCAAAATGCAAAGACTTTCGCAACGCAATCATTTCGCTTGCAATGCGTTTCGCGCGCTCATAATCTTTTTGCCGTTCGGCATCGCGCAACTGCGCTTCTTTTTGCTTGAGCAACTGCTCTTTTGGGTAATTGAGCACGCATTGAATGTAATCTCGTAACTCGGCTGACGAGATGTCTTCGTTGATCGGCATCATAGACAGTTCTGTAACGATGCGCTTTAATTGCGGATCATGAATGCGTTCAAGTAACGAGCTTACATCGGGTTCGTGTCCTTCTTCGTAAAACGCATATAAATAGGCGGCAATAGCGCGATGTTCTTCGACGTTAAATGCGCCTTGAATCGCTTCTTGAACAGCGAATGCGATTGCTTTATCGCGCAACATATGAGCAATTAACATCCGCTCTGCTTTTTGAAAAGCCGGTAACAGTTTCGCCTTCACAGGCACAACAACCGTTTCACGACGTTCTTGCTTTTGTTCGACTTGTTTTTTTCCATAAACCATCATTTGCTCGCGTAGCGCATCCATGGAAATGGAAAATTCATTAGCTAGTTGTCGTAAATAATAATCCGCTTCAATTGCATTAGATAACCGGCTAATTTCTTTCACTGCTTCTTCAATGTAACGAAGACGCTCACTTTCGTTTTGTAAATGGCGGCCGCGCTTTAAATATTCAAGCTTAAACGCTGTCAGCGACAAACTGGCATCAAGCACATGATGGCGAAAACGATCCGTGCCATATCGGCGTACATACTCGTCAGGGTCGAGCCCATCTGGCATCATCGCGACTTTTACATAGCAGCCAGCTTCAACGAGCGTTTCCGATGCTCTCAAAGCAGCGTCTATTCCCGCTCGATCGCCATCATAACAAACAATGACCGATGAAGCATTGCGACGAAGCATGCGCGCCTGTTCTTCCGATAAAGCTGTTCCCATCGTTGCTACAGCGTGGGAAATGCCAGCTTGCACAGCAGCAATCACATCTGCAAATCCTTCAAACAGTACCACTTGCTGTTTTTGACGCATCGGCAAACGCGCTTCATGAAAGTGATATAAAATATGGCGTTTATTAAAAATTGGCGTCTCGGGGCTATTCATATACTTCGGCTCTTCGTTTCCGAGCGCTCTCCCCGAAAAAGCAACTGTTTCTCCTTGATGGTTATGGATGGGAAACATAATGCGATGACGGAAACGATCAAAATATGAGTCCTCTCCCGATTTTTTCACAATGAGTCCGGCCTGTTCCATAAGCGGAAGTGAGAAGCTTTTGTTTGCTAAAAATGTGACAGCTGCATTCCAAGACGGCAAAGCATAGCCAATTTCAAACTGCTCAATGAGCTCGCGCGTAAAGCCTCGTTGAAGCAAATAGTTTAATGCTTCTTCCCCTTCATTTGTATGCATAAGCAAATGATGATAAAACTTTTTTAATAACTCATGCGCAGCAATCATCGTCGCTGTTTCTTTCCGTTCCGCTGTCGGATGCTCATCAACGACGTGCGATAAATCGACATTCGCTCGCGGTGCTAATCGCTTTACTGCCTCTATGAATGTAATCCCTTCGATGTCCATCAAAAACGAAAACACATTTCCGCCTGCTCCACAGCCAAAACAATGATAAATTTGCTTTTCTGGTGAAACAGAAAAAGAAGGTGTTTTCTCCCCGTGGAAGGGACATAACCCAAAGTAGTTGCGTCCTTGCTTTTTTAGTGAGACATACTGTTGGATGATGTCTACAATATCGACTGAGCGACGAATGTGCTCAACCGTTTCCTCAGGAATGCGTTGTCCCATATTTCAACAGCTCCAAACATATTTCGACAAAACTTGTTTCTGAAATAGAAATGTTTTGTATGTTTTTATTCTCCATCGCGCGAAACAATCCTTCTTTTTAAGAAAAAAATATTGTCGAAAATCCCGATGCATTGTCACTTGACAATTAGCTATAAATAGTTTATTCGTCCTATGTTCAGTCTAAACCTGTTTTATCACAATTTTTTATTATAATATAAAAAACATCAATTGGCTATAAAGTTTTTTATGAAAAAGGAAAAGCACATATCACACGTTGTGACTGTGCTTTGACTGCTTATTTTTCCCTTTTACGCATAATATTCATAATGACGTTCGCCGTTTCTTCGACTGCTTTATTTGTCACATCAATGACTTCGCAGCCCATTTTTTTTACGATCCCCTCAAAATATTGCAGCTCTTCTTTAATTCGATCAATGTTTGCATAAATAGCACGGTCATCTAATCCGAGCGATTTTAACCGCTCACGACGAATTTCATTTAGCTTCTCTGGACTAATTTTTAAGCCAAAACATTTTTCTGGCGGCACTTGAAACAATTCTTCAGGTGGATCTACTTCTGGAACGATCGGTACGTTCGCCACTTTAAATCGTTTATGGGCTAAATATTGTGATAACGGTGTTTTTGACGTGCGCGATACACCAACTAAAACGATATCCGCTCTTAAAATACCGCGTGGATCTCGCCCGTCATCGTACTTGACCGCAAACTCGATCGCTTCGATTTTTCGGAAATAGTCTTCATCTAATACGCGAATAGGTCCAGGTTCGCAACGTGGCTCCATTTGTAATAACTTCGCCATTTGCTCAATAAGCGGTCCGATAATGTCGTATACAGGCACTCCTTCACGTGCCGCTTCAGCTAATAAAAATTGACGCATTTCTGGTACAACTAACGTAAATACAATGATGCCGCGATTCATTTTTGCTAAAGCGACGACTTCCGATAACGTCTCCACATCTTCGACATAAGGAACACGTCGAAATTGAACGAGCGCCCCTTGAAACTGGCTCGCTGCTGCTTTTACAACGAGTTCGGCCGTCTCCCCTGCTGAGTCGGATACGACGTATACGATTTGACTCATGATTTTCCCCCTTTAAAGCACGTCTTCATTCGCTAACGCGACAAGCACCTTCGTCATATTCGTTTTCGTGATGCGCCCTACAACTTCGTACCCTTTGTCCACCTTTTTAACGACGGGCATCGCATCAATTTGTTTTTCAATTAATTTTTGGGCGACATCAATAAGTAAATCATCTTTTTCGCAAAATGTAATATTCGGCATGCGTGTCATAATAATATTGACAGGAATAGATGTCAACTCTTGTTTTCCGATGCTCGCGCGCAACAAATCTTTGCGTGACAATGCCCCAACAAGCAACGATTCATCATCTACAACAAACAACGTGCCAACATCTTCCAAAAACATCGTGACAATCGCATCATAGACGCTCACATTTTCATTAATAACAACAGGAATGGACTGATAATCGCTCACTTTCATTTTTTTAATTTTATCAGCGAGCAGCTGCGTCCCCGTTTTTCCTGTATAAAAATAGCCAACACGAGGTCTTGCCTCTAAGTACCCAGCCATCGTTAAGATAGCTAAATCAGGCCGTAACGTCGCCCGTGTTAAATTGAGCTTTTCAGCAATATGCTCACCTGTAATCGGCCCGTGGTCTTTGACGATTTGTAAAATTTGTTCTTGACGTTTATTGAGTTCGATTGTCGCTCACCACCTTACAATAGGCTACACTATAAGACCATATTATAATTCATCGTTATATTTTGCAAACAAAAGTGGGAAGCGGACAACGTTATATTTGTCCGCTTTCACCTTTTAACATATGGAGCTGCTGTAAAAACCGTTTTGTTTTCAGCGAAAGACCTGAATATTCATCGTAATAAGCTGAAATGATCGTTTGTAGTTGTTGTTTCGTTTCTTGTTTGACAGCAATTTGGCCAATGCGAGACAAATCGACGTAGTAAAACAGGCGAAGTAATTTTAAAACCGATGGCGTCATCGGGATGCGGTGTGGATCGTGCTCAAAACAACGGTGACAAAGAAATCCTCCGTGTGCAATCGAAAAGGCAAACGTTCCTTCTTTTTCCCCACAAATAGCACAGCCATCTAACTTCGGATACAGTCCGAATGCCGGAAGCAATTTCATTTCATATATGTACGTTAATACTTCGGCATCGAGCCCTTCATTCATATACGTCAATGTTTGTAAAAGAAGTTCAAACAAATACGGATTTGGTCGTCTTTCTTCCGTTGCTTTATCTGTCAATTCAACAACGTATGAGGCGTATGCTGTTAAAAAAATGTCTTCGCGTATATGGCGCATCGTTGAAAGCAATTCCCCTTGATGTAAGCTTCCGACACCGCGACTTTTTTGAACGAGATATACGCCGTATGTAAATATTTGCGTAACAGAAGAAAGGCGGCTGCTTGGCTTTTTCGCTCCTCGTGCCATCGCAGCAACCTTTCCCCATTCGCGCGTAAATATCGTCACAATTTTATTCGTCTCTCCATAGTCAATCGTTCGAATAACAATGCCTTCACATTTTTCAAACATATAACATAACCTTCCAAAGTTAAAGGACGTGATAATCTCTTTCCGTTATATGATACGTGGAATCGTTGGCTTGCTCTTGCGTTTCGCGTTCTAGCTCCTTAAACAAAAGATACGTGTCAATATTCCCTGTTTGGCTGAACAGTTTCCAGGTAAAATCGAGCATCGAACCACACCTTTCTCTCGTTAGTTGACGGTGATTGAGCAGCTCACTTGTAGTTTGCCCTTTTTGCGCTGTCGCAATGTCTTTTAAAATTTTACAGCATTAATACTCATCTTCACGATAGCCAAGGTCTCGCAACTGTGCCATTTTATTGCGCCAATCTTTTTGTACTTTTACCCATAATTCTAAAAACACTTTTGAACCGAGTAGCGCCTCAATATCAGCGCGCGCACGTTGACCAATTTCCTTCAACATTTGACCGCGCTTGCCGATAATAATTCCCTTTTGCGAATCACGCTCAACGATAATGGTCGCTGCAACATATACCGTATCGCCATTTTCGCGCCGTTCAATCGAATCAATTACAACCGCAATCGAATGTGGCACTTCTTCTCGCGTCAAATGGAGCGCTTTTTCGCGAATGAACTCAGCAATAATAAATCGTTCAGGGTGATCCGTTATTTGATGCGCTGGATAATATTGCGGTCCTTCTGGCAAGTAATGTTTAATTTTCTGCAACAACGTTTCTACATTGTTGCCTTGCAACGCTGAAATAGGGATGACTTCGGCAAATGAATGGAGCGAGCGATATTGCTCAATGAGCGGCAATAAATCGTCCGGGTGCACTTCGTCAATTTTATTAATGACTAAAAACACCGGTGTTTGCACTTGTTTTAAACGTTCAATAATAAACTCATCACCGCGACCGAGCCCCTCGACAGCATTCACCATAAATAAAATTAAATCAACTTCTTGCAACGCGCTTTGCGCTACTTTTACCATAAAATCGCCAAGCTTATGTTTCGGTTTATGAATGCCCGGCGTATCAATAAAAACGATTTGCGCGTCATCTGTTGTGTACACACCTTGAATTTTATTGCGCGTCGTTTGCGGCTTATCGCTCATAATTGCAATTTTTTGACCGATGACGCGATTTAAAAATGTAGATTTTCCTACATTCGGTCTTCCGATAATTGCTACGAATCCTGATTTATATCCTTCTCGAACCATAAAAACCTCCATCGCATAAAATATGCTTGCTTTTTATTTTACCAAAATATGAGCGCAATTTCACTACTATTTATGAAAATGTAAAGAATTTTTAAAAAATACATACAGATAAGGAAGGAAAATGGAAAGCCCTATGATCACCGATATAAAAGCAAACACGAGTACAGCGCCAGCGGCTAAATCTTTCGCTTCTTTTGCTAACGGCCGATACTCATCTGTTACTAAATCAACCGCCCGCTCTATTGCGCTATTGACGATTTCTAAACTCATGACTGCTCCAATCGTCAAAAGCAACACGAGCCATTCCATTTTCGAGATACGAAACATCGCTGCAGCAACGATAACAGCAACCGTTGCCACGAGATGAATGCGCATATTTCGTTCATGGCAAACGGCAAGACGAATGCCATTTAGAGCATATAATACGCTAGCGACAAACCGCTTCCAACGCATCATCAATCATCTCGTTAAGCCAAATTGTTGTAATAGTTGTTCTTGTTTCGTAAACATCTCTTTTTCTTCTTCTTCTGTTTCATGATCATAGCCAAGCAAATGTAAAAAACCGTGTACAGCTAAAAAACCGAGTTCACGCATAAATGAATGACCGTATTGCTCCGCTTGCTCGCGTGCTTTCGGCACAGAAATAATAATATCCCCGAGCACAGGTGGAACATCTACACCGACAATTTCAATCTCTTCTTCGCCCATTTCTTCAAGGGCGAACGAAATGACATCTGTCGGCTGATCTTTTCCACGATAATCGCGATTTATTTCGCGAATTTTTTCATTGTCAACAAACGTAACGCTCACCTCTGCGCCATCTGGCACACGTTCTTCCTTTGCCGCATGTTGCAATAGTTTTTCAATCAGTTCTACTTGTTCTTCGGTCATCTCATTTGTTTCATCCATAAAATCAATCACTAACATAAAATCTCCCTCTTTCTTTTGTTAAAGTGCAAAAAGGACCCACATCAACATGGGTCACATTTACATTCCAGCATCTTCGTATGCAGCGATAATTTTGCCGACGAGTGGATGGCGTACAACATCAGCTTGCTCCAAAAAGACGAATGAAATTCCGCTTACATTCGTCAAAATGTCTTTTGCAATCGCAAGCCCAGAACGAACTCCTTTCGGTAAATCGACTTGTGAAATATCTCCCGTAATCACCATTTTCGAGCCGAAACCGAGACGTGTTAAAAACATTTTCATTTGCGAAGGCGTCGTATTTTGCGCCTCATCTAAAATGACAAACGCATCATCTAACGTTCGCCCGCGCATATATGCAAGCGGAGCAATTTCAATCGCACCGCGCTCAATTAATCGTTGGGTATGTTCATGACCAAGCACGTCATGAAGCGCATCATAAAGTGGGCGTAAATACGGATCGACTTTTTCCTTTAAATCCCCCGGCAAAAAGCCTAAATTTTCCCCTGCTTCCACAGCTGGACGCGTCAAAATAATTCGCTTAACTTGTCCGTTTTTTAACGCTTGTACAGCCATCACAACCGCTAAATACGTTTTTCCTGTTCCTGCTGGTCCAATGCCGAAAATTAAATCATGGCGCTGGATAGCGGAAACGTATTGACGCTGACCGAGCGTTTTAACACGAATCGCTTTCCCTTTTGCATTTTTTCCGATTTCTTCATTGTACAGTTCAATAAAGTAAGAAATCGTTCCATTTTTAGCCATTTGTAGCGCATAAAGCACATCACGCTCGCTAATGACAATGCCTTTGCGAATAACAAGCAACAAATGACGCAACAACTCATCAACAAGCTCAATATGTTGTTTGTTTCCTGACACGCTTACCGATTCGCCACGCGTCACAATCGAAACACCAAGTTCTTGTTCAATGCGTTTTAAATGAACATCGTGCGTACCGAACAAAGCGAGCGCTTCATCTGCATTTTGTACGTTAAGGTGAATCGTGACAAACTGTTCCGACATTCCTCAGTCTCCTTGAATAATTGGTTGTGGTATCGCAATGTTTTCAATGACTTGGTAATGCATTTCTACTTTTACTTTACCATTCTCCTTCGCCTCATGCAAAACTTTTTCACCTTGAATGTTCGCATCCGCAGGTAGTTGTCGCTGTAACTGCTCGCGCGCAATTTGTTTCGCTACCGCTTTTGCTTGTTCGTACGAATACTCACGAACAGCTACTTCTTTTTCACGCCACACGACTTTTTCATAAACAATCGGTAACGTCCATGTGAAAAAGCGAAACGTTTTTTCATCTACTTGTTTTTCAAATTGTGAAAACTGCTCTTCATGATCCCAAAAAATCGGAATTTTCCACGACCAAAAACGAACGTAATGTGTTTCACGCTTTTTTCCCGTCAACATATAAAACGTCGTTTTCATCGGAACAGCAACAGTAGACTTGTACCATGTCTCGCCTAAAATTTGACCGCGCGCTGGCACGATCTCTGTTTGCCCTTCTTTTCCAATAAAACCGGAAACGAGCAATTGCCCCGGAACGACATGATCATTCACTTCTACAACCGCCTGACCTTGTTCAACAAACATGTACGTAATGACTGCTTTTTTCTTCGCAACAAGATGCTGGGGGGTATTCGATTTCGTTTCTGTTGGCCGCTTTTTTTCAACGACTTGACAATATAACGTCGTTCCACGCCACTCCACACCAATCCACGTAATCGCGTCTATATTGTTCATTACCGTTCGCTGAATCGTCTCAGGAGACGGAATGACAAATTGCAATGCACCGCGCTCAACCCCTATTTTTTTCAACTGCTGCCTAACAGTATGTTCGACTTCTGGATTCGCCCCTGTGACTTCAATACGCCAAATCATGTTAGATAATATAAACACGATACATATAAATGTAACGACTCCGACAACGATACCGCTATTTTTCCACGATGCTTTTAACCAAAACGGCGCACCTCGTCGATCGAGAACATATAATTTACAACCGCTTTTTCTCATCGCTCCTCGCACATGATGAATATCGCGAAGGAGCATATGGCATGTTAGCGAATCGTCCCGCTCTCGCCTGACGTTCCATACATATATCCCACGGCGTGTAAATTCATTTAATAACCGCTCTAATCCTTTTCCAACGATACGTACCCGTAAATTTCCAGTTAACTGATACATCCATTCGTTTTTCACACCCGCCCCCCCTATTCTTCCAAATATAAAACTTGACTAATTTTCCCCTCGAGCAAAATTTCTTCTGGCAAAATAGTTTTAATGGTAAACGATTCCCCTTTGACAAGCAACTGCCCGTTTTTCAGCAACAAGCGCAATTCGCGATCTGTAAACAAAAGCAAACCGCGATGATTTTCTATGTAGATATGAATATGTCCAATCATCGTAATACGGGGGAGGTCAGCGACAACATCCGCAGGCAGTTCCATTTGATTCGTTAGCCATTGTCGCATTTTGTTTTTCCATTTTCTGATCATAAACAAAACCCCCTTTCATCTCATATGTATGAGTGAAATGGGGGTTATAGCACTTATTTTCTACCGAACGGACGCTTTGCCCGCGGTGGACCGAGCACTTCTGAAAAAATTACACCTTGTACGAGCGGGTGTTTAGGTAATTGTTTCCTCTCCACTCGTTGCTCTTCCGTTCGTTGTGACACAATCATTTGCTCTTTTTCTTTCTTCACTGGGCGTCTTGTTCGTGGTTCCTCTTCGGTCATAACGACTGTCGGCTTTTGTTCTTGTTGTTGTTTTTCAACTGTTTCTTCTGTCATTTTTATTCGTTTTCCAACCCACGAAACAAACGCCGCGAAAACAAAGACAAAAAATATGTTATTAAGGAGCCACTCAATTAGCGCCATCATGTATTCCTCACTTTTTCTCGTCATCCGGATGTTTTGTCAATTTCCCAATGGAATCACGCATGTTCGTATCTGCCATAATGTTTTTTAAGTTCATGTAATCCATCACACCAAGTTTACCGGAACGGAGCGCTTCCGCCATCGCAAGCGGCACTTGCGCTTCCGCTTCCACAACTTTCGCCTGCATTTCTTGCACGCGCGCTTTCATTTCTTGTTCAAGCGCAACTGCCATCGCCCGACGTTCTTCCGCTTTCGCTTGGGCAATCTTTTTATCTGCTTCCGCTTGGTCTGTTTGCAATTCAGCACCAATGTTTTTCCCGATATCAATATCAGCAATGTCGATGGATAAAATCTCAAACGCCGTTCCTGAGTCTAGCCCTTTTGCTAATACGGTTTGTGAAATCATATCTGGATTTTCAAGTACTTTTTTATGATCGTCCTGGGACCCGATCGTAGAAACAATCCCTTCCCCTACACGTGCAATAATCGTTTCTTCTCCCGCACCACCAACTAATCGATCAATATTCGCACGTACAGTGATGCGTGCTTTCGCTTTCACTTCAATACCGTCCATCGCTACACCAGAAATAAACGGTGTTTCAATGACTTTTGGATTGACGCTCATTTGTACCGCTTCTAATACGTTTCGACCAGCTAAATCAATTGCCGCACAACGTTCAAACGTTAAATTAATATTCGCTCGCTGCGCAGCAATTAACGCATTAACGACACGGTCGACATTTCCTCCCGCTAAATAATGGCTTTCTAATTGGTTCGTTGTGACATCAAGCCCTGCTTTTTTTGCCTTAATTAACGGATTAATGACACGCGATGGAATGACGCGACGCAACCGCATCCCAATGAGGGTAAAAATGCTAATTGGCACACCCGAAGCAAGTGCGGAAATCCAAAGCATAACGGGAACGAACGAAAAAAATACAGCTAGCAACACAAGCCCTAACGCAAGCGCAATAATAAATAAAAGTTGATCCGGTGTCATACGATTTCCTCCTCTTTTTTACATTCTCGAACGACAACTTTTAACCCATCTACATCAACAACTTCAATCGGACGATGTCGTTCAATATATTCCCCTTCTGTGACGACATCTACACGTTCGTCATCAATGAGCGCCGTTCCTGCTGGCCGCAATACAGTGATTGCCACTCCGCACTTTCCGATTAAATCAACGCGCGCTTCATGAGACACATACCCTTCTTCATTCCGTTGTTCATCAGTAAGCACGATTTTTTCAAAAAGCGCCATCTTTTTTTTGCTCACTCGACTGAGCCATATGCCCATCATAATCGCACTCACGACAGCTACGGCTAATGACACTGTAACGAACGGGGAATGTTTTGCGGCTAAAAATAAGCTCCAGACGAGCGTACCAAGCCCGAAAAAGCCAATGACTCCTCCCGGCACAAACAACTCAATGACTAACAAAATAAGGCCAATCGCAAACAACATCATCGCCCCAACGGTTGTTAAACCAGCTACTAAATGCGATGAGAAAAAAAGTAAAAAACAAATGATGCTTACAGTTCCTTTCCATCCCCAACGCGCATCGTACAGTTGCCAAACGAACGTGACGCTGCCGGCAATTAACAAAAGCGCGGCGAGAAATGGATGGGTGAAAACAACAATTGGACCGGCCATGCTTTTTCCTCCCTTCACACTTATTATGTACGTATGAAAGAAGAAAAAGTTTCAAAAATCAAAAAAACACCTTACGATATCGTAAGGTGTTTTTAGCTTAAATGTTGTTGAACAAGCTTGTTGACGAGCGAGCCGTCCGCTTTTCCTTTCACTTTCGGCATGATCGCTCCCATTACTTTACCCATATCCGCTTTTGAGGAAGCGCCGACTTCGGCAATCGTTTCTTTGACGATTTGCACTAGCTCTTCTTCGCTCAACTGCTTCGGCATGTAAAGTTCAAGAACCGTAATCTCTTCCTTGACTTTATCAACAAGGTCTGTGCGACCAGCTTTTTCAAATTCTTGGAGGGAGTCTTTACGCTGTTTTAATTCGCGAGAAAGTACGGTTAATTCTTCATCTTCGGTCAACGTTTTGCCAAGTTTAATCGCTTCGTTTTGCAAAGCGGATTTCACCATGCGAATGACCGACAATTTGTCCTTCTCTTTGTTTTTCATCGCTTGCTTCATATCATTGTTCAAACGTTCGAGAAGACTCATAAATACACCCTCTTTTAATATTTGCGCTTTCTAGCCGCTTCAGACTTTTTCTTACGTCTTACGCTTGGCTTTTCATAGAATTCGCGCTTTCTTGCTTCTTGCAACGTACCTGTTTTTGAAACCGCACGTTTGAAGCGACGAAGAGCATCTTCAAGCGACTCGTTTTTACGAACGATCGTTTTCGACATCCTACTTCCCTCCCTCCGAACAAAACCGCTAATCCTTGGTACATGTGGAACATGTACTTTCAAAGTATAATATAACCAAGTTCATAAGTCAACTTCTTTTTATGAGCTTAACCGAACGATCTCATGATGATCATTTATCACGCGCACAAATTCCCCTTCATTATACGGATAACCTGCTTTTGTAATTTTCACTTTAACAAGTTGACCGACCATCTCTTCTGTTGCTGGGAATTTTACTTTTAAGTAGTTGTCCGTATAGCCAACATATAAGCCGCTTGTTGGATCTTCTTTGTACAGCTCTTCTGGAATAACTTCAAGCACTTGTCCTTCAAACTTCGATGCATACTCTTTCGCTAGCTGATCAGAAAGTGTAATTAAGCGATGAACGCGCTCATTTTTCACTTCCTCATCTACTTGATCTGGCATTCTTGCTGCTGGCGTGCCTGTCCGCTTCGAATATGGGAAAACATGCAATTCAGAAAAACGTTGTTCACGAATAAACGTATATGTCTCCATAAATTCTTCTTCCGTCTCACTCGGGAAGCCGACAATGACGTCGGACGTAACAGCTAAATCTGGAAATACTTCACGCAAACGCGCTAACCGTTCCGCAAAAAATTCCGTTGTATATTTGCGACGCATCCGCTTCAATACCGTATTTGAACCCGATTGCAACGGAATGTGTAAATGGCGGACAATTTTATCAGATTGTTTCAATACCTCGATCACTTCATCGGTAATTTGGCTCGCTTCAATCGACGAAATACGCAATCGTTTTAATCCTTTCACTTGCTCATCAATATCGCGCAACAACATGGCGAAATTATAGTCTTTCATATCTTCACCATATCCGCCTGTATGAATGCCTGTTAGGACAATTTCTTTATAGCCTGCGTCAACGAGTTGTTGCGCTTGGCGAATGACTTCTTTCGGATCGCGTGAACGCATTAAGCCACGCGCCCATGGAATAATACAAAATGTACAAAAGTTATTGCATCCTTCTTGGATTTTAAGCGATGCGCGCGTTCGATCTGTAAATGCAGGCACATCCAATTCTTCATATACGCGCGTTTTCATAATGTTGCGCACACCGTTAATCGGCTCACGCTGTTGTTTAAACTGCTCGATGTACTCTAAAATTTTTCCGCGATCTTGTGTGCCGATGACGATATCGACACCTGGAATAGCCATCACTTCCGCTGGAGAAGTTTGCGCATAACAACCTGTTACACAAACGACCGCATCTGGATTGCGACGCACTGCACGCCGAATGACTTGGCGGCTTTTTTTATCGCCTGTATTCGTGACTGTACATGTATTAATAACATATACATCGGCATGGCTTTCAAAATCTTTTCGCTCATATCCTGCTTGTTTAAACAATTGCCAAATCGCTTCTGTTTCGTAATGATTTACTTTGCATCCTAACGTATGAAATGCAACCGTTGGCATATATATCACCTCACTTAAGTTCCCATTCATAAGACGCCGCTGACAACGCATATAACGGTGCCGTTTCCGCTCGTAAAATGCGCGGTCCAAGACTACATGTCATGAAACTATGTTGTTTTAATAACGTCACTTCTTGCTCGGATAAACCGCCTTCTGGTCCAAAAACAAGAAGAAGTGACTCACCTTCATTCATCGTTTGAAGAAGGTGGGCAAGTACACTGTGCCTTCCTTCTTTCGCTTCTTCTTCGTAAGCGATACATGTATAATCCATGTCGTTCGCCCACGCAATGAGTTCACGAATCGTCATCGGAGCATAAACAGACGGCATATATGCCCGGTGAGATTGTTCAGCTGCTTCTTTCACAATTTTTTGCCAACGTTCCACTTTTTTATCGCCTTTTTTCTCGTCCCATTTGACAATCGAACGGGATGTGATGAGCGGAAGGAAGCCTCTCGCTCCAAGCTCTGTTCCTTTTTGTAAAACGAGTTCGTATTTATCTCCTTTTAACAGTCCGCTTGCGACATAAATGTGCACAGGCAGTTCAACATTTGCCTCTATCCATTGTATAATACGGCATCGGACAAAATCATTGGAAATTTGTTCGATCTCACAAAGCATCGTTTCACTACGCTCATTACAACAAAGAAGACGATCACCTTCATTCATGCGCATGACCCGCCCAATATGATGGACGTCGTCGCCAGAAATCATGATGTGATCGCCAACGATTTGCTCGTTACGTACGAAATATCGTTGCAACGCGAACACCCTTTTTATTGTTTTTTCGCAATAAATGCGATCCAATCTTCCATCGTTAACGTTTCTTCAATTGTGAAACCAGCGCGAAGAAGACCTTCTTTCACTTCTTGTTTTTTCGTTTGAATAATGCCCGATGTAATAAATACGCCTCCCGAACGCAACAAACGATACGCATCATCGACAAAACGAAGAATAATTTCAGCTAAAATGTTCGCAACGATGACATCTGCTTGCTCATCGACTCGATCAAGTAAATTGTTTTGCGAAACGGCGACGACATCGTGCACTTTATTTAACTTCACGTTCAATTTTGCACTTTCTACTGCGACAGGATCTAAATCGAGCGCATGAACGCGTTTCGCTCCTAACATCGCAGCAGCAATACTTAAAATGCCTGAACCCGTACCGACATCGACGACCGTATCGCCTTCTTTGACCGTCTTTTCAAGCGCTTGAATACACATTACTGTCGTCGGGTGCGTCCCTGTGCCGAACGCCATGCCTGGATCTAATTCAATAATTAATTCGTCGCTTGAAACGGGTTCATACGTTTCCCATGTCGGAACGATCGTAAATCGCTCAGAAATTTTGACCGGATTGTAATACTTTTTCCACGCTGTCGCCCATTCCTCTTCGTTCACTTCGCTAATCGTAATTTTGTTTCGTCCAATATCGATGTTATATAACATTAAATTGTTAATCGCCTGTTTAATTTCTTCGACTGTTTCACCTAAAAAGCTATTTACCGGCAAATACGCTTTAATAATAACTCCTTCTTCGGGGTAATCGTCAGGATTGAGTTGGTAGATTTCCCCGTAAGTCGTTTCTCGTTCTTTCGTTAATTCAAACGGATCTTCAATGACGACGCCACCCGCACCTGCTTCGTGTAAAATATTTGAAATCGCCTCGACCGCTTCGTGTGTTGTATGAATGCTTATTTCAGACCATTTCATGATCTACCAACTCCTCCTTCACGTTACTCCCCTTTAAATGCTCGCTTCACTTTCGCAAAAAAACTATCTTCTTGTCCATTCCCTTGACTGAGTTGTTCAAACTCACGCAACAATTGTTTTTGACGTTCGGTTAACTTCGTTGGTGTGACAACACGAACGCGAATATGTTGGTCTCCTTTTCCATATCCATGCACATTCGGTACGCCTTTTCCTTTTAAACGGAATTTCGTACCTGTTTGCGTACCTGCTGGAATTTTCAATTTCACTTTTCCATACAACGTCGGTACTTCAATATCCGCACCAAGCGCGGCTTGCGTAAACGTAATTGGCATTTCACAATAAATATCATCGCCATCACGTTCAAAAAACTCATGCGGTTCGACATAGAAAACGATGTACAAATCTCCAGGCGGTCCACCGTTTATTCCTCGTTCACCTTGACCTGCTAAGCGCAATTGTTGACCGTCATCGACACCGGCAGGAATTTTGACGTGAATTTTTTTCCGTTTTTTCACACGACCTGTTCCATGACATGTCGAACATTTTTCTTTAATAAAGTGTCCTGTGCCACCGCAATGATGACACGGGCGACGATTTACGATGCGACCAAACGGCGTCGCTTGTTCAATCGTTAATTGACCTGTACCGTGACAATGTGCGCACGTTTCTTTTTTCGTTCCTGGCTTCGCTCCAGAACCATGGCACGTATCGCACGTGTCTTCACGTGGAATTTCAATGTCCGTTTCTTTTCCAAAAACCGCTTCTTCAAATGTAAGTCTCATCGTATATTGCAAATCTGCCCCTGCACGCGGCGCGTTCGGATCACGTCGACGCCCACCGCCAAAAAAGCTACTAAAAATATCTTCAAAGCCGCCAAACCCACCGAAGTCAAAATCAGCCCCGCCAAATCCACCAAACTGTTGATTCGGATCCGTATGGCCGAATTGATCATAGTGGGCACGCTTTTGGTCATCGCTTAACACTTCGTATGCTTCTTTAATTTCTTTAAACTTTTCAGCTGCATCGGGCGCTTTGTTAATATCTGGATGATACTGTTTTGATAACTTTCGATATGCTTTTTTAATTTCTTCTTTTGTTGCGTTTTTACTCACGCCGAGCACTTCATAGTAGTCTCGTTTACTCATGATCACCCACTCCCGACTCGTTCACATGAACGTAATTTTATCATTGTCTGAACTTGTTGCGCAATATATTTGATGTTTCCATAGCAAAAAAGTCAAAGCCAAGGCAGGCCTGACTTTGACTTTTTGTTTGTTTACTTATCTTCTTTCACTTCTTCAAATTCCGCATCGACGACGTTGTCGTCTTTTTTGCCTTCGCTTTGTTGTGCTTGCGCTTGTTTAGCCGCTTGCTCGTATAGCTTAACAGAAAGCTGTTGCACAACTTCTTGCAACGCGTTTTTCTTCGCGCGAATGTCTTCGATATCTTTGCCCTCAAGCGCTGCTTTTAATGCATCTTTTGCTTCTTGCGCTTTTTTCACATCCGCTTCGTCTACTTTTCCTTCTAATTCTTTTAGCGTTTTTTCTGTTGTGAAAATGAGATGGTCTGCTTCGTTGCGAAGTTCCACTTCTTCTTTTCGCTTCCGGTCTGCTTCTGCATTTTCCTCTGCTTCTTTAATCATGCGTTGAATTTCTTCTTCAGACAAACCAGAAGAAGATTTAATTGTAATCGATTGCTCTTTATTTGTACCTAAGTCTTTCGCGCGCACATGCACAATACCGTTTGCGTCAATGTCAAATGTCACTTCAATTTGCGGTACACCGCGCGGAGCTGGCGGAATGTCTGTTAATTGGAAGCGACCGAGCGTTTTGTTATCGGCAGCCATCGGACGTTCACCTTGTAAAACGTGAATGTCTACAGCCGTTTGGTTATCTGCTGCCGTTGTGAAAATTTGCGACTTGCTTGTCGGAATAGTTGTATTGCGTTCAATTAATTTTGTAAAGACGCCACCCATCGTTTCAATACCGAGCGAAAGTGGTGTCACGTCTAATAATACGACGTCTTTTACGTCCCCTGCGATTACTCCACCTTGAATCGCTGCACCGATCGCAACAACTTCATCTGGGTTTACCCCTTTATGAGGCTCTTTGCCAATTTCTTTTTTAATCGCTTCTTGAACAGCCGGGATGCGCGTTGAACCACCAACAAGAATGACTTTGTCGATATCTGCAGGCGTCAATCCAGCGTCTTTTAACGCTTGACGAACAGGTCCCATCGTGCGCTCAACTAAGTGCGCCGATAATTCTTCAAATTTTGCGCGCGTTAACGTCATTTCTAAGTGAAGTGGACCGTTTTCATTTGCGCTAATAAACGGCAATGAAATTTGCGTTTGCATCACGCCAGAAAGCTCTTT
This sequence comes from Anoxybacillus ayderensis, assembly GCF_000833605.1. Classification (GTDB taxonomy): domain Bacteria; phylum Bacillota; class Bacilli; order Bacillales; family Anoxybacillaceae; genus Anoxybacillus; species Anoxybacillus ayderensis. The sequence goes on along the minus strand of NZ_JXTG01000002.1, from coordinate 217,252 downwards.
TTTCGCTTTTTCTGCCGCGTCTTTTAAACGTTGCAACGCCATTTTATCTTTTGATAAATCGATGCCATGTTCTTTTTTGAACTCCTCAACTAAATAATCAATAATGACTTGGTCAAAGTCGTCACCACCGAGGTGGTTGTCACCAGCCGTCGCTTTGACTTCGAATACGCCATCACCTAACTCAAGAATCGATACGTCAAACGTACCTCCACCAAGGTCGTATACGAGAATCGTTTGATCTTCGTCCATTTTATCTAATCCGTATGCTAACGCAGCCGCTGTTGGCTCGTTAATGATGCGCTCGACTTCTAAACCAGCGATGCGGCCAGCATCTTTTGTCGCTTGACGTTGCGCATCGTTAAAGTAAGCTGGAACAGTAATCACGGCACGTGTGACAGGTTCACCTAAGTACGCTTCCGCATATGATTTTAAGTATTGCAAAATCATCGCAGAAATTTGTTGTGGTGTATATTCTTTTCCTTCTACTTGTACTTTATAGTCTGTACCCATATGGCGTTTAATCGAAATGATTGTGTTTGGGTTCGTAATCGCTTGACGTTTTGCGACTTCGCCGACTAAACGCTCACCGTTTTTAAACGCAACGACAGATGGTGTCGTGCGACCTCCTTCTGGGTTTGGAATAACTTTTGGCTCGCCGCCTTCTAACACAGCGACGCAAGAGTTTGTTGTGCCTAAGTCAATGCCGATAATTTTGCTCATACGTAATCCCTCCTCATTGATTTACTTTGACCATTGCTGGACGAATGACACGATCTTTTAATTTGTAGCCTTTTTGGAATTCTTCCACAACTGTATTTGGCTCATAATTTTGATCATCCACTTGCATCACTGCTTGGTGCACATGCGGGTCGAACGGTTTTCCAACCGATTCAATGACTTCGACCCCTTCTTTTTTGAGCGCTTCAACTAATGAGCGATAAACCATTTCCATTCCTTGCAATAACGACTTTGCTTTTTCATCTTCTACTTGCACTTGTAACGCGCGTTCAAAGTTATCTAAAATCGGCAACAAATCGGAAACTAAACTTTGCGCGCGGTATTTTTCAGCAGCTTCCATATCTAAACGCACACGGCGACGATAGTTGTCAAAATCGGCATGCAGGCGAAGTAAACGATTTTCTGTTTCTGCTAACTTCGCTTCCAATTGAGCAATTTTTTCATATGCAAGCGCTAGCTCATCTTGCTCTTCTTGTTGTGTTTCTTCACTTTGCGCTTGCTCCTCTTGCGCTTGCTCGTCTTGTACGTCTTCCAATTGTTCAACCGTTTCATCATATGTACGCTGTTCTTTCTCCATCTTCTCACCTCCCTCAAGCACTTGAAAAGCGGATGGGGAAATTCCCCATCCATAATATTGACATCGCTAATCTTTTTGATACCACACCGATAACACCTTCGACAAATCCGTCGCAACAAGGTTTAATAGTGAAATGACGCGCGAATATTCCATACGAGTCGGTCCAAGAACAGCAATCGTACCAAGCTTTTCTCCATCGACAGAATATGTCGCTGTAATTAAACTGCAGTTTTCCATTCCTTCTACATCGTTTTCTGTGCCGATTTTCACTTGAATGCCTTGTTGCTTATGCTTTCTTAACAAACGATAAAACTCTTTTTCTTGTTCAATGACATTCAGCAATGCGCGAAGCTTATCGATGTCGCTAAACTCCGGTTGACGAAGCATGTTCATTTTTCCGCTTAAAAACATTTGCGCAGGCGCGTTTAAATCTAAAGAAGACGAAATCATTCGCAACATGTGGTCGTAGCTTTGGATATGTTCGCGAAGCACGTGCGCAACTTCTGTTTGAATTTTATCTGTTAAATCTTCTAAAGGTACACCTGTCAACCGCTCGTTTAAAATGTTAACCATCTTTTCGACGTCTGATGGCGGAATAGACGGTGGGAGCGTCACGACGTGCTTTTCTACATACCCCGTATCCGTCACAATAATGGCAACGGCTGTTTCTGCATTTAGCGGAACGATTTGAATCGTTTTTAATTTATGTTCTTTCACCGAAGGACCGAGAACAACGGTTGTATAGTTCGTCAAGTCCGATAAAATTTGCGCCGATTTTTCAATGAGCTTTTCTAATTCATATATTTGTTCATGGAAAATGGACTGGATCGTTTGTACATCTTTTTGTGTTAACTGGACAGGTCGCAATAAATGGTCAACGTAATAACGATATCCTTTTTGAGAAGGAACGCGACCAGAGGAAATATGCGTCTTTTCAATAAAACCTAGCTCCTCTAAGTCCGCCATCTCGTTACGAATCGTTGCTGAACTAAACGTAATTTGCTCTTTTTTCGATAACGTTCGTGAACCAACAGGTTGCCCAGAACGAATAAAATCATCGACAATAATTTTTAAAATTAACAATTGGCGATCTGTTAGCAACGCTCATCACCTCTGTTAGCACTCTAATGAAGCGAGTGCTAAATCTACTATTAAGGTATCAAATTGCACTTGTCGTGTCAAGATGAAACGCCAAGAAACGATTGAAATACTTCATTTCCAAGCAATTTGCCGCGATGAGTAAGGAAAATTGCTTCCTCTGTCTCTTCAAGCAATCCGTTTTGTTTTTGCAAGGCAATGGCTTCACCGAACACGTCATGCACCGTTTTTCCATATCGCATGAAAAATTCATTTTTATTAACCCCTTCGATTTTTCGTAAACCAAGAAACATATGCTCTTCCATTTGCTCTTCTTTTGACACAACATGCGTGTCCACATGTGGCAACTGCCCGTGCTCAATGAGCTGTATATATTTTTTAATCGGTCCAGCGTTTACATGTCTTATGCCGTTCATATAGCTATGAGCACCTGCGCCAAATCCGTAGTAATCGTCGTTATTCCAATATGTCATATTATGACGGCTATCAAACCCTTTTTGAGCATAATTACTTAGTTCATATTGTTTATATCCATGTTGCTCCATCTGTTCCATAATCATTTCATACATATATGCTTCTTCTTCTTGACTTGGCAACGGCAACGTCTGTCTTTTCATTAAGTTGTAAAATACTGTTTTTGGCTCAATAATGAGCGAGTAGGCAGACACATGTTGAATCGGCAGCGAAAACGTCACACGTAACGTTTCTTTTAGATGGTCGATCGTTTGTGTCGGCAATCCGTACATTAAATCGATATTTATATTATGAAAGCCGAGCTTGCGCGCGCGCTCAATCGTCTCGATCGCTGTTTCTTTCGTATGGGTACGTCCGATGCGTTGGAGCAGTTCACGATCGAACGTTTGCACGCCAAAACTGAGGCGGTTCACTCCCCACTGCTTAAGCACGTATAACTGTTCATCGCTCACTTCATCCGGATTCGCTTCAACGGTGAACTCGACATCAGAAGCGAGCGAAACGATGCGGTGAATGGCACGCAATAATCGATCGAGCTGTTTGGTGGTCAGCGACGTCGGTGTTCCTCCTCCGATAAATACCGTTTGCAATTGCGATGTCGGAACACGTTCAAACGTCCGTTCCATTTCGATAATTAACGCATCGATATAAGCGTCAACCGGTTGCTGATGTAAAAATACTTTATTGAAATCACAATAATGACAAATGTGCGTACAAAACGGAATATGAATATATGCTGCTTGAATCATTTGCTTCACCCTTTTCTATGCAAAAAACCGCAGAAACATTCTGCGGTTTATTTTTGATCGTCCATCTTTAACACAGCCATAAACGCTTCTTGCGGCACTTCAACGGAGCCGACTTGTTTCATGCGCTTTTTCCCTTCTTTTTGCTTCTCAAGCAACTTTCGCTTACGAGAAATGTCTCCACCGTAACATTTCGCTAATACGTTTTTGCGCAACGCTTTAATTGTTGAACGCGCAATAATTTTATTGCCGATGGCAGCTTGCACAGGTACTTCGAACTGTTGGCGCGGAATTAAATCTTTTAACTTTTCAACGATAACTTTTCCGCGATCGTATGCTGAGTCGCGATGGACGATAAACGATAAAGCGTCGACTTTTTCACCGTTTAATAAAATGTCCATTTTTACAAGTTTAGACGGCTTATAGCCAATCAACTCGTAGTCAAACGATGCGTATCCTTTCGTGCTCGATTTTAAAATGTCAAAGAAGTCGTATACAATTTCAGCAAGCGGCAATTCATATGTGAGCGTCACGCGCCGCTCGTCTAAATATTGCATATCGCCAAAAATGCCGCGTTTCTTTTGGCATAGTTCCATGACAGGACCGACGAAATCGTTCGGTACCATAATCGTTGCTCTCACGTACGGCTCTTCGACGCGGTCAATTTTTTGTGGATCTGGCATGTTTGACGGGTTATCGACCGCTAACTCTGTTCCGTCCGTTAAATACACTTTATAGATAACGCTTGGCGCTGTCGCAATAATATCAATGTTAAACTCGCGCTCTAAACGCTCTTGAATAATTTCCATATGCAAAAGACCTAAAAAGCCGCATCGGAAACCGAAACCGAGCGCTTGGGACGTCTCTGGTTCAAACTGCAACGCCGCATCGTTTAACTGAAGCTTTTCTAACGCCTCGCGCAAATCGTTGTACCGTGCTGTATCGATTGGATACAAGCCGCAAAACACCATCGGATTTAAACGACGATATCCTGGAAGCGGTTCGCTTGCCGGATTGTCCGCATGCGTAATCGTATCCCCGACGCGCGTATCACTTACGTTTTTAATCGATGCCGTTAAGTAGCCCACATCGCCAACGGTCAATTCGTCAACGATTTTCGCCTTCGGTGTAAATACCCCAACTTCAACGACTTCAAATTCTTTTCCTGTCGCCATCATTTTAATTTTTTGGCCCGCTTTCACCGTTCCTTCGACAACGCGGATGTATGCGACAACGCCGCGATACGGGTCATAAAGCGAGTCGAAAATAAGCGCTTTAAGCGGGGCATCTGGATCTCCAGATGGGGCAGGAATTTTTTGAACGATTTGCTCTAAAATTTCATCAATTCCAATGCCAACCTTCGCTGATGCTAATACAGCTTCTGATGCGTCAAGACCGATCACATCTTCAATTTCTTGGCGAACACGCTCAGGGTCCGCACTCGGTAAGTCAATTTTATTAATGACCGGCAAAATTTCTAAATTGTTATCAATCGCTAAATATACGTTAGCAAGCGTTTGTGCTTCAATGCCTTGCGCCGCGTCAACGACTAAAATCGCTCCTTCACACGCCGCTAAACTACGCGACACTTCGTACGTAAAGTCGACGTGACCAGGTGTATCAATTAAATGTAAAATGTAATCTTCTCCATCTTTCGCTTTGTAATGAAGTTGAACTGCATTTAATTTAATCGTAATGCCGCGCTCGCGCTCTAACTCCATCGAATCGAGCGCTTGTTCTTTCATTTCGCGTTCAGATAGCGCACCCGTCTTTTCAAGAATGCGGTCGGCAAGCGTAGATTTGCCATGGTCGATATGTGCAATAATCGAAAAGTTGCGAATGCGATCCCTTCTTTTTAATCTTTCTTCACGATTCATCTATGTTCCACTCCTATAATTTCCGAAATACGCTAGCTTTGATTATAGCAACAACGTTTGCAATATTCAACGCAAAATGAAGAAAAGGCGGATCGTTATCCTGCCTTTTGCATAAACGAAAGCATATGTTCAACGAGTGAATGAACGAATGTCGCAAGTTTTTGTCCTGCCTTTGAAAACATGTTAAATGCCTCAATTTGTTGTAATTTTTCTTTTTTTTCTTCAATCGATTGCCCGAGCACGATCGTTTCGTCTTTTGATACGTGTATGACCCGCTCAAGCGACGGATCGTTATACCCTTTCATTTTCCGCATTCCTTCGTTCGCTTGCTGCATGCCGAGCAATACACCTACTAAAAAAATGACGGCGATGAGTAAACTTTGAATCGTAAATTTCACCATCTTACCCACCTACTTTTTTTCTGCCGGTTGTGTCGCATTTACTTTTTCTGCTTGCCAATAATATTCGCTAAATACATCTGCCACAGCTGATGCCGTTCGATACAATTCTTGAAACGTATTATCGACTCCGCCAAACTCGATTAAAATCGCGTTCTCCGATAAATCTTGATTAAACTTTCCATTTGTTCCGACCCCTTTTTTCTCAAATGTTCCGCGGCTTAACCCAGGATATTTTTTTTCAAGCAGTTCGTGCAATTTTGTCACAAGCTGTAAGTTTTTTTCATACTTTGCGTTCTCCCCACCGATAATAAACGACACTCTCGCATAGTCAACGCCGTTAATCGTCACGGTCGTATCATTGCGACGCCGGGAATCACGGTGAATGTCAATGAGATATTGAACGTCTCGATTGTTTGCCATCGCTTCGACAACTGTTTTACGCGACATATCATACGCTTGATAATATTGCATATTATTTTTTAACAACTTCCCGATAAAATCGGTCGTATCAACGACAGCACCGATGCCGCGCTTTTCCAATTCTTCCCCTAATTTTTTTCCGACTTTCGTTACATTCACCGTCGGATGATGCGCAAAGTTTGGATTCGTCACCCCTTTTAACGCTGGCAAGTACGATTCTTGTGTATGTGTATGATAAATGTAGACAACTTTCTTTCCTCCTGTCGTTTGGGAAGGAGCAGGAGCAGGAGGTGTTTCTTCCTCTTGAAGCTGCTCTTGTGCCGCTTCTCGCTCAGCAAGCAACACTTCTAAAGGAGGGGGCGACTCGTACGGAATGTTCGTAAAGTTCGTTCCTTCACCAGCTAAAATAATTTCGCTATCATACAGTGAAAAGCCGGGCAACTCCCGTCCTAACAAACTGCGCGGATCTTGAAAATTCACGCTTGTTGTCATTTGAAAAAAATATGTAGAATACGGCAGTTGCTGTTTTTCTTTTGGTAGCATTTCGCGAAAATACACATTTTCAAATGAAAGTACATATACGAGCGACTCCGTCGAAAAACGATTCGTCATTTCATGAACAGAAGAAGAGGAAAGGCGATATGTTGACGTCGCTGTCATTGTCGCGACAACTGTTATCGTACTAATAAACGTAAACAAAATGAATATGATCCACTTTTTTATACTTGTTCCGTGAACGGTCACCATCATTTTCTTCACTTCACCCTTTCAAAGCTTGTCTACTCTATCAATATGACAACGCTTTGAAAGGTAGAACGAAAAACTAATGCGTATATGCCCCAACGTTTTCTTGATCAATGCGATGATGTAGGGCAGCATTCAACCCGCCTGCTAATATGTTTGCCATTTCCTCAATAAATACATCAACCTCTTTTGGCGTAACCATTAAATTATGGCCGATCGGGGCGAGCACTTCGTAAATTAACTTCCGTTTTTCTTCTTCATTAAGCATGCCGACCATCCCTAAAAAAGTAGAACGATCCGATTCGCTCGGTAAATCTTCTTCCGTCAACTTTTTTTTCTTTCCGAATACGAGACTCGCCGGGGCAAGAGCACGGGCAGGTTGATTGCCTTCTTTCATCTCGCGACCGAGATGTTTTAACAATAAGTCAATCGTGTCACTTGCAATTGACACAGCATCAACAACCGTCGGCACACCAATCGCAATGACAGGAATACCTAACGTTTGTTTACTAAGTTCTTTTCGTTTATTTCCCACTCCTGATCCCGGGTGAATGCCTGTATCAGAAATTTGAATGGTAGCATTTACTCGTTCAATCGAACGCGCAGCTAACGCATCAATGGCAATAATAAAATCCGGTTGAATTTTTTCAACAATACCGGCAATGACGTCGCTCGTTTCAATGCCTGTCATCCCCATGACCCCTGGAGCGAGCGCACTGACCGACCGAAATCCGTCTTGAACGCTTTCTGGTTGCAGTTGAAATAAATGGCGCGTCACGACTAAATTCGATACAGCTAACGGACCGAGCGCATCAGGGGTTACTTCCGCATTCCCTAATCCGACAACAAGACAACTTGCTTCTTTCGAAATGCCAAGCTGCTGTAAAAAGGCATGAAAATGTTTTGCGAATAATTTTTCCACTTTTTGCTGCAAATCGGTATCTTGTGTTCGAATGCCTTGCGCCTCTATCGTCAAATATTTTCCAGCTTTCTTCCCTAACGTTTTTGCACCTTCCTCTGTCACTTCGACAAACGAAAAATGAATGCCATCTTCTTCCCAATCGCGAATGAATACCCCTTCCAGCGACGTTTGTTTTTCGTTTTGCAATCGTTCTTCAATGGCTATTTCGTGCGCTTCAATGGCTAAATCCGTTCGTACGCTATACGGTCGTAAATCAATCATACGGTCTCCTCCATGTATTTTTTATCATTTGTTTTATCCATTTTCCTCCTTTTTCATACAATCGCACTTTTCCGGCTTTGCCCTATTGCATAATTAAGAGCAGTTTGGTAGAATATCACTTGTTCTTATTGTTCATCGAACTGTCGCGTATTGAACGTATATATTTGCGATCGGTTAACGGAGGTGAAAAAATGGCAAACATTAAATCTGCAATTAAACGTGCAAAAACAAGCGAAAAGCGCCGCGCTCATAACGCAGCTATGAAATCAGCAATGCGCACAGCAATCAAAAAGTTTGAAGCGCTTGTTGAGTTAAAAGACGTGGAAAAAGCAAAAGAAGCTTTCGCATTTGCAACGAAAAAAATTGACAAAGCAGCTAGCAAAGGCTTAATCCACAAAAATGCTGCAAATCGCTATAAATCACGTTTAGCGAAAAAATTAAACAGCATTACAGCATAATGAAAAAACAGCTTGTCATACGCGGCAAGCTGTTTTTTCATTTTGGGAGGGGAGATATATGTTTCATTGGGTAAAACAACAGTTAAAAACGATTTCGTTATTTTTTCAATTGCCTAATGAAGAATGAAGCGGTAGATAAAATCTCTACCGCTGCAACTTTAAGAAAAACAACTGCAATAACAACTGTTTATCCATTGCGCTACTTTTTAGCGCATAGTCGGTTTCTGCTAAATCGTATAAAATGCTCATGAGCTGTTGTTCTGAAAATCCGCTCGCATAACTTGCCGCTACTTTCACACGAAACGGATGAACACCTAACATCGAGGCGATTTGTTGTTGACCGTACCCTGTTTTCATCAGTTCCTTCACTTCATAAATAAGCCGAAATTGGCTTGCTAATAGAGCAACAAGCTTAATTGGTTCTTCATTTTGGCGCAACAAATCTTGAAGCGTTTGCAACGCAGCTGGGACGTCTCGCTTTGCCATTTGTTCAACGAGGGTAAATACGTTCTGTTCAAGCGTGCGCGACACAAGTAACCGAACATCGCTTGCTGTAATGGAACGATGTTCAGCAAAAAGCATAAGCTTTTCAATTTCATTCGCTAATGTCGCTAAATCTGTGCCAGCTAATGTAAGTAACACATCGATCGCATCATCGTCGATTTGGCATTGTCCTTTTACCCATTGTTTTAATTCTTTTTCGTTGAGCGGTTTGGCAACGATCACATGCGCTTTTTTTAATAACGCTTTCGTTACTTTTTTCCGTTCATCCAACTTTTCATACGTTCCAACGAAGATGACGCTAGAAAACGGTGCGGGCTTTTCAATATAAGCTTCTAACCGTTTTATATCGTGTTCCACTTTTTCTTTCCCTTTTTCCGCCGTTAAAAAATACGGTTGCTTCACGATGACGATTTTGCGCTCACCGAAAAACGGAAGCGTTTCCGCATCTTCAAGCGCCACTTCAATTGGTGTTTCTTCACAATCGTATGTACTAACATTCCATTCACGTTCTTCATCTGACAACGCCCGGCGAACAATTTGTTCATACGCTTGCTTCATTAAAAAATGCTCCGTGCCATATATGACATATAGTTGTTCCATGTTCTCTTCCCCATTCTTCATCCATTTTCTTTAAAGAACATACAACGTTTCGGAGCATTTTACAAGGGAGTTAGCAGATGAAAATCGCCAACTCCCATTTATTTAAACGTTGGAAAACAAGCCCTAGGAACTCATTTGTCCAACGGGTATCCTTATCTTTTCCGATCTCGCACGAACTATTTGTGACAACTGTTGTCAACGATGTAGATTTTCTCTCTTTTTTCCCTTATACTAATGGTGAGAAAATAGGAGGGATGGTCATGAACGAATTTGAAAAAAACGTTCAATGTACGCGCAACGATGCCGTTGACTCGGCTGTTGGCTTCATCGTATCATTCGGCTTTTTTGCCACTATGTTCATTATTGCTACACTTGTAAAATTTTTCGGCGCATAATGAACACCCGAAAGAGATTGCACGTTGCAGTCTCTTTTTTCTTGCATTTTATGGCGAAAAGGTTTGAATGGTGCTTATTTGTTTCGAAAAACGAATGACGATCGCACCATGTTCATCCGTACGAAACGTACGAACGTGATAGTCACGCAAACGGTCGATCACTTCACGATGCGGATGACCGTATCGATTGCGACGTCCGACTGAAATAAGCGCCACTTTCGGACGAATATGTCGTAAAAATGGCTCAGATGTCGATGTGTTACTTCCGTGATGCCCGACTTTTAATATGTCAACGGGCAATGAGCGGTACATCGTGATGAGTTGTTGTTCTCCTTTTTCTTCTAAATCACCTGTAAATAGCCAATATGCTCCTCCCATAAACGCATACAGCACAATCGAACCGTCATTTGTCGTCTCTTCATTTCCAAATGGAGAAAGAATGTGAAATTGCGCTTTCCCAACCGTCCAACGATCGCCGCTTTTCACCATTTGGACATGCGTCCCTTTATTGATCGCATGTGCCATGACCGTTTGCAGCAAATCATTTTTGTGCATACCGACAAACAATTTTCGCACACGGACAGCATTTAATACATCGCTTGCATCCCCAATATGATCGAAATCACCATGTGTCACAATGAGCGCATCAAGTGTCCGAACCCCCTTTGCTTTCAAAAACGGAACGATGACATCTTCACCGACACGAAACGATTGCTTCCTTTTTCTCCACGGCTCATCGCCAAATGACATCGTTCCACCCGTATCAATCATGTAAATCGCCTTTCGATACGGCAGTTCAATATATATACTATCTCCTTGTCCAACATCTAACATGACGACTTCACCGCTCGGACGAAAAAACGGCCAAACGAAATGAACGATGATCACAAAAAGAAACGAAAAGCGAAAGATGATTTGTTTATACTCAAACGAAAGAAAAAAGAGAGCAATCGAGATGATATAAGCGATCAATAGCCATGTTGGCGGACGACCGAGGGTGAGCAAAAACGAATCTGCTAATGAAGTGACAAGCTTGTTTGTATGTTCAATTACAAACGTCAATACATATGTGATGATCGGGCTAACAAACGGCATAAAGACGTGGATAAACCATGCGAGAAATGAGAGCGGCAAAATGACAAAAGAATAAAGCGGAACAAACATGATGTTTAATGGAATCGATAAAATGGAAACTTCATAAAAATGGTAAAGCAAAATCGGTAATGCCCCTATTTGTGCAATAAACGACGTCATAAACAACTGACGAATCATTGAACGTTCGTTTTGAATAAACGAAGAACAAATGATTAACGCGAAACAAACGAGAAAAGATAATTGAAAACCGAGATGAAATATCATATATGGATCTTTTAGTAGTAAAAGAAGACAAGCGACGCTTAATGCATCAAGCGTACGAAGACGAGAGGAAAAGAGAAGAAAACAACTTGTCATCACTGCTGCGCGCATCACTGACGGAGCGGCCCCTGATAAAATGACGTATAAAGGAATACAACATAATAAAATCACGGTTGCTCGTTCCCTTGTGATCCCGAAGCGAATGAATAAATAAAAACAACCACCAGCAAGCAATGTCATATGCAAACCTGAAATCGCTAGCAAATGAATAAGCCCTAACTTTTGATAGCTCGCAAGAACGGTTGGCTCTATATCGCTTCGTTCACCATAAATTAGCGCCTGCATAAACGCCCCTACGTCATGAGGAAAATGGCTTTGAATGTAGCGAATGCCTTGTTGACGAATGATTTGTAATCGTTCCACCCATGTCACATGTGTGCGCATGCACCGTTCAAGCGAAGTAGGGCGAACGATCCAATGGATACGATGATAAAACAAATATTGGCGATAATTGAACGCATACGGATTCGTCGGTAAAGATGGACGTTCAAGCGCTCCTTTCACCAAACAGGCCGTACCAATTTGAAGCGCATCCCATTCTTGTTTTTCTTCTTCCGTACGAAGGCGATAAATAAGCTGTAAACGTTCTTGTTTCCATTGTACAACCGTTTTTATTCGATCCCCATCGATATAAATCGGAGCAACAAATCGCACGAAAAACGCTGTTTCATGTCCTGAAAGTGTCGTCACGTTATGACGATCGATCCAATGGCTCCATAACGAAAAAAACAAATAACCGCTAGCACAAACGAAAAAGAACGCCCGCTTCCGCCAAAACAAAAACAAATGATACGCAACCGAGAGCACAAAGCAAACAACCGATTTCGTCAATATAGACAGGACGGCCAAAACGGCCGCCATCGCTACATAAACGATACATCATCTCCCCTTCGCATGTAAAAATGTCGGAATAGATTCCACATCAAACGGGACGTGCTTGACCGTTACTCCTGCTTGTTCAAACAATTGCAAAGCAAACGGATGATTTTTATAGTCATTCGCATAATAAACAGCTTTTATCCCGCTTTGAATAATCGCTTTACAACATTGTAAACAAGGAAAATGGGTGACGTATATTTCCGCCCCTTCTGTTGGCACACCAAACTTCGCGCATTGTAAAATGGCGTTCATTTCCGCATGAATCGTACGCACACAATGGTTATCGATGACATAACACCCTTCGTCTATACAATGCGCCCCGCCTGCGATTGAGCCGTTATATCCCCCTGCAATGATACGTTTATCGCGCACGATCGTTGCGCCGACCGCCAGCCTTGTGCACGTGCTACGTAACGCTAATAAATGGCTTTGTGCCATGAAATATTGATCCCATGTAATTCGGTTCATATCGCTTCTCCCCCTTGTCCATTATGCCTTTAGTTTATCGCCAATTTTAACGGACGACAATTTGTTCTTTTATTTTTTCAAGCGATTTTTGCCCAATTCCGCTCACATTCAACAAATCTTCCGCCTTTTGAAACGGTCCGTGCTCTTCGCGATACGCAATAATGGCAGCGGCTTTCGCAGGCCCGATACCTTGTAACGTTTGCAGTTGCTCTGCTGTGGCTGTATTAATGTTTACTTTTCCGTTTGATCCGTCTGTCGTCGTATGCGTGTCTGCTAATTCGCTTATTTCTTCGCCTTTTTTCGGCACGTAAATGACCATTTCATCCCGCACTTTCATCGCCAAATTCACTTTCGTTTCATCCGCTTCTTCTGTTAATCCTCCTGCTATTTCAATGACATCTCGAATACGGCTTGTCGGTGCGACTTCATATACTCCAGCTCGCTTGACCGCTCCTTTCACATCGACGAAAACAGACGTTTGCTCTTCTTGTTTCTCCGCCTGTTCTACTTGTTGTTCATTTTGTTCTAACGGCAACGGTTGTATCGTCGTTTCTTCTCGTTGCGTCACCCAAATGATCGCTCCAACGACAAGTGCCCCAATATATATCCAACGCTCATACGTTTTTATCCACTTCATACGTTCACCCTTTCATAAAACGTGTCATCGTCGCATACATATGACATATAGTGGTGACGGATAAGGGGGGAGTACCGTTGAATATAGGGTTTATCGGAACAGGAAACATGGGAACGATTTTAATTGAATCGTTTATTAACAGCAATGCTGTAAAGCAAGAACAACTATTTATTACGAATCGGACGCTTGAAAAAGCGTACAGTATACAACAACGTTACCCAAACGTTCATGTCATACAAACGAACGAAGAAATAGCAAAACATGCAACGATTATTTTCATTTGCACAAAGCCGTTACATATGCCTGCTGTTTTAAAGCAACTACGTCCACATTTAACAGATGATCATTGCATCGTATCGATTACGAGCCCGGTCTCTGTTCAACAGCTCGAATCGCTCGTGCCATGCCACGTCATTCGCGTCATTCCGAGCATCACAAACCGCGCGCTCGCAGGGAGCTCTTTAATTACCGTCAGCGAACGTTGCGCAGATGCATATCGGACAACAGTTGAACAGCTGTTTCGTTCCATTTCTCGTCCAATATACATAGACGAGCCTATTACGCGCATCGCTTCTGATTTAACGAGCTGCGGACCTGCCTTTTTTAGCTACTTAATTCAAAAATTTATCGATGCAGCTGTGCAACAAACGTCCATTACAAAAGAACAAGCAACGATGTTAGCGACAGAAATGATGATCGGGCTAGGTGCCTTGCTTGAACAACAATTGTATACGTTGCCGACATTGCAGGAGAAAGTGTGCGTCAAAGGTGGCATTACAGGGGCTGGCATTGACGTGTTAGAAAAAGAAGTCGGAGACTTGTTCGTTCACATTTTTCAAAAAACACATGAAAAATTTGACGAAGAAAAAGAAAAGGTGCGCCAACAAATCGATTATATTCGCGATTAATAAAAAAAATCCTGCTAAATAAAACGTCCCAAAAGCAAACACTTTTGGGACGTTATTTTTGCGCAATGAAAAAAATGCGCTCGCTTTCATTTGTCGGCTGTTGTTCTGTAAAATCCGCCCATATGTGCAACAAGCGAAAACCAGCTTGCTTTAACCACGTCACGTATCGTTCAACATCGTACGTTCGCTGCACATGCATTTCATCAACTCGCTCATATACCCCTTCGTCTAATCGGACAAAAAACGTCAATTCATGTTCGACGCTATGTGGCCACGAGCCCGGATAACAGTTCCATATATAGCTCACTTCGTCATCATTGCTCGCAAACGTCCCATGTTGTAAAAAGACGTTTTCCATTTTAAATAAAGAATGAACGTCAAATAAAAACAATCCACCTGACTTCAATTGATCATATACGCGCGAAAACGTAGCGACCACATCTTCTTCCTGCAATAAATAATTGAGTGAATCGCAAAAAATGACGATCGTATCAAACGGCTCAAACGGACCAAAATCCCGCATATCTTGCTGAAAAAACGAAAGATCGACTCCGCGTTCTTGCGCTTTCATTTGCGCAATCGCCAACATTTGTTCCGATACATCCACACCTGTCACGTCAAATCCTTTTTCAGCTAAACGAAGGGCAAGCTCTCCTGTGCCGCATCCGAGATCAAGCATTCGCTTTCCTGTCTGGTAAGATGAGACCGCTCGTTCGACGAGCGCACACCATTGATCATACGGAGCATCGCTCATTAATTGATCATACCAACTCGCAAACCGTTCGTACGTCATGCCCGAAGATCACTCTCAATTTGTTCAAGCGGCGCATCGCCCCATAACCGTTCGAGATTGTAATATTCCCGGTCTTCTTTATGAAACACGTGGACGACGACATCTCCTAAATCAACTAAAATCCAACGCGCTTCGTCAAATCCTTCCACACGTTTGACTACAACATCATGTTCTTCAGCTTTTTCTTTAATTTCACGCGCAATCGCCTGCACTTGTTTATCTGAATTGCCGTGGCAAATCATAAAATAATCGGCAACGAGCGAAATGCCTTTCATATTCAATGCTACAATGTTTTCTGCCTTTTTCTCATCTGCTGCTTTGACTGCGATGCGTAAAATATCTCGTTCTGTCACGATGAAACCCCCTTTAATTTTTTTGCTATATCATTATACGTATGAAACGTATCTGGGTAAATGGGCTCGCGTTTGTCCATTAAAAATTGAATCGTATTTTGAAGCGCACGGAAAAGCGCATGATCTAAATGTTCTCGCGCTAGCGCCCGCACTTCATCAACGCCTGGAAACGAACGATTCGGCTCAATATAATCGGCGATATACACAATTTTTTCAAGCAATGTCATGTTTGGTCGCCCTGATGTATGATAACGAATCGCCTGCAAAATTTCTTCATCTTGAATGCCGACTTCCGTTTGTACTAAATATGCCCCAACAGGCGCATGCCATAATTCCGGACTATATGCTAACAAGTCTTGTGGCATTTGTTGTTCTACAATGATGCGCTTCATTTCTTCTTTCGTACGGAATTTCGCGTAGTCGTGAAAAATGGCAGCTAATTCCGCCTTTTGCACATCAGCTCCGTATAATTTCGCTAGCTCAATAGCTGTTTCCATCACACCTACCGTATGAACGTACCGCTGTTCTTTTAATTGCTTGCGCACGATAGCTAACGCTTCTTCACGTTTCATACAACCGATTCTCCTTTATATATAATTGAACCGCTTCTGGCAACAAATACGTCACACTTTTCCCGGCTTGAATGCGTTCGCGAATGAGCGAAGAAGAAACCGCAAACGTCGGCACGTCCACTTCTATAATGGGATACGGTGTACAAAGGGAATAGCCCGGACGTTTCACGCCGACAAATTGAATGAGCTGAACGAGTTCGTCAATGCGATACCAATGCGGCAAATATTCGACCATGTCTCCGCCAATAATGAAGTAAAATGCCGTATGCGGATATCTTTTTTTTAACAAAACGATCGTGTCGTACGTATACGATTGCTCTTTCCGTTCTAATTCAATCGTTTCAACGCGAAAGTGTGGTTGATTGGCAATTGCCATACGCAACATATTGACACGATGCACATGATCGGTCACCTGTTTATCTTTATGCGGCGGAATGTAGTTTGGCATAAACCATATTTCATCGAGCTTTAATTCCGTTCGCACATCATCTGCAATTAATAAATGCCCATAATGAGGCGGGTCAAACGTCCCACCTAAAATGCCTACTTTTTTCACTGCATCGCTCCTATTTTGGTAACACAATTTGCTTTCGTTCACGAGACTCTTTGTATAACACAATCGTATGACCGATCAGTTGAACGACTTCCGCCCCTGCTCCGCTCGCTAACTGCTCGGCAATCACTTCTTTTTCTTCCTCGCAGTTTTTTAATACACTCACTTTAATGAGCTCTCTCGCTTCGAGGGCATCAACAATTTGTTTAATCATATTGTCGTTCACGCCGCCCTTTCCGACTTGAAAAATTGGCGTTAAATGATGGGCTAAAGAACGTAAAAATCGCTTTTGTTTTCCTGTTAACATGTTTTTCCTCCTAACTGTTGCATCACAACTTGTTCCATTCGTTTTGTATTCGGAAAGATCCCTGTCCATTTTTCAAACGCTAGTGCACCTTGGTAGACGAACATGCCGACGCCGTTTTGCACGCGCGCTCCCTTCTCTTTTGCTTCTTGCAGCCATTTTGTCATCAGCGGATTATAAATAATATCGCTGACGATCGTCCCTTTTTTTAACGTTTGAAGAGAAATAGGCATCGCATCGACATGTGGATACATGCCGACAGACGTTGTATTAATAATAATATCATACTCCCCTAAACGTTCCTCTGCTTCCTCAAGCGAGTAAACAGAAGATGTTTGTTTTGCAATAAACGTCTCCGCCTTTCCTGCCGTGCGATTACATACATCCACAGCAGACACACGATGTTTCAAAAGAGTAAAATAAATGCCGCGCGCCGCTCCCCCTGCACCAACAAGCAAAATGCGCGCACCCGATAAGTCGATGTTCATTTGCTCACATAACGCTCGGACAAACCCTTCACCATCTGTATTATAACCAATCCACTTCCCATTTTCATTGACGACTGTATTGACGGCTCCCATTTGTTTTGCCGTTTCATCAAGTTCATCCATATACGCCATCACCGCTGTTTTATGTGGAATCGTCACATTAAACCCTGCACATTGTAACGCTTTTAACCCTTGCACTGCCTCTTTTAACAGGTGAGGTTCAACATGAAACGCATGATAATGCGCATCGATACGTAACGATTGAAACGCATCGTTATGCATAAGCGGTGATAAGGAATGATGAACAGGACAGCCGATTAGCGCAAATAATTTCAAGTTCCTCTCCCCCTCTTCTGTTAAATGAGCGATCGGCGCAACATGACACCGACACCTTTTGGCGCATACGCAACGACATGAGCGCCAGGTTCATGACATGTCACCCAACCGAGCCCTGAAAAAACAATATCTGTTTTCGGTTCTTTTAATGTGAAATGATGGGCAACAAGCGGTGGCAATTGCTCGCAATAGCTTTTGCGCGGCGGCTGCAACAATTCCCCAAGATGTTTCTCATACAACTCATCCGCATGGTCACGCTTCGTTCGATGAATAAACAATTCATTTGACATATAACATACAAATGGACGTCTTCCACCGCTTACATAATCTAACCGAGCTAGCCCTCCGAAAAATAACGTTTGTTGTTCATTTAATTGATACACTTTCGGTTTAATTTCTTTCTTTGGCGTAATGACTTTTAAATCTTTTTTATCGACGAAATGCGCCATTTGATGATGGTTAATAATTCCCGGCGTATCATAAAGGGCCGAGCCGTCATCAAGCGGTATTTCAATCATATCAAGCGTCGTTCCTGGGAAATACGATGTCGTAATGACATTGCCCTTTCCTGTCGCTTCTTTAATGATGCGATTAATAAACGTTGATTTCCCAACGTTCGTGCAACCAACGACATACACGTCTTTTTCGTTGCGGTATTCATCAATCGCTGCCATCACTTCTTTTATTCCATATCCTTTATTGGCGCTCACTAAAAAGACGTCGCGCGGCTGTAAACCGAGCTCGCGAGCGGATTGTTTCATCCATCGCGTTACTTTTTCATATTTTACTGATTTTGGCAATAAATCAACTTTATTTCCGACAAGAAGTACATCTTTTTTCCCGACAAATCGGTGTAGTCCCGGCAGCCAGCTGCCGTTAAAATCAAAAATATCGACGATTTTCACGACTAATCCGTCCGCTTGTCCGATGCCGTGCAAAATGTTTAAAAAGTCGTCATCCGTTAACGACACGTCTTGCACTTCGTTGTAATGTTTTAATCGAAAACAGCGTTGGCAAATAATTGGATCTTTCTCTAGCGCTGAAGGGGGCGCATATCCGATTTTCGTTTCATCTTCCGTTTGAATTGTGCCTCCACATCCAATGCAAATCATTTGTTCACTCATTTTCATCACTCCCAATGAATCATACCTTTTTTTCGCATCATATTTAAGATTTTTCGTTCAATGTTTCGGTTAATTCGAGTAAAAAAACCGTCTGTTTGTGCAACAGGAACGACTAAAATCGTATGTAGCCCAAGCCGATTGCCACCAAATACATCGGTGAGAAGTTGATCGCCAATGACGACAACTTCTTCTTTTTTCAATTTCATGTCGCGCAACGCTTGTTGAAACGCTCGCGTCAACGGCTTGCGCGCCTCGAAAATGAACGGAATGCCAAGCGGCTTAGCGAACGCTTCCACTCGCTTTTTATTGTTATTAGATACGACGGTGACTTGAATGCCGCTTTGTTTCATTTGTTCAAACCACCGAACAACGTCAGGCGTCGCAAGCGGACGATCCCATTCAATTAACGTGTTATCTAAATCTGTAATAATTCCTTTTATTCCTTTTTGTTGTAAATGTTCTGGGGTAATTTCAAAAATACTTTTCGCATGTTCGTTCGGCAAAAAATATTTTAACATACGTCCTCATTCCTTCTCTCTTTTTTACATAAATAAACAAATTGTAAAATTTTTCGACAAAATCCGACGTTTTTCACATCGTGTGGATAACTTTATACACATGATCCACATTCATTTTTCAACATTTCTTCATCGTTATAAACAACAAATCCACAACTTATCCACCAACATATGTGGATAATTAGAACAATTGTTCTTATGTTTGATTTATGGTAAAGTAAAGATAAACCTACCATTATATGTATACATCTTTCCATGTATACCGAGGAGGCGAAAAAAATGAAATGTTTGCCTGACGACTTGTTAATTGAGTCATACTACAAAGCGAAAGAATTACAATTAAGTAAAGAATTTATTCAACTCATTGAACGTGAAATTTTCCGTCGCCATTTGGACCATAAAATTAAACAGTCTTCATAACGAGCCCTTAGTTACTGGCTCTTTTTCTTTTGCGCAAAAAAGCCGAGACGTTGCCCCATTTTTACTTCAAGTGGCGGAATAATTTGTTCATCTAGCGTAAAGGCGCCTTTTTCAAACAATAACACAACGGTTGAACCGAACGAAAAATATCCGATTTCTTCCCCTTTGTTCACATAGTCATGTTCATGTGTTAATTCAATGCTGTTGACAAACATCGCTCCGACTTTCACAATGGCTGTATGCATGCCATTTGTACACAGTTCAGTAATTCTTCTGTAATTTTTAGAAAGTGGATCTTTGCCATACTTTAATCCGAGGCGGTTGACAGGGTATGACTTGCCGCCGAGCGTCCATTGCTTCACAACTTCCCCACATATTGGGCTATGAATGCGATGATAATGGCTTGGACTTAAATACAAAATAATAAACGTTCCATGCAAATACTTTTCAGCTATGTGGTCATCACCGAGCATTTCACGAATGGAATACGTTTTTCCTTTGACGATTATTTCTTTCTTGTCCGTAATGATGCCAACATCTTCGATCACCGCATCGACAGGACTTACGACACTATCTGGATGTTCATCGATCGGACGAAGTCCTTCTTTTAAGGAGCGAACGAACAATTGTTGAAGCGTTTCATATTCGTGCAACTTTTTTTCCATTTCTTCTTCATTGACTTTATATACTTTCGCATAAGATGGAATAACTAAGCGACTCCATTTTGAGCGCGTAAACGAAGCGAGCCACTTCGATGTCAAAGGATGATTTGTTAATTCAATAAAGAGGCGATATAGCCATTTAACCAACGATTTTCCCTCCTAAAGTAAAGAATATCCTTTACTAGTTTGCTTATTATCAATAAAATATTAGTAACCGAGTGATATTTTTGGCAAGTGGGTCGGCACGATTTTAATAAAGGAGTGAACGTGTATGTTTTTATCTGATTATATTGATCATACCATCAAAAAACTTAAAGCGCATACGGCAAACGTATTGACGTTGACAAATTTAAGCTTAGGTGGCTTTGCCATTTTATTTGCGGTGAAAGGCCAGCTAAACGTATCTGTATTGTTTATTTTTTTAGCGGCACTTGCCGATCGTTTTGACGGAACAGTCGCTCGGAAAATGAACATTGAATCTGACTTAGGGAAGCAATTAGACTCAATGAGTGATATTATATCATTTGGAGTAGCGCCTGCACTATTACTTTATCAAGGATTATTGCACGAATTTGGTGCACCCGGCTCATTTTTTACGATTTTTTATATCGGTTGCGGCGCTTTTCGCCTAGCACGATTTAACGTTACGGAAAGCAACGGATATTTTACCGGTTTGCCGATCACAGCAGCAGGTTGTTTATTGACGCTTAGTTATTTAACGATTCACTATTTTCCACCTTACGTCTTTATTTTTATTATTTTTACGCTTTCGCTTTTAATGGTCGGCTCATTCCGATTAAAGAAAATGTAACCCTTGAAGTTTCCCACTTCAAGGGTTTTTTTCGTACAAATTTCCCTTTTCAAACATTCGGATAAGTTATATGATAAACTTGGATTTATTTTTCATTCTACAACAACTAGAGGTGATAACATGGACCGTACGTCCTTAATCGGGCTCATTCTTGGCATTATCGCTGTCGGTGTCGGAATGGTGTTTAAAGGGGTAAGCCCGGCCGTGCTCATTAACCCCGCTGCGATTTTAATCATTTTATTAGGGACAGCGGCCGCCGTCACAATCGCCTTTCCAACGAAAGAAATTGCAAAAGTCCCAAAGTTATTCGGGGTCCTTTTTAAAGAGTCAAAAACGCCAAAAATTGAAGAGCTCATTCCGCTGTTCGTTGAGTGGGCAAACATCGCTCGCCGCGAAGGGTTGTTAGCGTTAGAAGCAAAAGTAGCTGAAATCGATGACCCATTTTTACGTAACGGATTAAGTTTAGCGATTGACGGACAATCACAAGAATTTATTCGCGATGTCATGACTGAAGAAATTGAAGCGATGGAAGAACGCCATTTAGCGAATGCAACAATTTTTACGCAAGCAGGAACGTATGCTCCAACGCTTGGGGTACTTGGTGCCGTCGTCGGATTGATCGCTGCCCTTCAAGATATGTCCGATATCGAACGTCTTGGTCACGCAATTAGTGCAGCGTTCGTTGCGACGCTCATGGGAATTTTTACAGGATACGTGCTTTGGCATCCATTTGCGAACAAGCTAAAACGCAAATCGAAAGAAGAAATTAAAGTGCGGCAAGTGATGGTTGAAGGCGTGCTTTCGATCATTGAAGGACAAGCACCGCGGGCGATTGAACAAAAATTAGCTTCTTATTTACCGATGAGCGAACGTCAAAAACTTTTAGGACAAGGAGCTCAAAATAATGGCGAAAAAGCATAAAAAACATCATCATGAGGAACATGTCGATGAAAGCTGGTTAATTCCGTACGCCGACTTATTAACGTTGTTGCTTGCGCTATTTATCGTTTTATTCGCAAGTAGTCAAATTGACTCAAAAAAATTTATGGAAATTGCACGTGCGTTTAATAGCGTATTTACAGGTGGGACAGGGGCACTACAATATTTAAGTCCCGTTGAACGAGAAGAAATGGACTCGATTATTAAAGATTCGCCAAATCAAAAACCGTATGTCAAAATTTCAAAAGAAGAATACGAGGAATTAAAAAAGATTCAAAGTAAATTTAACGAATACGTCAAAACGAATCAACTAAGTGGAGAATTGTCTGTCGCGATGACAGAAGAAGGATTGCTTGTGACGATTGCAAACGATGTGTTGTTCGACTCAGGCAGCGCTGATATTAAACCGCAATATCGCGATGTCGCAAAAAAAATATCGAACTTGCTTGTCATGAATCCGCCGCGCAATATTGTCATTAGCGGACATACCGACAACGTGCCAATCAACAATGCGAAATTTGCTTCGAACTGGGAATTAAGTGTTATGCGCGCCGTCAACTTTATGAAACTATTGCTTGAAAATACAAGGTTAAACCCGCAGTTATTTAGCGCAAAAGGGTATGGAGAGTTTAAACCGATCGCCTCAAATGCGACACCTGAAGGACGCGCGAAAAACCGACGGGTCGAAATTTTAATTATGCCTCAAGAACCAGCCCAATAAAAGCGAGGGAGTCTCCCTCGCTTTTTTCATCCTGTCAATATATCGCCATTCGGATAACGAATGTTTGTCTTTTTCGGCTTCGCAATCGAATATACGAGCGTTAACGGGCCTAATTTCCCAAACAACATGACGCAAATAATGAGCACTTTTCCGATCGTTGATAAATGCATCGTCATATTCATCGACAGTCCAACTGTGCCAAATGCGGATACAACTTCAAATAAAAGCGCAAGAAGCGAAGCATCTTCCGTAAGTGTCAATATCATCGTCATAACAAAAATAAACAACATGCTCATGGACGCGATGGCCAATGCTCGTAAAATAATCGTATGGCGAATCGTTCGCATCCAAACGACCGTTTCTTCTTTTCCTTTTAAAAAACTTATCACCGCAAAAATAATGACCGCAAACGTCGTCAGCTTAATTCCTCCGCCTGTCGACGTGCTTCCTGCTCCGATAAACATAAGGAAAATCATAAGCATCGCCGTCGGTTGTTCAAGTGAACCGATATCAATCGTATTAAATCCCGCTGTTCTCGGCGTAATGCCTTGAAAATACGATGCCCATAGTTGTTCACGAAGCGAAAGAGAGCCAAGCGTTTTTGGGTTGTTATGTTCGAATAGAAAGAAGGAAATGATCGCTACAATGTTCACAACAAGCGTCATGACTAACATCAGCTTCGTATGAATAGATAACTTTCTCCAACGGCGTTGATACAATACGTCAAATACGACGGTAAAACCGAGCCCGCCGATGATAACTAATAACGTGACCGTCACATTGACGATCGGATCACCGACGAAACGCGATAAATTATCAGGCCATAACGCAAATCCAGCATTATTGAACGATGCAATGGTATGAAAAAGGCTGTAATATAACCCTTTCGCCCAGCCCATTTTCGGAACCCAATCGATTGCCAACAACGCCGCCCCGACGAGTTCCATAAATAAAGAAAACAACAGTAAATTGCGCGCCAAACGAATGACACCACCGAGCGATGGCTGATTTAACGCCTCTTGCATCAACATGCGTTGCTTCATCCCGATTTTTTTTCCGAGCACAATGACGACAAGCACTGCAAATGTCATAATACCGAGCCCACCAACTTGAATAAGCACCATTAAAACAACTTCTCCAAATACAGTAAATGTCGAACCGGGATCAATCGGTGCTAAGCCGGTTACGGTTGCTGCGGATGTCGATAAAAAGAACGCATCGAGCCAACTAATTTCCTTCTCTGTTGCAATCGGCAACTTCAACAACACTCCACCGACAACGACAAGAAAAAGAAACATGCTAGCTAACAATTGAGGTGGGGTGAGCTTTAACGGTTTCATCATTGCCCTTCTCACGCTTCATCCTTCTTTCGTATGTATGTTACATGTTCCGATTATACAAGATTTTCTGTTCACAAACAAAGGGGAAAAAAGAAAAATGATGTGTCCAAACACGAACAAGTTTTCTAATGCATATACATACATAAGCAACAAAAGACCACCTGCGAGGTGAACGATGATGGGTACCATTTTTTCTGCGCTTGCTTTGTTTATAAAGGAGCTCGTCTTTTTCGTATCTTATGTGAAAAACAACGCCTTTCCACAACCGCTTGATGCAAAAGAAGAAGCGATGTATTTAAAACAAATGGCAAAAGGGGATGAATACGCACGCAACAAGCTCATCGAACACAATTTGCGCCTCGTTGCGCACATTGTAAAGAAGTTCGAAAACACCGGAGAAGATCCGGAAGATTTAATTTCCATCGGCACAATCGGCTTAATTAAAGCGATCGAAAGCTATTCAACAGGAAAAGGGACGAAACTAGCGACATATGCTGCTCGTTGTATTGAGAATGAAATTTTAATGCACCTTCGTTCACTGAAAAAAACGAGGAAAGACGTTTCTTTGCACGATCCGATCGGGCAAGATCGCGACGGAAATGAAATTAGTCTACTCGATGTATTAAAGTCAGAAGATGAAGACATTATCGACATGATTGAAAAAAATAATGAGCTTGAAAATATCGCTCAACATTTACACGTCCTTGACGATCGTGAACGACAAGTCATCGTTAGCCGCTTCGGCTTAAACATGCAACCTGAACGCACCCAGCGCGAAATCGCTAAAGAACTTGGCATTTCCCGCAGCTACGTTTCACGCATCGAAAAACGGGCATTAATGAAGCTATATCACGAATGTTATAAGCACGATAAAGGAAAAAAAGGATCATAAAACAGGTGTCCCAACATCACGGGACACCTTTCATACGCTAAGTTTTCGTTTCTTGCGCATTCGTTTTTCGATGTAGTATGTGGGAACGATCATCACTGCCCAAATGGTAAAGTAGTAAAGCAAGACAAGCAGCGGGTTGTTTGTGCCGTGTTCTTTAAGGAATTTTTCATGGCGAAACGCTCCGTCCGGTGGGGTTGGCAGTGTGCCAACCGTCTTTCCAGCAAAGGATGGTGCGTTTTGTTCGGCAAATTTCGGTTTGAACTCTCCTTCGCTTGGCTTGACATATTGCGAACTCCAATACATCCCGCCAGCTAAAAGCGCAAATGTCAACACGCTAGAAATGAACGCTCCTTTCCGCCACGTTCCGTCCTTTGCTTTGAACACTTTTTTACTAACACCCATGATCCATTGCCAATGCAAGCCGAGATGAAGGCCGACTAAAGCAAGCGTTGTGTTGGCGAAAAGGTCGTGAATTTCCCGTACAAAATGGTTCCCCTCTAGTGCGACGTTCGAAAACAAAACACGCGAAATCAAAATCCCCGATACAATGACCGCTGCCATCGAAACAAGCAACAAGATGTTTAAGGCAAAGCTGATCCTCGTTTTCTTCGGAAGTTCGGAAGAAAATATTTTTTTCGTCGTGTTGATTACCCAACGATAGTTCAATCCGATATGAACAAGAATCGCCACTCCGATTACAGTTCCAGCAATTTCATGAAACGGCAATCCATTAAACACTCTCGGATTCATTAACAACACAAACGTAATCGCCATTGAGACGTCCAATATGATTTTTACGATGTTTTTCTTCAACACATATCCCCCTGATTCACCATATCATGTACTGTATACCGTAAGTGTACGAGTGAATGGTGAAAATTAGGTGAAAGGGGGATATTTCACCTACGTTTAGATAAAACATCACCTACCGTTTTAAAAAACGTTATGACCACTACTAGCTTTACATCCCACTACGTTCAGATAAAACAGTAAAAGGCTCACGCGGCTCGAAAAAGTCGAAAACAACTTTACATCCCACTACGTTCAGATAAAACTCATACAAATCTTTGTTTCGTACGCTGTTGTATCCGAACTTTACATCCCACTACGTTCAGATAAAACCCGCTGACACGCGAAATGATTGAAAAAATGAGTCCAGCTTTACATCCCACTACGTTCAGATAAAACTGAACCAAAAACCGCGTCAAATGCCCGACCAATGTCCCACTTTACATCCCACTACGTTCAGATAAAACGGAAATGAGAAATTTAAAATCATTATCGACAGATGTATCTTTACATCCCACTACGTTCAGATAAAACCTACTATTAGGGAACACGCAAGATGATGAAATGCTCGCTTTACATCCCACTACGTTCAGATAAAACTCTGCGTTCATTTTTCATCCAACCTTTGCACCCAAAACTTTACATCCCACTACGTTCAGATAAAACACAGTTAACGATTTAAAAATTTACGCAAAAGTAATACTTTACATCCCACTACGTTCAGATAAAACACTGAGTATTGGCATAAAAAGATCAATGACGCAGACGCCTTTACATCCCACTACGTTCAGATAAAACCGCGTTTTAGGCTCCGTTCTTTGCAATAGACCACGCTTTACATCCCACTACGTTCAGATAAAACAAGTCCTCTTTCTTTGTTCGCTTTATCCCACGCAAATTCACTTTACATCCCACTACGTTCAGATAAAACAAGTCCTCTTTCTTTGTTCGCTTTATCCCACGCAAATTCACTTTACATCCCACTACGTTCAGATAAAACCGAGATATTCCGTTCTTTTCAGCAATCATATATTCTTCCTTTACATCCCACTACGTTCAGATAAAACAGGGAAAAGTCAAAGAAGAAAATACTTTTTCCGTTCCAATCTTTACATCCCACTACGTTCAGATAAAACCTAAAATATAATCAGAATCAAAAGACTTCTTTTTTGACTTTACATCCCACTACGTTCAGATAAAACTTAAACCCCCACGACCAAAATTTCCGCCTAACTCGGCTTTACATCCCACTACGTTCAGATAAAACAGAGAGAAAAAATGATAAAATTTATGTACAAAAGTTCTTTACATCCCACTACGTTCAGATAAAACAGAGTTCACACTACCGATTACATCTGAAACAGTAAACTTTACATCCCACTACGTTCAGATAAAACTTTTCGTCACTTATCAACCTCTATTTGTTTCAGCAGCCTTTACATCCCACTACGTTCAGATAAAACACCTGCGCCAACCGCACTATCAACGTATTGACGAACAACTTTACATCCCACTACGTTCAGATAAAACAATCCAGGGACGATAGAACGATACACGAACATTCGCCTTTACATCCCACTACGTTCAGATAAAACGCGCTCGAAGCCTTATTGCCAGGCAAAAAGAAAACCGCTTTACATCCCACTACGTTCAGATAAAACGCCGAAGACAATCGACGTTTCCGCCCTAACAAAAGAGCCTTTACATCCCACTACGTTCAGATAAAACCCTTTATTTTTAGCAGATAATCCTGCAAGCAAACCAACCTTTACATCCCACTACGTTCAGATAAAACAATTATTAGCTGTCTCATAAGAAACTATCACGATTTTCTTTACATCCCACTACGTTCAGATAAAACCATCTTGTATTCCTGCCATGAATTCATCCCATTGTTGTCTTTACATCCCACTACGTTCAGATAAAACTAAAATCGGGGTTGTGATTACCGCCCATGTAGATAGCTTTACATCCCACTACGTTCAGATAAAACAATCGCAAGACAATGCGATCAATACGGTCATATGTCTTTACATCCCACTACGTTCAGATAAAACCGCCTTTATACTCGAATGAATATATTTCGAACAATTCTTTACATCCCACTACGTTCAGATAAAACTCGCATTCCTGCTCTTTTTCTGTCAACAGCTTATGCGCGCTTTACATCCCACTACGTTCAGATAAAACCCCTCAAATCTAAAAGCACAAAGTGCTGTCATATCAACGATTTTGGAGAATGGTTGATATGACAAGTTTCTACTTTTTGCAGTGAAGCGTCAGTCGTGTTTTTTCTTATCCTAAAACTACCGCATTTCTTGTTGATATATCAAGCATTTTTTCCGTTTTTTCAAATTAGAGGTTCACTGCAAATGTTAAAGAAAAAGTTCATCAAAGTTTTTCTCCTGTCCAAATACTTGCTTCTTGATGTTCTTCGGATTAGCCACTTCGTAAATATAAATGGAATCCTCATCTTCATCGATAATTTGATCGATTTCGTTTAAGCATTTCATTAACAAACTTTTAGTAATTTCCCCCTCGAACACAGAGTTCTGTGTCCATGTTAAGTACTCTCTTAACTTTTTACACACTTTATTTACGCGCTTTTCCCCAACATCGTACGTAATAATTACAAACATAACTACCACCATGCTTTCAATGGTTTATAAGGCTCATCGCCAATGAAATGTTTAATGAGTTTGTAACATTCCAGACGAATAAAATACCGATAACTTACTTTTCTCTTCAGTTTCCGATGTTGTACCGTTGTTGATAGCTTCTCATCCCACTCTTTAATAAAACGCTTTTTTCCTTCCTCACTTAGCAACACCATTCCATCGAGGAAATCGAAATGCTTCTGGGTGATGATGCGATTATTAATGCACGAAATAATCACAACGTCAACAAGTAGTGGCTTGAAAATCTCCGCTAAATCTAGACATAAAGAAAATCTCTTCGTTGATGGCTCATGCAAAAAGCTAATAGTCGGATCTAATTGTGTTTTATAAATTTCCGACAAAACCACCGTATAACAAAGCGAATTGCCAAACGAAATAAGGGCATTCAATGGATCTTGGGGTGGCTGTTTCGTTCGTTTTTCAAAGATAAAATCTTGCTTCAAAATTGCATTAAATGACTGATAATAATGTTGGCGAATGCGTCCCTCTAACCCCATTAGCTCTTGAATTGTCGTAGCACTATCCATCTTTTTCGCTTCTTCTTCGATGTCTTTTACATATTGCTCCGTTTTTTCTTTGTATCGTCGAATATTCCGTAGCATATGATGCACGGCACTTTGCAAAAACAACCTCGCCATATGTAGTCGTTTCTCGTGATCGAGATAATGGGCACTTTGTTGTACCACAGTAAATCCTGAAACTTTTTTATTTCGCGGACAAAACGTTCCTGCATAAAAACCATAGTAATTAAATACATGAAGATGAACATCATGCTGGCTCAATAGGTTCAATAACGACGAGTTTAAATCTACTTCTCCAAATACATATAAATTATCCGTTTGATGAACAGGAAGGCTCTTTTTATTTTCTTGTTCATCCAAAAAGTATAGCGTATTATCTTTTCTTTTCAATCTGCCGTTAGAAAAAATATAGTGATCTCGTAACATTTAATCATCACCTTCTAGCGCAAAACAAAATTCATAATATGCGCATTTTGTACAGTAAGGAAGTTTTTTTAACCGTGGTGGAAAAGGAGATTGTAAAATGACATAAATCTCCTTTATCGCCTTTTCAATCACACTCTCATCTTTTTCTGTCAGTTCTACCTCTTCTGTTTTCCGCTCCTTCGTATAGCTAATCAATCCCTTCTTCGTAATGCCCCGTTTCTTTAGCTCATATAAGTAATACAACATTTGAAATCGATCGGCTTCTGACATTTTGCTAGAGATCTTAATTTCGCGAACATACTCCTTATCTAAAGCATCTAACTTGAATGTATCATCAACCAAAATTTCCCTATCTTCCAAACGTGGATAAGCCCGCTCGTGTAAAATCTTTCCCTCAATGACACGTTCATGTTCATTTTCCATCGCAATTCCTTTTGAAAACAACCATAGTTTCCGCTTACACACTTTGTAATACTGCATTTGCACACCACTAACCATGAATATAAACTCCCTCTTAATGTTGATTGGATGAAGGTTTGTCCAATAAAATGCCTTTTCCTTTCAACTGTTCACGATTAAAGTCATATTGAACATAGGCAATATATATGTGGTCAAATGGCTTTGGCAACCGCTCCGACACATATTTTTCCGCTACATATCGCTGGACGCTAACTGTTTTCTTTTCAATTTCCATTCGTAATTTCAACCGCTTTCTCCATTCTCTTTCTTTTTTATATTGCTCGAATAGATGCTCAATTTGATCATACATTTGCCGCGTAATAACTTGGATGTTTTGAATATCACGCAGTTTTTGTTGCGCCTCACGTTTATCCATTCCGTATGGATCGAGATTGTCAAACATATATAAGGCATCTTCAAACTCTTTCAAAAATGATGTGCCCTTTAATTGTTTTCGATCATATAGCTGCTTTACCATTTCTACCTTGGCACGTTCGTCAACAATTTGGTAATCGTATTGCTCTAACAGCCGAATGCTCTCATTTACAAGATGTTCGTTATATACTCTTGGAATGCCAGAGATCTTTTCAGTAAAAATGTGAATATTGCAATGGTCATGGTCTAGTGCTCTTTTACGGTAACAACGTCCGAAACGTTGAAACAAGCTATCTAACGTTGACATTTCGGTAAACAAATAATCAAAATCAATGTCAATACTCGCCTCGACGAGTTGCGTCGTAATCCAAATTCCTCGTTCATTTTTTTCGTTAAATTGTTTAATGCGCTTTTCCAACAACTGACGATCTTCTTGTGTGAATTGCGAATGGAGTAAGTAGATAGGGACTTGTGTATCACAGTCTAAAAATTTATCATAAAGACTCATTGCCTTACGAACAGTATTGACAATGACAAGCACTTGTGACGTTTCGCCCAGTTCTAACATTTCTCCGATTGTTTCCTCAATCCCCTCCGCACGCATGCGAATACGGTGACGGTGTACGCTTGTATCGATGAACTCCCCAACTACAATCTGGTCGTTGTCAATCACATTTCGCTGTTTTAGCTCATCCAAATATAAAGTTGGAAGTGTGGCAGTCATAATCATAAATTTCCCACCTACACGATGGATCATTTCTAATGCTTTGATTAACATCGCTGCAATTCTCGGCTCATATGCTTGTATCTCGTCGATTACTATTTTTGCATTCGCCATCGCTGCTAGTTCCTTTTCAAAACCTTTATAATAAAACGGGAACTTTAAAATTTGATCAATGGTTGTAAGCAATAACTTCTTCGCATAATGTTCAGACTGCTGTTTTAATTCTTCCCAATTTTCCTCCTTGTCTACTAAATAATGCACGCTCGTGGAGTGTAACAACCCAACCGCGTCATAGCCCATTTTTTCTTTTATTCTGTCGTATATCGCATTAATGCTCACTCGAAGTGGCAATGTAAAAAATGCTTTATCATCTCGAATCCATAAAAGGGCTGCTTCCGTTTTACCCATTCCCGTTTGTGCGATCGCGATCACATGCTTATCATGATGTTGTTCAGCAAATTGTTGCAAATCGTTTTTATAAAATCCTTGTTTTTGCATATATTCATTTACATTTATGTAAATTGATTTTTCTACATCTCTTTCGACATCCATATGAGCAGATGCCGCATGGTCTAAACGATGTAGCAATCCTTTAATCATGACATATTTCCAAAACTCTTCTCCGTCATGATACGTATATCGCTTTAACAATCGATCAACGAATCGATATGAAAATTTTTCTGTCATAGGTAATCCCATATGTTCACTTAGTTGTGGTAACTGTTGCTTTATATCGTTTTCTAAAATATGACGAATCATTTCTTTTTCTGGAAATTGCTCACGCTCATGGTGATAACCGACTGCGTGAATAAGCAGTCGCTCTTCTTCTTTCGTGAAGTCTAGCTGTTTTAGCGGGATACATCCTACTGATAAATAATTGTGAGGCACATTTGTTTCTACATCTGTTTCTAACACGGATTCATGAATTACTTGACGAATTTTGTTTTGAAATACCGTATTTGCTTTGCCAACATCATGATATTGCACAGCTATTTCTAACAGCTTCCACATTCGCTCGTCCATTAACATGAATTTGTAACCGTAAGCATTTTTTAACAAGTTTAAATTATGAAGGAGACGATCCGTATGTTCACGAATCGTCTCTTTTCCCTCCGATTTTGCATAAAAAGTCATCATTGCCCCTCCTGCAGATGATAAAAAACTAGTTCCCCATCTTCATCAATCCATACTCCCTCTGGAGCCTCAATTCCTTTTTGAACATAACCAACATGAATTTTTTCCCACTGCCGAATTCCATTAACAATTTCATATTTCCAATTCAGCTGATAAGGAATACTTTTTGTTTCTGGATCAAGAAGATGTCTTGGAATATAAGCATCTCGCTGCAAAGTCTCCCCTTCTTCTTCAAGCTCTTGGACTTCTACGAGCTTATATTCATCAATCCGAACTAAATCTTCCCACCGCCCAAGGCTATAATGAGTGGTACTATGCTCGATAGCATGAATGATTTGTTCTAAGATGTGTTGCTCTGCTTCGACATGGATTAATAAATGGACGTTGTGCAACAAATGCGTGTACATTGGCATCGTTGTGATTTCGTTTTTATCGTAGGAAAATTCCATTCGTGCTAACCCATCTAGTACAAGCGGAAAGCTTGATAGTTCTTTCTTTTTGAAAAAATAATATCGCTGATAATCAAGCAACTTCGCTTCATACGTCCCTTGTACACTTAGACGCATCGGAATGAATTGGTTTGCATCAAGCAAAGCGTGAATCATTCCTTTTACGGTTGAATATGGCGGAAGCGGATACGTTTCCGCCACTTTGGAAGCAAACGGCTTTTTGTAGCACGCTGTTTCTTGAAATAACTTTAATCGTAATGCCTTCATATTTAAACACCGTAATACGCTTGAATTTGTTTTGAAACATATTGGAAAAACAGCTCGACAGGCATCACTTGCTCGTTGAATACATCGTACAACTCTCCTTCATTTGCAAAAACACCGCTCAATATACCGATGCGTGTATCCTTGCCGATCGCTTCTCCAGCAAATGTTTGTTCCATCGTTTCTTTAATTGGCTTCGTTTGAATGGCCCATCCGTTCCCTGTTACACTTAGTTGCATGCGCCCGAGGAAAAACGGATTGGCGACATTGTACATTCCACCGATGACAAAAAGAGGAGATAAATTTTCTTGTCGTCCGCGAATGTTACGGTTTAGCACTTTTAACACTTCAAGCAACTGAAGGACACGGTTCGCTTTTTCTTCGCTTGGAAGTTCAATCTCCCCATCTACACCGACATGGTTTAAATCGATGGTAATCGTATATGTGTAAAAACTATGATGTTGTTCAATATTGGCCAAGTTAGCATCTTGTCCAATGCGACTTGCGAGCCCCATGTTGTTTAAAAATTCCAAGTCACTTTTGTATGGCTCAAGCGAAATCGCATGGCTTAGACGAACAACAGCAGGACGTTTTTCTCCTCCTTCACCTTTTTTTGTTTTTAAATATCCAAATAAATCCATCTCTACTGAATCTCTAATTGAAATATCTTTTTTGAATTGAACGACGCTTTTTCCCCCATCGCTCGCCTTTGTAACAGTATCTAAATTCCACCCAAACAGTTCGTTCCCGAGCCGAACAATATCGTAACGGATACTTTGTCGCGATGCGTACGTATATACTTCGCCATCGCCGCGATGAAATTTTTTCAACTCTGAAATATTAGCAATACCTTCTCCATAGTTTAATGAGTTTGCTTGAAAAATCGCGGTCATCGTTAACGCTTTTTTCATGCTTGAACTTCCTCCTGTTCTTCTTTATATTGATTTGCTAGTAATCCAGCAATAAACGCATTCGCCACTGTCGCAAAATCTAAATCCCGTTCATGTAGCGCATTTAAGAAAATGGGAGAAATCGGGCGATCCGCCGACATGTAAATACGCAAAAGCGTATCCATAAAACTTTTTCGATTTCCGGCTTTTGCAGCGTTTAATAAACGGTAAGCAATGCTTGTTACTTTTTTCTCCGAACCGCTTGAACGGATGATCGCATCGCGAATTTCTCGCCCTTGCATAAACAATGCGCTTACTTTTTTATCTGTCGTGGCCATATCTCTCACTCCTTTTTTAAACTGCAAAATTCGATTCCGCTCCCGCACAGCAATGTACGGGCCGTTCGTACTTCTTTCATTTTTGATGCAATCGCGCAAATAGTGATAGATGACATGAATTGGATCCGCGCCGCGCAATACATATTGCACAAACTGCTCGCGATAGTCGTATGGTTTGATGGAATCAAGCCCGTCAGCATATTGTTTGAAATAATGGGCTAAGTACATAGGAAGGTGGTAATAATGCAAGTGTGTTTTTTTACTGTCGTAGTCCGAAAAGAATTCTAAGAAAAACAAATGATCGACTGTATATTCCGATTCTTTTTTTACACTTTGAACAAGCTGACTAACGATCTTGTTAAAAGGCTCTCTTTTTTTCTTTAACTCCCTAAAATGATTGTTTTTCTGTAAAACCTCCGCAAAAGTGGCGTCCGTCTGAACAAACCCTGCATACAATCGTCGTTCTGTTTGTTCATTTATTCCTTCGTTTTTGTAATAAATGGTCGATCCAATTGGTGCGAATAAAAGCACAAGTTTAGCTAATGAAGACAATGGTCGAGGTTGCTTACTATCAAAATGCCAACTAAAGTTAAACGCTTCATCTTTCGCAACCCCTATCGGAGAAAACACCATTTCTTCGAAGTTGCAAAAAGCAAGACGTTCATTGAAGAGCAGACACTTATTTATTTTTGTCTTGATGTATTCTTGTACTTCTTCTAACGTTTTTTTCTTCCATGCCCGTTTTAATTGTTTAAACGGTTGATAATCACTCTGTTTTTCTAACAAAGAACTTATCGCTTCCATAGAGTGACTATTATTAATGACAGATTCCAAGTATAAATCGTTCACTACAGGAAAAACATATCTATTGTAAAATTCTTCTACGTGACCTTCAAAATCTAAATTATTTTTTGACACATTTAAAAATGAAACTTGCCCAAAAAATAATGGTTTAAGTATAGCATATTTAAAATAATTAAAAGTTAATTTTTCATTGATTTTCGGTTCACTATACACTTGCTTTAAAGTACGTATATGCTCTTCCAGCTGATGTACTTGCTCATATTTCTTTATTTCTTTTATCTGTTTTAATGTATT
The DNA here is from genome assembly GCF_000833605.1 of Anoxybacillus ayderensis. GTDB lineage: Bacteria > Bacillota > Bacilli > Bacillales > Anoxybacillaceae > Anoxybacillus > Anoxybacillus ayderensis. The sequence continues at coordinate 181,758 of NZ_JXTG01000002.1, read as the reverse complement.
TTCCAATGTTTCATGAGTGAAATATTTAAGTATTTTAGTTCCTGTATCTGATATAGATTTTTTTAAAGTATTTATATTACTTTTAAATTGTTTTTCATTTGTCACTTGCTCTATGTAAGCATCTAATCTTTCGCATTCCCTTCTAGCAACACTATACTCCTCCAACAAATACAAGAAATATGCCCGTGGCAATTGTGGAAGCACATCGGTATCCAATTCAATTCCCCATGGTTTAACTGTCACGCTATGTTTTTGTTCTTCGCTAATTATTTCGTGTTTTCGTCCGTATTCAAACACACGATATAGCCCGACAAGTCCCATATTAATCATCCATTCCCCCATGTGCAATTCAACCTTCATTCCTTCACCTCCTCCACTTCAAGCATGCCAAATCCTTGATTACGCCGTTTTGATAAACCGAGTTGATAAAGCAATTGTAAATCGGCAGGTTCTCCACTTACCTTAAATAAGCCATGATACGCAGTGAAGTATAAATGCTGTTGTTCCCCATACTTTTCAGTAAATTGATGATTAGATTCTTTTATGACCGTCTTTTTAAATCGAATCGGTCGCACCGTCAACGGTCTATATAATCCCTTCTCACGATATTCATATAAAATCGTATCGGCTAAGTAATTGATATGTTTTTCATAATTTGGATCATCTGGAGCAATGGGAATTTTCTTTTCATCTTCTATTAACAAAGGAGAAAGCGTTCGAAATATGACGGCAGATGATGTAATCTTTTTTTCCTCTCCCATTACTATTTTTCTTCGAATAAATTCGTATCCTTTGTATTCAAACCTTTTTTTACTTTGCAAACCATTATACAAATGAAGCAAAAATTCATAATCAGGTGAACTAACAATAACGCGTAATTCATCTAGCTCAATTTCATCACCTTTTAAACAGAAGTTTTTTAAAAAAGGTGAGAAAACGAAAGGTTTTGTTTTTTGATTCATGTACAACTTTTCGTAATATTCCTCGCTAGATGCCCGTATACTTTCTTTCATGATCGACACAATTGCCATTCGATAATGAAGTGGGAGTTTTTTCACTTGGAATGAACAAATAACTCTCATAAGACACCTCCTTTTGCTTCATTTTATCGAAAAAGAAAAGAAAATGTTGTCGTTTTTTGTCACATAAAAAGAAAATTCAATAAAATTTAACAATTTAAAACATACCATATTCAGTCATTATATTAATAAATTCGAAATCAAAAAACTCGCAAATATCCATCTATCTTCTACACTTTCTTGACATAATATTTAAATATACAAATAATAGGGAAGGGAGCAAAAACATAAGGACTTGGGAGGGATCGATATTGTTAAGGGTTCTATTATCGCTTGTTACAGCTTTCACTCTTTTCTTTACTTCTTCTGTATATGCTCATCCTGGGAAAACAGATGCAAACGGGGGGCATACTTGTCGAACAAATTGCGAAAAATGGGGACTAAAATCTGGAGAATATCATTATCACGATAAAAATGGCAATATCATTCGTCAAACAAATAAAACTATTCATCCTCCTGTCGTTCGTGTTAATTCAAAACATGTCGTAAAAGTTATTCGTGTAGTAGATGGCGACACAATCGATGTTCGTTTTTCTAACGGCGCAACATCACGAGTTCGTTTCATTGGCGTTAATACGCCAGAAACTGTTCATCCTCAAAAACCAGTAGAGAAATATGGAAAAGAAGCGTCTAATTATACAAAAAAACGATTAACCAATCAAACGGTTACACTTGAGTTTGATGTAGGAGTGAAAGACAAGTACGGCCGTTTTCTAGCGTATGTTTGGGTCGGAAAAGAGCTGTATAACGAAACGCTTGTCCAAGACGGATATGCACGAGTGATGACAATTCAACCAAACGTCAAATATCAACAACGCTTTATTACAGCTGAACGAAAAGCACGTCAACAAAAGAAAGGGCTATGGCAATCATAACAACATAAAAGCTGTTCCGAAAAACACCTCGGAACAGCTTTTTCAATCCTTATAGGTACGATACAAACTCGACGGTTTTCATTGAACCTTGATGTTGCGGAAATTTTGTTTCAATTCCTCATAGGTACGATACAAACCCCAAAAAGTGTTGATGTATCAACACATGGAAAAGCTATACAATGTCATTATACACACATTTGAAAATTCAGTCAATAGCCTGTATTCCTTGTTACATATGCAAAAATCCCGAAAAAAAACTTGTCGTCGATCCCCTAGGATTTTTGCAAGATTGGAGGTCGACGACGGTTGTGAAGTTTTTCACAACCTTTGTGTAAAAAACAGCCTCCGATTCGGAGACTGTTTTATGCTTCCGCGTTCACTTCCGCAATAATAACAAAGCCAATGACGGCTGTGATGACTAAGCCTGTGATCATCCACATCATCGTGCATTCCCCCTTTGCCCATTTTCTTTTATTTTACACGTTTTTTCTTTGTTCGAAAATGGGTTTATGCGTCTTCTTCTATTTTTCGTGCGTATGCGTGCGAACGGTGAGTGAAAAAGATCGAGGCGAGCATGAGAACGAATACTGTGCCGAGCACAAGTGGACGCTTTTCACCGTCGATTGCGCTTGGGATGAGTGTACCGACATATAAAAACGCACTAAGCGCAAATAAAACGAGACTGTATGCTTTATAGTCACGCGCTTTTCCTAACCAATTTCGCTTTTGTTCATCCAAAATAACCGTCCCCCTTCCTTCTTTCAATGTATCATAGAAAAGAAAAAAGGGGGCGATGTAATTTATGCCAACGCTTGTGCTAAATCTTCTATTAAATCGTCAACATCTTCTAATCCGACAGAAATGCGAATGAGCCCGTCCGTAATGCCCAATTCGTCGCGACGCTCTTTCGGAATAGAGGCGTGCGTCATTTTTGCTGGGAGTGAAATTAAACTTTCTACTGCACCTAAGCTTTCCGCAAGTGTAAAATAACGGACGCGGGTTAATACTTGTTCTGCCTTTTCGCCGCTGCCGACGTCAAATGAAACCATGCCGCCAAAGCCACGCATTTGTTTTTTCGCTACGTCATAGTTTGGATGAGACGGAAGACCTGGGTAGTATACGCGTGTGACAGCTGGATGGTTGATTAAAAATTCAACGATTTTGCGCGTATTTTGTTCGTGTTCTTCCATGCGAATGCCGAGCGTTTTCATGCCGCGCATTAATAGCCATGAATCTTGTGGGCCGAGAATGCCACCTGTTGAGTTTTGAATAAAATGTACATCTTGCGCAAGCTGTTCGTTATTGACGACGACAAGCCCTGCGACGACATCGCTATGTCCGCCTAAATATTTTGTGGCGCTATGAATGACGATGTCTGCGCCAAATGCGATCGGCGTTTGCCAATATGGCGTGCTAAACGTGTTGTCGACAATCATCAATAGTCCATGGCGTTTCGCAATTTCTGATGCACCTTGTAAATCAGTAATTTTTAAAAGCGGATTTGTCGGCGTTTCGATATAAATCGCTTTCGTGTTTGGTTGAATGTGTGCTTCAATATTCGCTAAGTCGCTCGTATCGACAAACGTTGATGCAATGCCCAAGCGGTTTAATACTTTCGTCATGACGCGATATGTGCCACCGTATACGTCGTCCGTTAAAATGACGTGGTCGCCACTATTGAACAACATCATGACTGCGGTAATCGCTGCCATACCTGAACTAAACGCAAAACCTGCATATCCTTCTTCCACATCTTTAATGAGCTCCTCTAACGCATGGCGCGTCGGATTGCCTGTGCGCGAATATTCATATCCTTTATGCACCCCGACTGCCTCTTGTTTATACGTGCTCACTTGATAAATCGGAACGGATACAGCACCTGTATGGGCATCTCCCGCAATGCCGCCATGAATGAGTTTCGTTTTTCTTCTCACGTTACATCCCACCTTCGTAAATGTTTTTACTTAAATATCGTTCGCTACTATCTGGGAAAATGACGACGATGTTCGTTCCTTCTTTCGCTTGTTCCGCCTCTAGCAACGCCGCATGAAACGCTGCCCCAGATGAGCTGCCGACAAGCAATCCTTCTTTTAGGGCAAGTTCTTTGACGCGACGAAATGCATCGTCATCGAGAATTGTATAAATCGCATCAAAATAGCTTTCATCCATATATGGTGGTAAACTTTCCATCCCGATGCCTTCCGTTCGATGCGGGCCCGGTTTTCCGCCGTTTAAAATCGAGCCTTCAGGTTCAACGATGACCGTTTTAATACTTGCATTTTTTTCTTTCAAAAATTTAGCCGTTCCCATAAATGTGCCCCCTGATCCGGCACCGGCGACAAATACGTCAATTCGTCCGTTCAGTTGTTCCCAAATTTCTGGTCCAAGCGTTTTGTAGTACGTGCGTGGGTTCGCTGGATTTTCAAACTGTTGTGGGCAATAAGCGTTCGGAATTTCCGCAGCAAGCTCTTTCGCTTTGCGAATCGCTCCCGCCATCCCTTCGCTCGTTGGGGTGTTAATTACCGTTGCGCCAAGCGCGCGCATCAGTTGTTGTTTTTCGATGCTAAATTTTTCTGGAACGCAAAAAATGACGCGAATATTTTTCCCGATCGCTGCAAGCGCAAGACCAATTCCTGTATTTCCTGCCGTCGGTTCAATAATCGTTCCGCCTTCTTTAAGCTTTCCTGTCGCTAGTGCATCGTTTAGCAGCTCTTGACCGAGACGATCTTTCACGCTTCCACCCGGATTCAAATATTCGAGCTTCGCAAATAAACGTACTCCTTTTGGAAGCGGAAACTGTGTAATTTCAACGATCGGCGTATGACCGATTAATTCATGCACGTTTTTCGCTACTTTCATGTTGTGACCTCCCGAAAGATAAAAAGAAGGAGAGGAAAACTCTCCTATTTGTTTAACTCGTTCACCATTAATTGAACAAGCTCAGATGAATGAAGGGCTGCTTTTTGTAAAAATTGTTCAAACGATACGTTCGACTCTTTGCCAGCGATGTCTGATAATGCACGAATGACGACAAACGGCACGCCAAACTGATGGCATACTTGCGCAATCGCGGCCGCTTCCATTTCCACAGCATATAAATCAGGAAATTGTGTGCGCACAAAATCAACGCGCGCAGGATCGTGCATAAATGAATCGCCTGTCGCAATTAATCCTTTCGCCACTTGGATGTCACGAATGTGCGCTGCGCTCGTTTCAGCCGCTTGTACTAATTGTTCATCTGCCTTATAGCGCGCTGGCATGCCTGGCACTTGACCGTATGCATAGCCGAATGCGGTGACGTCGACATCGTGATGAACAACTTCGGTCGAAATGACGATATCTCCAACGTTTAATGATGGCGCAAAACCGCCAGCTGAACCTGTGTTAATAACGACATCTGGGGCAAAACGTTCAAGTAAAATCGTCGTCGACATCGCTGCATTCACTTTACCGATGCCTGATTTTAATAAAACGACGTCTGCCCCATCTAACGTGCCGCTATAAAAAGAACAATTCGCTACCGTCGTTTCTGTTCGATCGGCAATTTTTTCGCGCAAAATCGCCACTTCTTCTTCCATCGCTCCAATGATTGCTATTTTCATCGTTTCAACCTCTTTCACTTATTGTTTCACAGCCTCCATCAACCAGACGAAACGATTCATTGGCGTAAATGTGACGGTAAAACCGTGCGTTGTAAACATATGCTCAAGAGCAGGAATCGTCGTGTAATATTCCCGTTGTAAATCTTCGGCTAAATCGTCGAATCCTTTTTGTTTCGCTTCTGCAATCATCGCCTCGTGCGCTTCGCGGTCGATAAACGCTGTATCAGCAAACACTATTTTACCACCTTTACGAAGAAGTGCGCTATATTTGCCGATCGCTTCTTCTTTTTCCGTATCTGTTAAATGGTGAAACGCATACGTGCTCACGATCGTATCGATCTGTTCATTCGGCAACAGAAATTGTAAAAAGTCACCGTCCTCAACGGACACATCTCCAAGTTTTTCTTTCGCCAGCTCGCGCATCGGGGCAGACGGCTCGATGCCGTACACTATTTTTTTCGCCTCGATAAGCTTTTTCGTTAAATTTCCTGTGCCAACGCCGAACTCTAGCACGACATCGCCACTTTTTTCAACGACTGTATTTAAAATCGTCTCATATCCGTCAAATACGTCACGATATTGTTCATCGTGTCCGTATACAGACGAATCGTACGACTGCGCCCACGTTTCAAAGATGTCTAAAAATTCACGTCCCATGATGTCACACTCCATAATTATAATAATTCCTATAAGTATAGTATGAATTTAATGTATTGCTGTTCTCAATCTACCATATTTTTTTTAGATGTTCAATGGAAATGTGTTAAACTACGTGTAGAAAGGAGGAAGACGATGATTACGTTTGATCTCATTCAAGATAAAGTGGAGTTTTTTGAAGCGACAGATTTAAAAACATTGGAAAAGAAAATTAATGAACAAATTGAACATAACAAAGCGATTATGCTTGAAGTGCATCATGTGTCGTATGACGTACAGCTGTTAGAAAACGGACAACGTCTATACAGTGCGATGGTGCATTTTAAAGCAAAAAAATAGAGCGTCACGGACGGCGCTCTATTTCTTTTAGTTGTTGCACTTTTGTCGGCTTCCAGCCTTCATTGGTCACCCATTCGATAAACACTTTATAATGTTCTGTTTTATCTTTTTTTGAGACGGTGGCAACGGCGTGGTTCGGACTGCCGCCATTCCCGATAAACCAGACGATCAGATCAGAAGAAGAAATGCCTGTCGCATAACTAATGGCATCGAGCATTTCTTTCCAATCAACAGAGTTTTTATCATATTGTGTCACATGCGGCTCCGATTGGGTTGTACCGATCGGCTGCCATGACGGGTTAACAATTTCGCGAATGACGTTTGAATTTGGATCTTCAACAACCGTTTCTTGTACGTTGTCGTTCGGCTGTTGTTCATTTGTTTCTGTTTCCGTTTCAGATGGTGGCTCATCGTTTGACGGCTCATTTGTTTCCACTTCAACTGGTGCTAATTGCGGAGAAGCGTTCGTTTCCTTGACGGAACGGTCGTTAGCGAACAACCATTTCCATCCGAAAAATAAAATAAGCGCAAACACAATCGCAATGAACGTATTCAATACACGATTCACTTTTCTTTGTTTTGAACGTTTTGCAAAACGGCTGCTCACTCTTGGTACCTTCCTTTCTGTTCCAACTCGTATGTGGCATGAACGATATCGGCAAATATACTGTTCGTGACGGCGGCAGAGGACGTTGTTTCTAATTGTACCACAACGAGCGCATATTTTGGACGGTCAGCTGGAAAATAACCTGCAAACCATTTGTTCACTACGTCATTTTTTCCTGTTTGCGCTGTTCCTGATTTTCCTGCTACAGCGTAAGGCAACGATTGAAACGAACGGCCCGTCCCTTCTGGGTGCGTCACAACAAGTTGTAACAGTTGTTGCAGTTCGTCTACCGTCTCTTTGCGCAATGAATCCATCGTTAATCGCTTCTCATCAAATGCAAAAAACGTCGTTCCGTCTTTATACATCATTTTTTGAACGATGCGCACTTGTTTTGCTTCACCGCCCCGAGCAATCGTTGCCATCATATTCGCGACCGCAAGCGGTGAAACGCGCACATCTTTTTGTCCAATGGACGTTTGCGCGACAGCAAGCGGAATATGTTTATCCCGTTCATCCCCCCAAATGTTCCCTTTTTTCTCTTCATGAAGCGGGCGAAACGATGGAAAGTGATATACATCTCCCTCCCAACCAACGCGCGGCAACAATCCAAGTTTTTGAGCATATGTCTCAAACACATTTTTATCTATCGCAATCAATTGTTTTCCTAGCTCTCCAAACGTCCTGTTGCAACTGATCGCAAAACTATCTTCAAACGTGCGCATTCCTCTCTTTTTTTCTTCTGGCTCACCGTTAATTTTTTGATCACAGTTAAACGTCTGTCCGTGAATGAGTCCATGTTCAAGCGCAGCAGCTGCAACGACGACTTTAAAAACAGATCCCGGCACTTGAGGAAGAAGCGCTTTATTTTCCATCGCTCCATCTTTGTACGGATCTCGTTCATCGATGGCTGGAGCGCTCGCTAAAGCGAGGACGTCATTTGTTTTGACATCAAGTAAAACGACAGCCCCTTTTTGCATGCCATGTTGCGCTACAATTTGTTCAACACGCTGTTGAAGGGTGCGATCAATCGTCGTTTGTACCGTAATCGGATAAAACGGATTCGCCTGCTCCGTATATTTCACATCCATCCCAAACAGCGGCTCACCGCGAGCATCTACGTGATACAATAACTTCGTTTCCCCATCAGGAATTAAAAATTCATCAAACGAACTTTGTAAGCCAGACACGCCTATTTTTGTTTTTTGTGATAATTTGCGGTCGCCATATCGCTCCTTTAGCAACTTTTCGTTTTCTCCAAGTAAGCCGATGACATGTTGCGCATATTTTTGTTTGAGTTCGTACTGTTTGTGAACGGCGATCACACCTGGGATGCACAAATCATTAATCCGTTCCATTTGCCAAGGTTGCAGTTGAATTGGTTGTTGTCCATCGTGCAAAATGATCGGACCTTTCGCCGTTTCAAGCTGCCGTTTTATCGTTTCTTTTCGTATGGAAACAATCGTTGCGATTTGATCAATGGGCCAGTCCATTTTTTTTAAAAAAGGAAATAACACGAGCGTCGGAATGTATTCATATGTGAGCGGCTCGCCGTTTCGTGCGACGAACATGCCGCGTCCGTTATCAATCACAAGCTGTTCCGTCCGCTGTGCAACGCTTGCTTCAATTAAATTCACCCCATGAAACGACTCGGTGCTAACAAGTTGTAGTTGAACGAGTCGCCCTGCGAGCGCAAGTATTCCTAATTGTATCATCGTTAAGATAATGATGATTCGTTTCTTTATCATAAAAAACACCTCGTCTTCATTGTCGACGAGGTGTCACATTTTAAAACCTATTTTACCGCGACGATTTTTACAACCATATCGCCACCAGGCGTATGAACCGTCACTTCTTCGCCAACGCGACGACCGATAAGAGATTTAGCAATTGGGGAGTCGTTTGAAATTTTTCCTTCAAACGGATCCGCTTCTGCACTACCGACGATCGTATACGATTCTTCTTCCCCATCTGGAAGCTCGATAAATGTCACCGTTCTTCCGAGCGATACGACGTCTGTGCTTTCTAAATCTTCTTCGATAATTTTCGCATTGCGAATCATATTTTCAAGCATTTGGATGCGTGATTCAACGAACGCTTGCTCATCTTTTGCTGCATCGTACTCCGAGTTTTCGGATAAATCACCGAAACTGCGCGCGATTTGAATGCGCTCTACCACTTCTTTTCGCTTCACCGTTTTTAAATATTCAAGTTCTTGCTCGAGTTTCTCCTTCCCAGCTTTCGTCATTGGGTATTCTTTTTCCATTGACATGTGACTCACTCCTTTTTATTTATGTATGGAAAATGTACGAACGAGCTGTTCGTACAAAAGACAAAAAGTTTACATATTATCTATGCTATGGTATTACAAAATAGAATTTTGTTCAAGAATCGTTTGAATTTTTGTAACCATTAAATCAATGGCTACGTGATTATGGCCACCTTCTGGAATAATAATGTCGGCATACCGTTTCGTCGGCTCGATAAATTGATTGTGCATCGGACGCACGACGTTTACATATTGTTCAATGACCGATTCAAGCGTGCGGCCACGCTCTTTAATGTCACGCAACAAGCGACGAATAATACGAATGTCCGCATCTGTATCGACGTACACTTTAATATCCATTAAGTTGCGCAATCGTTCATCTTCTAATACAAGAATGCCTTCTAAAATAATGACATCTTTCGGCTCGACGCGAATGACTTCGTTTGAACGTGTATGAAGCGTGTAGTCGTATACAGGCTTATCGATCGGTTCATAATTTAAAAGCTTATGAATATGCTCGATTAATAAATCATTGTCAAAAGCGAGCGGATGATCGTAGTTTGTTTTTAATCGTTCTTCAAACGGTAAATGACTTTGGTCTTTATAATAAAAATCTTGTTCAAGCATTAAGATAGAATGTCCTTGAAAATGTTCATAAATTGCTTTTGTGACGGTCGTTTTCCCCGAACCAGAGCCGCCTGCGACTCCGATCACAACCGGTTTCTTCCTCATGTTAGTGCCCCTTTCTCATCATGTTGTATGGGAAAACTTCTCGATCGACTTTAAAACGAACGATTTGGAGCGGATGGCGAGCAGCGTCAAGCTCGTTTCCTTCTTCATCCCAAATCGTTTCAATAACTTGTGTAAAGTTTTCAATTTCAGGTCCGAAAAATTCTACTTCATCGCCTGGTTTAAAGAAGTTGCGTTGTTGCAACGTCACGATGCCTGTGTCTTTATCATAGTCTAGCACGAGACCGACGAAATCGTACGTCGTCTTTTTACTATGCACCCCAAACATTTGCTCTTTATAGCCAGGAACACCTTCAAAAAAGGCTGGCGCTGTATCACGGTTCGCACATTTATCGAGTTCATCTAACCACTCTTTACGAATGACAAAGTTGTCTGGATCAGCACAGTAGGCGTCAATCACTTTTCGATAGACGCTAACGACAGTAGCGACGTAGTGAATCGACTTCATGCGACCTTCAATTTTTAAACTATCGATGCCGAGTTCAATCATTTTTGGAATGGACTGAATTAAGTTTAAATCTTTCGGGCTCATCGCAAACGGGTCGTCTTGTTCATCAAACAACGCCACCGCTTCATCGCCTTCAAGCTTGTACAAATCGTAATCCCAACGGCACGATTGACAGCAACCACCGCGGTTTGAATCGCGCGCAGTCATATGGTTGCTTAATACGCAACGACCAGAATAGGCGATACACATCGCACCGTGAATAAACGTTTCAATTTCAATATCCACTTTTTCTTTAATTTCACGAATTTCTTCCGCGCTTGTTTCCCGCGCTAAAACAACACGTTCTAGCCCTTCTTCTTTCCAAAATTGCACCGCTTTCCAGTTCGTGAGCGATTGTTGTGTACTTAAGTGCACTTCTAATTTCGGTGCCACGCGGCGTGCTGTTTCAATAATGAGCGGGTCGGCAACGATAATGCCGTGCACGCCAACGCTCTCTAGGCCGCGCAAATATTCTTCTAACCCTGGAATGTTTTCATTATGAGCGTAAATGTTTGTCGTGACGTAAATTTTTGCTCCATATTGCTTTGCAAATTGTACACCTTCTGCCATTTCTTCAAGCGTAAAGTTGTCGGCATTTGAACGAAGGCCGTATTCTTGTCCACCGATAAAAACAGCATCCGCTCCGTAATGCACAGCTACTTTGAGCTTTTCTAAGTTGCCGGCTGGCGCAAGCAACTCAGGTTTTTTTACAATGACGCGCTTGCCGTTGATGATTTGTGATATGCTCATACGTCTCCCTCCTTTTCGTTTAATATACAGTTTCTTTAAAGAAAAAGCCGGTATCTAACGGACGATGTGTTGGTTGAATCGCTTCAATGCGCGCAAACAACTCGCCTTTTTCTTCCTCGTATTGCTCGCGATTTTCTGCGCACAAATCGATCGCACGACGATATAATTTCGTCACTTCTGTAATATACTCTGGCTCATGAAGCACGCCGTCAATTTTAAAGCTATCGATGCCCGCATCGATCATGTCTTCAAGTTCATCGATAATGCAAATGTCATTTGGACTCATAATATGCGTACCGTTTTCATCTTCAAAAATCGGATATTTATTGTCGCGCTCTTTATCGTATAAAAAGAGCCCTTTCGCATATTTCATTTGTTGTACTTCCATAAACTTGCCTTGATATTCAAAATAGTTGCCGATGAGGGACCGCTTCGACTGAAACATGCACGTCATGCCGTGTACTTGCACTTCAATTTCCACTTCTGCATGATTTTTAATATCAATAATTTCTTCCATATTTAACTCTCGCGCTAAGACGGCACGTTTCGCTCCTTTTCGTCCCCAATAGTTGCACGCATACCAGTTTGTCGCTGTCGTTTCTGTGTTCCAATGCAGTTTCATATGCGGTGCGACTTCTCGTACGGTCATTAACACCGCTGGATCGCCAAATACGATGGCATCCACTTGTTGTTCGGATAAAAAGCGAACGTAATCACTTAGTTCATCTACTTTGTCGTTATGAAAAAGCGCGTTCATCGCAACATATACGCGCACCCCGTACTTTCGTGCCACTTGCATGGCATCGATGATATGTTGCCTTGAAAACTCGCCTGCTAAGCGTAAGCCGTACCGTTGTTCACCGATCATTACAGCATTTGCTCCCGCTTGGGCAAGTTGTTCCATATGCGCAACGCTCGTTGGTGTAACAAGCAATTCTGGTTTTTTCATGTTATTCACCTCTTTTTCTCGATATCGCTATTCCATCCCCGATCGGAATGATGACCGTTTCATAGCGCGGATGCGCCATTAGCCATTCGTTATATGCTTGAATTTTTTTAATCAGCTGGCGAATGCGTTTTTGTTCAATCGGTTCATGTGTAGCGACAAGCCCTTTAAACAATACGTTATCTGTTATAATGATTCCCCGCTCGCTTAGTAGCGGCTCGTACAACTCAAAAAAGCGGCGATATTGTCCTTTTGCCGCGTCAATAAATAATACGTCAAAAGGGGCATGCTTTTTCACTTCGTCGCCCATATCAAGCGCATCACCAAACAATAACGTTATTTGCTCTTTTGTATTCGTTTGCTCTACATAAACGAGCGCCTGTTTATAGCGCTCTTCATCGCGTTCGATCGTGACAATGTGTACATGCGGCAACGCTTTTGCCATCCGAATGGCAGAGTAGCCAATGGCCGTGCCAATTTCTAAAATACGCATCGGTTGCACGAGTTTTAACATGTGCAACATCGTTTCGATGCTAAGCGCATCCATAATCGGAACGTTATGTTCACGCGCATATCGTTCCATCGCTACGATCGCTTCTTCTTTTTTTGGTAGTAATCGTTCTACATATTGAATCATTTCCTCATTTACCAACGAACTGTCCTCCTCGCAAAAACAAGAGTTCAAACGAATTGAACTCTTGTTTCATCACGATCCATAACTTTATATATACTACCATAAATCAAAATAAAAAGCGAACGTTTTATTGCTTTCCGATATATTTTGCTTTTTCACGATTATGTTCGTCAAGCGTTTTTGTAAAAATGACATCGCCTGCTGGTGTTGCTAAAAAGTAAAAGTAGTCCGTTTCGGCTGGATGAAGCGCCGCATGAATCGACATTTCTCCCGCATTTGCAATTGGCCCTGGTGGAAGTCCTTTATGCATATACGTGTTGTACGGTGAGTTTACTTCCAAGTCTTTGTAATATACACGTTGTTTATGCTTTCCGAGCGCATATAAAACCGTTGGGTCCGTTTGAAGCGGCATTCCTTTTTCCAATCGATTGTAAAACACACTAGCAATTTTTTCGCGATCCGCTTTTTCCGTCGCTTCTTCTTCAATAAGTGACGCCATCGTTAACAATTGATGAACTGTCATGCCGCGCGCTTCCATATCTTCCGTATATTTTGCCAATATTTCTTCCGTTTTGGCGATCATCGTTTCAATCATTTCTTCAAGTGGCGGTTTTTCTTCCGTAAATGAATAGGTTGCTGGGAATAAATATCCTTCCAACGCATAACGAATGTTTTTATTTAAAATATCCGCTGTTAAAACAGAAGGATATTTTTTCATTAACTCTTCAATGTACGTGCGATTTGTTAATTTCGCCATAATGTCTTCTGTAGAATAGCCCGTCTTTTGTGACATAATCGTCGCAATTTGCGTCAACTGTTTTCCTTCTGGAATCGTTATTTTTAATTTCGCTTCTTTGACGATTTTTCCTGTTTTTAGCTGTTTTACAATTTGTTCAAATGTCATTGCTTTTGTAAACGTATAATTGCCAGCTTGAAAGTCCGCATGGTTTTTAAATTTTACGTAATAGCGAAAAATCGTTGCATCTTTTACGACACCGTTTTTTTCTAATATATTTGCGATTGTATACACCGATGAACCGATCGGAATTTCCACTTGAATCGGTGTTTTGTCGTTCGGATCAACCGGTTGCAAAGCGGAACGAATGTATACAAATAAACCAATGCATGCAGCAACCATGAACAATAACAAAGGTGCAGTAATATATAAAACAATTTTTCGCACCGTTTTCGCTTCGTGTTCTTGTAACATAAGCTATCCTCCCCTCACTTCTGACATTATACTACAAACCACGACATGACATAAATAAAAAAGAAGCTGACGCACAGTCAGCCCCTTTTTTATCTTCTTCCTCTTCTCTGTTCTTCACTGAGGAATGAGCCTTCTTCCTCTTCTTCCTCGTCTTCTTCCTCTTCACCGAGGAATGTGTTTAACATTTCTTCGATCATTTCCCATTCTTCTTCTGTTTCGATCGGCTGCAATTCTCCGGCTTGCCCATCTTCTCCTGGGATAAAGGAAGATGCGTGAATTTCGATTTCTTCGTTGTCATCTTCTTCTGCACCAATTGGGTAGTACAAAACATAAGATTTTCCAAATTCCTCAGATTCAAACGTAAATAATACTTCACAAAGTTGCTCGTTGCCGTTGTCATCAACGACTGTAATGTGTTTTTCACCGTGTTCCATCATGTTCACCTCAATTGTTTATGGTCCAAATACGATTGTAAAATCATCACTGCGGCCATTTTGTCGATCACTTTCTTTCGCTTTTTTCGACTGACGTCCGCAGCGATCAACATGCGCTCTGCCGCCATGGTAGACAACCTTTCGTCCCACAAGACGACAGGAAGTGAAAACGTTTGTTTCACTTGTTCTGCAAAGCGTTTTGTCGCTTCACCGCGCGGTCCGATCGTGCCGTTCATGTTTTTCGGAAACCCGACGACGATTTCTTCGACCGCATATTGCTCGATCAGTTGCCGCAAACGGTCAAAACCATATTCGCCATGTTCTTCATCGATACGAATCGTCTCGATGCCTTGAGCCGTCCATCCTAATTCGTCGCTTACAGCAACGCCGAGCGTTTTCGTTCCAACGTCTAATCCTAAAATACGCATATGGCTATTCCTCGCGATGTGTTCGTAAATAGAATTTCACTAATTCTTCAATTAATTCGTCACGATCAACTTTTCGAATTAAGTTTCTGGCATCTTTATGGCGAGGGATGTAAGCTGGATCACCAGACAATAAGTAGCCGACAATTTGGTTAATCGGGTTATATCCTTTTTCTTGCAACGCGTCGTATACAGTAAGCAATACTTCTCGAACATCGACGTTCATCGGCTCTTCCGAGAAGTTAAATTGCATTGTATTATCAAACGAACTCATCGTTTTTGCACCCCACTCTCACGTTCCGAGAAATCTGGCATATCCATCCTTACATCCATTGTACACGATTTCCACCGTTTATTAAACAGATTTTACCCACTGCTCGACAAATTTCAATGCTTCGTCTACTTTATTCGCATCTTTTCCGCCTGCTTGTGCCATATCTGCTCGGCCGCCACCGCCACCGCCGCAACGCGTCGCCACTTCTTTAATGAGTTTTCCAGCGTGATAACCGCGGTCGATTAAGTCGTTTGTGACACCGACAATTAAGTTTACTTTATTTTGTTGTACAGAAGCAAGCACAATGATTGCTGATCCTAATTTTTGTTTTAAATCGTCGACCATTGCACGTAAGCTGTTCATATCAGCGTTATTTACTTTGCTTACAACAAGTTGAACGCCGTTGATTTCTTTCGTTTGGTTGACTAAGTTTTCTGCTTCCATATGGCTTAAACGGGCAGCAAGCGATTCGTTTTCACGTTGCAATTCACGCATGTCATTCATAAGCGTATCGATGCGCGTGAGCACATCTTTCGGGTTCGTTTTTAATTTTTCCGCTACTTCTTTTAACAATGCAATTTGATCGTTCATTAAACGATACGCTGCTTTTCCTGTGACCGCTTCAATGCGGCGTGTGCCTGCGCCAATACCTGATTCAGAAACGATTTTAAACAAGCCGATTTCCGCCGTATTTGTGACATGGCAACCACCACAAAGCTCTAAGCTATAGTCGCCTACTTGCACAACGCGCACGATGTCACCATACTTTTCGCCAAACAGCGCCATCGCTCCCATCGCTTTCGCTTCATCAAGCGGCTTATAGTCGATGTTTACAGGAAGATTTCTCCAAATTTGTTCGTTGACGATCGCCTCAATTTGTTCAAGTTCTTCTTGTTTCACTTGACCGAAATGAGTGAAGTCAAAGCGTAAACGATCAGGCGCAACAAGCGAGCCTGCTTGGTTTACATGCACGCCAAGCACATCTTTTAACGCTTGATGTAACAAATGCGTCGCTGTATGGTTTTTCACGATATCGACGCGCGCTGCTTCATCGACATGTGCTGTATATGTGCCGTTTGTTTGAATGACACCGTGTTCGACAACGATATGATGTAAATGTTGACCGTTTGGCGCTTTTTGTACGTCTTTGACGTACGCTTTTCCTGTTTCTCCTTCGATCCAGCCACGGTCGGCAATTTGTCCACCGCTTTCTGCATAAAACGGCGTTTCACGTAAAATGACTTGTGCTTCTTCCCCTGCGCGTACTTCATTGACAAGTTGACCGTCTTTGACGATCACTTCCACGACAGAGGAAACAGAAAGTTGTTCGTAGCCGACAAACGTGCTTTCCACTTTAATGTCACCTAATACGCCGCCTTGAACTTGCATCGAATCAACATCTTGACGCGCAGCACGTGCTCGCTCACGTTGTCGCTCCATTTCACGTTCAAAACCGTCGTGATCCACTTTCATTCCTTCTTCCGCCGCATACTCTTCCGTTAATTCAACCGGGAAGCCGTATGTATCGTACAAACGGAATACATCTTCACCGCTAATCATGTCACTACCACGTTGTTTTTCTTTTTCAATGACGCTCGCTAAAATCGCAAGACCTTCATTTAATGTTTCATGGAAGCGCTCTTCTTCGTTTTTAATTACTTTTTGAATAAATTGTGCTTTTTCTTTCACTTCCGGATAATAGTCGACCATAATTTCGCCGACAACCGGAACGAGCTCATACATAAATGGACGTTGAATGTTTAATTGTTTTGCATAGCGAACCGCACGGCGCAATAAGCGACGTAAGACGTAGCCGCGTCCTTCGTTTGATGGAAGCGCTCCGTCGCCAATGGCAAACGTGACCGTACGAATATGGTCGGCAATAACTTTAAATGCGACATCTTTTTCTGCATCGGTGCGATATGTTTCACCTGAAATTTGTTCCGTCGCTCGAATGATCGGCATAAATAAGTCGGTATCAAAGTTTGTTGGCACGTCTTGTAAAATCGAGCACATCCGCTCTAATCCCATCCCTGTATCAATGTTTTTCTTCGGAAGCGGCGTATACGTGCCGTCAGGGTTATGGTTAAATTGAGAAAAGACAAGGTTCCATACTTCTAAATAACGTTCGTTTTCTCCGCCAGGATATAATTCGGGATCGTTCGGATCGTTACCAAATTGTTCCCCGCGATCGTAGAAAATTTCTGTATTTGGGCCGCTCGGACCTTCCCCGATATCCCAGAAGTTTCCTTCTAAACGAATAATTCGTTCTTCTGGCAAACCAATTTCGTTATGCCAAATGTCAAACGCTTCTTCATCTTCTGGGTGAATCGTCACAGAAAGACGGTTCGGGTCAAAGCCGATCCATTTTTCGCTCGTTAAAAACTCCCATGCCCAGTGAATGGCTTCTCGTTTAAAATAATCACCGATTGAAAAGTTTCCGAGCATTTCAAAAAACGTATGATGGCGCGCCGTTTTTCCGACGTTTTCAATATCGTTTGTACGAATCGACTTTTGCGCGTTACAAATGCGCGGATTGTCCGGAATGACACGGCCATCAAAATATTTTTTTAACGTTGCAACACCGCTGTTAATCCATAACAATGACGGGTCGTCAATTGGAATAAGCGATGCGCTCGGCTCAACGGCGTGACCTTTTTCTTTAAAAAAGTCTAAAAACATTTGACGTACTTGAGCAGATGTTAGCTTTTTCACGTTTCCTTCCTCCCTTAAAAATATAAAAAACTCCCATCCCTGCTCAGGGACGAGAGCTTGCTCGCGGTACCACCCTGTTTATGGACAAAACGTCCATCACCTCAACCGCCGTAACGTGGCTTCGTCGGCAGGGTTTGCCTGCACTCCGGATTAGCGTTCTGTTACCCTTCATCTGGAATTTCTTTCAGCCGCGGAAATTCCTCTCTGTGCGCCGAAAGCGCTTTAAGATGGACTGTAACATACTCGATCCTTCATCGTTTTTTATGTATTACTCTTGTGAAAATTATAGACAAGCCCCTTTTTTTTGTCAATGCACCGTTGTTTTCAACGCACGAATGTGCATAAATGTCTCCTTTACGATCGCAACAATTGGAACCGCGACAATTAAACCGAGCACTCCACCTATTTCCCCACCGACAAATAACGAAAACATAATGATGAGCGGATGTAAATGTAAACTTTTCCCTACGATCAAAGGGGATAAAATGTTCCCTTCAATAAATTGCAATAAAAAGACGATGCCAACGGTCAAAAACAACATATTTACTGAAACGGTAGCGGCGATAATGGCGGCTGGAATCGCGCCAATAATCGGCCCGAAATAAGGAATAACATTTGTTGCGCCGACGATGATGCCGAGCAACAGCGGATATTTCATGCCGATGAGCCAAAACGCAAGTGCGGCGGCTGTTCCGATCAATAAGCAAACGAACAATTGTCCACGAATATAGCCACCGAGCGCCCGATCGACATCACGCAAAAATTGAACACCTTCATTTCGCCATTTTTTCGGTGTTAAATCCCACGCGGCTTTTTTCATGAGCTCCACATCTTTTAACATGTAGAAAGCGATAAACGGGATAATAAAAAGAACGATAACCCGATTAATCAACTGTTTCAAGCCAATAATCGTCCCTGTAACCGCCTCGCTAATAAATGACTCGGCTTCCGCTATCATGGCTTCAATTCGTTGATGAACATCATAAGGCCACGTTGCCGTTTGTTCATGAATGACGTTCGTCCATTGTTCATACGTACGAACAAACATCGGCAAACTTTTATTTAAGTCTTCCAACTGAGCGATAAATAACGGTGTCCCTTTATAAACAGCAAAACCGATTCCGCCGAAAAATATGGCGTAAATCAAAAGAATAGCGAACGCCCTCGGCATGCCACGTTGATGAACGTATTCAACGACAGGATGCAGCAAGTATGTAATAAATGCAGCGATAAAAAAAGGGGTCGAAATTTTTATAAATAAGTGCAAAAACGGAAGCCATACAGACTTCAGCTTTACGATAAAATATAAACAAACTAAAACAACTAACAATTTCGTTAAACGAACGAAAAAATGAAGATGTGAATGTTCCAAGATGATCCCTCCTCTTTTCATAGTGTGAGGTCAAAAGAAGGATGTTATACAAAAACCGGCAACCTCAGATGAGATTGCCGGTTTTTCGTTACATAAATGGACGTAACATTTGTTTGCCGACTTTTCGCATGTTGCGCATGTTCATGCCACCGTTTCGTTGCGCTAATTGATACGCGGCTACTCCTGCACCGATCGCAATTAAAGAAGCGATTGTTCGATTCATCGTCATTCTCCTTTCATTACGAAAACAAAGTTCGTTCTTGTTCACTAAACAAATCATCGAGCGAGCTGAGCGTTCCGTCTTCTTCAACTTGGTGCGTATAAATCATTCCTTTTTGAACGGTTAGCTCAATAAAGCAGTTCCAACAATAATACTGATTAACACCGATTTTCCCTAAATCTTTACTTTGACAATTCGGACACTTTAACATAAAAGGACACGCTCCTTTTTATTTTTTCTTCTATCTTTGTCATTTTTTTACGCAAACATACGTCCCGGAAAGAAGGAGCGTGCCAAGATGTGTGTCCGTCATTATGTTGTGTCATTTTCCATAAAGTCATACGGGGTAACACCTTCCATTCCGATGTTTGCATCTTCCATCGGAAGTAGTTGTTGTTCTGGTGAAATAGTAGCAATTAATTTTTCGTATAATGTCGTCTGTCTCGTTCCGTCTTCTGTTCGCATCACCCCGAGTTGGAACGCTTCTTCTTCACCGCATAAAATTAAATATTGCTTACTGCGCGTAATGGCTGTGTATAGTAAATTCCGCCGAAGCATACGATAGTAGCTTTTTACAACAGGTAAAATGACGATCGGAAATTCACTTCCTTGTGATTTATGAATCGAACAACAATATGCGTGCGTAATTTGATGCAATTCTTGTTTTGGGTATGTCACTTCATTCCCATCAAATGAAACGACGACAAGGTCTTGTTTTTCTACATTTTCGTTTGCGTAAAAAATGGCAACGATCTCACCAATGTCGCCGTTAAATACGTTTTCATCTGGCTGATTGACGAGTTG
This sequence comes from Anoxybacillus ayderensis, assembly GCF_000833605.1. Taxonomy (GTDB): domain Bacteria; phylum Bacillota; class Bacilli; order Bacillales; family Anoxybacillaceae; genus Anoxybacillus; species Anoxybacillus ayderensis. The sequence continues at coordinate 161,312 of NZ_JXTG01000002.1, read as the reverse complement.
CAACACCTTATCACCCACGCGATAAACGACATCACCAAAAACGAGTTCACGTTTACTGTCGCATTTCGGATTAAATAGTTGTTGAAGCGTCTCGTTAAGCCGATCAATTCCTGCGTGACCGCGATACATCGGCGCAAGCACTTGCACATCTTTTGCGCGATATCCTTTTTGCTTCGCATTTTCCGCCACTTTTTTTACGACGTCAACGACTTGTCCGCTCGTACAACGAATAAACGAACGATCTTTTTGTGGAACCGTCAAATCGTGAGGAATGTTTCCATCTTTAATTGCATGGGCAAGCGAAATAATCGATGAACCTTCCGCTTGCCGATAAATGTCTGTTAGCCGAACGGTCGGAATGACGTTTGCGCGAAGCAAATCTTTTAATACTTGTCCCGGACCGACAGAAGGCAATTGATCTTCGTCGCCAACAAAAATGACTTGCATCGTAGCTGGGACAGACTTTAACAACTGATTGGCTAACCACGTATCAACCATCGACATTTCATCAACGATTAACAGCTTTCCGCAAATCGGCTCATCTTCTCCGCGCTGAAATCCATCACCACTCCAACCGAGCAAACGGTGAATCGTCATCGCAGGCAAGCCTGTCGATTCCGTCATTCGCTTCGCTGCACGTCCTGTTGGAGCAGCAAGCAAAATAGGAAATGGCTCTTCCGTATCATAACTCGTCGGATCAAGCGATAGCCCATGCAATTTCGCAAACAAATGAACGATGCCGTTAATAACCGTCGTTTTTCCTGTGCCCGGTCCGCCCGTTAAAATAAATAAAGGGGAACAAAGCGCTTGTTGAATCGCTTCTTTTTGCTTCTGCGAGTATTGAATGTTTGCCTCTTCTTCCCATTCCCCGAGCGCAAGTAAAAATTCGGCTTCAGAACATGTCAACGTGTCCGTTTGTTTAAGCAGTCGCTTTATGTTTGACACAATACCTTTTTCGGCAAAATATAGCGAAGGGATATAAAAGCGATCTTCTTCGGCGATTAACTTTCCTTCTTCAGATAAATGAACGATTTCGCGGGAAATACAACCGACATCGACAAGCTCTTGACGTTTCGCCTCTAATAGTTGTTTCACTTCCGTAAGCAGTTGTTCATACGTCATGTAGACGTGCCCTTCTTGCATGCAATGTTGTTCAATGACGTATAAACAACCTGCGCGAATGCGATCAGGATGATTGCCCGAAATGCCAAGTTGCAAGCCGAGATCGTCTGCGCGGCCGAATCCGATCCCTTCAACGTCTTCTACAAGTTGATACGGATTCGTGCGAATGATTTGTAACGTTTCATCTTTGTACACTTGATAAATTTTCATCGACAACTGCGGACCGAATCCGAATTGTGACAAGGCGATCATAATTTGTTCTAATCCTTCATGTTCGCGCAACGTTTCATATAGTTGCTTCGCTTTTGCTTTTGTCAGTTTCGGTACGTTCGCGAGCACATCGGGGTCTTCTAATATTTTAGAAATGGCTCTCTCGCCTAAAGTTTCTACGATGGCGGCTGCTGTTTTTTTCCCGATTCCTTTAAACATGCCACCTGATAAATATTGAATGACTCCTTTTTTTGTTTCAGGAAACTCTTTCCGAAAATGCTCGACAACATATTGTTTCCCAAAGCGTGGATGTTCTTTAAATGAGCCGAAAAACGTATATGTGTCATACTCTCCGAGCAAAGGGAAATAGCCTGTTACAACAACGTCTTTTTCTATATGCGCTTCATTTGTCTCTTCCACGCGTACACGAATGACAGAATATAAATTGTCTTCGTTATGAAAAATCGTGCCAATATGGACGCCTTTAATAAACGATCGTCCGTCTAGATCTAGCTGTTGTTGCAACTCCATCTCCCCCTCTTTTATTGCAACGCTCGTTCCATTAGCTTTTTCCCATGTCCTGCGAGTAAATGATCTGGTTGAATAGCAAGCGCTTGTTCGAACATCTCATGCGCTGTTTTTGGATCGTCTTTGTATGCGTAGGCGACACCTAAATTGTAGTAAGCATCGGCATGTTGATTGTTTAATTGCACAGTGCGTTCAAAATAAGTCATCGCCTCATCGACAAACTGCAGTTGTGCTAAACAAAGCCCAAGTTGAAACATCGCTTCCACATCGCGCTCGTTTAGTTCTACCGCCCGTTGTAAATACGGCATCGCTAAGCGCGGTTGCTCTAAGTACATGAGCGACATACCGAGCATAAAAAATACATCGCCATCTGTTAACCCAGCTTGAATAGCACGTTCAAATTGCTCTTTCGCACGTTCGAACTGTTGCTTGTTGTAATAAATGGATCCGAGTCCGTAATACGCTGTCGCTGCTTTTTCATCAAGTTCAAGCGCTTTTTTGAAAAAACGGATCGCTTTTTCTTCTTCACCAACCGCTGCCAACACGTTCCCAAAATTAATGTAACCAACAGGATCGTTCGGGTTTTGTTCAATTGCTTCATGAAAACATTTGACCGCTTCTTCATATTTACGTTGCTGCATATATTGAATGCCTTGTGCGTTGTAATCCATCTACCTCACCTCATATGCATATTATAACAAAAAAGCCTTCAACTCGTCTGTTGAGTTGAAGGTTAGCCAACGTATGTGAGTCGGTTGCCGTCGCGAAATACTTGATCAATCGTACCGCCACCGAGACATTGTTCACCGTGATAAAATACAACTGCTTGTCCCGGCGTCACTGCGCGCACGCGTTGGCTAAATGATACACGCGCTGTCGTCTCATCAATCATTTCTACAGTAACCGGCACATCTGGTTGACGATAACGGAATTTCGCCGTACATGAAATCGGTTCGTGCGGCTTCCGATCACTTACCCAATTGACATTCGTCGCAATAATGGCATCAGAATAAAGCAATTCGTTATCAAATCCTTGTGCGACGTACAACACGTTTTCTTTCAAATTTTTCCCGACAACAAACCAAGGCTCTCCGCTTCCGCCAATGCCAAGCCCGTGGCGCTGTCCGATCGTATAATACATGAGCCCATCATGCGTACCTTTTATTTCTCCATCGAGCGTTTGCATCTTGCCCGGTTGCGCAGGCAAATAATTGCTTAAAAACTGTTTAAAATTGCGCTCACCGATAAAACAAATGCCTGTGCTATCTTTTTTTCCTGCTGTTGCAAGCCCCGCCTCTTTCGCTATTTCACGCACTTGCGATTTTTGCAATTCCCCGATTGGAAACAGCACTTTCGACAATTGCGCTTGTCCGAGCTGATTTAAAAAATACGTTTGATCTTTATTTGCATCTAATCCGCGCAACAATTGATATTCACCATCGCGATAAGCGACGCGCGCATAATGCCCTGTCGCTAAATAGTCAGCTCCAAGCGCCATCGCATGTTCTAAAAATGCTTTAAATTTAATTTCTTTATTGCACATCACATCTGGATTCGGTGTACGCCCCGCTTTATATTCATCTAAAAAGTACGTAAATACTTTTTCCCAATATTGCTTTTCGAAGTTCACCGCATAATACGGAATACCAATTTGGTTGCATACACGCACGACATCTTCGTAATCTTCCGTTGCCGTACATACCCCGTTTTCATCTGTATCATCCCAGTTTTTCATGAAAATGCCGATGACATCGTATCCTTGTTGTTTTAACAATAGCGCTGCGACAGATGAGTCGACACCGCCAGACATCCCAACAACTACCCTTGCCATTCTTCTCCCTCCTTTCATACTTTTGTTAGTCGCTTCACTATTTTGACAATGTCATATGCTGCTCGTTCTACTTGTTCCAACGTATTTCCATACCCAAAACTAAACCGAACAGATGAGCGAATGCGCTCTGATTCATTTCCGTACATCGCTACTAACACGTGCGACGGATCAATCGAACCAGCCGTACATGCTGATCCACTTGATGCGGCAATGCCTGCTAAGTCTAAATTGACAAGCAATGCTTCGACATTCGTTCCGAAAAACGAAACATTTAACACATGTGGCAAGCGACATGTTTCATGACCATTGATTGCGTAATGAATCCCTTCTTGCGCGAACGTCGTTAACATGACTTTTTGAAACTGTTCATATAACGCTCGTTTTTCGGCCATCGTTTGTTGAGCAAGCTCTGCCGCTTTTTGCAATCCGACAATACCGGGTACGTTTTCTGTTCCCGCACGCCGTTTTCGTTCTTGTTCTCCTCCGTATATGTGCGGGGTAAGACGAACGCCTTCACGCACATATAAAAAGCCGACTCCTTTTGGCCCGTTAATTTTATGGCTAGATACGGAAAGTAAATCAATGCCAAGTTCACGAACGTCAATTGGAACTAAACCGTACGCTTGAACCGCATCTGTATGAAAATAAGCACCATGGTCACGAAGCAATTGACCGATGTCATGAATCGGTTGCAATACGCCGGTTTCATTGTTGCCAAACATCACAGATACGATAATCGTATCATCGCGCAACGCGCTTTTTAGCTGTTCAACCGAAATGATCCCATGTTCATCAACAGGTAAATACGTCACATCGAATCCTTGTTTTTGTAAATATTTGCACGTATTTAATACGGCGTGGTGCTCGATAGACGTCGTAATAATATGGCGACCTTCATCGCGATTCGCCATCGCTACGCCCACCAACGCTAAATTATCCGCTTCTGTTCCGCCGCTTGTAAAAATGATTTCGTTTCCTTTTGCCCCAATTGTTTTCGCGATTGTCTCCCTCGCTTCATCAAGCGCGCGTCGACTTTCACGGCCGAACGAATGAATGCTTGATGGATTCCCAAAATATGTCGTCATATACGGAATCATTGCCTCAACAACTTGTGGATGAACAGGAGACGTCGCTGCATGATCGAAATAAATGCGCTCCAAATATATTCTCCTTTCTTAAATGTAAAACATATATGCGTCACCGTGATCGTCAGTATGGCTTGCTAAATCTTCAAGCGTCGTGCTATCTAACACCTCTTTTACCGCATCGCGAATGCGCATCCATAATTCACGCTTCGCTGGTTCTTCGTCTTCTAGCTCCTCAACGACTTGCAACGGACCTTCTAATACACGAATGACATCGCCTGCTGTAATTTTCGACGGTTCATTTGCTAAAATGTAGCCGCCATACGCGCCGCGAATGCTTTTTACTAAACCAGCGTTTCGCAATGGGGAAATGAGTTGTTCTAAATAATGTTCCGATAAATTGTTCATTTGAGCAATCGACTTTAACGAAATTGGTCCCTCTCCATAACGCTTAGCCAATTCAATCATAATCGTTAAGCCGTATCGACCTTTCGTAGATATTTTCAAACGAATCATCCCCTTATTTACTATCAAAAGAAACACAAGCCATTATAACATAAAAGTGCAGAACAAAGGAACGTTACTGTTTTTTTCGCTCATTGAGCCGCTCATAGACGGAAGCAAGCTGCTTTTCTTCTCCGTTTCGTTTCGGTTCATAATATTGCACACCGATTAAATCATCAGGCAAGTATTGTTGTGCCACCCAACTGTACGGATAATCGTGTGGATATTTATACCCTATTCCGCGTCCAAGATGTTTCGCCCCCGCATAGTGAGCGTCTTGCAGATGGAGCGGAATTGACTGCCCTTTTCCGCTTCGCACATCCGCAAGCGCTTGATCTATTGCTTCATATGCGCTATTTGATTTCGGTGATAAACACATTTCAATCGTCACAACCGAAAGCGGAATGCGCGCTTCTGGCATCCCGAGACGCTCCGCTGCTTCGATCGCGCTCATGACCTTCACACCAATGAGCGGATTCGCTAATCCAATATCTTCATAAGCGATAACCGCGAGGCGACGGCACACTGCGGTAAGGTCTCCTCCTTCAAGAAGCCGCGCTAAATAATGAAGCGCAGCATTTACATCGCTTCCGCGAACACTTTTCTGAAAAGCCGAAAGCAAAGAATAGTACGTATCTCCTTGTTTATCATACGTCAACGCCATTTTTTCTACACAAAATGAAACGGTATGTGTATCAACAATGGCACTCTGATCGCCTTGTTTCGTTGCATATACCGCTTCTTCTAAAATCGTTAATGCCATGCGCGCATCCCCGTTCGCTCCTTCGGCAATGATGGAAAGCGCCTCGTCGCTAATATCAATATGCCAATTTCCTAATCCGCGTTCACGATCGGTTAAAGCGCGGTGCAGTAATTCGATCGTTTTCTCTTTTGTTAATGGCTGTAATTGTTTCATTTGTCCTAAGCGGCTCCGCACAGCAGGGTTAATCGAATGAAACGGGTTTTCTGTCGTCGCCCCAATGAGTGTAATGAGTCCATTTTCAACATGCGGCAATAAATAATCTTGCTGCGCTTTTGTAAACCGATGAATTTCATCAATAAATAAAATAACGTTCCCTTCAAAACGAGCATCTGCCACAATTTCTTCGATTTCTTTTTTCCCTGCCGTCGTTGCATTTAACGCATAAAACGGGCGTTTCATCGTTCCAGCAATCGCATAAGCGAGCGATGTTTTACCGACGCCCGGCTGTCCGTAAAGTAACAGGGATGGAACATATCCATTTTTAATCATTCGATATAATGCTGTATGTGGACCGATGACATCGTCTTGTCCGACGACTTCGTCGATTGTGCGTGGACGCATACGATAGGCAAGCGGTTCTTGAGCAAACACTGTTTTTCACCTCACAACGCGAGCGCCGCACGTAAGGCAGGAACGAACTGACGCATGTCGCTTTGTTGTAAATATAAAAGAAACGCTTCAACAATCGCTTTTCTCGGTTCATCTCGCTCCATTTCTTCTTTCAATTGTTTCAACAAATCCATCGTATGATAATCACGTGCTTCTTCAATCATCTCATCAATGAGGGCAAGTGCGCGCGCTTTTTCTGCTTTTGCATCGTGGCAAATGAGCGGCATGTCGTGCTGTAAACTATCGACAAGCGCATCTAGTCGCTCCATTAAAAAAGGAGCTAAACGTTGAAAAGAAAACGACTGTTTTTCAAACAAAGCAAAAAATAAATATTCTTTTAACATCCCATTTAACATAATGGCACAATCAAGTACAAATGGACGAATACGCTCCCCGTACATATCGATGAATGACTGAATGTACCAATCAAATAAATGAGAACGGATGCGCAAAACGAGCGCATGAACGTCTTCACTTACTTTTTGCGCATGGTCTCCCATATGCATTTGCACAATTTCTTTATGTTGTTCAAACGCTTCAATTTGTAAAGAAAGTTGTTTTAAAAATTTTTCTCTTGCCGTCAGCGAACGATCTGAAGCGATGCGCGCAAATTGTTGAAACAACTGATCGTAATGATATTGAAAAATCGACAAAACAATTTCTTCTTTTGACTTAAAGTAGTTGTATAGCGACCCTTTCGCTAAATGACTATGTTCAGCAATTTCTTGCATCGATGTCGCGTGATACCCTTTTTCCGCAAATAGTTTCATCGCGACTTCAATAATTTGCTCTTTTCTGCTCATGCGGCCTCATCCTTATTGTTTTCTCGTTTTATTATAACATAACAGGCTGACCGAATTTCAGCCAGCCTGTCATCAATTATGCTTGTCGTTCTTTTTTCGCTTGACGGAAGAAAAATAGTTCATACACAACAGGAACGAGAATTAACGTCAGCAATGTAGATGATGTCAATCCGCCGATGACCGTAATCGCTAATCCTTTCGAAATGAGCGTTCCTGATGATTTCGTGAGCGCAAGCGGAATGAGTGCGGCAACTGTCGCAAATGCGGTCATTAAAATTGGGCGTAGCCGCGTTTTTCCTGCTTCAATGAGCGCGTGACGAATCGTCATTCCTTTTTGCTCACGATTTTGTCCGATGCGGTCAACGAGAACGATCGCGTTTGTTGTGACAATTCCAATGAGCATGAGTAAACCGATCATGACGCTGACAGACATCGGTTCATTTGCGATAAATAAACCGAGCAAAGAACCAATTGGGACGAATATGAGCGACGATAAAATGATGAACGGAATACGCGCTTTTCCAAACGTAATGAGCATTGTAATATATACAAGCCCAATCGCAACAGCCATCGCTAAGCCGAGCTGCTGGAACGTTTCGACCGTTTCATCGCTTCCACCGCCACCTTCCAGTGAGACGTCTTCTGGTAACTGTACGTCTTGTTTGACGCCATTAATGACGTCTTGTGTCACTTTTTGAATGTTATCGCCTACGATTTGGGCAGAAACGCGAGCAAACACTTTTCCATCTAGTTTTTGAATCGATGTAAACGTATCTACTTCTTTTACGTCTGCTAACTGTTTTACTGGAACAGGGCCAAACTTTGTGAAAATAAGCGTATTTTCTAGCTGTTCCATCGACGTCATTTGTTCGTTATATGACAATTGAACCATCCGCTCTTCATCGTCGAGTTTTAACGTTCCAACTTGCACCGGACGAGTTTGATCAGCGATCGTGCCGAGAATTTGGAAGCCAGAAACTCCGTATTGTGCTGCTTTTTGCGGATCAATGTTTACGATCACTTGCTTTTGTTTATCTGCAAAGTTGTTTGTGACATATTTTAAATCGTAACGCTTTTTCAAATAAAGCTCTACATCTTTCGCTGCTTGTTGTAACGCTGTTAAGTTTGTCGAGTATAAGTCAATGTTCACGTTATTGTTAGACGGCGGTCCACCCGATTGCAATTCTTGGACGCCAACTTTCGCTGCTTTTACTTCAGCTTGGGCAATGTCTTCCATTTCTTTTTCAAGCTCTTTAATAAATTGCGAAACGTTTACGTTTTCTTCTAACGTAATGAAATAGTTCGCTTGATTTTTTCGTTTTAAGCCGCTTCGGAAGTCGCGCGTACCAATTCCAGCTGTCACTTCTTTAATTTCTTTCTTTTCATCAAACATTTTCTCGACTTGGAGCGACACTTCATTCGTTTTTTCTAACGGCGTCGAAGAAGGAAGCTCAATGGCAGCAATGAGCGTTTTTTGTTCTTCGTTTGGAATAAATGTAAAGCCTAACTTCGGCACAATAGCAAACGAACTACCGAGCAATACAACAGACAGGAATAACACCGTTTTTTTATGATCAAGCGCCCATTCAATCGTTTTTCCGTAAGCTCGTTGCAACGCTCCTTCTTTTTCTTCTGGCGGCACCTTTTTAAACGAGAACTTCGCTAAAATTGGAACGATCGTAATGGCAACAACAAGCGACATTAAAAGCGAAAATACGATCGTTAACGCAAATGGTAGGAAAAACTCACCTGTTACACCGCCAACAAGACCGAGCGGTAAAAAGACAACGACTGTCGTAATGGTCGATGATGTAATCGCCTTTAAAATTTCTTTTGTTGAATCTTGGACAAGTTCATCTGTCATCCCTGTCTTTGACTTACGAACGCGGCGGAAAATGTTTTCGATAACGACGATGCTATCGTCAACGACACGTCCGACAGCAACCGCCATTCCACCGAGCGTCATAATGTTTAAAGAAATATCCATTCGTTGTAAGAAAATTGATGCCACTAAGAGCGAAAGCGGAATGGAAATGATTGCGATAATCGTTGCACGCACGTTTCGTAAAAAGACGAGCACCGCGATAGATGCAAACAATGCCCCAAGCAATCCTTCACGCACAAGTGTTTCAACTGACTTTTTAATTCCCTCTGCTGAATCAAATCCGATTGCATAATCAATTTTGTCTTTATATTTGTCAAGCACGTTTAGCACTTTTTCTGCCACTTCAACCGTATTGGCATCTTGCTTTTTTGTAATGGCCATCGACAGTGCAGCGTTTAAATTGTAGCGCGTGATTTCTCCTTGTTCTGTGACAGGTTCAATCGTTGCGACATCTTTTAATGTAATCGTTGTCGGTGCTTCTTGCCCGCTTGCCGGCGCACCTGGTGATGCATTCATGATCGGAGAAGATAATGGTAAATTTTCAAGCTGTTTTATCGTTTCAATTTTTTGTTGAACGCGAATCGGAATTTGTACCGTTTCTGTTTGAACGTTTCCAGCTGGGAATGCTAAAAACTTTTCGTTAATTTGTTCTTTAATTTGCGTTAAGCTTAAGCCGTATTGCAACGCTTTTTGTTTGTCTACTGTAATTTGAATTAATTTTTCTTCCATTCCACCGACGGAAATGGAGTTAATTCCGTTAATTTTTTTCAGCTCTGGAATAATTGTCTCATCTAAAAGCTGCTGTGCGTTCGTATCTCCTTTAGCGAATACAGAAATGTTATAAATCGGGAACGTACCAAACGAGAAACGATTCACTTTCGTCTGCACGTTTTCTGGTAAATTCGCTTCTTTGACAAGCGATTCAACTTGTCGTTCGACTTCTTCCATATCTGTGTTAAATGGAAATTCTAAATTCACGATGGCGATGCTTTCAAATGAAGAACTTTGAATCTTCTTTACTCCTTCAATTGCTTTAAATTTTTCTTCTAACTTCGCCGTCACTTGCTCATTCATATCTTCTGGTGAAGCACCCGGATAAATGACTTCCACAGACAATTGTGGAAACTCAATATTTGGAAGTAAATCCACTTTTAAAGAAGAAAATGAATATAGTCCGCCTAATATAAGTAAAAATGAAATGATGAACACGGCGACTGCGTTTTTTAAACTAAACCTTGTTAAAAAGTTCATCCCGCTCTTCCTTTCTTTCCTGAAATATGACCGATCGGTCGTTTGATTACGACCGAACAGTCATACTTTCACTATAATTCAATTTTTGTTTATTTGCAACTAATAATGTGCGATAAGAAAAGCGCAAAGGATTTCCCCTTGCGCTTATTGTTGATCAACACGTTGAATCGGGATGTCTTTTAATAACTGTTGCACGACATGTGCCGCCATAATGAGACCAGCGACAGATGGAACGAACGCATTCGATGACGGCGGCATTTTTGCCTTACGAATCGTCGCTTCATCGTTTCCTACTTCTTTTCGCACATCTTCGCGAATGACGATTGGACTTTCATCTGAAAAAACAACCGTAATACCTTTTTTAATTCCTTCTTTTCGTAATTTTGTACGAATGACTTTCGCAATCGGATCTGTATGCGTTTTTGAAATATCAGCAATACGGAAACGAGTCGGATCCATTTTATTTGCAGCTCCCATACTTGAAATGATCGGAATGTTGCGTTCTAAACATTGTTTCATTAAATGAATTTTATATGAAATCGTATCCGATGCATCGATGACATAGTCAATGTCATACGAAAAAATTTGTTCATACGTCTCTTCTGTATAAAACATTTTTAACGCAATCACTTCGCACGCTCGGTTAATGTCAGCGATCCGCTCCTTCATCACTTCCACTTTCGGACGCCCGACAGTGGATAACAACGCATGGATTTGGCGATTGACATTTGTAATATCAATATCGTCTTTATCGATTAAAATGAGGCGCCCGACGCCTGAGCGAGCTAGCGCTTCTACTGCAAACGATCCGACACCGCCAATGCCGAGAACGGCAACTGTACTTTCGCTTAATCGTTTCAATCCTTCTTTCCCGATTGCTAATTCGTTACGAGAAAATTGATGTAACATATTGCTCCTCCCATATGTAAGTATTTCAATCGGATATACATGCATTATGGCACAAAAAAAGCCCCAACGTAAAGCATGTTCTTTACGTTAAGGCTTTATTCGTTTTTGTTTCTTAAGTCCCAATCGTGCCGTCGCTGATGGCCTTTGTTTTGAACCCGCTCTCTCACAGGTGGGTGCCCTGTTTCAAGCTTATGTACGTCCTCTCTATGTAAATGAGGCATGTACGCCACCTGAAAACCCGGGCTCCCGTATCACACATTGTTCGGTCAAAACAATAGGTGATACGACAAACACATCAGGACTTGTTGTTATTTGTATGTTAGCACACTTCGTATGCATTTGCAACGTTACAAATTTAGTCTACTTTTTGAACGTCCTTCACTGACAAATGCAATTCGTCTAATTGCGCTTCGCTTACTGCACTCGGCGCTTCTGTTAGCAAGCAGCTTGCGCTCGCTGTTTTCGGGAAGGCAATCGTATCGCGTAAGTTGGAACGGCCCGCAAGCAACATAACAAGTCGATCCAATCCGAGCGCGATGCCGCCATGCGGAGGAGTGCCGTATTCAAACGCCTCAAGCAAAAACCCAAACTGTTCGCGCGCTTGTTCTTCAGTAAAGCCAAGCGTCTTAAACATTTTTTCTTGTATGTCGCGTTCAAAAATACGGAGCGATCCTCCACCTAACTCATACCCGTTTAAAACAAGATCGTATGCTTGTGCGCGGACGCTTGCTGGATCTGTTTCAAATTTCGGGACATCTTCGCGCACAGGCATTGTAAACGGATGGTGCGCTGCATAGTAACGACCTTCTTCCTCATCGTATTCAAAAAGTGGCCAATCTGTAATCCATAAGAAATGAAACGCGGATTCGTCAATCAACTTCAAATCTTTCCCTAATTTTAAACGCAACGCGCCAAGTGAGTCTGCAACGACACATTTTTTATCGGCTACAAATAACAACAAATCGCCGACTTCCGCTTCAAGCGTTTGCATCATTTGTTTTTGCTCGTCTTCGTTAAAAAACTTCGCAATCGGCCCTTTTAATCCGTCATCTTCCACTTTCAACCATGCTAACCCTTTTGCCCCGTAGCGAGCCACATATTCCGTCAACGCATCAATGTCTTTGCGCGAATATTTATCCGCAGCTCCTTTCACGTTGATCGCTTTTACTTGTCCACCGTTTTGCACTGCGCTAGCGAACACTTTAAAGCCACAATCTTTCACTTGCTCAGATAAATCGACAAGCTCAAGTCCAAAACGCGTGTCTGGCTTGTCCGAACCGAAGCGTGCGATCGCCTCGTCATATGACATGCGCGGGAATGGAATAGGGATGTCGATCCCTTTTGCGATTTTCATGACGCGTGCCATCATCCGTTCAATCATCGCTAAAATATCATCTTGGCTCATAAACGATGTTTCAATATCGACTTGCGTAAATTCCGGTTGGCGATCGGCACGTAAATCTTCATCGCGGAAACAGCGGGCAATTTGATAGTACCGTTCAAAACCAGCGACCATTAATAATTGTTTAAAAATTTGAGGCGATTGTGGCAACGCATAAAACTCTCCTGGATGGACGCGACTCGGTACTAAATAGTCACGTGCTCCCTCTGGCGTGCTTTTCGTTAAAATTGGCGTTTCTACCTCTAAAAAACCTTCTTCATCTAAAAAGTCGCGAATCGCTTTCGTCACTTGATGGCGCAATTGAAACGTTTGAAACATCACCGGGCGACGTAAATCTAAATAACGATATTTTAACCGAACATCTTCGGATACGTCCGTTTTATCCGAAATCGGAAACGGCGGTGTTTTCGCTTCACTTAAAATCGTTACGTGCGTCGCATGCACTTCGACTGTTCCTGTCGGTAAATTCGGATTGACTTGTCCTTCCTCGCGCTGAACGACTTTTCCTTCTACGTCTAACACGTACTCGCTACGAATCGTTTCTGCTACTTGCAATGCTTCTTTCGATACATCTGGACTAAATACAATTTGAACGATGCCTGTTCGATCGCGCAAATCAATGAAAATAAGTCCTCCTAAATCGCGACGTTTTTGCACCCATCCTTTTAAACGAACCGTTTGACCAATCGCTTGATCCGTTACTTCTCCACAATAATGCGTCCTTCCGAACATAATTTCCCCTCCTATTGCAATACGTTTTTCATATGTGAAACAAATGTATGAAGCGATACTTCTTGCTGTTCTCCTGTTGCCATATGTTTGACGTTAATAACTCCTTTTTGAAGTTCATCTTCCCCTAAAATAGCAACGTATGTCGCATGCAAACGATCGGCTGCTTTCAGCTGTGCTTTCACTTTTCGATCTTGATAATCTTTTTCTGCTGCGATGCCTTCTTGACGAAGGGCAGCAACGAGAGCAACCGCCTCTTCTTTCGCTTGTTCCCCTAACGCAACAACGTAACAGTCGATTCCTTCTGAAATTGGTAGCGAAATACTTTCTGCTTCTAATGCTGCAAGCAAGCGCTCAATGCTTAAAGCAAATCCGATACCTGGCGTTTCAGGTCCGCCAATTTCTTGAACGAGACCGTTGTAGCGACCGCCTCCACATAACGTCGTAATCGCGCCAAATCCTTCTGCCTCGCTCATAATTTCAAACGCGGTATGATTGTAATAATCTAAACCGCGCACAAGCCGCGGGTCGACTTCAAAGGGGATACCGAGCTTTTGTAAATACATTTGCACTTTTTCAAAATATGTGCGCGACTGTTCATTTAAGTAATCAAGAATAGACGGAGCCGTGCGCATCAGCTCGTGATTACGGTCTTTTTTACAGTCTAAAATGCGCATCGGGTTTTTATGTAACCGCGCTTGGCAATCATCGCAAAACTCGTGAATGCGATGTTGGAAATGATCAATTAACGCTTGTCTATGCGCCTTTCTACTTTCAACGTCACCTAAACTATTGATGACAAGTTTCAGCTTTTTCAATCCGAGCGTGCGATATATGTCCATCGCTAAAGCAATGACTTCGGCATCAATGGCCGGATCATTGCTTCCGAGCGCTTCGACACCAAATTGAACGAACTGACGAAAACGCCCTGCTTGCGGACGTTCGTAACGAAACATCGGTCCCATGTAATAAAGTTTGACCGGCTGATTCGGATATCCGTACATTTTATTTTCAACAAATGAGCGAACGACCGCTGCCGTTCCTTCTGGACGAAGCGTCAAACTGCGACCGCCACGATCTTCAAATGTGTACATTTCTTTTTGAACAATGTCGGTCGTATCGCCGACACCGCGTAAAAATAGTTCGGTATGTTCAAAAATAGGGGTGCGAATTTCTTGGTAATTGTAACGACGACAAAGCTCGCGCGCTATTTGTTCAATATATTGCCATTTTGCTGCTTGTTCTGGCAATATATCTTGCGTCCCGCGCGGAATTTGAAATGACATATATTTCCCTCCTTTAGTTTTTATGCAAACAAAAATCTCCCATCCCTAATAAATTAGGGACGAGAGACGAATTCCCGTGGTGCCACCCTAGTTGAAGCGCATGCTTCCACTTTTATCCGATAACGCTCGGAAAGCGTTCTCTCCTACTAGCAATCGCGCGTTCAAAGAGAAACCTACGGAGTGTTCGTTCGTTAAGTCATCATGGAGAAATGCTTCCAGCCTACGGCATTTCCTCTCTGGCCATGTGTACTCTTAACTACTTTTCTCCATCATCGGCGAGATGTTGAATTTTCTTTTTATATTACGTACGAACAAACCATTTGTCAAGATGACCGTTATTTTCCGAAGTAGCGAACTAATCCGTTACAAATCGCCTCTGTCACGGCTTGTTGATATGTTGGCGACACAACGAACATCTCCTCACTCGGATTGCTTAAATAGCCAAGCTCTAGCAACACAGAAGGGCGGCTATTTTCACGCAACACATGATAATTTCCTAAACGAACTCCGCGTTGTTGAATGCCTGTTAATCGACTGAGGGGATCAAAAAGCGCATCCGCAAGCGAACGGTCGATTTGCTTATAGTAATATACTGTTAAACCGCTGGCGGTACGGTTTAATGCACTATCGTAATGAATGCTAACGAACGCATCGGCTTTATTTTTTCCAGCTATTTGTACTCGCTCACTTAACGATAAAAACCGATCGTTTTCGCGCGTTAAAATGACATTAGCGCCCGTTTGTTTTAGCTTTTCACTTAGCAACAATGCGGTTTGTAACGTTAACATTTTTTCGATCGTTCCATTCACACCTGTCGTACCGTAATCTTTGCCACCATGTCCGGCATCAATGACAATCGTTTTCCCTACGAGCGATTGCGGTTGAGAAGGAGACGGTTGGTTACTTACTTGAACGACCCATTCTGCTACATATCCAATTGTTTGCGCATCAACTTGAATAACGTACCATTGCCCTTCTTTACGAATGACCGAAAACTGATCGCCACGCTTTGCTTTTGCAACGACAGGCGATTGGGTAGAAGGAGCAGAACGAATATTTGTATTGTCGTATAACATTTGGACGTATGTATGTTGTTCATTATTTTGTTGATTATTTTGTTCATTTTGTTCAACATTCGCTACATATGACCGATGCACCCATCCTTCTTTTCCGTCCCAACGTACGTACACCCACTCCCCTTGGGCGATCGTTGCCATTCCTTTTTCATTGCGATTGACATATCCGATGACCGAAAAAGTCGTCCCCGGACCTTTTCGAATTCGCAAACCGTCGACTTGACAGACGACAAGTTGTTGTATTTGTTTTTTCGTTTCATTCGCTTCATTTTGTATTTGAACATATTTTCCATGCACCCAGCCAGTTCGGTTCGATGCGAGCCGAATTTGTAGCCATTCGCCTCGCTTTTGGACGACAGCATATTGCTTTCCTTTTGCTACTTTTTCTTGCACCGCAAACGTCAATCCTGGACCGGTGCGGACGTTCAATCGGTCAACAACGATGCGCACGTTCATTGCTGCTGATGCTGTTTGAACGATCAGCAACAAACAACAAAACATGAACAATGACGCGATAAGCGATTTTTTCATGTTGCAAATCCTCCTACGTTGTCAATAGTCGCTACTTTATTTCTTCATAAATAAAAAAAATCCTTCTTTGAATGGAAAGGTAGAAAAATTGGGAATAATACGAACGACATGGACACGAAAGGAGATTTGTCATGCGCCATAGTGAAAAAGGAGAGTTTATCCATTCACAATCCCCGCTTATGCACGTTGATTTTCACTCATTTATTCAAAAAGAAAACGAGCTCACATCGTTTGAACTCGCTTCTGAATTCGGGCTCACTCTTCGTGACGTACAAAAACTAAAAAAACATTTAGCGCGAGGATAAGAAAAGCGCAAAGCGCCCGCCTATCGGCGAAGAGCGCACAAGCCCCACCGAGGAGGCTGTCGCCGCCGCAGTGTGGGGCGGAGCGACTCGAGCCGATGGCGCTTGGAGCTAGACAGCTCCCCAAGTCTGAAATTTTATACTTTCTTATCTTGTAAAAAAACCGAGCTCGTCCATATGCGAGCGCGGTTTTTATTTGCTTTCCACGATGAGCGTCACCGGTCCGACGTTCGTTAACGTCACATCCATCATCGCACCAAATACGCCTGTTTCCACACGAATCCCTTTTTGACGCAGTTGCTCATTCAACGCTTCATACATTTGTTTCGCATGTTCCGGTCTAGCTGCGTCCATAAAGTTTGGTCTTCTTCCTTTCCGACAGTCCCCGTACAGCGTAAATTGCGAGATGGATAAAATTGACCCACCAACATCTAAAAGCGACACGTTCATTTTTCCATGCTCATCTTCAAATATGCGCAAATGAGCAATTTTGTCTGCAACAAACGCCGCATCTTCCTCTGTATCATCATGAGTAATACCAACTAGCAACACAAGCCCAAAATCAATTTCCCCAACGACTTCGCCAGCTACTGTGACTTTTGCATCTTTTGCGCGCTGAACGACAACTCTCATTCCGACAACCCTTTCTAGTTCATTATCCGTCTCACTGAATAAATATCTGGAATTTGTTTAATGCGCTCAACAACTTTTTGTAAATGGCTTACGTTATGAATAAAAATCGTCATATGAATCGTCGCCATTTTATTTCGATGATCTGTTCTCCCAGATACAGCCGAAATATTCGTTTTCGTTTCATTTACAGCTTGCAATACTTCATTAAGCAAGCCGCGTCGATCGTAACCAGTAATTTCGATATCGACTGTATATTCTCGTTGACAATTTGCACTGCTCTCCCATTGAACAGGAATGAGCCGCTCTTTTGCTTCTTCTGCAAGTACATTCGGACAATCGGCACGATGCACGGAAACGCCACGCCCTTTTGTAATAAAACCGATAATTTCATCGCCCGGAACCGGATTGCAACAGCGCGACAAACGAATGAGCAAATTGTCCACACCTTCGACGCATACGCCAAAATCGCGCTTTTTCATCGGTGCAATCGTTTTTGCTTCTTGCAGCATGTCCGACAGGCGTTTCGCTTGCTCTTCTAAGTCGCGTTGTTTGCGCCATTTTTCTGTTAAGCGGTGAGCCACTTGAGCAGCGGTAATGCCGTTATAGCCAACAGCGGCATACATGTCTTCTTCGCTGGCGAAATTAAATTTTTCCGCAACACGTTTCGTGTTTTCTGCAGTAAGCACTTCTTTTACGTCAAAACCCATGTTGCGAATTTCTTTTTCAACGAGCTCTTTTCCTTTTTCAACATTTTCTTCGCGGCGTTGTTTTTTGAAAAATTGTCGAATTTTATTTTTTGCATGCGACGTTTGCGCAATTTTTAACCAGTCTTGACTTGGACCGTATGAATGGTTAGACGTTAAAATTTCAACAATATCTCCCGTTTGAAGCGGATGATCGAGCGGCACCATTTTTCCGTTTACTTTTGCACCGATCGTTTTATTTCCGATTTCTGAATGAATGCGATATGCAAAATCAATCGGCACCGAACCAGCTGGAAGTTCAATGACGTCGCCTTTTGGTGTAAAAACGAACACCATGTCGGAAAATAAATCCATCTTCAACGTCTCTACAAACTCTTCCGCGTTGTTCGTTTCGTTTTGCCATTCGACAATTTCACGAAACCATGATAGTTTTTCTTCAAACGTATTTGGGCGAATCGTCTTTCCTTCTTTGTATGCCCAATGGGCAGCAATTCCAAATTCCGCAATATGATGCATGTCAAACGTCCGAATTTGCACTTCAAGCGGCTCACCTTTTGGGCCGACAACCGTCGTATGAAGCGATTGATACATATTCGGCTTCGGCATGGCAATATAATCTTTAAAGCGACCTGGCATCGGCTTCCAACATGTATGAATGATGCCAAGAACCGCATAACAGTCTTTAATGCTTTCAACGATAATGCGCACAGCAAGCAAATCATAAATTTCGTTAAATTGTTTATTTTGCAAAACCATTTTTCGATAAATGCTATAAATATGCTTCGGACGTCCAGAAATTTCAGCTTCAATGCCGACTTCGTTTAACCGTTCGCGCATTTCTCGAATGACTTCTTCTAAATATTGCTCACGTTCTGCACGCTTTTTTTTCATTAAGTTGACAATCCGATAATATTGTTGTGGATTTAAATAGCGGAGCGCTGTATCTTCGAGCTCCCATTTAATTTTTGAAATTCCGAGACGATGCGCAAGCGGTGCGAAAATTTCAAGCGTCTCATTTGCGATACGGCGCTGCTTTTCTAACGGCAAATGTTTTAACGTGCGCATATTGTGCAAACGGTCCGCTAACTTAATTAAAATTACCCGTATATCTTGCGCCATTGCTAAAAACATTTTTCGATGGTTTTCCGCTTGCTGTTCTTCATGTGATTTATATTTAATTTTCCCAAGCTTCGTCACGCCATCAACGAGCATCGCTACTTCTTTGCCAAACTCTTTTTCTAAATCTTCTTTCGTCACAGCTGTATCTTCCACAACATCATGTAAAAATCCCGCCGCAATTGTTGCAGGATCCATTTCCAAATCGACTAAAATACCCGCCACTTGAATCGGATGAATAATGTACGGTTCTCCAGACTTTCGGTATTGCTCGCGATGCGCTTCTTTCGCAAACTCATATGCCCGTTCGATAAACTGTACGTCGTCTTTCGACAAATAACGGCTCGCCTTTTCAATGACTTGTTCCGCCGTTAATACTTGTTCATTTGCCATGCAATCACCTTTTTTATTTTAAACGTATTGACAATATTATCATGAAAATTTTTTTAAATGTAAAGAGCAACGATGTGAAAAAGAGGAGCGTTTTGCCCCTCCTTCCTTAAAATTGCATTAACGTTAAAATATCGTATCCTTTTAACTTCTCGCGACCTTCTAAATACGTTAATTCAATTAAAAACGCAATACCTGCGACAACGCCGCCAAGTTGTTCAACGAGCTTAATCGTTGCTTCAATCGTTCCACCTGTCGCTAATAAATCGTCTGTAATGAGAACGCGTTGCCCTGGCTTAATCGCGTCTTTATGCATCGTTAATACGTCCTTGCCGTACTCTAAGCCATATTCCACGCGAATGACTTCGCGAGGTAGTTTTCCTTCTTTCCGAACAGGAACAAATCCAACACCGAGCGCGTAAGCAACCGGGCAGCCGATAATAAATCCGCGCGCCTCTGGTCCAACGACGACATCAATTTTCTTTTCTCGTGCATAATTGACGATTTGATCCGTCGCGTATTTATATACTTCCCCTTTATCCATAATCGTTGTAATATCTTTAAATTGAATACCTGGTTTTGGGAAATCAGGAACAATCGTGACGTATTGTTTTAAATCCATTGACTTTTTCCTCCTCATACAATGAATCAAACCAACGTTTTAGTTGGGCATAAGATGAATATAAAAACATATGTTCAAGCTCTGCTTGCGCTTGTTTCAGCCGGTAAGACGGTGATTCCGTTAAATCCCGCTTTTGTACATTACGTGCTAAAGAAACGATCCCGTTTTCGACTGTAATGAAACCAAGCTCTCTAAACACTTGAATCATAAACAAAATCGTTTCTTTCGTCCATCCGCGCGAGCGAGCTAAATCGTCTGCGTAACGCCGCACATCAAACGGGCTACGCTTATGCAAAAAAGAATACAGCCACTTAAAATGTTCGCGCGTCGGCAACACGCTGAAGAAGTGACTCTCCCTTTGATAGAATAACGCATAAATGCGTTCAGGTAAACTACAACTTAATAAAACTTTAACGATTTGTTGCGACGGAGGTAAGTCAAGAAGGACGACATACTTTCCACTCACATCGATCGCCGCTTCTTGTTCGCTTTGCACATAAACAATTTCATTCGCGTATGCGGACAATTGCAACGTATCTGCAGTGTCGCGATGAAAAGCAATAAACAACCGCTTTTCTTTCGGAAGCGATGCCATGAACTTGCTCGGATGACGAATATGACGGACATCAAACAGCTGCCACTCATTGACAGCTATATCTTGAATCATTAATTGCGGTTTGCGAAAGTTATTCCATTCGTTAATAGACAGCTCTCCCACGACAGAAAGACGAGCGTTCGGTGCAATTTCATCGCCAATATGTCCAAAGCCAAATCCGATCGCTTCTAACGTTTTTCCATCTTCAACTAACAACAGCTTCAAATGACTTTGATCTGTTCCAATTTTTCGTAACGTATCAAGCTGCACACGTTCGAGAAGAACACGCGGTTTCGGATTCCCCATGCCAAACGGTGCAAGCCGATTCATTTGTTCAATTAATTCAAGTGAAACGTCCGAGATCGAACAACATACATCGACATGCGTGACAGGAACGAAATGTTCAGGAGTTAGCTGTTGCTTCGCCGCCTCGTTTAGACGGTGACGTAATTCATGTACATCATGTAAAGAAAGCGTCATCCCCGCAGCCATCGGATGTCCACCAAAATGCGGTAAAATGTCGCGGCAGTTTGACAAATTGGCAAATAAATCGAACCCCTCAATGCTGCGCGCTGATCCTTTCGCAACTCCCTTTTCTTGATCTATACTTAAAACGATCGTCGGGCGGTAAAATCGTTCCACTAATCGGGAGGCAACAATGCCAATGACGCCGACATTCCATCCTTCTTTCGCTACAACTAACACGCGGTCGTCGGCATAATGTTGTTCAACGAGTTGAATCGCTTCTTCTGTTATGTCGTTTACAAGTTGTTGACGCTCGCGATTCATCATATCAATTTGTTCAGCGAGCATGTCCGCCTCATGCACATCTGTCGTCAACAACAACTGCACAGCAGGATCGGCGCAATCGAGACGTCCGGCCGCATTAATACGTGGACCGATCATAAACGCAATCGTATCTTCTGTCACCGCCGTATGAGATACGCCACATTGTTTACAAAGCGCCTGTAAGCCGAGGCGGTTCGTTTGCCGAAATTGTTCAATGCCTAGCCGAGCAAATAAGTGATTTTCATCTTGAAGCGGAACGAGATCGGCGATCGTCCCGATCGCGACGACGTCCAGCCATTCATACGGCACGCGCCCGATAAGCGCATGGGCGAGTTTAAATGCTACACCGACGCCGGCTAAATGTTTAAACGGATAATTTGGACTAATTTTCGGATGGATCGTCGCATACGATTCAGGAAGCACAGGACCCGGTTCGTGATGATCGGTAATAATTAAATCGATGCCAAGCTGTTTTGCTACGTTCGCTTCATGCAAAGCGGAAATGCCTGTATCGACTGTAATAATTAGTGAGACACCTTGTTCTTTCGCAAGTCGAAACGCTTGTTCATTCGGACCGTATCCTTCTAAAAAGCGGTTCGGAATGTAAAAGGAAACATTCGCTCCTTTTTCCCGTAACGCACTTACCATCACGACTGTGCTACTTACCCCATCGGCATCATAATCGCCAAAAACGAGAATATGTTCACCGTTTGTAATCGCTTTCTCTATTCGCTCAACCGCTTTTTCCATATCGTTTAACAAAAATGGCGAGTGAAACGATTGCTTTTGCTCAAAAAAAGAACGAGCGGCTTCAACGGTATCGTAGCCGCGGCTGACGAGCAATGTAGCAACGAGCGGAGCTATATGTAACGCTTGCGCAATCATTTGCACTTGCTGTTCGTTTACTTGTTTCATGTTCCAGCGGGTTTTCGATGCTAACATGTCATTCACCCCTCAACCTTTTTATTATACAAAACAATAGGCTAAGGGGCAATTGATTCATCGTATGGATTAATATGCACCATCACATTATGCACTTGTGGAAATGACAATAACTTTTCTTTCACTTTTTTTCCGATATCATGCGCCTCTAAAACCGTTAAATGTGGCGACACAGCAATTTTTAAGTCAACAACAACATAATGACCATGTTGACGAGCATAAAGCGAGTCAATGCGCTTCACTTCTGAAAATGACAAAACGGCTTCGCGCAAACTCATCGTTTCTTCCTCATGCCACACGTGGTCAAGCGCATGATGAATCGATTCCGCTCCTAACTTCCACGCCATTTTTAAGACGAGAAGTGAAACAAACAATCCAGCGACAGGGTCAGCGTAAATAAGCCAATCGATGTCCGTTTTTTGTCCAACGATCGCTGCGACGATGCCGATGAGAGCTGCAAGCGACGAAAAAACGTCTGAACGATGTTCATACGCGTTCACGATAATGGCATCGCTTTTAATTTTTTTCCCTAACGCATACTTGTAGCGAAACATCGCTTCTTTCACGACGATCGATAAAATAACGGCATATACAGCAATCATTTTCGGCGGTTCAATCGGATGAAAAAATGAAGAAAAAGAAGATGTTCCAATTTCTATTCCGACGAGAAAAAGCAAAACCGCGACAATAATGGCAGCAATTGATTCGGCCTTCCCGTGTCCATACGGATGATCGTCATCCGGCGGCTGCTTCGCCGCACGCAAGCCAATCCATACGGCAAATGATCCTGCCACATCAGATGCGGAATGTACCGCATCGGCAATAAGTGCCTTACTGTTTGCGATCATTCCGATCCACCCTTTAATTACCGCCAGAATAATGTTGCCGACAACACCAACCATAGCGGCAAATTGAGCTTGTTGAAAACGCGTTTGTTCATTCACCCCATTCGCTCCCTTTCTCTTTTGTTTTTTTTAGTGTATCCTATTCACTTCACGAAAAAACGTCGCGGCATGCGCCACGACGTTTATACTTCCGGTTCTGCTTCCCACTGTTCGCGTTTTTGCTTTCCTTTTTTCAATTGTTTCGATTTCCAAATGAGCCATAATTGTGCCGCGATAAAGAGCGAAGAATATGTGCCGGAAATTAAGCCAGCAAGCAACGCAAATGAGAAATTGCGAATCGCTTCACTACCGAACAATAAAAGGGCGACAACGGTAAACACGACGGTTAATACCGTATTAATTGAACGACCAAATGTTTGTTGCAATGCTTTGTTGACGACATCTTTTAAATCATCGACCGTTTTTACTGTCCGCTTTTTCATTAAATAACGAATGCGGTCAAACGTCACGATAGTATCATTAATCGAATAACCGACGATCGTTAACACAGCGGCAATAAACGTTAAGTCGACTTCTAAACGCGTCAAACTAAAGAAAGCAATGATGAAAAACGCATCGTGCAATAGCGCAACAATGGCCGCAATCGCCATATACATCTCAAAGCGAACGGTAACGTAAATAATGATCCCGATCGACGCAATGAGTACAGAAATAAACGCATTGCGCGCTAGTTCTTTTCCGACCGTTGGCGATACCGTGCTTACGTTTGGCTCGATGCCATATTTTTCTTTAAAATGCGATTTCAACTGTGAAATTTCTTTTTGATCAAGTACGCCGAGAAAACGTACAATCGCCATCTCGTTGTTGTTGCCTGACAGAACAACATCTTTCGGCTTAAGACGTAATTCACTTAATTCTCTCTTCACTTCTTCTGTTGTGAGCGGTTTTTCACTCATTAAATCGACGCGCGTTCCGCTTGAAAAATCAATGCCTAAATTTAATTTAGCGGTCAATAATAACACGAGTCCAATAACGACCATCGCTCCTGAAATCATGAAAAATAGTTTGCTTCGTTTAACAAAATCAAGACGTGCAAATTTTGTCGGAACGTCTGTATCATCTGTTACTTTCGCAATATCTAATATATCTTTCGAATTGACGCCAAAATAATGCGGTTTTTTATCGAATAAGCGGCTCTTCACGAGCAAGCCGAGCAGAAGACGAGTACCATATACTGCTGTAATAAAGCTCGCTAAAATGCTAATGATGAGCATCGTTGCAAATCCTTTTACAGAGCTCGTCCCGTATACAAACAAAACAACGCCAGCAATGATCGTTGTAATGTTCGCGTCCAAAATCGTTCCAAAAGAACCACGATTTCCGATGCGGTACGCTGACATAAGCGATTTTCCGAGCTTTAATTCATCTTTTATTCGCTCGTATGTAATAATATTTGCATCGACTGCCATCCCAACCCCAAGAATGAGCGCAGCAATTCCCGGTAGCGTTAGCACACCGTTCATCCAATCAAAGACGAGCAAAATAAGGTAAATATATACGCTTAATGTGACGACTGCAACAATCCCAGGCAAGCGATAAAAAACGAGCATAAATAAAAAGACGAGCGCAATACCAATGATTCCTGCAAAAATCGTTTTTTGTAATGCTTGTTCCCCAAACTGTGCACCTACTGATGTTGAATAAATTTCTTTTAATTCCACAGGAAGAGCCCCTGCATTTAGTAAATCGGCTAATTGTTTCGCTTCTTCAACGGTAAAGTTTCCAACGATAGAAACGTCCGTCTGGTTGAACACTTCATTGACTTGGGCGGCCGAAATAAATTTCGGATGCTCTTTTCCTACTTCTTTTGCGTATGAGTCAACGCCTTCCTCAAAATCAAGCCAAATGACGAGCACATTATTTGGTGCCATGCTTAATACTTTTTGTGTCACTTCTTTAAATTTGTTTGCATCTTTTAATTGAATCGCAACGCTCGGTTTTCCTTTATCATCAAACGTTTGTTTCGCGCCTCCTTCAACGAGGTCGCTTCCATCCATCAATACGTTATCATGCACGTCGCGAAACGTTAATTTCGCCTCTGTAGATAAAATTTCGCGCGCTTTATTTTGATCTTTTACCCCTGCTAACTGAACGCGAATGCGATCGTTTCCTTCTACATCAATGCGCGGTTCGCTTACGCCAAGCACGTTAATGCGTTTATTTAATGCGCTTACCGTGCTAAGCAATACATCTTTCGTAATTTTTTCTCCTTCTTTTGTCGGCTTCACTTCGTATAAAATTTCAAAACCACCTTGCAAGTCTAAGCCGAGTTTAATATTTTTGACAATTTTCTCTGCTGTCGTTCCCATCATGCCGCCTAGTAAAACGACAAGAAGGAAAAAAGCAATGATGCGACTACGTTTTACCATAAAAATCCTCCTCTATTCTGGACGCTGCCAGAATTTTTACCAACAAAACAAATTATGAATGACAGTACACTTTCTGTCAATTTCCAAACGAACAATTAAAACAATTGTTCTAACTCCGAAAACCCTTCTTCCGTAAACCATCGATCGTGCTTTTGTTCCTTTGTGACAATATACGCCATATAGTCGCTTGCCCGCAATGATAAAACGTCGTTCACAAGCTCAAATAGACGCTTTTCTTCTTTGTTTTTTTTCCATTTTTTCATCATTAAACAATTCCATACGTCTTCAATCGTCGCTTGTTCATAGCCGAGCAACTTTAACTCATCCACTTTACTTTGTAACGCTGGCATTAATTGTTCGCGATCCATATTCGTCTCCCCCATTTTGTCATGCTTGGCCAACATGTGCATATATTTCATTGTATAAAAGATGACCTCATTTGAGAAGGTAGGGAGGAACATGTCCAAATTTTTGAAAGGGACGATAATTTTAATTGTTGCTGGATTGTTGACGCGCATACTTGGCTTTATTAATCGCATCGTCGTTGCTCGTCTCATCGGTGAAGAAGGGGTAGGTTTATATATGATGGCTGTGCCGACGCTCGTATTAGCGATTACAATTACGCAGTTCGGCCTCCCAGTCGCCATTTCAAAGCTCGTTGCTGAAGCGGAAGCGGTAGGCGATAAACGAAAAGTGAAAAAAATATTAGTTGTATCTTTATCTATTACCGTCGTTTTAAGTTTCATCTTTTTCCCAGCACTACTAGCCATTGCACCAATTCTTTCTAACACGTTATTTACAGATGCGCGCGTATATTATCCGCTCGTTGCGATTGCACCGGTCGTCCCGATTGTCGCTGTTTCTTCTGTCTTACGTGGCTATTTTCAAGGAAGGCAGCAAATGAAACCGTATGCGTATTCTCAATTGCTTGAACAAGCGGTACGCATTACGCTCATCGCTGCTTTTACAACCGCTTTTTTGCCTTACGGTATCGAATATGCCGCAGCGGGAGCGATGATTTCTGCCGTCGTTGGCGAGCTTGTATCTCTTATTTATTTGTTTATTACGTTTAAACGAAAAAAGCCGATTCGCATTCGATATCGTTTTTTTACGTACGTCAAACAAGGGAAAGATACGTTTGCTTCGCTGATGCGCATCGCCGTCCCAACTCTCGGAAGCCGAATGATTGGATCGATTGCATGGTTTTTTGAACCGATCGTCGTCGCACAAAGTTTAGCGCTCGCCGGCATCACTGCAACCCATGCGACAAAACAATATGGGGAGCTGACCGGATACGCACTGCCCCTTTTAATGCTTCCATCGTTTATTACATACGCGCTCGCCACTTCGCTCGTTCCAGCAATTAGCGAAGCCGCTGCCCAAAAGCAACATCGTTTAATTGAATATCGGTTACATCAAGCGGTACGGTTGTCGCTTTTCGCTGGGGGATTGTCCATTGTCGTGTTGTACGTATTAGCAGAAGAAATCATGCACCTCATGTATGGGGCTAATCAAGCAGCAATCTTTGTCAAAGTCATGGCTCCGTTTTTTATCTTTTACTACTTGCAAGGGCCGTTGCAAGCTGTATTGCAAGCGCTTGATTTAGCAAAAGAAGCGATGACAAATAGTCTCATCGGTGCCGTCGTAAAAACAGCGCTTATTTTTTGGCTCGCTTCACAACCGTCGCTCGGCATTATGGGGGCTGCGCTAGCCATTACGGTCGGCATCATGATTGTCACGTTATTACATGCTGCTACAATCGTTAAAGCGATTTCGCTTACTTTATATGTCAAACAATATGTTGCTCATTTCGTCGTTATCGTTTCTGTTGCAGCAATTGGACATATACTCGTTCCGATTTTGCCGTTTTCATTGCTTACGAAAACGATTGTTGTCATCGTCATCATGACGGTCATCTATCTCGTTCTTGCACAATCGTTTCGTTTAATTGAAAAAGATGAATTTCGCCAATTGTTTCGTTAGTTATTCATCTTTTTCATCAATATAGAACGTCCCATTTTCATATGTACAATAAGAAATATGTTCAATTCGTTCATATCCGCGCTTTTTTAGTTGCTTGATTAACCATGTGGGCGTTTGATCGATCAATGTTAAATGTTCTTCTTGAATGACACCGTCTTTAATGAGAGGCAAGGCTAAAGACGGTGTTTTCTTTTTTCCTTTTTCTTTTTCAAATACGGACAGTTTGCCAGACGGCTCTAAAATGGCAAATTCAACGTCCGCAATGTTTTTAATATTTTTTTCACGCAATTGAATAAGCAAATCATCAAAATTGTACCGTTGCTTTCGCATCGCTTTTTCATCAATTTTTCCGTTTTTAATAATGACAGTCGGGGAGCCATCAACGAGACGCCGAAACACTTCGCTTTTTAAAGAAAAAAATGCAAAAGCAATTTGGGCGATTGTCAATACAATCATCGGAACGAGCGTATGAAAAATCGGATCTTTCGGTTGCTCGATCGCAATGACCGCCATTTCCCCAATCATAATAAAAACAACTAAGTCTAAAATGCTCAACTCCCCAATTTCCCTTTTCCCCATCATGCGAAAAATAAATAAAATAGCTCCATACAACAGTAACGTTCGCAAAATAATCGTGACGTACTCCACCTTTATTCCTCCTCGTTTGTTCTACGTTTTTATTCTAAACAAATGGACAATGGAATATGTTTGTACTAAATGTAGTAAGGAGGGATAAGAATGATTCGCGCTATTTTGCACGGGGTCATAACAATTTTTATAAGCGCCATCATATGCAGTTTTATATTTGCGCTTTTATTGAAGTTGACAAGTTATGATGAAACGTCATTGCAATGGGTCATGCACGGTCTCGCATTTTTATCATTATTTTTCGGTGGGTTTATTGCAGGTGGAAAAGGGAAAGAACGCGGCTGGATGCTTGGTGGAGCAACGGGCATCATCTTTACAACTATCATTTTTTTATTTCAATTTCTCGGAATGGATCGAACGTTTTCGATTGAACAGTGGGGATACCACGTCGGTTTTCTCATCACTGCCATGATCGGTGGCATCATTGGTGTCAATGTCGCCACATCTCGTTCACGAAGCGCATAAAAATAAGACAGGCAGCAACCTGTCTTATTTTTCATTCACGACTTCACGAACGGCCGCACGGTCGTATGTAAGACGCGAACCGTCACCCGCGCGAATGACGACCGTATTTTCATCGAGCGAATCGATGATGCCGTGCAATCCGCCAATTGTAATGACTTTATCTCCTTTTTGCAAGTTCGCCTGCATTTGTTGAACAGCTTTTTGGCGTTTTTGTTGCGGGCGAATAAGCAAAAAGTAAAAAATCGCAAAGAATAAAATAAGCGGTAGTAAGCTTGCTAACGTTTCCATGTTTTCACCCCTTTCTAAAAGTTTTTTGCATTCGGTCCATGAAAGCCGTATTGTTCAAAAAACTGCTCGCGGAAATCACCGAGACGATCTTCGCGAATCGCTTGTCGAACTTGCTCCATTAATTTTATCAAAAAGTAGACGTTATGGTAAGACGTAAGACGAATACCAAACGTTTCATCACATTTAATTAAATGGCGAATGTACGCACGCGTGTAATTTCGGCACGTATAACAGTCACAGTTCGGGTCAAGCGGTGAAAAATCGCGCGCATATTTTGCGTTTTTAATGACGACGCGGCCTTCGCTTGTCATGACCGTTCCGTTGCGACCGATGCGCGTTGGCAACACGCAGTCAAACATGTCAATGCCGCGGATCGCCCCGTCAATAAGCGAATCTGGTGAACCGACACCCATTAAATAACGCGGCTTATTCGCTGGCAATAACGGCGTTGTAAATTCTAATACGCGATTCATCACATCTTTCGGCTCGCCAACAGACAAGCCGCCGACTGCGTATCCTGGAAAATCGAGCGACACTAAATCTTGCGCACTTTGTTTGCGCAAATCTTCAAACTCTCCACCTTGCACGATGCCAAATAAACCTTGCTCATTCGGTCGCTGATGTGCTTTTAAGCATCGCTCTGCCCATCGGCTTGTCCGTTCGACAGATTGCTTCATATACTCATACGTCGCAGGATACGGTGGACATTCATCAAACGCCATCATAATATCAGACCCGAGCGCATTTTGAATTTCCATCGCTTTTTCTGGCGATAAAAATAATTTATCTCCATTTAAATGATTTCGGAAATATACGCCTTCTTCTTCAATGCGACGAAACTCGCTTAAACTAAACACTTGGAACCCGCCAGAATCCGTTAAAATCCCGCGATCCCAATTCATAAATGAATGAAGACCGCCCGCTTCTTTGACGATGTCATGTCCTGGTCGAAGCCATAAATGATATGTGTTGCTTAAAATGACGCCTGCTCCCATTTCTTTTAATTCTTCAGGCGAAAGCGTCTTTACTGTCGCAAGTGTACCGACAGGCATAAACATCGGTGTTTCAAACGACCCGTGTGGCGTATGAAGAATACCGAGACGCGCCCCTGTTTGTTTACATGTTTTAATTAGTTCGTAACGAATTGGTGTCACGTATAGTCCCCTTTCTTAATTATATAATGAGCATCGCATCGCCAAAACTGAAAAATCGGTAACGCTCTTTTACCGCTTCTTCATAAGCTCGCAACACATGCTCCCGACCAGCTAGCGCGCTCACGAGCATAATGAGCGTTGACTTTGGTAAATGAAAATTTGTAATCATTCCATCAATCGCTCGAAACGTATAGCCAGGATAAATAAAAATATCCGTCCAACCGCTTTCAGCGACAAACGTACCATCGTGACGAGAGGCGATCGTTTCAAGCGTGCGTGTCGATGTCGTCCCAACGGCAATGATGCGCCCTCCTTTTGCTTTGACATCGTTTAGCAAGTTCGCTGTTTCCTCTGTCATTTGATAAAACTCGGCATGCATATCATGTTCTTCAATATTTTCTACGTTCACAGGGCGAAACGTACCTAAACCGACATGCAACGTAATAAAGGCAAGATGCACTCCTTTTTTCTTCACATCTTCAAGAAGTTGTTCTGTAAAATGTAACCCAGCCGTCGGTGCTGCAGCTGATCCAGCTTCGCGAGCATAGACGGTTTGATATCGCTCTCGGTCATCGAGCTGTTCTTTAATGTATGGCGGAAGCGGCATTTCGCCAAGCGACTCAAGTACTTCAAGAAAAATGCCATCATATGAAAACGAAAGAATGCGCCCACCGTGCTCCAGCTCAGCTACACATTCCGCGCGTAAACGTCCATCACCGAACGAAAGCGTCGTTCCGACTTTCACACGTTTAGCGGGCTTAACAAGCGTTTCCCATTGATCTCCACTAAGCTGTTTTAATAAAAGTACTTCAATGTGCGCCCCTGTTCCTTCTTTTTCCCCATACAATCGCGCTGGCAATACGCGCGTATCGTTTAAAACGAGGCAGTCCCCCTCTTTCAAGTACGATAAAATGGAACGAAACGTTGGTTCATGCGTCACTTCCCCCGTTTGTTTATGAAGTACCATCAGACGTGATGCTTCACGATTAGGCAATGGGGTTTGCGCAATGAGCTCTTCTGGTAAATAAAAATCAAACAAATCTATTTTCATATCCACACGTCCCTTTCTTTATTTTATTAACGAAAACGACCAATCATATAAAAAATAAGCGATAAAACGACGCTTAAAATGATTGACGTCATAATCGGAAAATAAAAAGTTGCATTTTCTTTTTTAATAACGATATCTCCAGGTAAACGACCAAGCTTAATAAATTGCATCAAAAAACCGACAATAATAAGAACGACACCAAGAAGCATAATTGTTTTTGGCACATTCATCATCGTGGCACCTCCAAACCGAAATGGTTGTACGCAAGTGGCGTAACGATTCGCCCGCGCGGTGTTCGCTGTAAAAAGCCGATTTGTAGCAAATACGGTTCATATACATCTTCAATCGTTTGCGCTTCTTCCCCAATCGTTGCGGCAATTGTTTCTAATCCGACTGGTCCACCTCGGAATTTTTCCATCATGCTTTTTAATAGTTTATGGTCCAGATGGTCTAATCCTAAACGGTCGACTTGTAATTGTTCTAGCGCTTCATTCGCTAAAATAAACGTAATCGTTCCATTCCCACGCACTTGAGCAAAATCGCGCACGCGGCGCAACAATCGGTTGGCGATTCGCGGTGTGCCACGCGAACGCCGTGCAATTTCAAACGCTGCTTCTTCTTCGATTTCGACAGCAAAAATGTGGGCGGTTCGCTTCACAATATGAGCGAGCTCTTCAGGGGTATAATATTCTAAACGGCTTAACACACCGAAACGGTCGCGAAGCGGAGCAGAGAGTGCTCCGGATCTTGTTGTTGCTCCTACGAGCGTAAATGGCGGCAAATCGAGGCGGACAGAACGGGCAGCCGGTCCTTTGCCGATGACGATATCTAAACAAAAGTCTTCCATTGCCGGATACAACACTTCTTCCACTGCTCGTGGCAAGCGATGTATTTCATCAATGAATAGGACATCACCCGGTTCAAGCGTCGTTAAAATTGCCGCCAAGTCCCCCGGACGCTCAATCGCTGGTCCAGCTGTCGTGCGCAATTGAACGCCCATCTCGTTGGCAATAATGGCGGCCAGCGTCGTTTTTCCAAGCCCTGGTGGTCCATATAACAATACGTGATCAAGCGTCTCTCCCCGCATTTTCGCCGCTTCAATAAATACAGTTAAGTTTTCCTTTACTTTTTGTTGCCCGATATATTCTCGCAACTGCTTTGGGCGAAGACTGTATTCAAGCGAGGCATCGTCGTAATCGGCCGCGCTTGAAATGAGACGCTCTTCCATCATGCATCCTCCCTTACTTTAATAGTTTTTGTAAAGCGAGCTTAATATATCCTTCTGTCGATAACTGCTCTTGTTTTAATATAGGCACCACTTTTTGAATTTCTTTCTCAGCATAGCCGAGCGCCTTCAACGCTTCAAGCGCTTCAGAAAGCGGGTTCGTTTCTTCAATCGGCTCCGTAAATAAATTCGGAAAAGCGTCTGGGACAACTGCTTGCAATTTTCCTTTTAAATCTAAAATCATTTGTCGTGCTGTTTTCTTTCCTACTCCTGGAAACTTACATAAAAACTTATCATCTTCCGCTTCGATCGCTTCCACAAGCTGTTCAAGTTGACCAGCAGCTAAAATGGCAAGCGCCCCTTTTGGTCCGATTCCCGACACTTGTAATAATTTAGAAAATAACGATCGCTCTTGGCGCGTATGAAATCCATAAAGGGCGAGGACATCTTCACGCACATACTGATATGTATATACAACGATTTGTTGTTGTTTATTCATTTGGAACGAAAACGGATTAGGGGTAAAAACTTGATAGCCTATTCCGTTATTTTCAATAACAATATATTCCGGACAAACGTAATTCACATAGCCACGAATAAATTCAATCAAAGCCCCGTCCTCCTTTTCTCACGCCTCTCATTTTAGCATAAGATGAGGAAAGCGGAAAGCGCAAGTCACTCATAAAAAAAGTCCGCTGTTATGCGCGGACTTATTTTCCGAATGGCTCATACGCTTCGATGACGCGTTCAAAATTTCTTTTTGAACGAACAGAAATACCTTTTTTCAGCTTTTCTCGTTCGTGACTTTCGAGTTTTTTTACATCAATTTGAAAAAACGACTGAATGACGCGAGATGACTCACCTGGTTTTCCTTCAAAAATAGAAAGCGTGCCATCTTCAGTAAGACCGAAATACCCTGCTTTCGTTAATGGCGAAAGGTCATCAACGTAACGTTGGAAAACAATTTGTTCGTCATCCATATTGATAAGCTGCCAATCTTTATATTTGTTCCAAATGTCTTTCATCGATATCACTGTTTCTTCTCTTATTTCCTCGCTCACCTCTCCATCCATATATACCGTTTCTAAAATGACTGTCATCTGTACAGGAGATGTGTGTTGTGTCAAAAATAAACTAAGGCATAGTGTAAGTACAATATTCATCATTCTCACCTCATTCATATGTTGACCATTTTCGCCAAAAATAAACGGTCTTGCCATCGCAAGACCGTTATTCTAACATCGATTCATCTAAATTGTGGTAAATTTCTTGTACATCGTCATCATCTTCAAGCATATCAATAAGCTTTAACATTTTCGTTAAATCGTCGCCTGTTAATGTTGTGTACGTTTGCGGAATCATTGTGATTTCAGCCGTCGCAAACGTAAACCCTTGCGCAGCTAACGTATTTTTTACTTGCTCAAACTGTTCAGGGGATGTGTAAATTTCAAACGAATCTTCCGTCGTTTCCATTTCATCCGCCCCTGCTTCGATCGCTTGTAACAACATGTCATCTTCATCGATGTTTAAATCTTCACGAGCGATGACAATGAGCCCTTTCCGATCAAATAAATACGACACGCATCCCGTTTCTCCTAAGTTTCCACCGTTTTTCGAAAACGCGACACGAACGTTAGATGCGGTACGGTTTTTATTATCTGTTAAACAAATGACCATGACCGCTACGCCACCCGGTCCATATCCTTCATAACGAATTTCTTCGTAATGTGTATGTTCTTGGTTGCCTGTTGCTTTTTTAATCGCACGTTCAATGTTTTCATTCGGCATGTTCGCTGATTTTGCTTTTTCAATCGCAAGACGCAACGTAGCGTTTGTCGTC
Organism: Anoxybacillus ayderensis; assembly: GCF_000833605.1. Lineage (GTDB taxonomy): Bacteria > Bacillota > Bacilli > Bacillales > Anoxybacillaceae > Anoxybacillus > Anoxybacillus ayderensis. The sequence goes on along the minus strand of NZ_JXTG01000002.1, from coordinate 126,767 downwards.
GGATCGCCTCCGCCCATTTTGGCAGCTACATAAATTTCTTTTGCAAGCTTCATAAACAATTTTCCGCGTTTCGCATCTTGTGCATTTTTGCGCCGTTGAATATTTTTCCACTTGGAATGTCCTGCCATTCGGATCCCCTCTCATATGTGAAAAATGTCCATAAAAACTATACCAAAAATAAATAAAAAAGAACAGGGGCTCACCCCTGTTCTTTACCCACGATTCATAAATGGACGTTCCATCATATCACCCATGTCATTAAATATGTCGCGAATATCACGCTCTAGTTGATCCATTGGACCACCGTCGCGAATATCGTTATCGAGCGTGCGGATGCGGTTATACATGCTTTCATTTGCCACAACGCGAACCGTTTTCCCCGCTGTATATGGGGCGATCGCCTGCCGAACGAGACGCTCAATGCGCGTTGTATTTTTCTCTGTCGTCGATACAGCAACGACGACACGATCTCCTGAGACAACGGCGCGTGCATCTTTTACGTTGGCAACGTTCGCTGCACGTTTTGCAATTTTTTCAGCTAACGCCCCGTTATAGTTACGGTAATACGATGGGCGTGTTCGTTCATCCATCGCATTCAAATGTCCATGATAGTTGCGATCGGCACGACTAAAATTGCGATCGACTTGCGGTGTTCGCGTTGTTCGATCCATGCCCCGATCAAGCATTTCTGTAATCGATCCGTCGTTATCCCGCACTGGACGAACGTTTCCGTTTAAACGTTCCGTCCCGTAACGACCGTATTGAAAACCGGTCATATCATTTTCATTTGAGTAATATCCGATCGGACGTGTACGATCGGTATAACGTGTATCAAACGCTTGGTTATTACAAGCTGCTAAGCCACTAAGCGCAATGACTGCACCGAGAGCGACGATTCGTTTCCGCAAAGGAAAAACCCCCTTTTTGCTTTTGTAGACGATCAGTCTACATCATTAGCTTGGCGCAAAAAAAGGGGTTTTATCGCTGTTAAAATTTTGGCGGAGCGATCGCTAATTGCCGTTTATGGTGGGAACGTTCATGAAGTCGCTCAATAATCTCACGGTCTCGTTCTGGAACGGGCTCACCTTTTAAATATTTGTCAATCATATCGTACGTTGTTCCCATTTCGTTTTCGTCTGTTTGTCCTTCCCAAAGACCTGCGCTTGGCGCTTTTGTAATAATTTCTTCAGGTACACCGAGAATGCGTGCCATTTCGCGCACTTCGCCTTTTGTGAAATGAACGAGTGGCACTAAATCGACGCCACCGTCACCGTATTTTGTAAAATACCCTGTATGCCATTCCGCCGCATTATCCGTTCCGACAACGAGATAACCGTAATTGTTCGCCACAGCATACAACGTCGTCATGCGCAAACGCGCACGTGTATTTGCATCGCCAAGGCGAGCCGCTTGCTCGTTCCATTGCCCTTTTTCTTTTAATTGCTTTTCAATTTCCCCAAATAGTACGCGATGCGTTTCTGTTAAGTCAATGATATGGTAATCAACCCCACAACTTTGGACAACTTTTAATGCGTCTTCTTTATCTTTCGGATTGCTTTTACATGGCATAATTAACCCTAACGAGTTGTTAGGAAACGCTCGTTTAATTAAATGGGCAACGACAGCAGAATCGATTCCGCCACTAATGCCGACGATCGCCCCATTCATTCCAGCTTCTTGTACTCGTTCACGAAGCCATGTAATTAGTTTTTCAATTTTTTGTTCCATATATGTACATCCCTTTCTTTTTACATCATCATGTTCATTTTATCACACAAAAAACAAAAAGAAAAAGAGGCGACATTATTGCCCCTCTTCTTCCTCACGATAAGGAACTGAAAAATACGGATTTATATACGGTTGCCCCGGCCATCCTTGTTGCCATCCGTACGGACCATACGGCATAGCTTGTGGCATATACATCGGCTGTTGCATCATTGGCACATTTTCACCATACATTTGTTGTGGATACGGTGCTTGTTGCGGTTGCTGTGAATATCCCCCTGCACCTGTTGGCATTTGCGGCATCATCGGTTGCGACTGTTGAGCATATTCACCTGTTGGCATTTGTGGCATATATGGTGTCGGTTGTAACTGCTCACCGCATCCGCAATCATCGTTATTCATCGCACCCTGTGGATACGTCCATGGCATAACAGGATACATCGGTGGGAACCATGGATAAAAACCGTATCCCGGCATAATCGGCGAAACAGGAACGCACGGCATTGGCATTGGCATCGGCACAGGCATTGGAACAGGCTGCGGCTGCATCGGTTGTTGTGGTTGTTCTTCCATGACTGGCGCCTCTGTCGTTGGAATCGGTGGAATGTCTGGAAACGGTGGCATTGGTATCTCTTCTTCAGGCTCCATCATATTTGGCATAATATTTGGTGGCTTCGGTGGTAAAAGCGGCGTTTCTTGTTTCGGTTGTTCTTTTTTCTCTTGTTCTTTTGCAATTGGAATTTCTTTTGCAATTGGTTCAACATTCACCGGCTGTTGTAACTGTTGTTCCTTTTTGTTTACGTGAATGTCGACATCAACAGAAATATTTTGTGTTTCTTTTTTGACAGGTTTTACTGGAGCTACTGGCGTCGGTACTTTAATTTTCATACCTGGCATAATGTAGTTTGGATCACTTAAATGAGCATTCATTTTTTTTAACTCTTCAAAATCAACTCCATATTTTTGCGCAATTTTCCAAAGGGTATCTCCTTTTTGAACGATATGGATTTTCACGTGTTTCCCCCTCCTATACTCAGACGTGACGTGTATGTCATGTTCAGCTTGTCGCTACTAGGCTTCAACATAACTTATGAACGGAAAGCTTTTTTTATGATAAAAATAAAAAAGACCGGCAAAAAAATGCCGATCCGTTTATGCTCGCGCTAACATGCGCTCAAGCGCTAACATCGCTCCTTCAGCTACATCTTTCGGAACAGTAATGCGATTGACAACTTTCCCTTCAAGCAATGATTCAAGCGCCCAAAGCAAATGTGGTAAATCAATGCGATTCATCGTTAAACATGGACACATATACGGGTTTAACGACACAATTTCTTTATCTGGATGTTGCTGAATAATCCGATTAACTAAATTCATTTCTGTTCCGATTGCCCATTTACTTCCTGACGGTGCTTGAGCGATCGTTTCAATAATATATTTTGTCGAACCTGCATCATCTGCTTGTTGAACAACTTCCCAGCTACATTCTGGATGAACAATAATTTTCATATCCGGCTTTGTTTTTCGAATATGTTCAATATGTTTTACTGTAAAATTTTCATGGACAGAACAATGTCCTTTCCATAAAATCACTTTAATTTGCTGAACGTCACCGTCGTATTGAAGTGTATTTGTCGCTGGATCCCATACAGCCATTTGTTCAAGTGGAACGCCAAGATCGTAAGCTGTATTTCTTCCTAAATGTTGATCAGGCAAAAAGAAAATGCGTTCCTTTTGTGTAAACGCCCAAGCGACCATTTTTTTCGCGTTTGATGATGTCACCGTCGCCCCGCCGTGTAAGCCGACAAACGCTTTAATCGCAGCGGTCGAGTTAACATACGTTAACGGTAAAATCGTATCTCCAAACATTTGTTGTAATATTGGCCATGCTCGCTCCACTTGTTCAATTTCCGCCATATCTGCCATCGAACATCCGGCACGCATATCTGGCAAAATGACGACTTGTTCATCGCTTGTTAAAATATCAGCTGTTTCCGCCATAAAATGCACGCCGCAAAATACAATATATTCAGCTTCTTTATTTTTCGCTGCTACTTGTGCAAGCTGCAATGAATCACCTGTCGCATCTGCAAATTGGATGACTTCATCTTTTTGATAATGATGTCCTGGAATAAATAAACGCGTACCAAGCTCTCGTTTGACACGAGCAACGCGCTGTTCCATTTCCTCGACCGACAACTGTTTATACGTCTCTGGCATCGCATCTTGTTGTTGCATGAGTTGTAATACGTTCATCGCTCATTCCTCCTACTGCACGTTTAAACTAATATCTAACGCTTTCGCTGAATGCGTCAACATGCCTAACGAAATATAGTCCACACCTGTATCCCGATACTGTGCAATATTTTCAAGAGTAATTCCGCCGGAAGCTTCCGTAATGATCGATGGTGGGACGAGTTGAACAAATTCACGAATTTCTTCAGGCGTACGATTATCAAACATAATGACATCCGCCCCTGCCTCAACCGCTTCCATCACTTGTTGTTTCGTCTCTGTTTCCACTTCAATTTTTACCATATGACCAAGCTGCGAGCGGACGCGTTCGACTGCTTTTGTAATGGAACCACAAAACGCAATATGATTATCCTTAATCATCACTCCATCATATAAACCGAAACGATGGTTGTATCCACCGCCACACGTTACCGCATATTTCTCTAACATCCGCAGGCCCGGCGTCGTTTTTCGCGTATCACAAATGCGTGTATGGTTGCTGTTTAACGCTCGAACAGCTCGATTTGTCAACGTAGCAATCCCGCTCATGCGCTGGAGTATATTTAAAATGACGCGCTCACCTGATAAAATCGGGATGGTCGGACCTGAAACGACGGCGATAACCTCTCCTTTTTTTACGCTTTCCCCGTCTCTTTTATATAATTGACATGTGATCGATGGGTGCAATAGCTTATATCCGATATCAATAATCGATACCCCTGCGATAATTCCATCTTCTTTGGCAACAAATATCGCTCTTCCTTCATCCTCACGAGAAAAGATCATTTCGCTTGTTATATCGCGTTCTCCGATATCTTCTAAAAAAAACTGCTTAAGCAACTCTTTTAGCTTTAGCTCATTCAACGGAATCCCTCCTTCATGAGATGTTCTTCTTTCGTGCGGACGATGCGCCGCTTTTCCCAATACGTTCTTTCAAATGGCTCGTCACTTCGATAATGAGCCCCTCGGCTTTCTCTTCTTTGCAAAGCTGAAGTCGTCACAAGCCAGCCAACAATCAACATGTATATAATCGTCCGCTCCTCGTCATCATACTCTGGTGACATGTTGACAAGCTCATCAATCGAATATTGTTCAAACCATTGTTTCGCGTAAAACAGTTGATCATAATCGCGCACAATGCCGACATATTGCGTCATGATATGCTGAATGTCCTCTTTTGTCGGTAACGCAATATGTACGTTATTTTCTTTTCTTTCGCTTTTCTTTAACATCAAACGTTGCTCCGTTTTGTTCAACAGATGGAAAGCAACACGTCGACTAAAGACGAGCGCCTCAAGCAGTGAGTTGCTTGCTAAACGGTTCGCTCCGTGCACACCTGTACATGCTGCTTCCCCAACGGCATACAGTCCCGGTAATGTCGTTTCACCATCGACATTCACAACGATGCCACCCATTAAAAAGTGAGCACCTGGGACAACAGGAAGGAAACCGTTGCGCCAATCGACTTGATAGCGCTCACAAAGCGATGTAATCGTCGGAAAACGGGATGAAAAATGCGGAATCATCGAGATATCTAAAAAAACAAAATGACCGTTTTTCATTTCGCGCTCAATGGCCCGAGATACGACGTCGCGCGGCGCTAAATCTTTTTGTGGATGCACTCCGTCCATGACGCGCCGACCGTCATCGGTCAATAAAATCGCTCCTTCTCCACGAACCGCTTCCGAAATGAGACCGACAGCTTTTCCGTCCACATAAAGCATCGTTGGATGAAATTGCACAAATTCCATATCTGCTACAGCAGCACCTGCTCGGTATGCCATCGCAATGCCATCGCCCGTTGCCGTTTCTGCGTTTGATGTAAACGTATATAACTGTCCAATCCCGCCTGTCGCAATCACGATCGCGTTCGCTGTATACGTTCCATTTTTCGTTTGTACACCTACGCAACGTCCATCGGAAACGAGCAAATCAATGACCGGATCGTTTTCAATAAACGTCACACGGCTAGAAAGCTTTTCAAATAAAAATGAAACCATGTTTTTTCCTGTCGCGTCGCCCCCCGCATGTAAAATGCGTCTCATACGGTGCGCCCCTTCTTGCCCGAAAAGCAATTGGCCATGCTCATCAACATCAAATGAAAAACCGAGGTTCATAAACTGTTGAATGACCTCGCGTCCTTCTTGAACTAAAATGCGTACCGCTTCCTCGTCATTATGCTCACATCCGGCAATTATCGTATCCGTATAATGAGTTAACCAATGATCGTCAGGATGAATGGCAGCCGCGACGCCCCCTTGAGCAAGCCAAGAGTTGCTCGTCTCTTTATTCGACTTCGTGAAAATAATCACATTTTTATGCTCACATAAATGATAGGCAACCATTAACGCTGCAAGGCCGCTACCAACGATAATCACATCCGCTTCACGCATGGATGTTCCTCCATTTCATACTGTCTTGACACCTATATTGACATATATTTAAACTGATGACAAGACTTTTGTTTTTGGAAGTGGTGAACGAGATGATTTATTTAGATTACGCCGCAACAACACCAATGAGTGAAGAAGCTTTAGCGGTTTATGTAGAAAGTGCGAGAACATATTTTGGAAATGCAAGCAGCCTCCATGATGTCGGAACAGCTGCAAACGAATTGCTTACGATTTGTCGAAAACAACTCGCTCAACTCATTCGTGGCGAGGAAAAAGGAATATATTTTACAAGCGGAGGAACAGAAGCGAACGTTCTCGCTATTCGTTCGCTCGCTTACGCCCATCGTCATAAAGGAAAACACATTATTACATCAAGCGTCGAGCACGCTTCCGTTCACGCTGTATGCGCGCAACTCGAACAAGAAGGATTTACCGTGACGTACGTGCCAGTCGACCGCTTCGGGCAAGTGGATATCGAAGCGCTTGAACAGGCATTAACGGACGAAACGATTCTCGTCTCTGTTCAACATGCCAATTCTGAAATTGGTACGATTCAACCGTTGCAACAAATCGGTGAATTATTAAAAGAAAAACAAATTGTCTTTCATAGCGATTGTGTACAAACTTTTGGTAAAATACCGATAGATGTGAAACAACTTCACCTCGATAGCATATCGATTGCTAGCCATAAAATTTATGGTCCAAAAGGGGTCGGGGCTGTGTATGTGAATCCGAGCGTACGTTGGCATATGTGGCTGCCAAACACAACACATGAAAGCGGATTTCGTCCCGGAACGGTGAACGTCCCTGGCATCGCTTCGTTCACAACCGCAGCGCTTGAAGCGGAAAAAAAACGAGAAACGGTTCAACAAAACATAACCGAATTGCGTCGTTATTTTGTTGAACAAATCGTGAAAAAACAATTGCCAATCACTGTTTTCGAACATCCGACAGATCAACTACCGAATATTGTTGGCTGTCTCGTTCACGGCTTTGAAGGACAATATGTGATGTTGCATTGCAATCGTCACGGGATTGCGATTTCTACCGGAAGCGCATGTCAAATCGGCAAGCAAGCACCATCAAAAACGATGATCGCCATCGGCAAAGAAGAAGACGAAGCAAAACAATTCATTCGCCTATCATTTGGCATGCATACGACAAAAAGCGAGGTCGAAGCCGTTGTTTCCGCACTTGAACAGCTTCAAAAAGAAAGGATGTCACGATGAAAAAAGAGAGAAAACTACTAGGGGAAGAACGTCGAACGCTCATTTTGCAATGGTTAAAAGAAACGAAACGCCCGATGACAGGAACGGAGTTGGCTAATAAAACGAACGTGAGCCGCCAAGTGATCGTTCAAGATATTTCGCTATTAAAAGCAAAAAACGAACCGATTATTGCAACAAGCCAAGGGTACTTATATTTATCTCCTTCTTCTACTCATATGTATACGCGCGTCATCGCTTGTTGCCACACGCCAGAACAGACGAAAGACGAACTATATACAATCGTCGATCATGGCGTCACAGTAAAAGACGTGAAAATTGAGCATCCGGTATACGGAGATTTAACAGCGTCCATTATGGTTAGCAATCGGTTAGAAGTTGATGAATTTATTCAAAAAATTAACGAAACGAAATCTGCCTACTTGTCTCAACTGACCGATGGCGTCCATCTGCATACACTCGAAGCAGATTCCATAGAAAAACTTGATGAAGCATGCGCTGCATTAAAACAAGCACGGTTTTTGATTGAGTAAAAAAACATCCCTTTACACGAGGGATGTTTTTTTTACCGTATAGTATGGATAGCTACCTAATATTTGCACCGTGCAGCCGAGCGCTTCCAATTCTGCAATCGCTCCTGGAATTAAAACGTCGTCCATTTTTTGATCAATATCAATAATAAAAAAGTAGTTCCCTAACCCTGTTTTCGCTGGGCGGGATTCAATTTTTGTCAAGTTAAGCTTTCGCCACGCGAACGCTGATAACACTTGATGAAGCGCTCCTGCCTGATCTTTTGGCAACATGACCATTAACGTCGTTTTAAACCCATCTTCTTTATCTGTAACAGGCAACAAATCGCGCTCGCGATGCAAAACAATGAAGCGCGTATGGTTGTAGTCATAGTCATGAATGTTTTCTTTCGCAATCGCTAAGCCGTATTGTTTCGCTGCAAGACGATTGCCGATCGCCGCGATCTTTTCTTCTGGATGCTCGCTCACATATTTTGCTGCTGCGCTTGTTGATGTGACGTATTCATACGTGGCGTGCTTTAAATGACGATGTAAAAACTTATGGCATTGAGCAATCGCATGCGAATGAGAATAAATGCGTTCAACATGCATCCAATCGTCCAATTGAGATGGATGTACGAGCAAATGTTGCTCAATTGGTGCAATAATTTCTCCAACAATCGGTAAATTGCATTCATGAATTAAATAATCGATCGTCAAATTTACAGAACCTTCTAGTGCATTTTCTAGTGGGACAACGGCTAGCTCGACTTCTCCATCGCGGACAGCGTCCATACATTGTGGAATCGTATGATATGGAACGTTTCGTATATGAGGGAAAATCGCTTCAACAGCCGCATGCGTAAACGTCCCTTCTGGTCCTAAATATCCTATTTTCACAATCCTTCCCCTCTCTACGCCCCTGAACCGAGAATTTCTACTTTTTCAACAAAAGGCAACTGTTTTAATTGCGAAAGTAACTCATCGATCGTTATCGCCATCTCGCTCGTACTAACGGACAACGTGACATTCGCCCGCCCTTGAAGCGGAATCGTTTGGTGAATCGTAAGAACGTTGCAATTTGCCGAGGCAACGACGCTTAATAGCTTCGAAAGGGTGCCTGAGCGGTCTTCTAAATGGAAAAAAAGCGTAATAATTTGTTCCCGAACCATCGTATGAAACGGGAAAACCGCGTCACGATATTTATAAAAAACGCTTCGGCTGACATCGACAAGTTGCACAGCATCGGCAACAGAATCGACTTTTTTTCGTTCAATTAATTCTTTTGCCGCCAACACTTTTTTCATTGCTTCAGGCAATACATCTTCCCGCACTAAATAAAATTTTTTATCCACCGCACAAGCTCCCCCTTTCGCATTAGTCGACAAATTCAAATTCGTAATTCAACAGCTTTACAATATCCCCATCTTTTGCTCCGCGAGCGCGCAGCGCATCATCGACGCCAAGCGAACGCAATTGACGTGCAAAGCGACGCACCGACTCTTCCCGTGAAAAATCGGTCATTTTAAACAGCTTTTCAATTTTTTCTCCTGACAAAATAAACGTTCCATCATCATCACGCGTAATATGAAACGGTGCTTCCTCTTTTTCCAATTTGTAAACGACGCGATGAATCGCTTCTTCCTCTTGTGGATAAAGCGGAAATTCTGGTGTCGTTTCAAGCAGATCAGCAATCGCAAATAATAGTTCGCGCAACCCTTGACGTGTCACTGCTGAAATCGGGAAAATCGGCACATCGTCCTTTAACTTTTGTTTAAATTCACGCAAATGTTGTTCCGCGTTTGGCATATCCATTTTATTCGCAACAATAATTTGTGGCCGCTCTGTTAGACGCAAATTGTACTGTTTTAATTCTTCGTTAATGACTAAATAATCTTCATACGGATCTCGGCCTTCTATGGCAGCCATGTCAATGACGTGAACGATGACGCGCGTCCGCTCAATATGGCGCAAAAATTGATGCCCAAGCCCGACACCTTGATGCGCTCCTTCAATAAGCCCCGGCAAATCAGCCATAACAAAACTGCGGCCGTCTTCTGTTTCAACGACACCTAAATTCGGAACGATCGTTGTAAAATGATAGTCTGCAATTTTCGGCTTTGCCGCTGAAACGACGGATAATAACGTTGATTTCCCAACGCTCGGAAAACCAACAAGTCCAACGTCCGCGAGCAATTTCAATTCTAGCGTCACGTATCGTTCTTGCCCTGGCTCGCCATTTTCAGCAATTTCCGGAGCCGGATTTGATGCAGTCGCAAAGCGAGTATTTCCACGTCCACCTCGTCCGCCTTTTGCTACGACAAATCGTTGTCCATGCTCTGTTAAATCAGCAATCACTTCTTTCGTTTCATCATCAATGACAACTGTCCCTGGTGGCACTTTTACAATTAAATCTTCTGCATTTTTCCCGTGTTGATTTTTTGACATGCCATGTTCGCCACGCGGCGCTTTAAAATGGCGTTGATAGCGAAAATCCATTAACGTGCGCAACCCTTCATCAACAACAAAGACGACATCGCCACCTTTTCCACCGTCTCCTCCAGCAGGTCCGCCTTTCGGTACGTATTTTTCGCGTCGAAACGCGACCATTCCGTTTCCACCGTCGCCACCTTTCACATATATTTTCACTTGATCAACAAACATCGTTTTTCTCCTCCGATCTTTTCATCTTTTACTCAACAAGATGAATCATTGCACATATGGTTAGTTCATGTTCATGAATCGCATGTTCACAAAGCGTGAACGCATCATATTGACTATGCTTTTGAATCCATTGTTTTACCATCTCAAGTTCATGAAGCATACCACGATAATCAAAAAAGAGCCGCACGTCGTTTTCTGTTAAGTCAATCGTAATCGTTACATAGTTTTCAACATGTGGAGAAGAACATTCCTCAAGCATATGTAAAAATCGTTGACACCACGTAGCGAGCATATGATCATATGCATGTAATGAACGTGGCTCCCCTAACACTTCATACTCTAGTTGAATATGACGTGCTTGCCAATGGTACGTCATGAGCAGTTCAGCAAACCGTTCTGTTTGTAAATTCGTGAGCTTCGCTTCATTTTCTGCTTCAATGATAATTTGTTGAATTATTTCATTGACGCGATCGATACGCTGTAAAGATAAATTTCCTTTAATTAATTGGATTTTATTGAGCCAATCGTGTCGGGAATGACGCAATGCCTCTACAATCGTCCACCGCTTCTCCATCATTCATTCTCCCATAAACAGTTTGACTATAATTATAACATACGCCAACAAAAAGAAAACCCTAACCAAGTCGGTTAGAGTTTTCCACTTCCTTATGCTTCTTTCACAACAGGATATACGCTCACTTTTTTACGATCGCGACCCATGCGCTCAAAACGAACGATGCCGTCAACTTTCGCGTAAAGTGTGTCGTCGCCACCGCGTCCCACGTTTAATCCTGGGTAAATTTTCGTTCCGCGTTGACGGTAAAGAATAGAACCGCCTGTAACGAATTGACCGTCTGCACGTTTCGCGCCAAGACGTTTTGCGATCGAATCACGACCGTTCTTTGTTGAACCTACCCCTTTTTTCGATGCGAAAAACTGAAGATCTAAACGTAACATGCCGTGTCACCTCCTACAACGTTTTCGTCGTTATTTTGACGTATTTTCCGTAATCACGCTCAATCGTTTGGAGCGACACGATCATCCCTTCAAGAAGAAGTTGCACGTCGGCTTGTGCTTTCTTATCTTCAATTGTCGGAAGTTCGCAATGAAGATAGCCGTCTTTTCCTTGTTGAATGATCGGTTTCACATTCGTCAAGGCGACAATTGCGTTAACCGCACCAAACGAAATGGCTGATACACCTGCACATACAATATCTTGTCCACGCTTCGCAAACTGAGCGTGTCCGCTAATCGTAAAGGAACGAATCGTCCCTTCCACCGTTCGATTAATCGTGATACGAATCATCGCTTACGCCTTATGCGTTAATTTTTTCGATCACAACTTTTGTGTATGGTTGGCGATGACCTTGCTTACGACGATAGTTTTTCTTTGGCTTATATTTGAAAACGATGATCTTCTTTTGACGACCATGTTTTTCAACTTTCGCCGTTACTGTTGCGCCAGCGACTGTAGGATTGCCAACTTTTACGTTTTCGCCACCTACAAATAGCACTTTGTCAAATGTTACTGTTTCGCCTTCTGCTGCATCAATTTTTTCGATGTAAATCGCTTGGCCTTCTTGTACTTTAATTTGTTTTCCACCAGTTTCAATAATCGCGTACATATTTGCACCTCCTAAATTAGACTCAGACTCGCCAGCTGTGAGGCGGTTCAAGCGAACGCTTAAATAGCCTTAGCTGAGCGGTTGTAGCACGGGTGCTACACAACATAGAAGATGATAGCATAAAAAGAAAACAATTGTCAATACGTATAAAGCAAATGGCCGATCGGTTCATTCGTTCGTTTCTCATGAAAATAAGCGTACAACAATTCGTTTTCATCAAGCTCCATTTCCATTTGATTTTTCTTTACGATAATCGCATGTTTTTTCCCGCGATGAAATAAAAGAAGAACGTGAAATAACGAATCGTTCGCATCCACGACAAGTCGCTTTAACGCTCGATATTCGACCCGTTTTCCGTAATATCGTTCCAACAAAAAACGCATCCACACATACGGACGTTGCTTCCATTCCATCCAAATGGCATGCGCTAAAAAGCAGGCGATGATCCATAAATTCATGTGCAATGGAGCGTTGATCAATAAAGCGACGAAACAGATGACTAAAAAAAAGACGGAAGCATAAAGCGTTTGTTCGTGCGCCCGTCGAAACGATGTACGCGCCGTACGATACAAAAAAAAGAGCTTCCCTCCATCAAGCGGCCAAATGGGCAACAAGTTAATAAGTAAAATAGATACATTATATTCAATTAGTTGATAATACCATTCATTAGATAACATGTTCGCTTCATGAGCGATATACGCGATGAAAAAAATAAATATATGCTGAAACGGCCCTGCTAATGTGACGATCAATTCTTCATGAAACGGTCGGTTCCCGTGTTCATCCATTTCAGCCACTCCGCCAAACGGCAAAAGTAAAATGCGTTTGACGCGCCATGAAAACATATGCGCTGCGACAACGTGTCCTAGTTCGTGCCAAAGCACAATCCAAAACAATAAAAGAAGCGTCTGAAATTGTGCAGTCATAATGGCAATAAGCGCAACAACCCAAAAAAGCGGATGAATATGAATGTTTATAAAAATAGATAACCATTTATTCAAAGGAAATCACCTGAACTGGATCAATAAAATGATCCCCTTGCTTCACCGCAAAATAAAACAAGCCTTTATGATTATTCATTTCCGCTCTCCCGACTTCTTTTCCTGCCTCAATGAAATCATACAACTTCACCGAAATAGCGGATAACTTTCCGTACCACGTTTCACTTCCATCCGCATGTTGAATAATGACTGTTTTTCCGTACGGTTCTTTCACTCCTGCAAATACGACAATTCCTTCTTCGACTGCTTTAATGGCTTGATCGGTTTCAATGACGATGCCTTGTCCATTATGTTCAAACGTTTCCACAACGCGCGCTGAAGCTGGAAAGGCATACGCGGCTGTTGTTGTCTCTTGTTGTTTTTTTACGTTAAAAAATGCTAATGGCTTCCCAAATGTTTTTTCGTACCATTGTGCAACTGTCGCAAATTGAAAATCTTTTTCCATCGCTTGTTTCACAAATGTACGCGCACCTTCAACGTTCGGAGAGTCGTATTGAAATAAAATCGCAACGCCAAAAAACAAAAGAGCTGATAAAAAGCTTTTCAATAAAAATATATCTTTCCGAAAAAGTGGCGGTTCTCGCTCCACATCGTACGTCACAACTGTTGGATTCCCATATTTTTCTTCTTCACTCCAGTTTGTCATCATCGTTTGAACGTAACGTTCACGCTCCTTTTTTCGCTTGGCGATTCGCTTTCGAATATGTTCAATTCGATCGCTCACACTCCACACCCCTCTCGTCCGATTTGTATTATATGTATGGGGAAATGGAGAAGATATGAATAAAAAAAGCACCTCCAAACGGAAGTGCTAACGCGCGCTAAATAGCTTTTTTATTTTCGAGAAAAAACCTTTTTGTTCTTCATCATCGAGCGACATAAGCGGTACGGATTCACCGAGAAGGCGACGGGCGATGTTGCGATATGCTAAAGACGCTTTGCTGTTCGGATCAAGAACGATCGGTTCACCGTTATTTGACGCTTTAATGACATGTTCGTCATCGACTATAATCCCAAGTAAATCAATCGATAAGTGCATCACAATTTCATCAATATCTAACATATCATGATTTTTTAACATATGACTACGAATGCGATTAATAATTAAACGCGGTCGTTTCATATGCTCTTCTTTTTCAAGTAAACCAATAATTCGATCAGCATCGCGCACAGCTGAAATGTCCGGCGTCGTCACAACGATCGCTTCATCAGCTCCTGCAACGGCATTTTTATATCCTTGTTCAATGCCTGCTGGGCAATCAATTAAAATATAATCGTAATCTTGTCTTAAATCGTCAATGAGTTGTTTCATTTGCTCTGGTGTGACAGCCGATTTGTCACTCGTTTGGGCAGCTGGCAATAAATATAACCGATCTTCAAATCGTTTATCTTTCACGAGCGCTTTTTGAATGGTGCAACGTCCTTCGACGACGTCGACAAGATCGTAAATAATGCGATTTTCAAGTCCCATAATGACATCAAGATTGCGCAAACCGATATCGGTGTCAACGAGACAGACTCGCTTTCCTAATAACGCTAGTGCCGTTCCGAGATTTGCCGTCGTTGTCGTTTTGCCAACGCCGCCTTTGCCAGAAGTAATAACAATCGCTTCTCCCACTGTCAAAAACTCCTTTCTAACCGAGTTAAATTCGGACGTAAATGCATCAATAGCTGGAGTCGATCGACAACAATTTGATCATGTTCATCAATATAAGCGCACTCCATTTCATTTCCTTCATCGCTACGGTAGTCTGGCGCTCGATTCATCACATCACTAATGCGCAACTGCGTCGGCTTCATCACCGATGCAGCGATAATGGCTTGACGGTTTCCTTCATACCCTGCATGTGCAATACCGCGCAATGCTCCTAATATAAAAATATTTCCTGTTGCAATAACCGTCCCACCAGGATTCACATCACCGATTAAAAGTAAATCTCCATCAACGTGTAACACTTGTCCAGAACGAATAATTTTCGCAACAGATACAATTTCATTTTTCTTCTTCCATTCTAACGCTTCTTGTTTCGTCATGACATTGCTTACAATCGAGTGGACAATTAAATGCTTTTTCGTTCGAATCACATCGCGCAATCGTTCTTCTTGCTCACGCGTCAAATATCTGTTGCCAACATGAACGTGCACAGCAACAAGTGGCCCTTCTTCGTCGCGTGTTGTTGTCGTCAATAATTCATCCACTTGTTTTAACAATTCGTCATAGGCACACGTATCATCAAGATGCAACGTCAGCCCTTCTTTCGTCCCTTTCATTGACACATATGGTCTTTTCTCCTTGCCAGCCACGACTTTCACCTCAATGAATAGTTCTCCGCATTTTTCTTGTATTCCTTCATACTGGCGACGATTCGTCCCGCTTCTCACACCACTTAAGCAGCGTTTGCTTTAACGGATAAGCAATGATTAAAATAACAATTGTATGAATAAATAGCGTTGGCAAAAAGCGCGACTGCAAAAACGTTTGAACAGGCATCGTCGTCCGGCTAATAACGAGTTGAATGGCATATGCGTACCATTCGACACATGCAATGGCAACAATCGCAAAAAAGGAAGCTGTCCATGCATTTTTATGAAAAACGTTCATCGCTTTCGCAATTAAATAAGCGATAAGCGAAAAGGCGAACGCATAAGCGCCTAATAGTTCTGTATATGCGACATCATATAACAGACCAAAAATAAATCCATACGTCATTCCTTCTGTTTGTCCAATAAAAATCGTAATAAACACGATCAAAATAAGCAAAATGCGCGGAACGAGCAAATAAACATCGAATAACGGATCGGGGAAAAGTTGTACGATAATGCTTTCCAATAAAAACATAACGGTCACAAGGGAAGGAAGAAAAAAACGTCTCATTGTCCTTCCTCCTCTTGCGACATTTCAATTTTTCGTTTCACGATCATCACATCATCAATGTCATAAAAATTCGCTGCTGGCTTGATATAGGCAATTTGTGTAAGCCCGTACTCATCCGCAACGACTTCTTCCACTTCTCCGATAAATAGTCCTTTTGGAAAAATCCCGCCAAGTCCTGATGTAAATACACGCTGTCCTTTGTTTATTTTCGCATCATATGGAAGGCGTTTCAGCAGCAATGCTTCCCGTTCTTCATCGTATCCTTCGATTAAACCGAATACGTTTTCATCTCCTTGAACAAACGCAGAGATGCGATTTTGTCGATCATTTGCGCTAAGCAGTTGCACCGTTGCGCTAAATGGTGAGACGCTACGCACTTTGCCGATGAGTCCTTGAGGTGTAATAACAGCCATATCTTTTTTTACACCGTGTTGGGATCCTTTATTTACAATTAACGTCTCTTCCCAACGATCTGGATTGCGCCCGATCACCGTCGCTTGAATGGCGACAAAATCACGTAAACTTTCTTTTTTATCAAGTAGTTCACGCAAACGTTCGTTTTCTTTTTTGAGCGATTCCACCTCGGACTGCAAGAGAACGTATTGCTCTAAGTGCGCTTTTAACTGTTTGTTTTCTTCATATGTACGGCGCAAATCGTTCACATTTTCAAAGAAGCCCGCAACGAGCTGTGCGGGCTTGTGCACGATAGATTGCATAAAAACAACGGTGTCTTTTGCGAATTTTTCCATCCATGTTAATTCACTTCGTTCTTTTAACGAAAAACCGATGAGAGCCACGAGTACCATGATGCTAACAAGCAATATAATTAGCCGTTTATTTAAGAAAAATTTCGGCATGACGACACCTTCTTACACATTAGCGATGGTCTCGCGCTTTATTTTTAAATAAATGAATATGGTCGAGCGCTTTTCCTGTACCAATCGCGACGCAATCGAGCGGATTTTCAGCAATAATGACTGGCATATTCGTCTCTTGGCTAATGACTTTATCTAAATTGCGCAACAACGCTCCTCCACCCGTTAACACAATTCCACGATCCATAATATCTGCAGCAAGTTCTGGCGGCGTTTTTTCAAGCGTATTTTTTACGGAATCAACAATGGCATATACCGTATCGCGCAACGCTTCAGCGATTTCTTCCGCATGAATTTCAATCGTTTTTGGCAAGCCTGTTAATAAGTCGCGACCGCGAATTTCCATGCTTCCGATCCCTTCCGGATTGCCTGCCGAACCAATTTCGACTTTAATCGCTTCCGCTGTGCGCTCCCCAATCATTAAATTGTACGTTTTGCGAATATATTGGATAATTGCCTCATCCATTTCATCACCAGCAACACGAATTGACTGGCTCGTAACGATACCACCTAAAGAAATGACAGCGACTTCCGTTGTGCCACCCCCGATGTCGACGACCATGCTTCCTGTCGGTTCCCATACAGGCAAATTCGCACCGATCGCTGCCGCAAACGGCTCTTCGATCGTATAAGCGTCGCGAGCCCCTGCTTGTCTCGTTGCGTCAATGACGGCACGCTCCTCGACCGCCGTAATCCCTGACGGCACGCACACCATCACGTATGGCTTTCCAGCAAACAGTCCGCTATTTTTCGTCGCTTGCTTAATGTAGTACTTCATCATAATGGCTGTCGTTTCGTAATCAGCGATCACTCCATCTTTCATCGGGCGAAGTGCCACAACGTTTCCTGGCGTACGTCCGATCATTTGTTTCGCTTCATTCCCAACCGCAACAATTTGTTTCGTATCTTTTTGTAGCGCAACGACAGAAGGCTCGCGCAAAACGATTCCTTTTCCTTTGACATATACAAGCGTATTGGCAGTGCCTAAATCTATTCCGAGATCTCTTGATCCAATTCCAAACATGTTCGTATCTTCCTTTCTGAAACAAAATGCTTTCAAAAACTCATGACATTTATTATAACGCAATTACAATGAAAAGAGAACGATTTACACATATCCTTTTTCTTTTAAACTCACATATGTTTTATCACCAATAATTAAATGGTCAAGCAGCTCAATGCCAACGAGGCGGCCGCATTCTACGAGCCTGCGCGTCACTTCAATATCTTCGCGGCTCGGCGTCGGATCTCCTGACGGATGATTGTGAATACAAATGATGGAAGCAGCAGAACGTTTAATCGCTTCTTTATACACTTCGCGCGGATGGACGATCGATGCATTTAGACTGCCGATAAATACTGTCTTTTTATGCATCACTTGATTTTTCGTATTTAAATATAACACAACGAAATGTTCTTGGCTTAAAAAACGCATATCTTCCATGACGTAACGTGCACCATCTTCCGGAGAACGAATGACGTAACGATCATCGTATTGAATTTGATGCACGCGTCGGCCAAGCTCAAGCGCTGCAATAATTTGGATCGCTTTTGTTTTTCCGATCCCTTTAATGCTTGTCATTTCTTCAATCGTTGCATCTTTTAACTGACGAAGTCCTTCAAAATGGGTAAGTAAATGTTGCGCAAGCGTAAGAACGGAATATTGTTTCGTCCCCGTGCGAAGCAAAATGGCTAACAATTCTTGATTGGATAAACTTTGCGGTCCTTCAGAAAGCAAGCGTTCACGCGGGCGTTCATCGGGTGGAACATGACGAATAAGCATACGTTCCCCCCTCTATTTTAACCTTTTTTTAACGAAATGGATAAAATCCGAATTTTTTTAATTCGCGAGCAAGCCTTGCAATCGGCAAACCAACAACGGAAAAATAGTCGCCGTCAATCTTTTTTACAAAAAGCGCTCCCCGTTCTTGAATGCCGTACGCGCCCGCTTTATCGAGCGGTTCTTTTGTCGCAATATACGCCCAAATGTCTTCATCTGTAAGCGGCCAAAACGTAACGTCCGTTTTTTCTGCAAAAGTGACGCACTCTTTTTCTGTACAAATGGCGACACCTGTCCATACTTCATGTGTCGTTCCGGATAAACGTTTTAACATACGAAAGGCGTCTTGTTCGCTCGTCGGCTTCCCAAGCACCTCTCCTTCACACACAACGATCGTATCAGCCCCGATGACGCACGCGTCTTTTTTTTGTTGCCATACCGCATTTGCTTTTTTATGTGCGAGCTGCTGTACAATTTCACTTGGGGATAACTCGGCATCGAATAATTCATCGACATCGCTGACGAGGATGTCAAACGGAAGTCCAAGCATACGAAGAAGTTGTTTTCGACGAGGAGAACTAGAAGCTAACACAAGTTGCATCGTCATCACCTTTCTGTCATGAGCGTTTGTTTCAAGGAAGATACACTTGTATCGTACCAAATTTATACACAATATACAATGGTTCGACAAAGAAAAAAAGAAGCTGTGCGCTTCTTATTGTAAAACATTTAATATATGTTGTTGTGCGGCCCATAATTGTGCTTGATCGTTTGTTTGCCGGAAAGCGAAAAGCGCTTCATACGCTTTTTTCATCTGTTCATCATGAAACGAATACGACTGTAACTCATTCCATTGTTCATTGGAAAGTTGTTGCCCATCCAACAATAAACTAATCGCGGAAACGATCGTCATAAACGGCTCATTTTCTTTTTCGTCCACCGATACGTTCCATGCTTTTACGTATGTGTCAATTCCGAGCGATTCGTATAAGCCCGCGATTTTCTTTGCCTCCTCTTTCGTTAATGCCATGCCTAAAAAGACGTAAATCGGTTGTTTTCCTACCATGACGCTCGGACGATGTTGCCCTTTTATTTTTTGCGCGTACGCTTTCGCCGCTTCCGCATCTTGAAACACCCCACCTTGAACGACAAAAACGGTTTCTGTCCGTTGCGCAACTGGCTCTTCTTCCTTTTGTTCTTGCTGCAATGTGGCGGTCGAAGAAGTGTCAGTTGTCGGAATGATCGTTAATACAAATAAACCGAAGCTTGTCCCAAGAACGACAGCTAAAGCGATCGCTAGCAAAAACGAACGCCAAGGTGATCGTTTTTTATATCGTTGACTTGTTGTGTCGAATGCTACCAAATCGTCTTTTTTCTCATTTTGTTCATTGCTCTCTCCATTTGACCATTGCGGTAATACGTTCGTCGCCGTCGTATACGGTTGTTCTTTCCCATTCACTTTAATCACAATTGCTTTTTTCGCTGGCTTGTCCAACTTTTCTCCCTCCCGCTGTCATTCTTCGGTCATCGTAACATAAAAAAAGAAAAAAAAAACGAGACATTTGTCGTCTCGTCGCGGAAGGTTTTCGTCAAATTTCGCACTATCGATCTTGAATGTCATTTATCGACAACTGATCGACAGGTACACCATTTTCTTTACAAATTTGCTTCGTTTCTCCTTTTAAACAAACCGCATATGCAATCGTGCCGTCATGTTGTTTCGTCACAATAACATATGAGTCATCATTTGGCGGCAACCGTTTTGATGTGTACGGATCCATGATTCCCTCAAGAACGCCATCGTCAACTAACTGTTTGTACGTTAATATTTCACTTTCATTTGGTGTTAAAAACTCTACTTTCTGCGCACCAACGTGAAGCCTTGCCGCCTCGTATAGCGAATACGCTGTCGCGACAAACGCTCGATCACGTGACTTTTTAATGACTTCAACAACAGAAATAGTCGCAATCATGACTAAAATACTTAAAATAACAATGACGGCTAACAGTTCAATTAACGTCATTCCGCGCTCATTTTGCATCCGACCGACTCCTTTATTGCTCCGTTAATGAAGGAAACGGATTGCGCTTTTCGCTCGGTTGCGGTAAATCAAGCGGTGGCAGTTGCTCAATCCATTGGCGTAACTCTGGTGCATAAAACGTTGAAACAGTAAGAGAATAAGACAGCTCCGGTACTTCATCCATCACCGTCGTCCATTCTTCATATCCTGTAAACGATAGCGAATCGACTGAAACGATGCGCTTCGATCGCTCCAACACATCAATAAATTGTTCGAGCGCAAAATAAGAAGGAGAACGAACAGATATATTGACCGTTAATTTTTGAATCGGAGTGGGAGGTCCTTCGACGTTTTCCCCTTCTTGAAATGTAAGCGACAATACCATACTATTGGATAAAACTTCCGCTTTTTCAATATCTAATAAAAATTGCTCGACAAACGGTTGAACAGGAACGCGTTTTTGTAACTCGACAAGACTAACACGCAAATCGTCCGACGGTTGTTTGCTTTGCAACGTTTGCAGCAACTTTTTTTCCGTCTGCAATTCTGTTTCCAGTTGTTCTTTTCGGTCATCGAGCGGTTTGTACACATATATATATAGCGCAAATGATAGTAGCGTAAGCAACAAGAGAGAGACCGTCACGATAAGTCCTTTTCTCATTTTTCCCCTCCTTGTTGCTGTTTTTTCCATTCCTCCATATTCAGTTGAACAGTAAACTGTCCGATATACCGCGGCATTGCTCCTTCTTCTTCCGCCTTTCCTTCTGATGCAGTTAAACTCGTCAGTTTTACGTCAGCGATAAACGAGGCATCTTTTAACGCTTGTAAATATGCAGCACTTTCACGCGTTGTATCAAATTGAGCAGTCAATTGAATGGCACCATCTCGCGCATAAGAAACGTTCATTAAAAACCCGCGCTCTGGCAAACGTTCAATCAATTCATGTAAAAGCGCGACCGTATGAATCGGATATTGCTCCGCCCATTGAATCGCTTCTTGCAACTGGACTCCGACAGATGTGTTCGCAGCTGTTTTTTGTTTTTCTTCTTCTGCGATTCGTAACGCTTTCGTTTGATCGAGCTCCGTTTTTAATTGCGCGATTTGTTGTTCCATGCGCTGTACAATGACATAAAACGTTGCCGCGCCAACGATCAATAAAACAGCAAACACAATGGATAAAAGTGGAATAAGTCGGGATTTTTGTTCACGTTTTGGCAGTAAGTTAATTTCTACGAGCATATGCATTACCCTCTTTTAGTCCGAGTCCAATTGGTAAATAATAAGCAGGGTCGACCGAAAGCGGCAGCGTCAACGTTTCAACCGCGACATCAAGACGCTCTTGTAACAAAAGGGAAAATGTATGAACGAGCGGATGGTCCCCAGTAATGACGATGCGGGTAATTTGCGCCTTGCCTTGTTGTAATGAAAAACGGTAAAAGTTCATGACGCGCTCGAGTTCTTTATATACGTCCTCTAGCTGACGTTCAGGTTGACCTTCTTTTAACCACATCCATCCTTCATTCGTCTTTTCCCAAAACGTCCATTGGGCATCAAACGCTAACTGACGCGTGAATATTGGACGATGTTGATAAAATACGCTGACGTTTAACGACGATAAATCAAATTGAACGAATAAAAAGTGATCGACATCGTTCGCTAAATCAAATGTGTAAAATAAGCGATATAAGCTAAGCGGAGAAATATCTGCCACAATCGGTTTTAATTTGACTGCTTCAAATAGCTGTGCATATTGCATTACGTTCGCTTCCGGTGCGGCAAACAATAAAACATGAAGCGCTTCTTTCGTTTTTTCAAGCATGGCGTAGTCAAATACGGCATCTTCAAACGGAAGCGGGATCGTTGAACCAATTTCCATAAATAAATAACTACGTATATCTTCTACATCGATTTCTTTCGGTAACGCAACTTTCCGAATAACGATGAGTGGATCAGGAACAAGAAATCGTACGCGGCGACGTTTCATTTTCCACATGTCGACACATTGCTCCATAATATGAGCGAGCTGTTCTTCATCGACAATTTTCCCGTCCCGCACAATTCCTTCTGGAAGCGGCCATTCCTCGCATGTATGCAAAACGAGCGGTTGCTGTTGTTTTAACTCTACATAGCGAATGACGTGATCTTTTATAACAATGTTGCCCACTTTATGTTTCATCGAAAAAAGCCGCATAGTTCGTTCTCCTTACATCATAACCTTTACGTACACGTGGATGATCGTTTCCCCGAAAAAATAAGCGATTAACGTCCCAACGACGATCGCTGGTCCAAACGGCATCGGTTCGCCTCGTTTCACACGCCCGAGCGCCATGCCAATCAGTCCGAATATCGTCCCGACGAGCGTCGATAAAAAGAACGCTAAAACGGTAAGCTTTGCGCCAAGCGCCAAACCAATTAACGCAAATAACTTAATATCTCCACCGCCCATGCCACCTTTACTCACAACCGCTATGACAAACAATATCATAAACCCAACAACACTACCGAGCAAACTATCCCACCAAGGAGTAAGCGGGGCAATCCATAAACGTTCAACAAGAAGGAGTGGAGTGAAAAATAATAAAACACGGTTTGGGATAACCATATAATGCACATCAGAAACAAAAATAATAACGAATAAAGAAATGAGCGTCCAACTAACGGCTACTTCCGCTGACCAACCGACAAAAAGCGGGGCAAGCGTAAACAATATAGCCGTGGACAGCTCAACGAATGGGTAAACAAAGGAAATGCGCGCCGAACACGCGCGACATTTCCCTTTTTGCAACAAATACGAAACAACTGGAATTAACTCTAACGCCGTCAACGTTCGCTTACAATGTGGACAATGCGAACGCGGCGCAACAATCGACTCCCCCTTCGGCACCCTTAACCCAACAACATTATAAAATGAGCCGAGAAGAAGACCGAGGAGGAAAGAAATAAAAAACAACATATGCGATCACTCTTGATTGTACCTAAATCATAATTTATGGATTTGATGGCGTGGCTGGGTTATCAACTACCTGACTGCGTGCTAGACTTCCCTCAGCAACCGCATCTCCAGTGGAAGTTTGGACACCACGCTTATCATTAATTAGTTTAACACTATAAGATAACTTATTATTACTATTAGTTATCGTAACAAATGATCCTTCTTTATTATAAGTTCCATTATCAGGGTCTTTCACTGTCTCTAAGTACCCATCATCCTCAAGCTTTTTCAACGTAATGTTTTGGCTTTGGCCACTACTAGGTATTAAGCTCTTATCCGCCGTTACAGCAATTTTTGCTGCGTTAATCATTTGCTGTGCGTTTGCTACGTGCGCATCTTTTTTTGAGTTGTCGATTAATCCCCCGATGCTCGGAATTGCAATGGCTGCAATAATCCCTAAAATAACGATAACCGCCAACAACTCAATTAATGTTAAACCTTTTTCGTTGCGAATAAATTTCTTTAACATAATTCCTCTCCTTTGCAATTTTTATAATCTCTCTCATCATTTTACAACACCAGCAATCTAGTTGAAAAGTACTATTTTATTGTTGAATATGATTAAATATATCAAACATCGGGACTAAAATCGATGTGACAATCGTCCCAACAACGCCGGCAAGCAAGACGATCATAAGCGGTTCAATTAACGATTTTAGTCGATCGGTAGCCGCTTCGACTTCCGCTTCATAAAAGTCAGCAACTTTCGCAAGCATCGCATCGAGCGAGCCTGTTTGCTCTCCGATCGCAATCATTTGTGTTACAAGAGGGGGAAACGCCCAATGCCGCTTCATCGGCTCGGTCAACGATTCCCCACGCTCGAGCGCATCACGAGATGTGCGAATGACGCGAGCAATCACCTCGTTTTCTACAACCTCTTCAACGATCGTAAGCGCCTGTAAAATAGGGACAGCGCTTGAAAATAACGAGCTTAACGTGCGCGTCATACGAGCAAGTACCGCCTTTTGCATCATTCCACCGAAAATGGGCATGCGCAATACGATGACATCGACATAATATTTCGTCTTTTTTTGCCTTTTCAGCAGCATCAGTACCCCATACGTGCTAAGCAACAAAAGAAGAACGCCCCACCAGTACAGTTGCATCACTTCACTTGCACGTAGCACAAACTTCGTAATGCTCGGCAACTCCGCACCAAAATCAGCAAACATTGAAACAAACGTCGGAACGACACCGACGAGTAAAAAGATGACGACGATGACCGCAATGATGCCAACAACAACAGGATAAGCCAAAGCGGAAACAATTTTTTGTCGCGTTCGATGCACTTTTTCAAAATGATCGGCAAGCCTCTCAAGCGTTTCATCCATACTTCCGCTCGCCTCTCCTGCGCGAATCATATTAATGACGAGCGGAGGGAAAATGTTCGGATGATCAGTCATTGCTGTAGATAGCGGTTGACCGCTTCTTAATCGTTCCTCAATGTGAACGAGCGCTTTTTTTAACGCTTTACTTTCCGTTTGTTCCGCTAAAATGCGCGTAGCATCTACAATCGTTACCCCTGCTTTTAAAAGCGTCGCAAATTGACGTAAATAAATAACGAAATGTTGCAGCTTCACAGGGTTACCGAATGTAATTTCTTTCGTTAACAACGTTTGCGGCACTTCGCGTACGTCGATCACTTTCAACCGTTGTTCACGAAGTTTCATCATCACATCGCGACGTGACGAAGCAACAATCGTCCCTTTTTTTACTCGTCCGCGCATATCACGCGCTTCATAGCGAAATTGCGCCATTTGTCATCATCCTTCCTGCAAGTACGGCTCAACCGTTTCTCTTGCAATCAGTCCTTGTTCGACAAGCTCTCTAATGTTCGCCTCAAGTGTATGCATGCCAAGCGCACGGTTCGTTTGCATGACGCTCGGAATTTGATGAATTTTCCCGTTGCGAATTAAATTCGCAACGGCTGCATTGTTGATTAAAATTTCTGTTGCTGCAATTCTTCCGTTTTTTTGTGCGCGCGGGAATAATCGTTGTGAAATAATCGCAACTAAAACCGTCGCTAATTGAATACGAATTTGTGCTTGCTGCTCTGGTTGAAATACATCAATAATTCGGTCAATCGTCGCAGGGGCACTTGACGTATGAAGCGTCCCGAAAACAAGATGTCCTGTTTCTGCGGCGGTAATTGCCGTTTGAATCGTTTCTAAATCGCGCATTTCGCCGACTAAAATGACGTCTGGGTCTTGACGAAGCGCTGCCCGCAACCCGTTTACGAAGTTGTTTGTATCCGTTCCAACTTCGCGCTGATCGATCACACATCCCCCGTGTTTATGCACGTATTCAATCGGATCTTCAAGCGTAATAATATGTTTGCGCATCGTTTTATTCATATAATCAATCATCGCAGCTAACGTTGTCGATTTTCCGCTCCCCGTCGGTCCTGTCACGAGAATGAGGCCTTGAGGTTTTGTGACCATCTTTTTTAATACATCTGGTAGTTGCAATTCTTCAAGCGATGGAATTTTTGTCGGCACGATACGAATAGCAAGCGATATGCAGCCTCGTTGTTTAAACACGTTAACACGAAAACGCGAAACGCCCGAAAGGCTATACGACAAATCTAACTCTCCGTTTTCTTCAAAATGAGACCACATTTTTTCGGGAACGATCGCTTTCGCCATTTGCTCCGTATCTGCTGGTGACAACGTTTCTTGACCGTAACGTTTCAAATCGCCGTTTATACGAAAAATAGGAGGAATACCGACCGTCAAATGAATATCGGACGCCTTTAATTCAAATGCAGCACGCAATATCGCATCTACTTTTTGTTTCATGCTCATCACGAAACTTACGCAAGGAAGCCCCTGTCTTTAGGCACGGGGAGGAATTGCACCTTACGCAATGTTCATTCCCTCCCTTCGATATGTGTATCCGTCGAATCGCTGAATGACTTGGACATATCTATAATTTATTCCTTGTGCGATACGTTTACCGTCCTTACCTTTAATATCGAAACTTCCAGTCTTTCTGCATGATACTTCGCCAAACCAAACGCCTTGATATTTCCCTCTTGGGATAACAGCCTTAACCATGTCCCCTGTTTGGAAGCCAAAGAAGAACTTTTGTCTTGCAAGATAACCTCTTGGGAAGCCATATCTATCTAGGTTTGTGCGTGAACGACTACCACGCCCCTTTGCTCTAATGAATAACACTTCTTTTGTTTTGAAATATAAGTGATTTGGTGTGCTTTCTCCCACGCAACAAGCGTCAAAATAGTGTGTTTTCGGCAAGTCTAAACGAATACGATTCATTTTCGTTCGTGCGCCTGTTCCACACTCTACTTCGCATCCGCTTTGTTTTAACACTTCATACACTTTCCATCGAGTGGCATTCACTACACTTGCGTCTTTTAGCGTTTTTTTGACCATTTTTTGAATATGTGGATACCCGAATTCTTCTGCGGTTTGACTTCCTTTTCTTTGGTTGCAATCTCGACACGCAAGACATAGGTTATCCACTCGGTCTGTTCCACCTCTCGATTTTGGAATGATATGCTCCACTTCAAGTGGAACATTTTCTTTTCCGCAATAACAACACTTCCGCCCAAACTTTTCAAGCAAGTATTCTCTTACTTCGTATCCTTGAAGCGTGCCTTGTTGATACTCAATGCCGCTGATTTCAGGATTTCGCATGAGTTGCGTGTCGAATTTGGTATTTTCGTATGATATATACCCAATGGGGCATAACTTCTTTAGGCGGTTAACCCATGTTTGGATATTTTGCACGCGACTCTCTAGTGATGGCGGCAACCACCCGTCTTTTCTCCTACGATTAAGAAAACGTGGTTTTCTGTATCGAGTTTTTCGATTTCGTCTTGCTCGACGAAAAGCACGCCTTTTATCTATTCTTTCCTTGATGTCTGTGCGATGGTCAAGTTGCCCTAACCATACCACTTCTTGTCCTCGCAAAATCGCAAGTCCTGTGTGTTTGCTTCCGTGATCGATTTTGAGCCGATACGGTGTTTTCGGTCGAAAATTATCGACAATTTCTTTTAAAATAATCGTAAATGGATAGCGTTTGTAGATCGCTGCCTTCCCTTGTTTCAACAGCTTTCTCGCAACTGCTTCGTGACAAGGAGCAAGCGGACACTTATTTGTGTCTAACACAAAAACCATAGGGTATTCCCCTTTCCTCTGCATAAAGCAGGTCATATTCTCCTCGACCATGTTATAGATGCTTGTTATGTGCAAGACACTAGCGCCACCCACCACGCTTGTTTAATCTTGCACGACAGAGGAACGGGCTGGAGAAGCACCCGAACGTGTCATGACATCTATAACGTAGGCTCTGTTTCAAGCCTTGGTCTGGTCAACATGGGGCTTACAAGCCCACGACTTTAGTCGTTGGGTTGTTGACCTTATACAATGCTTACACGCAACACTTCTTCCGTTGTCGTCAGCCCTTGTTTGACTTTTAACAATCCGTCATCAATTAAAAAAATCATTTTATTTTTGATCGCAATTTCACGCAATTTCGAAAGCGGTTCACCGTTTAAAATCACTTTTCGCATATCATCAGACATAACCATTAATTCATGCAGGGCGATGCGCCCTTTATACCCTGTCATGTTGCACGTTGGGCAGCCACGACCGCGCATCACTTTTTCAATTTTCAAACCACGGCGAGCAAAAATGTCGATTTCTCGCTTCGTCGGTTCGTGCTCTTCTTGACAATCGCGACAAACGCGACGCACGAGACGTTGAGAAACAACCCCTGAAAGTGATGTGGCAACTAAAAACGGCTCGACTCCCATATCAATTAAACGAGCAACAGTGCTTAATGCATCGTTCGTATGCAACGTACTTAACACGAGATGTCCTGTTAAAGAAGCACGAATCGCCACTTCCGCTGTTTCGCGATCACGAATTTCTCCAACCATAATAATGTTCGGGTCTTGACGCAAAATCGAGCGCAATCCTTCGGCAAATGTCATCCCGACATTTGGATTTACTTGAATTTGGTTTACTCCTTCAAGCTGATATTCGACAGGGTCTTCAATTGTAATAATGTTCACATGTTCCCCATTTAATCGGTTTAATGCCGCATAAAGTGTCGACGATTTTCCTGAACCGGTCGGCCCCGTAATTAACACGATGCCCGTTGGTTGTTCGATCAGTTGAATAAACCGTTGTAAATTCAATTTATTAAATCCAAGTTTGTTTAAATCGTTTAACGCCGCTCCTAAGTCAAGCACGCGCATAACGATTTTTTCACCATAAATCGTCGGCAATGTCGATACACGCAAATCGACCGGGTGAAAATCGATATTCATTTTAATACGTCCATCTTGCGGAACGCGATGTTCTGTAATATCCATATTCGCTAAAATTTTAATACGCGCCGTTAACATTCCTTGCATATGCTTAGGCAACGCTCGTTCTGTACGCAAAATGCCGTCGATGCGATAACGAATGACGACCTTTGTTTCCTGGGGGTCAATATGAATATCGCTCGCCCGCTGTTCTACTGCCATTTGTAAAATTTGATTGACGAGTCGAACAATCGGCGAGTCATCTTCAACAAGTTTCTCTTGTTCGCGCACTTCTTGCGCAGGAGCAATGTTTAAAAATTCTTCCACCGAATCATCAATATCGTAATATTTATTAATTGCCCGTAAAATATCATCTTTTGATGCAATAGCTACTTCAATATGAAAGCCCGTCGATAAACGCAAATCATCAATCGCAAAAAAGTCCATTGGATCTGCCATTGCAACAAATAGACGATCCCCTTCTTGTTTTAAAGGAATGAGCATGTTTCGTTTCGCAAATTCTTTCGGTACGAGATTCGTTAATTTCGGATCAATTGGATAACGATATAAGCTGACGTGTGGGATGCCAAGTTGAAACTCTAATACTTCAATTAACTGTTGCTCCGTAATGTATCCTCGCTGCAACAACGCATCCCCTAATTTTTGACCAGGTGCTTTTTCTTTTAACGTTTCTTCGAGTTGTTCTTTCGTAATTAATCCCGCTTCAATAAGCAAATCGCCTAATCGTTTTCGCTCATGCTTTTTCATGAGGTCTCATCCTCATTTCCTTTTATTTGCTCGTTTTCATTTCCCCATATATCATCTTGTTGTGGTAACTGTGTTGAAGGTGATTCATTTGGAGTTGGTGTCTCACTTGGTGTCCCACTTGTTCCGTTATTTACTCCCGATTGCAACCCACGCAATTCGACACGATGAACAGGTGGATAAAAATCTTCCGAAACGGGTATCGTCTCAATTAATGTTCGGTTTCGATCGTACACTTCTTTATACAAGCGAATGAGCATTCCTTTTTTTCCTTCTTCCTTGATCCGCTTTTCGTTCGGCTTCAACAATGCGCTATATTGCACAATCGTTTTTGGATCGTAATATTCAATTGGATCCGTCTTTAATACATATTGATACATAAACGGTATTCCTGTAAGAGAAAGTTTCATTTGACTGCCTTCCGTTCTCATTTCAACCGTGTACGACTGATCGTTTGGATTAAAAAACATAAAGTCTTTTTTATTTTGTTCAACAGCTGCTTCAAACCCTGCCTTAATTCCATTTGGTAATATAGGGCTCGTATGCCGTTCAACAATTTCAAAATTTGTCGGTACAACCGCCTCATACAATCCAGATGCAAATAACGTCATCGCTTCTTTTGATAAGCTTATTCCTTGCTTTTTGAAAAAGTCCAAAACAGAAAACACTTGTTTTGGCTCAATGACAACGGTTGTTTGCGTTATCGCATGAAGTTCTTGATGGAACGGGATAGTTGCTTGCGATAATATCGTTTCCTTTTGCATTTCTTCTCGAACGTATTGACTAAGAGATAGTTGGGCAGATGTGAGCGAAGCTGCAGCTTGTTCTACTTGTGCTCTTACTTTTTCAACATCGATCCAATCACTTAATGCACCAAGCGAAGAAATCACATCTTGCAAAGCTTGTCCGTCAATGGAAACGAGGAGAGGGGTAGTTTTTCCGCTCTCCGCTTGTTTCATGCTCTCCTCAATATGAAATGTAAAATGATTAGTTTGTACCGTTACTTCTTTTCCTTCTAGCATGAGCGTAATCGTCGCTGATTGTTTCCACTCATTTACTTTTTGATTGATTTGTTCATACGCTTCTTCGTATGAACGATTTGATATATCGACTGGTCCGATCATCGTTCCTTCAGCAAATGTATCGCCACTAACGAACGACTCGTACGCCCATGTCGCCACTTTCGTACTTGCAAGTAAATATGAAACGGTAAGAAGTAACGTAAAAAACAACTTAAGCGAAGCGATTTGGCGCACGGCATACGCCTCCTTACTCGACATTCATCGACAGTTCAATAACAACGTCTGGCCCTTCTTCTTGGGCACGAATAATATGTTCTTTCGTTAAAATTGTATCTTTCGAGATGAATATTTGACCGTTTGCATCCACAATATCTTTTAACACTCGTTTTCCTGTTAACATATCAATTTGTTTTCGACGCAACTCATCAAGTTCAGTTTCAACTGTTTTTGGAGCAATTTGTTCAATAAGGGGCTCTACTTGCGTCCCTTTTAGTGACAACAATTCACTCACGTCCGAAGCAACTGTTTGCTGTGCATCTTCATGAACAATTAATAATTCTTTTCCATACGTAATGACGTGATCAGCACGAACGATGCGAGATTCATTTCCAATTTGCACTTCAATCCCGGTAATTTGTCCGGTTTCTTCGTCAATATAAAACTCCGTTGCTTCGCCAAGCAATTGTCCTTTTCTTGTCATTACTTTCGCTTGTTTAATCGCAATTTTTTTATTGACAAGCTCATTCGCGATCGGAATGACGTTTAAATCGAGCACAGCTCGCTCTTCTTCAACCGTTACGGCAAACTCACCAATTCCGATGACGTTTCGAAACGGAATCGCTTTCATACTAATTTCCCAATTTTCTTGATCAACAATTAAAAAATCGACTGTTCCTTTTTCTGGGTTTAAGACAAGTGACTTCACTTGTCCGAGTTGAACTCCGTTTTGAATGCTAATGACTGGAAGACCAATAACTTGTGTGCTACTTTTCATTTTTTCCACCCCATTTTTTGTTCAGCGTAATGTATCATATGTGTTAATTGTTGTTGAATCATTGGATAAGACCCATATTGAGCATACAATTGTTTTGCAAAAAGATGTAGCTTTTCATATTGTTTTGAAGCTACATAATGCTCCATTAATACATTTGCAAATGTATAATAATCTTGTTCGTGTAAGCGAGGATGCAAATGTTTATGAATAAGCTGTTCATATTCCGCATCCGACAACGCTGGACGCATCGCGTATAAAGAAGCAAGTAAATTTTTTAGCAAAGGTTTTGGAAGTATACGTAAAGGTTCATTTGTGTTTTCTCCCGCTGTTGTTTCCATCTCGTCATATGCGCTCTGAAACGGTTGTTCTTCATAAACAACCGCTTCTTCAATCATCGGAATGTTTGTCCCTTCGTCTTGCTCGTGTAAAGCATGATCGATACTCGGAATGATATCCATTTCTTGCTCGCTCACTGTATGTACGACAAGACTTTGTAACGTCGTTTCGCTTTCATGTCGCTCGTTAGCCATTTGTTCGATCGGTTGTTCTACGATAGCGAGCGTTTCTATATCAAGCCCTTCTTTTATTTCACTCTCAAATGCTTCATCGCGTGACGTTTCATTACTTGTTTCGCTAAGCAAATCATCCCACCGTTGTTGCATGATAAACGCTTCGTCTACATCTATGTCATCGTTGTGTAACGGTTCAATGACATCGTCCATATCCGCGATCGGTTCAATCGTATCATTATATTCATCTTTTAACGGCTCGAGCGAAACGGGTTGCTCGACTTCCTGCCAATCACCCTCACTCCATTCGACATCGGTGTCATCTACTTGTTGCAACTCATTTTTCGGATTTTCTTCCACCGCTTCTTTCCTAACAAGCGGCTGTTCATCCTTTCGCTCATCTTCTCCGTCATCTTCGACAATAAAATCGTGCTCATAAATGCGTGCATAAAATAAATGACCGAGCTTTTGTTCAAGTAAATATGTACTTGCGATCACTAAAAGAAAAAGAAACAATGTAGCTTGCCATAATGGAAATTGTTCGATCGCAATGATGCCAAAAGCGCTTAATAAACAAGCGACCGTTAATACAAGAGCAATCCCTTTTTTTGTCCACCCAAAAGGCAACCGAATATAGATGGGGATTAATATGAGAAAAAAGATCGCAAAAAATAAGTACGCCAAGTCGCTCCCCCCATTCAAAATGATACAACACCTAACTCTAACATATTGTATAATAAAGTTATGTATTTTAAAAGAAGGAGAAGGAAAATGTGTCAAAAGAAAATGAATATTTTTGAACGTGGGTTTACTTTAATTGAAGTGCTCCTATCGATCGTCATTTTGTCGTTTGTTGTCAGTGGCATGTTTATGTTTTTTACAAATGCGATGACATATACGACATATAATCAATCAAAAACGGTTGCTATAAATATCGCACGCGGTGTGATTCATTATATGGAACGGCTTGATTTTCAAACAATAGCCAAATATACAACCGATCATATCACACAACAAACACCTTTTGTTCGTTTTGATGCTTCATCGTGTTCAAATTCGTCTTTATTCCCTAACGAAAATGTATGTAAAGCTGTTTTTTCACCGACGATTAACAATGTCGCATACGATGAAGAAGACGTACAAGCTTGGCTCATTCCATACGATCAAACGATATGGTCGCAAATAAAAACAAATCCACCAACTGAATTTCCTGACCCTTTAAAACAAGTGATTCAACAAGAAAAAGAAATGGCTGAAGACGTAAGCAATTATTTACTTCGTTTATATGTCACCGTTCGTTCAAACAACGAAGTAGTCGTATTAAAAGGAGTGATCGCCAATGAACGTATTCGCTAATGAACGAGGATTGACGCTGATCGAACTGCTTGTTGGGCTAGCGATCACATCGATCATTGCCGCTTCTGCATACGGCGTATTTACAGCAGGAACGAAGGCGTATAAACGCATCGGCATTGAAAATCAACTACGAAGCGAAGCGGACATATTAATGACTACAATTTTTAACGAGCTTTATACGCTGGCGCCAGACGGTTTAAAAAAAGATGAGTCAAATAACTACACACTTACATTTGTCAATCAAGTAAAAAAAGAAATTGATACAAATACAGGGCTCGTAGAAGAAAAGGAAAAAGGAAATGAGACGCTACAAATCATGATCGACGCGTCAACCGAAACGTTACAAATGAACGGCAAACAAATCACGACACCTAACTTACGAATTATTCCTGAACAATCTACATTCACTTATACGTGCATTCGAGAACAACAAAACGTATGTAAAAGCGGCATCATTTCGATTCGTTTATCTGTTCAAGACAACGATCATCGAAATCCGGATGATCCATTATATATTGAACCGTTTACGTTACAATCACAATTCGGTTTTTAAAGGGGGGGATGGATGTGAACGAAAAAGGATACAGTCTTGTGCTCGTGATGCTAACCGTCACTGTCTTTTTTATTATCGGGCTTACGATTTTATCTGTTAGCATATATCAAGCAAAATTTACACAAGTGCGTATAGAAGATGTCACATCGCTTCACGATGCCGTCAAAAACGTAGAAGAAACGATCGCTGAACTGAAAGTAAAAGTCGAACAGTTAACGTTATCAACCCCTGCGCAGCTTGATCTTGATTTAGGCAATGCACAAGCAGGTTTTTTGAACGAGCTCATGAACCGCCATGGCGTCACGATCGAAGATATAACGGATGCGAAAGGAATTGTGCGCAATCAATTATTTACGCGCGTCTTTCGCATATATGCCCCTTACGGAAAAAAAGTCGTTACACGCGAAGTAATTATTACGAATGCGCCAAGCTTTTTAAAATATGCCCTTGGCTCCCGTGAAAATGTCACATTAAATGGCGGGGCATATATTGATGGCAATATATATGCAGGGAAAAATATATACATCACAAACGTCGCTAACTATATTTACAACTCAACGCTTTATTCTGTGCAAACATCATTCCCGACGACAAGCGAAAAAAGTATATTGTTCGTTGAAGGAAATCGCTATGCATGCGATCACGGAAACGGAGCAAAAAGTTGTTACACGATATCAAACGAATTTACAAAAAACATGAACGATTTTTCATCTAGCTCCCTGTCGTTTCAATATCAAGGACCGAGCGTCCAAAAAGAACAAGAGGAGTTTATTGATGTGAACTTTGATCTCACTTTAAAAGATAAACTGCTTTCAGCAGCTGGTATTGATGCATTTGATCAAAGTAAACAAACGCAATATCAAAATCTCATTTCTTTACCATTATCAGAGCTTATAGAACAAGTAAAATCATCGTTTGTGACTGTTGTCGTTCATGACCTTATCGATTTATCAACCGCATTAGAAGGGGCAATTGCAAGCGGAAAATCTATTTTTCTTGATACGAGTACGATTCCTTATTTTGATATTTCTTCATTGACTTTAAATGATAACCAATGGTTAATTGTAAACGGCGACTTGACATTAGAAAACGCAGGAAATTCTCCTTTACAAATTTCAGGAAACATCATTGTCCTCGGCAACTTAACGATTACAGGGGAAGTGGCGTTCGATTCTACTGTTTACGTCAACGGAAATACATCGATTTACAATACGACGATTAGCGGCTTAAACGGAAAAGAAGTCGTATTATTAACAAAAGGAGAGCTCGAAATCGCCCGCGTGAACGAATTTACGAACAATTTTTCACTCACCACACCAAATTTAAAAGGATTTTTCTACACAGATAGCAATGCAGTCATTTATGCCGTCGGGTCATATATAAATATCGAAGGTGGGCTATTTGCGCGCGGGAATAGCTCAATCATTCCGTACACAGATGAAAACGGGTTAATCATCAATACGTATCGCGGGGAAACGAGCGATAGTGGAACGAATCTTTCGTTTCAAGCGCCTATATCATCAGAAGAAGAACAAAAAAAATATGCTCGCTTTGTTGTCAAACATAATAAAGATGTATTTATTAACCGCGGTCTCGGTTTACCGCTTGTCAAACAGCTTGCCGTCATCGTTGACGAACTGCGAGTACAATAGAAAAAGGAGCTACTTCGCTCCTTTTTCTTTTAGCTGTTTGATTATGTTTTCATGTTTCCAATATTGCGCAAGAGAAAGCGCTGTGTTACCCGTCTGATCTTTTATGTGTACATCGGCTCCGTAACGAAGTAAAAGCGTTACTAACTCATCATATCCGTATTCTGCTGCAACCATTAATGGCGTTTTTCCGATGTTCGTTTTTGCGTTGACATTTGCCTTTTTCCCTAATAAATATGTTGCTACGTCAATAAAATTTCGTTCAACAGCTTTATATAACGGCGTTTCACCAGATGTATTGGCGATTTCCACATTTGCTCCACGTTCATATAAAAAGCGGACAACATCCACATTCCCTGCCTGCACAGCAAGCAATAATGGCGTTTCACCTTGTTTATTTTTTGCATTGACATCAACATCGTATTGGCAAACGAGTTGAACGAGAGAAAGATTTCCACTCCCTGCAGCGATATGCAATGGGGTATTGTTTTCCTTATCTTTTTCACGCACCGTCTGTTCGTTCACCATTTGTTTCACAATTTCAATATTTTCTTCATCCCCTTGAGCCAAAGAAGAAGCAAGTGCAAAATGAAGGGGAGGAAGCGGCATGACAGCCGACTTTCCTCCAGCTTTCAATAGTTGTACCGCAATTTCACGCTGACCGTTACGCATCGCCACATCAAGCGGTGTCTCATTGTTCATTTGAAAGTTAATGTTTTTTTCTTGTTTCATATAGTCGCGAACCGCTTCCACGTTTCCTTGCTCGATCGCTTTGATGAATTTTTGTTGCCTTTCTTCTTTTGACGGGAAGCATCCGCTTAATAAGCTGATGATGACAACTAGCATCATCACTTTTTTCATACGTGTTCACATCCTTCATTAGTACAGCCAGCCGTTTTTATTTCCGCCTTTCGTTGGATCTGTCGCTTGTTCAACAATGCGAATGACTGTTGATGCCGTCCACGTTTTTCCTGTTTCATCAACGAGTTTCACCGTCAGTGGTGTTTCACCGAGACGTTTCGCAGTGACTTCCCCGTTTTGATCGACAACGGCATAGTAACTATTTTCGACAGTAAATGAACGGCTTACAATTTTTGTCGTCGCATTAGCTGGAATCGGTGCAATGTATGGCAATACATTGATCGTTTTTCCTTTTTGGACAAGTAACGTCGATGGAAGGGAAATACCTGTCAACGGCGAACCAACGTGAACGATTGCTGTTCCGATCACACCGTTGTGTGCTTGCGCTTTCATTGTCACTTGTCCTGTGCTTAGTCCTGTGACGCGACCGTTTTCATCGACAGAAGCGATATTCGGATTGGAAGAGCGCCATTCAATTGTTTTATACGTCGCATTATTTGGCGCAACCGTTGCGGTGAGCGTAACCGTTTCACCAATGTTCATATTTACAATGGTTGGTGAGACGACAACGGCAGTTACCGGAATCGACTGAATTGTGACGGTCACCGTTTTTTCAATGAGTTCATCATTTCTATTGAACGCCTGAACAGTTAACGTCGTTACCCCTTCTTTTAATCCTGTAATCGTTCCGTTTGCCCCATTCACTTCAGCATACAAGCTATTTCCTAGTGAATAAGATACCGCTTTTTTCGCATCCACAGGTGATACGGTTATTGGAATCGGAATCGTTTCACCGACATAAACAGTAAAGTTTTGAATTGTTATCGAATCGACTGGAATGCGTACAATGACCGTCATTGTCGCTGTTTTGACGTTACCGAACATATCTTTTACTTTTGCTGTCACTTGTGCTGTTCCTTCTTGTATTGCGGTAATGACGCCGTTTTGGTCAATCGAAATGACTTGCCCATTACTATTTTCGCTCCATTCTACTGATGCAATTGTCGCTTCTTGCGGCAAGACGTTTAACAATAGCCGCGCATTTTTCGGCACACCACGGTTCACAAAAATTGTGCTTGGCAGCGTTGCATCTGTCACTTTGTAATCAGAAACGAAAGATACGGCATTAAACGATAAATTGACGACTTGCGTATTTATATCTTTGTATGTCAGTTTAGCTTGTGAGAGCGAAAACGTTCCTTTCGCCGTCGGTTTCACTTGAATCGTAAACGTTTGCGGTTCAGCAATATACGTTGTTCCTGACTTAACAAACGAAATATCAGGCAACGTTCCTTTAATTGTATAGCCTTCTGTCAACGTTCCTTGCTTTGTAAATCCGTTTGGCATTGAAACAACTTCGATGCCTGCTGGCAATTTTTCTTCAAACGCGACGTTCGTTACGTTTAACAACGTATTCGTTAATAAAGATAACGGTTTTGGTGTTAACGTATATTGCATCGCGATCGGTTCGTTAACAGGTGTGAGCGTTTTTGAAATCGTTCGACTAACTTCGATATTTGCCGATACTTTTTCAATGATCACTTGAAATTCTTTTGTTACTTTTGCTCCGCGCGCATCTGTTGCTTCAATTTTAATCGTCGCTGTCCCACCGTTTGGCATATTGTGCGGAATGGATTGAATGATCGTCGTGCCGTTTGGCACATTGTTTTGGGCATACACTTCTCGACCGTTTAACCATACTTTCGTGGAAAACGTTCGGTCAACTAAATCTAAATCTTCCACTTTATACGATAGCTCAATCGGCTGGTTGCTCGGAATTTTTTCGTTTTCTTTCGGTGTGATGACTGTCAACTGCGGTGCATGGTTCGAACCGAAAAACGCACGATACATCGTATTGACGAATAGTTTTTGTTCTTCTTCTGGAAAGGCTGACGTTGTTCCTACATGTCCCGTTCCCGAATATGTGACGTTTCCGTTTGAATACGTATAGTAGTGGTTCCAGCTATCATATACGTCTCGCGGAGACCCATCAATATTATACCACGGGATTACTGCTTCATTTTCTAAGTTAAGCGTATAATATTGGTTGTGCGTTGTGGCAATGGTAATGCTGTCACCTAATGTATATGGGTAATTTGTCATTAAACCACTATTCACTTGTTTTGTCTTTGTTGATGCATTCGGTGCACCGTTTCCTAAGTCCGTTTGTGGTTGAATTTGTTGAACGATTGGACCGAATTCATTGACCCATACGTTATTCGATCCGAACATGACATCGTGTGTAAACATAACGCTTTGACCGGATTGGATAAAGTTTTTAACGGACTGGACTGTATTTGGATTTAGCTGAATAATGGAGCCACATCCGTTATAACAATCGGCAAACCCGAAAATAATCATATCATATTTTCCATTAATGACTTCGTGTGAGTAATTCGGTTCGTACGTTTTGCTTCTCTGGAAATTCTCTAATGTTGTTACATCAATACTAATATTATATTCGTTCGTACGACTTAAAAAGCTCGGGTTCATATTTTTCGTATTCAATAACGAACTCGCATCGTTCCCTTTACGAATTTGTAATACTTTAATATTTGCGACAACATCTTGAAACTTCACAAACCCTTTTTCATAATCTTTTAATGCACTTGTTTCATCAACAATTTCTACTTTCCAATAACGCGGACCTGAATATCCTGCTGGAAGCGTGTATGAAATCGTTCCTGTTGCGCCTTGTACTTGTTTAGACGCGACAATTTCTTCACTTGTATATTTGTCGTTAAAATCAGAATCAATATATAAGTTTACAGTTAGCAATTTATTTTGAAATTGCGTATAATTGGTGATTTGGTATACGAACGACAATGTGTCCCCTTTTTTATACGTTTGTGTAGAAGATGGAGCATTTGCTAACACGAAATGAGGACGTTTCATACCATTTGTCGCAAAATAGTTTTTTATGTTCGTATTCGTTGTAAAGAAAATAACATTTTGCTTTGTCTTCCATGCATTTGATTGAGAGTAACTATACAGTTTACTTGTTGGATATTTTTTCACACTACTGTCATGAAGAAAAACAGGTAACCCTTTATCAATATAAAATGTTTTTATTTGCCCAGCTTTTAAATCTGTAATGTCATTTAAAATATTCGTTGTATTATGAGATGCACTTCTATTGCTATTACTTGTCATTCCAAGCTTCGTCGGATTATAATCTCCACTCGAAATAACGATCGCATCATATTTCCCGTCTAATTCGTCCCGCAAAGCGACAAAGCGCTTCATCGTCATCGTCGTCACGTTTATATTCGACGTACTTCCTAGTTCTTTTTTCAATGGTGACGAAGATAATTGATCGGCATGACTAACAATTTCGAGCACATTGTATGTGATATTATCAGTAGCTCGCACAGTGATGGCAGGAATAAACAATGGAACAAGCAAAAGAAGTGTTAAAAACACCGAAACAGCTCTTTTCACCTACCTCTCCCCCTTTCAAAAGTCCTATTTTTTATCTATTATACCAGTAATCTTGCCATTATTTATATTTATTTTTTATAAAATTTCGTACGTTTGAGATGAAATAAAGCGAACCTGTAATTAAAATGATGTCGTCTTTTCCCGCTTGTTTTCGTTTTTCTTTTAGCCATTGCTTCCAATCGTTCGTGCATTGAACGTTTGGATGTGTCGCTTGTTCCGCTAGTTGTTCAGCGGAAAGAGCGCGTGGAAAATCAAATGTTGTAAACGTCAGCGTATGTGCAATCGTTTCTAGTTTTCGAATCATCGCTGTGACTGGTTTATCCCCTAACGCTGTAAAAAGGACATGCACACGATGGTTCGGATAATGAGCGTTCATTGTCGCCACGAGGCTATCGATTCCTTCTTCGTTATGCGCCCCATCAATAATAATAAGTGGGCGATCGTTCATCTTTTCAAATCGTCCAAGCCACTCGGCTTTCCGAACGCCGTTATACATATGTTCTCGCTCAATCAAAAACGAATAATACGTGCGTAAATAATCAGCCGCCATTAGCGCAAGTGCTGCGTTTTTCACTTGATGCCCGCCAAACATCGCCGTCGTGACATCATGATATGTCGTAAACGGTGTTTGTAATGAAAAACGTTCCCCATCGCTCGTCGGTTCATGAGCGAAAACGGTAAAATCGCGACCGAGCGCATATACTTTCGAACGTACAGATACTGCTTTTTCCTCTACGACCCGTACAGCTTCAGGCTGGTCGATCGCAGTTACAACAGGGATCCCTGCTTTTATAATTCCCGCTTTTTCAAATGCGATTTGTTCAAGTGTATTCCCTAATATATGTATATGATCGTAACCGACATTTGTAATCACCGATAAGAGCGGATAAATGACGTTCGTCGAATCTAAGCGACCACCAAGTCCTACTTCAAAAATGACGACGTCTTGTACGTTCATTTTTCCAAAGTAATAAAGCGCCATAGCCGTAATGACTTCAAATTCAGTCGGACCACCTAATTCCGTCTGTTCTAATTCTTCTGCCAAAGGTTGAATGACTTGGACGAGTTTCATTAAATCAACGTCACAAATCGGTTGCCCATTGATGCTAATCCGTTCATTAAATTGTTCAACATAAGGCGATGTAAATGTTCCGACACGATACCCTGCTTCTTGTAATATATGACGTAAAAAACAAACGGTTGAACCTTTTCCATTCGTTCCACCAACATGAATTGCTTTTATGCGGCGTTGTGGATGACCGAGTTTTTCCATCATCCATTCCATTCGTTTCAATCCCGGCTTTACGCCGAATGATAAACGACTATGAATCCAATCGACTGCTTCTTTACATGTGCGAACCATCAAAAATCCCTCCTGTGCAAAATGAAAGACGAACCCAAAGTGGATTCGTCTTCATCATAAAACTATTGCTTTAATTGTGCAAGACGGGCGCGAACAGCTTCACGTTTTTCTATATAGTCGCGCTCTTTTTTCCGCTCCTCTTCGACGACGTGCGCTGGCGCTTTCGCTAAAAATCCTTCATTGCTTAATTTCTTTTGCACACGCTCGACTTCTTGATCGAGTTTTTGTAACTCTTTTTCGAGGCGTTTCACTTCTTCTTCAATATTAATTAATCCTTCAAGCGGCAAGCTTAGTTCCGCACCTGTCACAACAGCTGTCATCGCTTTTTCAACAGTTGGAATCGCTGTGCCAATCACAAGTTCACTCGGATTGCAGAAACGCTCAATATATGAGCGGTTTTTCTCAAGCGTTGTTGCAATGTGCTCATCTTTCGCTTTAATGTGTAACGTAATTGGCTTGCTTAATGGAGTATTTACTTCAGCGCGAATGTTACGCACCGCGCGAATAATATCAACAAGCAAACGCATTTGCTCAGCAGCTTCATGATTGCTTAGTTCAGGACGAACTTGCGGCCACGGAGCAACTGTAATCGACTCTCCTTTATGCGGAAGCTGTTGCCAAATTTCTTCCGTTACAAACGGCATAAACGGATGAAGGAGGCGCATCGTTTGATCAAGCACATAAGCAAGCACCGAGCGCGTCGTCTTTTTCGCTTGTTCATCTTCACCGTATAACGGTAACTTCGCCATCTCAATATACCAATCGCATAAATCATCCCAAATGAAGTTATATAACACGCGACCGACTTCGCCAAACTCGTATTTATCTGCAAGTTTTGTCACCGTTTCGATCGTTTCATTTAAGCGCGTTAAAATCCAATGATCTGCAACCGTTTTTTCACCGTTTAAGTCGATGTCATCATACGTGAATCCTTCCATGTTCATAAGCGCAAAACGAGACGCATTCCAAATTTTATTGACAAAGTTCCATGTCGCTTCAACTTTTTCTGTGCTAAAGCGCAAATCTTGACCCGGCGCGCTTCCTGTCGCTAAGAAATAGCGAAGCGAATCCGCACCGTACCGATCGATGACATCCATCGGATCGACGCCATTGCCAAGCGATTTACTCATTTTCCGTCCTTGCGCATCGCGCACTAATCCGTGAATAAGCACATCTTTAAATGGACGTTTTCCAGTAAACTCTAACGCTTGGAAAATCATGCGCGATACCCAGAAGAAAATAATGTCATAGCCTGTCACGAGCACATCTGTTGGGTAATAGCGATTGTAATCTGCCGATGTTTCATCTGGCCAACCCATCGTCGAAAACGGCCAAAGCGCAGAGCTGAACCATGTATCTAATACATCTGGATCTTGCTCCCAATTTTCGATATCTGCTGGTGGCTCATGATCTACATACACTTCGCCCGTTTCTTTATGGTACCATGCTGGAATGCGATGTCCCCACCAAAGCTGACGGGAAATGCACCAGTCACGAATACTTTCCATCCAATGTAAATACGTTTTTTCAAATCGTTCCGGAACGAAATTTACTTTTCCTTCTGTTTTTTGTAGTTCAATGGCAGCTTCAGCGAGCGGCTTCATTTTCACAAACCATTGCGTCGATAAATACGGTTCAACGACTGCACCGCTACGCTCACTATGACCGACTGCATGCATATGTTCTTCGATTTTAAATAGCACGCCTTGTTCTTGTAAATCTTTCACGATTTGTTTTCGGCATTCGAAACGATCAAGTCCCTTATATTGAAGGGCGTTGTCGTTCATTGTACCGTCTTCGTTCATCACAAGAATGCGCGGCAAGTTGTGACGGTTGCCGATTTCAAAGTCGTTTGGATCGTGTGCTGGCGTAATTTTGACCGCCCCTGAACCGAACGACATATCGACGTATTCATCGCCGACAATCGGAATTTCACGACCAACGATCGGTAAAATGACTGTTTTTCCAATAAGGTGTTTGTAACG
The DNA here is from genome assembly GCF_000833605.1 of Anoxybacillus ayderensis. Lineage (GTDB taxonomy): Bacteria > Bacillota > Bacilli > Bacillales > Anoxybacillaceae > Anoxybacillus > Anoxybacillus ayderensis. The sequence continues at coordinate 83,073 of NZ_JXTG01000002.1, read as the reverse complement.
CTCATCTTCTGGATGAACCGCAACTGCTGTATCGCCAAGCATCGTTTCCGGACGCGTCGTTGCCACTTCAATATAGCCAGAACCGTCCGCAAGCGGATAACGCATATGGTATAGCGCACCTTGCACATCTTTGTATACTACTTCAATGTCCGATAGCGCTGTTTTCGTCACCGGATCCCAGTTAATAATATATTCGCCGCGGTAAATGAGCCCTTTTTTATATAACGAAACGAATACTTCCCGCACTGCTTTTGATAACCCTTCATCAAGCGTGAAGCGCTCGCGCGTATAATCGAGCCCAAGACCGAGCTTCGCCCATTGAGAACGAATATGTCCCGCATATTCTTCTTTCCACTTCCATGTTTCTTCCACAAATCGTTCACGCCCTAAATCGTAGCGTGTTTTTCCTTCGTGACGAAGCTTTTCTTCTACTTTCGCTTGCGTCGCAATTCCCGCATGATCCATGCCCGGAAGCCATAAGACGTCGTACCCTTGCATGCGCTTCATCCGTGTAATAATGTCTTGTAACGTCGTATCCCACGCATGTCCTAAATGAAGCTTTCCTGTCACATTTGGCGGTGGAATGACGATCGTAAATGGCTTTTTCTTCTCATCGCTTGTTGCCTCAAAAAACTTTCCTTTTAACCACCATTCATAACGATTTGCCTCGACAGCACGGTGGTCATATTTTGGCGGTAACATAAAAAATCCCTCCTTCACTAAAATAAAAAACTCCCTTCATCCGAAAAGGACGAAAGGAGACTCTTTCGCGGTACCACCTTTTTTCTTAAGCGATGCTTAAGCACTCAAATCGATAACGGCGACGTGCCGGCTTCTTCTACTATCGTTCAAAGAAGCAGCTCCGGGGCGACCTTCCGACGACCACAAACCTAGGAAATCTCGCAGCTATTGATTTCCCTCTCTGCAAGGCGGGTTACGCCGTACTCTTCCCTATCTTCGCTTTTTTCTATTCATACATAATACTATATAAAAATCATACGAATCGTCAATAAGGTTTGCCACATTTTCACTCTTTTATACATATGATAAAAAAGAAAAGCCCCTCGAAGGAGCAAAACGTGTAAAAAGGATGTGAGCATATGCGTAAACGTTACAATCCGTACGCTTGGCCACCGTGGCTTAGAAAACTTCGCTTTATTGCTGAACAATGCATCATTCCGATTACCGTTGTTCAAGCGATCCGTACCGTTTTATTTCCAACAACAATCGACGTTATTTTACTCGCTATTTTCATTTTTCTTTCATTCGCTTTACATTACGATTGGATTTGATTTGTTTGCTTTTCTTCTTCCCACTTTCCGATGACATATTCGATGTTTTTCATTTGCCAATACGCTCGTTGCCAAACAGCTGTCATTTGTCGATGATGTCGCTGTTGCTCGTATCGATGAATGAGACGAACAAACCGATATGGATCCACAAGTAAATGAAAAAATAAAAGTCGCTCATCTTCTTCAAGTGCTAATGTTTGTTCATATTGTGAAAGCCATTGTACAGCGTCATCACATGTCATCGGATACGTTTGCAAATATTGTCGAAAAAATAAAAGTAAATCATGAAATGGAGGCGCCCAGCGCGCTTGTTCAAAACTAATAAAATATGATGTTCCGTCGTCTCGCTCGACGTAATGTTGAAACGATGGACGACCGTGAATATAACAAATGCGAACCGTCTTTTTTTCCCGCATTCGCTCGCGCCACTCATTTAACGTATGTTCAGAAAATGTAATGGCGCGCATGATGTCGAGGAAATGAGTGCAACATTGTAGTTGAAACGGAGACATATACCATTGTTTTTCACATGTTTCTATATAATGAGTCAATGTTTTTTTAGCGTCCTCAAGGGAAAGTTTGCTTTCTTCGTAATACCGCTCAATTTCTGTTTCAGTCGTTTGTATTTCTTTTAACGAATGTTTATGCCATCGTGCCAAATCGTGAAAAAACGACGACCCCGGATCCGTTTTTTCTTTTAGCCACGGCATAATATAGTACCATTGCCCATCTCGCTTTTTCGTTTCATAAATCGGAATGGCGAGCGGTATGCGTAAGCGATGGGCTTGCTCAATCGCCTGCCAATGTGCCAAAGATTTCACTCGTTTAAGCGCATATGTTCCATTTGTCGTTTTCCATCTCTCTACATTCTTATGTTGTTGCACCGTTTGCATCATCATGCAACCCTTTTACACTTTACTTGGCGTTGGAATGTATAACAACTGACCTTCGTGTATATCCGCACCGCTTTCTAAATGGTTTGTGCGCAACAACTGTTGGACAGATACATCGTATCGCTCGGCAATCTTGTCCAACGAATCACCTTGTTGGACAATACAAATTTTTAAACGAGCAAACGCCTGTTCTTCATTTTTGCCGAATAGCTTTGTTAAGTACAAGGCGTTTTCATTTCGTTTTTCGTTTGTATCTCTCCCTTTCATTTCAAGTTGAAACGGTTGTTTTTCTTCTTTTTGTTCTTCCGCTCGTTCGACTTCACCGTCATCTTCTACTTGCTCATGTTGAAAAGACGGTTCTTCTACTTGTTCGCTTTCTTCATGAAACATATAAAATTTCGGAACGTTGACGATACTCCCTTGTTCTTCTTCTGTTTCTTCCTGTTGATATACTTCTTCCCGAGCAACAGCTTCAAACGGCTCGAAATCGTCTACGTTGTACGGCTCCCATTCGTCATCTTCGCGATCATGATCCATTTGAATGCCGTGAATCGCTACTTCTGCAATGAAACGTAATTCATGCTGCCTTAAATCATAATCGAACGATTCAATCATTACATATACTTGTTCAATGTCATCAATTCGCTCTTTCGGTACGGTAACGTCGATCGGGAATTGATGCAAAAATTCACCAATTTGTTCATCATTTATACGTACATGTTCCACATAGCGAACCGCTTCAAACGGTTGATCGACGTCTTCGTCTTCTTCTCGTTTCGTATATTCTCCCGATAACTCTAGCACACCGCGAATATACACATAATCTTCTTGTTCCTCAATCGTAATCGTCGGCTGTAGCGAAATGGATAATAATTGATCAACGTGATGTTCACGTCGAAAGGCAATCGCTTCTTCAATTGAAAAACGCAACATGCTCATCTCTCCTTCAACGTCCAAGTCATTTCACATTACTATGAGTATGAGAGGGAAAAAAGAAGTATGCATAAAAAAAGCGACGCCTTATAGGCAATCGCTAATTTTTGCAAACGCACGTCGCGCTGCTTCAATCGTCTTTTCAATATCTTCATCTGTATGCGCAGTCGACAAAAACATGCCTTCAAATTGAGATGGTGGCAAGAAAATTCCTTCGTTCGCCATTTCTTGATAATAGCAAGCAAACAAGTCTAAATCGGATGTTTTCGCTGTTTCGTAATTGATGACACGCTCATTTGTAAAGAAAATGCCGATCATCGAGCCCGCTTGGTTAATTGTATGTGGAATGCCATACGCTTTTGCCGCTTCGCTTAGTCCTTCTGCTAACCGATTCGCTTTTTTCTTGAACGTTTCGTATGTCTCTGGCGTCAATTGACGCAACGTTTCATAACCTGCTGTCATCGCCATCGGATTTCCCGATAACGTGCCCGCTTGATAAATTGGACCGCTTGGCGCAATTTTCTCCATAATATCGGCACGACCACCGTATGCGCCAACTGGTAGTCCACCACCGATGACTTTTCCAAGACATGTTAAATCAGGAGTGACACCATAATATCCTTGACCGCTATAATAGTCTACACGGAAACATGTCATCACTTCATCAAAAATAAGAAGTGCACCGTATTCGTTCGTCACATCGCGCAATCCTTGTAAGAAACCAGGCTCTGGTGGAACAACTCCCATGTTTCCAGCGACAGGTTCTACAATGACAGCTGCGATATCTTCTCCAAACTTTTCAAACGCATAACGTACGCTTTGTAAGTCGTTGTACGGGACGGTAATCGTATGTTGGGCAATCGTTTCTGGCACTCCCGGGCTATCTGGCAAGCCGAGCGTCGCGACACCTGATCCGGCTTTAATTAAAAGCGAATCACCATGTCCATGATAACAACCTTCAAATTTCACAATTTTATTTCGTCCTGTATACCCCCGCGCTAAACGAAGAGCGCTCATCGTCGCTTCCGTTCCTGAGCTAACCATGCGAATGATTTCAATGGACGGCATGCGCTCCATCACAAGTTTAGCGAGTTCATTTTCGATTAACGTTGGGGCCCCGAAACTTGTTCCCGTTTCTGCTACTCGTTTTAACGCCTCGACAACTTGATCGTTTGCATGACCTAAAATAAGCGGTCCCCACGATAAAACGTAATCAATATATTCGTTTCCATCAATGTCGTAAATTTTTGATCCTTTTCCTCGCGCCATAAAAATCGGATCCATTTTCACCGATTTAAATGCGCGCACCGGGCTATTTACCCCACCAGGCATCAGTTTCACTGCTTCAGCATATGCCGCTTTGGAACGTTCATAGCTACGCATCACTTTTCCCCCTTTAACCAACGAGCAACATCTTTCGCAAAATACGTTAAAATTAAGTCCGCTCCGGCTCGCTTCATGCTCGTTAACATTTCAAGTACAACTGCTTTTTCATCGATCCAACCGTTTTGTTCCGCTGCTTTCACCATCGCATATTCCCCGCTCACGTTGTAAGCAACGATCGGCAAATGGAAATGGTTTTTCAAGTCGCGAATAATGTCTAAATAAGACAGTGCCGGTTTCACCATTAAAAAGTCGGCTCCTTGGTCCACATCTGCTTGCGCTTCACGAAACGCTTCTAGACGATTAGCAGCATCCATTTGGTACGTTTTACGATCCCCGAATTGTGGTGCGCTATGCGCGGCATCACGAAACGGTCCGTAAAATGCAGAAGCATATTTGACCGCATAAGACATGATCGGGACATATGTAAATCCTTCTTCATCTAACGCTTGCCGAATCGCTGTGACAAACCCATCCATCATATTGGACGGTGCGATGATGTCCGCTCCGGCTTTCGCTTGACTTACTGCTGTTTTCGCTAACAATTCGAGCGTATCGTCATTAATAATCGTCCCGTTTTCTACGATACCACAATGGCCATGGCTCGTATAATGGCATAAGCACGTATCAGCAATAACAACAAGTTCAGGAAACGCATCCTTTATCGCACGAATAGCACGTTGAACGATGCCGTGCTCACAATATGCTTGCGAAGCGATGTCATTTTTTTCATTTGGTACACCAAACACGATAATGGAACGAATGCCTAAGTCAACAGCTTCGCTCACATCTTCAAGCGCATAATCGAGCGACTGCTGATACACACCAGGCATGGATGGCACTTCATTTTTTATTTTTTCTCCTTCGATGACAAAAATCGGATAAATGAAATCTTCCGTATGGAGATGTGTTTCACGTACCATAGCTCGCAAATTGGCCGTTTGGCGCAAACGTCGATGACGTGCAAATTGCATATTATTCACTCCTTGTAAAATATTGATGAAGTTGTTCAACCATCTCGTCGATTGTATATGTATGTGGACAAACGTGAACAGGAAGTCCAAGCTGAAGTGCAGTTTGTTTCGTAATCGGACCGATACATGCGATTGTGACGAAAGACAAGTCAACGTTTTCCCCTGCGATCGCTTGTGCAAAACTATGTACCGTCGATGAGCTTGTAAACGTGATCGCATCAATCATTCGTTGCTGAAGAAAATGAATGAGTTGTGGTTTTGCTTCTTCGTTGTATGTCGTTTCGTATACAATCCAATCGGTCACGTTCGCTATGTTGCTTAATTGCTCGCGCAACGTATCGCGCGCTAAGTTTCCTTTCACAAGCAAAACGCGCGCATGCGCTGAAAGCAACGGCTTTAACGCTTCGGCCAAACTTTCAGCCACAAACTCATTTGGAATCAAATCAACAACGACGTTTCGTTTTTGCAATGCTTTTGCTGTTTTTTCTCCTACCACTGCCACTTTTGGCCACGTTGACGGCTTCATTTCGCCAATGTGCTCGAAAAAGTATTTGACGCCGTTTTGACTCGTAAATACGATCCAATCAAACGTATGCCACTTATGCAACAATTCCTGATTCGTCTGTTCCGCTCGTACGATGCGAATTAACGGCAGTTCCACAGGAATCGCACCGTATCGTTCTAACGTTTGCGATAACGCTTTTGCTTGCGCTTTCTCGCGCGTCACAAGCACCCGTTTCCCCCGAAGCATTTACCCCAGCTCCTTTAACACACGTTCAATGAGCTGTTTCGCTCCTCGTTCGATTAATCGCTGTGCCGCCTCCATGCCTACTTCTTCTGGTTCTGTTCCTCGCACAACTTCTTTTAACACTTCTGTTCCGTTCGGCGTCGCAACAAGCGCTGTAAGCACGACGATCTCCCCATCCACGTACGCATACCCAGCCACAGGAACTTGGCAACCGCCTTCAATGCGCTGTAAAAATGCGCGCTCTGCACGAACAGCGCGTTCTGTCTGCTCGTCAGTCAACTTGTTTAACCAGTGCAATAACTCTGCATCATCTTCTCGACATTCAATAGCCAACGCCCCTTGTCCAACAGCTGGAACACATATGTCAGTCGGCAAATATTGTGTCACTACTTCTTTCGCCCAGCCCATGCGATGCAAACCAGCAGCTGCTAATATAATCGCATCGTACTCATCTGTTTGTAGCTTTGCTAAACGAGTATCGATGTTGCCGCGAATCCATTGAATCTTCAAGTCTGGGCGGACAGATAACAGTTGTGCCGAGCGGCGTAAACTGCTCGTTCCAACAATCGCTCCACTTGGCAATTGTTCAAACGGAATATGCCCTTTCGAAATAAGCACATCGCGATGATCTTCACGCTTCGGCACACATCCGATCATTAATCCGTCAGGTAGAACGGCCGGCATATCTTTCATACTGTGAACCGCAAAATCAATTTCGCCATCTAGCATCGCCTGTTCAATTTCTTTTACAAACAGCCCTTTGCCTCCGACTTTCGATAACGTCACATGTAAAATTTGATCGCCTTTTGTGACAATTTCTTTTACTTCAAATTCAAATGGCGCACCGAGCTGTTTCAGTTGCTCGATGACCCAATTCGTCTGGGTTAACGCTAACTTGCTTCGGCGCGAACCAACAATGATTTTTCTCATCATGCTTTCCTCCAACAGTCGTTAAAAGTGAAATTGCGATAACGTGCCAAACAAAAAGAAATTAATAAGCAAAATAAGAAACGATCCGATATTCCAAAGCGCCATTTCTTTTCCTTGTATCCCTTTGACAGCTCGCTTATATAAATAAAAACTGTATGTTGCAAATACAGTAAACGAACCGAGCACTTTTGCGTCATATAAAACGAAATGATCTACTTTCATGTATGCCCAAACAATACCTAAAATTAAACTTAATAATAAAACTGGCACACCGACGCCGTTTAACACATAAGAAAGATCGTCAAGCTTCGCTAAGTCGCCGAGTCGCCATAACCGTTTTCCCCATTTTTTTTTCTTTAATAGCTCATATTGAAGCAAATATAAAAGCGAAAACATAAATGAAATCGAAAATGCTCCGTACGATAAAATGGCCATCGTAATATGGATAAACAATAGCTCTGACATGAGTTGTTCAGCAATGCCAACGGTGTACGGCGTCGGTGCGAACGTATGCAATGAAAGAATAAAAAACGCTAATACGTTTGTAAAAAAGACGAGGAAATCAACGCGTAGCCATCCGTTAATCGCAAGCGATAACGTAATTAGTAGCCACGCATAAAACGACAGCCCCTCCGCAAGCGTTAAAACAGGAAATCTTCCTGTTTCGACCATTCTCGCAAAAAAGAAAAATGTTTGCATCCCCCAAACAATAGAAAGCAACCCGAAAGCAATACGGTTTGCCTTCCGGTTGTGGTGAAGAAAATCAATAAAATAAAACAAAACGGACGATGCATGTAAAAGAAGCGAGAGTTCGTACCATCTCGTCATGTCAAACATATATGATCTTCCTTACGATTGAAAAGATGGTTCTGTTGCTCGCTCGTGAACACAGCTCATCTCTTTTTGTTGCTGCTTCACTTGTTGTTCAATATTGAAAATTTTCATAAACAACTGAAGCGCTTCTTCTGCATTGTCCTCTGCAGCCAATTCTTTTGCGCGCAAAATCGGATCGCGCAACAATTGATTGACGATGCTTTTTGTATGTTTGTTTAATACTTTTTTATCTCGTTCTGATAAATGTGGCAATTTTCGTTCTAAACTTTTCATCGTTTCTTCTTGAATGAGCATCGCCTTCTCGCGCAAAGCTGCAATAATAGGAACGACACCAAGCATATGCAGCCATTGTTGAAACTCGTCCATTTCCTCAGCAATCATGCGCTCAATTTGCTCCGCTGCCTTTTTTCGCTCCGCCAAGTTCGCTTCAACAATATCTTGCAAGTCGTCAATGTCGTATAAAAAGACGCTATCTAATTCAGCAAGCGCCGGGTCTAAATCGCGTGGTACAGCAATATCAATCATAAAAAATGGACGACCTTTGCGCATTTTTTCAATCACTGCCATCGTTTCTTTTGTGATGACGTATTGCTTTGCGCCCGTCGAACTAATTAAAATATCCGCTTCTAACAGCGCACATTGCAATTGGGATAACGGCTTAGCATCCCCATTAAATCGTTCTGCAAGTTGTTGCGCCTTTTCAAACGTGCGATTCACAACTGTCACACGTTTGACGCCGCTTCCGTACAAGTTTTGCAACGCCAATTCTCCCATTTTCCCAGCACCTAAAACGAGCACATGTTTATTTTTCAAATCGCCAAAAATTTTTTTCGCAAGCTCGACAGCTGCATAGCTAACAGAAACCGCATTTGCACCAATTTCTGTTTCTGCATGTGCGCGCTTCGCTAACGTAATCGCTTGTTTAAATAGCTGTTTAAACACCGTGCCTATTGTGTTTTCTTGCTGTGCTAAAAGAAAACTTGTGCGCACTTGCCCAAGAATTTGCGTTTCTCCTAAGATCATGGAATCAAGACCGCAAGCGACGCGGAACAAATGCTCAATCGCTTCACGCTCTTCATAAATGTGCAAATACGGAACGATTTGTTCTTTATCGAGCCCAAACCAATCCGCTAAAAATGTTTTTATATAATAACGCCCTGTGTTCAGCTGATCGACAACCGCGTAAATTTCCGTGCGGTTACATGTCGAAACGATGACGTTTTCTAACATACTTTTTTGCTTTTGTAGCGCTTTCATCGCTTCAGCAAGTTCCGTTTGATTAAACGTCAACTTCTCACGAATTTCGACAGGGGCTGTACGATAGTTTACGCTGACAACGACGACATACATTCCCATCACCCCGAATTTTAAAGTCATCTCATTTCATTATAGCACGTCTATTTTGTTTTTTCCTTATAAAGTGTGAATACAATTTGACAACTTTCGATCTTTCTTAAATGCTGTTCATTTAGTAAACTAGTGAACAGATGCTGTTTTAAGTGTCGCACGGAATTGGGGGATTTTCAATGAAAAAACGTGGTATTTTTTCCGGCATTATTTTGATCGGTTTTGGAACGTACTTTTTACTAGAGCGATTTTCACTTTTTCCGTCTTTCCATACGTGGCCAACATTGCTGTTTATTATTGGCATCGCTTTTTTAGGCCAAGCGTATATCGGAAAAGACTACTCCGCTATTTTGTCCGGTGTGGCGTTTACTGGGATCGGCATTCATTTCCATCTCGCTTCACGCCTTTCAGCGTGGCCAGATGATGTAAGCGTGTTGACGCTCATTATCTCACTCGGGTTGTTGTTACAATATGTAAAAACAAAGCAAGCATTGCTTCCTACCATTTTATTGTTTGCGCTATCCATTATTTTTTTATTTTCACATCGGCTTCAACAAGTGTTTACGTCCGTGACATTTGATTCACTCATCCGCATTTGGCCGATGGCGTTCATTTTGCTCGGATTGTACTTATTGTTCGTAAAAAAGGGGTAAATATGCAAAAATGTGGGTCATTCACCCACATTTTTTATTTACATCCATTTTTGTAATGCACCCCATGCTTCATCTTTCCCTTGACCTGTCTCTGCAGAAAAAATAATGAGTTCGTCATCTGGAATAAGGCGCAATGTTTCTTTGGCGACCTTCGCATGTTGTTGCCATTTTCCGCGCGGAATTTTATCCGCTTTCGTCGCAATGACGAGCGTTGGAATGTTGTAATGCTTTAAAAACTCATACATCATCACATCATCTTTCGTCGGGGGATGACGCAAATCAACGATCAACAATGCTGCTTTCAATTGTTCGCGCGTCGTAAAATACGTTTCAATCATTTTTCCCCACGCTTCACGTTCGGTTTTTGATACTTTCGCAAATCCATATCCCGGTACGTCGACAAAGTATAACGCATCATTAATTCGATAAAAGTTTAATGTTTGTGTTTTTCCCGGTTTAGATGATGTGCGCGCAAAATTTTTTCGGTTAATCATTTTGTTAATAAATGATGATTTCCCGACATTTGAGCGCCCAGCAAGCGCAAACTCGGGGAGCTGTCCTGCTGGGTATTGTTCTGGCTTCACAGCGCTAATGACCATTTCTACGTTTGTAATTTTCATCATTCTCCACCTACCAAAGCATGTTCAAGTACATCATCAATATGTGAAACGAGAACAAACTGTAATTGTTTTTTTACGATCTCCGGAATATCTTCTAAATCTTTTTCGTTTTCTTTCGGTAAAATGACTTTCTTCAACCCCGCGCGATGAGCGCTTAATACTTTTTCTTTGACACCGCCAATGGCAAGCACACGACCGCGCAACGTAATTTCTCCCGTCATGCCGACAAAGCGGCTGACCGGTTTTCCTGTTAATGCGGAAATTAGTGCTGTTGCCATCGTAATTCCTGCTGATGGACCGTCTTTCGGCACCGCTCCTTCTGGCACGTGAATGTGAATGTCTAGTTTTTCATGAAACTCCGGATCAATCCCCAATTGTTTTGCTTTTGAGCGAATGTATGTAAATGCTGCTTGGGCAGACTCTTTCATTACATCGCCTAATTGACCGGTAAGCGTCAATTTTCCTTTTCCAGGAGCGATTGACACTTCAATCGCGAGCGTATCTCCACCACCGGCCGTATATGCAAGACCTGTCGCTACACCGACTTGGTCTTCACTTTCCGCCTGTCCGTAATGATATTTCGTCTTTCCTAAAAACTCGCTCACATTTTTTTCTGTGACAACAATTCGTTTTCGTCCTTCCGATACGATTGTTTTCGCTGCTTTACGGCAAATGGAAGCAAGCTGACGTTCTAAGTTGCGCACACCTGCTTCACGCGTATAATAACGAATGACTTGCATAATCGCATCATCGCGCATATGGAGCATTCGTTTTTGTAAGCCGTGCGCTTCCATTTGCTTTGGCAATAAATGTTCTTTTGCAATATGCAGCTTTTCGATTTCTGTATAACTTGGAATTGTAATAACTTCCATGCGATCTAATAATGGACGCGGAATTGTCGCGAGCGTATTTGCTGTCGCAATAAACATCACTTTTGATAAATCGTATGGCTCCTCAATGTAATGATCGCTAAACGAATGGTTTTGTTCTGGGTCCAACACTTCCAATAACGCTGCAGACGGATCACCGCGAAAATCGCTTGACATTTTATCAATTTCATCAAGCAAAAATACAGGGTTAATCGTTCCTGCCTTTTTCATTCCTTGAATAATCCGACCTGGCAAAGCACCAACGTACGTGCGGCGATGACCACGAATTTCTGATTCATCTCGCACGCCACCGAGCGAAATGCGAACGAAATGTCGATTTAACGTTTTTGCAATGGAACGAGCAAGCGATGTTTTCCCAACCCCCGGTGGACCAACTAAACAAAGAATCGGTCCACGTAACGAATTTGTTAATTGTTGAACAGCTAAATATTCCAACACGCGCTCTTTTACCGTCTCAAGCCCGTAATGCTCCTCATTTAAAATTTTTTCCGCGCGATGAATATCGTGAATATCTTCTGTTTGTTTCGTCCATGGCAACGCAAGTAACCAATCTAAATAGTTACGAATTACCCCGCTTTCAGCAGAGGCAGCTGGCACTTTTTCATAACGCTCTAATTCTTTTAGTGCGGTTGCCTTTACATGTTCTGGCATCCCAGCTTGTTCAATTTTTTCGCGCAACAAATCGATTTCGCCCGCTTTTCCTTCCTTTTCGCCGAGCTCTTTTTGAATCGCCTTCATTTGTTCGCGCAAATAATATTCTTTTTGCGTTCGCTCCATCGATTGCTTCACACGCTGGCTAATTCGTTTTTCTAAATGTAAAATTTCTTTTTCATTATGAAGAATTTGAATGATTTGATGGACGCGTTCTTTTACATCCACCGCCTCAAGCAACCGTTGTTTTTCTTCAAGCTTTAACGGCAAATGGGAAGCGATAATATCGGCCATTCGTCCCGCTTGCTGAATGTCCATGACAGACGTATAAATATCTGCAGACAATTTTTTAGATAGCTTTATGTACTGCTCAAAATATTCGAGCATTGTTCGACGCAACGCTTCAAACTCTATATCTTCCTTTTCGTTATCAACAAACGGTTCCACTTGCACAACATAGCACGGCTCTTCACTTACCCACTTGACTACTTTTCCACGCGATACTCCTTCCACTAACACACGAAACGTTCCGTTCGGGAGCTTCAGCAATTGCTTCACGCGTGCAATCGTCCCCATCTCGTATACATCTTCAAGCTCTGGATCATCAATTTGCACATCTTTTTGTGACGTTAACAACACGAGATTTTCTTCAACCATCGCTTTTTCTAGCGCTTGTACCGATTTTTCCCGCCCAACGTCTAAATGCAACACTGTCGTCGGAAACACAAGTAACCCTCTTAACGGCAAGAGTGGAATGACTTTATTTTTCTTTCTCGCCACAACCCCGCACCTCCATCATACTTCTATTGCCCTATTGTATAGTACATTATAGCGTTTGTAAAATCTTTCATCGTAAAAAATCGACTTCAACGCTCCGTTGAAGCCGATTGCTTTCACATTCGTTCTGTTTTTGGTAAATGATGACGCATCGAAACAGAACGAACATGTTCGTGAAATAAAAAGGAAAGAACATCACTAATATGATCAACAGGAACAATCTCAATGTCTGTCACTTGTCTTAAAATCGACTGCATATTGCCACGCGGAATAATGACTGTTTTCGCTCCAGCTTGCTTTGCTGCCTTCACTTTCGGAAAAATGCCGCCAACGGGCTTCACGTTTCCATGTACACCGATTTCCCCAGTCATCGCTACCGTTGGATTAATCGGTAAACGATAAATGGCGGAGTAAATACCGATCGCCATCGCAACACCAGCCGAAGGACCATCGATCGGAACGCCCCCCGGAAAGTTGACGTGAATATCATATTGATCGGCAGGAACACCAAGTGTACGTAAAACAGTAATGACGTTTTCTATCGAGCCACGAGCCATACTTTTTCGGCGAATGGATTTTCCTTGTCCGCCAATTTGCTCCTCTTCGACAATGCCGGTCATATTGATCGTTCCCTTTTCTTTTGCCGGCAATACCGCAACTTCAATTTCTAATAGTGCTCCACTATTTGGACCATAAACCGCTAATCCGTTTACTAATCCGACTTTTGCTTCTTGTCCTACTTTTTTCTCATATCGCGGTGATAGTTGGCTTGATTGAATGACCCATTCGATATCTTGTCGTAAAATTTTAGATCGTTTCTCTGAAATGACGATTCCCGCTGCGATTTGTAGCGTATTGACCGCTTCTCGTCCATTCCGAGCATACATCGCAAGCTCATTAACTGCTTGTTCCTCAATCGGAAGGTTTACTTTTTCTGCGGCCTTTTTCACAATTTGGGCAATTTCTTCTTGCTCTAACTCCCTAAAAAATACTTCCATACAGCGCGAGCGAATAGCTGGCGGGATTTCATTTGGCGTTCGTGTCGTGGCGCCAACAAGTCGAAAATCAGCGGGCAACCCGTTTTGAAAAATGTCGTGAATATGATTTGGAATATTCGGATTTTCTTCGCTATAATATGCGCTTTCAAAAAACACTTTACGATCTTCTAACACTTTTAACAGCTTATTCATTTGAATCGGATGCAACTCGCCAATTTCATCAATAAATAACACCCCACCATGAGCATTCGTTACCGCTCCTTGTTTCGGTTGTGGAATACCGGCTTGTCCCATCGCTCCTGCTCCTTGATAAATCGGATCGTGTACAGAACCGATAAGCGGATCAGCAATACCGCGCTCATCAAATCGAGCCGTCGTTGCATCTAATTCAATAAATACAGCATCTTTTCGAAATGGAGATAGTGGATTTTTTTTCGCTTCTTCTAATACGAGGCGGGCAGCTGCTGTTTTTCCAACACCAGGCGGTCCGTAAATAATGACATGTTGTGGATTCGGTCCACATAATGCCGCTTTTAATGCTTTCATCCCATCTTCTTGGCCGACAATATCATCAAACGTTTTTGGACGCACTTTTTCAGCAAGCGGTTCTGTTAATGAAATAGAGCGCATTTTGCGAAGTTGTTCCATCTCTTTTCGTGCTTCTTTATCAATTGAAATTTTTTGTGTGCGTTGACTTTTTAATAAATTTAAAAAGTAGAGGCCGATAATAATCCCGAAAAACAACTGAATAAGTAGCGCAATGTTTGTCCAATTCATGGCGTTCCTCCTGCATATGTATTGTACGCATAGTATCTCCGAGCAAACAAGGAAATAAACAAAAAAAGATCGACTTTCCGATTCGGAAAATCGATCTTTTTCCATTTACGCTGATGTTTTTCGTTCGTACTCGACGATCGTTCCGTCGTGTAAAATGAGAAGCGGTGCTTTTTCCCCGCGTACCGTCTCTGCCGTAATGACGCATTTTTTCACATCTTCACGCGACGGTAATTCAAACATGACGTCAAGCATAATCCCTTCAATAATAGAGCGTAAACCGCGCGCTCCTGTTTTTCGTTCAATCGCACGTTTTGCAATTTCTCGAAGTGCTTCTTCTTCAAATTCAAGTTCGACATCGTCAAGTTCGAGCATTTTTTCATATTGCTTGACAAGGGCATTTTTCGGCTTCACTAAAATATCAACAAGCGCATCTTCATCGAGTGGTTGTAAGCTCGTAATGACCGGAAGACGTCCAACGAACTCTGGAATTAATCCGAATTTTAATAAGTCTTCTGGCAACACTTTCGACAGCAAATCTTTTTCTTCAACTTCCGCCTGCACATCTGAGCTAAAGCCGATCACTTTTTTCCCAAGACGACGTTTAATAATTGGTTCTAAACCGTCAAACGCCCCACCACAAATGAATAAAATGTTCGTTGTATCAATTTGAATGAACTCTTGATGAGGATGTTTCCGTCCGCCTTGTGGAGGAACGCTCGCAATTGTTCCTTCTAAAATTTTCAATAGCGCTTGTTGCACACCTTCTCCCGATACGTCGCGCGTAATGGAAGGGTTTTCTGATTTGCGCGCAATTTTATCGATTTCATCGATATAAATAATTCCTTTTTCTGCACGTTCAATGTCGTAATCTGCCGCTTGAATAAGCTTTAATAAAATGTTTTCAACGTCTTCTCCGACATATCCCGCTTCTGTTAGCGATGTCGCATCAGCAATTGCAAACGGCACGTTTAAAATGCGAGCAAGCGTTTGAGCAAGTAATGTTTTTCCGCTTCCTGTCGGCCCGATCATTAAAATATTGCTTTTCGCTAGCTCGACCTCATCAATTTTGCTGTTTGAATTAATGCGTTTGTAATGGTTATATACCGCTACAGAAAGCGCTTTTTTCGCTTCGTCTTGTCCGATGACGTACTCATCTAAAATTTCACGAATTTCCTTTGGCTTCGGTACGTCTTTGAACTCTACTTCTTCTTCCGATCCAAGCTCTTCTTGCACAATTTCTGTACACAATTCAATACACTCATCGCATATGTATACACCCGGGCCAGCAACAAGCTTGCGCACTTGTTCTTGCGTTTTGCCACAAAACGAGCATTTCAACTGCCCTTTTTCATCATTAAATTTAAACATGATTTCACCCCTTATTTCCCTACTATCATATGTACACGAAAAGAAAAAACGTTATGTATTCGTCATTTTATCATAAATCTTTAAAAGTATGCCAATAAAAACGTAAATGTGCACGAAAAGTTAGAAAACTTTCATTACTGCAACTATATGTGGAAAGAACAAGGCACGTGATGCACCTTGTTCTTTCTCTTCTCATTATGCAACAACTTTGCTGTTTTCAACAAGGAAATCGATTGCTTTGCGCATTTTTAAGTCTTCTTTTAAGCCATCTAATGTACCTAAAAGTTCTTTTAACTTATCGACCGATAAGCTGTAAAGGTTCGCCATTTCCTCTAGTTCTTTTTCTACTTCTTCTTCTGTTACGTCAATGTTTTCTGCTTTTACGATCGCCTCAAGCGTCAATGTGACACGAACACGTTTTTCTGCTTCTTCTTTCATTTGCTGGCGAAGTGCCGCTTCATCTTGTCCAGAGAATTGATAGTATAAGTCAAGGTTTAACCCTTGCATTTGTAAACGTTGCTCAAACTCGCGAAGCATACGGTCTGTTTCGTTTTTCACCATCACTTCTGGGATGTCCATTTGTGCGTTTTCTGTTGCTTTTTGAACAACCGCATCGCGAAGTGCCGCTTCTGCTTCTTCTTTTTTCTCTTTTGTTAAGCGCTCTTTTATTTTTTCTTTTAGCGCATCTAATGTTTCTACTTCTTCATCTACGTCTTTCGCAAACTCGTCATCAAGCGCAGGAAGTTGTTTTGCTTTAATTTCGTGCAATTTAATTTTGAACACAGCTGGTTTACCAGCTAATTGCTCTGCATGATATTCTTCTGGGAATGTCACTTCAATGTCTTTTTCTTCCCCAGCCGCCATGCCGATTAATTGCTCTTCAAATCCTGGGATGAATGTACCTGAACCGATAACAAGAGAATAGTTTTCTGCTTTTCCGCCTTCAAACGCTTCACCGTCAACGAATCCTTCGAAATCGATGACAACTGTATCACCGTTTTCTACTGTTCCTTCTTCTTTCACAACAAGCTCCGCATGACGCTCTTGCAAACGTTTTAATTCTTGTTCGACGTCTTCGTCAGTTACTGTATCATCTAATTTCTCTACTTCAAGACCTTTGTATTGACCAAGCGTCACTTCTGGCTTCACAGTCACTTTTGCAGTGAAAATTAAGCTTTTTCCTTTTTCCATTTGCTCGACGTCGATTTCTGGACGATCGACTGGCTCAATGCCTGTTTCTTCAACAGCTTTTGCGTATGCCTCTGGCAATAAAATATCTAACGCATCTGCGTATAACGATTCAACGCCGAAACGTTTTTCAAATAAAGAGCGAGGAATTTTTCCTTTACGGAATCCTGGAATTTGTACTTTTTTCACTACTTTTTTAAACGCTTCATCTAATCCTTCATTCACTTTTTCAGCGTCTACTTCTACTGTAAGAACGCCTTGATTGCCTTCGAGTTTTTCCCATTTCGCCGACATGTTTATTTCCCTCCAACTTCAAAAATTCATGTAAATGAACTACATATATGTAGGCATACACGGTTTTATGTGTAATACAACCATTATATTATACCATACAATTATATACTTTCAACAGAGAGCCACAATTTTTCCGCTTCATAAAGTTTGGCAACGAGCGGATTTGTCCATACCGTTTTTCCCGTTTCACATTGCTCAACATATGTGTATAATGCAGTCGCCCATTGTTGTGCTGAGCCTTCTGGAAGAAACGGGTATGTCACAACCATGTAACGAAACCATATTTGTTCGCACCATTCATACATCGTTGGATTTTGTGTCGCCCATGTTTGTTCGACGATATCAAGCACTTGTTCTATCCAACGCTTTTGTATTTGTTCGTCGAGTTCGGCTGGAACGACCGTCATCGTTTGTCCAAATTTTTTTACAGTCATCGGCTCCATCACTTGTTCTTTCCTTAATATGCATAACATCGTCGTTTTTACAATTGGATGTTTCATTTCGTCATGTAAATAACGAGAAAAAATAGAAACAAGGTGTGGAACGATGCGCGAATCTAATTGGTGAAGGGTGCGTAGTTGTTTCGGCCATTGATCGCTTTCGAAAATCGCTTCGTATTGTTTTGCCCGTTGTTCGTGCTGAGACCGAATCATTTTTTCACTAAACTGTAAAAGTGGTAAAAAAGGCGTGCAATCGATTCCTTTTCGCTGGAGTTTATGAATGACTGCGACAACTTCATCGTATTGTTGTAAATGAACGAGCATAGAAATGTATACCGTCCAATCCCCTCTGCCGCGCTCTAACAGTTGCTCACATCTTTCTTTTGCCTCTTCTACATGTCCCATTTCAAATAAACAGACGACAAGTGCCATTTCTACATCATCATCGTGAAGTTGCAGCTCTTTTAATTGTGTTAAATACGTATACGCTTCTTTATATCGCTTTTCTTTTAACGCATTCATCCCTTCTGTTAGCAACCGCTCTTTTACATATGGATGCGGAACGACTTTTCGTTTTTTCATATTCGTTCACCTTCGTTTACATTTGCCTTTTAGTTTAACAATGTTTTTGACCAAACTCAACGAAAAACGCCCTCGACGAATCGTCAAGAGCGTGCTTTTTCATAGGCGATAATATATGGTTCATAAACGAAAGTTAAGTCGATTTCATCCCAACCTTTTAAAAGAAGCTGTTTTCGATACGGGTCAATATCAAACGCGCTTGTAAATCCTTCGTCATCAAAAACGACTTGTTGTTCAAGGGAAATAGTCAGCTCATAATCTGACCGCTCCGCTTGTTTTAATAAATACACGACATCTTCTTTTGGAAGTTTAATTGGAAGTAAACTATTTTTTAAACAATTGTTATAAAAAATATCCGCAAAAGAAGGAGCAATGACAGCACGAAATCCGTAATCAGCAAGCGCCCAAGGTGCATGTTCACGCGATGATCCGCAACCAAAATTTTCATTTGCGACTAAAATCGTTGCTCCTTCATTTTCAGGGCGATTTAACTCAAAATGCGGGTTTGGCGTCCCGTCTGGAAGATAGCGCCAATCATAAAAAAGAAATTGGCCAAATCCTGTGCGCTCAATTCGTTTTAAAAATTGTTTCGGAATAATTTGATCCGTATCCACATTGGCACGATCTAAACCAGCTACTTTTCCTTTATGAATAATGAATGGTTCCAACGCGTTCTCCTCCTATCGTACCGCTTCTTTATACAATGTGCGCACATCAACAAAATGTCCGTAAATCGCAGCCGCAGCTGCCATCGCTGGACTAACGAGATGCGTGCGCGCTCCTTTTCCTTGCCGCCCTTCAAAATTGCGGTTTGACGTTGAAGCACAATGCTCACCTGCTGGCACAGTATCCGGATTCATGCCAAGGCACATGCTACAGCCAGAATCACGCCATTCAAAACCTGCATCAATAAAAATTTGAGCAATTCCTTCTTCTTCCGCTTGTTTTTTCACTTGTTGCGAGCCCGGAACGACGAGCGCCCTCACGCCCGGTGCAACTTTTTTTCCTTTCACAATTCGTGCCGCTTCTCTTAAATCGCTTATGCGTGAGTTCGTACACGATCCGATAAACACATGTTGAACAGCAATATCCGTCATTTTCGTTCCTGGCTTTAGCCCCATATATTGCAAGGCTAACTGAACTGCCTTTCTCTCCGTTTCGGTCGCGAACTCTTCTGGATAAGGGACGGTTCCATCAATCGGAGAACTCATCGCAGGCGTTGTCCCCCATGTAACGGTTGGAGCGATTTCACTTCCATCCATATGAATAACACGGTCATATACCGCTCCTTCATCTGTGCATAACTGTTTCCACTTTTCAACTGCCTGTTCAAACGCTTCTCCTTTTGGAGCATATTTTCGCCCGCGCAAATATGCAAACGTTACATCATCCGGAGCAATTAACCCTGCGCGCGCGCCTGCTTCAATCGACATGTTACAAATCGTCATCCGCTCTTCCATCGACAAACGACGAATGACATCACCCGTAAACTCAAGCACATACCCCGTTCCGAAATCAACACCAAACTTTCCGATAATCGCTAAAATGACGTCTTTTGCTGATACACCTGGTGCCAACGTGCCTGTGACGTTCACTTGCATCGTTTTTGGACGGTGTTGCCATAACGTTTGCGTCGCCAACACATGTTCGACTTCACTCGTGCCGATTCCGAACGCTAACGCTCCAAAAGCGCCATGTGTTGACGTATGACTATCCCCGCACACGATTGTTTTTCCCGGTTGCGTCAATCCAAGTTCCGGACCGATGACATGTACAATGCCTTGTTCTGGACTGTTTAAATCGGCAAGCGGAACGCCGAACTCACGACAGTTCCGCTCCAATGCCGTCATTTGATTTCTTGCCACTTCATCTTCAACGACGAATCGATTGATTGTTGGAACGTTATGATCCATCGTCGCAAACGTTAAATCTGGGCGGCGCACTTTTCTTCCTTTTTGACGCAATCCTTCAAACGCTTGCGGCGATGTCACTTCATGAACGAGATGTAAGTCAATATATAATAAATCCGGTTTTCCATCTTCACGGTATACAACGTGCTCATCCCAAATTTTTTCAATAATCGTCTTTGGCGCCACCTCAATCCCTCCTACACATACACTTGCATAATTCGTTCAATTGCTACATCGTCTAAAATAGCATCTTTTACCTTTTCGACCATTTCTGTCGTCGATAATACACAATCACCTTGTTGAGCAATGTCTGCAGTACGATACCCAGCATCCAACACCTGCTTAACAGCTCGTTCGATGACATCGGCCTCTTCTGTCAATCCGAACGATAAACGAAGCATCATCGCCGCCGATAAAATCGTTGCAAGCGGATTCGCTTTATTTTGTCCAGCAATGTCTGGAGCCGAACCGTGAATCGGTTCGTATAATGCCGGTCCGTCAACAGACAAGCTTGCCGACGGAAGCATGCCGAGCGATCCTGTTAACATCGATGCTTCATCGCTTAAAATATCGCCAAACATATTTTCTGTTACAATGACGTCAAACTGTTTGGGAGAACGAACGAGCTGCATAGCGGCATTATCGACAAGCATATGTTCCAGTTGAACGTCTGGAAAACGTTTAGCGACTTGTTCAGCTACCTCGCGCCACATGCGACTTGACTCTAACACATTCGCTTTATCAACAGACGTTACTTTTTTCTTTCGCTTTTGTGCAAGTGTAAAAGCAAACGTAATGATGCGCTCGATTTCTGCTCGTTTATAAAACAACGTATCAACAACCGTTTCTTCTCCTTTTTCCACACGCCGTTCACTCGGTTTTCCGAAATATAAGCCTCCGACTAACTCCCGAACGATAACAAAGTCGGCTCCTTCAATCACATGTGATTTTAATGGTGAAGAAGCTGATAAGCTGCTATAAAACGTCACCGGGCGAATATTTGCAAATAAGTTCATTTCTTTCCGAATTTGCAACAGTCCTTTTTCGGGACGAACGTGCGGCGGATGACTGTCCCATTTCGGTCCACCAACAGCACCAAGCAATACCGCATCGCTTTGTTTGCACATTTGAAGCGTTTGTTCTGGAAGCGGTGTTCCTTCACGGTCGATCGCTTCTCCACCGATCAAACCGTATGAAAAATGAAACGTATGGCCGAAACGATCACCAATTGCTTGCAAAACTTTTACCGCTCCTTTTGTCACTTCTTTTCCAATGCCATCCCCAGGTAACACAGCGATACGATACATAAGACATCCCCCTTCGTTATTGCGCGGCAAGCGCTTGTTCTTCTTTCATTTTTCCAATGACAAACATACGATTGACGGCGTGAATATATGCTTTGGCTGATGCTTCTAGCACATCTTGTGCCGTTCCACGTCCGCTTGCTTCTTTCCCATCGAGCGATACTTTCACATATACTTGCGCTAAAGCATCACGTCCGCTTCCAACGGATTCAATGCGATAGTCAAGCAACGTCACCGGCAATTGCAGCGCTTTTTCTAAAGCGTTATATAGCGCCTCGACACTACCAGCTCCCGTTGCCGCTTCTTGAATGTCGTTTCCTTCTCCATCTTTCAGTACAACAACGGCTGTTGGAATTTGATTTGTCCCGTACTGCACTTGAATCGAACATAATTGGTAAAAGTTTTTATACGTATCTAGCTTTTCATCTAAAATAAGGGCAATTAAATCATCATCGGTAATATCTTTCTTTTTATCTGCTAAATCTTTAAAGCGAACGAATAAACGATTCACTTCTTCTTCTGTTAACGCATAACCAAGCTCTTGAATGCGCGTGCGAAACGCATGGCGTCCCGAATGTTTTCCGAGCACCATCGAATTCGATTGCACGCCAACAAGTTGCGGAGATATAATTTCATACGTTGTTTTTTCTTTTAATACTCCGTCTTGGTGAATGCCTGATTCATGGGCAAAAGCGTTTTTACCGACAATCGCTTTATTTGGTGGAACAATCATTCCTGTTAGCTTGCTTACGAGGTTGCTCGTTCGTTTAATCTCTTGCAAGTTCAAGCGCGTCTCAGCCTGATAGTAGTCTTTGCGAATATAAAGCGCCACCGCCACTTCTTCAATTGCAGCGTTTCCTGCTCTCTCGCCAATGCCATTGATCGTTCCTTCAATTTGTGTCGCTCCCGCTTCAATAGCCGCAAGCGAATTGGCGACAGCCATTCCTAAATCATCGTGACAATGAGCAGACAAGCTAATTTTTTCAATATTCCGAACATTTTTCTTTAAAAAAGAGAATATGTCGCCATATTGTTTCGGAGTAATATAGCCGACTGTATCTGGAATATTAATGACGTTCGCTCCTGCTTCGATCACTCGTTCGATAATCGTCGCAAGAAACGGAAGATCGCTTCGACATGCATCTTCTGCTGACCATTGTACAATCGGAAAATATTTTTTCGCATAACGAACAGACTCAACGGCTGTTTCAATCACTTGTTCTGGTGTCATGCGCAATTTATATTGCATATGAATAGGTGACGTTGCGATAAATACGTGTAATC
Source organism: Anoxybacillus ayderensis (assembly GCF_000833605.1). Lineage (GTDB taxonomy): Bacteria > Bacillota > Bacilli > Bacillales > Anoxybacillaceae > Anoxybacillus > Anoxybacillus ayderensis. Next base: position 60,003 of record NZ_JXTG01000002.1, on the reverse strand, counting down.
GTGGTTCCGCTCCGTCTTTTAACGCCTCCCACGCCGCATCGATGTCGGACTGAACAGAGCGAGAAAGACCTGTAACCGAACAGTTGCGAACGGTTTGAGCGATCGCTTGAACGGCTTGGAAATCACCTTTTGATGCGGCAGGGAATCCCGCCTCGATGATATCTACACCGAGGCGTTCTAACTGCCGAGCAATTTCTAGCTTTTCATGCAAGTTTAAATTGACGCCTGCAGACTGCTCTCCGTCACGCAACGTCGTATCAAAAATGTTAATTTTTCGCACCGACCGTCACCACATCTTTCTGTTTAGCGTTGACAAACGGCATCATTTTACGTAATTCGCGGCCAACAACTTCAATTAAATGTTCGTTTTCGCGGCGGTTAATCGCGTTAAACTCCGGACGATTCGCTTGATTTTCTAAAATCCAACCTTTTGCAAACTTCCCTGTTTGAATGTCTTCGAGCACTTTTTTCATTTCTGCCTTTACTGCGTCGTTAATGATGCGTGGACCTGTAACAAAGTCACCCCATTGTGCTGTATCAGAAATAGAATAACGCATGCCTGCCAAACCGCCTTCGTACATTAAATCAACAATGAGTTTTAACTCATGTAAACATTCGAAATATGCGATTTCCGGTTGATATCCCGCTTCAACGAGCGTTTCAAATCCTGCTTTGACAAGGGCAGTCAACCCGCCGCAAAGAACCGCTTGTTCACCAAATAAATCCGTTTCTGTTTCTTCTTTGAATGTCGTTTCAATCACGCCTGCTCGAGCCGAACCGATCGCTTTTGCATACGCGAGCGCTATTTCTTTCGCTTCGCCGCTTACATTTTGATATACAGCAATTAACGCTGGTACACCTGCTCCTTCTGTATATGTGCGACGAACTAAATGACCTGGTCCTTTCGGTGCAACTAAAAAGACATCCACATCGCTCGGTGGGACAATTTGGTTAAAATGAATATTAAACCCGTGTGCAAACACGAGCGCATTTCCCGGCTGTAAGTTTGGTGCAATTTCTTCTTTATACACTTTCGGCTGATGTTCGTCTGGAAGTAAAATCATTACAATATCCGCTTGCTTTGTCGCTTCATCCACTGGCAAGACGACAAATCCATCTTGTTCTGCTTTTTCCCACGATTTCCCTTTTCTTAATCCAATGATAACATCAACGCCGCTATCGCGAAGGTTTTGCGCGTGGGCATGACCTTGAGATCCGTATCCGATAATCGCTACTTTCTTCCCTTGAATGTAAGCTTCGTTTGCATCGCCATTGTAATATACTTTTACCATAATAAAATCCTCTCCTTTAATTTAAATGATGAATAGTGATTTATTTGTTGATGATGCGCGTTGTGAACCGCGCGGAAACGCTGTTGTTCCTGTTCTTGCAACTTCCTTTAATCCGTATGGCTTCAATAAGTCGATGAGCGCATCAATTTTTTCTGGCTCACCTGTTACTTGAACGACAAGACTATCGCGGGCCACATCGACAATCGCTGCACGAAACGGTTCAATCAATGTATAAATTTCGCCACGCGTCGCCGGTGTAACCGCTACTTTAATTAAAGCAAGCTCTCGAACGATAATCGCTTGATCGGTAATATCGACAACTTTTAACACATCAATTTGTTTGTTTAATTGTTTTGTAATTTGTTCAGCAATGCGCTCATCATCTACATTGACGACAAACGTCATGCGTGAAACACCTTCTGTTTCCGTATGACCAACTGTAATGCTTTCAATGTTGTAATGTCGCTTCGTAAACAAACCTGTAATGCGATTTAATACACCCGGACGGTTGTTTACTGTCATTGTAATAATTCGCTTCACCATTTCACCCCCACCATCTCATGAAGTCCTTTCCCAGGAGCTACCATCGGATAGACGTTTTCCCCTGGATGAACATGAAAATCAAGTAAAACTGGTGCATTTGTCGCAAATGCTTCTTTCAATACGTATTCTGCTTCTTCTTCCGTCGTTGCGCGCATCGCTTTCATGCCGTATGCTTCCGCTAACCGAACGAAATCCGGTTGATTCGGAATGAGTGAATGAGAATATCTTTTTTCGTAAAAAATTTCTTGCCATTGACGCACCATACCGAGCGCTTGATTGTTCACGATGACAATTTTAATTGGCAAATTCAACTCTTGAATAACCGATAGCTCTTGTAATGTCATTTGAAACCCACCGTCACCAACGATCGCTACAACCGTCGCTTCTGGTTGTGCCAATTGAGCGCCAATTGCCGCTGGCAAGCCGAATCCCATCGTTCCAAGCCCACCGGATGTAACCCAACGATGTGGCTGTTTAAATTTATAATATTGGGCGACCCACATTTGATGTTGACCGACATCTGTCGTCACAACCGCTTCACCGTTTGTATATTCGTGAATCATTTCAATGAGCCGCTGCGGTTTGAGTACGCCTGGTTCGCGTTTGTACATGAGCGGATATTCGCGTTTCCATTCGTTTAACTTGTTCAGCCACTCTGATACATCTGGTCGCTTTCCGTTTTGTTCAATTAATTGAATGAGTGCTTCTTTCGCATCCCCAACGATCGGAATTTTTGTTGGCACATTTTTTCCAATCTCTGCTGGATCGATATCGATGTGAGCGACCGTTGCTTTTGGTGCAAAATGCGCTAAATTTCCAGTCACCCGATCATCGAATCTTGCGCCGACATTAATGAGCAAATCACACTCATACAATGCCATATTTGCTGTGTACGTTCCGTGCATTCCTGCCATTCCGAGAAATAGCGGATGGTCGGCAGGAAATCCACCAAGTCCTAAAAGCGTATGAATCACAGGAATATTTTGTTGTTCGGCATATTGTTTTAACTGTTCATGGGCGTTCGCATGGAGAACACCTGCTCCAGCTAAAATGACCGGGCGTTTTGCTTGGCTAACGGCTTCAACAAGCTTGCGAATTTGCAAATGGTTCGGTTTTGTTGTCGGCTGATAACCCGGCAACTGTACGTCTTGTTCGTAATCAAACTCCGCTTCAGCAACGGCCATATCTTTTGGAATATCGATTAATACAGGACCTGGGCGCCCCGTTGTTGCAATATGAAACGCTTCTTTAATGATTTTTGGCAGCTCGTGTATGTCGCGTACTTGGTAACTATGTTTTGTAATAGGCATTGTAATTCCTAACACATCCGCTTCTTGGAAGGCATCTGAACCGATGACATTTGATGCCACTTGCCCTGTAAAGACGACGAGCGGAATGGAATCCATCATTGCATCTGTTAAACCTGTCACGATATTTGTCGCACCCGGTCCAGATGTAGCGATGACGACACCAGGTTTTCCTGAAATGCGAGCATATCCTTCCGCTGCATGAATGGCGCCTTGTTCGTGACGTGTTAGCACGTGGAATACGCCTGATTCATAAAGCTTGTCGTAAATCGGTAACACAGCACCTCCCGGATACCCGAAAATCACTTTCACGTTTTCTGCTTTGAGCGCTTCAATTAACATGAGCGCCCCACATAACGTTTGCTTTTTTGCTACTCTTTCTTTCACTTTCATATTCGCTGCCATTTTTTCACCCCTAAAAAAATGTGAAATAAGAAAAGCCTTCTCACCCCTCCATCGGTCCACGTGGACCAAAGGGGCGAAAAGGCTTGCATCCTTCCCGCGGTACCACCCTTCTTCGTGGCAAAGCCACCTCAGGAGCACGCGACGATCGTCGCAGCGCTCGTTTTAATAACGAGTGACGTGCACCCGTCCGTCCCTACTAGAACGAATCGTTCAAGACGGCGCTCCGAGGGGAGTTCACTAACGGAGACATCACCGGTTTTCAGCTTCCCCGGCTCTCTGTAGATGCCCGACCCGCTAGCTACTTATCCTCTTCAACGCTTTTTTCTTATTTACTTGTCATCCTGCATTCACATTTTGTGTAGCATACACTTTTACGCCTTCTGAAACGACTCGTTTGCGAAACTCTTCTAACAATCGTTTTGTATGTTCGCCCGGTACACCGTCGCCAATGACACGACCATCGACTTTGACGACCGCAATGACTTCTGCTGCGGTTCCTGTTAAAAATACTTCGTCTGCCGTGTACACATCATGACGAGTGAACGGTTCCTCTTTAACGACATAGCCGAGGTCTTTAGCGATGTCCATGATCGCATCGCGCGTAATGCCTTCAAGTGCCCCGACATATCCTGGTGGTGTATATAACACGCCGTTTTTGACGATAAATACGTTATCTGCTGAGCCTTCAGCGACATATCCTTGGTCGTTGAGCATGAGCGCTTCGCTGACGTTTGCTAAATGCGCTTCAATTCGCACTAATACGTTGTTTAAATAGTTTAACGATTTTACTTTCGGACTTAGTACATCTGGTCGATTTCGTCTCGTTGCTACAGTAACGACCTCAATGCCCGTTTCATATAAATGTTTTGGGAAGATTGCCAACGGTTCAACGATGACGACTACTTGTGGCTTCGGACATTTGTATGGATCAAGTCCAAGGTCACCGACACCGCGCGACACGACCACGCGAATATAAGCGTCTTCAAAGCCGTTTTTTTGCACCGTCTGGACGATAATATTTGTTAATTCTTCTTTTGTGTACGGAATGTTCAATAAAATAGATTTCGCTGAATTGTATAGGCGGTCAATATGTTCTTTCATGCGAAACACGTTGCCGCTGTACACGCGAATGCCTTCAAACACCCCATCCCCATAAAGAAAACCGTGATCGTATACAGAGATTTTCGCATTTTCTTTTGTGACAAATTCATCGTTCAGAAAAATCCACTGTTCACTCAATGTTTTTCCCCTCTTCCCCTGTTCGCCGTCTCTTGCTTCTTATGTTGATTGCGACTTTTGTTAGATTTATTTGAAAATTATCATACGACCATTTACCAAAAGAGTCAATACTATTTCATCGAATTTTTTGATTATTTCGATTAGTTAAAATGTTATGTATCCGCTTACATAATTGATATATCAAGGAAAAGAAAGGGTATAAAAAATTTTGAACATTTTTTGACTAATAAAAAAGCCCCTTGCTTGTGCAAGGGGATTACTAGCGTCCCAGGAGAGATTCGAACTCCCGACCGACGGCTTAGAAGGCCGTTGCTCTATCCAGCTGAGCTACTGGGACATATGATCTTGGTTTGGACAATTGTTATTGTAATGATGTTTATGAAAAAAGTCAATAGGGGCGGCGGAATTTTCTTGCCCCTATTGTGTTTTGTATATGCTCGTTAAATCATGAAGGAGTTGGCCGTCGATGTTGTAAAAATGTACGGTTATGTTTGTTTCGTCTATATGAAGCATAGCATATGTTTTTTCACGACGCAGACGCGGTAAATAAATGCTTCCTGGATTAATGAAAAGGACGTCATCGATTTGTTCACATCCTGCAATGTGCGAGTGACCGAAGCAAACGATGCGTGCCCCGACTTCTTTTGCTTTATAATATAGGTTCATGAGCGTCATTTTGACGTTGTACAAGTGACCATGTGTAATGAAAAAGCGAACACCGTTCACATCTTCAACAAGATCGGGTGGAAAACGACGTTCATGGTCGCAATTTCCTCGCACAACAAGCATATGTTGCAACGCTTCATGATCGCTCATCAACTCCGAGTCACCGCAATGAATGATTGCATCGACATGTTGTTTATGACGTGAAACGATTGTTTGTAATTCAGTTGTTAATCCGTGGCTATCGCTTATGATTAATACGTTCACGACTCATTCCCCTTTTCAAACAGCTTGTCCCATATGCTCAAAAGATGTTGTAACGCCTTTGCCCGATGGCTTATTTCATTTTTCTCCTCTTTTGTTAATTGGGCCATCGTTCGTTGTTTTTCAGGCACGTAAAAAATCGGGTCGTACCCGAAACCGTTCTCACCTATTGGCTCTTCTGTAATATAGCCTTCGCACACACCGTCTACCGTCGTTGTTTCCCCGTTCGGTTTTGCAACAGCTAACGTGCAATGAAAACGGGCGGTTCGTTGTTCAAAAGGCACACCTTGTAACTTTGTAAGCACTTTTTCAATGTTTGCTTGATCGTCTTTTCCCTCGCCAGCGTAGCGAGCCGAGTACACGCCCGGCTCACCGTTTAGCGCATCGACGATTAAACCAGAATCATCTGCAATGACGACTTCATGAAGCATATTCGCAATCGTCGTTGCTTTTAATATCGCATTGTCTGTAAACGTCGTTCCCGTTTCTTCAACATCCGGTATGTCATCGTAGTCAAGAAGCGAACGAACGTCGATTCCTTTTTTCGCAAACAATTGTTGAAACTCGGCTACTTTTCCTTTGTTTTTTGTAGCAATGATCATCCGCTTCACTTTGCTTCTTCCCCTTCCGAACGATGTTGCATAATTTGTTCCGCAAGGGAACCGAGCGCTTCTTTTTGTCGAGCAATCAGCTCGTGAATGCCTTTTTCAGCAACCGTTAATAAATCGAGCAACTGCTCGTATGAAAATGTCGCTTCTTCCCCTGTTCCTTGAATTTCAACAAAGCGCCCCGAGCCTGTCATGACAATATTCATATCGACATGTGCTTTTGAATCTTCAACGTAATTTAAATCTAAAATAATGCCATGCTCTTCATCTATTCCGACTGATGTGGCAGCTAAAAAATCTGTAATCGGGAGCGTCGGTATTTTTTTTTCTTCGACCATTTTTCCAAGCGCCAACGTCATGGCGACAAATGCCCCTGTAATTGACGCTGTGCGCGTTCCACCGTCCGCTTGAATGACATCACAATCAATCCAAATCGTTTTTTCCCCTAATTTTTGCAAATCAACAACAGAACGAAGCGCCCGGCCAATAAGCCGTTGAATTTCCATCGTTCGCCCTGACAACTTTCCTTTGCTTGCTTCGCGAATGTTTCGTTGCTCGGTTGCGCGCGGAATCATCGCATACTCCGCAGTAATCCATCCCTTTCCACCTCCACGCATAAACGGTGGAACTTTATCTTCGATGCTTGCTGTACAAATGACTTTCGTATCGCCAATTGCAATGAGCACCGAGCCTTCTGGATGTTTTAAATAGTTCGGTTCAATATGTACGGGACGAAGCTCTTCATTTGTTCTACCATCTACTCTCACAAAAAATCCTCCTCAATGTATGTTCACGAAATAAGAGGCAGGAACACTGCCTCTCGACGATGAATCTTTATATAGTATAGCAAAAAATTGGTTTCAAAAACTACCTGTGTTCACATTTTGCGGTCTTGTTACCGGTTCGGATAACGGTTTGCCACTTTCATCAACTAATTCCGCTTTTCCGTTCACTGTAATGGCAACGCTCTCCACTCCTGGCTGTTCTGTTAACGACAACACTAAACAATTGAGCACATGCGTCGACACAACGTTTTTCTCCACGCTGCCATAAATCGCTTCGTTAAAGTTTAACGTCACTTTTCCATTTTCATATTTTGGCGCTTCTAACAATTTTGCATCCGCTTGAAAATCGCTTAATAACCCAGAACCGTAGCTCGGTCCTTTAATCAGTTCATTCACAACTGCGGCTAACTCATCTTGTTCGCTATTCGGTACGCGTCTCGTTACCGGTACATAATACGTTTGTTTCCCGTCTTGCGCTAAAAAGTAGACGATGACCGGATGCGTATTCGTAATATCGACAACACCGTTCGTTTCAATGTTAATTCCGTCATCTCTACTTAGTTCGTCGCTAATTGGCGTTCCGTTGACCGGCATCATGTTTTGGTCATGGCCATTCATCCGAATTTTTACACGTTTCACATTATCAAATTGCGTCACTGTCCATGTGATTGCTTGTAAAATTCGCTTTTCATCTTCTGGACGATAATTCGCAAATTCTTTCGAAAAATCAATAACAAGCGTGCCATCTTGTTTTAAATTGACGCTTAACACTTGGGTGTCAGCTGGAAGAACGGCACGAAATCCGTTTGGCAACAGCTCTGAAATTGGACCATTTTCTACTAAATATTCGAGTACTTGTTTTGCAGCTGCGTTTGTTTTTGGCAAGGCAAACGTTTGTGGAACGACAAAGCCGTTTTTATCAATTAAGTACAATTCGCGTTGAACGGTTTCTGTCGCTTGTTCTTTTTGTGCTGCTTCTTTTTCTTGCAACGCTTGCTCGTCTTCTATATACGTTACATCTTTTGGCGGATCAATTTCCTTTGTTGCTTTTTCACCTCCAAACAGCCCACATCCTGACAGAATAAAAACAAACATTGTTACAATGATCCATACGCGGCGCATGGACTCCCCTCCTCACACGGTTTGTACTACTATGTATACGAGCCGTCCAAAAAAGTAGAACAAAAAATCCTTCGGCATATGCGAAGGATTTTAAAATAATTGGATCGTTTCGACATGTTCAATTGGATGACCGAACCATTTCGAAGCAATTTGTTGAAACATTTCTTTCGGTCCAGTCGTTAAAAATATATGTTCGCGACGTTTATTCCCCGTATAAAGCAAATCGCTATGATGCAAAATCGTGCTCACTTCCCGCGCTGTTTCATCGCCAGAACAAATAAGTTTCACGTGCTCCCCCATATATTGTTGAATCAGTGGACTTAAAAGCGGATAATGTGTACAGCCTAAAATGAGCGTATCAATCGGTCGATCTTTTAACGGTTGAAGCGATTCGGCGACAATTTGCTTTGCTTCTTCCCCTTCAAACTGTCCGCTTTCCACTAAAGGAACAAACTTTGGACAAGCTAAACTTTCTACTTTCACATCACTATTAATGGATTTTAGCGCTTGTTCGTACGCGCTGCTTTTCACCGTTCCGATCGTGCCGATGACACCGATATGATAGTTTTTTGTAATTTTTAACGCGGTACGAGCGCCAGGATGAATGACACCGATCACGGGAATGTTGAGCGTATCGCGAATTTCTTCTAGTGCGACAGCAGTTGCTGTGTTACATGCAATAACGAGCATTTTTATGTCATATCCAAGCAAATAGTTCGTCATTTCCCATGTAAATTGTCGAATTTCTTCCCGTGGTCTCGGTCCGTACGGACAGCGTGCTGTGTCTCCTAAATATACAATTTGTTCTTTTGGTAGTTGGCGCATCATTTCTCTTGCAACGGTTAATCCACCAACGCCTGAATCAATAACTCCAATCGGTCTTTCCAATGTATTCGCCTCATTCTTTGTTGATGTATGACAAAACATCTTTCATTATAACACACATCAAATCAATAGAAAACCGGCTTGCCTAAACTAAAAAGGCGAGCCGGTTCTCTTTATAGTTCAAGTTCTCCCATTCGAAGCAATTCAACAACAGCTTGTGAGCGCCCCTTTACCCCAAGCTTTTGCATTGCATTCGAAATGTGATTCCGAACTGTTTTTTCGCTAATGAACAGTTCACTAGCAATTTCTTTCGTCGTCTTGTCTTGCAACAACAGCTCGAATACTTCTCGTTCTCTTTTTGTGAGCAGCGGCTTTTGATTCAAGTGGATAACCCTCCTTGCTTTTACCAGACCGAAACGGATGGGTATATATTTAGTCAACATATCGTATGCAAGAAGGGAAATAACGGTTACATATTTTCAGCTAATCGCGCACGTGCGCTTTCGTCCCAAGCGACTCCTTTTCCTGTCGTTTTTGACATTTGCACCATCGTCCCACGCCCTGTAAATGCAATCGTTCCATCTTGTTTTTTCCCAACGTAATGTAAATCGACAGAAGAGTTACCGATGTGTGCGACTTTTACACCGATATGTAGCTGCTCACCAAAATATACTTGTTGTAAAAAGTCGCATTGTAAATTCGCCACAACCGGAATGGCATCATGTTCTTTCCCTAACCAATCGTTCATAAAGCCGAGATGTTCAAAAAATGCGATGCGCGCTTCTTCAAAATATACAAAAGGAACGGTATTGTTTAGATGGCCAAACATATCTGTTTCTGAAAAGCGAACGCGCACCGGATGAAAAAAAGAAAAACGTTGTTCCCATTCTTTCATATCGTCAATATAAGAGATTTTCACCTTCCCTCTCCCCCTCTACAAAAATTTAGCTAACATCAGAAACATAAGGCCGACTCTTTAAGAGCCGACCTTTTTGTTACACTTCATCGCTACCGAAGAAATTGCGGAACATTTGAATCGTTGCTGCGCGGTTCAATGCCGCAATAGACGTTGTGAGCGGAATGCCTTTCGGGCAAGATTGCACGCAGTTTTGTGAATTTCCGCAGTTCGCTAATCCACCATCACCCATAATCGCTTCAAGACGCTCCGCTTTATGCATTGCTCCTGTTGGGTGAGCATTAAATAAACGCACTTGCGAAAGCGGTGCTGGACCGATAAAGTTTGATTTACTATTCACGTTCGGACAAGCTTCTAAACATACACCGCACGTCATACATTTAGATAGCTCATACGCCCATTGCCGTTTGCGCTCTGGCATGCGCGGTCCTGGACCTAAGTCGTACGTTCCATCGATTGGAATCCATGCTTTTACTTTTTTCAACGAATCAAACATGCGGCTACGGTCGACTTGCAAGTCGCGAATGACAGGGAACGTGCGCATCGGTTCTAAACGAATAGGCTGTTCAAGCTGATCAACAAGCGCCGTACACGATTGACGCGGCTTGCCGTTAATCACCATCGAACAAGCGCCACACACTTCTTCTAAACAGTTCATTTCCCAAGCAACAGGCGTCGTTTTTTCCCCTTTCGCATTGACCGGATTGCGCCGAATTTCCATGAGCGCCGAAATAATGTTCATATTCGGACGATACGGAATGACAAACTCTTCTTCGTAAGGGGCTGTATCCGGACGGTCTTGTCTTGTGACAATAATCCGAATCGTTTTATTTTCGCTCATGATTTCACTTCCCCTTTCTTTTTCGTATAGTCGCGCTTGCGCGGTTTAATGAGTGATGTATCCACTTCGCGATAGTGGAATGATGGCCCGTCTGGCGTGAAGCTTGCCATCGTTGTTTTTAACCATTCTTCATCGTTTCGCTCAGGAAACTCTGGTTTATAGTGCGCTCCACGGCTTTCGTTACGGTTGTAAGCGCCAAGCGTGATGACGCGAGCTAGCTGCAACATGTTGTAAAGCTGACGTGTGAACGACGCACCTTGGTTGCTCCATTTCGCTGTATCGTTAATGTTAATGTTCTTATAACGCTCAAGCAATTCTTGAATTTTTTCATCTGTTTTTAATAGTTTATCATTATAACGAACGACTGTGACGTTATCTGTCATCCATTCACCAAGCTCTTTATGCAAGACGTAGGCGTTTTCTGTGCCGTCCATCGCCATAATTTGCGCCCATTTTTCTTGTTCTTGTTTTAAATAGCGTTCATATAACGAAGAAGGCATTGCATCTGCTGATTTTTCAAGCCCTTTCATATATTCAACTGCTTTTGGACCAGCTACCATTCCACCATAAATCGCAGATAATAACGAGTTCGCACCGAGACGGTTAGCGCCGTGCATCGAATAGTCGCACTCGCCTGCCGCAAACAATCCTTTAATGTTTGTCATTTGATCATAATCAACCCATAATCCACCCATTGAATAGTGGACAGCTGGGAATATTTTCATCGGTACTTTTCTTGGATCTTCACCCATGAACTTTTCATAAATTTCAATAATGCCACCTAACTTAATATCAAGCTCTTTCGGATCTTTATGCGATAAATCTAAATAAACCATGTTTTCGCCGTTAATACCGAGCTTTAAGTCGACACACACATGGAAAATTTCACGCGTCGCAATATCGCGTGGAACGAGGTTTCCGTAAGCCGGATATTTTTCTTCTAAGAAATACCACGGTTTTCCGTCTTTATACGTCCAAACTCGTCCGCCTTCTCCACGCGCTGATTCACTCATTAAACGAAGCTTATCATCGCCCGGAATAGCTGTCGGATGAATTTGGATAAACTCTCCGTTTGCATAATATGCACCTTGTTGATATACGATCGATGCTGCTGAACCGGTATTAATGATGGAGTTTGTTGACTTCCCAAAAATAATCCCTGGACCACCTGTTGCCATGATGACCGCATCTGCTGGGAACGCTTTAATCTCCATCGTTGTCAAGTTTTGTGCGACAATTCCGCGACATACTTGTTCATCATCTAAAACAGCACCTAAAAACTCCCAACTTTCATATTTTGTCACTAAACCAGCGACTTCGTGACGGCGCACTTGTTCATCAAGCGCGTAAAGAAGCTGCTGTCCTGTCGTTGCCCCTGCATATGCAGTACGGTGATGCTGCGTTCCACCAAAGCGACGGAAATCAAGCAATCCCTCTGGCGTACGGTTGAACATGACACCCATGCGATCAAGCAAATGAATAATGCCTGGGGCCGCTTCACACATCGCTTTTACTGGAGGTTGATCCGCTAAAAAGTCCCCACCATATACTGTATCATCGAAGTGTTCCCACGGAGAGTCCCCTTCTCCTTTTGTATTGACCGCACCGTTAATGCCACCTTGTGCACAAACAGAGTGAGACCGCTTCACAGGAACTAATGAAAATAAATCTACTTTTACGCCTGCTTCGGCAATTTTAATTGTTGCCATTAAGCCGGCAAGACCCCCACCAACAACGATAATTTTTCCTTTACTCATGTCTCCTCACTCCTTCAATGTTGTGGATTAAACGAATGCTAAAATCGCGCGTATACCAACGATCGAAAGCGCGACAAAAATCCCCATTGTCACGTATGTAGAAATTTGTTGTGAACGAGGAGTCACTGTAATACCCCAGCTAACAAAAAACGACCATAGCCCATTTGCAAAGTGAAATACCGCAGAAACGATTCCAACAATATAAAATGCAAGCATAAACGGGTTCGCAACGATGTTCGCCATCATATCATAGTTCACTTCCGCACCAAATGCAGCTTGAACGCGCGTTTCCCATACGTGCCAGACGACGAAAATGAGCGTAATAATCCCCGTTAAGCGTTGCAACATAAACATCCAGTTACGAAAATATCCGTAACGACTGACATTGTTTTGTGCCGTAAATGCGATATATAGCCCATAGATGGCATGAAATAATAGCGGAAGAAAAATAACGAAAATTTCTAAAAAGTAACGAAACGGTAGCTGCTCCATAAAAGCGGCCGCCTTGTTAAATGCGTCTGCTCCTCTTGTTGCAAAATGGTTAACAACTAAATGCTGTGTTAAAAACAGCCCGACTGGAATGACTCCGAGCAATGAATGGAGTCGACGATAAAAAAACTCTCGATTTTGTGCCATACATAACCCCCCTTGAAATTGTCATCTTCCTTTTCTATGAGCTCCCATCCGCATCTACTAGACAATGAACAATAGAAGTGTAAACACTTCCATTTCCATTGATCATTGTCACATTCATTGTACTCCCAGAATGTAGGAGCGTCAAGAAAAGGTGTTCACGAAATGTTCAATCATTTAAAATTTTAAAACAACTATACTTCTAGTGAAGTCCGAAATAAAAGAAAAGTCAATACTGTTTTTCATGTTGTTGTGCGCTATAATGAAAAAATAGAGAGGGGAATTGAACGTGAGCGGGCATGAACAGTGGAAACAAATGAATATTTCTGCTTTTAGCGACTTTTTATTTCGGCAAGAATTGTTGCCAAATTTGTTCGGAAAAGAAACGCCATTTATTTTGTATTGGGCAGGAAAAGATTTAGCGAGAAAATACCCGCTAGCTACAATCGATGATGTCATTGCTTTTTTTGAACAAGCGGGTTGGGGAAATTTATCGTTGCTTGAAGAGAAAAAAGATCAATGTGAACTTCGATTAGAAGGACCGCTCGTTGCGATGCGGTTCGATTATAGTGAAGAGTGCACATTTCAACTTGAGGCGGGCTTTCTTGCCCAACAGTTTGAACAGCAAAAAGGATATGTCACAGAAGCGTTTGAACAGCAAAAGCGGCGCGCTAAAACCGTTTTATTCACAGTCAAATGGGACCGAAAAGATGAAGCTGACCGATGACGGTCAGCTTTCGTACGTTTGAAGCGTTTCGTAAATTTTTTGTGCCACATGTTTTGGAATGTTCGCTTCTTGAAGCTGTTCAACCGTTGCCTCTTTCATTTTTTTAATCGATCCGAAATGTTGCAATAGCGCTTGTTTTCTTTTTGCACCAACTCCCGGAATTTGATCGAGAATGGAATGAAACGCAGATTTTGAACGAACTTGCCGATGAAATGTAATCGCAAATCGGTGCACTTCTTCTTGAATGCGCTGCAGCAAATAAAACTCTTGACTATTTTTCTCTAATGAAACGATGCTCGGTGGATCACCAAAAAGGAAATGGGATGTCCGATGTTTCTCGTCTTTCACTAACCCAGCGATCGGAATTGATAACCCAAGTTCGCATTCCAACACTTCTTTTGCGGCTTGTATTTGCCCTTTTCCTCCATCGACAACAATGAGATGAGGGAGCGGTAAACGTTCGCGTAATACACGAGTATAGCGTCGGCGAATGACTTCGCGCATCGACTCGTAATCATCTGCCCCTTGCACCGTTTTTATTTTATATTTACGATATTCTTTTTTTTCCGGCTTTCCGTCAATAAATACGACCATGGCGGCAACAGCGTCTGTTCCTTGAATGTTTGAATTGTCAAACGCCTCAATCCGATGAGGTGTCGGAATCCCGAGCGCTTCACCTAGCCGTTCAACCGCGCGAATCGTTCGTTCTTCGTCACGTTCAATTAAAAAGAACTTTTCTTGCAGCGCAATGTGCGCATTTTTACAAGCTAAGTCGACGAGTTCTTTCTTTTTGCCGCTTTTCGGCTGTGTAACGTTCACATCGAGCAATTTCGCCGCCATTTCTCCATCGATTTCTCGTGGCAATACAACTTCGCGTGGCTTTAAATGATAATGTTTACTGTAAAATTGACCTAAAAACGTTAAAAATTCTTCTTCCGGCTCTTGGTACAGCGGAAACATCGACACGTTTCGTTCGATGAGCTTCCCTTGTCGAATAAAAAATACTTGTACGCACATCCATCCTTTATCGTACGCATATCCAAAAATGTCGCGGTCAACGAAATCGTGTAAAATCATTTTTTGTTTTTCCATTAATGTTTCGATATGCGAAATTTGGTCGCGGTATTCTTTCGCCCGCTCAAACTGTAACTGTTCCGCCGCTTCCATCATCTTTTCTGTCAATGTCTCTTTGACTTCTTTATAGCCGCCGTTTAAAAAGCGCGTAATTTGTTCAACAATTTGTTTATTTTCTTCTTCCGATACGTGATATTCACACGGTCCTAAACATTGTCCCATATGATAATATAAACAAACTTTTTTCGGCATCTTCTCACATTTTCTTAACGGATATAAACGATCGAGCAATTTTTTCGTTTCATGTGCCGCTTGGGCGTTTGGGTACGGACCAAAATATTTCCCTTTATCTTTTTTCACCGTCCGAGTAATGATAAGACGCGGATGTGTTTCACCGGTAATTTTAATGAATGGATAGCTTTTATCGTCTTTTAACATGACGTTATATTTCGGATCGTATTTTTTTATTAAATTCATTTCTAAAATAAGCGCTTCTAAATCCGAAGACGTCACGATATATTCAAAATCAGCAATTTCGTTTACTAAGCGAAGCGTTTTTCCGTCATGTGTGCCTGTGAAATAAGAGCGAACACGATTTTTCAACACTTTCGCTTTTCCAACGTAAATGACCGTTCCTTCTGCATCTTTCATTAAATAGCATCCCGGCTGATCAGGCAAAATCGCCAACTTTTCTTTTAATCGCTCATTCACGTTCTTCCTCCTCTCGCCATTCATATACTGTAATGCGTCCATATACAGGGTCAGACAATAAGCTCGATTCATACGTCCGAACCGGGCGAATATATGGGCGAACGTCTATGCCTTGCGCTTGAAACCCTTTGACGACATGATCAGTCACATACACTTTCGCATGTGGAAATACCGCTTTTTCACGTTGAAAAACATCAAACGAGAACACGCGTTCATGCGGAAAAGAAACACGTAAATATTCAAGAACGCGCGTCTCTTCCCACGTAAATAAAATAAACGGTTGTTCTTTCTGTTCAAAATCATACGCCAACTGATACGTCGCTGGCAACTGTGTCGCTTGATTGTTTACCCCTTGTATGCCGATTACCGTTTGAGAAACGAGTAAAACGAGCATAACGATGAGGCGCATGCGCGATGTTGACTGAAGGGCGCTTACAAACAAAAAGAATGAAACGATGATGACAATCGGCAATATATGCCTCGGTTTTTCAATATTTTGCGCAAATAGCGCCCAAAGAAAATACGTCAATAAAAGTAAACGATATAAATTGGGAAGAAATATATGCTTCCACGTCATAAAGAACAAAATAGAAAAACAACTAAGTAGCCATACAGACTGCTTTGCCATGCCTGTCCAAATGATATTATAAAAAATAAGGAGATATACTCGCTGCCAAAACGGTGCCTCATCCGTTGAAACCGTTCCTCCCCATTGTGTAAAATGCCCTGTTACGAATGAAAATGCAAGCTGCCAAAAACCTTCTCCTTCCGTTGCAGCTACTGCACTTATCCAAATGAATTGAAACGCAACCGCTACCAAACTGTATAACAAAAGCTGTGTCAAACGATACCTCCGCTTCCACCAAACATATAATATACCAACCCCAAAAGGAATGTACGATAAGCGAATACCAAGCATGATGCTAAATAATAATAACGGTAGCCATTGCACATGAACACGGTCCGAGTGAAGCGCCCGTTCTAAACTCCACACATACCACCATAAAAGAGCGAGAGCACTCCCCTCCGACATCGGTTGTGAAACGATTAACATGACGTAGCTAAGCGATTGGACGAGTGCTGTCATGAAGGGCGCATACTTTTTTTCTACGTATGTTTTAGCAAGCAAATAAATTGGAATTATCGCACTCGTCATCAGTAATCCATTCCAAATCGCAAGCGCTTTAGCAGCATTGTCAACAAACGAATGAATGAGCATCCCGCCAAAAATAAAATACGGATATCCTGGAAAATGTGGTTGCATCGCAAGTAAATCATATCGATCGAGGGCGAGAGCAAAGTCCACTTCATCCCACGTTGCTGCAAATGGGCTAGCATAGACGAAATACGATGCGCATACGGTAAACAGCACGATGATTGAAACGATTCGCACAATAAAACCCTCCTAAGTAAAAAAGTACAAGGCTCCCCTTGTACTTTACATCACTTGTTGTTCAAGCACCTTCTCATTTTTTTCGTTTTTTTCTTCTTTCGCACCATAACGTGTTTTCACAAGTAAATAAATGACGACGAAATAACCAATATATGCTAACACTTCTTCAAGTGATGGCATCGATGAATAACCGAATAACGCCTTGAAGAAAATACCGACGTCGCCAGAAAGAATCGGTTCTTGTCCTGTGTCACGCACGAAATGTTCATGGTCAATCGGATGTTCCGGCATAAACCATGTAATATCGTACACGTGCGGCATGACGCTACCGATAATTTTTAAATCTTGCAACATCGAAATGCCTTGTACAAGCAATCCTGCTGCAATCAAAATGATAAATGCACCTGTGACTTTAAAAAACGTTTTTAACGGTACGCGCATCGTTCCTTTAAAGAACATGTAGCTGACAATAGCAGCGATCGTTAAACCGGTAATGGCTCCCCATCCTTGTACCGCTGCTCCGATGTTTCCACCTGTAATGGCAGCGAAGAAAAAGACCGTCTCCACTCCTTCGCGCAATACAACTAAAAACGAATGCATCACCATACCAAATACGTCCCCTTTAGACACGTATTTGCTCATTTTTCCTTCCATACTACTTTTTATATCTTTGCTATTTTCTGCCATCCAAAATACCATTTGCGTCAGCAAGATGGAAGAAATGAAGATGATGCTCACCTTTAAATATATTTCGCTTGCCATCGTGGAAAAACCAGTAAGCACGACTTGGAATAATAATGCGACAATCGCGCTTGCAAACACAGCTAGCCCTGCGCCAAGCCAAACATATTTCACATAACGTGATTGATCAATGCGCTTCAAATACGATGTAATAATTCCAACAATTAATAGCGCTTCTAACGCTTCACGAAACGTAATGAGCAGTGCTTGAACTTCCAACGCACGCGCCCCCTTTCTTTACTTCCGTTTTCTCGCGGCATACACGACAACCGCAACAATAACAGCGATAATAGCAATAATCGGAATCCAGTTTTTCACATCCGACAAATCCGTCCATTCCGTCTTTTTTGCCGCTGCTAATCGATCTAAATCCTCTTCAGTAAAATGACCCGTTTCAATATTTTCTAATTCAAATTGATCTTGCAACGCTTTCAAAATCGTTTGCTTGCTTTCTTTAAATTGATTGATGTTCGATTCTTTCTTTCCTACTCCAAACAATCCCGGATTTCCGAGCGATTGAAGGGCAACATCGAACTGTTGTTTTAATTTTTCATCTAACTCGGCATCGTTTTGTTGTACAATCGGGGAAAGAGCTTTATATGTAGCAAATGCTTTCGCTAATAAACGTTTGCTCGTATCGTAATTATCGAAATTCTTTTCTACATTTGCTAAACGGCGCGCAACGTTTAACACAAGCACTTTTTGCATTGCTGAAACGATCGTATCCTCATCTTTATTTTCAATCGCCTCTAAAATAATCGCAGACGGTTCTGGACCCATATGCATATCAATTTCTTTTTGCACCGTTTCATAAATTGCCTTCACTTCATCGAACTTTCCCTCTTGCGCTTTCGCGACCATCTCTTTATACGCTTCAGCAACCGCTTCTTCGTTCGGATCACCGTATGAGTAAGCGAACGAAGACATAGGGGCTGAAGTAAAAATTAATATCATTGATAAACAAAAAAATAAAAACTTTTTCACTCCGATCTCCTCCTTCGATGATAATGATAATAATTATCATGATTGTTGTCAAGAAAAAATGCTAGAGAATCTCTCTCTAGCGTTGTTGAACAGAGCGCATATACTTTCGTTTTACCGGACGGCACATTTCTTTCACGATCGCAGGAAGAACGTGTTTTAAGTAAGCTGTAAACTTAATAAACGACTGACCTGTTGTCCTCACTTGATATACAATCGGCACTTCTTTTAAGCGGAATCCTTTGCGAACTAAATTTAACGTCAATACTTGAGCGTAGTTGTAATCATGAATAATTTCCGCTTCTTCCATCGCCTCACGTGAAAAAGCCCGCATGCCTGATTGACCATCGTAAATCCATGTTTTTAATAAAATGGATTGAAGCAACGTAAACATATAATTTCCGATGCGGCGATGCCATTTCATCCCATGAATCGTTCCTAAAAAGCGAGAACCCATCGTATAATCCGCTTCTCCACATAAAATAGGCATGATGAGATCTGGGATTTGCTCTGGTGGATATTCATTATCTGCATCAATCATGACACCGATGTCGGCTTCAAGTTCGATGCATTGTTGTAAACCGGTACGTACAGCTGCCCCTAACCCACGATTTCGTTCGTGTCGATAAATGAAATCAGCTCCCGCCTGCTTAGCGACGTCAACCGTACGATCCGTTGAGCCGTCGTCAACAACTAGTACATGCACTTCTATATTCGATCCAATATGTCTCGGAATGCGACGAATGACTTCTCCAATCGCTTCTTCCTCGTTATGTGCAGGCAAAAATACAACGACTTTCATCATCTTCCCTCTTTCTTCAGCGCTTCGACTAACACAGGGCCACGGCTATGGCTCGGATATGGAGCTCCTAACAAATAAGCAATCGTTGGAGCAAGGGAAACGAGGCTATGTTTTTCGTCAATGCGCTTTCCTTTTTCAATCATCGGACCGTACATGAAAAATGGGACATATCGTTCTCCTTCGTCTAAATGGCCGTGTCCACCAATGCCATCTGCTTGTCCATGATCGGCACAAACGATGAGCGTCGTGTTGTCCATTTTCCCTTGCTCATGCAACCATTCAACAAATTGTTGAATGAGCCGATCAACTTCTTCAATTTTTTGCACATACTCATCATAATGTACACCGCGACTATGACCGGTTTGATCCGTTCCAATAAATTGAACAACAAATAAATCTAAATCTTGTTCGGCCATGATTTGTTTCGCTCGCTCCATAATGTTACGGTCTGCCACATCGTTATGCATGACAGCTGTCACTGTTTCGACATCATTTCCTAGGGAATCGACAAGATGAGCGATACCGAGCACTTTTCCTTTTTTCCCTGCTTTTCGAAGTGAATCAAAAATACTTTCTACTCGAATGCCTAACTTCCATACCATATTTGAACGAATACCGTGCTCAAACGGATACGTTCCTGTAAGCATCGACGTAAAACAAACGACCGTCCGAGCAGGATATACTGTTTCCATTTGTGTAAAATCTGTTCCGTTGGCACGGAGCGATTTTAAAAATGGAGCGTTTGCTTGTTCAAAACGATCTTTTCTCATCCCATCAATCACGAGGACGATGACGCGATCACTCAACGGCTTATCATTTGTCGGCACATTGTTCGTGTACTGATCGATGACTTTCGGTTTCCAGTCAAATAAATAGCGATGCAAAACAAACGACCATATGAAAACAAATGCGTAAAAAGCAATGAATGACGGAACATGTACATCATGTTGCATCCCGTATTCCCACATAGAAAGAAGAAGCAACACTTTCGGTAATTGTTCTTGTGCATTTCCGCTTGTAGAGTCGCTATTTTTTAATACGAGTTTCCAAAAGCGAGTGAAGTTCAACCACGTTGTTCCAATGCGTAAATGATAATATAACGTTCCCCAAAAGAAAACGGTAAAAAAGAAGTAGAGACTGACAGCAAGCAAAAGTAAGCTCGTTGGAACGAAAGACCAAATCATTAAAAACATGACGTACGGAACCCATAAATAGTTACGTAAAAATAACGGATAGTCATATACGTAGTACAAAACGAAAAGGGGGATGGTGAGTAAAAAGCTACGAAATAACTTTTCCCCTTCTTCCAACGTCATACCATCAAATAAATGAAAAAGAACGATCGTTCCGATGACAAAAATTGGAGTAAATGGTTTTCCTTCATTTAATAAGTTCCAACATCTTGCCGCTATTTTTTCAAACTTCGATGCTTTTTTCACGCTGCGTCCTCCTTTCGAACGAATGTCCATAATGTCGGGATGCGAAACCATACATATAGTCCGACGACATAAGAAAATAAAAATTTAAACAAATGGGTCACTAACGCAAGGGCGTATGCTTGTTCCCAATACGGATGAATGCGCGTTAACGCAAATGCCATAACGGCTTCATACGTAGCTAATCCTCCAGGAGTCATTTGAAATATTTGTCCTCCAACGGTCATACTATTTACCCATAACGATTGAGCAAATGAAAGTGGAAAGGCAACCATTTTCGCCATTTCAAACAAAACGACAGCTTCACATATCCAACTGAAAACAACAGCAACAACAATCGGCACAAAGCGACGGCTTTTCCATATCATGTTCCAATGTTGTTTATGTTTTTGTAGCCATGACAAGTCGATGCGTCGAAGGACGAAAAACAACATAACGATACCGCCGAAAACGAGGGGAAAAATAACGGCGGAACGAATAACGGTGTGCATATAAACGACTGCACCAAAAAAAGCAAAGAAAAATAAAACAAGCAAATCGAGAAGGCGTAATACAATGACAGACTCGGCAACAATCGCAAACGAGATGCGATCTCGCCTTGCGCATATGCCAATGCGAGCAGCATCGCCAATTTTAATCGGAAAAATGTGATTGATAAATAAACTAGCAAATAACCCATCGATACACGTTTGAAAACGAGCCTGAGGCAAATACCATTTCCATGCCATTGCACGCAAAACAAAGGCAAGCCCATACATGATGAACATATAACTTGCATGCCACGGTTGCGAAACAAGCGTGTGCATAAGATCGAACAACAGTTGGGCATTAAAATGTTGAACAGTCATCCATATAAACATTGCAATAAACAGAAAGCTAATGAGCCGTATCACGATGTTGATTTGTTTATTTTTCATATTGCTTCGCCCATTCAATCGTCTTTGCTAATCCTTCTCGTAACGATACGCGCGGCTCATATCCGAGCTGTTCTTTCGCTTTCGTAATATCCGCCCATGTAGCGACAACATCGCCAAGCCGAGAAGGTTCGTAATGAATGCGCATATGTGGAAAATGAGCTTGGAACTCTGCAAGCAACTGCTTCATCGTCACCGGTTGACCAGCCCCAAGGTTAAACACATCACTTGCCCCTTTCCGATCTAGCGCTCGAATCATTCCATCAACAATGTCATCAATAAACGTATAATCGCGAGCGGTATGTTCACCGTAAACGGTAATCGGCTCGTCGCGCAACAATTGACGAATAAATTTGCTAATGGCCATATCCGGCCGCCCCCACGGTCCGTATACAGTAAAATAACGAAAAATCGTCATCGTGTAACCGTATATATGCGCATATGCATGGCAAAACGATTCCGCACTATATTTTGCCGCTGCATACGGGGAAACGACTTGTCCATTCGCCATATCTTCTTTTAATGGCTGAAACGCTTGATCGCCGTACACAGAAGAAGAAGAGGCGAACAACACATGCTCAACCTCCGCCTCCCCTGCTGCTTGCAATACGTTTACTGTCGCTTTCACATCGTAGTCAATATACGCAAGCGGCTCCGTTAATGATGGCTGTACGCCAGGTAACGCTGCTAAATGAAACACAACATTAGGGCGGTGATGTAAAAAAATTTGTTTTAAAACATCCGCTTGCAAAATATCTACATCGTAAAAGTGAAAAAAACCGACGTCTTTTATTTGTTGAAGCTGACGCTGTTTCCGATATGTTGAGTAATATGGCTGGAAGTTGTCGATCACAACAAGTTCATGTCCAAGTTCAAGCATTTTTTTTCCTAGATGACTACCAATAAATCCTGCTCCACCTGTGATACATACTTTTGCCATTTATCTGACTCCCTCATCGTTTATGCGCTACTATTGTATCATAATAAAAAAGCCGCGTGTTATGCGCGGCTCTTTTTTATTGAATGATCGCACTGACAGCATCAAGCACAGCTTTGCTATGTTGAGCAGCTTCATCTTTTTTGTTTTCAGCAATGGCGTTATACCATTTTTCTGCAGTAGCAAACACGTCTGCAGCCTTTTGCTCACCTAATTTTGCTTTCACATCTAATTCGATCGCCTTTAAGAACATGTTTCCTTCTAACGCTTTTGCTTTCGCTTCGACAACGTTATTTTCGTCTAACTGTGCCGATGCTTTTTCATGATAGCCTTTCATTTTGCCAAACAACGCTTTTGCATATAATGCGCTTACTTCTTCTGCTTTAATGTTTTTGTAATCATTATTCAATGATAAAATCTCATCTAAACGAGTTGTTGCAGCTTCATCTCCTTCAGCTAAAGAGCCTTTGATCGCTTGTAAAAAGCCCCACGCTTCTGCTTGTTGACCTTTTAGCTCATCTTCTGCTTTACCTTCTTTCACACCTGCTTCAATTTTTTCAGCATATGATTTTGATGCTAAATAGAAGCTGCGATAGATCGATTTATCCGTTAACTGAATGTACACTTTAAAATCATCTACGTTATTTGCTTTTAACGCTTCTTCTTGCGCAGCTAAACCAGCGTTAATGCTTTGCTCAAGGCTAGATTCTCCTGTTAATTGATAATATTCATCACGTTTCATCGCTGTTGGAACGAAAATTTCCGCTGCTAGCAACTTAATTTGTTCGAACAATGTTGTCGCTTTTTGTTGGTCGCCAGCTTCAAGTGCAGCTACAACGTCTTTTTGCAATTTCTTTTGCAACTGATAAAAATACGACTGCGTCACTTTATCTACAATTTGGCGCGCTGGATGTACGTTTAGCTCTCCGCTTTTTCCACCTTGAATCGCTGCTTCAATCGTTTGGGCAAATGTACCATCTAGTTCGTTAATTGGCTTTTGTAGTTGCTCTGTATATGTTTTTTCCACAAGGCTCCAATCAACTGGTTGTCCTTCTTTCGCTTTTTCTGTTTCTGCTTTGATCGCTTTATAAGCATCAATGAACGCTTGAACGTTTACTTGCTCTTCTGCTTGCTCAGGTTCAGCTTGTTGTTGCTCTTCTTGTTTTTCCTCTACTTTTGTTTCTTCCTTCTTCTCTGTCGTTTCCGTTTTTTGTTGGCCGCAACCTGCAAGCACTCCACCTGCTAATAAAAACATGGCAAATACAGCTTTTAATTGACGTTTTTTCATTTCGTATGTATCCCCCTTTTTTGATAACGATTTTCATTAACCGTTATCATTATAGTAGAGAACGATTTTCAATGTCAATATAAAATTTCAAAAAAAATACCTCGGGTTTCTCCGAGGCATGTCGATTATAAATGTTTGCTTAAAAGACCAACAAGCGCTTCTTTTGGCTGGAAACCAACTGTTTTGTCGACAACTTCACCATTTTTAAAGACAAACAACGTTGGGATGCTCATAACGCCAAATTTTCCAGCTGTTTCTGGGTTGTCATCGACGTTTACTTTCACAACCTTCACTTTGCCGCCAAGCTCGCGATCAACTTCTTCTAATACAGGTGCAATCATTTTGCAAGGTCCGCACCAAGGTGCCCAAAAGTCAACGAGCACAACTCCTTCTTTTACTTCATTTACAAACGTTTGATCTGTTGCATTTACAATTGCCATGTTTCATTCCTCCTTAAGCATTTCAGTTCCATGCACATAGTATACCATTGAACGTATTCATTACGCCAATCTTTTGCTTCGCTTCTACTATTTCCTTGTCGTTAAAAAATATGCTGAAAAGAAAAGGCAAAGCATCATGCTCTGCCTTACGAATGTACTTTTAATTTTTTAAACTCCTCAATTAAAAGCGGAACGACTTCAAATAAGTCACCAACGATGCCGTAGTCTGCTACTTTGAAAATGTTCGCTTCTGGATCTTTATTAATCGCTACGATCACTTTCGAGTTAGACATGCCTGCTAAATGTTGGATAGCACCAGAAATGCCGCATGCAATATATAAATCTGGTGTAACGACTTTTCCCGTTTGACCGATTTGAAGAGAATAGTCGCAATATCCTGCATCGCACGCCCCACGCGATGCCCCAACCGCACCGCCAAGCAAGTTCGCTAACTCTTTCAATGGCTCGAATCCTTCGGCACTTTTGACGCCACGTCCTCCAGCAACAATCACCTTCGCTTCAGATAAATCGACACCTTCTGCTGTTTTTCGCACAACGTCACGAACGATTGTGCGTAAATCCTTTATATCTACTTGCACGTCAACGATCGCACCTGTACGACTCTCATCTTTTTCAAGTGGAGCGATGTTGTTCGGACGAACGGTAACAAACATGAAACCATCTGTAACAATTTTCTTTTCAAACGCTTTACCCGAATAAATTGGTCTCGTAAAAACGATATTTCCTCCCGTTTCTTCAACAGCAACAACGTCGGACACAAGCCCAGATTGCCATTTTGCAGCAAGTTTTGGCGATAAATCTTTTCCAAGCGCTGTATGTCCGAATACAATTCCTTCTGGCTTCTCTTGCTCGACAACCGCTTGCAACGCTTGAGCATAACCGTCTGGTGTATAAGCCGCTAATTTTTCATGCTCGACAACAATGACACGGTCTGCACCGTAAGCAATGAGCTCATTCGCTAATGAGCGAACGCTCGCTCCGACAACGACAGAAACAACCTCTCCGCCTTCCGCGATCGTTTTTGCCGCAGCAATTGCTTCAAACGATACGTTGCGCAACGCTCCATCGCGCACTTCAGCTAATGTTAACACTTTTCTTGCCATAATCCCCATCCCCCTATTAAATGACTTTTGCTTCCGTATGAAGAAGTGAAACGAGTTCTTTTACTTGCTCCGAAATGTCACCTTGTAAAATTTTCCCCGCTTCTTTTTTCGGTGGTAAAAAGATTTCAATCGTTTTCGTTTTCGCTTCGACATCTTCTTCTTCCAAATCCAAATCATCAAGCTCTAATTCCTCAAGCGGTTTCTTTTTCGCTTTCATAATCCCCGGCAATGACGGATAACGCGGTTCATTTAAACCTTGTTGCGCCGTCACTAATAACGGTAACGATGTTTCAATCACTTCTTCGTCCCCTTCAACATCGCGCACCACTTTCACATTTGTTCCATCAATTTCTAGTTTCGTAATTGTCGTTACGTAAGGAATGCCTAACAATTCAGCAACGCGTGGGCCGACTTGACCTGAACCACCGTCAATCGCTACGTTCCCTGCTAAAATTAAATCGGCTTCTTTATCTTTTAAATACTCCGCAAGCACTTTTGCCGTTGTATATTGATCGCGGTTTTCTACATCGTCTTCAATGTTAATGAGCACCGCTTTATCGGCCCCCATCGCAAGCGCTGTGCGAAGCTCTTTTTCCGCATCTTCGTTCCCGACGGTGACAACTGTCACTTCTCCACCGTGTTGATCGCGCACTTGAATCGCTTCTTCAATCGCATATTCATCGTACGGATTAATGATAAATTCCGCACCTTCTTCACTTACTTTCCCATTTTGAATCACAATTTTTTCTTCCGTATCAAATGTACGTTTCATTAATACGAAAATATTCATGCTTCTCTCCCCCTCTTATTTTCCTCGGAACTGTGGTGTCCGTTTTTCAATAAATGCAGAAATACCTTCTTTC
Source organism: Anoxybacillus ayderensis (assembly GCF_000833605.1). Classification (GTDB taxonomy): domain Bacteria; phylum Bacillota; class Bacilli; order Bacillales; family Anoxybacillaceae; genus Anoxybacillus; species Anoxybacillus ayderensis. The sequence continues at coordinate 33,372 of NZ_JXTG01000002.1, read as the reverse complement.
GCATCTTCCGTGACAAATACTTGCCCAAAAAGTTGCGCCTCTTTTTCCACACATTCGTGGAACATTTTTGTTCTTGCCTCATTAACAAGCTGCAATACCGCTTGAACAGAAATCGGGCTCTTTTGAGCAATTTTTTGTGCAAGTTGCTTTGCTGTATGAAGCAACTGTTCTTCTGGCACCGCTTGATTTGCTAGCCCCCATTGAACAGCTTCTACTCCTGTTATCGGTTCGCTTGTCCACATCATTTCTAACGCTTTTGCCATACCGACGTGGCGCAACAAACGCTGCGTACCTGCAAATCCAGGAATAATGCCAAGCTGTAGTTCTGGCAAACCAAGTTTAGCAGTTTCAGATACGATGCGCAGATGGCAACTCATCGCCAACTCTAAACCTCCACCGAGTGCGGCACCGTGAATGGCCGCAATAATCGGTTTCGGAAACTGTTCAATTTTCTCCATCACTTGTTGCCCTGCACGAGCGAGTTCAGCCGCTTGTTCGCTCGCATCAATCGCTGTAAATTCTTTAATATCCGCACCAGCTGAAAAAAATCTTCCTTCCCCATGAAGAACAATGACACGCACTTGATCATCTTCTTTTAGTGTATCAAGCCGTTCTGAAAGCTCTTTCAAAACAGAAGAGGCTAAGGCATTGGCTGGCGGACGATGAAGCGTCAAAATTGTCACATACCCCTCTTGTTGAACGGAAAACATGTTCCCCCTCCTTCGTATATATCCGGAAGGTTGTTGTTTATACACAACAACCTTTCGTTAACAACTGATGAACCGGTCTTGCTAATGCGACAAGATCATATTTTTGCTCATTCATTACCCATGTCGTCACCATTTCGTCAATGGTTCCGAAAATCATTTGACGCGTAAGCCGTACGTCTAAATCCGAACGAAATTCCCCTTTGTCAATCCCTTCTTGTACAATACGATCGACTACTTTCAAATATCCTTTCAAAATTTCGTTAATTTTCAGACGTAACGATTTATTCGATTGTCGAAGTTCCAATTGGGTAACGATTGCTAAATGCGGCTCTGCCGCTAACATTTGAAAATGTTTTTGAATCAACAAGAACAACTTCTCCGACGGACTCGAAATTCCTTCTATTTCTTCTTCAATTTTTTCGATAAAATATCCCATTTTTTCTTGAAACAACGAAATTAAAATATCTTCTTTATTTTTAAAATACAAGTAGATCGTACCATCCGCTACACCCGCTTGTTTCGCAATTTTCGAGACTTGCGCTTGATGGTAGCCATTTTCAGCAATGACGATCACAGCTGCATCAATAATTTGTTTAAACTTCGGTTTATCGCGTTTCAACTTTGCATTCTCCCTTTCAAAAATATGAATGAACAATCATTCATATTTTTATTTTAAAGAGAGGTCAAAAGCGTGTCAAGAAAAAACGTGCAAAGGTTATTTTTGCTTTTCTTTTTCTTCTTCAACAAGCGCACGGCGCAATATTTTTCCGACTGCTGTTTTTGGCAATTCTTTTCTAAATTCATAAATGCGTGGCACTTTATATGCCGCCAATTTACTTCTCATAAATTGGTCAAGCTCTTCTTCTGTGCACTGTTCTCCTTCTTTCAGCACAATAAATGCTTTTACCGTCTCACCGCGATAAGCATCAGGGACACCAATGACGACCGCTTCTTGCACTTTCGGATGCTCATATAACACTTCTTCTACTTCGCGCGGATATACGTTATAACCGCTCGCAATAATCATATCTTTTTTCCGATCTACAACAAAGAAATAACCTTCGTCGTTCATATAGCCTAAGTCACCTGTATATAGCCATCCGTCCCGAAGCGTCGCAGCCGTTTCTTCTGGGCGATTCCAATACCCTTTCATCACTTGCGGTCCACGAACAACAATTTCTCCGATTTCATTTACATTTGCCCGCTCACCTGTTTCTAATGAAACGATCATCGCCTCTGTATCTGGCCAAGGCACACCGATACTTCCTTTGATTCGTTTTCCATCCCAAATGAAATTGGAATGCGTCACAGGGGATGCTTCTGTTAAACCGTATCCTTCAATAATTTTTCCGCCTGTTACCGTTTCAAATTGTTCTTGCACTTCAACTGGAAGTGGAGCTGAGCCGCTAATACATATTTTAATCGATGATAAATCGTATTTTTTCAAACTCGGGTGGTTCAGTAGCGCGATGTAAATTGTTGGCGCCCCCGGAAATAGCGTTGGCCGCTGTTTTTCGATCGTTTTTAACGTCGTTTCAACATCAAACTTTGGCAATAAAATCATTTTATATCCTTCCATAATGGATAAGTTCATGACCGCCGTCATCCCATATACGTGGAAAAACGGAAGCACTCCGAGAATCGATTCATTGCCGCGCTCACATTTATACATCCATTTTGTACACATAAACGTGTTTGCTGTTAAATTATAGTGTGTAAGCATGGCCGCCTTCGGAAATCCTGTCGTTCCACCTGTATATTGAAGCAGAGCAACATCTTCGACCGGATCAACATGCGCTTCTTTTACTTTTCCACTCGCTAACGATAATGCTTTCGTAAACAAATGACAATCTCCTTCATGTTTGACGCGCACAATCATTCCTGTTTGTTTCTTTTGTACAAACGGATATAATACGTTTTTCGGAAACGGTAAATAATCTTTTATACTTGTAATGATCATATGTTCAACATTTGTATGCGCTTTCACTTTTATGATTCTTGGATAAAGTAAATCAAGAGCAATAATAATTTTTGCACCGCTGTCATTTAACTGATATTGCAACTCTCGCTCGGTATATAGCGGATTTGTTTGCACGACAATACCACCTGCAAACAAAACGGCATAATAGCTAATGACCGCTTGAGGACAATTTGGCAACATAATCGATACGCGATCGCCTTTTTCTAAACCGAGCTGTTGCAAATACGACGCTAACTTGATCGCTTGCTCATATATTTCTTTGTACGTCAACTCCTTTCCTAAAAAGTGAATCGCTGTTTTGTGCGGAAACTGCTCCGCCGCTTCTTTTAAAAATTGTTGCAACGGCTTGCGCGGATAATCAATTGAATGAGGAACTTGCTGAGGATATAACGCTAGCCATGGCTTCTCCATTTCTCTTCCCCCTTTTACTATAAGATTATTTATATTTTATAATATTTTCTGAAATTTTTGTATCAAAAAAATTAAAAAATAAAAAAAGGTGCCTACTGACACCTTTTATGCAAAAAACGTAAGGTATATGACACCTATAAGTAAAAATACACCGCACAATACAAGCAATACTTTCGCTAACGTTTCCATTTCTTTCTCCTCTCACCGTATACTTGCTCCGATGACAAACGACAAACCGATGGAAATGACCATCGAAATAAATCCTACCGCGCGATTATCGTTGGCAATTTCATCGTCAATGTTAAACTTTGGTGTTAAAAACTCATAAATAAAATAACCGACTAAAAGCAAAACAAAGCCATAAATCCCCCAACCGATCATCGTTAATAGTGAATCGTGATGATCGATTGAATAACGAAAAATATTCGCAATACCAAATATTTTTCCGCCTGTCGCCATCGCTACCGCCATATTTCCTTTTTTAATTTCTTCCCAGTTTTTATATTTCGTCACAAGCTCAAAAATAGCTAAAAATAAAACTAAACATAAAATGACGACACTAAAATTGGCAGCAATATGAATCATTTCATTTTCCCAAAAAGCGCTCATAGTTCCTCCTGTCATCGTAATTCGACAATGGTGACGCCTGTTCCCCCTTCAGTCGCTTCACCAAACCGAATGCTTTTCACCGAACGATGATTTTGTAAATATTGTTGCACCCCTTTTCGAAGTGCGCCTGTTCCTTTTCCGTGAATAATGGACACGCGTGGGTACCCTGCTAATACTGCGTCATCAATATACTTTTCAACGCGAAGCAACGCATCTTCATATCGTTCACCACGCAAATCTAGCTCAAGCGGAACGTGATAATCGCGTCCTTTCACCGTCGCAATCGGCTTTGTCTCCATTGGCGTTGGACTGCTTACATACTGCAAATTTTCTTCATCCACTTTCATTTTTAAAATACCGATTTGCACAAGCCACTCTTTGTCGGATACTTTCTCAATCAACTGCCCTTTTTGATTGAGGTGGGTGACTTTCACTTCATCACCAGGTTGTAAAGGTTGCTTTTCTTTCTGCACTCGCTTTTTCTTTTTCGTGTCGATTTGTGGTATAGCTTCTTCTAGCTTTTTACGCGCATCGATGAGTTCATGTTCTTTCATCGCGACCGCTTGTTGTTTTTGCATCTCGCGAAGGTTTTGAATGACTTCTTCTGCGGTTTTCATCGCTCTTTTCACAATCAGTTCTGCTTCTTCTTTCGCTTTTTCTAGCAAACGATCACGTTGTTCATGCCATTCGTTCCACTGCTTTTCTAATTCGTTTCGCAACTGTTCCGCTTCTTGACGAAGTTTTTCTGCTCGCTCCCACTCTTCTTCTGCCCGCTTTTTACTTTGCTCTAGAGAAGCAATCATATTTTCGACTTCATTGTTTTCCGCACTAATATACGTGCGTGCGCGCGCAATAATATGTTCATCTAATCCGAGCCGACGAGAAATATCAAGCGCATTGCTTCGACCGGGAATACCGATCAATAGTTTATACGTCGGACTTAACGTTTCGATGTCAAATTCAACGCTTGCATTCATCACACCACGACGATTATAGCCGTATGCTTTTAATTCAGGATAGTGTGTTGTCGCTACGACGCGGGCGCCACGGTTATGCACTTCATCTAAAATAGCAATGGCTAATGCTGCACCTTCTTGTGGATCCGTTCCTGCACCAAGCTCATCAAATAAAACGAGGCTATGCTCGTCCACTTGTTTTAAAATCTCAACAATATTGACCATATGAGAAGAAAACGTACTTAAACTTTGTTCAATCGATTGCTCATCTCCAATATCAGCATACACCGAACGAAATACGGCTAGTTGCGATCCGTCTAACGCTGGTACTTGCAATCCAGCTTGCGCCATGATGGTAAACAAGCCAATCGTTTTTAACGTGACCGTTTTCCCCCCGGTATTCGGTCCTGTAATTACCATTGTCGTGTAGTCGTTTCCTAGTTCAATATCGTTTGGAACGACTTGATCAGGTGGAATAAGCGGATGACGAGCTTGAATGAGGCGAATATATCCACGCTCATTGATCGCTGGCTTTGTTGCTTTGATCACTTTAGCATATTTTGCCTTAGCGAACAAAAAGTCAAGATGTGCGAGCAATGCAACGTTTTCAATAATCGTTGTCGCCTGCTCTCCCACAGAGGCAGATAATTCACTTAAAATCCGTTCAATTTCTTGCTTTTCTTTTACACGCAATTGTTGCAGTTCATTGTTTAATTCTACAACTGATTGCGGTTCAATAAATAACGTCGCGCCCGATGAAGACTGATCGTGTACAATGCCACCATACGTATGGCGATATTCTTGCTTGACTGGAATGACGTACCGATCGTTACGAATCGTAATAATCGCATCAGACAATGTTTTTTGAGCGGATGATGAGCGAATAATACTTTCTAACTTATCGCGCACTCGCCCTTCAATCGTGCGTAGTTGGTGGCGCAACGAACGAAGCCGATCACTTGCTTCATCAAGCACTTCCCCGCTTTCATCAATACAGCGATATATATGTTGCTCAAGCTCAACGAGGGGGACGATTCGCTCGGCATATGCCATCATATGCGGAAGCTCTGCCTCCGTCCCTTCTAAAAATTTTCTCAACTGCCTTGCCGCTCGCATCGTGCTTGCGATATCGAGAAGTTCATGTGGGCTAAGCGTTCCCCCGATGCTCGCACGCTTCGTTTGTGGGCGTACATCAAATATACCACCTAACGGAACGTGACCGCGCAAACGAAGAACCGTTGCCGCTTCATCTGTTTCTTCTTGCCAACGCACAACTTCTTCAACATGTGATGACGGCATAAGCGCTACAACTTTTTCTTTTCCTAATGAGGAAGACGCATATTCCGCAAGTTGTGCTTTTACTTTATCAAACTCAACAATGTGTAACGTTTTCACGTGCACCGAGTAACCCTCCTGCTGTTTATTTTCGTAAAAAAGACATGAGTTGGTCGACATCCCATGTATTAATGACCGTCTCTTTTCGAATCCATCCTTTCCGTGCGAATGCAACACCGAGTTCCATATCATCAAGCATACGAATATTGTGCGCATCTGTGTTAATCGCAATTTTAACACCAAGTTGCTGCGCTTTTTGTAAATAGGTGTACGTTAAATCGAGGCGATGTGGATTTGCATTTAGTTCTAGCACCGTATTTGTTTCTTTCGCAAGCTGTAACAATTCATCTATGTTTACAGCGTATCCGCTTCGCTCGCCAATTAACCGTCCAGTCGGATGAGCAATCATATGAACATATGGATTCATTAGCGCTTCTTTTAGACGTTTCATTATCGTTTCTTCTCGTTGTGAAAAAGCGGAATGAATGGAAGCGATGACAAAGTCAACGGTTTGTAATATATCATCAGAAAAATCTAACGTTCCATCTGGTAAAATATCCATTTCAATGCCAGATAAAATAACAAAGTCATCGTATTGTTCGTTCAGGCGAGCAATTTCTTCTTGTTGCCGTTTTAATCGTTCGACAGTTAACCCATTGGCTACTTTTAAAAACTGCGAATGATCGGTAATCGCCATATAACGATACCCTTTTTTCCGGCATGCTTCCGCCATTTGTTCAATCGAAAACGCACCGTCGCTCCATGTCGTATGCATATGTAAATCGCCGCGTATATCGGCTAACGAAAGGAGCGGCGTCCCGTCATATTCATCGACTTCTTGTCCACTTTCACGCAGTTCTGGAGGAATAAACGGCAAATGAAAATGAGCAAAAAATTGCTCTTCTGTCGCAAACGTTTTCACTTCACCTGTTTGTATATGCTCCACACCGTACTCGCTAATTTTTTCACCACGTTCTTTCGCTAACTGACGCATGCGCACGTTATGATCTTTTGAACCAGTAAAATGATGAAGCGTCGTAGCAAAATGTTCAGGAGAAACGATGCGGAAATCAACATTGACAACATACTCATACTTTAACTGCAACGATACTTTCGTGTCACCGTTTGCAACAACGTCATGAATATGTTCAAGTTGCAACAACTGCTCACGAACACGCGAATGATCGTTTGTTGCAATAATAAAATCTAAATCTTTTATCGTCTCGCATACACGGCGCAAACTGCCCGCGCGCGAAAACTGAACAATCCCTTCCATCTTCGCAAGCTGACGTTCGACATCTAAAGCCACTTCAAGCATGAATGCAATCGGCAACCGCTCAGGACGCGCATAGAGATTAGCGAGTGCGGCTAAAATGTTTTCTTCTGTTTTTGCGCCGAAACCGCTTAATTGTCGCACTCGTTGAGCTAAACATGCCTCTTTTAATGTTTCGATATCGGTCACACGTAGCTCATGATACAGCTTAGCAATTTTTTTCCCGCCAAGTCCCGGCAATTTTAAAAGCGGAAACAATCCTTCAGGAATTTCTTTTTTTAACTGTTCAAGCACATCGCTCGTCCCTGTCTGCAGCCATTGTTGTAAAACGGCCGCGGTTCCTTTCCCAATGCCTGCAATCGATGTAAAATCAGCAATATGTGTTAAGGCGCGTTCATCTCGTTCTAACGCTGAAGCTGCTTTGCGAAAGGCGGACACTTTAAACGGATTTTCTCCTTTGATCTCCATATATAAAGCGATTGTTTCAAGCAAACGAATCGCTTCTTTTTTACTTTTTTCCATTTTATTCCCTTCCTTTCGACGAAAAAACTTCTCTCAAACGGAGAAGTTTTTACGCCATATATTGCACGAGCATATGCTTCACAAAGTCGGATAAAATCGGTGTATGTTTGACGATCAAACTAGCGATCAATGAGTCGTGGAGCGGTTGTTGAATGGCAGACACAGGAACAAGGGCACTCACGTATAAAAGCACGAATAAAAGCAAATACACTTCCATAAATCCAAGCGCCCCGCCTGCCCAACGGTTTACGCTTTTTAGAAGCGGCAACTGTGCGACGAAATCTAACATTGAACCGATCATTTGCATCACGATTTTCGTAACAAAAAACAACAAAGCAAATGCAATCGCACGATAATATGCTTCATCTAAATTTGTGCTTTCAATGAGCAATTTCATCGTCTCACCGTCGCCGAAGCTCGGATACGGCACCCACAACTTCAGCCGCGGCGCTAGTTGGTCGTAATATTTATACGCAACGATAAACGCGATAAAAAAACCTGTCATATGAATAAATTGCAAAATAAATCCTCGTTTCAATCCAATCATTAGTCCCATGAGAAGGATGAAACAAATGAACAAATCAATCATCGCTGTCATCATCCTTTTCTTTATTCATTTTTCGCAAAAGACGATCGTATTCATCTTTTAGTTTAATATATTCATGAACGATATTGACAGCCGTTAGTACGGCGAGCTTACTCGTATCAAGCGTCGGATTTTTCGCACTAATTTCACGCATTTTATCATCAACAATTGACGCAACGAGACGAATGTGACTTGAACTTTCTGTTCCGACGATCGAATATTGTTGCCCGTATATATCTACTGTAATGCGCGTTTTTTGCTGCTCCTTCAAACCGTTTCCCCCATTCATCCGATCTCCCGTTTCGGCAAAATTCTACCTTTTATCTTACCACGATTTGCAGATATATCAACTACCCAACGACTAAAGTCGTGGGCTTGCAACTCCCCAGAAGTGCAAGCGGACGGTGTCCTCCTTCCTTCATTTGGGGTTGCATCAGGGCAGGTTGACAGCTGCCCAACAACAAAAGTCATGCTTTTGTTGTTTCTTCAACGATGTAACATATCTCGTTCCACATTTCCTTTGCGTGAAAAAATCCAATCGTTTAGTTCAGACATATTCATTTTTCTCACTTCGTTTCATTCCAGAAACTATTTTTTTACATTATATCACAAAAAAAGCGGGCATCGACACCCGCTCTTACTTCATAAATGGCCACCAATTCGCCCGTCCAAACGTTTTCGCCATCACCGGAATAAATAACGGCAAAACGATCAGCGCATATAAGAAAAGGCCTGTTAAAATAATCGTCGCAATTTGCAAGAGTGATAGCACACCCGATGGATACATCGCCGCAAACGTTCCTCCTAAAATGACCGCTGCGGAAATAATGACTGTTCCCATGTGACGCATCGCTTCAAGCATCGCTTCTTGAACGTTTTTGTCGCGATATTCATTAAAGCGGTCCATTAAGAAAATGCTATAGTCAATGCCAAGGGCCATTAAAATAACGAACGCAAAAAACGGAACAGCCCAGTTCACCCCTTCATAGCCAAGCATATTGACAAATACAAGTTCAGTGAATGCCATCGACGTATAATACGTTAAAATAAGCGATAACATTAAGTACGCAGGCATAATAAACGAACGAAGGAGAACAATTAAAATGATCGCAATACCTATAAGCATAAATAATGACGTGCGCGCATAATCGTCAGCAGAAATGTCGCGTAAATCTGAGTATATGCTTGTCACGCCACCAACGCCTACTTTCGCATGCTCAAGTTTCGTACCGTTCACCGCCCGAGCGATCGCTTCTTTCACTTCTGCGATTTTTTCCATCGTTTCCGTTTCATATGGATTGGACGAAAAAACAATGTCGAACGTCACTACTTTTCCGTCTTTCGACATATACGCTTCCTTCGCCTGCGCAAATTCCTTGCTCGTCAACAATTGTGGTGGCATATACCACCCTGCCATTTCTTCATCTGGCGCATTCGCTAAGTTAGAAACGTACTGTTTTGCGGACTGTAATCCATTTTCTACTTGTCTCAATCCATCGACGCTTTGATTTAATCCTGAGATGAGTTGATCTATTTGACCATTGAGTTGTGAAAAACCTGTAAGCAATTGCTGTTGTCCTTCATTTACTTTCGCTAGTCCATTTGTCACTTCTGGCAGTCGTTGAACAATTTGTCCTTGCCCATCTGCCGCTTGCTCTAATCCTAAGCGAAGCTTTCTAAGTCCAACGATGACTTCATCCATTCCATTCATGAGTGCTTTTTGTCCATTTGTTACTGTCGCAAACGATTCATTCGCCTGCTGCAAACCGAGCTGAATCCGTTGTAGCGCATCATTCACTTGGACAAACGCATGAGAGAGTGTATTCATTTGCACACTGATTTGTTCAATCGCTTGCTTCACATATGCATACTCCGCATCTTCACGCAAACTCGCATGCCGTTCTTCCACGCGATTCAGCGACTGAGAAAGAAGTGGCAATTGTTTCGAAATCGCAGTAAGTCCTGCTTCCATTTGTTTATATTGTTCGCTTAGTTGACGCAACCCGCCCGTTGCTTGCTCATATCCGTTTCGCAATTCATTCGCTCCATCATGCAGCTTTTTCATATTCGTTTGTATCGTCTGCAATCCTTTTTCTAAATCAGCTGCACCGAGCGCTCCGCTTCGCACGCCATCTTCTAATTGCTTCAATGCTTGTTGTAAATCGTTCATTCCCGTTTTCAACTTCGTCGTTCCGTTGACGAGTTCACGAATGCCGCCCGTCGCCTGCTCTAGTTTCGGGGCTGACTTCACCATTTCGTTGCTCGCTTCGCTTAAACCGGAACGAATTTGTCCGATGCCGTCTGCTCCTTTTCCTAATCCATCTTTTAACTGTTCCGCTTGTTTTGTCACAAACAATTGATCGATCGGCTCTCCAAGCGGACGCGTCACCGAACGAACAGCATCCACACCATCAATATTTGCCACTTCACGGCTAATTTTTTCTATTAAATAGTAATATTGCTCGTCATCCATCGCTTCATCATTTTTCATGACGATTTTCGTCGGCATCGCTTCCCCTTCGCTAAAGTGAGAAGAAATAATGTTAAACGCTTTGACGGAAGGATAACGATCGCCAATTTCCGCCATTGAGTTAAAAGAAAGTTTGCCGTCATACGTAAATAAAATCGGCAACGTAATGATAGCTACGATCACAAGAGCCCATAGTGGTCGTGCGAAAGAAAAGCGACCTGCCACATCCCATAATTTACTCGGTTTATGTTCAAGCGCACCTTTCATCGGCCAAAACAACTTTTCGCCAAGTGTAGCCATAAAAAACGGCACAAGCGTAACAAGCGCAACAAGTAACACAATGACGCCAACTGCGACGGCTGAGGCGGATTGATATAATTTAAACGTCGATAATCCAATCGATGCAAAGCCGATCATCACCGCCAGTCCGCTAAAAATCACCGTTTTTCCTGCTGTTTTATATGTCGCAATAATCGCTTCTATTCGATCTTCTCGTTTCGCTAGTTCTTCTTTAAAACGGCTAAGCAGTAAAATGCAATAGTCTGTTCCGATTCCGAATAAAACGGCAACTAAAAACGTTTGCGTAAATGTAGAAAGCGGAAAATCGACGCGGTCAACGAGAAAGGCGACAATCGATTGCGACACAACATACGTCAATCCGACCGTTAACAACGGTACAAACGGAGCAACGAGCGAACGGAACACAAGAAATAAAACAACTAAAATAAAAACAACGGTAATGCCTTCTGTTTTTTTCAACCCTTCTTGTGAACTTTGCACGACATCTTCATCGATCATCCAACTACCTGTGTAATAGTGCGGCACATCAATATGCTCGATCGCCTCATAAAGCGCTGTGCTTATTTCTTTGGCTGTACGTTTGTTTCGTTCTAATTGAAGCGAAATCAGTGCCGTTGTTTCATCTTTTGAAACGAGCTTTTCTTTTAGCGAGCTGTCATCAAGCGGTGAAACGATTTGTATTAAACCGAGCGATTCTTTTTTCGCCTGCAGTTGCTCTACAGCTTTCTCGATTTCTTTCCAGTCCTTTTCTTGCAATCGATCTTTTCGATGAAATACGAGAACAGCGCTCATTTCCCCTTCTTTCTTTTCTTGTTTTTGTACTTCTTTTAGTAGCTCGCTAGCAAGCGAAGACGAATAGCCGTCTGGAACGGTAATTTGCCCCTTTTCGCGCACAAGTTCCCCCATATTCGGTGCAGTCATCATCAGTACGACGGCTGCTAACATCCAAAGAAGCAAAACGGCCCACTTTCCGCGAATGATCGCTTTCATTTGCTTTCCCCCATTTCTTGTAAAATCATCGCTAGCTTTTCATACGTTTGAATAAACTGTTCAATTTCTTCATGTGAAAGTTTCGTCATAATTGCTTCCACAAGTTCATACACATTTTGTTCTGTTTCTTCAAGCCATTTCCTTCCCTTTTCCGTCAGCGAAAGCGCAATAATACGACGATCATCTTCCCCTCTCCCTCGTTCAATCATTCCTTTCTCAACAAGACGATTTGTCATCGCGGTAATGGCGCTTTTATTCACCGCAAACACGTCCGCCAATTCCGTTGATGTGCACACCCCTCGCTTATATATGTGGCGCAATACATAATATTGATCGTGCGTCACATCATCTAACTCACATTTCATCAGCGCCGCCCCTCGCTTATTCACGAGAAACGAAACGGATAAATAGCGCTCAATCAATTGTTGTATGCTTCGCTCCACTGCTCGATGCCTCCTATCTAAATAGTTCAATTATTTAACTATTTAATAATATAACTATGAAACACGGAATGGTCAATGATGAAGTGATGTGTGATATGGTTCTGTTTTTTAATTCAATCGTAAAAATATATTAAAAAATTTCCATAAAATCCGCGTGGTGCTAATTGAGCGCTAGCTCTCAACTAACACCACAGGTTAATGAATTACTTAAAAATAACTATTCAGTCCAACTTGTCGACAAAATCGACAAGCTAAACATTTCACTAAGTTGAAATATTTAATGTGTTGCCAAGTAACCGTACGCAAATACAAAAATAAAGATAAAGGTTAGCAGAACACCTAATATTGTTTGATTGTGTGTATTTTCATTACTGTTTAATCTTTTTAAAAAAATCGTGAAATTTAAAAACCATAAAGAACCAATTATCGGTAGAGTAATTAGGTATAGAAACTCCATTTTAACCCTCCTTGTATATTTTTCCTATCCAACCTCATTATACCTCCATTTTCTCACTCTTTCACCGCCAACTTGTGTCGGAACCCCGCCATTTTTTGACGGTGCGCCCGCCAATTTTGGCGGACTAGACAAAAAACACTCTCACCGATTCGACGAGGACATAAAAACCCCCATCCAATGCTCGTGCATCAGATAGGGGATTCGTTTTACCCGCGCAATGTGGCGCCGAATTGTTGTTCAACAGCTTTAATCACTTGTTCGTGAACGTTTGTTACTTCTTCATCCGTTAACGTCCGCTCTGGGTCGTAGTAACGGAGCGCAAAGGCAATTGATTTTTTGCCTTCTGGGAGGCGGTCTCCTTTGTAGACGTCGAAAATCGATACGTCTTTCAACAGTTCGCCGCCTGCTTCGATAATCGCTTTTTGCAACTCACCCGCGACGACATGTTCATCGACGACGAGCGCAATATCGCGCGTAATGGATGGGAAGCGTGGAATCGCGGTATAGCGAATGTTGTCTACTTCCGCTTTCAGTAACACTTCAAGGTCTAGTTCAAACACATACGTTTCTTTTAAATCAAATTGTTTTTGTACGATCGGATGAAGCTGAGCGATAAAGCCAATTGTTTTGCCGTCTAGCAACATATCGGCTGTGCGCCCTGGATGAAGGTGCTCGCGTTTTGCTTGCTTGTATTCCACGCGGTTTTCTAATCCTAGCAACGCAAACAAACCATCTAAAATCCCTTTTGCGACATAAAAATCAACCGCTTTTTTCTCTCCTTGCCATACATGCGCATGCCATACTCCTGTCAAGACGCCGGCTAACCGCTCTTTTTCGTTTGGCAGTTCGTGCTCGCCGTTAGCTAAGTATACCGAGCCGATTTCGTATAGCGCGACGTTTTCGACTTGGCGAGCGCGGTTGTAGCTTGCCGCTTCCAATAAGTGCGGCACTAAGCTTTGTCGCAAGACGCTGCGTTCTTCGCTCATTGGAAGAGCAAGACGGATCGGTTCCGCCGTTTCAAGCGCAAACATCGTCGCTTTCGCCTCGTTCGTGAGCGAGTACGTAATCGCTTGGAATAAGCCCGCATCTTCTAAATAACGGCGTACTTTGCGGCGCTTTGCTTGATATGGGGTAAGTTTCCCTGGCTTTGCTTCCCCGACTGGAAGAGTTGCTGGCAAGTTGTCATACCCATAAAGACGCGCCACTTCTTCAATAATATCTTCTTCAATCGCGATATCGCGACGGCGCGATGGAACAGTAATCGTAAACGTTCCGTTCTCTTCTGTGAACGTAAATTGCAAGTTCGTTAAAATGCCTGCGACTTCTTCTTTCGTAATTGTTGTGCCAAGCACGTTATTGATACGGTCTAATGTAATCGTGACAACAACATCTTTTCGTTGCAGTGTGTTCACTTCCACAACGCCGCCAATGACTTCGCCGCCAGCATATTCCGCCATTAACATAGCCGCGCGGTCAAGCGCTTCTTTCGTGCGCGCTGGGTCGATGCCTTTTTCAAACCGTGTGCTCGACTCGCTGCGCAATCCGTGATCTTTGACCGCTTGGCGAATCGTTGCTCCGTTAAAATATGCCGCTTCAATAAATACGTTTACTGTTTTATCACATACTTCCGAGTTCGCACCGCCCATCACACCAGCTAAAGCGACAGGCTCTTTCCCGTTTGTAATGACAAGATGTTCTTCTGTGAGCGTGCGCTCTACATCATCAAGCGTCACGATTGTTTCACCGGCTTTTGCGCGGCGAACGACAATTTCTTTTGAACCGAGGCGATCGTAGTCAAACGCATGAAGCGGCTGGCCGTACTCAAGTAAAATATAGTTCGTAATATCAACGACATTATTATGTGGGCGAATGCCGGCCGCCATTAAACGCGCTTGCATCCAAAGAGGGGATGGACCAATTTTCACGTTCTTCACAATACGTCCCACATATAACGGATTGTCTTTCGGCGTATCGACGCGCACAGAAATATAATCATGAACGCTTTCGCTGTTTTCGTGAAGTTCGATTGCCGGTAGCTTTACGCTCCGTCCTAAAATAGCCGCTACTTCATAAGCAACGCCAATCATGCTTAAGCAATCAGCACGGTTTGGTGTTAAACTAAGCTCTAACACTTCATCATCCAAGTAAAGTAGTTCTAGCGCATCAGCTCCGACCGGCGCATCGCTTGGGAAAACGAAAATGCCGTCGGCGTATTCTTTCGGCACTAATTTTGACTCCACGCCAAGTTCTTGCAACGAGCAAATCATGCCGTTCGATTCCTCACCGCGCAATTTGGCGCGTTTAATTTTAAAGTTGCCAGGCAATACAGCTCCTACTTTAGCAACGGCAACCTTTTGTCCTTTTGCGACGTTCGGCGCTCCGCAAATAATTTGCACGGGCTCTCCTTCACCGATATCAACGAAACATTTGCTTAATTTATCAGCATTCGGATGTTGTTCACGCTCAAGTACATGTCCGATGACGACACCTTGTATTCCTTTATTGCGCACCTCAACACTTTCCACTTCAATGCCTGCTTTTGTGATGCGATCAGCCAATTCTTTTGCCGTAATATTTGTTAAATCAACATATTGTTGTAGCCATTTATATGAAACAAACATCGTTCCAACCTCCTTTTACACCCGATTAAATTGTTGCAAGAAACGAACATCGTTTTGATAAAAATGACGAATATCATCAATGCCGTACTTCAACATCGCAATACGCTCCGGCCCCATCCCGAACGCAAAGCCGGTATATTTTTTCGAATCAAATCCTGCCATCTCCAGCACGTTCGGATGAACCATTCCAGCGCCTAAAATTTCAATCCAACCTGTTCCTTTACATACACTGCAACCGTGTCCACCGCAATTGGCACATGAAACATCTACTTCAACAGACGGCTCAGTAAATGGGAAAAAGCTCGGGCGGAAACGAATGTCGCGATCTTCACCAAACATTTTGCGAGCAAACTCGCGCAACGTTCCTTTTAAGTCGCTCATGCGAATATGTTCATCGACGACAAGCCCTTCAATTTGCGTAAATTGATGCGAATGTGTCGCATCGTCGTTGTCGCGGCGATACACTTTTCCCGGGCAAATGATTTTTACTGGACCGCGTCCTTGATGTTTTTCCATCGTGCGCGCTTGCACAGGTGACGTATGCGTGCGCAATAAAATTTCCTCTGTAATATAAAAGGAATCTTGCATATCGCGCGCTGGATGACCTTTTGGCAAATTGAGCGCTTCAAAGTTGTAATAGTCTTTTTCGACTTCCGGTCCTTCAGCAATCGTATAGCCCATGCCGATAAATAAATCTTCAATTTCTTCAATGACGCGCGTTAACGGATGATGATTGCCGCGTCTAATCGGACGTCCTGGAAGTGTCACGTCAATCGCTTCCGCCGCTAGTTTTTTCTCGACTTCTGCTTGTTCAAGGGTTGCTTGCCTTGCCTCAAGCGCTGTTTGAATCACTTCGCGCACTTCGTTCACAAGCGCTCCCATGACAGGACGCTCTTCAGGAGACAACGCCCCCATGCCGCGCAGCACTTCTGTAATTGGACCTTTTTTGCCGAGATATGCGACGCGCACGTCATTGAGCGCTTTTAAATCGTTTGCCTGTTCAATTTTTTCAAGTGCTTCTTGTTGAAGCTGTTGTAACCGCTCCTTCATAAAAACCCTCCTCTGATCGATATAAATAAAAAAACTCGCCCCTAACATAAGGGACGAGTGCACTCGCGGTACCACCCTTGTTAGCTATGCCGTTCGCATAGCTCACTTCATTAAGATAACGGTTTCCACCGGAACGCCTTTACATTTTGCATGTGCAAAATGGTCCAAGCGCCAACTCCCGAGGTGAATTCACTTGCTTCTACCATAAAAACGCTCGCAGTCTATGGCGTTTTCTCCCTGAATGGCGATCGGCAAGCTACTCTTCTCGATCATCGTCTTTTCATCATGAAATTCTTCATTTATTATAAGCAAATGTGCCATCAGGTGCAAGGTAATCGTACAAACATACGTTTATTTTTTCTGTAAATGATACAGTAAAATGCCTGTCGCAATGGCGACGTTTAATGATTCCGCTTTCCCGTAAATCGGCACGTATAAGTTCGTTGTCGTCTGTTTTAGCCATTGCTCATTCACTCCGCTCCCTTCGTTGCCAACAATTAATGCAAACGATGACGAAGGAGCGACAGAACGATAGTCTACCCCATGTTGAAGCGATGTGCCATAAATAGGAATATGCCTATTTTGAAAGCGGGCGATCCATTGCCCGATATCTTCTTTTATAACAGGGAAATGAAACAGTGAGCCTTGCGTGGCACGAATGACTTTTGCGTTGTATATATCTGCGCTTCCCTCTCCAACAACAACAGCGTCTATTCCTGCGGCATCTGCGGTGCGAATAATCGTCCCGACATTCCCCGGATCTTGTACGGCATCAATGAACAATGCGGTTTGTACATCGTCGACGTTCCAATGCAATTGTTTGCATACCGCTGCGATGCCTTGCGGTGTTTCCGTGTCGCTAATTGTTTTCATCACGTCATTTGTCACGATCGTCATCGGAATGTGTGCAACGTTCCAGCTTGCGGGAATAATCGCATGCTCCGCAACAATCAGTTGTTCGATATGAACGCCACTTTTGATTGCCTCTTCGACTAAATGAAATCCTTCAATGAGAAACAATCCAGTTTTGTCGCGTTCTTTTTTCGTTGAAAGTTTTTTCCATTGCTTCACTCGCTCATTTTTTGTTGATTCAATTCGTTTCACTCGTTGTTCCCCCAATGTTTCGCAATAAATTCATCGCGACCTGAGGCAGCGCGGTCTTCTTTATAATGTTTCGGATTTTTTTTATGGTAATTTTGATGATAGTCTTCTGCTGGATAAAACGTTGTCGCAGGTAAAATTTTTGTCACAATCGGTTTTGAAAAACGTCCGCTTTCTTCGAGTTGTTTTTTCGATTGCTCCGCTAATGTTTTTTGTCGCTCATTATGATAAAAAATAGCTGTTCGATATTGCGGACCACGATCATGAAATTGCCCGCCATCATCCGTCGGATCAATTTGACACCAATATAACTCTAACAATTTTTCGTACGGAAATACATCTGGATCGAACGTAATTTGTACGGCTTCGTAATGTCCTGTCGTCCCTGTTTTCACTTGTTCATATGTCGGATGTTCGACATGACCGCCTGTGTATCCAGAAACAATGCCATAAATGCCATCAAGTTCTTCAAACGGAGTGACCATGCACCAAAAACAACCTCCAGCAAATGTCGCTTTTTCCATCTTTCTCTCTCCTCTTTGATGAATAGTAGTTACCATTATAGCAAAAACTACGTACGCAATACATAAAGAATGGAGTGAGTCAAATGGATTTTAATTTACGTGGTGCCGTGATGGCAAACGTCGCAAACAGCTCAAAAGACCAATTAGAACATACGATCGTCGATGCGATTCAACAAGGGGAAGAAAAATATTTGCCTGGTCTTGGCGTCTTGTTTGAAGCATTATGGAATCATGCAACAGATGAACAAAAACAATCGATGCTTGCCACATTAGAAGAAGCAGTAAAAAAATAGCCTTCCATGCGGAGGCTATTTTTTCACAATTTATTTTAAGGGGGGATTTTTATCGTCTAAACGCTTTCAACTTTTTCGACAGTTCCTTTGTTTGTAGGTATATTTCTTTATACATTTCGAAAATTTCTTTATATCTTTCTACAGCTCGACTATTCGGCTCAACAACTTGTTCTACGTCTTTAAATACACGAGCACAGTGTTCTAAAGATGGGAACCACTTACAACCGTAGGCCGCAATCATCGCAGCTCCCATACTTGGACCTTGTTCATTCTTTAATTTTTCGATTGGTGTAGCGAATATATCTGCTTGAATTTGTAACCACTCTTCACTCTTTGCCCCACCGCCAATCGAAACGACTGTATCCACACGTTTTCCACTCGCTCTAATGATTTCGACGGATTCATTTAAAGAAAACGTAATACCTTCTAATACAGAACGTGCAAAATCCCATGCTGTATGAGTAGCATCCACTCCGATAAAAGAAGCACGAATATCAGCATCTGCATGAGGAGTTCTTTCCCCAACTAAATACGGTGTGAACAATAGCCCGTTCGCTCCAATAGGTGATTGATACGCTCGTTTGACAATTTCAGAAAAAGACATGTGATTTAAAAACGTTCGCTTAAACCAATCAAAACTATATCCAGCAGCTAACGTTACACCCATAATATAGTACGAATTTGGTTTTGCGTGATTAAAATAATGTACTTTTCCTCCAAATTCTCTTTCACCAGTTTGTTCAAATGCAAGCACGACACCAGATGTCCCGATACTACACATCGTTTGTCCTTCTTCTAAAATGCCCGCACCAATTGCCCCACATGCGTTGTCCGCTCCACCAGCAAATACTTTTATATTTTTTGACAATCCGGTTTTTTCTGCTATTTCCGGCAACAATGTACCAACATAATCCGTGGACTCAACTAATGGCGGACATAAATGAATATTAATATCGAGCGCCTGACAAATTTCCTCACTCCACACCTTTTTACTTATGTCTAGGAGCAACGTTCCTGCTGCATCAGAATATTCCATAGCGATATGACCCGTTAGGCGCATGCGAACATAATCTTTTGGTAATAAAAACGTACGGACTTGTTTAAAAAGATGCGGTTCGTGCTTTTTTACCCATAATAATTTGGGTAATGTAAACCCTTCGAGCGCCCGATTTTTTGTAATGGACAACAACTTATCTCTTCCAACTCTCTCTTCAATTAATCGGCACTCTTCCGTCGTTCTTGTATCGTTCCAAAGAATGGCTGGACGCACGACCTCATTGTTTTCAGATAATAATACTAGCCCATGCATTTGTCCAGAAAAACTGAGTCCAACAATCGAACTAGGATCGACATTTGATACTTGCAACACTTTTCGTAATGCAATAATCGTTTTTTCTACCCAATCTTCTGGATTTTGCTCGCTATATCCTGAATATGGTTGATAGAGGGGATACGCCTCTGTGCTCTCCCCTTTTACTTTTCCAGTCCAGTCAACAAGTAATACCTTAACTGCACTCGTTCCCAAATCGATGCCAATGACGTGTTCCAAGTTCATCCCTCATTTCGTTAACGAGCTACACAAACTTCAAGTAAGTATTGGTTAAGTAGCGTTTTTAAACGTTCTTGCCGCCCTGAACGATTGGAAATATCGCGAAGATTTAATGCATATGCCTCTAGTGTATGGAAGTTGGCCTTTCCATCAATGATATCGCGGCCAATTCCTTCTGTGTAGCTTTTATACCGCTCTTCAACAACAGATTCAAACACTCGATCCTCAATTAAACGGTACGCGACTTTTAATCCAATTGCAAAGCTGTCCATACCGGCAATATGGGCGTAGAACAAGTCTTCTGGTTCAAATGAACCGCGTCTGACCTTTGCATCGAAGTTTAATCCACCACGACCAAGACCGCCATTTTGTAAAATTTCATACATCGCAAGTGTAGTTGCATACAAGTCTGTTGGGAACTCATCTGTGTCCCAGCCGAGCAACATATCTCCCTGGTTTGCATCAACTGATCCTAGCATACCATGAATACGTGCGACACGAAGTTCATGTTCAAATGTATGACCTGCCAATGTCGCATGGTTTGCTTCAATGTTAAATTTGAAATAATCTTTTAGTCCATATGTTTGTAAAAATGCTAACGCTGTAGCGACATCAAAATCGTATTGATGTTTCGTTGGTTCTTTCGGTTTTGGCTCAATTAAAAATTGTCCGTCAAAGCCAATTTCTTTCGCATAGTCAACCGCCATGTTCAAAAAGCGGGCTAAATTGTCCAGTTCAAGCTTCATATTTGTATTTAACAACGTTTCATAGCCTTCACGTCCGCCCCAAAATACATAGTTTTCTGCACCAAGTCGTTTGGCAATTTCTAACCCTTTTTTCACCTTTGCTGCTGCATACGCAAACACATCTGCATTACAAGAAGTTGCTGCACCATGTACAAAACGAGGATGTGTAAATAAATTAGCTGTATTCCAAAGCAACTTTGTTTTGCTTGTTTTCATGTATTGTTCAATCATATCAACAATTTCATCTAAATTTTTGTATGTCTCTGCAAGAGTATCTCCCTCTGGCGCAATATCAACATCATGAAAGCAGAAAAATGGAATGTCCAACTTTTCAAACAATTCAAACGCCGCTTCAACACGTGCTTTTGCTAAGTCCATTCCGCTATATTGGTTCCACGGACGAATTGCCGTACCAATACCAAACGGATCCGTACCGTCCCCAACGAATGTGTGCCAATATGCCACCGAAAACCGCAAATGCTCCTCCATTGTTTTGTCCCCAACTTTTTCTTCTGGGTTATAAAACTTAAAAGCAAATGGATTTTTCGATGTTGGTCCTTCATAGACTACCTTGTTAACGTTTTCAAAATAAACCATGTCGGATTCCTCCCCGATTTTAATAAAATCTTCAAGTTGAATTATAACAGTTGTAAGTTAGTTTGTCTATCTAATAAACAAAGTTGTCACAATTCTTTTTCCACTCGAAATTAATTGCTACCAAAAAAGCTTGAGCAATAACCATATGCCCTGTTGCTGACGGATGAACACGATCCCAAGCTAGTGCTGCAGGATAAAAAAATTTTAGTAATCTATCAAAGGCCCCTTGTATATCGACGAATAGGCTGTTTGTCTCTTGCGCAATTTTTTTGACAACGGAACCATACTGATCCATTGTATAGCGCATGGCATCTAATTTGTTACTTTCTATATAAAATGGCGACATAAGAATGATTCCTTCGACTGAATGTTTTGTTGCTGTCACAAGTGTTCGCAAAGTCTCTTCATATTCATCTAAGTACACATGCTTTTCTTTCATAAAAGGAGCATCGTACTGCCGCCAAACATCGTTAATTCCGATTAAAATTGATACCCAGTCTGGTCGCTCATGCATAACATCTTCTTGCCATCTTGCTTTCAAGTCCCGAATCGTATTGCCACTTATCCCTTTGTTAACCACTCTTATCTCAAGTTCTGGATAAACAGTTTGAAGGAGAGCATTGACATAAGATACGTATCCTGTACCTAATGCCCCGAATAGACCTTCCCCTTCTGGCTTAGCACGATCGCAGTCCGTTATGGAATCACCAATAAATAACAGTTTTTGTCCTTTACTGATTCTCATCGCCATCTCCCTCTTAGAATTTCAACAAGATTGTTTCGGCTTAAAAGACATGAAATACAGGCTCTTCACGAATAAAATAAATCGGTATGCTTGTAAATATTGTTTTCAGCCACTCAGACAAGTACGCCATACCTGGTTCCTCACTTTCAGCATGCCCCAGCACAATCAAAGCCTTTTGTTTTCCTTGATATACAGCATCCCGAACATATTCCGGAGTCTCCCATTCCGGACCTTCCCCATAAATAATCAAATCGAGATTCCCCTTTTCAAACAACGGGATAGATAAAGCCCCTCCACCTCTATAGCCCACCAACACTCCAATGCGGATGCATCGGGCTGATACATCCCCGGAAACGCGAACAAACGGAATCCCTAGTCTTCTCTTTACATACTCAGCAATTTCTCTTACCGTCATTTCAGGAATATTTAAAATTGTCACAGTCCGTTGATACTCGGAAACATACCGCTCCCACTCTAAAGCGCGAACTAAGCCGATCGTAATTCCATCTGGCCGATATCGATGCCAATAATCGTGAAATCTATAGATAGCAATTCCTGATTCCTCGATTAAACGAACTTTTTTCTGATATACAGAGTCATTTTTTAGTATCTCCGTATTGTCAGTGTGACTGTAAAATAATCCTTCATGGGTGATGAGAAGATTAGCCCCTGCCGAAACAACCTGCTGTATTACACGATATGTAGGCATGAAACTAATCGCAATCCCCTTTACTTCCATATTCGGATCGCCATACTTAAGGGTATCCACGGTATTTGGAAATTTCTCTACTGGCGCCATTAATTGATCCAACACATCTTGAACAATGATTACCATCATCCCATTCCTTTCGAGAGGAATTGAAAAATTCCCAGTTCTTCGAGATGAACTTTCATGTTAAAAAACAACCGAACTTGCTGACGTTTCGATTTAAATTTCCTTTTCTTGTATTTCAACACATATCGCCGCTGCTCTGAAAGCATGTTCCTACGCAATTGCATTTTCTGTTCAATAGAAACAGTCGAAAATAAATTCCTAAAAATATACATCCGACTTCTTTAGATTTATGGTAATATTTTACTTTTTGCGATTTTTGATCAGCTGCTCAAGACGAATTTGTCAGACAAAGACGCATTGGATCCAGTACTTCCTTGATCAACCGCACTCCCTGTTTCCTGTATTGCTTTTCATCAGATAACTAAATAATATAAGCCCCGATCTTCAAAAAAGTGGAGCTATTTGACGTTTACTAACAGACCAGAACGCATCGTTTCTCCACCTTTGTTTTTTACTCTCTACCAAGGTTAGTATACTATTATAGAGAGAAAAAAATGATTTTATCCTTTAAACTTTTATACACCTGCATAAGCTAAAAAGCCCCCATCAACTGGAACAGTCACCCCTGTAACAAATCCGCTCGTCTGTTCGTCTACTAACCAAAGTAGCGTTCCTAATAAATCTTCCGAATTGCCTAAACGTCTCATCGGAGTATGCTCCAAAATTTTTTTTGTCCGCTCTGTATATGACCCATCCGAACGCTTAAGAAGATGTTCATTTTGTTTTGTCAAAAAAAATCCCGGCGCAATAGCATTAACCCGAACTCCAGCCTCAGCAACATGCACGGCCAGCCATTTTGTGAAGTTTTCAATCCCCGCTTTAGCTGCACTATACGCTGGCACTTTCGTCATCGGTCGCGAGGCGCTCATCGAAGAAATATTAATGATTGATCCTCCTCTGCCTATCATTTGTTTAAGAAAATGCTGCGTCGGAACGATAGTGCCGAGAATATTTAAATCAAAAACATAAGAAAATCCTTCCGCCGTCAAATCGAAAAACGTTGTAATTTCTCGATTCCCAAGATCCTGCAGCTCGAATACTTCCTTTGTCGTAATGCCTTGCGGATGGTTGCCGCCTGCTCCATTGATCAAAACATCACACGGTCCGTAAACTTCCGCTATCGTTTCCGCCGCTTGTTTGACACGTTCGACATCAAGCACATCGCACTGAATGGCCAGCGCTTTGCCGCCTTGTTCTTCGATCTCGTTCTTTACGATTTCAGCTTTCTCGAACGTTCGATTTAAAATCGCCACTTTCATTCCCTGGCGGGCGAGCTCTTTCGCCATGCAGCTACACAACACTCCACCTCCGCCCGTTACAACCGCTACCTTGCCTTTTAAACTTGGATGGATCGGGAGCATGCCTTCTCACCTTCTCGCCTCTTTTTCTCATTCTCCAAACTATCCCAAATGCCCAGCAAGTACATAATGCCAAGCGCCCGATCGTACAACCCGTAACCAGGACGCGCCTGTTCCCCCCAAATCATCCGGCCGTGATCCGGTCGGATGTACCCTTGAAAATCAGCTTCATGCAACGCCTTCATAATCTCGCATATATTCAATGAACCGTCGCAGCTGCGATGAGATGTTTCCTCAAAATCGCCATTCGCGTGAATTTCGACGTTCCGCACATGGGCAAATGGCACCCGTCCCATCCGCAAAAAGTGGCGGAAGATGTCCGAAATATCATTGTTCGGATTGGCTCCAAGCGATCCCGAACATAATGTCAATCCGTTCGCTGGGCTGTTGACCATGTGGACGATTCGATCCAAATTCTCCTTATTGGTCGCAATCCGCGGTAATCCGAACACCGACCAAGGCGGATCATCAGGATGAAGAGCCATCCGAATGACACATTCTTCTGCAACAGGAATGATTTGTTCCAAAAAGTAGCGTAAATGTTCAAATAAATCGTCTTCTGTCACTTCTTTGTACAAAGCAAAGAGCGGCTTAATCGTTTTCAATCGCTCCGGTTCCCATCCAGGAAGCAAAAACCCGTTCGCCCCGCTTTCAATGCGGCGGATCATTTCCTCCGGATCGATCTGTTCAATCTTTTGTTTCTCGTAGGCGAGCACCGTCGACCCGTCAGGGCGCCTTTTGGCTAAGTCGGAACGAGTCCAGTCAAAAATCGGCATAAAGTTGTAACAAATGACTTTGACCCCGGCTTTCGCCAAATTGCGAATCGTTTGTTTATAGTTTTCAATATATTGATCCCGTGAGGGCAGACCGAGTTTAATATCTTCATGAACGTTGACGCTCTCAATGACTTCAAGATGAAATCCTTTTTCATTCACTTGCCGCTTTAGTTCCAATATATCTTCGAGCGGCCATACTTCCCCTACAGGAATGTGATATAACGCTCCGACAATTCCTTCAACCCCTGGAATTTGACGAATATAATCCAACGAAACAGTATCATGATCCTTTCCAAACCAACGAAACGTCATTTTCATTCCGATCTCATCCCCCACTCACGACGACTTGAAAGTATTGTTTCGCGTTGAAGTAACATAAATCTTGAACAATTTTCCCTAAAAAGGCATAGTCTTGCGGAACCTCTCCTTTTTCTATCCATGAACCAATCAAATTGCATACAATTCTGCGAAAATACTCGTGACGTACATAAGATAAAAAACTTCTTGAATCGGTCAACATCCCGACAAATGTACTTAACACGCCGACATTGGCAAGATCTGTTAAGTGTGTTATGATGCCATCTTGATGGTCGTTAAACCACCAAGCTGCGCCAAATTGAACTTTCCCTTTTATCCCTTCTGATGGAAAATTGCCGACCGTTGATGCGACAACATAGTTATAAGCTGGGTTTAATGTATACACAATCGTTTTGGGCAGTTGATCGCCACGCTCTAGCTCATTGAGAAAAGCATTTAACGGCTGGGCAAGGAAAAAATCGTGAATCGAATCATATCCTGTATTCGGACCAAGGCGCTGAAACATTTTTCCATTTGTATTTCGAATCGAACCGATGTGCAGTTGCATCACCCAGCCAAGTGAGTGGTACAATCGAGCTAAGAAGCATAAAGTAAAAGTTTTATATTTTTCCTCCTCCTCACGGCTGAGAACAAACCCATCTTTTCGTTTTTGAAAAATGGCGTTGACTTCATTCCAACCGCATTCCGAATACGGCAGCGATTCAAAACCGTGATCAGCCATCCGACACCCTGCCGCATGAAAATAACGCACTCGGCTTTCAATGGCTTGCAACAGCTGGCCGTAATCCTCAATCGACAGGTCAGCTGCCTCCCCTAGCTTTTCCACATAATCCAAGAAAGACGAGCGATTAATTTCTATAATAGCATCGAGACGAAAGGACGGAACAACCTTTACAGGGAACGACGGATCTTGGGCGATTTTTTGATGATCGACCAAATCGTCGAGTGGATCGTCCGTTGTCCCAATCCACTCGACATTGGACTTTACGATAAAGGAGCGGGCTGAAAACTTCTCCTGTCTCAATAAGGTGTTGCAATGATCCCAAATTTCGCGCCATGTCTCTTCATTCAAAAGGAGATCAACTTGAAAATAGCGTTTTAACTCTAAATGTGTCCAATGATAGAGTGGATTTCCGATGCAATACGGCACCGTTTTCGCCCATGCTTGAAACTTTTCCTCAGGAGCAGCGTTCCCTGTAATATATTCTTCTTCCACTCCCAGCGCCCGCATCGCCCGCCATTTGTAATGATCCCCTTCAAGCCAAAGCTCCGTCATATCATGAAATCGTCGGTCTTCCGCAATCTCTTTCGCACTCAAATGGCAGTGATAATCAATAATCGGCAGCGATTTGGCATAGTCATGGTATAACACTTCGGCATGCTTGTTTTGCAACAAAAAATTTTCATGAATGAATGGTTGCACACTGTTTCCCTCCACAAACCGAAACTTCTGATAACTTATACGAAATAACGAGGATATTTTCTTTTCTTTACGCCTTTTTCAATTTCAACAATCCACAAATGCCCTTCCGTCATCTGACGCACTTACTCCACTTCTTTATTCGCAATCAACCGATAAATCTGCTTGCAATGAGAAATAATAATGTCCCAATCAAGACCAGATGGGCCGCAAAATCTTTTCCTTCAGCACCTCATACAACTGGTCGCGTACCGAACCTCTGGAATATTTATTGACTTTGCTTGACTGTGGAGATCATCTTGTAATTCTCTTTTTTTCTTAATATAATTCATTCGTTTTCTTTTCCCTCTCTTTTTGTACAATCGAGACCCATTGAGCAGCTCGTTCGGTAATAATCTTCCATCGGTCCTTTCCTAATCCGTCCTTGACACTTACTAACGAGTTTCCCACTCCAATGGCATCTACTCCCGCTTTTATATACTCTCCAGCCGTTTTCGTATTGATGCCTCCCGTTGCTATTAGGGGAATATGGGGGAGCGGTTCCTTTAAGCTTCGAATATAGTTTGGTCCAAATACATGGGCGGGAAATATTTTCACCATATCGGCCCCATGTTGAAAAGCGTTCACAATTTCCGTCGGCGTCAATCCACCAGCGATACTGACGACACGATTTTGTTTTGTCATCTGAATGACGTCAATGGAAAGGAACGGAGAAACAATAAACTGCGCTCCAGTAGCAATCGCCCGACTCGCTGTTTCAGTGTCAAGAACTGTTCCTGCACCAATGACCATTTCTCCTAGCTCTATCACCGCTTTCTCTAGTGCACGTAGTGCTTCCGAGGTTTCCATAGTAATTTCCATAATGGAAATCCCTCCACGTTGTAGTGCTAACCCTATTGGGATGACATTATCGACCGTTGCCCCACGTATTACAGGAACCACCCTTATGTCTCGAATACGCAACTTCACATCCATATTTTCTCCTTCTCCTTCATCTCGTTACATCTTCTCTCTGTTGACCTATCCACCGTTCTACATCCTCACGCTCCGGCATTCCTTCTGTGTCTCCTTCTACCATTGTTACAAGTGCCCCAACCGCATTCGCCCGACGCACAGCATCTGCCACAGAAAGACCATCAATCAATCCAGACAACAAGCCAGCTGTAAAACCATCACCAGCTCCTACTGGATCAACAACATATTTAACTGGAAAACCTTGAATATAATCATGATTCGTTTTTGTAAAATAATGGGCTCCTCTTTCTCCAAGTTTGATAACCACAAGGGATACCCCCATTTCAATCAACTGTCTCCCCCATTTTTCAATTGTCCCATCACCTAATAAAAACGCAACCTCTGTAATTCCAGGAAGAATAATATCCGACTGGATAGCAATGCGAAACAGTACGTCTCTTGCTACATCTAAATTTGACCATAATTTCATCCTAATATTAGGATCAAAAACAACTTTAACTTTGTAATATCGTGCCATAGCAATCGCTGCAAAAATTGTTTCTTCACAACTCTTACTCAACGCGGGAGTAATCCCGGTGATATGCAAATACTTTGCCTTAGAGATATATTCTTCGTCTAAATCACTTGGGGACAGCTGACTTGCTGCCGACCCACGACGATAGTAGTAAACACGTGTATCATTATGTCTTCTTTTTTCCTTGAAATAAATTCCCGTGAACGTTTTAGGAACAACTTTTACTTGACTAATGTCTATCCCCTCACCTCGTAAAAAAGATAAAATTGCCTTTCCAAATTCATCATCCCCGACTTTGCTAATCCATCCGACACGATGTCCTAGTCTGGCAAGCCCGATAGCAACATTTGACTCTGAACCACCAATCGTCCTTACAAATGTGGTCGCCTGTTTCATTTGCCCGCTATTTATCGGTGTAAATACAGCCATTGACTCCCCTATTGTGATAACGTCCATCTTCTTCCCTCACCATGATTCATTTTCCATACATTAAGCTACTTCTATGAAAAATATGATGTCAGTTCTTTATCGTCTAAACCAACATAGCTATATGTTTCGTCATTCACATGTTCGATTTCGATTAGTGTCACCTCGTTTTTTCTTAACATGACAGACAGCCGCAAAACACCATCCATTGCTTCTCTGCGTTCTGTAAGCGTATGTGGTCGTGCTATTTGTCGCAATGTTTCTACCATTTTGTTTCTTGGAAAACGGGGTCTCCCCATCTGTTTCCATACAATCCACGGATTACCGTATTGTTCATTAATTATTTGCCGTTTAATAAAAATGTTTGAAAATGGAACAGGAATATCAACGATTATCTCTTTTTCAAACCCTTCTCCCTTTTCCATGACTAAATTCCATAATATTAAAGCAACTACTCCGTCATTTCTCCTTGTCACAATCATTTCTGGATCCCGATACAATAGTTCTTCTCCCAATGCATCAAAAAACGCAAACACATGAAATGTCGGCTTTGGAATCGAATGGAGTGCCACTAGACCAAAACCTCCATGAAACAACGCCTTCGGAACGTCCATTTCCTCGAACACATCACTGAACGTCCAATATGAAAATGAATCCACATAGTCGCCCCCTTCGCTCAAAATGCGGGCAATATACGCTGCATTGAGTGGGGTATCGTGAATCGGATTAATCGGACTATATGATGTGTTGTATTCCGTAATATGAAATGGCAAATTCGGAAACGGAGATTGCCGAATCAGCTCGCGCACCTTTTTGAATTGCTCTAGCATATCTTCTGGCGGCTCAAGCTCTTGATAGTAATATTCAAACGTTTTCTTATGCGGCGCCTTCGATGTATAGGCATGTCGGCTGACAAAATCAACAGGCACCCCCCGTTCGGCGCAAAAGTGGAGAAAATCTGTAATCCATTCATCGCTCCCTCCGCAAATGGCTGGTCCCCCGACTTGCAAATGAGGATCTACACTTTTTACCGCTCGGGCTGTCACCTCGTACAGCTTAAAATACTCCTGTTTGTCGGCGTCTTTCCAAAAATTTACCAAATTAGGTTCGTTCCACACTTCAAATGGCCATGTCCGCACTTCCTCAATTCCGTATCGCTCAACGAAATGGGAAACGACCGCCACAATGAGATCACGCCACTTGCTATAATCTTTCGGAGGCGTAACGTTGCCTTTCCAATAAAAGACGGTTTGGTCTCCTGAGGCAAGCGCTTTTGGCATAAATCCGAGTTCAATAAATGGTCGAATATTCAAAACTAAATACGAATCAAGAATCCGGTCGATGTACGTAAAGTTGTAAAAAGGCTTCATTTCCCCATCGATTTCGACTTCTCGATAAATTCCGACATCATCAGAAAGCAAGCCATGGCCGCGAATGTATCGAAATCCTATTTTCTCTTGCACGAGTTTCAAGTGATCAAGATATTCCTTTTGCAGGGCAAGACCAAGCCGCCCGGTGCCAACGCAAAATTTCCAGTTCTTTTTAAACTGCGCCCTCCCGTTGCTTGGTACGTTTACGATCTTCATGCTCCTCTCCCCCTATTCACCGATAAATTTTTCGCCCATATTGGTCATCAATCCCTGACTTCCGATAAAAGTACGTATTGATGACATCACGCCATTCTTTGGCATGCTCTACTTGAATCGTTAATCGCTCTAATACATCATGATACCGTTTTTCGTCAATTTTCCCCTTCAGCTGTTCCCATCGTTTCCTCAACTGTTTCGCCTGCTCAACCCCTTCAAAGTGGGTATTATAAATATGTTGAATGACTGTTTCCCCTGAATGTAGTCGATGAGTGTACGAAACGTAATGGAAAAACAAGAGCAGCTCATCCGGACAAGTGTCAAGTGACTCGTACATAGCCGCATTTTCTGGAAAGTATTGCGCCGTATACCCAGTTCCGGTGGCAACCGTCCGGTCAACTCCGATCCCATCGCGGTCGGCGTAATGGTATGTCCCCCAATGCGAATATTCATATCCATCCACATTAGGTCCATAATGGTGTCCCGGGTTCACCATCCAGCCGACGCCAAGCGGAGAGGTGTAATTTTCATAGATTCTCCATGAAGCAAGAAGCATCCAGCTTACCGCTTCGATGACTTGTGGATCATCTCCGAACGTCTGTACGATCCATTCATTTGCAATCTCTTCGGCAGACAAATCTGGATTCCAAGCGAGCCGCCCAAATCCATATAAATTCGCTTGCGCCAACGTATGCCCGGTCCAGTTTGAGTCATTGCCAATATTGGATACCCCCACGATCCCACTGTATCGATAGCCGAATAGCGATCCATCGATCACCTTTTTCACTTCTGACCCTTTTCCATTTACGTACGTATCAAATTCAAGCGCCTCTTTCCACTGTGGGATCAAGAAACATAAATGTTTTTGTTGTCCCGTATATTCCTGGGTGATTTGGACTTCCATCATTTGATTTGTCTTCGGCATCGCGCCAAATAGCGGAGAAACCGGTTCTCTTACTTGAAAATCCATCGGACCGTTTTTAATTTGCAAGACAACATTCTCGCGGAACCGCCCATCTAATGGTTTGAAGTGATCATAGGCCGCTTTTGCCCGATCGGTCCTCCGATCACGCCAATCCTGCTGGCAGTTATAGACAAAACATCTCCAAATGACGAGCCCCCCAAACGGCGCCAACGCCTCCGCCAACATGTTTGCCCCTTCCGCGTGATCACGCCCGTATGTAAATGGGCCAGGACGGAACTCGGAATCCGCTTTGACCACAAAGCCGCCAAAATCAGGAATATATTGATAAATGCGTTTCGCCGTTTCCTTCCACCACCGTCGCACCTGAGGATCAAGAGGATCTGCAGTTGAAAGTCCTCCAATTTCTACTGGGCTAGCATAGTTAATGCTCAAAAATGTTTTAATTCCGTATGTTCTAAAAATCCCAGCAACTTCCTCTACCTCTGGTAAAAATTCCTCTGTAATTAATTTTGTTTCCAATTGATGTACATTGACATTATTAATTGAGACTGCATTAATACCTACTGACGCGAGTAATCTTGCATAATCTTTTATTCTACGTCGATTTTTCGTAAACTGACCATTATCAAAGAAAATAGATTTTCCTGCATACCCCCGTTCGATGCCACCATCCATATTATCCCAATGATTAATCATGCGCAGAGAATTGTTCGAATGTTCAACAATTGATAAATGATGTATATCTTCTTTCATTTGCAACAGTCGTAAAAAATGAAATACACCATACAATGTATTTGCACTTGTTTTTCCAGCAATATATATTCGCAATTTCCCATTATGAATATGCGATCGAATGATATACGCATCTGAATACATAGAGCGAAACTTTTCGCTATCCAACAATACGTCTTTCAATTCTTTATCATCAAGAGTACCAATCCAAATGAAGCTTCTTTCCATAGGCTTTGATATTGATATGACACTTGGTTCAATACCAAACATTGAGGTAATTGCGAATTTTAACTCTTCCAACGCAACACAGAAGATAGGAGATAACTCTTTCGCAATAATTGTTTCAAAACAAGGTTCTTTATACTGATCATTTTTCTCATATCTTAGCCAGCATGGTTCGTATTGTATCACTCGATTCACTCCCTTCATTTGTACTCTATCTCTTTAAAAGGCATAATATCCGAAAAATATGTTTGGAAGAAAGATCGCTCTCAACGTTTACTCAATTTTCATCACGGAGACAGGGTTAGTTAACTAACCCTGCTCTTTCACTGCTTTAAATAAGTTTTGTCAACTCTAAAATATCCATTAACACCTTCGCCATTTCGGCACGCGTCACATGGCTTGTCGGATCAAAGTTTCCGCTATCTCGTCCTTGCATGATGCCTGCTTGGTATACTGCTTCAATCGCCTGTTTTGCCCATGTTGGCAATTGTTTTGCATCGCGGAAATCTGTCACTTTTTTCGTTTTGTCGCTTGTTGCCTCATCATAGCCAACGATCGAAAGTTTCAATGCCCGTTCGATCATGACAGCTGCTTGTGCGCGAGTGATTGGCTCATTCGGCGCAAACATATAAGCTGTTTTTCCTTGAATGATTCCGAACTTGACTGCCGCTGCTAATTCACCGTTCTTGTTAAACCACTCCGTTCCCTTCACATCAGCAAAGCGACCGTCATACGTTTCGCTCGGCAATCCTAGCGCCCGTACGAGCAACACCGCAAATTGCGCGCGCGTCATCCGATCATTTGGTCGATATGTTGTGTCCGTCATCCCTTTGACAAGCTGTTTTGCCGCGAGTGTTTCAATATAACCTTTCGCCCAATGTGGTTGGATGTCACTAAATGTATGTGTTCCTTCCACAACAACATACGTCGAGTTCGTCAACGATTTAATGACTGCTTTGTTGCCAACAAACGTTGTCGGTACTGGGGTAAGTGAACCGTCATCGTTCACGCGC
>NZ_JXTG01000001.1 GCF_000833605.1 Anoxybacillus ayderensis | reverse complement strand
ATTGCTTCTTTTTTCCTGTCATTTTGATCGTGCGTTTCAAGCAGACAGGACATAACGGGCATTGTTCAGGTAGAGAAAGTTCGAAAATCCAACGATCTCCTTCTTTTCGCACCTTTTGAATCAAAACATCTGGTAAATCGATGAGTTCTTTGATAAACTGAGAGTACATGCGAATTTTCCTCCAATGGTTTGGTTTGGTCACCTTTACCATACAGGAAAATTCGCATTTTTTGTACCCCTATTTTCTATATGCACACCGATCTTAAATGATCAAGTACAACTTGTGGTGAAGAGCCATAACAATTAAGCCAAAAATAGCTGCAAGGGCAAAATCTATGCTCTGCACTCCCCTTTTTAAAGCAACATATGTGGCAAGTGAAGCAACTCCTGCGGAATGGGAACTTGGCATACCACCTGTTTCAAAAAAGAGTGACCAATCCCATTTTTTCGTTTTTCTTTTCGCCAATGGAATTTTTAAAAATTGGGCTAACGCAATTGTACATAATGCTGTTTGAATGGCTCGATTCATATCCTTGCCTCCTTGTATATATTTTTCGAAAAGACGGATACAATATGCACAGGAGGTGGACGTAATGAGCAAAAATAATGGAAGAAATCGCGGCCAAAACGCTCCAAGCGTCAATCCACAAGGATATGATGCTACATTTACACCTGAGCCAAAAAGTGCATTAGAAAATGCGGCGAAAAAAACGAACAAAAAATAAAGAAGAGAGCGGTCTGCTCTCTTCTTATCGTTTTAATTTTTCGCGTAATACCATCGGTAAAATACCGCCATGGCGATAGTAGTCAATTTCTACTTCGCTATCAAAGCGTACAAGCACTTCAAATTCCTTTTTGTTTCCTTGTTCGTCTGTCGCTGTTACTTTTACATAATCGCGCGGTTTTACATGTTCATCGATGTGCACTTCAAATACTTCTTTACCCGTTAATCCAAGCGTTTCCGCATTTTCCCCTTCTTTAAATTGAAGTGGTAACACACCCATAAGCACAAGGTTTGAACGATGAATACGCTCAAAGCTTTCAGCGATGACTGTTTTAATGCCAAGTAAATATGTTCCTTTTGCTGCCCAGTCGCGTGAACTTCCCATACCGTAATCTTTTCCTGCAATGACAACAAGACCTGTACCATCTTGTTTATACTTCATGCAAGCATCGTAAATCGACATGACTTCGCCTGTTGGCCAATATGTCGTATAGCCACCTTCTGTACCTGGTGCAATTTGGTTACGAATACGAATGTTAGCAAACGTACCTCGCATCATTACTTCATGGTTACCACGACGAGAACCATACGAGTTAAAATCTTTCGGATCAACACCTTTAGAAATTAAGTATTGTCCTGCTGGTGTATTTACACCGATCGATCCAGCTGGAGAAATATGGTCTGTTGTGACAGAATCACCAAATTTACCAACCACTCGTAATCCAGTAAGTGGTTTTACTTCTTCCACTTCTGGCGATAATCCTTCAAAGAATGGTGGGTTTTGGATATACGTTGAATGTTCGTCCCATTGATAAAGTGGCTCGTCCGTCGTTTCAATCGCATTCCAACGAGCGTTATCGTCGAATACTCGCTCGTATTCTTTGCGGAACAATTCCGGTGTCACCGCTTGTTTTACGACTTCTTTCACTTCTTCTGTAGACGGCCAAATATCATTAAAGTACACGTCATTTCCGTTTTGGTCTTTACCGATCGGCTCATTTAATAAATCGATATCAACCGTTCCAGCAAGTGCATATGCCACAACGAGCGGCGGTGATGCTAAATAGTTACCTTTGACGAGCGGATGAATGCGTCCTTCAAAGTTTCGGTTACCCGATAATACACTCGTCACAAGCAAATCATTTTCTGCAATTGCTTTTTCAAGCTCTGGAGCAAGTGGACCAGAGTTACCGATACATGTCGTACAACCGTAACCAACGATATTAAATCCAATTTGCTCTAAATAAGGAAGGAGTCCTGAATCTTTTAAGTATCCTGTGACGACTTTTGAACCAGGTGCAAGCGATGTTTTTACGTATTTTGGAACTTTTAATCCTTTTTCCACTGCTTTTTTCGCGACTAAACCTGCTCCAATTAACACATATGGGTTCGATGTGTTCGTACAGCTTGTAATCGCAGCGATCGCGATCGCACCTGTTTTCATTTTCATTTCTTCGCCGTTTAACGTTACTGTCATTTCTTTATCAAAATCCGCTTCTGTCAAGCCAAAGCCTTGGTTTCCTTGTGGAGAAACTACCGCTTGACGGAACGATTCTTTCATTTTTGAAAGCGGAATTAAATCTTGTGGACGTTTTGGTCCAGAAAGATTCGGTTCAATTTCTGATAAGTTAATTTCAACAACATCTGTAAATACAGGCTCCTGCGCATCTGGTGTATAGAACAAACCGTTAGCTTTGCAATATGCTTCAACAACTTGAACATGCTGCTCATCACGGCCTGTTAAACGCAAGTAATCAAGCGCTTCTGCATCAACTGGGAAGAAGCCGCACGTTGCACCATACTCAGGCGCCATGTTTGCTACTGTGGCACGGTCAGCTAAAGGTAATGTTGCCACACCTGGACCGAAAAATTCAACAAACTTGCCGACGACCCCTTTTTTCCGGAGTACTTGTGTCACTTTTAACGCAAGATCTGTTGCTGTTGTACCGTTTGGTAACTTTCCTGTTAAACGTACACCGATGACTTCTGGTACTGGGAAGTAAGAAGGTTGTCCAAGCATACCTGCTTCCGCTTCAATACCACCAACACCCCAACCGAGCACGCCAATGCCGTTAATCATTGTCGTGTGAGAGTCTGTACCTACAAGCGTGTCCGGGAACGCTTCATATTCACCGTTCTCTCCTTCAACGACATGTACCACATTCGCTAAATACTCTAAGTTTACTTGATGCACAATACCTGTTGCTGGTGGGACAGCACGATAATTGCTGAACGCTTTTTGTGCCCATTTCAAAAACTTGTAGCGTTCTGCATTACGCTCAAACTCTAAATTCATATTGTACTCGAGCGCATCTTCTGTTCCAGCTTTATCAACTTGAACAGAGTGATCAATGACAAGATCGACAGGAATTTCGGGGTTGATTTCATACGGATCTCCACCAATGTCCGCCATCGCTTTGCGCATCGAAGCTAAATCAACGACAGCAGGAACACCTGTAAAGTCTTGCAAAATAACGCGAGATGGTTTAAATGGAACATCTACATCTTTTAGTTCGCTCGTTCCCCATTTCGCTAAATTTTCAACATGCTCTCTTGTAATGACACGTCCATCAACTTGACGAAGTACTGATTCAAGAAGTACTTTAATCGAATACGGAAGACGTGATACGTTTCCAATTCCCGCTTCTTCAAGCGCTTGTAAGCGATAATAATGATATGTTTTCCCGTTTACTTCAAATGTAGAACGCGCTTGAAATACATCATTTTTCACCATTATGTATTACCCCCTTCTAACAAGTCATCTTCTCCCAAACCCACAAAATTCCTACGCTTTTATCTTAATACAATGCTCTACATAAGTAAATAATAATTGTTTATAAGTTTCAGATAAATGCATATTTTTTTGCTCTCTTTCCAACAATAGTTGTAGGAGGTGAAAAAAGATGGTAAAAAGAAAAGCAAATCATGTCATTCCGGGCATGAATGATGCAAGCGCTCAAGGAAAAGGCGCAGGTTACAATGAAGAACTCTCTAATGAACCACTTACTGAAGCTCAAAAACAAAATAATAAAAAACGTAAGAAAAATCAATAATCCCGCTTGAAGCGGGATTATTCATACATATTTACTTCCTCTACAATCGCTTGCAAATCATCGCGAAATTGTTCAAGCTGTTTTCGCTGTTTTTCAGAAGCTACTTCAAGCGCATTATTAATTTGCTCAAACGCTTCGTTTACTTCTTGTTTTAAATGATGCAATTGACTTCCATAATCTGCATCACTTTTCACAAGATGATCGTACCGTTCTTTCGCCTCCATTGTTCCTTGTTGGGCAGCTTCAAACGCTTGTTGCTTATTTTTATGATAAGGCATCTCATTCACTTCCTCTCTTTTTAATATTTATCGTGCCTATTCATGAGCGAAATATGCATAAATCTCATCTACCATGCCATCATATGAAGGAAAGGAGTGTATGGTATGAACAAAAATACAAGCAAAGATATGCGAAAAAATGCTCCAAAAGGAGATAACCCAGGACAACCAGAACCACTTAGCGGATCGAAAAAAGTAAAAAATCAAAATCATACCCGTCAAAAGCATAACTCCAGTCACGATATGTGAAAGAGCTGACGCAACGTCAGCTCTTTTTCTTGATTCCGCTCTTATTTTTTTACATAATAAACGTTGAGGTGGAATGTATGCTAACAGGTTGGTTTTTATGGTTTATTTTATTTTGGGTCGTTTTTCTCCTTGTTACGATGTCGATCGGTGGCTTTTTTATGTTCCGGAAATTTTTAAAACGGCTGCCGAAAGAAGATGGGAAATCCGAATTAGATTGGCAGCAATATTACATTGAACAAACACGCCATTTATGGTCTGAAAAAGAAAAAGCGTTGCTCGAGGATTTAGTTCGTCCTGTTCCTGAACTGTTTCGGGATGTAGCCCGTCAAAAAATCGCTGGTAAAATCGGAGAGTTGGCGTTACAAGAAAAAGCGAATCGGATTACAGAAGATTTAGTTGTTCGTGGCTATATTCTCGCCACACCAAAACGCGACCATAAATTTTTAATTAAAGCTCTTCGGGAAAAACAAATTGATTTTGCAAAATACGAACATCTGCTAACGAAAAAAAGCTAATCACCCTTCGTTGATTAGCTTTTTTCTGTTATTTCGCGTTGAAGACGACGATATGATGCATACATCGCTACTCGCCAAGGAACAATCATCGAAAAAGCGAGGATCCAAAACATTCCGGCAAGCTCTCCGTACTCAATGGTACGGCTTAAATATGTTTTTAGAGCTAAGCGTAATACAATTAAACCAACAAAAATAAAAACGAACGCTTTTGAGCGTTGTAAATAAATTTCATTGCCTCGAACTTCAAACGAAGATGTTTTAATTAACAAAATAGAAAAAAGTGCCCCGATGAAAATGGCCTCTCCACATTCAAGCGCCGTTACCCGAAACGTCGGATGCACAAACATCAATGCACCTGTGCTCATAAAAATAGGCGGTAATATAATTTTTTTTGCGTTTGTCGGTTTTTCTGCTGCTTTCATTCGAATAAAAAACGCAAATCCAGCCATCAATACAGCGAATACCGAACTAAAAATGGCCAAAGTGAATCTCCCTCTCTTTTTTACTGCAACACACGTTGAATCGCTTCAATCACACGGCTTTCATCAAATGGTTTTACGATAAAATCAAGCGCCCCTGCTTCAATGGCTTCAACGACCATCTTTTGTTGTCCCATAGCTGAGCACATAATAATTTTTGCATGCGGATCGCGTTGCTTAATTTCCCTCACTGCTTCAAGTCCGCTCATCACCGGCATCGTAATATCAAGCGTCACAACGTCCGGCTTCAATTCCATGTAAAAATCAACAGCTTCTTTCCCATTTTCCGCTTCCCCAACAACTTCATGATTTGCTTTTTTTAAAATATTGGCTAACGTTATGCGCATAAACTTCGCATCATCCACAATTAAAATTCTCGCCATTTCCTTCCCCTCCACACCTTTAAAAACTAAAAACCTGTAAAACCACCAAATATATTTGTCATATAAATTGTAATTTTCGTCATCCAATCAAAAAATAATACGACACCCATCCCTACCATGACATATCCACCGATTTTCATTAACTTAACATGATGTTTTCGAATCCACCCCATTTTTCCGATAAAAAAAGACAAAAGCAAAAATGGCAAAGCAAAGCCAAGTGAATAGGCTGCCATATAAACAACACCTAAACTCGGATTTGTCGCTGCTAAAGCGATAACGGATACTAAAATTGGACCCGTACATGGCGTCCAACCAGCAGCAAATGCCATGCCAATAAGAAAAGAACCGATGTAACCAGATGGACGATGTTGAAAGGATAAACGACGATCAGTCATTAAAAACTTCGGTTTAAAAATTCCGATAATCACAAACCCAAAAAACACCATCAATATTGCACCAATTTGACGAATGAGATCTTGGTATGTATGGAAAAATTGTCCGAGCATCGACGTACCAAAACCGATAGCAATAAAAATAAATGAAAATCCGAGCAAAAAAAATAACGTATGTAACAAACTTCTTCTTTGCAACAACGCATAATCAGATTTTAAATCACTAACCGACATTCCTGTGATATATGATAAAAAAGCTGGATAAAGCGGCAAACAGCACGGGGAAATAAACGAAAGTACACCCG
Organism: Anoxybacillus ayderensis; assembly: GCF_000833605.1. GTDB lineage: Bacteria > Bacillota > Bacilli > Bacillales > Anoxybacillaceae > Anoxybacillus > Anoxybacillus ayderensis. The sequence goes on along the minus strand of NZ_JXTG01000001.1, from coordinate 442,203 downwards.
CCCCAAACGCGACAAACAGTTGAATGTCCATATGATTGACACTCCATTTCTTCTTCATTTGCCTATATTTTATCAAAAAAATACAAATATGAGCAACAGCTTCTTTCTGTGCTAAAAAAGACACTCGTTGCTGAGTGCCTTGCCTTTTATTTTAATTGGTTGTTCATTGCTTTCATCATTTGATTGATTTTCTTTTGCGATGGAGTCATGCCCATTTGCATCATCATCATTCGAATCATTTGTTCATTAATCGGTGGATTTTTCTTCAAGTAGTTCATCATTGTTTTACGCGCAATAAAAAATCCGAGCGCAACGCCGGCAGCAAGCGCTACAATGCCTACTAAAATCATTTCCCACATATTTTTTCCTCCTTCATGTTGTCTACATTACACTATACTAAACAATGACGGTTTGTACAATATGTTCAGTAAAAAATCTTTATTCGATAATAAAACGGGGAGATGCGCTCCCCGTTTTATTATTTATTTAGTAATGCTTTGACACGTGCAACGACATTTTCCACTGTAAATCCATATTCTTGCATAATTTTTTCTCCAGGTGCAGAAGCCCCGAAGCGATCAATCGCTAAAATATCTCCTTCATCTCCTGTATATCGCTCCCAACCAAGAGATGCGCCCATTTCAATTGCAAGGCGTTTTTTCACATGTTTCGGAATCACACTTTCTTTGTAATCAGCTGTTTGCGCTTCAAAACGATCCCATGAAGGCATGCTTACAACTGAAACATGGATCCCTTCATTTGCTAACGCTTTCTGTGCTTCTACAGCTAAGCTAACTTCTGAACCGGATGCTAACAATAATGCTTGTACTTCTCCTTTGGCTTCAGAAACAACATATGCTCCTTTTTTCACCCCTTCATAAGCGCGCTCAGCTGTCGTCGCTAGCGTAGGAAGGTTTTGACGTGTCAACACAAGAGCAGTCGGACGATCTGTAGATTCCACAGCCAAGCGCCATGCAGCAGCTGTCTCATTTGCATCTGCCGGACGAATAACACATACATTTGGCATTGCTCGTAAGGAGGCAAGTTGTTCAATTGGCTCATGCGTTGGACCATCTTCACCGACAGCGATGCTATCATGCGTAAATACATATGTGACAGGCAATCCCATCAGCGCAGCAAGTCGAATGGCTGGACGTAAATAGTCTGAAAAGACAAAGAACGTACCGCCGTACACTTTCACACCACCGTGAAGCGCCATGCCATTTAGCGCAGCCCCCATCGCAAATTCACGGACACCAAACCAAATGTTGCGACCTTCATAGCTACTTGGCAAGAAGTCTCCTGCCCCTTTAATTAACGTTTTGTTTGAACCAGCTAAGTCCGCAGACCCACCTAAAAATTGCGGTACAACTTTGGCGATGGCATTCAATACTTCCCCAGAAGAAGCGCGTGTTGCTAAACTTTTTCCTTCTGCATATACCGGCAATGCTTTTTCCCAGCCTTCAGGAAGTTTACCATCAATCGCCATGCGTAATTGTTTTGCTAAGTCTGGATACGCCTTCTCATATTCAGCAAATAAAGCGTTCCATTCCGCTTCTTTTTTCTCTCCTGCTTCTTTTACTACTTTTTCAAAATGAGCATACACTTCATCTGGAACGTAAAAGTCTTCTTCAAACGTCCAATTATACGCTTCTTTCGTTAACTTAATTTCATCTTTCCCAAGCGGAGCACCGTGCACATCGGCTGTTCCTGCTTTGTTTGGTGAGCCATAACCGATCGTTGTTTTCACTTCAATTAATGTCGGGCGTTGTAAATCTTTTTGAGCTTCAGCAATCGCTTGAGCAATTTCTTCAATGTTATTGCCGTCTTCTACACGAATGTATTGCCATCCGTACGCTTTGAACCGTTGTTCTACACTTTCTGAGAAAGAAAGATTCAATTCGCCATCAAGTGAAATATCATTCGAATCATAAAGAACGATGAGGCGTCCAAGTTTTAAATGACCAGCTAACGAAGCAGCTTCTGCAGAAACTCCTTCCATTAAGTCGCCGTCACCACAAATCGCATATGTAAAGTGGTTAATCATTTCGAACTGGTCTTTGTTGTATGTAGCTGCTAAATGACGTTCCGCCATCGCCATTCCGACAGCCATCGCAATTCCTTGTCCAAGCGGTCCTGTTGTTGCTTCTACACCTGGTGTATGACCATATTCCGGATGGCCTGGTGTTTTACTCCCCCATTGGCGAAACTGTTTAATGTCTTCCATTGTGACGTCATAACCGCTTAAATGAAGCAAACTATACAGTAGCATCGAACCGTGTCCTGCTGATAATACAAAACGATCGCGATTGAACCATTTTGGATTGCGCGGATTATGGTTCATAAACTTCGTCCATAATGTATACGCCATTGGCGCAGCCCCCATCGGCATTCCTGGGTGACCTGAATTTGCTTTTTCAATTGCATCAATCGACAACGTACGAATCGCTGCAATCGATAATTGTTCAATAGAGTGTGTCATCATCTTCATCCTTTCATTTGCAAACATTCTCACCTTTTATGATATAGAAAAGTTCGTAAAATGTACAATGCTTCACAACATTTTTTTTGACAAACTGACGAAAAAAAGAGAACATCTATCAGTATGTTCTCCATCATGCGCATATTAATGCATTCGTTTTTTCTTACTATCTTTTAATTTTTTTGGAGTGACATCATTTCCGTTTGGATCAATGACTTTTACGTGATGCAATGTTTCGATCATCGACGCACGAAACGCAGCAATATACTCTGTGCGAAGTTGAAGCTGTTCTTGTTTTTCTTCAGCCGTAAGACCTTCCATTTTTGCTTTTTTAGCTAACGCATTAATTCTTGCTATTTTCTCAGAAGATAACATTTAGCCTCATCCTTTTGTATTTACTTCTCGTCCGTACCATCATACAAAAATTTTTCATTGTTGACAAGTTGCTCATATTCTTTGTATCGTCGATGCACGGTCGCTTTTGATACATCATAACCAAACGAACGAAGCGTTGCAGCAATCTCAGCGAACGTTAAGCGATTTTGACGCAACCGAATAATGTCTTCAATTGGTACATCTTTTCGATCACGTCCAGCGTGTTCACCTACGTTGCGCAAATTGTTTTCTGGTCGATAGCCGTTTTGAACAGCTCGCTGCATCCCACGTTTAATTTTTAAATTATGTATTTTCCTTTGATACTCTTCTACAATGCTAATGATTTCTAACACCATCGAATCCGCTTCTGATAGCTGAAGCTCCCCTCGATGGCTCACCGTATACACCCGAATACCTTCTTTTTGTAAACAACGAAGGAGAGCAATTTTTGCATTCCCACGTCCAAGTCTTGTCTCATCTTGTACGAGAACGACATCAATGCGATGTTGCTTGATCGTATCAAGCAACTCCATAATCCCTTCCCGTTCGATGTCGTAGCCACTTGCTTGCTCTTGAATAATTTTGACAACATTCATTTCGTATTCCGCCGCAAGCTGTTCTAACTCTTCTTTTTGTCTTTGTAACGATGTTTCTTGCGTTTCTTTCGTTGTACTTACACGACAATAAATAATGGCGTTCATTCGTCATCCCTTTCTTTACGGTCTATTCGCAACAAGCCGATTTTCGCTATTTGATTTTAACACAGGAATGACAATTTTCTCACCAATGATTAATCGTTCGTCTGAACGGTTGTTTACTGACATCACCCATTGAATGAATTGTTCATGGGACAATTGATGTTCATGTTTGTATTTGTCCGCAAGCTTCCATAACGTATCACCAGCTGACACAGTAATCTCAACATATTTTTGTTTATCAACCGATTGTGTGACGTGCAAAAACGCCCAAACAAACAATACACTAAATAAAAACATCACGACATAATGTATTTTCCCCATACCTTCTACCCCCTAAAAACAGAACGTTTGTTTGTTTTTATAATAACGAGAACTTTTGTTCGTGTCAACTATATTTTCGAACTTATGTTTGTATTCAAAACAAAAATTATGTTATAATATGGGCAAAGATGAAAAGGAAGAGGTGTATAAGAATGGCGAAATTATCAAAACGACAACAACAAATATTAGATTTCATTAAACAAGAAGTACGCACAAAAGGGTATCCACCATCAGTGAGGGAAATTGGAGAAGCAGTCGGTTTAGCATCAAGTTCAACCGTTCACGGTCATCTAGCTCGTTTAGAAAGCAAAGGCTTCATTCGACGCGATCCAACAAAACCACGCGCCATTGAAATTTTGGACGAGTACGAATCCATCCCAAAGACAAACGTCGTCAACGTTCCAATCGTCGGAAAAGTAACAGCTGGACAACCGATTACCGCAATCGAAAACATTGAAGAATATTTCCCTCTTCCAGAACGATTCGTCTCACCAGATGACCAAGTATTTATGTTACAAATTGTCGGAGAAAGTATGATTGAGGCTGGTATTTTAGACGGAGACTACGTGATCGTCCGTCAACAACAAACGGCTAATAACGGAGATATCGTTGTAGCGATGACAGAAGAAAACGAAGCAACCGTCAAACGCTTCTTTAAAGAGAAAGACCATATTCGCCTGCAACCTGAAAATTCATCCATGGAACCGATCATTGTTTCGAATGCAATGATTTTAGGAAAAGTGATTGGCGTATACCGCTCAATTCATTAAAAAAGCTAACGGAAAAACCGTTAGCTTTTTTAGTAAAGGCTCATATATTGTTCGCGTTCCCACGGATGTACCGCTGTGCGGAACATATCCCATTCAATTTCTTTTGCTTCAACGAAATGTTCAAATAAATGTTTACCAAGTGCATTTACGATTACTTCATCGGATTTTAAGTTTTCGAGCGCTTCCGCTAATGTTGCAGGCAAATCAACAATACCTTCTTCTAAACGCTCTTCTTTCGTCATCACATAAATGTTTCTGTCAACCGGTGCTGGCGGTGTCAATTTATTTTTAATGCCGTCTAATCCAGCAGCCAACAATACAGCCATCGCTAAGTATGGATTTGCCGCTGGGTCTACACTACGCACTTCAATACGCGTGCTCATGCCACGTGATGCCGGGATACGAATCAATGGGCTACGATTGCGTGCTGACCATGCAACGTAACAAGGGGCTTCATAACCCGGAACGAGACGCTTATATGAGTTCACTGTTGGGTTTGTTACCGCTGTAAAGTTTGGAGCATGCTTTAACACACCCGCAATAAACTGCAATGCTGTTTCGCTTAGTTGCAATTGACCATTCGGATCAAAAAAGGCATTTTCACCATTTTTAAAGAGCGATAAGTTGCAATGCATGCCCGAACCGTTTACACCAAAGAGAGGTTTTGGCATAAATGTCGCATGTAAACCGTGTTTGCGTGCTACTGTTTTTACAACAAGTTTAAAGGTTTGAATGTCATCGCACGCTTTTACCGCATTGGCATACTTGAAGTCAATTTCATGTTGGCCCGGTGCGACTTCATGGTGAGAGGCTTCAATTTCAAAACCCATCTCTTCTAGCTCTAATACGATATCACGACGGCAGTTTTCACCTAAATCCGTTGGTGCTAAATCGAAGTAACCGCCATTATCGTTTAACTCTAACGTCGGCTCTCCTTTTTCATCTAACTTGAATAAGAAAAACTCTGGCTCTGGGCCTAGGTTAAACTCTGTAAATCCGAGCTCTTCCATTTGTTTCAATACACGTTTTAAATTATAACGAGGGCAACCTTCAAATGGTGTGCCATCTGGATTGTAAATGTCACAAATGAAACGAGCTACTTTTCCCTTTTCAGCTGTCCATGGGAAAATAACAAATGTATCTAAATCAGGATATAAATACATATCTGATTCTTCAATACGGACAAATCCTTCAATTGACGATCCGTCAAACATCATTTTATTATCGAGCGCTTTTTGTAGTTGGCTTACAGGGATTTCGACGTTTTTAATCGTGCCAAGAATGTCTGTAAACTGTAAACGAATATACTTTACATTTTCTTCCTTTACAATACGAAAAATATCCTCTTTTGTGTACTTAGCCATTACATATTCCTCCCCCAAAATAAAAAATCATTTGTGTAAAAAACATAAATTTTAATGGAAAAAGCGAGCGATATCCCCTTGACGAAGTGAGGCACGATTCAAACGACCCGCTTCCATTAATTCGGCACGTAACAGTTTGCGTAATTCCGCTTCGGATAAATCTTGTTTCACTACTTTTGGCGCGACAGGTGGTACGGTGTCTACGTGCTGTTGTTGACGTGAGGCAAAAATTTGTTTAATGCCTGCTAAATTCACACCTTGTTCAATTAAATCTTTAATTTCGAGCAACCGATCCACGTCGTTAAACGAAAATAACCGACGATTGCCTTCTGTTCGCGCAGGTGAAACGAGACCGTGTTCCTCATAATAGCGAATTTGTCGCGCTGATAAATCCGTTAACTGCATAACGATACCGATAGGAAATAACGGCATGGAGCGACGAATGTGACTATTCATGTCGACCCCTCCTTACGTAATACGTATTTTTATTTTATTCTATGTTATTTTATATGTCAATAATATGTTACATTTTATCACATGTTTTTTTCTGAAAATATTTTATAATTTAATTAATTGTTTCTCAAGCAACCGATCAATCGCGATACAAACAGCAATTTTAACGTGTGAGTACGTCAATCCCCCTTGCACGTATGCAACATATGGCGGGCGAATAGGTCCATCGGCTGATAGCTCAATACTTGCCCCTTGAATAAATGTGCCTGCCGCCATAATGACGTCATCTTCATATCCTGGCATATAGTTCGGATATGGAGTAAAGTGCGCATTGACCGGTGAGGCAAATTGAATGGCTTGACAAAACGCAATCATTTGCTCAGCATCGTCAAATTGTACCGATTGAATTAAATCCGTACGTGTAGCGTTCCATGTCGGGTACGTATTCATGCCGATGCGTTCGAGCATCGCCGCCGTAAAGACCGCCCCTTTCAACGCTTGTCCGACGACATGTGGTGCTAAGAAAAAACCTTGATACATTTCTTGTAAACTGTATAACGAGGCGCCCGCTTCTGCCCCAATTCCCGGTGATGTCATTCGGTATGCACACATTTCAATATATTCGCGTTTACCAACGAGATATCCTCCTGTTTTCGCTAATCCACCCCCAGGATTTTTAATGAGCGAACCAGCGATTAAATCAGCGCCGACATGGCACGGCTCTTGTTCTTCGACAAATTCCCCGTAACAGTTATCGACAAAAACGACAACGTCTTGTTTGATGGCTTTTACAAAATCAATCATTTCTTTAATTTCAGCAATAGTAAACGACGGGCGTGGGTCATACCCTTTAGAGCGTTGAATGCCGATCATTTTCGTTCGTTCATTGATTGCTTGTTTGACCGCTGCAAAATCGACTTTTCCTTCGTTTGTAAGCGGTACGCTGTTGTAGCCGATATGAAACTCTTTTAATGAACCAATTCCTTTGCCGCGAATGCCAACGATTTCTTCTAGCGTATCGTACGGTTTGCCGGTAATGTACAAAAGTTCATCACCCGGACGTAAAATACCGAATAAGGCAATTGTAATGGCGTGCGTACCAGAAATAATTTGTGGACGAACGAGCGCCGCTTCCCCACCGAATACGTCCGCATACACTTTTTCAAGCGTGTCGCGTCCCATGTCATCATAGCCATACCCTGTCGACGGAATAAAATGTGCGTCGCTTACTTGATAACGGCGAAAGCTTTGTAATACGCGATATTGATTGTAGTCAATGCGCTCGTCAATCGCCCGATGAATCGGCGCAATTTGTGCTTCAATTTCTTTAACGAGTGCAGAAATCATTTCTCCGTGTGTTAAATGTTGAAACATAAAAAAACCCTTTCTATTTTTGGTATGTTCTTAGTTGTAACAAAAGTGGATGTTCTCGCAATAAGTAGCCGCTGCATTCATACATGCCGCTTTGTTCGTTGTAGTGCATGTGTCGCACAATCGTTTCTGCTTTTAGCTGTGCCAGCAATTTTCCTTCAAACGCTGGAATCGTCACGTCGTAACGCTCCATTGCTTCAGTTATTTTTTCTTCGATAAATTGGCGCAAGTTTTGAACGTCTTGTTCATGAAACGCACTCACTAACATATAATCGGTTTTCGGGCTTGGAACAAAGCTTGGAAGGACAATGTCTCGTTTGTTATAAATCGTCGCAATTGGAATCGTCGTCGCCTCCAATTCTTCGAGCAAGCGATAAACTGTTTGTTCATGTTGAATATAATTCGGATTCGATGAATCGACAATATGTAAAATAAAATCGGCTTCTTTCACTTCTTCTAGCGTCGAACGAAACGCCGCGACGAGCGTTGTCGGCAAGTCTTGAATGAAGCCGACCGTGTCCGTCAACAGCGCGGTATAACCGCTTGGCAGCACAAGTTTTCTCGTGAGCGGATCTAGTGTAGCAAACAATAAATTTTCTTCAAACGCATCCGCATTCGTTAGGCGGTTAAAAAGCGTTGATTTCCCAGCGTTCGTATAGCCGACGAGCGCGATTTGAAACACCGCATTTTTCTTCCGCCGCTCGCGATAGCGTTCGCGATGTTCGACAATGACTTTTAGTTGCGCTTTAATTTCATCGATGCGGCGGCGAATATGACGGCGGTCTGTTTCAAGCTTCGTTTCCCCCGGTCCTCTCGTTCCAATTCCACCACCTAATCGGGAAAGTGCTGCGCCTTGCCCACTTAAGCGCGGCAAAATGTATTGCAATTGGGCAAGTTCGACTTGTAATTTCCCTTCTTTGGAGCGCGCGCGGCTTGCGAAAATGTCTAAAATAAGCTGCGTTCGGTCAATGACGCGTACGTTTAACAACTTTGTTAAGTTACGGTTTTGGCTTGGCGACAGTTCGTCATTAAAAATAACGACATCTGGCTCAAATTGTTCGACAAGACGCACGAGCTCGTCGACTTTTCCTTTTCAGATATATGTAGCCGAGTGAATCGTATCCCGTTTTTGCGTAAGGGTGATGACTACCTCGCCATTTGCTGTATGAACGAGCGAAACAAGCTCTTCTAGCGAATACGAAAATCGTTCATCATCAACATGTGGCAATTGACATCCAACAATAATGACTCGTTCCTTTTCCATATTTCCCCTCTTTCCTATTGAACATCTGTTCTCATCATAACAAATCTAGTTTAAAAGCGCTATGGCCGAAAAATGATCATTGATTTTTTTATATTTTATACATAAAATTTTAACGTAATGTTACATAACAGAAAGGATTGCGATGATGACTTGGGAAGTATTAAGTATAATTGGCACTGTTGCTTTTGCGATTAGCGGAGCGATTGTCGCTATGGAAGAGGAATACGATATTTTAGGTGTATACATTCTCGGAATTGTAACCGCATTCGGCGGCGGTGCTGTGCGCAACGTATTAATTGGCGTACCGGTATCTGTTCTTTGGCAACAGCAAACACTTTTTTTCATCGCGTTTATCGCGATGACTATTGTCTATTTGTTTCCACACAAAATGCTACCACATTGGCAACGTTGGGGAAACTTTTTTGATGCTCTCGGATTGTCAGCCTTCGCCATTCAAGGAGCATTATATGCTGTTCAAATGAATCACCCGTTAAGTGCAGTCATTGTTGCTGCTGTATTGACTGGAAGTGGAGGCGGAATGATTCGCGATGTATTGGCGGGAAGAAAACCTCTCGTATTGCGTGATGAAATTTATGCTGTTTGGGCGATTTTAGCGGGCGTTGCGGTCGGAACCGGCATCGCACATTCTCCAATTAGCTTATATGTATTGTTTATTGTCGTTGCGACATTGCGCATTTTATCGTATACATACAACTGGAAATTGCCGAATAAATCGTTAAAAACAAACAACTAAAACAGGAGACCTCAAAGGAGGCTCCTGCTTTTTTATCTTTCAAAATTCCCCTTTCCCTCTCTATTCAACAACTAAATCCCTCTCTCGTATGATCATTAGTTCTTTTTTGTCATAGCGCCCTTCATGCAACAAACGTACCGCTTGTTTCCGAATTGCTTTTTCAATCAAATTTCGAATGTAGCGACCGTTACTAAATTTTCTTTGATATCCCCCAGCTAGTAGTTGTTCAATATGTTCGCGCAACTTTCGCTCGGCTTCAGAAGTAAGCTCGTATTCTCTTATATGGAGCATTTGTTTTGCGATTTGTACAAGTTCTTCCGTTGTGTAATCAGGAAATTCGAGCATCAACGGAAAGCGGGAAGGTAATCCTGGATTTAACGACAAAAAATAATCCATTTCAGCTGGATATCCCGCTAAAATAACGACTAAATCATCCGAAAAATCTTCAATTCCTTTTACTAACGTATCAATTGCTTCTTTTCCAAAATCTTTCTCTCCTCCGCGTGCAAGTGAATACGCTTCGTCAATAAATAAAATCCCACCCCGCGCTTTTTTTATTAAATCGCGCGTTTTATTCGCTGTATGTCCAATATATTCCCCAACTAAGTCTGCACGTTCTGCTTCAATAAAGTGTCCTTTAGATAAGACGTTCATTTCTAAAAATAACTTTCCAAGAATACGGGCCACTGTTGTTTTCCCTGTCCCAGGATTTCCTTTAAAAATCATATGAAGCGATTGTTTATTCCCTTTTAATCCATTGGCTTGACGTGCTTTATTAATATATAACCATGCGTAAATTTCCTTAATTAATTTTTTCACTTCATTTAACCCGACTAATTCATCTAGTTCTTTTTGAATCTCTTTTAACACAGCATGTTGATGATAATCAATTCGATTTGTCGTTTCTTCTTTCGATAAGTAATTGACGTTTTTTGCATTAAGCACAATATTAATTTGACTTTTTGTTTGCTTCATCGTCAACTCTGACAAGGCGACGTCACCTCTCCTTCATCGTTGCTTCTTTTATCAATATACGCTGTTGTCGCCCATTTCGTGACAAATGCCTAACGAAAAAATCGCCCACCGATATGGTGAGCGATTTGGCTTACTCCATTTCAATTTTCACATTTTTTTGAGGTGCAAACGTAGAAATCGCATGTTTATAAATTAATTGTTGTCTTCCATCTACTTCCAATAACACCGTGAAATTGTCAAATCCTTTTACTAAACCACGCAATTGAAATCCATTGAGTAAAAATACAGTAACCGTCGTTTCTTCCTTGCGCAATTGGTTTAAAAACTGGTCTTGAATGTTTATTGTGTTTTTCATTACTTCGTCCTCCTCTTTTCTCTCTACATTACGTCTATATATTCGCCTCAAAGTGAAACTTTCCTTCTATGTAATGCGAAATTTCATTTACTCGCCTTTCAAACATTGTATCATCAGTCATGTCAAACCATTGAACAGGCATTTGATTACGAAACCATGTAAACTGACGTTTCGCATAACGACGAGAGTTTTGTTTCAACTGTTCGATCGCCTCTTCAAGCGTGATTTGTCCATCTAAATATGCATATAGCTCTTTATAACCGATCGCTTGAATCGCTTGACAGTCGCGTAAACCTTGTTCATACAATCGTTTCACTTCTTCAATCAACCCTCGATCAATCATTTGATCTACCCGTTCATTAATGCGCTCATATAGTTTCTCACGTTCCATCGTCAATCCAATGAGCGCTGCGTTATACACGAGTCTCCTTTTTTGTTCTTTTAGCCATTCTGTCATTGTTCTCCCTGTGCAATGATAAATTTCTAATGCACGAATGACACGACGAACGTTATTCGGATGAATACGTTCCGCACTTAGCGGATCAATTTGTTTGAGTCGCTCGTAAAGTTCAAGCGGTGAGCATTGTTCTAGCGACTGGCGATACGCTTCATTTGATGGTGCATCTGAAAATTGATAATCGTAAATCACAGATTGAATGTATAGCCCTGTACCACCAACGATGATCGGCAGTTTTCCGCGTTTTGTTATATCTGTAATGAGCGAACGAGCAAGCGTCTGAAACTCTGCAACAGAAAAAGATTCGTGCGGTTCCTTTATATCCAATAAATGATGTGGTACGCCTTCCATTTCTTCTTGACGAATTTTAGCGGTTCCAATATCTAATCCTTTATATACTTGCATCGAGTCTCCATTAATAATTTCTCCATGTAAACGCTTGGCCAACTCTATGCTCATTTTTGTTTTCCCTACAGCCGTTGGACCAATTAACACAACGACTTTCTCTCCCATAAAATACCACTACTTTCCACGCTAATTCACATTTATTTATTATAGACAAACGATGTACATTTTATCATCTCATTTTAAAAAATTTTTATTTGAAAGCGGATGAAAAACATCCGCTTTTACATGACTCGTTTAAACATTTTTTCTAATTCATAAGTAGAAAAGTGAATAATAATCGGACGACCGTGTGGACATGTGAACGGATCGCTTGTTTTACGCAACGATTCAAGCAACGCAAATATTTCATCGTTGCGCAAAAATTGGTTCGCTTTAATCGACTGTTTACAACTCATCATGATTGCTGCTTTTTCGCGAAGTTGCTTTATGTCTACTTTTTTCATCGTTAACACTTGCTTAATCATTTCCTCAATAATTGTAGCTTCCTCCCCTTTTGGAAACCATTGAGGATGAGAACGAACAATAAAACTGTTATGACCAAATGGCTCTAAAAACACACCGCAAGCAGCTAACTGTTCGCGATAGCTTTCGATCAGTACATACTCGCTTGATGAATAAGTGAGCGTCAATGGGATAAGCAACGGCTGTAATTCATTTGTAACGGTTGCTAATTTTTCACGGAAATATTCGTATTTGATCCGCTCTTGTGCCGCATGTTGGTCAATAATATACAAACCATTTTCATTTTGAGCTAAAATATACGTCCCATGCATTTGTCCAATCGGATATAATGGCGGAATGCGCTCTTGATTTGTTTCAGCTGTTACATGTTTATTTTCAACGATTGGTTCGACATCAAGCGGCTTCGTATCCTTCTCGTAAACACGTTCTTCCCGTTCCTCTAACACCATTCGTTCTTCTTTTTTCTTTTCTTGTTCATGATGTGAAATCGTTGTACGCGGAGGAACAATATGCGATTCTTTCACAATATGTTCAAACGAAAACGTTTGTTGCTCTGTTTTCGGCTTTTCTACTCGCGGTGCCGTTACCTCAGGAATTAACGTCTTTTTTTGAAATGCTTGACGAATCGTTTGTTGAACAAGTTCATTTAATTCCCCTTCTTTACTAAAACGCACTTCCAACTTCGCTGGATGAACGTTCACATCTACAAGAAGCGGATCCATGACGATATTTAAAAATGCAATCGGATGCCGGCCAATCGGAAGAAGCGTGTGATATCCTTCTTCAATCGCTTTATATAGCGGATAGTTTTTAATATATCGTCCATTTACAATCGTTGTCATGTAGTTCCGGGAAGCGCGCGTCACTTCAGGTAAAGCAACATAGCCGTCAATCGTAAAATCAAGCGTTTCTGCATAAATCGCAACCATTTTTTTCGCAACATCAAATCCGTAAATAGCTGCTAATACTTGCCGCACATCCCCATTTCCGTTCGTATAAAACAGCTGCTTCCCATTATGTGTTAATCGAAACGAAATATGTGGATGAGCAAGTGCTAAACGATTCATCACATCAACAATATGACCAAGTTCCGTATGAATCGTTTTCATGTATTTTAAGCGAGCTGGCGTATTGAAAAATAAGTGCGAAACGGTAATATCCGTTCCTTTTCGACTGCTCGTCCGACCATTTTGTACAAGCTCTCCACCTTTTAAGATGAGCAACGTTCCCGGACCTTCCCCTGTGCTCGTCTTCAGTTCCAAATGTGAGACAGAGGCAATACTAGGTAACGCTTCCCCTCTAAAACCGAGCGTACGAATACGAAATAAATCCGCCTCATCTTTAATTTTGCTCGTTGCGTGCCGTTCGAACGCTAAAAAACAGTCTTCCTCTTCTAATCCATCACCATTGTCAACAACGCGAATTTTCGCTAATCCCGCTTCTTCTAACTGTACTTCAATGATCGTACTATGGGCATCGATCGCATTTTCAACAAGTTCTTTCACGACAGAAGCTGGACGCTCAACGACCTCTCCTGCCGCAATTTTATTTGCTAACGCATCATCCAGCTTACGAATTTTCCCCACAATTTCCCTCCTTTCATTTTAATAGCTTTTGAATTTCATATAGTTTATTCATCGCTTCAAGCGGTGTCATATCAAGCAACTGAAGAGACTGGATGCGCTTGATCACTTCTTTCTCTTTTTTCGATACGCTCAAACGCTCTTCTTGGTGTTGCTCCTCAAACATACTTAACTGCTCAAATGTTTCTCTATTTTCTTTCACCACACCTGTTGAATTTATTTCAAATTCACGTAAAATTTGTTCCGCTCTTTGAATTAAATCTAACGGTAACTTCGCTAATTGGGCTACATGAATACCGTAACTTTTATCCGCTGGACCTTCTTTAATTTTATGCAAAAAGATGACGGTGCCATTTTCTTCAATTGCGCTAACATGAACATTTTTTAAACGCGGCAATCGTCGTTCAAGCGCTGTTAATTCATGATAGTGGGTACTAAATAACGTTTTGGCACCAATGCGATCGTGAATGTATTCGATCATCGCTTGAGCAAGCGCCATCCCATCATATGTGGATGTTCCTCGACCAATTTCATCAAATAAAATAAGGCTGTTTTGTGTCGCATGGACGATCGCATGACGCGCTTCTAACATTTCCACCATAAATGTGCTTTGACCTGCCACTAAATCGTCAGCCGCACCAATCCGCGTAAACACTTGATCAAAAATCGGTAATATCGCTTCTTGTGCTGGAACAAAGCACCCAATTTGCGCCATAATAGCTGTTAAGGCAATTTGACGCATATATGTGCTTTTCCCAGACATATTTGGACCTGTAATGAGGAGCATTTCTCGTTCGGCATCCATATAACAGTCGTTTGGAACGTAGACGTTCGATCCTAGCACTTTCTCCACAACAGGATGTCGCCCTTGTTGAATGACAAGACGGCGATCATAAGAAAACTGCGGCTTACAGTAGTTATATTTTTCACTGACAGTAGCAAAACATTGTAAAACGTCTAGTTGGCTTATATATTTGGATAATTTTTGTAAACGAACAATATATTTCTTCACTTGTTCACGGATAGAAACAAACAGTTCGTATTCTAGTTCCATACTTTTTTCTTCTGCTTCTAAAATGAGCGCTTCTTTTTCTTTCAACTCTTTCGTCACAAATCGTTCGGCATTAGCTAACGTTTGTTTGCGTTCATATCGTCCTTCTGGCAACAAATGCAAATTTGCTTTTGTTACTTCGATATAATATCCAAACACTCGGTTGTAACCAATCTTTAACGACTTAATTCCTGTTAACTCCCGCTCTTTCGCTTCTAACTGCGCAATCCATGTTTTTCCGTTTCGACTAGCATCCCGAAATCGATCTAACGTTTCGTTATAACCATCTTTAATAATTCCACCTTCTTTCACAGAAAGCGGCGGATTTTCTTCAATCGCCTCTTCTAACAATTGAACAAGGTCCTCGCATGCATCTAAATGTTGGGCAAATGATTGAATATGCTCGTCACGCATGTTCATCAGAAGGGTAGAAATGAACGGTACTTGCTTTAACGATTTTTTCAATTGAATGAGATCGCGGGCATTCACATTTCCAAACGCCACACGCCCAGCGAGTCTCTCTAAATCATATACACCGCGCAAATATTCGCGTAATTCTTGTCGCTCGAAATAATGCATGAGCAGTTGTTCAACGATGTGTAATCGCTGCTCAATTTTTTCACGATCTAATAATGGACGGTCAATCCATTGTTTAAGCAAACGACCACCCATGGCTGTCATCGTCTCATCAAGAAGCCAAAAAAGAGAGCCCGCTTTCCCTTTCGTTCGAATCGTTTCTGTTAACTCTAAATTTCGTTTGGAATACACATCAATTTTCATATGTGCATCAACTTCATACAACTCTACAGGCTGTAAATGGGCTAAATTTCGTCTTTGCGTTTTAATTAAATAATTTAATAACCTTCCAAACGTCACAAGTAATTTTTCTTGTTTCAAATGAGAAACAATCGATTCACAAGAAGGTGGAATCATTGTTTCATCTTCACATGAAATGGTAAGAGCATATCGCTCCTTCAGAGGTTGACATTGTTCTTTGTACTCGGTCGCGACAACGATTTCTTTTGTGCCAATCGAGTAAATTTCATTGAATACATCTTCAAATGAATGAAGCATCGTCATACGACTTTCACCGGTTGTTAAATCCGTATATGCAAATCCGTACGTCCCATCTTCAAATGACGTTAATGAAGCTAAATAGTTGTTTGCTTTCTCTTCTAGTTGCTTTCCTTCCATCACTGTTCCAGGGGTAATGAGTTGCACAACTTCTCGACGCACAACCCCTTTGGCCGTTTTTGGATCTTCGACTTGTTCACAAATCGCAACTTTATAGCCTTTCTCAATTAAACGCTCGATGTACATGGCAGCCGAATGATAAGGGACACCGCACATCGGCACTCGTTCTTCCCCGCCGCCATCGCGGCTTGTCAAAGTAATTTCTAACTCTTGTGACGCTTTAATGGCATCTTCAAAAAACATTTCATAAAAATCACCGAGACGAAAAAACAAAAAGGCATCTTTATATTGTGACTTAATTGTTAAATATTGCTGAATCATTGGTGTATAAGCCATGATTTTTCCTCCAACGCCCAAAATATTGACTTCAATTATTATAACAAAAAATAAAAACTAGGAAGAATAAACTTCCTAGTTTTTATTGCTTTCTTCTTGAAGAAGCTCTTCATCTAGCTGTTCTAATTCTGCATCAATATCTTCATCTACCTCGTCTGATGATGTATCCACGACGGCGATGCGGACTTTCGTTTCCCCGATGACTTCCGCAACAAACTCGCGCTCTACTTCCACAGTGACTTTATTTCCGTTCGGGGCGATCGTGCATTCTAAGCAATTTGGCTGTTGAACAACGCGCGCAATCACTTCTTGTTCTTCACTAATCAGCTCTTCATTACGATACTTTAACGGAATGACATCTGTGTACGATACCGTTTCTGTCAACACTTCCGTTTTCGTATTATCGTTGTACGAATACCAAACGTTCACATCATACTTCCCGTGAATTTCAACACTACGATCCACTTTTTTCGCTTCGTATCGATGATTAATAATCCAGCAACCGAGCACGCTCGTCGGACGATGTTGCGCGGAAACGGTATGTGTCGATTGCGTAAACTTTCGTCCTTTTCCCACGACTGCCTTTGTAATAATTTCTCTGTATTGGGACATGAAACAAACCCTCCTCAAAAATGCATTGTTCATTTTATCCTATGCACAGGAAGCATAAAAGTGTACATAAAAAAAACAATCATTCCGTATAGTTCATTGTATGCAACTCCTTCGAAATATGTGCGAAAAATAAAAAAAGAGCCCATATGAAATGGACTCATTCATGACAATGACCGCAATGGCTATGTTTCACTTGAGCACCTGTTTCGCCACGCAACACATCGCCACCTGTCGATGTAATAATTTCGTCTGTCACAGTTTTTGAAATGGTGGATGCAACAAGTTGCAATAAATCATTAATTTCTACTTGCGATTGTTTAAATTGTTCTACAATTGGAATGTCTGATAGCTGTTCGTAAATGTCGTCAATTTCTGCTTCCACTTTTTTTAGCGCTTCGATTTTTCCATAATGTTGTAAGTTGACAGCTTGTTTTTGTAACGATTTAATTTTAGCAATCATCGTGCGCACTTTTTCATTTTCATGAATTTTTGCTTCTGCTTGTTTAAAAATCTCCACTTCTTCTGTTTCAGCAATCATTTTAGCTAATTCTTTTGCTTTTTGTACGATGTCATCCTTCGTATATTTCGCCACCTTATTTCACCTCAATCGCTTCTTCTACCATTTCTCCGTTTAACGTCCACGTTTTCGCTTCTGTAATTCGCACGTTCACAAGTTGACCGATCGCGGACTTTGGTCCAACGAAGTTAACAAGCTTGTTTTTGCGCGTATATCCCGCGAGGACATCCGGATTGTTTTTGCTTTCCCCTTCTACTAATACTTCGACAACTTGTCCCTCATATTCCTTCATTTTCTTCGCGGAAATTTCGTTTACTAATGCATTTAATCGTTGTAAACGTTCTTTTTTCACTTCCATCGGCACGTTGTCAACCATTTTCGCTGCTGGCGTTCCTTCACGTGGCGAGTAAATGAACGTAAATGCTGAATCAAATTCGACTTCGCGATAGAGCGATAACGTTTCTTCAAATTGCTCATCCGTTTCATTCGGGAATCCGACAATGATATCCGTTGTAAGCGCGACACCTGGAATGGCTTCTTTAATTTTACGAACAAGCTCCAAATATTGTTCACGCGTATATTTACGCGCCATCATTTTTAACACTTCACTACTTCCAGACTGTACAGGCAAGTGAATGTGCTCAACTAAATTTCCGCCTTTCGCCAACACTTCGATTAAACGGTCATCAAAATCACGCGGATGACTTGTAGTGAAACGAATGCGTGGAATATCAATTTTGCGTAATTCATCCATTAAATCCCCGAGGCCATATTTCATATCGGTAAAGTCTTTTCCATACGCATTCACGTTTTGTCCTAAAAGAGTAATTTCTTTATATCCTTGTGCAGCTAAGTGACGCACTTCTTGGATAATATCTTCTGGACGGCGGCTGCGCTCTTTGCCACGTGTATATGGAACAATACAGTACGTACAAAACTTATCGCAACCGTACATAATATTAACCCATGCTTTAATATTTCCTTTTCGCACTTTCGGTAAATTCTCAATGACATCGCCTTCTTTTGACCATACTTCAACAACCATTTCTTTTGACATGTACGCTTCTTTCAAAATATACGGAAGACGATGAATATTGTGCGTACCAAAAATCATATCAACGTATTGGAATTGTTTTAAAATTTTATTAACAACTGACTCTTCTTGCGACATACAGCCACATACCCCAAGCAATAAATCAGGGTTGTTTTGTTTCAATGGCTTTAAGTGGCCAATTTCTCCGAATACTTTGTTTTCCGCGTTTTCACGAATCGCACATGTATTTAACAAAATGACGTTTGCATCTTCTGGACGATCCGTCGGCTCATAACCAAGTGCCATAAAAATACCGGCCATCACTTCTGTGTCATGCTCGTTCATTTGACAGCCGTACGTACGAATGTAAAATTTGCGACCGTTCCCCATACCACGAAATTCTTCAGGAATAGAAAAATCTTTATGATATTTTACTTCCTCTTTTCCGCGTTTTTTTGCTTCTTTCAAAGATGGGGGAACAAATACAGTTGAAAAATATTTTTCATAGTCTTGGCTCGTTTTTTGCTTTAGACGCTGTAAATTGTCATCCAAAGCGGATTTTTTGTCCGTTGGATGATCTGTTTCAATTTGTGCTGTGTACTGTAAACGTTGCTTTTCGTTCATCGTTATTCTCCTTTCTTTTGTTCATACATGCACACTAACATAGTATATTATTTTCCGGACTTTTAAACAATGTTTTTTCCATGAAAAAGAGGATGGCCTCTACCACCCTCTTTCCTATCTTACATAAACTCTGCAACGAGTTGATCAAATTTTTCTTTACTAATTGTTAAATCCGCTTCAGTTAGTGGTTTTTCGCTATAACCCGGCACAAGATCTTGATATGATTTGCGCTCTTTATTTTGATAAATAAGCCCTGTCACAAGCCCTTTATGTTTCATTAACGTTTGCATCGCCATTTCGCGATTAGACGGATCGTATCCTTCAATTGAACTTAAGCTTGTTAAATTGTCTTTAAACCAATCGTACGTGTTCACTTTATTGTATGTGACGCAAGGGCTAAATACGTTAATGAGTGAGAACCCTTTATGCTTCATGCCCTCTTCAATTAATTGCGTCAACTCTTTTAAATCGCTAGAAAAGCTTTGAGCGACGAATGTTGCCCCTGCTGTTAATGCCATTTCCATAATCGACAACGCTGGCTCAACTGACCCTTGTGGTGTACTCTTCGTTTTAAATCCAACTTCACTACGCGGTGATGTTTGACCTTTTGTTAAACCGTAAATTTGGTTATCCATGACGATGTACGTAATGTCGATGTTACGTCGAATAGCATGAATTGTATGCCCCATTCCGATCGCAAATCCGTCACCGTCGCCACCAGCAGCAATGACAGTCAAATCGCGATTTGCCATTTTTACCCCTTGAGCAATTGGAAGCGCTCGGCCATGAACACCATGGAAGCCATATGAGTTAATGTAACCAGAAATACGACCTGAACAACCAATTCCAGAGACAACAACAAGTTCATGTGGTTCAAGTCCAACGTTGGCAGCTGCGCGCTGAATGGCTGCTTGCACAGAAAAGTCGCCGCAACCTGGACACCAGTTCGGTTTAATGTTATTACGGAAATCTTTAAATGTCGCCATGTTTAAAACAACTCCTTGCATTTTGTATAAACTTCGTGCGGTAAGAACGGGTTGCCATCATACTTCAACACGTTAAATACTTTCTCAGCATGTCCAACGTTCATTTTTAAGATGTTGGCAAGTTGTCCTGTTGCGTTATTTTCAACGACAACAACTTTTTTCGCTGATTGCACAAGCGGCAACATTTCTTCCGTCGGGAATGGATGAATGAGACGAACGTGAGCATGGTTCACTTTTATACCATCGCGTTCTAATCGTTCCATCGCCTCTTCAATCGCCCCGCGCGTCGAGTTAAATCCGACAATTAATATATCTGCTTCTTCATGCTTCACATGTTTATGAACTGGTGTCGGGAATTGAATATGTTTTAACTTGCGTAAACGCTTATCCATTTGTGCAATACGGTTCGCTGCTACTTCAGAAGGACGACCTGTTTCATCGTGCTCAACACCTGTCACATGGTGAATACCGTTTTTCATTCCCGGCAATACGCGTGGTGACACACCGTCTTCAGTCACTTCATATCGTTTGAAGCAACCTTTGTCCGGAATTTCAGGAAGTTCTCCTGTGACAAGCTTGCCGCGACGAATTTCAATTTTGTCGTACTCTAGCGGCTCAACAGTTTGCTTTCCTAGCGAAAGTTGTAAGTCTGTTAAAACGATGACTGGGCATTGATATTCTTCTGCAATGTTAAACGCTTCGACCATATCGTAAAACGCTTCTTGTACAGTACTCGGAGCGATGACTACTTTCGGAATCTCACCATGTGTACCGTAAATCATAGCCATTAAATCTGACTGCTCTTGTTTCGTCGGAAGACCTGTACTTGGGCCACCGCGTTGCGTATCAACAATGACAATCGGCGTTTCTGTAATTCCAGCTAATCCGATCGCTTCCATCATGAGCGAAAGACCCGGCCCAGCCGAAGCTGTTAACGTACGCACACCCGCATAGTTTGCACCAATAGCCATTGTACAAGCAGCAATTTCATCCTCTGTTTGAATGACCGTGCCACCAAACTGCGGAAGCTTTTTAATTAAATATTCCATAATCTCAGATGCAGGTGTAATTGGATAAGCAGCCATAAAACGTGAACCGCCAGCAAGTGCGCCAAGCGCAATCGCGTCGTTTCCAATCATAAACATTCTCTTTTTGCCATCTGCTTTTTCAAGCTGCATTAATTGAATGTTGTCGCCAAGCTGTTCACGCATAAACTGAGCGCCCGCTCTGATCGCTTCCATATTTTTTGCAACAACTTGTTCGCCTTTGCGACCGAAAATCTCCTGAACGACCCCTTCATATACGCTAATATCGAGACCGAGTACTGCGCTAGAAGCTCCGACTGCAACCATGTTTTTCATTAATGCTGTTCCTAATTCTGTTGCAATATCTGTAAATGGAACCGCATACAACGTAGCTCTTGACTCGTCCGGAATCGTCGGATTAAACTTCGCGTCTGCGATGACGATCCCACCTTGACGTAACTCATGAAAGTTGAAATCAATTGTCTCTTGGTCAAAAGCTACTAATATATCAAGATCATCGGCAATCGAACGAACTTGTGTCGTGCTAACACGAATTTTATTGTTCGTGTGGCCACCTTTAATGCGAGATGAAAAGTGGCGATAACCGTATAAATAGTAGCCTAGTCGGTTGAGCGCAATGGAGAATATCTCTCCCGTACTTTCAATACCTTCCCCTTGTTGTCCTCCAACTTTCCACGAAAGTTGACTAATCATGTCTTACACCCCTTTAAAGTTCCATCAATTGTAACGTAACGTTTTACGATTATAAGTGTAGCACTTTTCCAAAAAAAGCTCTACCATTTCGCTTAATAAATTTTTTGAAAAATTTCATATACTAAACGCTTTCATTCTAGCCCTATTGAAAAAAAATTGCAACATATTTGTTACAAAAATGTGAATTTTTCTTTCGATTTTATTGGGGGATTCGCTCATAAAAATTGCAAAACAAAAATTTTTTTACCTGCTCCTCTTTAAAATGCTTTAACAATTCATCAATGAAATGCGGATAATGAGAAACATTTTCCAATTGATCAACCGTTTCAAACATACCGTCAAAATCAGATCCAAAACCGATGTGATTTTCTCCACCTAACGAACAAATATGATCGACATGCCGTAATACATCTGTCACCGTTGTCGTATGGGCATCGTGACGCAAAAATTGCGGAACAAACGTCACACCGATGACTCCATTTTTCTTAATGAGCGCTTGAATTTGATCATCACGCAAATTGCGAGGATGCGGACAAAGCGTATATGCATTCGAATGTGAAGCGATCGGATAGTGAGCTAATTCCATAACATCCCAAAACGCTCGTTCACTTAAATGAGATACATCTGTCCAACACTGTTGTTCATTTAATAATTGAACGACTTCTTTTCCGAATCTCGTCAACCCTCCCCCACGTTGCTCTAGAGCACCGTCTGCTACCATATTCGCATCATTCCACGTTAAACCAACAGAACGAACACCGAGGCGAAGAAGTGTGCGCAACTGCGTTAAACTTTCTCCTATAGCTTCACATCCTTCTAATGTGAGCATCGCTCCAATTTCATTCGGTTGTAGTTGATCGATTTCTTTTTTTGAGCGAACAACTTTCATATTCGGTTGCGACACAATTTTCTCGTAAAAATAATCAATCATCTCTAACGCGACAAAAAAGCGTGACTCTGGTCTGACATGTTTCGGAATATAAATCGCAAATCCTTGTACAGTTACACCGGCCTGCTTCAATCCATCGTATGTGACATGTAGCGATGAACTCCGCTCAAACGATACATCTTGGTCACAAAATAGTTGATATAAAACGTCACAATGAGCGTCAAATATACGCACAACGACCCCTCCATACGAACATTCGTCTTTTAGCATATGATAAAAATAACCTGTTTGCTATGTAAGCAAACAGGTTTATGTGTATTAACGCGGCTCAACAATAAGCTTAATTGCTGTCCGCTCTTCCCCATCAATTTGAATGTCCGTAAACGCAGGAATACAAATGAGATCAACTCCGCTCGGTGCTACGAATCCTCGCGCGATCGCTACTGCCTTAACGGCCTGATTTAATGCACCTGCGCCAATGGCTTGAATTTCAGCTGCACCGCGTTCTCTTAACACGCCTGCAAGTGCACCAGCTACGGAATTAGGATTAGATTTTGCTGAAACTTTTAATATTTCCATTTCTAGCTCCTCCTCGTTTCTAACAATTGCTTATGAAAAGTTGTACTGTTCATTATATATTCGTCCCTGTTTGCTCGTATTCCTGCTATGATATGTATTTTTTCAGAAAAATCTTAAAAGAGGAACTAGTCAAAATACGGATGATCGTCATTGATGATAATTCGTTGGATAGACCTTGTTTTTCCACTTTTTTCGTCTATTTCAATGAGCACAGCATTCAATTGTGCCCGACCAGTCGTCACTTCAAATCGAACCGGAAGTCCTGTTAAAAATTTGCGCAATACAGCTTCGCGATCAACCCCTAAAATACCGTCATAGGGACCCGTCATCCCGACATCAGTAATATATCCTGTTCCATTTGGCAAAATGCGCGAGTCAGCTGTTTGAACGTGTGTATGCGTGCCAACTACTGCGCTTACTCGGCCATCTAAATACCATCCCATCGCTTGTTTCTCACTCGTTGCTTCTGCATGAAAATCAACGAGAATAAAAGGAGTTCGCGCAAGCGCCATCTCGACTAATTCATCCGCTTTTTTAAATGGGCAATCGATCGCTGGTAAAAATGTTCTTCCTTGTAAGCTAATGATCGCTACCTCATATCCTTCCACATGAACGAATACGATCCCTTTTCCAGGTGTACCTATTGGAAAATTGGCTGGACGAACGAGCACTTTCGCTTGGTCAATAAATTCGAAAACTTCACGATTATCCCACGCGTGATTGCCAAGCGTTACTACATGCACTCCTATCTCTACAAAACGACGATATATTTTTTCGGTAATCCCTTTTCCGCCCGCTGCATTTTCACCGTTCACAACAATGACATGAGGCTTATATTTTGCTTTCAGTTTCGGCACATATTCATCAATCATTTTTCGTCCCGGTTGCCCCACGACATCACCGATAAATAATATTTTCATCGTACTACCCTTTCTATGCTCATGATCTCTATTTTTCAGTTTCGCACAAAATAAAGCATTTATCAATACGAAAAAGCTACCCCGAATAAGGAGTAGCTTTTACTTTGCGTATTCAACAGCTCGTGTTTCGCGAATCACCGTGACTTTAATATGCCCTGGGTAATCAAGTTCTTCTTCGATACGCTTGCGAATATCACGCGCTAAACGGTGCGCTTCCAAGTCATCAATTAGATCTGGCTTAACCATGATACGAATTTCACGTCCAGCTTGGATAGCATATGATTTTTCAACACCTTCATACGACTCAGCAATTTCTTCAAGCTTCTCAAGTCGACGAATGTAGTTTTCCAATGTTTCGCTACGAGCGCCTGGTCGAGCAGCAGATAAAGCGTCTGCAGCAGCGACAAGAACAGCGATAATCGACGTCGGTTCCGTATCGCCATGATGGGACGCAATGCTGTTAATGACAACCGGATGCTCTTTATATTTCGTCGCGAGCTCTACCCCGATTTCGACATGGCTTCCTTCTACTTCATGGTCAACAGCTTTTCCGATGTCATGAAGGAGACCTGCTCGTCTTGCGAGCATTTCATCTTCCCCTAACTCAGCTGCCATTAAACCAGCTAAATATGCAACTTCCATCGAATGTTTAAGCACATTTTGTCCATAGCTTGTACGGAACTTCAAACGCCCTAAAATTTTAATTAAATCTGGATGCAATCCGTGGACACCAACTTCAAACGTCGTTTGTTCTCCCACTTCACGAATATGCTCATCCACTTCTCTTCTCGCCTTCTCGACCATCTCTTCAATTCGTGCTGGATGGATACGCCCGTCTTGAACGAGTTTATCTAGCGCGATGCGCGCTGTTTCACGACGGATCGGATCAAAACCAGATAAAATGACCGCTTCCGGCGTATCATCAATGATAAGGTCAATACCTGTTAACGTTTCTAATGTACGAATGTTACGCCCTTCACGTCCGATGATTCGGCCTTTCATTTCGTCATTCGGCAAGTTCACAACAGATACAGTTGTTTCTGCTACATGATCAGCAGCACAACGTTGAATGGCAAGCGATAAAATTTCTTTTGCTTTTTTATCCGCTTCTTCTTTCGCTTTCGTTTCTGCTTCTTTAACCATGAGCGCAATTTCATGCGAAAGTTCTTTTTCTACACGTTCTAAAATGATTTGGCGTGCATCATCACGCGTCAAACTAGAAATGCGCTCTAGTTCAGCTTGTTCTTTTCGAACGAGTTCTTCCACTTTGCTTTCCATCTCTTCAATATGCTGTTGTCTTTCATTCAGAGAATTCTCTTTCTTTTCAAGCAATGCTTCTCGCTTGTTTAACGCTTCATCCTTTCGATCGAGATTCTCTTCCTTTTGCAACAAACGGTTTTCCTGTTTTTGTAACTCACTTCTTCGTTCGCGAATTTCTCGTTCTGCTTCAACGCGAAGTTTGTGAATCTCATCCTTTGCTTCAAGAAGCGCCTCTTTTTTCAATGCGTCTGCTTCTCGTTTCGCTTCTTCGATCATTTGTTTGGCAGCTGCTTGTGCACCACCAATTTTTGCCTCGGCAATGGATTTACGAACAAAAAAGCCAACAACTGCACCGACGACTAGGGCAAGCAAAGCGGAGATGATCGTTTCACCCATTGTCCTCACCTCCTCTTGCTATAAATTCGTTACTTCATCAATGTCGGCATGTACATTGCAACCATTCAACATACACTTCAAAATTGTCAAATATACATGTACATTTTAAAGGTGACCTTCCATATTGTCAAGGCTTGTCATTGTGGGAAAGCGTTTCATATCGCTTTATTTTCCAAAAAAAGAGGGTGTTCCAGAAATAACGGAGCACCCTTTCCATAACTATATATGCACATAATCACTTTTTTATTGAAGCAAGGCGACCTTTTTATTATTCTAAAAAGTCTAGATCATCTTCGCGCACAGATGTCGTCGATGCCCCTGCTGTAATGCCATAATGTTGGCGAATTTCACGCGCAATTTCTTCCATAATGTGTGGATTTTCCTTTAAAAATTGTTTTGCATTTTCTCGCCCTTGTCCTAGTCGCTCATCTTTATATGAATACCAAGCGCCACTTTTTTGAATAATGTCGAGTTCAGCACCCATATCAATAATTTCGCCTTCTTTTGAAATTCCTTCGCCATACATAATATCTACATCCGCTGTTTTAAACGGCGGCGCCACTTTGTTTTTCACAACTTTAATTTTCGTCTTATTTCCAACCATGTCGTTGCCTTGTTTAATTTGTTCTGCACGACGCACTTCTAAACGAACAGACGCATAAAACTTTAATGCACGGCCTCCAGGAGTTGTCTCTGGCACATCCTATAGATTTACCATCTCTATAGGGTGGACTATATCTTCATCTCCAAACATGGAGAGCCTTGCGCTTCCAGCAGTAGCCTATCCTCTGCTGTACCCTA
The DNA here is from genome assembly GCF_000833605.1 of Anoxybacillus ayderensis. GTDB lineage: Bacteria > Bacillota > Bacilli > Bacillales > Anoxybacillaceae > Anoxybacillus > Anoxybacillus ayderensis. The sequence goes on along the minus strand of NZ_JXTG01000001.1, from coordinate 415,174 downwards.
CTCAGTGGCAACATATGCCCCTTTCGGTAGTCTCTACACCTTCCTTACTATAAAAGTAGTAAGGCTTGGCACGGTATTACCCCATAAATCTTGGAGGGCTCCACCGTTAGCACGAAGTATACAAACTTCGCACACCCCTAGGCAATCGGGTTCACAAGGTTTTTTTCTTGCTATCACTAGCAAGGGAAACCCAGAGTAAATTGCTTAATTTTTTCTGTTACATGTTCAATATTTTGTAGTTCTTTTTCGTATATAACCAAATAACGATAGCCTTTTTTTGATAAATATTCTCTCTTTCTAACATCTCGATCTTGTACCTTTTTTGTTGAGTGAGCCCATTCACCATGGACATCGATACAATGTTTTCTTCCAAGATAAAAATCAATAGACCATTTATCTATTCGTTTTTGTTTTATATACGCTAGATCAAGTTGTTCAAGAATTTGTTCAACCTGTTGCTCGATTTGTGTATCAAAGTTTTTCCGTCGAACCTTCACCCCAAGTTCTTTTCTTCTCTTTGCCACACAAGTATCAGTTACACCATACTTTTTAGCGATCTCTACGTGGGATAAATAAGGATTTCTTAACTCCCTCTCAACCTCTTCTGTTTTGGGTAAATACACCTTCCAATGTCTCTGCCTCTGTATTCCTAAAAGTTTGATGATTTCCCCAATCCTTCGAGGATCTAACCGTGTTTCACGCGATATTTCGGTTAATTTCTTGTTCGAATTTTGAACGATATAATCAACTTGCCACTGCTCTATATTTCTAAATGTTCTATTTCCCACTTTAACAACCAAATCATATCTCCTCCTAGAGAGAGGATATAGAAAGAACTACAATTTGTGAACATGTAACGAAATTAAGCAACCATATATCGATTTCCAAACATAACTCCCACTTTTTCCCTTATTTGGTTAATGAAGATAGCAATCGTTTTAGATTTGTTGATGGCGCCTGATAGTTTACGTAGCGCTTGGGACATGAGTCGCGCCTGCAATCCAACGTGAGCATCCCCCATTTCCCCTTCAATTTCTGCCTTCGGAACAAGAGCTGCGACTGAGTCAATGACGATAATGTCAACTGCCCCGCTTCGCACAAGTGCTTCGGCGATTTCTAACGCTTGCTCTCCTGTATCTGGCTGTGAAAGCAACAATTCATCGATATTAACCCCTAATTTTTCAGCATAAATAGGGTCTAACGCATGTTCCGCATCAATAAATGCAGCTTGACCTCCTTGCTTTTGCACTTCTGCAATCGCGTGAAGGGCAACCGTTGTTTTCCCCGAAGACTCCGGACCGTAAATTTCAATAATCCGTCCGCGCGGATATCCTCCTACGCCTAGCGCAATATCAAGGGCAAGAGAGCCGCTCGATACCGTCGAAATTTGACGATCTGTTTGCTCCCCTAGCTTCATAATTGAACCTTTTCCAAACTGCTTCTCAATTTGCTTTAACGCTTGTTCTAATGCTGCTTGACGATCGTTCAAAGAAACTCCTCCTTTTGCTTGTGAAAAATAAAGCAGTAACTGCTACTTATTACTATACAGCTTTTCTATTTATTTGCCAAGAAAAATCGAATGAGTGTTCGTAAATTAATGTAGCAATTGCAGCAAATAATAACAACCGTATTTTGCTGTACGCATCCGAATGGCTCGGCGTCCGCCTGATAATGTGAGGCCAAATGTCTTTGTCCCTTGTTCTATCGCAATCCCTATCCATACCGTTCCTACTGGCTTTCCTTCCAACTCGTTCGGTCCTGCAACACCTGTAAAACTAATACCGATATCGCTTCCACAAAGTTTTCGAACATTTTCTGCCATCAACTGCGCACATCGTTCACTAACTGCCCCCTCCGTTTGTAATATTTCTTTCGGCACATGGAGCACATTTTCCTTTATTTCATTCGTATAACAAACAACTCCCCCCGCGATAACTGTAGAAGCTGTTGGGAGTGCTGTCATTTCTTCTAAAAATAAACCTCCCGTTAAACTTTCAGCAACAGCGAGCGTCTGATTGTTTTCTTTCAATGTAGCTAACAATTTGCTAAACAACGTGTCATCATTATAACCGTAAAAGTAAGGACGAACGCGGGCTAAAATGTTTTGCTCCAACTCATCAATGAGCCGCTTTGCTTCTTCTTCACGCTCATGTTTCGCTGTTAAGCGAAGAGTTACTTCACCATCGGACGCAAGTGGAGCAATCGTCGGATTTGTTTGAGCATCGATGAAATCCTCAATTTCTGCTTCTAACTGTGATTCACCGATATGAAAAAAGCGAAGAACACGTGAAACAATTTTCTCGCGAACATGACGTTTTTGCAATAAAAAAGGACGTCCATATTTGATGAACATCGGTTGCATTTCTTTTGGCGGTCCCGGGAGGAGCATGTACGTGATGTGATCAACAGTTATTGCCATTCCCGGGGCCATCCCATGTTCATTTTTTAATACATAACTTCCTTCCAATACGAGCGCTTGTTTTCGATTGTTCGGAGACATTGGGCGCTTCGTTTTCGAAAAATAATCACAAATAGAACGCCATGCTTCTTCATCTAAAACGAGCGATTTATTTAACATGTTTGCAATTGTTTCTTTCGTTAAATCGTCTTTTGTCGGACCAAGTCCCCCTGTGAAAATGATTAAGTTCGAGCGTTGCTTCGCTACTTCAATCGCATGTGTAAGCCTTTGAGGGTTATCGCCAACAACCGTATGGTAATACACATCTATTCCTATTTCAGCTAATTGTTGCGATAAAAACTGAGCGTTCGTATTTGCAATTTGACCAAGTAAAAGTTCTGAACCGACCGCAATGAGTTCTGCTTTCATCTTTCTCCCATCCCTTTTTATTTACTTTGAATGACGAAATGCGTGTTTATTTTTCGCAAAGTAATCCCATCCTGACCAAATCGTGAAAACAAGTGCAACCCACAACGAAATGTCCGCAAACGGAAACGACAAAAGTGAAAAAGGAAGATTATGCAAAAGAAGCGCTGCAATCGCTACAATTTGCGTCCACGTTTTAATTTTTCCAAGCATATTTGCTGCTACCACTTCACCTTCTCCCGCTAAAACAAGCCGTAATCCGGTTACAGCAAATTCACGGCTAATAATGACAATCACGATCCATGCAGGAGCTAAACCTAATTGGACAAGCGCAATGAGCGCAGCAGATACAAGTAATTTATCTGCGAGAGGGTCAAGAAATTTCCCTAAATTCGTTACTAATCCATATTTTCGTGCATAGTATCCGTCAACCCAATCGGTTGTTGATGCGATAATAAAAATAAGCGCAGCTATGGCGTGTGTTACCGGCAGCTGTTCTGTTCCGATTTGAATCACACCGAAATCAATCGGTGCCAACAGAAAAATAAGGAAGAAAGGAATAAGAAGCATTCGCGCAATCGTAATTTGGTTCGGTATATTCACAACACTTACCTCCAACACTTCATCCAACATTATTGTTTTTTATACAGAATAGTAATATCTTGGCGCACGTGATCGTTTGGATTGACAGGATATTCAAGCGTCTGCCCGTTTATTTTTACTTCTGCATTCAATGTTTGTCCGATGACTAACAATACCTCTGTTTCATTTGTTAAATCAAATGTTTCAGATTGATTCGCATACATCATTTTCCGTGCAAACGCCTTTCCTTTTCCGTTTTTCACTTCAATCCAAGCGTCACCTTTTGTTGCAATGTCAATGATCAATTGCTCTCCTGTCACTTCAAGTGTCGATCTTCTCCCGTTCGTTTCAATCACTTTAACCGTCGCTTCTAATGGTTGTTCCTGCTGTTCATTTTCTCCTTCGTTTTCAGACTGTTGCTCACTTTGTTTTTCCGGTTGTTGCTCGTTTGCTTGCTCGGACTGTTCAAATTCTGTCTTTTCGTTAATCACTTGCTCTTGTGGTTTTTCGTTTACCGTACGATTTTGGAAAAAAAACCAAAGAACAACAGCCACTCCAATCACTAATGTACCGATCAAAATTTTCGGAAGAACATCGAGCACTTTTGCGCCTTGTTCTGATAATTGTCGCGATTTTACACGCGATAGTTCGCCAGGAAGCTCTTCTTGTTGGGCATTTGGAATTTCGTTTGCATATTGCTCAAACAGTTCGTCAGCATCGAGGCCGACTGCCTCGGCATATTGCCGAATAAATGCCCGAACATAAAATTTCCCTGGCATAATGACATAATTTCCTTGTTCAATTGCGATTAAATATCGTTTTTGAATTTTAGTGATTTCTTGCAAATCATCTAAACTCATATGACGTTGTTCTCTCGCTTCTTTCAAACGCTTCCCTAACTCTGTCAACGGAAACACCTTCCATCTTTAAAAATCAATATTTGAAAATCCGTCATTTCCAAAAAATGAGGACTGATCAACGAGATCATACGTAATTTCCTCATCTGCATCGTGACGCAATTCAATGATATAATCAAAGTCGTCGAGCTTATATTCTGTATGCCTTACAAAAATATCAGGATGTTCAATCACTTTCGTCGCCGGTAGACGCATGAGCTCACGAATGAGTTGCCAATGTCGCTCGTTTGACCGACGCGTCGAAACAATCCCGTCAATAATAAAAACATTATTTTCGCTATATTCATCTTCGATTAATTGGCTACGAATCGTCTGTTTAATTAATGTAGAAGAAACAAACAACCAACGCTTGTTTGCACACACGCTCGCAGCTACGATCGATTCCGTTTTCCCCACGCGTGGCATGCCGCGAATTCCAATTAACTTATGCCCCTCTTGTTTAAATAGCTCTGCCATAAAATCAACGAGCAAACCTAACTCGTCTCTGACAAAGCGAAACGTCTTTTTGTCGTCAGCATCACGCTGAATATAGCGCCCATGCCGAACAGCAAGACGGTCGCGAAGCTTCGGTTCACGTAATTTCGTTACTGTAATATCTTCCATCGTCGCTAAAATGGATTGTAAGCGCTCAATTTGTTCATGACTTTTACATAGCAAAAGCATACCTCGCCGCGAATCATCCACTCCGTTGATCGTGACGATATTAATGGAAAGCATGCCAAGGAGAGATGCGATATCTCCTAACAACCCCGGGCGATTCATATGTATTTCATACTCTAAATACCATTCTTTTTTCTCCATATACCCCTTCTCCCCTTTACGTTACACGATGCGATCATTTAAGCAACGCTTTGTCGAAACACGCATGTATGTTTATTTTACCATTTGAATGCGAGAATGAAAAGAATGGACGACCGTTTTTTGTGAACAGATAAACATAGTAAAACAAGCTGGTGGATATCACCAGCTTGCGCCTACATGACTTATTTATTTTGGACAAGTTTAATCATCATGTTTGCAATGGCATGTTGCTCTTGCTCATTTGCGACATGCCACAAATCGGCAAGTACACGCTCTTCTGGGTTTTTCGGATCGACTTGTTTCGCCAAATAATCTCCAATTTGATAAGCAATATCCGAAATGACTTGCTGGTTCATCCCTTGCTCTTGTGCTTGATGAAGACGATCAGCTAAAAAGCTTTTCCATTGTTCAAAATTATCAAGAACAGACATATGCAAACCTCCTTGAAATTCGTTTCAAGAACAGTTTGCCTCACAACATAAAAAATTATGCTTGCTTAACAATACCAACCGCCATTTACGGATAAAATTTGTCCTGTAATATACGATGCATGATCAGAAATTAAAAATGACACAGCTTTTGCCACATCTTCCGGCTTCCCTACTCGTCCGAGTGGAATATCATCAATTAGCGCTTGAATTTCTTCCTCAGTAAACTCATGAAGCATCGGCGTATCAATAGCCCCTGGAGCGATCGCATTGACTCGTATGCCACTTGGAGCAACTTCTTTTGCTAACGCTTTAACAAATGTATTTTGCGCACCTTTTACCATCGAATATAACACTTCGCAAGATGCACCTGTTAGTCCCCAAATGGATGAAATGACTACAATTTGTCCACGACGTTGTTGAATCATAGAAGGCAACAGTCGTTTTGTCAGTAAAAATGGACTTGTTACATGTAGTTGCACCATTTGTTCTACTTGTTCATTAGTCATGTCCGTCATCAATCCATACGCACTCATTCCACTATTATGAATGAGCACGTCAATAGGATGGAAAATAGAAGACATTAACACATCTACCCCAGAAGGATGAGATAAATCAGCTTGAATCGCATATGTGTCTGTGGATAGTTCTTCCATTATATGTCGAACGGATTGTTCATTTTTGTAGTAATGTAAGTATAAACTATACCCATCTTTAGCAAGCTGCCGAGCAATTTCTTGCCCAATTCCCCCGCTCGCTCCCGTAATTAAAGCATATTTCATCTCATTTCACCTTTTCGGGACAACTTGGCACACAGTAAACTGTTCGCGAACAAAACATTCGCGAGCGACCGTTTTTAAATCGTCAGATGTTAATGATTGTAACGTTTCTACAACATCGAACAAACTCATATGATCAAACGCATACCGAGTAAACTGATTTGCAATATATTCAAGAGAGTTTAACGAACGTAAAAATGTGCCGATCTTTTTTCTTTTCATTCGTTCGACTTGCTCATCATCAATATCGTCAAACTCCAAAAGAATACGCTGAATTTCTGCCGCTAATTGATCGGGCTGTGATGTGTCACCGCCAACTAAGCCGAACCCAAAATCACTTTCTTCCGTATAGTCGACCATAAATGTTTCGTCAATTAATCCTTGTTGATACAATCGCTCATAATGTGTGGAGCTTTTCCCAAATAAATAGTCGAGCAATAAACCGATGGCACATTCATGTTTTAACTTTTCTTTTCCTTTTGTATATACGTTGGTTGCTTTTATACCAACGAAACATTTTGGTGTTTGCACGTTCATTTCAATGACATGTCGTTCACGAGCAACATGAGTCGGCTCCTCATAACGAAATCGCTCGATCTCTGCTGGCGGACGGAACGTTTTTTTCGCTTGATTCGTTCGAATTTGTTCAAGTATAGCCGATGGATCAATAGGACCTGTAACAAACAATAACATGTTGCTCGGATGATAAAACGTTTCATAACACTCATATAATAAGTCTTTCGTAATGTGTGAAATCGACTCTACCGTTCCCGCAATATCAATTTTTACGGGATGGTGATGATACATGCTTTCGATTGTCCCAAAATACAAACGCCAATCTGGATTGTCATCATACATGCGAATTTCTTGACCGATAATCCCTTTTTCCTTTTCAACCGTTTGTTCTGTAAAATACGGCTCTTGCACGAAATCAAGTAACGTTTCTAAATTTTTTTCTACATTTGTTGTACTAGAAAATAAATAGGCGGTGCGTGTGAAAGACGTAAAAGCATTCGCAGATGCCCCTTGTTTGCTAAACGTTTGAAATACATCGCCATCTTCTTTTTCAAACAATTTATGTTCTAAAAAATGAGCGATGCCATCCGGTACTTTTTTCATCGTTGTTTTTCCATACGGGGTAAAGTAGTTATCCACCGAACCGTATTTCGTTGTAAACGTCGCATATGTTTTGTTAAATTCTTTTTTTGGCAAAATGTAAACATCTAATCCATTGTTTAGACGCTCATAAAATAATTGTTCCTGTAATTGATCGTGGTGAATGATTTTCATTTTTTCTCACCTTCCTTCTCTGTTAAAAAATAAATCGTATCTAATTCAATTTTTTCGCCTACACGAACGATATCTTCTCGCGTCACTTTTTCAATTCCTTCGAGCCATTGCTGTAACGGACGTTGATTTGTTGCAATGACATTATGATAAGACATTTCGATCATTCCTCTTGCGGTATCGATCGTTTCTAATAGTTGATTACGAATGACCGCTTTTGTTTGAACGATTTCTTCATCGCTAAATTGTCCGTTACGCATCGCCTCTGCTTGGGCATGGATGATTTCGAGCGCACGTTCATATTTGCTTGGGTCAATTCCTGCCATGACCATCATCATTCCTTGGTGACTCTCAATACGTGAAGCTGCATAATAAGCTAAACTCGCTTTTTCGCGCACATTAATAAACAATTTTGAATGTGCAAATCCTCCAAATATCCCATTCCATACTTGTAACGCATCATAATCTGGATCATTATATGTCGTGTTCGTTCGATAGCCGAGATGGAGCTTCCCTTGTTTTACATCTTGTTTTTCTACAACTTCTTGCACATCTGTTCGTATTGTGATCGTCGGTGTCGCTATTGAACGTGGCGGGCGCACTTCTAACGGAAAACGTTCAGCCACATCATGTTCTACATCAGCTAACATGACATCCCCAACGATGTATAAATCTATTTCATCGTGTTTCAACATGTGCTCATAATGTTCATATAAACGTTTAGCGTCAATCGAATCGACATCCTCTAGTTTACCGTGAACATCAAGCGCATAAGGTGAACCTTTATACATTTCTTCCATGAGTCGATGTTGAGCATATCGCATTTTATCGTCAAACAACGATTGAATTTTTTGTTTCAATGCTCGTTTCTCCTGTTCAACGATCGCAGCAGAAAATCCATCTCCCTCGGTAAACGGACGAAATAGCATGTCGCTAAATAACGTCAACGCTTCACGTAATAATGGGGATGTGTCACCTAAAAATTTTTCGTTTGCAATATCCATTCGAATAGTAATAATATGATTTTCTCCTTTTTTCGCTAAATCAACTTGTAATGTGGCACCATATAGTTCGTCTAAATATGTACGTAACGCTTTCATCGACGGATGCCGCTCGGTAGCGTTTTGTAGTACGTATGGAACAAGAGCTCGCATCGTTACATCTTTTTCACATAACGGTGCTTTCATCTTTAATACGAGCGTATTTGTTTTATATTTTTTTGTCGGAATGACATGAAGACGAAAACCGCCTATCGTTTTTACTTCTTCTTGAAACATACAATCACTCCTTTTTATTTTATAGCCTCGACATTTTTCATCGCTCTTATCCGCTAAATAAATCGGATGATAAGTATCGCTCTCCTGTATCTGGTGCCATGCAAAGCACACGTGCATCTTCAGGAAGAGTGCGAGCCACTTGCATAGCACAATAAGCAGCCGCTCCAGCTGAGGCACCAACGAAAATTCCTTCTTCTTTCGCTAATCTTCTTGCCATCATTTGCGCTTCTTCATCTTTGACGAGCAAAATATCATCATACACCGTTCGATTTAAAATGCGGGGAATAAAACCTGGCCCAGTACCAGGAATTTTATGCGGCCCCGGTTGCCCACCCGAAAGGACGGGAGACCCATATGGTTCGACCACATAAATACGTAAACGAGGAAATTTTTTCTTCAATTCTTCCCCCGTCCCTGTCACTGTCCCGCCAGTTCCTGCCGTAAGTACAAACGCATCAATCCCATCTGGAAATGCTTCTATAATTTCAAGCGCTGTGCTAGCCCGATGAGCATCTGGATTTGCTTCATTTTCAAATTGCATCGGAATAAAGCTGTTTGGAATGTTCTCCGCAAGCCGATACGCTTCATCAATCGCCCCTTGCATGCGCAAAGCTGCGGGAGTTAAGTACACTTCCGCCCCATATGCTTTCAATAAATTGATCCGTTCTTTCGTTGCATTATCTGGCATCGTAATGATGCAACGATATCCCTTCGCAGCGCATACCATTGCTAATCCAATTCCTGTATTTCCTGATGTCGGCTCAATAATTGTGCTTTCATAAGGGACGATTTTTCCTTCTTGTTCTGCTCGTTCAATCATTCGTCTAGCCGCGCGATCTTTCACACTTCCCCCTGGATTAAACGATTCAAGCTTTATATATACACTTGCTCCCTCAGGAAAAACAACCCGATTGAGCTTCACAATCGGCGTGTTTCCGATCAGATCGATAATCGATTGATACATCATTTTCCCTTCTTTCTATGTAAACCTTTCCTTTAATTGTACTATATCTCGAAATAACAATGGTGTCGAAACGTTTGAAGAAATGAAAAAAATGAGTTAGAATACATGAGTGGGTATTCGATTATATACGGAGGTTGGTGACAAAATGAAAAAATGGGCAGCTCTTTTATTCGTATTTCTTTTCATCATAAGCGGATGTGCACAAGGGGGCTACACAAACATTTCTGTTGATGAAGCAGCACAAATGATCCAAAAAGGAGACGTTGTTGTTCTTGATGTTCGAACAGAAGAAGAATACACTTCTGGTCATATTCCAGGCGCGATGTTACTTCCTGTACAACAACTGAAAGAGCGCATAAATGAACTGAAAAAAGACGAGACATATATCGTTGTTTGTCGTTCAGGTAATCGCTCAGCGCAAGCAAGCGAATTACTAGTAAAAGAAGGGTTTACAAACGTATATAATATGACTGGCGGCATGAACGAGTGGAATGGTGATGTTGAAAAATAGGAGGTAGTCCTCCTATTTTTCAAACGAAAACGATATACGTTTTTCTTTTTCATCCCATATAAGTGCAGCGTTAAACGTCCTTTCTCCCTTTTTAAATCCTTTAATAACATTCGTTTTTCCTTCAGTTAACAATTTTTTAATATTCGTTTGTGAAATGGATTTTCCTAACATCGTTTTTGAAATCGTAAATGAGCACTTTGTTTTTGTATAGTTGACACAGCCGTAAAACGAACCTTTATCAATGACCGAGCCCCCACAAAGCTTACAAGTCCCAACATGGTTTCCGATCGTTGTTTTTTTCTTTCGCTGAATCGAAGTCGTATCAAGCCCTTCAAACGACCAGCTGCTTGCCATTTGCACCGCATCTGTTACGATTTTCGCTGCTAATTTTTTGACTTGTTCCATAAAATGTGTCGCTGACGCTTTCCGTTCACCAATTTCACTTAATCGTTGCTCCCATTTCGCTGTCATCTCGGGTGACGCTAAAATATGTGGACCGATGGCTTCAATTAATACTTTTCCTTTATCGGTTGCATATACTTGATTATTTTTTATTTCGATATAGTTTCGCTCCTTTAATGTTGTAATAATGGAGGCGCGCGTCGCTTCCGTCCCGAGTCCTTCTGTTTTTGCTAATACTTTTTCTAGTTGTTCATCGTCTAAAAATTTCCCTGCTGTCTTCATTAACGTGATCAGTTCGCCTTCTGTGTATCGCTTTGGCGGCTGTGTTTTTCCCTCTTTCACATGCACATCATATACCGTTCCTTTTTCTCCCCTTTGTACATTCGGTAAAAGTTGTACATCATCATCTTGTGACATAAGGACGTCTCGCCATCCTGCTTGTATTTGTTTTTTTCCTTTTGAAATGAAACGTGCCCGTCCATCGACAAGAGTAATCATCGTCGTATAGTCAAATACCGCCTCTTCACAATGGGCAGCGATTAAGCGTCGAACGATAAGATCGTAAATATTTCGCTCATCGTGGCTCAGTTTTTCCAAATCTGGAACTTGTTCAGTCGGGATAATGGCGTAGTGATCCGTTACTTTCTTTTCATTTACATAACGTTTATTATGTAAAATTGAATAATGAGCAAGCGGAAAGTAAGAAGCATACTCTTTCTTTTGCGCAAGAAACTTTAAAATATGCGGAAACGTTTCCGCTTCCCCTTTCGTGACATATTGTGAATCCGAACGCGGATACGATACATATCCTTTTTGATATAGCTTTTGTAATATATCAAGCGTTTTTTGTGGTGAATATCTAAATCGCTTGTTGGCTGTTGCTTGTAATGTTGATAAATTAAACAAAAGCGGTGGTAAAAACGTTTTTCGCTCACATGTCACTTCTTCTATCTCTACTTGTTTTCCTCTGCAAAATGCGCTCACCTTTTCGGCGAGTTGCTGATCATATGTTCTTGTTTCATTTTCATGCCACCACTTTCCTTCATATCGTTTTCCATTCACATCAAACGTAGCAACAACTTCCCAAAACGGCTCGGGACGAAACTGTTCAATTTCTTTTTCTCGTCTCACAATTAATGCAAGCGTCGGCGTTTGTACACGCCCGACGGAAAAAACATCATTCATCCCTTTTTGTTTTAATAAAATTGTATACACTCTCGATGCGTTCATACCCACAAGCCAATCGGCACACGTTCGGGCATACGCCTCTTCGTATAGCGGACGCGTCTCGTTTTCATCTAACAACTGGCGAAAGCCTTGTTCGATTGCTTTCGGTGTTAACGATGAAATCCAAAGCCGTTTAATCGGTTTTTTGACGCCGCTCATATAAATGATATTGCGAATAATTAATTCCCCTTCTCTCCCTGCATCGCCTGCGTGAATGATTTCTGTCACTTCTGGCTGACGGAGTAATTGTTTAATGATGGAAAATTGTTTCGCCTTTTTTCGATCCATTTCATATTGAAAACGATCGGGAATGATCGGTAACGTATCTAGTGTCCATCGCTTCCAGCTTGCTTCATACGTTTCTGGGGAAGCTAATTCAAATAAATGTCCAACTGCCCATGTCATATAAGCGCCTGTCGGAAACAGCTCATTCGGTAAAATTTCAATATACCCTTCTCGTTTTTTTGTTTGAAAAATAGATGCAAGCGTTTTTCCTTGATCCGGTTTTTCAGCAATAATCACTTTCATTTTTTCACCCCTTCACGAAAAGAAACCTGCTCAGCTAGCGAGCAGGTTATTTGGCAACTTCTGTATCGTATCTTTTCCATTGTGCACGCATGATAAGCGACTGAATAATTGAAAAACATCCACCAACGACCCAATATAGCGACAAAGCCGAAGGGACAGAACTCGCTCCCATGAAAATCATAACAGGCATAATATATGACATCATTTTCATTTGTGTAGCCGCTTCCGCTGTTGTAGCAGTCGGAGATAACCGCATCGAAATAAATGTCGTTAAGCTTGCTAATATCGGCATAATGAAATACGGATCGCGATGACCGAGCTGCATCCATAAAAACGAGTGCAGTTTAATTTCTTCCGTTCGCGAAATTGCGTAATACAGCGCCATAAAAATAGGCATTTGAATAAAAATCGGTAAGCAACCGCTCATTGGGTTGACACCGTGTTTTTGATATAGTTGCATCATTTCTTGCTGTAGCTTTCTTTGCGTTTCCATATCTGTGCCTTTATATTTTTGTTGAAGTTTTTGTATTTCCGGGCGAATGCGCTGCATCGCAATATTGGCACGAAACTGTTTGATGATAAGCGAGAGCAGCCCAAAGCGGACAACAATCGTCAATGCGATAATAGCGAGCCCGTAATTTTCTTGAAATGCGTGTCCAAGCATCAGTAATAACTTTGACATCGGATAAACAAAATAATGATCCCATACACCTTGACTATGCTCTGTAATCGGTACATTTCGATTACATGCACTTAATAAAAATACGAAAAATAAAATAATCCATTTTTTCACAATTTTACTCCTCCTTGTTTGTTATCATAAGCAAACAAGGAGTGTCCTTCCTTCTTCATCACTCGCATACGATCGTTCATCGATCGGAATTTTCCGCTGTTGAAATGTAACAAATCGCACGTGTAACGACATATATCTATATGCATCGCTCGTCTTTATACAGACATTCGCATCGTATGAAACGAATCGTTGAATGGAGATCGGATAATTTACTTGTCGCGTCACATAGCACGTCATCGCCACAACGAACATACTGAAGAGCGATACATACGTAAATATATCGAATGAAAACTCCATAAACATGACCATTCTCCTTCCCCTATCAATTATAACATGGAGAAGAGAAAATTACATACGAGAACGAAAATGGGCGTTGATTTGTCCTTTTCTCATCGTTTCACGAATCTCTTTCATCATTTCATAACGAATTTCTCGTGTTTGCACTCCTTCCTCGCGTTTGTTTGCGATCTCAACGAGCCATTCAACATCAGCGAAGGAATACTTTCTCGTTCCTTTTGATCGATCAGGAAAAATAAGTTGGCGTTCCTCATAATACCGAATTTGTCTCGGTGACAAACCGGTTAATTCACTAACAATACCAATCGAAATGACTTTTTTATGTTTATACGATTCCATCCTTATCCCCTCTCGTGTATACCGCGTTATATTTCATAACATTAATATAATGTATTTTATCAATATTGAAACGACTTTTGTTATAAAAATTAACAAAATTCATTATTCATGTTATAAAAAGTAACAAAAATGCTGTTTATAATACAGAGGATAGATATAATGATTATCAAATAAATAACGGAAGGAGGAAAGAAAATGGGAACCCTTTTACAAATAACGCTGAAACAAAAGCAATTTTATATCGACAAACTGCATGAAGGAGGAGAAATACATCACTGGACATTAGCGGAACTGCGAAAAAAATATGAACAACTTCGAAAGGAGATTGAAAATGGAAAAACGAGCCATAGATTTAGCGAAACAAATTATTGAGCTTGATTTGCAGCGAGACGCGATATTCGAGCAGCTCCTTGCACTTCTTGGCGATCGCGCCTATGAAATATTGCGGCATATGCAAAACAAATATTAAAGGCTCTTGGCGATGGCAAGAGCCTTTATTCTTTATATAAAAATCCATTCGGGCTACTTCAGCACACGTATTTGTTTGTTTACTGAAATCGTAATGTCGCCTTCGCCAATTTGCTCGCCATCTGCATGGAGAGGAAGAGACGTGTTGCCGCAAATATGAATATATTTCCCTTGAAACGTATGTACTTCTTTCATCCTTATATGACCGCCCCAGAAAACTGTCACAAATAAAGCGAGCAGTTTTAACCGTGATATATTATCGACCACGACAATATCAAAACACTGATCATTTGACAGCGCAAATGGAGCAATCTTCATTCCACCGCCATAATACGGATGATTCGCAACGGTGACAAGCCATGCATTTGAAAACGTATATTGTTTTTCATCAACTGTCAATTGCACAACAGTTGGTTTATATATAAACAACTCTTTCAATAAATAAAACACATAAACAAACTTTCCTAAATATAATCTATTCAAAAGATGTTTCCATCTCGAATGATTCACCTTTCGTGAAATATGTGCATCGAATCCACAACCGACACTGTTCACAAAAACACCTTGTTTCACACCTTTAAACGTCCCGATATCATACAGTTCGACATGCATATCCTTCACACGTAATAACATTTGACTAAGCGCTTTTCTCCACGTTATCGGGATGTTTATCCCTCGGGCAAAATCATTTCCTGTTCCAGCGGGGATGTATCCGACAGTGACATGATCATACATCGCAACACCGTTCATGACTTCATGCATCGTTCCGTCTCCACCAACGGCAATTAATATCAACGGTTCATATGTTTGCTCAGCAATCTGTTGTGCTAGCTTCATTCCGTCTCCTTGTTTTTTTGTAAATACAACATGATAACGAATATGATGATGTTGAAGTGCTCGTTCGATTTTTTTCCATATTTCTTTACATTTCTCATTTTTCGCTGAAGGATTTACAATAAAATATAGTACCAAACCTTCTCCCCCATTCTCTAACCCTTTCCTTTTATTTTACCATGGCATATACATGTATGACATCAATCTTTTCCCTTGACATAATTTTTGAAGCCTTATACAATTAAAAACAAATTGTTGCACCGAACGATTGATAGCAAACTCGTTTCCTTGTTTTGTCTTAGCGTTTTTGACATGGCGACATGGCGAAAACGAAAGGACGGACGCCGAAACGAGTTGAGCTAAAAATACATCGGTATGTTTCACTTCAATCTATATGTGAGGCATGCCGCTTTTTGTTTCTAAAGGGGGATCAACGTGAAAACAAAAGGAGAACTAGAAGATCAAATTAGTCGCGCGCTCACCCAATGGGAAAAAGAATATTTAGGTCGCGGTCCGCTCTCTGTGAAAACAGATATTTTACGAAATATGGTCATCGTACAGTTGCGCGGCATTTTAACTCCTGCTGAAAAAGTATTGTGCGAAACAAAAGAAGGCATGTTGTCAATCAAACGCATTCGCGCAGATTTAATTGAATCAGGTAGCGAGCAACTAAAACAAATGATTTATACATTAACAGGTAAACAAGTAACAAGCATGCATACAGATATTAGCACAAAAACAGGGGAACGGATAATCGTCTTTTTATTACAAGAACCAATCGATATACAAGGTTGATCTTTTAAAGGCCGATTGTGGTCAGTAAAAGATAGGCCGGAAATATTTTTCGACCAAATCGAAAAATGTTTCCGGCTTTTTTGTTGAATGTAAAATAAAGAAATAGAAGGAGAGGATTGCTGTGCAGGAAATGATTATTAACAATTTAACATCACCAGCCATTTTATTTTTTATTCTTGGCATTATTGCTGCTCTCGTCAAATCAGATTTAAAATTACCAGCGGGCTTAAATGAATCGTTAAGCATCTATTTGTTAATCGCAATCGGAATGAAGGGTGGCATTGAACTTGCGGAACATTCTTTTCATGAACTCGTTCGCCCGTTAGTTGGAACGTTGTCGCTTGGTATCATTATTCCAATTATTACGTTTGCGATTTGCCGTCGTCTTGGCATTGATCGTAAAAATGCAACCGGCATTGCAGCAACTTACGGATCCGTTAGCATCGTTACGTTCGGTGCCGCACTTGCTTTTGTTGAACAAGCAAATATTACGTACGAAAGCTACATGAATGCCTTTGTCGTCTTGTTAGAAAGCCCTGCGATTATCGTATCGCTCATCATATTGAAATTGTTAGAAAATCGCTCATATAAGGAAGAAGTAGTATATCGTTTCTCAGCTACATCTGTGTACGGACCGATCATTAAAGAAGGATTATTTGGAAAAAGCGTCTTTTTAATGGTCGGTAGCCTTCTCGTCGGATTAATCGGCGGCGAACGCGCCCTTACGATTGTTAAACCGTTGTTTATTGATTTATACCCAAGTGTTCTCGTTCTCTTTTTACTAGGGATGGGATTAACAGCAGGAAATCAGCTTGCAGCCGTACGTAAATATGGGATCAAACTGCTCGCATTAGGTATTCTTTTACCCCCTGTATACGGGTTTTTAGGAGTAGTGATCGGTTATTATTCAGGGCTATCGTTGGGAGGAACAATTTTACTTAGCGTGCTTGCTGCAAGTGCTTCATATATTGCTGCTCCAGCAGCGATGCGCGCATCTGTCCCTGAAGCGAATCCTGCGATTTATCTTGGCATGGCACTCGGGCTTACATTTCCGTTTAACTTAACGATCGGCATGCCACTATATTATGAAATGGCTAAGTGGTTTTATTGAAAAAGCAAGGGGTGTCCCTTGCTTTTTTGACGTCTTATGTTATTGTAATGGTACGAAACAACGAAAGAAAAGGTGTGAACAATGAATCGTTATATCGTCATCGGGGCTGGAATTGTTGGTGCTTCTATCGCCTTTCATCTAGCAAAAGAAAAAGTGCAGGTGATTTTAATCGATCGTGAAGACCGAGGGCAAGCAACAGATGCAGCAGCAGGAATCATTTGCCCGTGGACGTCACAACGGCGAAATAAAAAGTGGTATGCGCTTGCCAAAGGCGGTGCGGCATTTTATCCCCATCTCATTGAACAATTACAAACATACGGTCACGAAACAGGATACAAACGTGTCGGAGCCATTTGTTTACATCATGATGATAATAAGTTACAAAGCATGGAAGAACGTTTGTACACCCGGCGTGAAGAAGCGCCTGAAATTGGGGAGATTATTCGTCTATCTTCACAAGACGTAAAAACACGATTTCCTGTATTAAGTGACGAATACGAAGCGCTATATGTAAGCGGAGCTGCTCGAGTGGACGGACGCGCATTGCGACGTTCTCTTATTCATGCTGCTATTCAATTAGGGGCAACATATATAAAAGGAAGTGCGACACTTTTGCATAAAAATAACCGAGTCATTGGGGCTACAGTGGCAAATGAACGTTACGAAGGAGATGCTGTCATTGTTGCGGCAGGTGTTTGGGCGAAATCGTTACTTTTACCGCTAGGTATTGATTCTCTCATTACCCCCCAGCGAGCACAAATCGTCCATCTACAAAACCTTGAGCAACATACTGATCATTGGCCTGTCGTCATGCCACCAAACAACCAATATATACTCGCCTTCCCAAAAGGAAAAATTGTCGTTGGGGCTACACATGAAGATGGTGCTGGCATCGATTGTCGCGTGACTGCTGGTGGAGTGTACGAAGTGTTACATAAAGCGTTAACCGTCGCCCCCCATCTTGCTGATTGGACTCACTTAGAAACACGTGTCGGCTTCCGACCTCACGCACCAAACTTTTTACCTGTATTCGGTGCCGTCCCACAGATCGAAGGGCTTTACGTTGCAAATGGCCTTGGGGCATCCGGTTTGACCGCCGGACCATACGTCGGCTTCGAACTATCCAAAATGATTCTCGGACAGTCTACCTCATTACAGCGAAGCGACTACGATGTCGCTCAAGCGATTCGATTTCTTTGATGAACGTGCTGTTTAATTGCATATCCTATCAAAAGTGGAGGTTTTCTTATGAACAAATGGGCATTTGTTTCTGACTTTGATGGAACAATCTCTCATCAAGACTTTTATTGGATCGTTATTGAAAAATATTTTCCTGAAGGTAAACAATTGTTTCAACAATGGCGTGACGGAAAAATAAAAGATATTGACTTTTTAAGCACCGTCTTTACATCCATTCATCAAGATGAAGAAAAAATTATTGAAGATATTTATAACATTCCGATTGACGAAACGGTTTTACCCTTTATTACACGCATCCAGCAAAACGGGGGCGATTTTTACGTGCTAAGTGCGGGGACGGATTACTATATTCGCCATATTTTAAAAAAGTACGACATACGTGGCGTAGATATTTTTTCTAACGAAGGATATTACCATGATAAAAATATTCATATGCGCATCGATCCGAATCATATTCATTATTCAGAACGATACGGCATCGATAAATCAAGTGTCGTTCGTACATTAAAACAAACGTACAAAACGGTTTATTTTATCGGCGACAGTGAACCAGATGTTCACGCAGCGAAAGTCGCAGATGTGACATTCGCAAAAGGTGCTTTACGATCGTTGTTGCGCGAACAACATATTCCTTTTGTTCCTGTGGACACGTTTGCGGATGTTGAACGTTATTTACAAGAAAAAGGAGTATTGAAATGAACATCCCTATTCCATCCATTCTTGAAATTGGAGAAGGTGTCATTTGTCGCATCGACGAGCTGATGAAAACGTATCGTTTTTCTAAAGCTGTTATATTATTTGATGATTTCACTTATCAAACGTACGAGAAAGAAATGAAGCGAGCGATTTCATCCGCTGCTGTTCACACTGTTTGCTTACCACCCCAGCTTGATATCGTTGACATTATGAAAAAGGCGTTTGAACTTCCTCACTGTGATGTCATGATGGCTATGGGTGGCGGAGCAGTCATTGACTGCGGTAAATATATGGCGTTTTTACGACAAGTGCCGTTTCTTAGCATACCGACATCTGCGTCAAATGACGGGTTTGCAAGCACAAACTGCTCGTTACTTGTCAACGGTAAAAAAACAACCGTTCCCGCTAAAGTACCATTTGGCATTTTAGCTGATTTACGTATCGTTCAACAGGCGCCGGATCGTTTTATTTTAGCGGGCGTCGGGGATTTAATGTCGAATATTACAGCTTTGTATGACTGGGAATTTGAACAAAACCACGGAGTCAGTCGGGTAAACGCTTTTGCGGCGATGATTAGTAAAAAAGCGGTCAACAGCTTCATTCGTACGCCGATGCAAAACATTAAGCATCCCATTTTTTTAAAAGAATTAATTAGTTCTTTAACAATGGGCGGCATTTCAACAGTTATTAGCGGGAATAGCGCACCCATTAGCGGCTCTGAACATTTAATCTCCCATGCGCTTGATCAAATTAGCGAATCACCGCATATGCATGGCATTCAAGTTGGGATCGCTACGTATATCATGGCACACGTACAACAACATCGGGCGGAACGCATTACAAAAGTGTTTACACGTACCGGATTTTTTGACTACGTTAAAACATTACGTTTAAATAAAAAAGAATATCGAGAAGCAATCAACATCGCACCAACGATCAAACCAAACCGTTATACGTATATTCATGATGAACAATACCGGAAGCGTGCCATTCAACTTCTTGACGAAGACCCTATTTTACAGGAGATTTTCGTATAACGCACATAATTAACCACGAAACCGCTTACCCTACTGTTGAGGAGGTGGGGCGGTTGAACCAAACGTTAGCTTATTTGCGTGAGGCATTAGCAAACTATGCTGATCGGCATCACACGATAGCCGTTCATTTATATAAAAAACTGATGAGTAAGTCATACAAAAACGAGGAACAATTCGTTCGGGATTTATCGCAAAAAGAAGCGACATTTTTAGATCGCATGCTTCGTCAAGAAATGAAGTATGCAAAAGAAGAACAAGATGCTGTTCGAGTTCATCATTTAAATGAAATATATGAACAACTCATTTAAGCAAACCATGTCTAGCGCTTATATGAGCGCTAGACACTGTTATTTCTTTTCGTTAATAAAATAACAAAACAAATAGTCCATCGTAAACAAATCGTCTGGATAGTCGATTCCTACATCTTCCCCTTCATAAATGAGCGTTTGAATCAAATCATGAAGCGACTCGATATAAAACTCATATAAAAATTCATAACTAAACGGTTCATTAGGCATATGTGATTCCGCACATACACTCGGTGAACAGTAGTTTACATACGTACGACATGGAATAGGTCGTACATCATAAATGAAACATGTATTTGTTTGGGGATTTAAAAATATACAAGGTAATTGCTCTTTCATATATATTTTCTTAAAATTTCTCTCTTCTGTAAAATCTAACGTTTCTACTCGCTTTATTTGTTCCGCGTAGTGTTGAGTATACCATTGTATATGCTTATATATGCGTTCTTGCTCGTCATTTGGCAGTTTAGCGATATGAGCCATCATCCATCTTGCTTCTGCACGCGTCGTAATAATGGGAAAATAGCAACAGTGTGTACACCCTTTTGTACAAGTTGGGCGAATATTCACTTTGCGCTCAATTGTATGAATATGTTCATCAACAAGCGAAAGCAATTTTTTAAACGCTTGAAACATGAATTCTTTTCCGTTTTCCCCATCATATCGTTCCAACCATTTATCAACCGCATCAACGAACGCTTGTCCGTCGGGCATATGCTTGTCGTTAATTTGCTTACAAATCCGAACAATTTGCTCATATGTTAAAGCCATCTTTGTTCTCCTTTCAGCTTCCTTTCAGTTCAATCATACAAACGTAGCATTTATTTGTCGATCTATTTTGCCCAAAACAAAAATCGTCCTTTTTCTTTTCAGAGAAAATAATAGCACTTTGCGTGCAAATGAAAAGAAAGGGTTCCTCTACACCCTTTCTTTTTTCCCTTTTAAAAACTGTAAAATTATCCATGCCGCTAACCGGCTTGTCATTTGCCGAAAATCAATCGTCGGGTCGATTTCGACAATATCCATTGCCTGCACCTTCTCATAGCGCGCAAGTAGCGAAATAGCGTGCAACAACGTGCGGCTATCCATGCCGCCTGGACCAATCGCTGGACACCCAGGGGCAAACGCTTGGTCGAGCACATCCATATCGACCGATACATACACCGCGTCCACGCCCGATAACATCTGCATACTTTTTTCGATCATCGTTTGTATACCGAGGCGGTACACCTCTTCGATCGTATACATCGTAACCCCGCATTGTTTTCCATACTCCGTATACGCGCGGCTATTCGCAAAGTCGCGCAAGCCAATTTGCACAAGCCGGCTGCCATCGATGACGCCCGCTTCGATTAACCGACGAAATGGCGTACCGTTTGTTGGTCCCCCGTCTTCTAAATTGCGCAAATCATGATGGGCATCAAACTGGATAATGCCAATTGTCCCTTTTTGTTTTTGCCAGCCGCTAACGACTGGATATGTGATGGAGTGATCGCCTCCAAGGACAATCCACATCGACTCGGGCTGTAACGCAACAACTCGCTCGATTGTTTCCGCAATGCGTCTTTGTGACGCAGCAATATCAGTCGGGTGCATTACTATATCGCCATAATCAGTAACCGCAATATCCACTAAATCCATTCCCGATTCGATAGAGTATGTGCTATAAAACGATAGCGCTTGCCGAATGGCCTGTGGGGCGAACGCTGCTCCCGAATGGCTAATCGATGATTTCGAGAGCGGTGCACCAATCAAGCCGATGCTGCTACCATGCTTTCCGTCCCACGAAATGAGCAATTCATTTGCTTTTGTCACATAACGATCTTGAAAATTCGCTTTGCCTGCTTCTTTAAGATGCGGAAACATCGCCTTTTCTCCTTTCGCTCACAACTTTCCCGTCTTTTAGCACCATTCGAACATGGTTAATTCCGTAATGGTATGGCACGTACATATAATTCGGTGCGTCCCAAATGGCGATATCTGCTCTTCTTCCAATCATAATTCGTCCAGCGTCTTGCCCGCGATTGATCGCATATGCCGCATTGACCGTTACCGCATGCCAAATTTCTTCCGGGGTCATCCGTAAATAGAGCGCAGCGAGCGTCATAATGAATTGTAAATTTTCTGTCGGCGAGCTACCTGGGTTAAAATCTGTCGCAAGCGCCACCGCTGCTCCTTCGTCGATCATTTGCCGCGCTTTTGCATACTTTCCTTTTCCTAAGTAGAACGACGTCCCAGGAAGCAGCACTGCTATCGTATTTGCATGAGCAAGCTGCTGAATTCCTGCTTTCGATGCTCCAACAAGATGATCGGCGCTTACCGCTCCAACTTCCACCGCTAACTCCGTCCCACCAAGCGGGTCAATTTCATCGGCATGAATTTTGACGGCAAATCCTTTTTCTTTTGCTTTTTGTAAAAAGGTGCGCGACTGTTCGACAGTAAATACGCCCGTTTCACAAAAAATGTCGACAAAATCGGCAAGCTGTTCTTGTTTAATGACATCTAGCAAATCCACCATTTGTCGTAAAAACCCATCAGGATTGTTTTGATGTTCTGTAGGAATCGCGTGGGCGCCTAAAAACGTTGACACGACATCTACATGATGCGTTTGGTGTAAGCGCTTCGCGACGCGTAATTGTTTCCGTTCTGTTTCCACGTCTAACCCGTATCCGCTTTTCGCTTCGACCGTTGTTACCCCGTAAGAAAGCATGCGGTCCAAATGAACGTGTGCTTTTTCGTACAACTCTTCTTCACTTGCTGCTCGCGTCGCGCGTACAGTCGATAAAATGCCGCCACCTCGCTTTAAAATGTCTAAATACGGAACACCTTGCTGCTTTAGCGAAAGTTCATGTTCGCGCGAACCAGCGAAGACAAGATGGGTATGCGGATCAACAAGACCGGGCGTGACGAGTTTTCCTTCTGCGTCAATGAGATGACTAGCAGAAATGGTTTTTGCTTCTTCATTGCTACCAATCCACGCCACGCGTCCATTTTTTATTCCCACGGCTGCCTGTTCGATCAAAGGGAGCATCTTCATCTGCTCCCCCTTTACCGGTCCGTCCCCTTCCATCGTTAACAGCTGCCCAATATTTACAATCAGCGTATCCATCATATTTCCCCCCTTAGCATTGGGATATGAACGTTCATTTCTTTCGCTACTTCAATTGCTCGTTCATAGCCCGCATCTGCATGGCGGATAATGCCCATGCCAGGGTCGGTCGTTAACACCCGCTCGAGCCGTTCCTTCGCTAAGTCAGTTCCATCGGCAACGACAACCATTCCCGCATGCAGCGAATAGCCCATGCCAACGCCACCACCGTGATGGAACGAAATCCAAGAGCCTCCGGCAGCAGTGTTAATGAGGGCATTGAGCACCGCCCAGTCTCCGACAGCATCGCTTCCGTCTCTCATCGCTTCTGTTTCGCGGTTTGGAGAAGCAACCGAACCGCAATCTAAATGGTCGCGCCCGATGACAATCGGCGCTTTTACTTCGCCTTTGCGTACTAATTCGTTAATCGCTAGCCCCATTTTCACCCGCTCGCCATAACCGAGCCAGCAAATGCGCGCAGGAAGCCCTTGAAACGCCACTTTCTTTTGTGCCATATCAATCCAGCGCAAGAGCGCCTCGTTTTCTGGGAACAGTTCTTTAATTAGTTCATCTGTGCGATAAATATCTTCTGGATCGCCGGATAGCGCTGCCCAACGGAACGGTCCTTTTCCTTCACAAAATAGCGGACGGATATACGCAGGAACAAACCCTGGAAACGCAAAGGCGTTTTCGACTCCTTCGTCTTTAGCGACTTGGCGAATATTGTTGCCGTAGTCAAAAACGATCGCACCGCGTTTTTGGAACTCTAACATAGCTTCTACATGTTTTGCCATGCTTTGTTTTGAACGGCGGACGTATTGTTCTGGATTGTTTTTTCTCAATTCAGCCGCTTCTTCTAACGATAGCCCTTCTGGTACATAGCCGTTTAATGGATCGTGGGCAGACGTTTGGTCGGTCACGATGTCTATATGCACACCGCGTGTTAACAACTCATGGTGCACTTCGGCGGCGTTGCCAACAAGCCCGATCGATAACGCCTCCCCTTTTTCTTTCGCTTCCTGCGCCCAACGAAGCGCTTCGTCGAGCGAATACGTCATCCGGTCGCAATATTTCGTATCCATCCGCTTTTGAATTCGGTTTGGATCGATTTCTACTGCAATGACGATCCCTTCATTCATCGTTACCGCCAGCGGCTGTGCCCCGCCCATACCGCCTAATCCAGCAGTAAGCGTAATCGTTCCTTTTAACGTCCCGCCAAAATGCTGTTTGGCTACCGCAGCAAATGTTTCGTACGTTCCTTGTAAAATGCCTTGAGTGCCGATATAAATCCAGCTTCCCGCTGTCATTTGACCGTACATGATTAATCCTTTTCGGTCGAGCTCATGAAAGTGCTCCCACGTCGCCCATTTCGGTACAAGGACAGAGTTTGACAAAAGTACGCGCGGCGCCCGTTCATGCGTTTTAAACACGCCGACCGGCTTTCCAGATTGAATCAATAACGTTTCATCGTTTTCGAGCGTGCGCAATGTCCGAACGATGGCGTCAAACGCTTCCCAATTTCGCGACGCTTTCCCAATGCCACCATAGACAATTAACTCTTCTGGTTTTTCCGCTACTTCTGGATTTAAGTTGTTGTATAACATGCGTAACGCCGCTTCTTGTTCCCAGCCTTTACATTCGAGTTCTAATCCTTTTTTTGCTTGAATACGTCTCATCCTCATATCCCCTTTCATCTATTAGTTACTGTTTCTATCGTTTGTAGAAAAAAATCCCCTTCCACATCCTTCAGCCATTTTGCCGCTGCCTCGATATCTTTTGCGAAGACGCGGTCTTTTGTAATGGACGGAACGACTTTCCTCGCCGCTTCATAAAACGCGCGCGTCTTTGGTGCCATTTGTTCCACTCCACGATATTCGACGGCCTGCAACGCACAAATGAGTTCAATCGCCAAGACGCGCCGCGCATTTTGAATAATCGCATAGGCATGACGGGAAGCGATCGTTCCCATGCTGACATGGTCTTCTTGATTGGCTGATGACGGAATCGAATCGACACTTGCAGGGTGTGCTAACGTTTTATTTTCCGATACAAGTGACGCGGCCGCATACTGCATAATCATTGCCCCCGATTGTAGCCCAGGTGCTGGACTTAAAAACGGTGGCAAATCGTTTAGTTGCGGATTAACAAGCCGTTCGATGCGTCGTTCCGAAATGTTGGCCAGTTCTGCCACAGCAATTTTCATAAAGTCCATCGCTAAAGCAATCGGCTGTCCGTGGAAGTTCCCGCCAGAAATAACGGTTGCACCGTGATCGAAAATAAGCGGGTTATCAGTGGCGGCGTTGATCTCAATTTCTAGTTTTTCCTTTACATAGTCGAGCGCTTGCCAAGAAGCGCCATGCACTTGCGGGATGCAACGAAGCGAGTAGGCGTCTTGGACACGCAATTCGCCTTGTGTCGTCGTCAGTTTACTTCCAGCTAAATACGAACGGATGCGTTTGGCCACTTCCGTTTGTTGTCGGTAACCGCGCACACGATGCACGCGCTCATCAAATGCATCGATAATGCCGCGCAATCCTTCCATCGTTAACGCCGCGATTAACTCACTTTCATAAGCGAGCTGCTCTGCTTCCAAATAACCGACGACCCCCATTGCTGTCATCGCTTGTGTGCCGTTAATAAGCGCTAATCCTTCTTTTGCTTTTAATGAAAGAGGAGCAATGCCCGCTTGTGTCAACGCAGCGAGCGCAGGCATACGGCGCCCGCGGTAAAACACTTCTCCTTCACCAAGCAATGCAAGCGCTAAATGCGATAGCGGCGCTAAGTCACCGCTCGCTCCGAGAGAACCTTGCTGCGGAACGACTGGATGAATATGCGCATTTAATAAATCAAGCAACCGTTGAATGACGACCGGGCGAACGCCGGAATAACCTTTTAAGAGCGCGTTGGTCCGCAATAAAAGCATCGCACGCGAAACGATTTCTGGAAACGGCTCACCTACCCCACAAGCGTGTGAATGAATTAAATTCCACTGCAACTCTTCTACATCGTCTGCTTCAATAAAAACGTCACTAAACTTTCCAAACCCCGTCGTAATCCCGTATACAATTCGTTTGTTGGCAACGATTTCTTCGACCGCCTGCCGGCTTTTTTTGACTGCATCTATACTGTCCTTCGATGCAATAACTGCTTCATTTTGATACAATACCCGTTTAACCTGCTCTAACGTTAACGTGTGTCCAGTTAAAATGACCACGTTCACACCCCATTCCTTTAATGAAATAAAGAAGGAGGCTACACCACCATTTGGTGGAATAGCCTCCTTCTAAACTAAAGATCTATAGGCTACATATGATTAATTCCTAATCCGATTGTTTCGTGCTCTAACCCACGAATCGGCGCCCCGATTGTTCCGTATAACGCCACGGCAATCCATTCGCCTTCTGCTTCGTTTTCATATGGCATTCCGCGTACAACCGCAAAGCGAAGACCGACCGTTCGCATGAAATCACCTAATTCTACTTGGCCTCTTGTAACCCCTTGCATCGCTTCGACAACGGCGTGATATAAAGCATGCATTTCACGGTACAACTCTCCATTCACGACACCGTTTCGTTTGGCTGCTGTTTCGATGGCGGCTACAATTTTTTGCAGTTCCATGGCTCCAACTTTTCCTTTGCAACAACGCCACCGCAATGTAGCTAAGTGCTCAAGCAGCGCTTGCTCCTCTTCTTCTTCCATCAAAGCAAGCAATATCGCATTGCGGCCAATTCTTCCGCCTGTCTTTTTTAGCAACGTATATCAACACCTATTTTTTAAATTTTCTAAAAAACTAATGATCTATCATCATTGTAAAGGTCCTTTCACGAACTGTCAATTATTTTTTACCACTTTTTAACAAATTAATATAGTGCCTTATTACTAAACTAAAGTTTAACTTCGCGATCTCAATAACATGACACCGGCACCTGTTAAGCAAATCATTCCTTCGAGCCAATCATCTATATCTGGCGTTTTTTATCTACCCGCCATCCCCACAATAATGATAAAACGATAAAAAATCACTCCCCCAACTAATCCGTACCAAACAGGCTTGGATTCACGCAACGAAAGCCAGATTAAATAGCCGCCGCCAATTTCCGCAAGCCCTGCTAAAATGAATAACACCACTGCCATCATCGAACCAAAGCCCCCTACTTCCCACGAAATTCCCACCAGTCTTTCATTAGGCGATGGGTTGCTTCACAAAACAGCTCATCGACTGTATTGCCTTTCACCATTTCTCCATCGATGAGTACAAACGATCCTTTTTTACACGGTTTGCATTTCCCTAAACAACCTTTTCGTTTCACTATTTTTATACGTCCGCTGCAAAAATGTATATGTAACTATTCACCCACATCATAAAGTGAGCTGAATATTTTTTTGCGTTCCTTTTGTTATGGTGCAAACCTCTCTTCGTGATGATAAAAATTATCATTTTCATATTATCGTAAAAAATTACCCCCACGGAAAAATTTTTTCGCTGTTTTCTTGTTGTTTTTTGTAGATTTCCGTAGGTTTATTTTACATTTAATTCAGAAAAGAAAAAATAGTAGAAAAATAGAAAGGAGGGGGCGTATTGATCTATTTTCATCAAGTGAATAAACATTACGGAGACTTTCACGTCTTAAAAGATATTAATCTCACTATCCAACAAGGTGAAGTCGTCGTGATTATCGGGCCGTCCGGTTCTGGAAAAAGTACGTTAGTCCGCTGCATTAACCGCCTAGAAACAATTACAAGCGGCGAACTGATTGTCGATGGCGTGAAAGTAAACGATAAAAACACCGATATTAACAAACTGCGCCGCAATATCGGCATGGTTTTTCAACATTTTAACTTATATCCACATAAAACCGTCTTACAAAATATTACATTAGCACCGATGAAAGTGCTCGGCGTGCCAGAACAAGAAGCGAAAGAAACAGCGATGTATTATTTAGAAAAAGTCGGTATTCCCGATAAGGCGAACGCCTACCCGACAGCACTTTCCGGAGGCCAGCAGCAGCGCGTCGCCATCGCTAGAGGACTAGCGATGAAACCGAAAATTATGTTGTTTGACGAACCGACTTCCGCCCTTGACCCAGAAACGATTGGCGAGGTGCTTGATGTCATGAAAACACTTGCAAGAGAAGGGATGACGATGGTTGTCGTCACCCACGAAATGGGATTTGCGCGGGAAGTCGCTGACCGCATCGTCTTTATGGATCAAGGGAGAATTTTAGAAGAAGCACCACCAGAACAGTTTTTTGCCAATCCGCGTGAAGAACGGGCGCGCCTGTTTCTTAGCCGGATTTTAAATCATTAATTTTAAAGGGGGAAATTTTTCATGTTCAAAACGGTTTGGAAAAAAATGATTGGGCTTGGGCTTGTCGCCATGCTCAGCGCCACTGCCTTAGTCGGCTGCAGCAGCGAAACAACGACAGAAAACAAAACGGACAACAAAAAAGAACAAGCAGCAGAAACGACGTTAGACAAAATTAAAGAACGCGGCAAATTGGTCGTCGGCGTGAAATATGATCTGAACCTTTTCGGCTTAAAAAATCCGCAAACGGGTGAAGTAGAAGGCTTTGATATCGACATCGCGAAAGGATTAGCGAAAAAAATTCTTGGCGATGAAAACAAAATTGAGCTAAAAGAAGTAACATCCAAAACGCGCATTCCGATGCTAAACAACGGCGAAATTGATGCAATTATCGCGACAATGACGATCACCGAAGAGCGGAAAAAAGAAGTTGACTTCTCCGACGTTTATTTTATGGCAGGCCAATCGTTGCTCGTCAAAAAAGACAGCAACATTAACGGGATTGCTGATGTAAACAAAAAAGGCGTGACGGTATTAACGGCAAAAGGCTCGACTTCCGCGCAAAACATTCGGGCAAAAGCACCAGAAGCAACTGTGCTAGAATTTGAAAACTACGCCGAAGCATTTACAGCACTAAAAGCAGGACAAGGCGATGCGCTCACGACAGACAATGCGTTGTTGTTTGGAATGGCAAAACAAGATCCAAACTTCCGCGTCGTCGATGAAACGTTCTCGGAAGAGCCGTATGGAATTGCGGTTCGCAAAGGCGATAAAGAATTATTAGACGTCATTAACGAATACTTAAAAGAAATCAAGGCAAACGGCGAATACGATAAAATTTACGAAAAATGGATTGGCGAAAAGCCAAAACAATAATGACATGACGATGAGCGGAAATATATCCGCTCATCTCTTGTTCATTTGGAAAGGAGGCTACAAGGTGCTTGACTACTCGATTCTGATCGAACATTGGGATATGTATATGCAAGGGTTTTCCAATACATTAAAGGCAAGTGTCCTCGCGTTAATTGGCAGTTTAGCGATCGGAACGGTAATGGCCGTTTTTCGCATCGCGCCCATTCGTCCATTAAACTGGATTGGCGCTGCCTATGTCGAATTTATTCGCAACATCCCGCTCATTTTAATCGTTTTCGTCTTTTTTGTCGGGTTGCCTGCCATCGGCATTCGCTTTGATTCATTCACTGCCGGCACGTTAGGCTTAACTGTTTACACGGCAGCGTTTATTGCCGAAGTCATCCGCGCCGGCATTCTTGCCGTTCCGAAAGGACAAATGGAAGCTGCTCGCTCATCGGGACTAACGTATTTGCAGGCGATGTGGCATGTGATTTTACCACAAGCAGTAAAAATCGTCATCCCGCCAATGGGCAACCAATTTATTAACCTTGTAAAAAACTCATCGGTTCTCGGGGTCATCGCCGGGCTTGATTTGATGTATTTCGGTGACTTAATTTCGTCAGAGACGTTTGTAACATTTGATGTGTATATTTTCGTTGCATTATTTTATTTACTTTTAACAATTCCATTAAGTTTAGGGGTTGGCGCATTAGAACGCCGCCTAGCAAAAAGTCGGTAAAGGTGGAGTGAGAGATGGATTTTGTCGGTGCCTATGCTCCTGCGCATTTGAAGTTTTTATTGGAAGGATTTGTTGTTACTCTTGAAGTTGCCTTTCTCTCCATTTTTTTTAGTTTTCTCATTGGGATTATTATTGGCGTGCTACGGTATAGCCGTATTCCTTTTCTTTCTCCAGTGCTTGCCGTCGGGGTGGAGACGATTCGGAACTTGCCGCTGTTATTAATTATTTTCTTTACGTATTTTGCGCTCCCTGAAGTCGGATTCAAACTTGATAAGTTTTATGCTGCGATTTTAGCGCTTGTCATTTTCGAATCGGCGATGCTATCAGAAATTGTGCGGAGCGGGCTGAATTCAATTGAAAAAGGGCAAATAGAAGCGGCACGCTCATCAGGTCTCACCTATACGCAAACGTTATGGCATATCGTTTTGCCGCAGGCATTGCGCCGCATGGTTCCCCCAATTGTCGGGCAGTTTATTTCGCTTTTGAAAGATACGTCGCTTGCTGTCGTCATCGCCTTGCCAGAATTAATGAACCATGCGCAAATTATTAACGGCCAAAACGTCAACTATGTCATTCCTATTTTCCTATTAGTTGCCGTCATGTACTTTGTCGTCAACTACTCCCTTTCGCTCGTTTCGCGAAGACTTGAGCATAAACATACGTAACAATGAATCTCCGTTTCCTGTATAATAGGAAATGGAGATTATTATTTCCAAGATAAAGGAGATATGTATGCGCGAACGGATGCTACCAATCTTGCTTCTCATCATAGCAACCGCTTTTTTCGGAGAAATGAAAGTGAATCCATTTGGAAGTTCGTTTCGCTTTTCGCTCGGAAGCGCCGTTTTCTTTTTTGGGCTTATTTGGTTTCGCACCGTGCCGGTTGTATGGACTGGTTTGTTCACAGGGCTTTTTATTTCTCTATTTCGGACAAGCATCGACCTACTGATGAACGACAAATCTTTTAGCGATCATTTTCTTTCTCATCTTCCGGCTGCGTGCTATTATCTCGCTTTTGCCCTATTTGTTCACGTGCTTCGACTTCGTAATTATATGGAGCTTCCTATTCATGTTGCGTTGCTCGGGGCAAGCATTGATTTCGCCTCTAATATTATCGAACTGTTTGTCCGTCATCTAATGGGCGAAACGATTGCTGTCACGCATGAAACGATTTTTATGCTGCTTTTGTTCGGAATTTTGCGAAGTTTTTGTGTTGTTGGACTATATAACATTTTGATGATTCAACAAATGCAAACGTTAGGAGAAGCCAGACGACAAGAGCTCGAACGGCTCGTGATGATGAACGCCAGCCTCTATGAAGAAGCGTTTTATTTGCGCAAATCAATGAGCCATATGGAGGACATTACACGCAAAAGCTACGAGCTATACACAATGTTAATGGATGGGAAAAGGATTGAACCGCGCACCGCGCTTTATATCGCAGAACATGTCCACGAAGTAAAAAAAGATTCGCAGCGCATTTTAGCTGGCCTGTCAGAATTAATGAACCAAGAACAGCGCGATTTGCGCCTGTCGATTGCTGAGCTTTGCGGCATGGTCATTCGTGCGAATCAAAAATATGCGGAATTGTTAAAAAAAGAAATTGCTTTTCAATTCACGTGCGATCTCGACTTATCGACTAGGCACGTCTACGCCCTTCTTTCTGTCTTGAATAATTTAGTCGCCAATGCGGTAGAGGCAATCCCCTTATCCGGATGGATTCAGCTTCGCGCTGAACTTGATGGCGGCGACCTCGTCTTTACCGTCACTGATTCCGGTCCTGGAATTCCAGAAGACGAGCGCGATTGGGTGTTTGAGCTTGGGTTTACAACCAAATATGATGAACACGGCAACCCATCCACTGGCATCGGGCTAACGCACGCGAAAGAAATTGTTCATAGTTTCAATGGAAATATACGATTAACAACCGACGAAAATGGGCAAACGCAATTTCAAATAAACATTCCTAGCAAACAACTATAAGGGGAGGATGCCATGCGCTTTTTTCTAATTGAAGATGACGCGGTTGTAAGAAAAATGTTAGAGAAAGTGATTCATGAAAGCGGACTTGGGGAAGTCGTGGGGCAAGCGGAGGACGGGCTAGATGTATCAATCGACCAGCTATATGCTGTCGATGTCGTGCTTATCGATTTGCTTATGCCGGGGCTTGATGGCATTCAAACGATGAAAAAGCTGCGCGCGCAAGGGTTTACCGGCCCATTTATCATGATTTCCCAAGTAGAAAATAAAGAAATGATTGGGCAAGCGTATCTTCACGGCATCGATACATATATCCATAAACCGATTAACCGTTACGAAGTCGTCTCGGTTTTAAAACGAGTCGCCGACTACCTTTCTGTCGCTTCATCGCTTGACTCCATCCGCCGCCTATTGCAAACGCTAGAAAAAACGAAACAACCACTCGCCACCCATGAAGCGACGACTGAACAAAAGGCACGACAGCTTCTTCTCATCTTAGGCATCGCTGGCGAAGCGGGGGCAGCCGATTTATTAGCTATTATGCGTTGGCTTTCGGAACAAGAACAACAAGGGCGATCGATTCACGACTTGCCGCCATTGAAAGAGCTATACGCCCAAATGGTGCAACGTGTGTATAAAGAAGAGCAACTTGTGCAAAAAGAAATACGTGCGATGGAACAACGCATCCGCCGCATGGTGCTACAAGCGTTTACACACTTATCGTCACTCGGGTTAGCCGATTACACAAATCCGACATTTGAGCATTTTGCCCCACGCTTGTTTGATTTTGAAGAAATTCGCCTG
This sequence comes from Anoxybacillus ayderensis, assembly GCF_000833605.1. Lineage (GTDB taxonomy): Bacteria > Bacillota > Bacilli > Bacillales > Anoxybacillaceae > Anoxybacillus > Anoxybacillus ayderensis. The sequence continues at coordinate 381,998 of NZ_JXTG01000001.1, read as the reverse complement.
CGCATGCAAGAGTTAGAAGCTGGGGAAAAAGCAACAAAATGCCGAATTAACGTAAAAAAATTTTTAACTGCCTTCTATATGGAAATAAAAAATATATAGCAAAGGTGCCCGTAACGGACACCTCTTTTTCTTTACTCTTTTTACCGTCGAATGGGTAGCTTAATGACAAACGTCGTTCCTTGTTCCGAGCTGTCGTGAAGCGCAATCGTTCCGCCATGGTTTTCAATAATTCGTTTGACGATCGTTAATCCTAATCCTGTACCTGACGACTTCGTTGTGATAAATGGTTCAAAAATCGTCTCCTGCATATGTGTCGGAATGCCGCTTCCAGAGTCGTACATGTACATGTTGTACGTCTCATCGACATCGGAATATATGCAAATCGTTCCGCCTTCTTCCATCGCTTCGATGCTGTTGTGAAGCAAATTGTATAACACTTGCATCATTTGTTTCGAATCAAGCTGTAACGGCACGCGCTCAAGGCGCACGTGCACGCGTATACGTTTTGCTTCTAATGTTTGTTGAAAAAGAGAAAGAACGTCTTGAACGATCGTTTCGATATACGTTTCTTTCATCACTGGGGCGCTCGGTTTTGCGATCAGAAGCATATCTTCGACAATTGCGTTGATGCGATCAATTTCTTTTAATAAAAGTGGAATATGATATTGTTCGCGATCGCGTTCATGTAAATTTTCGTTCATAAACGCTAAAAAACCGTGAATAACCGCAAGCGGATTGCGAATTTCATGCGCTGCCTTCGCCGCCATTTCCCCCATTAACGCCAACTTTTCCGATTGATGTATTCGCTTCGTTAGTTGTTCCATTTCGGTGATGTCGAGGAAGAAAATCGTTCTACCTATTATTTCACCATATAAATTATGCAAATTCGATTGCGACACTAGAAATATTTTTTCCTCTCCATCTCTTTCATATGATACTTTGACTTGTTGAAACGGATCACAACGAGTCATAATACCCCAAAAATAAGGATTTTTCTCACTTTTCCTTTCTTGTTCAACTAATTGTTTAATTTCTTTCTTATCTAAACCAAGTAATGTAGTTGCAGAGTTATTAATAAAACTGTTCGACTTTGAATTATCGATTGTGATCAGACCAACAGGCAATGAATTGAGTAATTGTTCAATGTATACTTTATCGTCTTCTAATTTCTCATATAGTCGAGAATACTGATGAAAAGTTGAAGAAAGCAGCAACATAATAAATGTATATAAAAATAGACCAAATAATGGATCAAAATAAAATAAAATAGATAATATGAGAGATACTATCATTGTAACAGCATAAATATATACAACCTCTTTTACCGTATTAATTAATACAACAATAAAATTCGCAGATGAATGAAGGGAAAAATATATAGACATAAGTATGGCATTTAAAATAAAGTAGGTAAGGAAACAAAATACATAAGCAAACAAATAACTGGAAGATATATCTCCAACTATCCCTCCAAATACAATGTAAACATAATAAGCGCTACATATCATAATCGTATAGACGGAAAAATTAAATACATGTTTCCACCAAACCATTTTGCGAAAATGAGTAAAATATACAATAAAGCCCCCTAGTATTAAGACGGTTAGTGTATAGTTCAATCCAAAAACAAAAAGTAAAGACAAATAAATGGATGATTCTAATGTAAATGAATTACCGCTAGGTGGCAAACATATTAAATACCGATCTAGCAATGCCACAGCCCCAGCAAACAACAATAACAAAAACCATTCGTTTTGTACGTTCACGTCTGAAAACGGCCATGTATATAAAAATAATGCACATCCAAGCAACGAGATGAGCGTCACATATATCGCAAATAATCGTTTCATTACATTCACCCATGATGTAAAATTGACTCTATCATTCTATTTTAAAACAAAAAAATAAGCAACAAGACAATTTTCTTCATTGTTCTGTTCAGCCCAATTCACGGTGCGATATAATATAAGAAAATAATCAAGGGGTGACAGCGATGATCAAACTTCCTAAAAGTCGATCGAAACAATGGTATGTGGTTAGCATTTTTTTGTTTTTTCTCTTTCTTTGTGCGCTGCTCGCATCTCGTTTATTGCTTAACATGGATATGGACTTTAAGCAACTCGTTGGTTTTGCGATCATATCCCTCATTTTATCATGCATCATCGGAATAGGTGGTTTTTTTGGTAAAACGACGTTTGTTATCATATCTTTTGCTTTTTTCATCATTGGAATGATTTATATGTTGTTTATTTCTGTTACCGATTTGCACGATGGCTGGAGCGATATAACAAGCATCATTTCTTTTCTCACTATTTCATTGTTTGGCGTTGTTATCGGAGTTATTGCCGAAATCATTCGCACTTTTTTGAAAAAGAAACCCAAGTAAAAAGAGCCATCTATAAAGATGGCCCCCTACATATAAAGCATTTGTTTTTTGATTTCGCCCGCAAGCGGATGATCAGACGGGAGCTTCGCATACGTTTCAAGTGCTCCTTCTACTCCGCTTTCTTTTATCGTTTTTTGAAGTTGTACTGCTTCTGCATCCCCTTCATAATCAAATAACAACAATGCTGCGATTCCTTTGGCTAAAGATGTAGGAACTTCTCCAAAGCATTCATAATATTTCATCGCTGGACGAATGAGCCGATCGTTTGGTCCGAGTTTGCGAATTGGCGAACGAGCTACCCGTGTCACTTCATCTGTCATAGAAGGATTGACAAATCGTTGAACAATTTTTTCAATATACGCTTGATGTTCAGCTTCATCCCAACCGTATTGATGAACAAGTACTCGCCCTGATTCACGTAAAGCGTTTGTCACATTCGATAAAATATCACCGTCTGCCATCGCTTGATGGATCGTCTCATATTTTTTACGATATCCTAAATAAGCAACGATCGCATGACCTGTATTCACAGTAAACAATTTTCTTTCGATGTATGGTTGTAAATCATCAACAAAATGGGCTCCAATTATGTGTGGAATATCTCCAATCACTTCTTTCGTTTCAATGACCCATTCAAAAAACGGCTCAACGACAACGGTTAACGGATCGTCGTGACTTTGATTTGGGACGATACGATCGACTGCACAGTTTAAAAATGCACATTTATCTTTTAAAGATGTTTGTTCTTGTTCTGATAAATGTTCCCATACATATTTCTTTAAATGCTCACTACCACCAATCATGTTTTCGCAAGCAATAACATGTATAGGCTGAGAACATACCGTTATTCTTTTTTGCAATCCTTCTGCAATTGTCTGTGAAATAAGCGATAACACATTTGGTCCAACAGCTGTTGTCACTAAGTCAGCACGCGCAATTTGATCGATAATTTCATGTCTTTGATGTTGACTATGCAATGCTGATACATTGCGAACAACTTGTGCTTCTGTCGTCTCTCCCGCGATGATCACTTCATATTGCCCTCTTTGTTGAAGCGCTTGTACAACTTTATCGTTTACATCAACAAACACAACATCGTACCCTGACTGAGATAATAAACTTCCGATAAATCCTCTTCCTATATTTCCTGCTCCAAAATGGACAGCTAACATATTATTCCACCTCATTTAATAGTGCTAAAATCTCATCTTCAGTCGTTGCTTTAATCATTTTTTGAATGTTTTCTTCTTCTGAACATACAATCGCAACTTTTGAAAGAATTTCTAAATGCTCATTATCTTTACCTGCAATACCGATTAAAACTTTGACGATATTTCCTCCTCCAAAATCAACGCCATTCGGCACTTGAACAATGGATAAACCTGCTTGTTTCACAAGTTTTTTTGCTTCTTCCGTGCCGTGCGGAATTGCTACAAAATTCCCCATATATGTTGAAGTTAATGCTTCTCTCTCAAACATTTTGTCGATATAAGACTCCTCTACGTACCCTCGTTCAACTAAAATACGTCCTGCTAATTGAATCGCTTGTTCTTTCGTTTTTACATCTGCATCTAGTACAATATTTTCTTTTGCTAACACTGCCACTGTGATTCACTCCTTATGATGTTGAAGTTGTTCGTAAAAAAACTTTTCTAATTGTGTGCTTAAAAACGCATAAATTTGTTCTTTATTACCTTTTGAAAATAACTCTATACTTTCTTCATCTTTAATAATGAGCGAACTGACATGACTAAGCACTTGCAACATATCGTCTTGCGCATCTTGAGGTGCAAGCAACAACAAAAGACGATTCACTTGCATCGGTTGCTGATCCATACCGACGATCGTTTTTGGTTGTGTTAGTGTATACATCGTAAAAGATGGTCGCAAAACAGCCTCGCTTCGCGCGTGGTACAACGCTAAAGTAGTATTCGGGATTCCTAATCCACCGATTTGCTCCCGTCGCAACAACTCCTTCACGACGATTTCTTTCGTTCGAATGGCTCCATGTCGTTCAAGATGTGTGCAAGCATACATTAATGCATCATTCATGGAATGAGACGATAATTCGAGCAACGAAAAACTGTTTAACAGTTGAACGATTGTCTCACTTACCAAGTGAATCGAACGAATTTTTTCAATCCCTTTTTTCGATGGATTCGTTTTTCGAAAACGCATAGAAAACGTTTTCGTTTTTAAAAATTGTCGAATTGCAACAACTTCCTCTTCCGGCAACATCGGATTCACAAGAAAATATGGTTGCGACGTATGAAGTGGAATCGTTGATACGATCAAATCGTATTCGTGCACATCCATATGTCGAACGTCAAAAAACGACTTTTGTTCAATATAGGAAATATCTGGAATTTCTTGTTTGAGACGTGTAGCTAATATTTTTGCCGTCCCAATTCCGCTTGAACAAATAACGAGTGCACGTAACCCTTTCTTTTCGCGCAATAACGCTGAAGCAAAATGAAGAACTAAGTAGCCAACTTCTTCTTTCGGCACCGTTATATCTGAAAATACATGCTGTACACCTTGTTGCACAATATGAAACAATTCGCTATAGTCCTGCATAATTTTATGAAGCAACGGATTAGTAATGCCCATATGATGTTGTATACGATATAAAGCCGGTTTTAAATGGACGATTAAATCTTCGTACAACGGATAGTCGTCCGTTAAATCAATCCCTATTTTATCGCTCACAAAACGAATGAGCTCTTGCGCTTTCATCGCGATTGCTAAACTCGCCTCTTCTAACATATAGCCACGCCGAGTTCTTAACTTTGCACCCATTAAATGCATCGTGATGTAACCAATTTCTTCTTCGGGAATCACAACATGAAAAACTTCTTCTAATTTTTTTGCGATTTTTTCTGCTGTTTCATATTCTTTCGTTGCACGAATCGCTTGTAAATGTTGGGCATCAAAATGGATAGCCTCTCCTTGCACAATGCGCTCAATGGCTAACGCCAGATGAATAACGAGAGCGATATACGAACTATCGGCAATCGTAAACGGAAGATTTTCTTTCATCGCTTCAATTTGTTGTTCGATCATAAACAATTTTTCTTTATCAACAAGCCCAAGCAACTTCTCTGTTACCGTATTTACTAAATCTGTTGACTTTTTTTGAATAGACTCTTTCATTAAAGAGAGAAATTGTGATTCATCAAAATGATCAAATAACAGTTCGCTCATCATTTTACGTTTTGCTGCTTCGGAGCCACATATTTCGACCCCATATCCCCTTTTTCGAATGAGGGAAAGGCCATGTTTTTCTACCTTTTCTTCCATCTTGTCTAAATCGTTGCTGATCGTGGCGACTGTTACGTTTAAATCATTCGCAAGAGAGACTAACTTCACCGGTTCCCCTGATTCTAATAAAGCAATTAAAATCATCGTTTGCCGCTCTTCAGGTGTATATTCCGTATGTGATAAACGAAATACATGCATTTGTAGCTGTCGCTTTTTTTCTTCTTCTCCGACGATTTGAATACCAACACCTGCTTTTTTTATGAGTTGTAAATCATACGATTCAACAACTTGTTCAACACCTTTTAAATCACGGTGAACCGTTCGTTCGCTTACATCTAATTGCTTCGCGACATCTCCTACTGTAATTCCTTTTGGGTTCGCTAATAAAAGATCTAATATTTTTCTTTCTCTCGCTGATATATACACACACTCACCTCCCATCTAGCAACGATTGTTGACATTTTTTTAAAACATGTTTGCTTTTCAAGAAAAATTTTACCGTCACTTTTCTCGAATAACAACAAATAGAAAGCGCTTTTTCGTCACTTTACATGTTGACATTTTTTAAATGAAGAAGCAAAAAGGTAAGCTGTTCACTTACCTTTTTGTTTGTTTATTCGTTATTCACCTTTTTTTAACATCTCGATTAATTCATCATATTTTGGACTATTTAAGAAATTTTCCACAGATATGTGGTATGCATTTGGTAATTTTTCTTTCGCACGATCTGTTAAATTTTGATGAGTAATAACCACATCTGCATCCGCTGGCAATTGATTAATCGCTGTATTTGTTACTTCAATATCAAGTCCAGCTTTTTGCACTTTGTTTCTCATAATGGAAGCACCCATCGCACTTGATCCCATTCCTGCATCACAAGCAAAAACAATTTTTCTCACTTGTTTTGGCGCCGCAGTGCTTAAAGCTGAAGCCACGCTGCTTTTCTTTCCTTTTAATTGCTGCATTTGTTCTGTCGCTTGTTCTAAATTGCCTTCTTCTTGTTTTGATGTTTTTAAGAAGAATGATGCCACTAAGAAAGAAACGGTAGCAGCAACGATTACACCAGCAAGAACTCCTAAGTAATGACCGCGCGGCGTCATAGCAAGTAGCGCAAAAATACTTCCTGGCGATGGAACTGCAACAAGACCTGCATTAAATAATGTGAATGTAAACACCCCGCTCACACCACCGGCAATTGCAGCTAAGATGAGTACTGGGCGCATTAAAATGTAAGGGAAGTAAATTTCGTGAATTCCTCCGAGGAAATGGATGATCACCGCACCTGGCGCTGATTGTTTTGCCATCCCTTTTCCGAATAACCAATAAGCAAGTAAAATACCAAGACCTGGACCTGGGTTTGTTTCAAGCAAGAATAAAATAGATTTTCCTGTTTTTGCTGCTTGCTCAATACCAAGCGGGCTTAAAATACCATGGTTAATGGCATTGTTTAAAAATAATACTTTTGCTGGTTCAATAAAGATGTTTGCTAAAGGTAACAATTTCGCGTTAACGATTGCTTCTACGCCTGCTGCTAATGTTTTGTTCAATCCTAAAACAACTGGACCAATTCCTTTGAAAGCGACTAATGTGAGTAACCCACCAATAATACCTGCCGAAAAGTTGTTTACTAACATTTCAAAACCTTGTTTGACTTTTCCATGAACAAGTTTGTCAAACTGTTTAATGGCATATCCGCCAAGCGGACCCATGATCATGGCACCTAAAAACATCGGAATGTCTGAACCGACAATAACCCCCATGGTTGCGGTTGCACCGACGACACCACCACGAACGTCATAAATCATTTTTCCCCCTGTATAACCAATTAATAATGGCAATAAATACGTAATCATTGGGCCAACTAATTTAGCGAATGTTTCGTTTGGCAACCAACCTGTCGGGATAAATAATGCAGTAATAATTCCCCACGCAATAAATGCTCCGATGTTTGGCATAATCATTCCGCTTAAATAACTGCCAAATCGTTGCACTTTTACACGAAAACCTGTTTGATTTTCCATGTTTTTTCCTCCTCTTTTTTATTTGGTCTTGCTATAGCTTCATATTAAAGCGCTTACAGGTCACATTCAATGTAAAGTAAATATCATTTTGTCTGTCACAATCTTGTCATTTTTTAAAAACAAAAAGAGGAAAAAACATTTCTCAACCATTCCCATCATTAGTTTGCTTCGTAACGGCAAAAACTAATGATGCATAACGATTAAACTGCCAAGGAGGGATGCACAAATGATAACAAAACTAACGAAATCCATTGTCGCCTTAAGTTTACTTGCCATTGTTGGCTGTAACAACGCAATGGATATGAACAACCGTTCAAACATTTCTGCTTTGCATACGACGCTATCAAGCGATCAATATCCTCATACAAAAGCGATATTGATTCAAGAAGCGCGCTATAAATTTGTTCCGATCGATCCGAAAGACGCTGCAAATGTACGCACACAAATCGAACGATCGTTAACGGAACAACAAAGAATGTATGTGCAACCAAGACCTTACACACCTTCACCAAATGCGTATCAACGTCCAAATCAGGTGACGCCGACACAACCGAACAGACAAACACAACAACCGACTCAGCAGCAACCAAGACAAACAACACCGACGACAAGTATTAGTCAATATGCACAACAAGTCATCGATTTGACAAACAGAGAACGTGCTCGAGCAGGGCTTCCAGCTTTACGTGCTGATGCGCAGCTCAGCTCGGTCGCTCAGAAAAAATCGGAAGATATGCGAAAAAATAATTATTTCTCGCATACAAGCCCAACATACGGCTCTCCTTTTGATATGATGCGCGATTTCGGCGTTTCTTATCGAACAGCTGGGGAAAACATCGCGAAAGGGCAGCGAACACCTCAAGAAGTAGTGAATGCGTGGATGAATAGCGCCGGACACCGAGCCAACATTTTAAATCGGAACTTTACGCATATTGGTGTTGGATTTGACGGAAACGGAAACTATTGGACACAAATGTTTATTGGAAAGTAAAGTCTCCTTCACCACTGTCAAAGGAAATGGCAGTTGAAGCTAAGCAACATCATAAAAAGCCGCCGTCTCCATACGAGGCGGCGGTTCCCTATCTTACCGTTCAGACACTTTTTCTAATAACGCATCTCCTGTCTTACTTACACGTACATACGCAAAACGAGCATGGCGTTGGATATCTCCTCCTGTTTTTTCTGGAACAAAATACGTTTCAATTCCATAAATGATTGTATTTCCGTATATATTTCCGTTTACTAATACATCGCCTTCTCGATACATATCCGAATCGCGTTGTTTTCCATTTAACGAATACACACCAACGAACCGATGAACGCCTGTTTCATCTTTCCGTAAAATGACTTGGGCTTTTCCCCACTCATTCATTCCCTCAATTGTTGAAATTTCGTATTGAAGACGGACATAATCTCCTTGAATGAGCGAACGTGGATCGACTGGTTCAAGTTGCAATTTCATTTGTTGACCATATTGAAGATGTTGTTCTTTATCAAACGTCACATAGGTGATAAAAGCAACTTGCAGCATGATGATGACGAAAAGCGGTAACCATTTTTTCTCATGGAAAGATAATGAAATCGACTTTCTTTTTTGTACGACCGAAGCAACGATCAATAAACATACTCCAACAATAGCTAATGTCATGGATTTATGCAATAAATTCCATACCCATTCATAATACTTTAACGCTAAAAACAAAAAGATATATAACCAAGCAATTGCTTGTTCTTTTTCATTCGTACGGAAAAAGAGAACAAAAGCAACAAAGCTAAGAAACAGTATATTCCATACAACATACGCCCAATCCACCACAACTAAATCAGCACTCGTCAATAAAAGAAGCGTAGCGAATGAAAAAACGAGGAAAACGAGTCGCTCATACGTATGTTTTGTCATCCAATAAATGATGCCGTAAAAAACAAATACGGTAAATAACGTGAAACGAATGTCGCTCCACTCATCGAGCATCATCATGACGAAATAAAGAGAAACAGCCATATTCGTCATCGTTCGTACACCCGCCGACATTCGCCATGAAACAATAAATAATACAGCGATATATACACTGATTATGATAAAGGAAACCTCTGTTACGCTAAATGCACCGAGGATATATCCAATCGCAAGCAATGTGTAACGAACAACATCGTTCCATCTTTTCCATAACAATCCCGGAACAACAAATAAAAAAACAGATATACTAAACAACCAATAAGGAGAAAACACATCAAACCAAAACGATAATAATTGCAATATACTTCCAACTACAATAATGGAAGCAACCCCTGTGACAATCACTTGAAAAGCAACAAAAAATATTTTCTCTACTTTTCCGTTGCTTCGCTTTTTCATCCAACGAAGCGCATAAATCCCTATATAAACGATAACGGCAGCCAATACAAGCCCAAATATATACCAATTACCACTAAAATGCCGTTCAACAAAACGAAAATATTGCACAACCCAAAACATACCTGTAAACAACACCGTACATATAAAATACGGTTGTTTTCTTACATATATTAAAAACAACACAAAGATAAAAGCATATACGTATGGCCAAAAATGAAACTGGTCTATGGAAATCCCTTGTATAAATATGACGAATAGCCAACTGTGCATCGCCATATAAGCCAGAACAGAAACAATTGATGGACGTCCAAGAAATGAAATGATCCCGTTGATCAAGGCAAAAAGCAATAAAATAAAAAACGATGGCCATTCCCCTCGTTCAATTTGATACGAAGACGGAAAGTAGTAAAACCAAAATGTAAGCTGTAGCAGTCCGAAACTGAATATAGCGAGAAATCGAATGCGAGTAAACATGGCAAACATAGCCGTAGGGATAAACCAAATGAAAAACAATAAAAAGCTATCCGCATGCGAGTTATATACTTGACCAATTAATGCGACACAAATTCCAAATGTTATCGCTCCAAAAATAAGCAACCATTTACTTAAAAAATGATGGCGAAAAACAGTGGCGCTCATGCCATAAAACAAAATCATAAACCCAGCACTAATCCCGACTTTCATCAAGCGCCCAAGTTCAGGCCAATTAGAAGCAAAAAAATAAACGAGCGCTGCGACCAAAAACAAAAGCCCTAACAAATATGTTGTTTTCACAACACGTTGTGCCATAAAGTGGCCTCCTTAAACATCCTTTTTATCATTATACTATGACTAGAGGCCAAACGTATACATCATTCATCGATATCCAAGCCGCTCCGAAATTTGTTCACCTATCTTTTTCATTTGTGCGTGAAGTTGTTCAATCCGCTCATTTGTCATACGAATGGTCGGTCCGGAAACACTTACTGCGGCAATAACTTGTTTCGTATGATCAAAAATTGGAACAGCGACACATCGTATACCGTATTCATTTTCTTCTAAGTCGAGCGCATAACCGCGTTGCCGAACACGTTCTAGCTCTTGAAACAACATTTGACGATCTGTAATCGTATAATCAGTATGTGGCGGCAATCCTTTTCGATCTAAAATATCTGCAACAACATGCTTAGGCAAATGTGCTAAAATCGCTTTTCCAACAGCTGTACAATGCATTGGTGCTCGCTTTCCAACTTTCGAATGCATGCGCAACGTTTCATTGCCATCTAACTTTTCAATATAAATGACTTCTCCTTGATCGTACACGACAAGATGCACGACTTCATTTGTCAATTTTTCCAGCTCACGCAAATACGGTTTCGCTTCTTTTCGCAAATCGATCGATTCTAACAACTTTGAGCTCATTTCTAGTAGCTTGTAGCCAAGTTTATAGCGCTCTGTTTCTTCGTCTTGTTCGACATACCCATACTCAACAAGTGTCGACAATAACCGGTACACCGAGCTTTTATGAATACCTATTTGTTTTGCGATTTCAGTTACACCCATTCCATGACGTTCAGCGCTTAAAATATCCATAATTTGCAATGCTCTACCTACTGATTTCACAAACGAATCTTTTTCCATGCTGTTTCCCACCTTTAGCACATAACGAGGGCATTCACATGGAATGCCCTCATCACATTATTGTTTTACATGCGCAAATTTTGCTTTTGCTTCTAAACGGCGGCGATGCAAAATCGGTTCTGTGTAGCCGTTCGGCTGTTCATATCCTTTGAAAACGAGATCGCACGCAGCTTGGAAAGCAACTGAGTTGTCATAATCCGCTGACATTGGTCGATATAACGGATCATCAGCATTTTGTTCATCTACCACTTTGGCCATTCGCTTCAATGTTTCAAGCACTTGTTCTTTCGTACAAATCCCATGATGCAACCAGTTCGCAATATGTTGACTTGAAATACGCAACGTTGCTCGATCTTCCATCAAACCAACATTATGAATATCAGGAACTTTTGAACAACCAACACCTTGGTCAATCCAACGAACAACGTAGCCAAGAATACCTTGGGCATTGTTATCTAGTTCTTGTTGAATTTCCTCAGGCGTCCATGTTGGATGGATCGCGACAGGAATTTGTAATATGTCATCACGATAGTTTTTCACATTTTTCTTCAACTCATCTTGCACCGCAAATACGTCAACTTTATGATAATGGAGCGCATGTAAAGTTGCTGCAGTCGGTGATGGCACCCATGCTGTGTTTGCCCCTGCTTGCGGATGAGCAATTTTTTGCTTGATCATCTCCGCCATCATATCAGGCATCGCCCACATCCCTTTGCCAATTTGAGCCCGTCCTTGAAAACCTGTTGCTAACCCAATCGCCACGTTCGACTTTTCATAGCTTTGTAACCATGTGGATGACTTCATTTCGTTTTTCCGAATCATCGGACCGGCTTCCATTGACGTATGAATTTCATCGCCTGTACGATCTAAAAAGCCTGTGTTAATGAAAATAATTCGATCTCTTACTTCATAAATGCAATTTTTTAAATTCAACGTTGTCCGACGCTCTTCATCCATCACGCCAATTTTAATTGTATTTCGCTCAAGACCGAGCATGTCTTCAACCCGATCAAACAATTCGTTCGCAAATGCCACTTCTTCTGAACCGTGCATTTTCGGCTTTACGATGTAAATGGAACCTTTTCTTGAGTTCACATATTTTCCATTACCGAGAAGCGAATGTTTCATAATTAAAGTTGTCACAACAGCATCTAAAATGCCCTCATACACTTCTTCCCCATTTTCAAGCAAAATCGTATTGTTTGTCATTAAATGCCCAACGTTTCGCACAAACATAAGTGAACGGCCTGGCAATGTGAGCGTTTCGCCATTTGGTGTCGTATACACGCGATCCGGTTGAAGGGCACGAGTCACTATTTTATTCCCTTTTGTAAAGTTCGCTGTTAAATCCCCCCGAACTAAGCCGAGCAAATTACGATAAACAAGCACTTTATCTTCCGCATCCACCGCTGCAACGGAATCTTCACAATCCATAATCGTTGTTAAAGCTGACTCTAAATAAACATCTTTAATCCCAGCTGCATCTGTCTGCCCGATCGGATGAGTTCGATCAATTTGTATTTCAATATGCAAGCCGTTATTTTTTAACAAAATAGCAGACGGTTGCTCTGGTGAGCCTTGATACCCGACAAACTTCTCTTCATCTTGTAATGTTGTCGTTTGTCCATTTTTTACTGTGACAGTTAATGTACCGTCTACAACAGCATATTGAACAGCGTCTTTATGCGAATATTCACGAAGCGGTACCGCTTCATCTAAAAAGGCACGGACGTAAGCAATGACTTTCTCACCGCGCACCGGATTGTATCCTTTTCCTCGCTGTGCACCATCTTCTTCACTAATCACATCTGTCCCATATAGCGCATCGTACAAACTTCCCCAACGAGCATTGGCTGCATTAAGGGCATAACGTGCGTTTGTAATTGGAACAACGAGCTGCGGACCTGCTTGCTTAGCAATTTCATCATCCACATTTTCTGTTGTAATTTCAAAGTCATCAACTTCTGGCTCTAAATATCCAATTTCTTGCAAAAACGATCGGTATTTTTCAAAATCGAACTGCCCACGATGTTGCTTATGCCACTCATTAATCTTTTCTTGCAGTTCATCACGCTTCGCAAGCAACGCTTTATTTTTCGGTGTGAGTTCTTCAATCAGCTGCTCAAAATCGCTCCAAAACTTGCTTGCATCTACCCCGCTATTTGGTAATACTTCATTTGTTATAAAATCATAAAAAATGCTGGCTACTTGCAAACGTCCAACTTGTACATATTCTCCCATCATCATTCCCCTTCCCCTTTTTGTTGCGTATTATGAAACATCGTTTCAAATTTCTCGAAAATATCATACCACATAAAAACAGAAAATTTCAACAATTTTCTTATAATGAATAAAGACGGGAAAAGTCCCGCCTTACTTGTAAATCCCATATTTTATAATATTCACATATTCATCTAACTCTTGTACAAGCAAATCCCCTTGTTGAATCGGATTATATTTTTGATTTCTATACAGTTGCATGTACTTATTCGATAATTGTTCAACGATCAACATCGTCATGCGCACGACAGTTTCAGCACATACATCATCACGCAATGTTTCTTTCTGGAGAAGATCTTTTAAAAAAATATGTTGCAATTGAAAATCTTCAGCATATGTTTCGTAATGTTTCGCAAGCAGTTGTTCTATTTCTTTTTTCACCGCTTTTGGTGGATTAGCGACTGCATCGATGACTAGTTGTGTTTCATTCGGATATTTCATAAATACTCGTTGCTTGATAAGCACAATTTGTTTTATTCGTTCAAAAAAGTCACTACATCTCAGTTCATTTACTGCTTCCATCGTTTTTTCAGTCAATAACCGTTTTGCATAATGAACGACATACAAATATAAATTTTTTTTGCTTTTAAAATAGTGAAACAACAATCCCTTTGAAATGCCAGCGCGACTCGTCATCACATCCGTCGATGCGTTTTCGTATCCGTTTTGTACAAACTCTTCGATCACGGTTTGAATAATGAGTTTCTTTTTTTCTTCTGGTTGCCTTTCAAACGTTTCGTACAATCAAACCACCCTCATGTGACAATGTCTTTCTTTTGATAAACGACGTATGCTGCAACAATACTTGAAATAATGATCACAATCATTAAACTTGTATACAATGGATCTATTTGTAAATCATAAATAATCGGTGCCGCATCGACATATTTAAACGGACTCACATATTTTAAAAACGATAAATCTTCAGAAATACTTGACATCATATTCATAAAATAAGTAACAAAGACAAGTCCAAGGGCAAATGATGATGCGTTTCTCGTTTTGCGCATCATCGTTGATAAGAAAAATGCTATGGACGCAAACGTAAAGTGAAGGAATACAGTTGCCAACGTCAATAAATAAATGGCTTTAAATGAAACATCGTATTCTTTAGCCATTTGAAAACCAATAAAACTAACAAGCAAAGAAACCGCATTTAAAATAAGGATATTCACCACCACAACAAGCCATTTATTCGTTAAAATTTCTCCCCTCGTTACTGGTTTAGCAAGTAAAAATTCAATCGTTTTATCGTTTTCCTCTTTTGCGACGATGTTTGCAGCTAACATCGCTGCATAAACGCTGCCAAGTAAAGTTGTCATCATATATATACGAACACCGTAATACCCTGTTAAATCGCCAATGCTTAGTTGATCCATCCCAAACGCCTTAATCATCGCTGGCGGCAATGATTGAAGAAGTTTTGTTACTTCTTTTTGCTGCTCCGCAAACTGTGGGAAAATGCTTAATGTCAAAAACACAAGACCGCCAAGTACGATACTCCAAATCATTAAAGACTTTGCATTTCTCTTCCATTCACGTTTAAACATCGTTCATCCCTCGCTTTTCGTAATAGTGCATAAACACATCTTCTAAAGATGGCTCGCTAATCGACACATCTTTTATGCGCAAGCTATGCAATAGGGCGATCAGTTCATTCATATCTCCTTTATATAGCATCGTCATTTCATTGCCGTTCATTTCTTTTTTTACAACACCTGCTAAATCAAATGAAGTATATTGCCCTTCTTCAAACACGACCGTCACATGTTTCAAATGGTTTTTCGTTAAATGTTCAATCGTTTCCACTTGAATTAATTTTCCTTCTTTAATAATCGCTACACGATCGCAAAGTTTTTGTACCTCATAAAGAATGTGCGAGGAGAAGAAAATCGTCACTCCTTTTTTCCGTTCTTCCAAAATCAGTTCAAAAAATGTATGCTGCATGAGCGGATCTAATCCACCGGTTGGTTCATCTAAAATTAACAATTTCGGCTCATGTAAAAGCGCCTGAACGATACCGACTTTTTTTCGATTTCCAAATGATAAATCTTCAATTTTTTTATAGATATCTAAATCAAGTCGTTCAGCTAACTGTTTCAATCGTCGATCCGACACTTTGTAAAATGATGCCGAATACGTCAATAAGTCAATTACTTTCATATCATCATAGTAATGCACTTCAGAAGGTAAGTAGCCTACATGCCTCCGAATTTCTTTTGCATCTTTCACAATATCTTTTCCGAAAATTGTAGCACTACCGCCCGTTGGATAAATGAAATTCAGCAATGTACGAATCGTTGTGCTTTTTCCCGCCCCATTCGGCCCGATAAACCCAAAAATTTCTCCTTCCTCAATCGAAAATGTAACATGTTCAATTCCTCGATTGTTTTTATACATTTTCGTTAACTGTTTAACATCAACAATGCCCATTATTCCGCCTCCCCGGCATCATTCATTTATTGACTAACAAGTCAATTCCATTATATAGAATTTTGACTGGTTAGTCAATTAAAATTAATTTACATATAATAGAAAATATGATATCATAAAAATATCTTTATGATGTTAGGAGGGAAAAACGTGAAAGAAACAAAAGCATGGTATGTAAATGGTTTTCTCGCTTTATTTTTCATTATCGCGTTACTTGCAGGAGCTGTTTGGCGATTTTTTATGGAGATGGAACTTGTCCTTCCGATTTCGTTTGTTTTTCTCGCTTTCCTATTATCAACAGGGATGACAATGGTTCAACCTAATCAAGCAAAAGTCGTCGTCTTTTTCGGGAAATATATCGGGACTATTCGCGATAGCGGTTTATTTCTAACTGTTCCCCTCAGCGTTCGCAAAACGGTTTCATTACGTGTTCGCAACTTTAATAGCGCAAAACTAAAGGTGAATGACGTCGAAGGAAATCCAATCGAAATTGCAGCTGTCGTTGTTTTCAAAGTAATTGATTCAGCCAAAGCAATATTTGATGTAGATAACTACGAGCAATTTGTTGAAATTCAGAGTGAAACAGCCATTCGTCACGTTGCAACAAAATATCCATATGACACATTTGAAAACGAAGACATTTCACTACGCGGAAACGCTGATATTGTCTCAAAAGTATTAGCAAAAGAGCTACAAGAACGATTGAATGTTGCAGGTGTTGAAGTCATTGAAGCGCGTTTAACACATTTAGCGTACTCGACTGAAATTGCAAGCGCTATGTTACAACGCCAACAAGCTACCGCCATTTTAGCGGCAAGGAAAAAAATTGTCGAAGGTGCTGTTTCAATGGCAAAAATGGCTATTGAACAACTTGACAAAGAGGCTCATTTACAATTAGATGAAGAAAGAAAGGCAAATATGGTTAATAATTTGATGGTAGCAATCATTTCTGACCGCGGAGCACAACCTGTCATCAATGCTGGAACGCTATACTAACGGTGAACATAAAATGACAAAGAAGAAAAATTTCCCACTTCGAATTGATCCAAAATTGTACGAAATCATCGAACGATGGGCGCAAGATGAATTTCGAAGCGTAAATGCCCATATCGAGTTTTTACTGCGTGAAGCGGCTAAACGCGAAGGACGTTTGAAAGAGAATAAAAATAAAAAGGTGTCCCATTAACTGTTCTGGACACCTTTTTCTATTATCATACAATCATATATGCAAATATATACAAAAACACATTTTTATTTCGCAAACACATGGTTTCCAATGATCACAGTTACTTGTCGTGAGCGGATCCATTCGCTTTTCGCCGTTTTTGGATTATAAAAATACAGCGACCCGCTTCCTAAACCGCGAAAAGCAATGGCTTCTTCGACCGCTCGATATGCTTCACGATCTGCCGGCTTATTAATTTCACCATTTTGTACAGGAGTAAATGCGTAATATCCTCCGGAACGATCATAAATGACTTGGCGAATAGTGTTTGGAAAATTCGGATGATCAACACGATTCAATGCCACGGTTGCTACCGCTACTTTTCCTGCAAACGGCTCTCCTTTTGCTTCTGCATGAACGAGACGAGCTAATAAATCTTTATCAGCCTGAGAAATAGGTTGTGGGATGCGCAACGTTTCCCCAACAAATAAAACATCTGTTTGTTTTTGATTGATTCGTTGTAACTCTAGCAATGGAACATTGTAATGTTTTGCGATCGTCCAAAACGTCTCCCCTTGCTTGACATAATGAACTGTCGTTTGCGCAAAAGTTTCAGTTGTTGAGACAAAGATGGTAGCTACAAACAGAGAAGCAAGTGCTAGTAATTTCCTCATGTTATCCCTCCTAGTCTGTTGCTCGCTTACAAGACTAGCAGAGATTTATTAATCTATCATTATCTAATTGTTGGAAAATCTCTCAAACGATATGACGCTCAACATTCCAAAAGATATATGGAAAATGATTCATTCACACTCAATATCCTCTTACTGTTTGTCACAGCTTTTTCAAAATCACAATGATCATGTGACGATCATCACAACAAACAAATAAAAATTATATATATTGACAACTTACTTTTCGTAAGTTTATAATTATCTTGAAATCAAGATAAAGGTTGATGCATATGAGCCAAAACGATGAAACATTATCATTAAAACTATTCATTGTCCTTTCTAGAGCACATAAGGCGGTGTCGGAACATGTAAAACATGACATTCAGCGTTACGGACTAAATCCAACGGAGTTTGGTGTTCTCGATTTGTTGTATCATAAAGGAGCACAGCCGATTCAGCAAATCGGTGATAAAATTTTGCTTACAAGTGGAAGCATGACATACGTTATCGACAAACTCGAAGAAAAAGGATATATCGTCCGGCAACGTTGTGAAAAGGACCGCCGCATTACGTACGCTGTCATTACAGATGAAGGAAGGACACTAATGGATCACATTTTCCCACAGCATGCACAAAAAATGTCGGAAATTTTCCAATCTTTATCCACAGATGAAAAAGAAATAGCGATTCACTTGCTCAAAAAGATAGGTCTTTCATTAGCGCCTTTTTAAAGGCCTATCGCACAACTTTTATCTTGAAATCAAGATATATGAAAGGAGAAATGATTATGATGCACATCGGTATTTTACTCATTCGTCTAGCTGTCGGTTTAACTTTCATGGGTCACGGTGCTCAAAAATTATTCGGATGGTTTGGAGGATATGGCTTAAAAGGAACGGGAGGATGGCTTGAATCTATTGGACTAAAGCCGGGGATGACAATGGCTCTCATTGCTGGCCTAGCTGAATTCGTTGGAGGGTTATTGTTTGCGCTTGGGCTGTTCACCCCATTTGCAGCTTTGTTAATTGCTGCAACGATGTTCATCGCCATTGTAAAAGTACATGCACCAAATGGATTTTGGATCACACAAAATGGATTTGAATACAATCTTATTTTAATTGTGGTTGTCATTGGCGTTGCACTTATTGGCGCAGGCGACTATTCACTTGATGCACTTATAAAATAAGGAGGCACACCATGATTCACGTATATCCTGCACATGAACGATTTGAATCAAACCACGGTTGGTTGCAAAGTTATTTTAGTTTTTCATTTGCTGAATATTTTGATCGAAAAAATATGCACTTTGGTCCATTGCGCGTATTTAATGACGATATCATTGCTCCACAACACGGATTTGGCGCACATCCTCATCAAGAAATGGAAATCGTTACAGTCGTCTTGAAAGGGCAGCTCGAACATCGCGACAACCTTGGTAATCATCGCATCATCTCATTCGGTGAAGTACAACGAATGACAGCTGGAACAGGTATTGTACATTCAGAAATGAATCCGTCTACTACGGAAGAAGTCAATCTTCTACAGCTTTGGTTTTTACCTGAAACGTACGGTCTTACTCCGTCATACGAACAAGTTTCATACGATGTTGAAAACATGAAAAATCGCTTATTGCCCATTGTTTCAAAAAAACAAGCCGGTGAGCAAGTTGCCTACATTCACCAAGATATAACCATGTATTTATCCGATTTAGAAAATAACAAACAACTTACATTTCACCAACAACAAGGACGTCGAATGTATGTGTTTGTTATTGAGGGAGAACTTGTGTTAAATGATGATACGGTTTTACAACGTCGTGATGCCGCTCGTATAACAGATGTCACACGATTGCACATAACAGCGAACATAGACAGCCGTTTTATGCTCATTGACTTACCGTAGTGGCCAGCTTGCCCATGAAAACGGGCAAGCTGAATTTTACTGAGCAGCACGTACATCTTTCGGCAACCAAAACGTAAGTATACCGAACAAAGGAAGAAAACTACACATCACCATAAGTGTTTTTAGCGTATACACGTCTGCGATTTTGCCAAGTGCAACCGCTCCAAGCGCCCCCATTCCAAATGCGAGACCAACAATTAATCCAGAAGCCATCCCGACATTTCCTGGAAGCAATTCTTGTGCATAAACGACAAAAGTAGCAAAACTAGAAGATAAAATAAAGCCTGTGACAAAAACAATTGGCAAAACGAAATGAAGTGGCACATATGGCAAAATGAGCGCAAACGGTGCCGTACCAAGCGTGGATGCAAAAATTAAATTTCGTCTCCCAAATCGATCAGCAAGCGGACCGCCAAAAACGGTACCAATCGCCCCTGCGATCATAAAAACAAATAAATAAAGCTGCGCCTCACGAATGGAAACATCGTAATATTTCATTAAATAAAACTGATAGTAATTCGAAATCCCTGCATAATACCACGAACGTGCAAACACGAGCAACACGAGAAGAACGAGGGCAAATATAATTCGTTTGCTTGTATGTGTCTTTCCTTCTATTGTTCTGTTCGAACGATTTTTCAGTTGATGTAACTGAAGAGCGTACCATTTTGACACCCAAAATAAAACAGCCATTCCTAACGCCGCAACAATGACAAACCAACCTGCTCCCTTTTGACCAAACGGAACAAAAATGAGCGCTGTAAACAATGGGGCAAGGGCGTTACCTGTATTGCCACCAAGTTGGTAAATGGATTGAGCGAATCCCCTTCTCGCCTGCGCAGCAAAATAAACGACACGCGAACCTTCTGGATGAAAGATAGCTGAACCAAGTCCAATGAATAAAACGGACAATAACACAAAGAAAAAATTAGGTGCAAACGCTAATCCAACCATCCCTAACAAGCTCGCTCCCATACCCAACGGCAAAAAGCTCGGTGATGGATACCGATCGGAAAACAATCCGACAACCGGCTGTAGGATAGACGAAGTCATATTAAGCGTAAACGCAATCCAACCGATTTGTGTATAAGATAAGTGCATTGATGATTCTAAAATCGGAAACAACGCCGGTACAACAGCTTGCATCGCGTCATTCAATAAATGACCAATACTAATGGCAATTAAAATCGGATAAACGACTGTTTGCATATTTGTACGTTGTTCAACACTTGCTTGCATTTTCCTCTCTCCCTAGAAAACAAATTGAATATTTACATTATAATACCTTTTTTCAATCTTTCAATTTTTTTGCCTGTTTATAAAAAAAGCGCCCTATCTTACTGATAAGGCGCCTGTTCTCCTGATTAATCATTTAGAAAAGTCCACGCGCGTTTCCATGTTCGTCGACATCCATCTGAAGCGCTGCTGGTTGTTTCGGCAGCCCTGGCATCGTCATTACATCTCCTGTTAAGGCAACGAGAAAACCAGCACCAATCGACGGTTTTAATTCGCGCACTGTAATAGTGAAATCGGTCGGGCGGCCAAGTTTTGTTGGGTCGTCGGAAAGCGAATATTGCGTCTTTGCCATGCAAATGGGGAACTTGTCCCACCCAAACGATGTAAATTGTTCGATTTGCTTTTTCGCCTTGTCAGAAAAAGAAACGTCGCTTGCGCCATAAACAATGCGCGCGATTTTTTGAATTTTATCCGTAATCGGTTCGTCTAATTCGTATAACGGAGTGTACGTGCTTTTTGTATTTTCGATTGCTTCCAATACTTTACGAGCTAAATCAATTCCGCCATCTCCGCCTTTTTCCCACACTTCCGTTAACGATACAGGATATCCTTTTTCTTCACAAAATGCCGTTAATGCGTGAATTTCTTTATCTGTGTCCGTGATAAAACGGTTAATGGCAACGACAAACGGCAAGCCAAACGCTTGAATCGTTTCAATATGTTTCTCTAAATTGGCTAGTCCTTTTTTTAATGCTTCGACATTTTCGCTCGCTAACTGTTGTTTCCCTACCCCGCCGTGCATTTTTAACGCTCGAATCGTTGCGACGATGACAACAGCTTTCGGTTCAATTCCTCCCATACGTGCTTTGATATGTAAAAATTTCTCCGCACCTAAATCCGCACCAAATCCCGCCTCTGTCACAACATAGTCTCCGAGCTTTTGTGCCATTTTTGTGGCAATGACGCTATTGCATCCGTGAGCAATATTGGCAAACGGGCCACCGTGCACAAGTGCAGGTACATGTTCTACCGTTTGGACTAAATTCGGCTTTAGCGCATCTTTTAGTAAAAGCGTGAGCGCTCCTTCGACGCCAAGATCAGCTACTGTAACAGGTTGACGATCCACATTATATGCTACCACCATGTTTGCTAAACGTCGCTTTAAATCTTGCAGATCGGTTGCTAAGCAAAACACCGCCATGATTTCAGAGGCAACGGTAATATCGAATCCGTCCTCGCGTGGCACGCCTTGCGTCGGCCCACCTAATCCGACCACGACTTTACGTAGCGCACGGTCATTTAAGTCCACTGCTCGCTTCCAAACGATGCGACGCGTATCGATTCGTAATTCATTTCCTTGATGAATATGGTTGTCAATGAGCGCAGCTAAGGCGTTATTCGCGGTCGTAATCGCATGCAAATTGCCAGTAAAGTGCAAATTAATGTCTTCCATCGGCAACACTTGTGAATACCCTCCACCTGTCGCCCCGCCTTTTATGCCCATCGTCGGGCCAAGGGAAGGTTCCCGCATCGCAATCATCACTTTTTTACCGAGTTTATGTAACGCTTGGCCAAGCCCAACAGTAACTGTCGATTTTCCTTCTCCCGCTGGCGTTGGATTAATTGACGTCACTAAAATGACATGGCCGTCTTGTTTCGTCGCTAACCGCTTCAGTGCATGAAGAGAAATTTTCGCTTTATAATGCCCATACGGTTCAAGCTCTTCTTCTAACAAATCCAGTTCACTTGCAGTGTCTTGAATGCGCTTTAATTTTGTTTCTTGGGCAATTTCAATGTCCGTTTTGATCTTCGTCGTCGTTGTCATTGTTCAGTCCCCCAGTATAAAAATAATCCCCCCTTATTTTAGCACGATGACGTCAACTACCCAACGACTAAAGTCGTGGGCTTGCAACTCCCCAGAAGTGCAAGCGGATGTTATCCTCCTTCCTTCACTTGGGGTTGCATCAGGGCAGGTTGACAACTACCCAACAACAAAAGTCATGCTTTTGTTGTTTCTTCAACGATGTACTCGATTCCTTTTCGTTGAAGATTCATCGCACCAACTCGGTCGTCGTTTGATGTATATTGGCATGTTTGGCAACAGAACGTGTGCGTTTTCTTATTTCGATTCGCCTTTGCTGTATGTCCGCATTTTGGACATGTTTGGGATGTGTATGTTGGGTCTACCGCAATCACTTTGGCTTGGTGTTTGCGTGCTTTGTACTCGATTTTTTGTCTTAAATCACAAAACGCCCAAGACACAAGTTCATACCGATGGTTGACGGATACTTTTTCTGCTCTTTGGCGAACGCCTGTTAAATCCTCTAACACAAACAGCGTGTTCTTGCCATAACGCTCAACGAGTGCCTTACTGATGCAATGGTTGACATCTTGCATCCAACGGTTTTCTCGTTGACCGATTTTCTTTAATCTTCTGCGAGCAGACGGAGTTTGCTTTTTTTGTAGTTGTCTGCGGAGTTGTTTATACTTTGCTCGTTTGTGTTTGATGTGTCTACCTTTGAAAAATAGCGTCTGTCCGTTTGAATCATAAACAGTCGCAAGAAAATTTACGCCCATATCTACGCCAACCACTTGGCGAATATGATGAAGGTTTGCTTCTTCCATTTCTTTGGATACAGGAATATGGAGAAACCACTTTTGATGTTTGTTCACTAACTTGGCTGTTCCAAACGTCCATGTTCCGTCGAAATACGTTTCAAGTCCTTTCGTTTGAAAAGGAACTTTGATTCGACCTTCTAATGTGTTGATGGAAAACAACCCTTTGGTTAGGCTGTAATCTCGATTAAAAACGAGGTCTATTTGCGGTTTTTTAAACGCAATCTGACACCACTTGTGTCCATTGGTTTGGTTCGTTTTATATTTTGCAATCACCGTTTTTAACACAGACTGTGCCATTTGAGATTTTAAGCCAAATGTAGAGCGAAGTTTGCGGTACGTCATCTTGTGAAGTTTGGCTTGCACAAGGGTGTTTTCTTTGTATATCACTTCCGACACCGCATTGCACGCATCACGATATGCTTGCATCGTTTTTTGAAGAAGTTGTTCTTGTTCAGATGTCGGTAAAATTTTAATTTTTGCTGTTAAAGTCAATTTCATGTTCTCACCACCTTTCACTAATTTTATTTTATATTTTTTTAGTGAAAAGTAAACAAAAAAACGCATTCCTCCCATGCTTGAAAGCAGGGGTTTCCTGCGTGATTAATCATGAAAATACGACAGAGCTTGAGCAATGAAAAAACACTTTTTCAGCAATCGCCAAAAAAGTGTTTTCGTCAATTACGGCAACCGATGACCTGCCGCACGGTAGATTTCGTACCATTCTTGCCGGGAGAGTTGCACATGGCTTGCTTGGCAAATGTCTTTTAAACGAGCAGAGTTTGTTGTGCCAACAATCACTTGCATGTTCGCTGGATGACGCAAAATCCAAGCGACAGCAATCGCTGACTTGCTTACTCCTTTTTCCTCCGCTAGCCGTCCGAGTACTTCATTAACTTCCGGAAATTGCTCGTTGTCAATGAACACTCCTTCAAAAAAGCCGTATTGGAACGGAGACCACGCCTGTATCGTAATATGTTTAAGACGGCAATATTCTAAAATATGTCCGTCGCGATTCGGCGCCCCGTCAAATAGCGTATTCGCTTGAATGCCGCTCGTCACTAAATTCGCATGCATAATACTGAACTGCATTTGATTCGCGATGATCGGCTGTTTAACGTATGCTTGCAATAGCTCGATTTGCATACTATTGAAGTTGCTCACCCCGAAATGACGGACTTTTCCGCTTGCATGTAGACAATCAAACGCCTCTGCTACTTCTTCTAGTTCCATAAGCGTATCCGGTCGGTGTAAAAGCAACATATCTAAATAATCAGTTTGAAGTCGCTTCAATATGCCGTCGACGGATGTTAAAATATGCTCTTTTGATAAGTCATAATAGCCATCACGAATCGAACATTTGCTTTGAATGTGAATGCGTTCGCGCAAATGCGGACGAGAAGCAAGCACTTCTCCAAACAGCTCTTCACAACGCCCTTTCCCATAAATATCTGCATGGTCAAACATCGTAATTCCTGCTCCAAGCGCTTCGTCTATATACCTTGATAGCTCGGAAACAGACATTTCCGAAATTCGCATGCATCCTAACACAATTTCTGAGGCGATTAGGCCAGAGTTACCAATGTTTATTCGTTTCATTTGTCCATCCTCCATATTAAAATGCCAAGGTATCATAAACTGTTTCCTATATCCTTAAAATATAAGAATCATATTTTTCGCATTTCATTTGCTAAAAATTCAACGTCTGTTCCAACGACTACTTGCAAATCTGACTGGTTGAGACGAACGACGCCTTTTGCCCCTAAACGCTTTAACTCTGCCTCGTTTACTTTTGACATATCATTTATTTTTAACCGCAAACGTGTGACGCAATTATCAAGATGGGCAATGTTCTCTTTTCCGCCTAACGCCTTCATATATTGTTGCGCCAATTCTTCGTACTTCGTACCCGACGGAATCCCACTTTCCGCAAATTCTCCCTCCACTTCGTCTTCTCGGCCCGGTGTCTTTAAATCTAGCTTTTTGATTAGGAAATAAAATACGACAAAATAAATGGCGCCATAAACAATCCCTTGCACAAATAATAGTAGCGGTTTTTGAGCGATTCCGTAGTTTAAGAAATAATCGATTGCACCAGCGGAAAACCCAAACCCGTGATGAATGCCTAATAGCGTAGCAATTGATAGCGATAGCCCCGTTAGTGCAGCGTGAACGAAATAAAGTAATGGTGATAAAAACATAAATAAAAACTCAATCGGTTCTGTAATCCCTGTTAAAAACGATGTAAAAGCAACCCCGAGAAGTGCGCCAGCTACTGCTTTTCGCCGTTCTTTTTTCGCTGCGGCAATCATCGCAAACGCAGCGGCTGGAAGACCAAACATCATCACTGGGAAAAAGCCCGCCATAAAAATCCCTGCATCAGGATCTCCTGCGAAGAAACGGTTTAAATCACCTGTTTTTCCATGGAACTCACCAAAGACAAACCAAACTAAACTATTAAGAACATGATGCAGACCAGCAGGAATTAACAAGCGATTCAAGAAACCAAAGATGCCGACTCCAATCGCCCCTGCTCCAACAATCCACTCCCCTACTGCATTAATACCGTGCTGAATTGGTGGCCATATATACCCAAATATTAGCGCGAGCACAAGCATTGCAAACGACGTAACAATCGGTACAAACCGCTTGCCGCCAAAAAATCCGAGCCAATCTGGGAGCTTTTTATCGTGATAGCGATTATACAGCACCCCTGCGACGGCACCAGAAATAATTCCACCTAATACAGCCATATTCACTTCTTCATTGATTGCAGCAGTTCCTTTCGTCAACACGAAATACCCAACTGCCCCTGCTAATGCTGCTGCACCGTTGCCGTCTTTCGCTAATCCTACCGCTACACCAATAGCAAATAAAAGTGCTAAGTTAGAGAAAACAGCATCTCCTGCAGCAGCGATAAACGGGATGTTCAGTAAATCTGGTTGGCCTAACCGGAGCAATAGCGCCGCTGCTGGCAATACAGCAATCGGAAGCATGAGCGCTTTCCCAATTCGTTGTAAAAATCCTAACATACAAATTCCCCCTTTTTCATGTATAGAAAAGCAAATGAGTTGCCTTTCTCCCGCATTAACGTTCCATTTCAATCATAAATTTGTAGCGATCCGCGCGATACACGGATTTAACGATTTCAAGCGGCTGGCCAGTTTGTAAATAGCTGTTGCGTTGAATAAGCAGCACTGGGGCTCCTTCTTTAATTTGCAGCAACTCTGCCTCCAGCTTCCGTGCGACGGATGCTTCTAGTACTTGTGTTGCGGAGCGAATGGTTAATCCTAGTTTATTTTCAATAAATTCATAAATAGAACCGCTTACATTTTGCTCCGTGAGCCCAGGAACAAGCGAACAAGGGACATACGCTGTTTCAAGCGCCATCGGCAATCCGTCAGCGAGGCGGATACGGCGGATTTCATAAACGTCCTCTCCTTCACCAATTCCAAGTTGGCTAGCGAAAGATGGAGAGGCAGGAATGGTGTGAAAAGCTAATAGGGTTGTTCCCGGTACCATTCCTCGCGCTCGCATATCTTCTGAAAAACTTGTTAGCCCTTTTAACGGTTGTTCAATTTTTTTCGTTGCGACAAACGTTCCTTTTCCTCGTTTTCTTACTAAATAGCCGTCATTGACTAAGTTGTTAATCGCTTGGCGAACGGTCATCCGGCTAATTTCATACATTTCCGCCCATTCCCTTTCCGACGGAATCATTTCCCCAGGTTGAAGCTGTCCTTTCTCAATCATTTCTTTAATTCCTTGTTCCAGTTGATAGTAAATTGGTAGCGGTGAATGTTTATTAATCATGGACGATGCACCTTTCTTTTCTCTTGGCTTACATGCGACAATGCTTCCGTATCGGCAATCACAATGACGTTTGGATGCGCTTTTAAAATAGAAGCAGGAACAGCTGGCGTGACTTCCCCTTCAAGAAGGTGAGAAACCGCCCATGCTTTTCTTTTTCCTGACACTAATAAAATGATTTGCTTGCTTTTCATAATCGTCGCAATTCCCATTGTAATCGCATGCGTTGGTACTGCATCTGCAGAAGGAAAAAAACGGGCGTTTGCTTTTCTTGTCGACTCTGAAAGTTGAACAACATGTGTCGTGGAAGCAAAAGACGTGTTTGGTTCGTTAAACCCGATGTGCCCATTTTGTCCGATTCCTAACAGCTGCAGATCAATTCCTCCACATTGCTCAATCAATCGCTCGTAGCGGGCGCATTCCTCTTCTAGAAGGGGAGCACATCCATTCGGAATATAGGTTTGTGCTAAAGGGATATCGAGAAAACGAAACAGTCTCTCATTCATATAATAGCGATAACTATTTGGATGAGTAGCGTCTAATCCAATATATTCGTCTAAATTAAACGTCCGAACATCTCGATAAGACGTGTTGTGTTGTTGATGCTCATTTACAAGCGCAGCATACGTTCCAAGCATCGTTTCTCCTGTTGCCAATCCTAGTACAGAATCGGGCTTTTTTCTGACTTGTTCGCTAATCATCTCCGCCGCCTTTTGGCTCATTTCGGCATAATCGTTCACTTGTATCACTCGCATCTATTTCCCCTCCTGTCATATGCCAATTTTCCACGGCAAAATGTCATGACAACCTCATAGGTTTCGTTTAGTACAACAAGATCGGCATCTTTTCCTGTACGAATGCTCCCTTTGCGATCAAGTACACCGAGTTGTTTTGCTGGGTTCCAACTCGCCATATGAATGGCATCTTCGAGCGAACACTTTGCAAATGCGATCACATTTTGCACCGCTTGTTTCAACGTCAGCACGCTCCCTGCTAACGTTCCGTCTACTAACATTGCTTTTCCGTTACGAACAACGACCCGTTGTCCTCCTAGTTCATACTCTCCTTCTCCAAGGCATTTCGCTCGCATTGAATCAGTAATGATGACCAATCCTTCTTTTCCTTTGTTCTTATAAGCAAACCAAACCATTTCTGGTGCAACATGAATCCCATCCGCAATTAACTCGCACATTACTTCCTCATGCATAAGTGCAGCTAAAGCAACCCCTGGTGTTCGATGATGAATACCGCTCATGCCATTAAACAAGTGTGTGACATGCGTGACCCCTGCCTGAATTGCTTTTTTTACTTGTTCATACCCCGCATCAGAATGGCCAATGGATGCAATAACACCGTTTTCTTTTAAATACGAAACAAGCGCTATGCCATTGTTCTCTTCTGGTGCAAGCGTAACGAGCCGAATGTTTCCGTTTGCTTTTTGTTGCCAATGCTGAAACAACGCAACGTTTGGTTCGATAATATCGCGCGGATGCTGCGCTCCTGCCCGTTTAGGCGAAAGGAACGGTCCTTCTAAATGAATGCCTAGCACTTCCGACTGACCGGGAACGTTATATCGCATGTAACGTGCAACGTTTTCTACTGCTTGTTCAATCTGTTCGGCGGGCGCCGTCATCGTTGTTGCTAGAAAACTAGTCGTCCCTTCCTCCGGCAAACGGGAGACAATCGTTTGCAGTGCCTCCATCGATGCATCCATCACATCCGCACCGAAAGCACCGTGAATATGAAGATCAATGAACCCTGGAACAAGGGAGTCGCGAGGAGCCAATTCGATCGTTGGCACATCTGGAAAAAATGTATTTGAACCAACATAAGCAATTTTCTCCTCTTCTACCAATACGCACCCATTTTCTATCCATCCTTCTTCTGCATAAACGGCTGCATTTTTTAAAAGAAATCGGTTCACCTTTTACACCATCCTTCTCTTTATATATATTAATATTATATTATCTAGTTGTCTATACCACTTATTTTATTTTTAAAATGAAATTCGGTCCCGATATTGTCGAATCCATTTTTCGTTATGCTCTTTTCCACCAGGGAGATGGTTGCTAAGAAAAATAGGCGGGGTAACTCCTTCCTCAGCCAATCGGATCGTTGCTTCTGCGAAAATAGTGTGTAAAATAGCTGCACCAATAACCGTGGACGTCGGGGCAAACGAAACAGGAATCGCGGGGTGAGTTAAAATCGCATCCCCTTCTACCGAATGGTTATCAATCACAAGATCAACACATTCCGCTAGCCGCTTTCCGCTTGAGTGTAGCGCTGGAAGAGACTGCGAATATGCCAATGACGTTACGCCAATCACGTAAGCCCCTTTCTCTTTCGCCCATAGCGCAACATCAATTGGCACTGGATTGCATCCTGAAGTGGAAACAACAAAAGCAACATCGTTTGGCGCAAACGTTTCTTTTGCTAAAAACATTTGCACGTATCCCTCTTTCTTTTCTAATTGCGAGGATCGGATCGCCCCTTCATGAAGCATTAACGGTTCTATCAGTATCGGTTTCACGGGCACAAGCCCACCGGCACGATAAAAAACTTCCTCCGCTAGTAGATGGGAATGCCCACAGCCGAAAATATGGACGAGTCCGTTTTGTCGCATACATTCCGCAACTTTTTCCGCTGCGAGTAAAACCTTTTCTTTTTCTTTTTGTTCTACTATAGTAAGCAACCGATGAATGTGCCCAAAATATTCAAAAAACACAGCTATTTTCCCTCACTTTTATTCTAAATAGAGAAATCAAACATACAAGGGCTTTTCGACAAAGCCCTTGTATGTTTCAATTAACTAAAAATCTTTGCTACATCAAGCGAAAACGCTGGAAAAATAGATGAACGTACACTTCCCTTTTCCTTAATCACTTCCACCTGGTCGTATTGCTTCCGTTCGTTCAGCGCATACACTTGTATGCTATTTAGCATCGGATTGACAATCCAATATTCTTTTACTTGATAGCGCATATAAATGTTCAATTTAAAAACTAAATCATGCGCTTGGTTCGATGGGCTTAAAATTTCTATAATCCACGTAGGTACACCAACGTATTTTTGATCCTGTAACCCTTCTTTGTCACAAATGACGCATAAATCAGGAACGACGATATATTTTTCATCAATCTCATTGCTATATAACTCCACATCAAAAGGGGCATGGAACACTTCACAATCCGTTTTCTCAAAAAAGTGAAAAAGTTCAACATACATGCGTCCAGATATTCGCTGATGCTTTGTAGACGGTGAAGGAACCATACATACAACCCCATTCATATATTCCAATGGCTTATCCGTTGTTTCTCTTAATTCATCATACTCCTCTAATGACATCCAACGTTGGTTAACAACTCTCACGACATCACCCCTTCTTTACTCTCTATTATACTTTCGTTTTGAAGCTGCTTCTATGGCGAACTGCGCCCCGATTAACTCAACAGCGCACAACATGAAAATAAAAAAGATTCCCATCGTTTCTCCCTCCCTCATGCCTTTGACACGAGCATAAGGTATGAAACGCGTTTCGATGCAATATGTTTTTTAAAACTTTTCTGCTATACGTCGAATGAAGACGAGCGAAGCGATTGCAATGAAAGCAAGAATCGTTTCTACAATCCAAACATTTGAAATGACTTTCACTTGATATAGCGCAGGGACCACATCAATTAACGCATGAATCAAAATGGCATACACCACGTAACGAAATTGTCCTTTCCGAACCCCATATAAAACAAGAAGAGAAAGCGCAACATGGATCGCTATCGCAAATGTTCGCTCGATACCACCTAATACATACATCCAATCAGGCTGATTTAACATGGTTTTGAGCATCTCCACTTGTGTAGCAGGGAGAGAGGAAGCAATTTGCTCAAACTGACCTGTTTGCACGAGATGAGAAATGACCATCATATTCACGGCGCTAAAAGCACCAATAAGCACAGCTTCCATTCCTCCATGTCCTAAACCGAATGATAATCCATCCCCGTATGCCCGATTGTTTTTTAACATGAAACGAAACCCGACATATCTTCCTATCTCTTCAAACACTCCAGCTGCTAAAGCGCCGTAAGCGACAAACGCCCAAACGCTACTTATTCCTTTTAACGATGTGCCACTCGGATCTATTACAAGCATATGCATAACTTTCTCTAACACTTGTGAAAATAAAACAAAAACAAGCAAGCCAACACCGAACGCTTTCCATGAGAGCCATCCTTTTTTTCGCCCATATATGATAAGTGCGAAAGGAACAATCAAAGAAAGAAACAATTGAACAAACATCCCAACCAAATCGATCTCTCCTTTCATTTACGCGAAAATAAATACGACTGGATAAACAAATACATCGTGCCACCAAATACAATGATCATCAGAAAAATAAAGCGCCATACACTTGTTGCAAATACCGTAAGCATAATGAATACACCCATCATAACAAACACTTTTCCTCCGACACGATGCGTTTTTTGCCAAACTTCTTCATTTTCTAGCGTCCAAGGGGTACGAATACCGAAAAAATAATTCGGTTTAATTTTCGGCATATAATTTCCAAGGGCAATGAACAACACTCCAACTCCAATCGGCACAACGACATCGACTTGCACAGGAATTCCGATATTATACGCAAGCGTCACCACATGTATGCTAAATAAAAATAAAACAAATACATGTAAAAAAATGCGATATACTTTTTCAAATTTCTCGTAGTTTTCTTTGCGTGGATCCACCTTCGGCAAGAAAAGAATAAGGGAGACAATTCCTGTTAAAAAGATCGGAAAAAGTAATGCGCCCCACCATTTGCTCGTAAAGCCGTCAGCTTCCCCAGCCACATTCCAATGAATCGCCACTTCA
The DNA here is from genome assembly GCF_000833605.1 of Anoxybacillus ayderensis. GTDB lineage: Bacteria > Bacillota > Bacilli > Bacillales > Anoxybacillaceae > Anoxybacillus > Anoxybacillus ayderensis. The sequence continues at coordinate 349,378 of NZ_JXTG01000001.1, read as the reverse complement.
TCCGGCAAAAAAGGGATGGCTAATAAACTCAATACATAGCTACTTGCAATGAGAATGATAATAAATAAGTGCTTTTTCATGATTCGTCACCTTCTTTTTGTAATATGTCATAAAACCAGCTCATTAAATCTTGGAACACCGTTGTGTTTAATGAGTAATAAATATGTTGTCCAACGCGCCGATCTTCCACTAAATCGGCTTGTTTTAATATTTTTAAATGATGAGACACACTCGGCTTTTGCATATCAAAATGTTCAGCAATTTCCCCCGCTGTTAAATCTCCTTTTTTTAACAAAGAAAGAATTTTTCGGCGGTTTGGATCAGCAATCGCTTTAAATGCCTCGTTAAACGACATCTTTTTCACCCGCTTTCTTTTAGATATTTAGACAAATTTCTAAATATTAATCAAAAAAATAGACATTTAGATAAATTTCTAATTACATCATATCCCATTTTTATACGTAAGTCAATAAAACAAAAGAAACCTTGATTCCCCCTTCTGTTCTATTACATGAATCACAACCTCTATTGTAAAAATGTGTTACATCCCTTTATTCATCATCGTTGAACATTACATGTCGGTTTTTTCGGCAAAAGTTTGAATATCTTTCGTGTAAAGCAAAAAGAAGAAGCCGATTCAGCTTCTTCTCATATTCCCTATTCCTTCAACTTCACTGCTGTACCTGTCGCGATGCACATCATCATTCCATCGCGCAACGTTTCAAAATCGAGATCGACGCCAATTACTGCGTTTGCCCCCATATTGCGTGCTTTTTTCACCATTTCTTCTACAGCCATGTCTCGACCTTCAGCTAACTTGCTTTCGTATGTTCCACTTCGGCCACCGATAATATCGGTAATGCTCGCTAAAAAATCACGAACGACATTCGCCCCTAAAATAACTTCACCAGACACTAACCCGAGATATTGTTCAATTTGTTTTCCTTCGACGCTGTTTGTTGTTGTGACGATCATGTAAATGACTCCTTTCTATAAATAAAATTTGCCCCTTTATTATATTCTCTATCGTTTCAAATCATCCTTTTTTACAAACAAATCGGCTCCCAAACAGGAAGCCGATTTGTTTAGTCATGAAAGTTCATTCCATCTGTCGTCTCTTTCACAACGCCCGCACGAATAACGAAGTCACCAAAACGTTCGCCACGAAGTCGTTCTTTCGCATACCGAGAAAGGAGCGTACGAAGTTCAGATAAAATTTCTTTTTCTCCGATATTTTCCCGATACAATTTACCGAGACGGCTGCCATCAAATGCAGCCCCGAGATACATATTATATTTGCCGACGGATTTACCGATAAATGCAATTTCTCCAAGCACATGACGAGCACATCCGTTCGGACAGCCGGTCATGCGAATCGTTATTTCCTCGTCACGAAGCCCGTTTTCCTCGACAATTTCTTCAATTTTATCAATGAGTGTCGGCAAATATCTCTCCGCTTCTGCCATCGCTAATCCGCACGTTGGCAAAGCCACACAGGCTAACGAATTGCGGCGAAGGGCACTATAATGTTTCCCATCTGTTAATTTGTATTGCTTAATAAGCGTATCAATTTCTTCTTTTTTCTCACTTGGCACATTGGCGATGACTAAGTTTTGGTTAGCGGTGAGACGGAAATCGCCCGTATGCACTTTTGCAATTTCTCGCAAGCCTGTCATAAGTGGATAATCATCGGTATCTTTCACCCGTCCGCCCTCGACAAATAACGTAAAATGCCACGTTCCGTTCACACCTTCAACCCAACCGTAGCGGTCGCCATTATGCTCGAAATAGTAAGGGCGCGCTTCTTCTAAATTCCATCCAAGCCGACGTTCTAGTTCTGTTTTTACTGCATCCAAACCAAGCCGATCAATTGTATATTTAAAGCGGGCGTGTTTCCGTACCGAGCGATTGCCGTAATCACGCTGAATGGTAACGATTTTTTCTGCCACATCAATCACTTGTTCTGGTTTACAAAAACCGATCACTTTTGCGAGCTGCGGATATGTCGTGCGATCGCCGTGCGTCATTCCCATGCCGCCACCGATCGCTACATTAAATCCCGTAAGCTTTCCATGTTCAACAATCGCAATAAATCCAAGGTCTTGCGAAAATACATCGACATCGTTTGACGGTGGAACAGCGATACCAATTTTAAATTTTCGTGGCAAGTAAAGCGGCCCATAAATCGGTTCCTGTTCTACTTCTGGTGTTCCAGCGACTTTTTCTTCATCTAACCAAATTTCGTAATACGCCCTTGTTTGTGGCAATAAATAATCGCTTAATTTTTTCGCCCATTCATACACTTCTGCATGCACTTCCGATTGGTAAGGATTCGGATTGCACATGACGTTTCGGTTGACGTCACCGCATGCCGCTAACGTCGTAAGCAGTGCCTCGTTAATGGCTTGGAGCGTTTTTTTCATGTTCCATTTCAATACGCCGTGAAACTGAAACGCTTGTCGTGTCGTAAGTTTCAACGTCCCGTTCGCATACGTCCTCGCCAATTCGTCCATCGCCAGCCACTGCTCTGGTGTTGCTACGCCACCTGGGGTACGAACGCGAATCATAAATTGATACGCTGGCTCTAATTTTTGTTTTTGTCGCTCGGCTCGCAAGTCGCGATCATCTTGCAAATAGCTGCCATGAAATTTCATCAATCGGTTATCATCTTCTGGAATGCCGGCAGTGATGCGATCTTCCATCGTTTCTTTCAACGTGCCGCGCAAATAGTTGCTTTCTCGTTTAATGCGTTCAACATCGCTTGGTGGTCCATCTGGCGGTGTTAATACAAACTTTTCCACAATCATCCCCCCTAATATACGTCACGTTGGTAACGTTTTTGTTTTTGCATGTCGGCAACATACGCTTCCGCTCGTTCACTCGTCATCTTTCCTTCTTTCGCAATAATATGGATAAGCGTTTCATGAACGTCGCGTGCCATGCGTTGTTTGTCGCCACAAACATAAACAGCTGCTCCTTCTTCTAACCATCGGAACAGTTCTTTGCTCTGTTCAATCATTCGGTGTTGCACGTATACTTTTTCTTTCGTATCGCGTGAAAAGGCAACATCCATCTTCGTCAACACACCGTTTTTTAGCCACGTTTGCCATTCCGTTTGATAAAGGAAATCGGTCACGAAATGTTGATCGCCAAAGAACAGCCACGATTTCCCTTTCGCGCCAATCGCCTCACGCTCTTGCATAAAAGCTCGGAACGGCGCAACCCCCGTACCTGGTCCAATCATAATAATTGGCGTATGTGTGTCTTTCGGGAGTTTAAAATTCGGATTTTGATGAACGAACACAGGAAGTTTATCGCCAATGTGTAAACGTTCGGCACAAAACGTTGAGCACACTCCTTTCCGTAAGCGCCCATGTGCTTCATAACGAACCGCGCCAACGGTGATATGCACTTCATCTGGATAAGCTAGCAAGCTACTTGCGATTGAATAAAAGCGCGGTTGCAACTTTCGTAATGAAGAGACGAACTGCTGTGGTGTCATCTCCCACGAACCGAAGTCACAGAGAACATCGAGCACATCGCGTCCTTTCATATATTCTTTTCTTTTCGCTTCTTGCTCAGAAGAAAGGAGCGCATGGAAGTCTGGGTCACCCGAAAACGTAGCGAATGCTTGCAATAATTGCTCGGTTAATACGGTAATTTCTAACCGCGACAACAACGCTTCTCGTAACGGCTCTTCCTTTTCTTCAATAGAAACGAGTATGTCTGGATTCCATTTCATTTTTTCAATCATGGCGTCGACAAGTTCTGGATCGTTTTTTGGAAAAACACCGAGCGCATCGCCTGGTTCAAACACAAGCCCAGAACCCTCGAGAGATAATTCAATATGACGTGTTTCTTTGTTTGAGCCGCGTCCATTTAAATTGATATTTTCTAATACTTCCGCTTGAAACGGATGTTTTCGTGAATAAATGGTCGTTGGCTTCGCTTGTGCAGATGAAGTTGTTGCTACGGAAATGGCTCCTTGCTTATCTAACTCGCCAAGCACTCCCTCTAGCCATTTCGCTGCTTTTTCTTCATAATCGACGTCACAATCGACGCGTTCGTATAACCGCTTTCCGCCTAGCTCTTCTAGCCGTTTATCAAAATCTTTTCCCGTTTTACAAAAATGTTCATACGACGTATCGCCAAGCGCCAATACAGAGAAACGAAGATGATCGAGTTTTGGTGCGCGCTTGCTATGAAGAAATTCGTAAAATGACAAGGCGTTATCTGGTGGTTCCCCTTCTCCGTATGTGCTAACAACAAGGAGCAACGTATTTATTTTTTTCAACTCGTTTGGCTTAAAATCAAGCATCGAGGAAACGGTGACATGAAACCCGCGATGTTTAAGCGTTTCTCCTACTTTTTCCGCTAGTTTTTGCGCGTTTCCTGTTTGCGACCCGTAAAGAACGGTCACTTCCTTCGTTGCAGATGCTTCTTGTTGAAGCGCTCCGACCGACTCGGTTGCAGCTAAATACCCACTTAGCCAAAGTTTTTGTGCGGAATTTAACGTTGGCCAAAGCCGATTGAGGAGCTCGACTTGTTCTTCATTAAATGGACTGTTTGTCACTTGAAATGGCAACATGTTTCACCTCTCATTTTTCTACTATTCCTATAAATCAAGTATGTTTTATTTGACTTTACCGTAAAAAATAAAATTAGTAAAATAAATATAAATTATCAGAACTATTTATTTTTTTAATAACTAAGGAGCGAGCGATATGTACGAACAATTAAAAACATTTATTACATTAGCTGAGGTGAAAAATTTCACAAAAACAGCAGAAATTCTTCATTTATCTCAACCAAGTGTAAGCTTGCACATTAAAAATTTAGAAAAAGAGTTTCAAACAAAACTATTTATTCGTTCACCAAAAGAGCTACAAATGACGCCAACGGGAGAATTGCTTTATGATCGAGCAAAAAAAATGATCGCGTTATACGAACAAACGAAACAAGATATTTTGGAACATCACGACTGTGTGAAAGGAACATTAAAAATTGGGGCTAGTTTTACGATCGGGGAATACGTGCTACCTACCTTTTTATGCGCCTTACAAAACGATTATCCAGAATTACAATTGGAAGTGATCATCGGCAATACGAAAGAAATTGTAGAGCTCGTTCGTACGTATCAAACACATATCGGTTTAATTGAAGGACAAACAAATGAAAAAGAGCTTGTGGTGTACCCATTTATGCAAGATGAGCTAGTCATCGTTGCGTCTAATGATCATCCTCTCGCTCACAAACAGGAAGTATCGATAAACGATTTACAAAACCAAATATGGATTACACGCGAATTAGGATCTGGCACACGTGAATATTTTAACCATTTTATTCGTTCAAATGGACTAAAAGTAAAATCACTGATAATTATTAGCAGCAATCAAGGAATAAAAGAAACGTTAATACGCGGAAACGGTTTAGCGCTCCTTTCACGTCATGTCATTGAACAGGAGTTGAAACATAAAAACCTATCGATTGTTTACGTCAAACATTCTCCTTTTTATCGAACATTCTCTTATCTTTACTCACCGACAATGAAAAACAACAAACTTGTACATTTGCTGATTGATTTACTCCAACAAAAAAGGATGTGACAAACGAGTTGCTTTGTCACACCCCCATCGCTTAATGTTCCTCTAACTGTGAAATCGGAACGCACTGTTGTTTTTCTGGGTTGCTTAAAAAATGAATCGTTGCCATTTCCGTTTGCGCATCGATATGTTCAATATATACAGCTTTTCCGTTATACGTTACATGTTTCATATCGGGTGACTGAGCAATTTGTTGCGCACGTGTGATGTTCATTCGCTTCCCTCCTTTCGAACGGTTATTATCATTTGTGTTTCACGCGAAAATATGCAAAAAAGAGCGCCAACAGGCACTCTTATAACAGTTCAAGCAACTTCTTTTTATTTTGTTGTACGTTTTCTTCTAACGCCTTTACTTTTTCTTTCAACGCTTGTACGTTGACATCATTCTTAGATACTTTCTTTTCTAACGCACGAATTTCATTTTTTACTGCTTTTAATTGATTAGAAGCAGCAATAAGCTTCCCAAACCATTGATCTAACTCTTCTTGTTTTTCCGCTTCGTCGTCTTCATCCGATTGCACGACAGGTGATTGTTCAGTCGTAGTCACAGTAGCGCTATCTTGTTCATTGACTACTTGTGTCGTTTCCTCTGTTGTTTGTTCACTTTGTGGTTGTGTTGGTTGTTCAGCTGGTTGTTCAGTTGGTTGTTCTTTTGGTGTGCTAAACGCTTCAAGCGCTATTGTCACCTCGTTTACACGCTCTTCAATCTTGCTTAACTTTTTATTTAGTTCTGCCAATTTGTTTTTTAACATTTGTTGTTCTTTTTTCTTTTTTGCCTCTTCTTTTTTCTGCTTAGCTAACTCTTGTTTTTTCTTCGCTTCTTCCTTTTTCACGACAAGCTGGCTTTTCTGTACATGTTTTGCTCCATCATGCTTCGCTGCAAAAGCTGGAGAAGCAACGAGCATCGATGCTAGTAAAATTGGTAATCCTTTTTTAAACATTACCCTTTCCTCCATTTCATATGTATGTTTTTCGGTAATGGCAGCTGGCTGGCATAGGTATCCCGTTAGCCCCTATAGCTTTGCGACGCTAAGTTTCCTTAGCTGTGCCTTTACTTCTTATTATACTTTGCCTATTTTCATGGGCATGAATCAAAAGTCCTTATTTTCCTTATAAACATATGTGAAAATAAAGGAAGAAAAGGGCGAAGAAAGAAGTAGTTATTGGTAGATAAAAAGGAGGGGTACGGAATGTTAGAAAAATGGTTGAAAGAGTCTTCGTATACAATTGTATTTACTGGAGCAGGAATGTCTACAGAAAGCGGGCTTCCCGATTTTCGTTCGGCAAAATCAGGGCTTTGGCGCACGAAAAATCCACAACAATTAGCAAGTACGTATGCGATGCAACATAACCGAGACGAGTTTATTGCATTTTATCAATATCGTATTCGTACGTTGCTTAAATGTAAGCCACATGTCGGGCATATGATTTTGGCCGATTGGCAAAAGCGGGGGCTTATTCATCAAATCATCACGCAAAATGTCGACGGCTTTCACCAACAAGCAGGCAGTACAAATGTCATTGAATTACACGGAACGTTGCGAACAGTGCATTGCTCGCGTTGCAGGCGAACATACGACGCAAAACGGTATGTAGACGAACAGTTTACGTGCACATGCGGCGGCTTTTTGCGCCCTTCCGTTGTTTTATTCGGGGAGTCGTTACCGTATGATGCGTTTGAACAAGCATGGACAGCAGCTGAACGGGCAGACTTATGGATTGTGCTCGGCTCTTCTTTACAAGTGTCACCAGCTAACGAACTTCCTGTCATCGCAAAACGAAGCGGGGGCAAATTAGTGATTGTGAACATGGAACCGACGCCATTAGATGATTGGGCGGATTTGCTTATACATGGTCGTAAAATTGGAGAAGTGTTACAGGAAATTGACGAATTACTTTAAAAAATAAGTGTGTCCCAAAAGCGTGCTCTTTTGGGACACTTGAAATATTTCTTTTTCATGCCTTATTTCCCAAAAACCATTCGTATATTGCTTGTGCCTTATGTTCGTCCACATCAACGACTTTTGTGCGTATGCCTGGCATGACAGTCGCACGTACTGTACATAATCCGAGTCGTTGTTGCATACGACTTTGCGAGATCGTTAATGACTGAATACGATGTTTTAACATATATACCGTTTTTATCGTCAGCCATCCACTTCTCAATGCTAGCTGCTCACTCTTAATCGTTACTCCCGCTCGCTTATAACTTCGATAGCCGACATATACTGCGGGCACAAGGAGAAGGAGCGTTTCAAATCGCTGAAAAAATACGATTGTGATGACCGGAATGAGCACAACCGTATAGAGCGACCTCAACATATAGCGCCAACGGACACGTGTACATAGCGATCGGAACGAATCGTGCAAACGATATTCAGGAAAGCACGTCGCAACAAGAGAAGCAACTTCATTTTTACGAACAAGCGGAAACAACACGAGACTTCCATGTCTTCCATCATCAAGTGCCCCTCCGGCATGAATGAGATGAACAGACACATAACCGAACAAGTGCCGAATCGGACTTTCCTTCACTGCAATGGCTTGAACGCGCTCAATCGATGTAGAAATGCTCTTTTTTTGCAGCAATCCTGTTGTTATCGTTATCGTTTTGTCTTGTTTGACAACGGTAAAATTCATATAGCGAAAAAGATGGCCGATCACAGACAACACGTAAGCGATCATAAGAACGACAAACAAAAAGATGAGTGTAGAAGCTGTATCGTCAGCGCAAAAAAATATGTTTAGCCGTTCAAATGAGACAAAATCATTAAAATCAGAAAGAAATGCACCGATCGCTGCAATGACTCCAAAAGCACCACCACTTGTGATAGATAAAAACAATACGTCGCGAAAACGAAGTGTAAATATGGCATCCGTCTTATCTTCTATTTCTATAAATATGTTTTCTCGTTTTTTGTGATGCACCGCTCGCTCTATTTGCTTTGCTTCTTCTATGGAAACCGCTGAAAGTATTACTTCTGGTTCATCCATTTGCCTGCCAGCTGTTTCAATATGTACTTGCACAACACCTACAAGCCGCTGTAACACCCCTGACGAATGTGAAATACCTTGAATACGATCAAATGGAATATACCGTTTCTTTTTTACAAATATCCCTTGTTCAATATACATGTCATTTTCTTGTAAACGATATGTAAATCGCCGCCACGACATATACCCAGCGAGCATAGCATAAAAAAGAAATAAAAACAAAGGCATCCAATCAACGAAAGGATCACCTGTTTTCTTTTTTATTGCTAGAAGTAACGCAAGCGCCAAAAACGGTCCTTGCTTTAACCGCTTAACTATATAAATAACAATCGCAATCGGATGCAACCGTTTCTTTTCATGCATCATTTTCATCTTCCTTCACTAAAGAGGAAATGTAGTAACGCAACTTCTCTGCTTCTTGTTCATCAAGAAATGGAATTTCGTGCGCAGTTGCCGCTGTATAAATGTAAAGTGAAGCCAGTTTTTGCCTTCGTGCTAACGGACCTTGCTTTACATCAACATGTTGAACGCGATGGATGGGAATAAGCGTACGCTTTCGAATCCATACCCCGTGCTCGAGTTCAATTTCTCGATCACGAATGATATATCGCCAGCGTTCCCATTTCCAGCGCGGAACGAAAAAAACAAACAAAATCGCATCAGCAATCCATAAGCAGACAAGCCCCAAAACAACCCACATAGGAACGAAAAAATGAGCAATCACGTATAAGAGAAGAAAAATAAATAAACGAATAACTTCATACATTCGCCACATCAACACGGCCCGTTCAGAAAGTACGTTTTCCATGTTTCTTATCCCCTCCCCTTCAATGCCTCCATTACCGCTACTTCTAAAATACAAACACCATCAAGTATATTTTCGAATATATATACTTTACAATATTTTTATCATATGCTAGATTATTTTTAAAGTTCATAATTTTACATCTACTAGGGGTGTCCAATAGCTTGGACTGAGAGAAGGACGCGCAAAAGTTCTTTGACCCTTTGAACCTGATCTGGGTGATGCCAGCGTAGGGAAGTAGATGGTGCGAGTGTCATTCGCTTGTACTATTTGCGGACAAAATCAGGTTCTTTTTATGGAACCTGATTTTTTTACGTGTTGGCATTGCTCCTATTAAAAAATGAAAAGGAGCGAATAAGAATGAACAATTTATTTTCCAACATGTTATTTCCCTCAAGTAAAAAAGTGTACGTGCAAGGAAGTCGAAAAGATGTTTGTGTTCCGATGCGTGAAATTCAACTGTCGCCAACAAAAACAGAAACAACAATATTAGAAAATGGGGCGATTCGCGTTTATGATACAAGCGGACCGTACACCGATCCACTTTTTGAACCGAATATTCATAAAGGATTGCCAACGTTAAGAGAAGAATGGATAGTCGAACGCGGCGATGTCGAAAAGTATGAAGGAAGGTTTCCTAATGCGAACTTACCTTTTCAACGCAAACCGATGCGCGCGAAAAAAGGAAAAACGGTTACACAAATGCACTATGCAAAACGAGGGATCATTACACCTGAAATGGAGTTTGTCGCAATTCGCGAACAAATGGATCCCGAATTTGTTCGTCAAGAGGTGGCGGCAGGAAGAGCAATTATCCCAGCTAATATTAACCACCCTGAAAGTGAACCGATGATTATAGGAAGTAAATTCCACGTGAAAATTAACGCAAATATCGGAAATTCAGCTGTCACCTCTTCCTTAGAAGAAGAAGTTGAAAAAATGCTTTGGGCGATCCGCTGGGGCGCTGATACTGTCATGGATTTATCAACAGGAAAACATATACACGAGACTCGAGAATATATTATTCGCAATTCTCCTGTTCCAATTGGTACTGTCCCTATTTATCAAGCATTAGAAAAAGTCAATGGAGTTGTCGAACATTTATCATGGGACGTTTATCGTGAAACATTAATCGAACAAGCAGAACAAGGGGTCGACTATTTTACTATTCATGCTGGCGTATTACTTCGTTACATTCCTTTAACAGTCAATCGCACGACGGGGATCGTTTCTCGCGGTGGTTCCATTATGGCGCAATGGTGCTTAGCACATCACGAAGAAAACTTTTTATACACTCATTTTGAGGAGATTTGTGAGATTTTAAAAACTTACGATATCGCTATTTCACTTGGGGACGGATTGCGCCCTGGTTCGATTGCGGATGCAAACGACGAAGCTCAATTTGCCGAGCTGCAAACACTTGGAGAATTGACAAAAATTGCTTGGGAGCATGATGTTCAAGTCATGATTGAAGGTCCGGGACATATTCCAATGCATAAAATTAAAGAAAATGTCGACAAACAAATAGAAATTTGTCACGGGGCACCTTTTTATACATTAGGTCCAATAACTACTGACATTGCACCAGGTTATGACCATATCACCTCAGCTATCGGTGCAGCAATCATTGGGTGGTACGGCACGGCGATGCTTTGTTATGTTACTCCGAAAGAACATCTCGGATTGCCAAATAGAGACGATGTCCGTCAAGGTGTTATCGCTTATAAAATCGCTGCTCATGCTGCCGATTTAGCAAAAGGGCATCCTAGTGCACAAAAAAGAGACGACGCCTTGTCAAAAGCACGGTTCGAATTCCGATGGCATGATCAATTCAACTTGTCTTTGGATCCTGAACGTGCGCGTGAGTATCATGATGAGACGTTACCAGCTGAAGGAGCAAAACTTGCCCACTTTTGTTCAATGTGCGGGCCAAAATTTTGCTCAATGAACATCTCACATCAATTGCAAAAAACTTTACAACACGAAGGAATGAAGGAGAAGGCAAAACAGTTTGTCGAACAAGGAAAAGCATTATATATAAACAAGATGCAAGTTGAGCGCTAATGCTCAACTTGCATCTTATTTGACAGTTTCCTTTTTTTATCTTAATTTTATTACGAACAGTATATTTCATAGATATTTAGAGAGGAGAGAAAAACATATTGACCGATTTTATCATTTTTTTGTTAGGACTCCTTTTGATTATAGGTGTATTAACGACAAAGTTTTCTTCGTGGTTAGGAGTGCCGTCCCTTGTTTTCTACATACTGGTTGGAATGATTTTATCGAAATTTATATACTTCGACAACGCCTTCCTAACTCAAATATTCGGTATTTTTGCATTGATTGTCATTTTGTTTGAGGGTGGCATGAACACAAAATGGAATACATTAAAAAAGGTGATCGTTCCATCCTCCTCTCTTGCGACATTCGGGGTACTTATTACAGCTATTTGTGTCGGTGCCTTTGCAAAATATATTTTAAATATTTCATGGGCAGAGGGGCTACTATTGGGAGCCATCGTGTCTTCTACTGATGCAGCAGCCATTTTCGCTACATTAGGGAGCGTATATGTAAACCGCCGTCTCTCTGCAACACTAGAGGCAGAATCAGGAATGAATGACCCTATGGCTGTTATTTTAACTCTTTCTTTAATTACGTTCGTCCAAAATCCTGAAATATCTATACTTCATACTTTATTGGGGTTTTTTTGGCAAATTATTTCAGGCATCTTAATTGGACTTGGAATAGGGAGATTAACCATTTGGTGCATGAACAAAATTCATCTGGATTCGTCTGGACTATATCCCATCCTATCTCTATCATTTGCAGTACTCTCCTATAGCACTGCCGCTTTAATGAAAGGTAGTGGATTCCTTGCTGTATATATCATGGCTGTTTTTGTCGGTAATTCCCAAATCGTTTATCGTCATTCTGTTTTTCGTTTTAATGAAGGATTAGCATGGATGATGCAAATATTTATGTTCATTTTACTTGGATTACTTGTTTTTCCGAATGAGTTAGTAGAGGTAGCGTGGGAAGGCATTGTTCTTGCGATCTTTCTTATCATTGTAGCAAGACCAATTAGCGTAATGGTAAGCACAATAAAAATGCGTTTTTCTATGAAGGAAAAATTGTTTCTTTCCTGGGCAGGTCTAAAAGGTGCTGTCCCGATCGTTTTGGCAACTTACCCTCTCATTGCAAATATTGAAAATAGCCAACTGATTTTTAATATTGTTTTCTTTATTGTTCTCATTTCTGCTCTTATTCAAGGATCAACCATTTCTTTGTTAGCTAAGCATCTAGGATTATTGCATGGAGAAAAAAAGGAGGTCGCTCATTCCCTTGAATTAATGTCAACGACAAAAGCGGATAAAGAAATTGTTGAAATTCATATTGGAAGTAAACAAGCTCATTTATCGAAAATGACAGTTAGTCAACTTCCTTTACCTAAAGATTGCTTAATCACAGCTATTATTCGGAATGAAAAAATTATTACCCCGAAAGGAAATGCGCGATTGCTTGAAAATGATGTTGTTTATATATTGATTGAAAAAGGAAAAATATCAGAAATCTATAAAATATTTTCAATAAACGAAGATATATAATTTTAAGCAAAAGTAAATAAGGGCGAGAAGCTTCTCTCGCTCTTACACAAACAAAGTTGGCTTCCTACTTACTCCATTTTATCATTAAACAAATTTAAAAATATCACTAACAAGTCCATTCACTTCAATTCATTTCTTCAGACTATGTTTTTCTACAAATCCTTTTTAGATAATCTCTCTTCTTTATTTAGCTAACGAATTATAAGAACTTCCTGTAATCCGATAATGAATCAAATAGGTGAAATAAAAATGATGTAGTAGATCATATTTCACTAAATCGACACATATGATGTGTATCAGACTTGGTCATTTATTTCCATTTGAAAGCGGATACAAAAGGAGGAGTTTACATGATTTATGCTCAGCCTGGGCAACCTGGCTCACTCATTACATTCAAAAAGAGATACGAAAATTTCATCGGCGGAGAATGGGTACCTCCCATTGACGGTGAATATTTTGAAAATATTTCGCCCGTTACTGGACAAGTATATTGCGAAGTTCCTCGCTCGAAAGCAGCTGATATTGAATTAGCACTCGATGCTGCTCATGCGGCGAAAGAAACATGGGGACGCACATCTGTCGCTGAACGTGCACGCCTATTAAATAAAATCGCAGACCGAATGGAAGAGAATTTAGACATGCTGGCGGTCGCAGAAACATGGGAAAGCGGAAAACCGATTCGTGAAACGCGTGCCGCTGACATTCCATTGGCAATTGATCATTTCCGCTATTTTGCTGGTTGCATTCGTGCGGAAGAAGGCACGCTTGCAGAGCTTGACGATGATACCGTCGCTTATCATTTCAAAGAGCCGCTTGGAGTTGTCGGACAAATTATCCCTTGGAACTTCCCAATTTTAATGGCAGCGTGGAAACTCGCACCTGCTTTAGCTGCTGGTAACTGCGTCGTATTAAAGCCAGCAGAACAAACTCCAACATCGATTCTTGTGCTAATCGAGTTAATTCAAGACTTATTACCAAAAGGTGTTATCAACGTCGTCAACGGATTTGGTCTTGAAGCTGGCAAACCGCTCGCTTCTAACCCACGAATTGCGAAAGTTGCCTTTACTGGCGAAACAACAACCGGACGTTTAATTATGCAATATGCATCTCAAAATTTAATTCCGGTTACGCTTGAACTCGGCGGAAAATCACCAAACATTTTCTTCGCTGACGTTGTTGCGAAAGATGACGAATTTTTCGATAAAGCATTGGAAGGTTTTACGATGTTTGCATTAAATCAAGGGGAAGTTTGTACATGCCCTTCACGCGCGTTAATCGAAGAATCGATTTACGATGTGTTTATGGAACGGGCTTTAGAACGAGTGAAGCAAATTAAACAAGGAAATCCGCTCGATACGAATACGATGATTGGCGCTCAAGCCTCATCTGAACAGCTAGAGAAAATTTTGTCATACATCGACATCGGTAAACAAGAAGGGGCTGAACTTCTAATCGGCGGCGAGCGCAATATGTTAGAAGGAGACTTACAAGGTGGTTATTATGTCAAACCAACCGTCTTTAAAGGGCATAATCGTATGCGTATCTTCCAAGAAGAAATTTTCGGTCCGGTTGTATCTGTCACCACATTTAAAGATAAAGATGAAGCGTTAGCGATCGCAAATGACACATTATACGGACTAGGTGCTGGAGTATGGACGCGCGATATTAATACAGCGTATCGCTTTGGACGTGGCATTCAAGCTGGACGTGTATGGACAAATTGTTATCACGCATATCCTGCGCATGCGGCATTTGGTGGATATAAAATGTCAGGAATCGGACGTGAAACGCACAAAATGATGCTCGAACATTACCAACAAACGAAAAACTTACTTGTTAGCTACTCACCAAAAAAACTTGGATTTTTTTAATCGTCAAGGCAGCGTCTCGAAAGCGCTGCCTTTTTGAAATGATATGATGAGTTGCTTTAGGGCAGCTCATTTTTTATGAATGAAACAAAAAAACGATGATTTTCATAAAACCAAAAATAATGAATGACTATTCATTTTGATATAGTATAATGGGATTAAGGGGGAGTGGGGATGTTACTAAAGAAAAAATTTGAACAAGAAACGGTTGGCGATGTCCACGTTGCCAAAGGTACTCTCACATTTCAAGGAGTTCGCTTAACCGTTCATTGTTTCTCGATTGATGGTGTATTGATTGACACCGGAGCACAATCGTTAGCACGAGAATTTACACAGTTTTTCAACCAATTACAAATTGACCAAGTTGTCATTACTCATTTTCATGAAGACCATACAGGTTGTGCAGCATGTTTACAAAACAAACGACAACTACCCATTTATATGAATGAGCTCATGATTGATTATTGTCGGAAACAAGCAGATTATCCGATATATCGCAAGTTTTTTTGGGGAAAACGCCCTCCTTTCGAAGCCAAACCGATTGGAAAAACATTTTCTTCTCATCACGCGACATGGGATGTCATTCATACACCAGGTCATGCGGTTGATCATCTCGCATTTCTTAATCGCGAAACAGGACAACTTTTTACAGGGGATTTATACTGTCTAGAAAAAACAAAAGTCGTTTTGCGCGAAGAAAGCGTTCCTACATTGATTGAATCATTAAGAAAAGTGTTAACGTACGATTTTAACGAAATGTTTTGTGCCCACGCTGGCTATATAAAAGACGGACGCACTGCTTTGCAACGAAAGCTTAACTATTTACAAGAACTTCAAGGAAAAATTATTGATTTGTATGAACAAGGTGCACAACAAAAACAAATCCAGTCCATTCTTTTCCCAAAGAAATATCCAATCACCTATCTTTCCTTCGGTGAATGGAGCTCTTCTCATATCGTCCGTTCAGTGATTGAAGAATATCGGATAAAAAAGGTGAGCGAACAGTGACGATTGCTGTTCGCTAAAATCATATATTCTATTGCGCCCTAACCGATGAAATCGTCATCTTTGGGTTTTTTTGTTTCATCTGCTTTAACGTCGCAACGATGAGAAAGCTGACAATGACTAATAAAAACCGTCAACGACCCAACGACTAAAGTCGTGGGCTTGCAACTCCCCAGAAGTGCAAGCGGACGGTGTCCTCCTTCCTTCATTTGAGGTTGCATCAGGGCAGGTTGACAGCTACCCAACCACCAACGTCATGCGTTCGTGGTTACTTCAACGATGTACTCGATTCCTTTTTGTTGAAGATTCATCGCACCTACTCGGTCATCGTTTGTTGTGTATTGGCACGTTTTGCAACAGAATGTGTGCGTTTTCTTGTTGCGGTTTGCCTTCTCTGTATGTCCGCATTTTGGGCAAGTTTGGGAAGTATATGTTGGGTCTACCGCAATCACTTTGGCTTGGTGTTTACGTGCTTTGTACTCGATTTTTTGCCTTAAATCATAAAACGCCCAAGACACCATTTCATACCGATGGTTGACGGACACTTTTTCTGTTGCTTGGCGAACGCCTGTTAAATCCTCTAACACAAACAGCGTGTTCTTGCCATAACGCTCAACGAGTGCCTTACTGATGCAATGGTTGACATCTTGCATCCAACGGTTTTCTCGTTGACCGATTTTCTTTAATCTTCTGCGGGCAGATGGAGTTTGTTTTTTCTGCAATTGTCTGCGGAGTTGTTTATACTTTGCCCTTTTCTTTGAATATTACTTCCGACACAGCGTTACACGCATCACGGTACGTTTGCATCGTTTTTCGAAGTAATTGCTCTTGTTCTGTTGTTGGCATAATTTTTATTTTCGCTGTCAAAGTCAGTTTCATACATTCACCACCTTTCACTAATTTTATTTTATCTTATTTTTAGTGAAAAATAAAGAAACATCGCATTCCTCCCCACGAATACATTCGGGGGTTTCCTGCGATTCTAATCATGAACTTACTTTTCCTAAGTGAACGATACTCCAAGCCTTGGCTTGGTTCGGGTATTGCCAAGCCCCAAAGAACGTAGCAATATTTTCCGCAATCCAAATAAAAAACCCGATGAGAAAAAATGAAAGCACAAGCGGCATGCGATAACGCGTTCCATTCACCTCGTATGTGACGGATGACGACCAAAAGACGATCGTGACAAGCCCGATTAACCACCAACGAACATCAAACCAATAATGATGGGTAAAAAAATTGAAATAAATCGCCGCAGCCAATGGAACAACGACTGAAAATGGCGGCCATTTCACGAGTTCCACCTTTAACCGCCGCCACGCTTGACAAAGATAGCTGGCGACACTTGCATACATAAAACCGCTATATAAAGGCACACCAAAAATTTTAGAATACCCTTCTTCTGGGTAAGCCCAAGACCCCATGTGCACTTTAAACAATTCAAGCGCAAGCCCAATAAGGTGAAACATCGTAATCACTTTTAGTTCATCTCGCGTTTCTAGCCCCGTACGCACCATCCACCATTGCATCAAAAGGCAAATAATGAGCAGCCAATCATATCGCGGTAAGAAAGGAAGCGACACCATTTTCGTTACGGCTAACGCGGCAAAAATGACAACGGGAAACAAGCAAGATAACGCTTGTTCCCAACCAAAATGAACGAGTTGAATGAACGCTCTCATCTCTTTTGCCTCCCATTATGCTTCGTCATCGCTTCGATATTCTAAAATATCTCCCGGTTGGCATTCTAATGCTTTACAAATGGCATCTAACGTCGACAACCGAATCGCTTTTGCTTTGCCGTTTTTTAAGATTGATAAATTCGCCATTGTTATTCCTACTTTTTCTGACAGCTCGGTCACGCTCATTTTCCTTTTCGCCAACATGACATCTAGATTCACAATAATCGCCATGTAATTCACCTCAAACGGTTAAGTCATTTTCCGACTTGATCTCGATTGCCTTCTGTAAAAGCTTCTGCAGCACTGCGGCAAACACTGCGACGACCATCGCCCCAAACACAACCATCAATCCGATGATGATCATCCCTGGGGCGTCATCTAAATCAGCAGTAAGATAAAAAAACGGCATACCTGCGATATACAACAAACTAATGGCAGTTGCACAATTTTTTATATACTTTAACGCTCTTACTGATAAATCGGAAAACGCTTCGTTTTTGTCAATATAAGTTAAAATGTTGAACGCTTGATACAACGCAAAGAAAAACGGAATCGCGGTAACATAAAAAAAGATCGTGATCGGATAGCGCAAATACGCTAATTCCGGCAACCACTCGGCATAAAAGTTAGGAAACTTTGGTAAAACAAATACACATAACATAACAACAGGAGCACCGATAATAAAAATAGCGCTTTTTAAAAAAAGTGTCTCTCGTTTCACAACAAGCACCTCACTTCGATCATTTCCATTCCATTTTAATACATTGTTTATCGTTTTGCAATAAATAATTATTGTTTTAGTTTATTTTTTTGTTTTAAAACATAAAAAGCATTCCTCTTTTTGAGAAATGCTTATTTCCATTACTTTGGCGCGAAGGTGCACGAGAAATCCTTTTGTATGCAAGACACGACTTTAGTCGTTAGAAGATTCCGTTATTCAATCGAGCAAAAAAACTTCCGAAATAGCCCTATGTGTCTCCTAAATGCTTTAAAATGTGTGATGATTTTCTGCTAGCGGTAATAATACTTTAAAAATCTTATATGTTGTGAAGATAAAAACTCATTCATTTCACTTCGCAGAATACCAAAACTAGCACTTCAATGTGTATTCTTTAATTGTAGCAACAATTTCGTTAAAGGAATATCGATGGTTCACTACATCGACAACAAATTCAATTGCCCCATCTTGTGGCATCACAAGTCGATAGTCGTTGTATTTCAAAAATTGAATAAGAGCAACAAAAGCTGTTCGTTTGTTTGCGTTATGGAAACAATGGTTTTTTGCCAAAGACTCGAACAATGCGGCTGCTTTTTCAAAAATAGTGGGGTAAGCATCTTCACCAAACACACTTTGTTGTGGACGATACACGGCAGATTCCAATAATGATTGTTCTTTTACACCTTTCATTTCACGAGGCGAGTATTTCTCAATAATGAAGAAGTTCATCGCAATGATTTCCTCCACTGTTAAATACCTCACCGATCAACAAGCCCCTTAATCGTTTCGTCATACTCCTCGAGCGTTTCATTTAACACGTCAAAAAAGTCTTTCGAAATGCCTTCTGGCAAGTTCACCTTGTTACTTTTCTTTATCACAATTTGGTTATCTTTAAACTCCATCTGTACTTCGTCACCTTGATGGATATCAAGCTTTTGAAGGAATTCCACAGGAAAAGTAACTCCTAGTGAGTTTCCTATTTTCAACACTTTCCGATCGGCATGTAGCATATGGCTCACCTCTTCGTTATAATTGTTATAACAATTATAACATAAAACAATCGTTCAAACGAGTTGGACAATATACAAATTTTCCATCAACAGCACGCACTTCCATCCCAACCTATCAATCATCATGACATTGCTATAGAAAAAATCCGTCATAACCTTTCCCTCTTTCTCATACAATTGAGCCTCCTATGGCTGAAGCCACGAGATTCCTGCGCTGTCACTTCTAATGATGAGTACGATTTTATTTTTATCGATTGCCCACCAAATTTAAATTACATTACGCAAAATGCCTTGTACGCAAGCAATTACTATTTAATTCCCGCGATTCCTGATCGTCTCTCTTCATATGGCATTTCAGCAATTAAAAATAAAGTAGATGAATTAAACGAAAGATTTCAATCGAGTTCAAAAGAATATAGCGATACAAAACTCATCGGCATCGTCCTCAATTTCATTCTAGAGTACGGAAACCAACCAAAACATACACAAACAAATATGATCAATACATTAAAACATACCCTTTCACCTGATGTCAACGACCCAACGACTAAAGTCGTGGGCTTGCAACTCCCCAGAAGTGCAAGCGGATGTTATCCTCCTTCCTTCACTTGGGGTTGCATCAGGGCAGGTTGACAACTACCCAACAACAAAAGTCATGCTTTTGTTGTTTCTTCAACGATGTACTCGATTCCTTTTCGTTGAAGATTCATCGCACCAACTCGGTCGTCGTTTGATGTGTATTGGCATGTTTGGCAACAGAATGTGTGCGTTTTCTTGTTGCGGTTTGCTTTCTCTGTATGCCCGCATTTTGGGCAAGTTTGGGAAGTATATGTTGGGTCTACCGCAATCACTTTGGCTTGGTGTTTTCGTGCTTTGTACTCGATTTTTTGCCTTAAATCATAAAACGCCCAAGACACCATTTCATACCGATGGTTGACGGACACTTTTTCTGTTGCTTGGCGAATGCCTGTTAAATCCTCTAACACAAACAGCGTGTTCTTGCCATAACGCTCAACGAGTGCCTTACTGATGCAATGGTTGACATCTTGCATCCAACGGTTTTCTCGTTGACCGATTTTCTTTAATCTTCTGCGGGCAGAGGGGGTTTGCTTTTTTTGTAGTTGTCTGCGGAGTTGTTTATACTTTGCCCGTTTGTGTTTGATTTGTCTACCTTTGAAAAATAGCGTCTGTCCGTTTGAATCATAAACGGTCGCAATGAAATTCACACCCATATCTACGCCAACCACTTGGCGAATCTGATGAAGGCTAGCTTCTTCCATTTCTCTGGATACAGGAATATGGAGAAACCACTTATTGTGCTTGTTCACTAACTTGGCTGTTCCAAACGTCCATGTTCCGTCGAAATACGTTTCAATTCCTTTCGTTTGAAAAGGAACTTTGATTCGACCTTCTAATGTGTTGATAGAAAATAAGCCTTTGGTGATGCTGTAATCTCGGTTAAACACGAGGTCGATTTGCGGTTTTTTAAACGCAATCTGACACCGCTCATGTCCATTTGTTTGGTTCGTTTTATATTTTGCAATGACGGTTTTTAAAACAGATTGTGCCATTTGGGATTTTAAGCCAAATGTAGAGCGGAGTTCTCGATACATCATCTTGTGAAGTTTGGCTTGCACAAGGGTGTTTTCTTTGAATATTACTTCCGACACAGCGTTACACGCATCACGGTACGTTTGCATCGTTTTTCGAAGTAATTGCCCTTGTTCTGTTGTTGGCATAATTTTTATTTTCGCTGTCAAAGTCAGTTTCATACATTCACCACCTTTCACTAATTTTATTTTATCTTATTTTTAGTGAAAAATAAAGAAACATCGCATTCCTCCCCACGAATACATTCGGGGGGAGGAATGCGATTCTAATCATGATGTGCATGACCGACCAATCCTTCTCCTTCGGTTCATCTGACCTCTTCATTATAGGTCACCTATGCAACAAAAGAAAAACGTGAAGCCCGTCAACTTCACGTTTTCTACATCTATCCAGAAATTATCCGTACATCGTCCACATCCCGATATCATAAAAACCAAGTTTTTTATAAATACGGCCCGCATTCGGATTGTCATAAAACAAGCATAACGTTTTTCCAGCGCGAACGTAATCTTGAATGACACGCTTCAAGATTTCGCTTGCATATCCTTTGTGGCGACGATTCGGATCTGTACACACGCCGACAACCATCGCAGATAGCGTATCTTCCGCAGTTGTTGCAACAGACGACACCATGCGACCATCTTCCTCGATATAGTACACACGCCCTGTATTCGTTTCTAACGATTTGACAAGCATATCTCGCGATGACGGCAGTACCGAAAACTCCGTGATGCGACTACGCAGTTCAAGTATGCGATCGACATCATCGATCGTTGCTTGCTTAATTTCATAGCGACTTTGCTCTTCTGGAAATGTGATTTCGTTACATTCACAAAAATACGTGACTCGCTTTTTTCTAAGCAGTAAGAGAGGTTCAAATTTTGCGACAAGCTCCGTTTTCCCCGAAAGACGAACAGGATGAGAAGCGTTTCGCATCACTTCCGCAAATCCGTCAATATCAAAATCCCCCGGAGCATAAGGAATATACGAATCATAAAATCGCAACAATACGGCTCTCAGTCTACCATTCTCATCAAAATCGCCCCACAGCTCTTGAAATTCCTGCTCGTAACCGAACGCTTCAATATCACCAATAATAAAAAGATTCAATGAAGGCTCCTGCTTTAAAAAAGAAAACACAACATCATGATCTGCTTCGCCCAATTTACGAATCATCCCCATCCCCCTTGCCGATACATGTTCAAAAATACATGTGCCTTCCACGAACGATCGCAATAACAATGATTACGATATGCTTTCTACGCTAGCGCTTGTTTTCGTTGAACACTTTTTCTAAAAGAATGTATCGTATGTCATCATGAAGCGTTTCATACTTTGGATCGTTCAAATCTTCTTTCGCGACCCAAGCGAACTCGGAATGTTCATCGTTTAATGCGAGAGAAGAAATATCATCATTTTTTGGTTTGACGAGATACGTAAAAACAACGCGATATATATCTTCATCCCCACTTTTGCTTTTTAAGTTCCGAACAGACAGCTCTTCTAACAATTCTACATCTAAATTAATTTCCTCTTTCGCTTCTCGAAACAAACCTTGCAAAGGAATTTCTTCATATTTAATTTTTCCTGTCGGAACGTTCCATACATTCGGAGCTACCTTACAATGCTCTGCGCGTTTCGTTAAAAGGACTTTTTCATCGTGCCATACAATGACTTCAACAGAAATTCGATAATTCTGATACATGCAATTTTTCCTCCACATTATTGAAAGGTAAAGTTCGTTACTTTTTTACAAGAGGTAGCTACTAATAATAAACTTAAAAATAGTTCAATATTTCACGTGGCGCAAAGTTTTCGAGTTTCTTCAACTGTTCTTTACTCCACCACTTTAAATCCATAAACGTATTTTTCTCTTTTTCAGTCATTTTCTCCATAGAAAATACAGTATTAGATTGAATCGTTATCTTATAGTAAATCTCACGGCTTATAAAAGAACCGTTTTTTCCTTCAATGAGTATATCAATTCCAAATAATGGCTCACCATGAATGTCAACAGCAATGTTAAGTTCTTCACGCAATTCTCTTTTTAAAGCTTCGATTGGAGCTTCATTTTCCTTGACGCCACCGCCAGGCGTTACCCATAACACGACGTTTCCTACGACATCCGAAAATTCAAATTTTTGAAGAAGAATTTCATGACATTCATTAACAATTACTGCTCTAGCGTATTTGCGTATTCGCATCATGTTTCTCCTTTTTATTTTTGTTACGCAGTAAATCCATAATTAATGTATACGCCGATATGCTTTTCGACATTGGCGGCAATACTTCATTTTCTGAAATGTTGAACGATCTTCTGGATGTAAAACTTTAAACGCCTCTAACTCTCCGTCGGCAAACGCTCTTTGATTGTGATCAACATAAAAATCTAGTAGCTTTCCACCACATTTTGGACAATAGTCCCGTTCTCTCCGTATAACATAAATCAGCCCAAATGCACTCATTGTCATAATAAAAGCAGGAACGAAAAAATTTAAAAACTTATCCATTGCTCTCAATCCTCAACTAAAATGACTACCCTTATCTTACATAAAAACCCCAACAAATCCTGTCGAATTTTGTCACAAAAGCAAAAAAAGACAGAAGTTTTCTCCACTTCTGTCTCAATTTATTGTCAACAAAGTCAAACAAAGACTGTTGCCCACGCTTTTATTGCTGTTTCTCAAGAAATTCTATTCGGTTGTGAAACGGATCGTGAAAGGAGAAGCGAGTCACACCTGGAATGGTTTTTTCGTCTTGTGTCACTACTCCCCTTTCTTCCAAGTGGCGCCGCACTGCTTCGATATTTTCCACTTCAAACGCCGGATGGCTTTTGCTTCGATATCCTTCGCGGTTTTCAACACCGATATGCAATTCAATATCGCCAATTTTATACCAAAGTCCGCCGTTTGCTTTCAGCGTTTTCGGTTTTTCGATTTCGGTAAAACCGAGCACGCCCGTTTGAACCTCTCACGGCTGAAGCCACGAGATTCCTGCGCTGTCCCTTCTAACGAAGGGAGAATGAGCAGGCTAGCCCCGCAGTTCCTGCGGTTAGAAGCCGAATAGCTTCGTTTTTCAAATTCATACTTGCGTTCACATCTCGATCGTGATGTGTGCCACATGAAGGGCATTCCCATTCACGAAGGTGAAGATGTTTCACATCTTTGTTTTTGTATCCACAATGAGAACACAATTGGCTAGATGGAAAGTTTTTCGCCACCACAACCACCTGTTTTCCGTACCATGTCGCTTTGTACATGAGCATGTCTATAAATGTTGACCACGATACGTCGGCAATGGCTTTGGCTAAGTTGTGGTTTTTCATCATGTTTGACACTTGCAAATCCTCGATCCCGATGATGTCGTGGTTTTTGACAATCTCGGTGGAGAGTTTGTGCAAGTAGTCGTTTCGGGAATTTGTCACTTTCTCGTGTAGGCGTGCGACCTTGATTCGCTGTTTATGCCAATTTGAACTCCCGATTTGTCGCCTAGAAAGAATACGTTGGGCTTTGGCTAATTTTTTTTCAAGTTTGCGAAGGTATGTTGGATTAGCATATGTCGTACCGTCTGAAAGGATGGCAAAATGTTTTACACCTAAGTCAATCCCTACGGCACGATTCGTTTTAGGAAGTGGTTGCACCTCTGTTTCTACAACAATCGACACAAAGTATTTTCCGCTTGCGTTTCGTCGAATCGTCGCAGACAAGATGCGCCCTTCGACTTCTCGACTTTTCGCAAAACGAACAAACCCAAGTTTCGGGAGTTTGATTCGATGGCCGACAATGGCAATGTTTCCGTTTGTGTACTTTGTTGTGTACGATTGCACCTTGTTCTTTTTTGACTTAAAGCGTGGTTTATTGTTTTGTTTTTGGAAAAATCGGGTGTACGCATCAGATAAATGTTTCAGCGAGGTTTGGAGCGCAATGCTGTCCACTTCTTTTAGCCATACAAATTGTTTCTTTAGGTTGGTTAATTGAGAAGAACAAGCCTTGTATGTCAACCCTTTTCCTGTTGTTCGGTACGCACGTTCCCATTCGGCAAGGAAATGATTGAACACAAAACGAGCGCAACCGAATGTTTTGGCAATGAGGATTTCCTGTTCTTTGGTTGGATAAATACGGAATTTGTATGCTTTATGGACGAACATCGCTCTCACCTCGCTTTCTGATTTTGGATATACTGTCGTATTTGCGCTTCTGTGCGCTCGCTTTCGGTTGCGACAAAGTAAGAAGGATTCCACAGATTCCCTCCCCACAACTTCTCTTTTAGTTGGGGGAACTCTTTAAACAGCAACCTCGCACTCACACCTTTTCATGCTTTGATGATATTCGGAATAGAGTGTTGTGGAGTGCAGTCCATGAGCAAATGAACATGGTCGCCATCACTTTCCACTTGTAAAATCGTAAAACCATGTTCTTTCGCAATTTGATTTAAGATTTCTTTTAGCCTTGTATCGATATCGTCAACCAACACCTTGTGACGGTATTTCACACACCATACCATATGATATTGAATGGATTACACATATTCTCTGCCACGTTTCACTTCCGACATGTTGTTCACCTCAATGATAGGATAACATATGTCAGAGGATTTTTGGACTCATTTTAAATACAAGTATTTTAAATCAAATCATATATTGACATATGTCGAGTATGCAAACAAAAAACCAAGCCGACTCACCTCATGACTAAAGTCACGAGTGTTCTCGGCTAATTCAATAAAAATCCCGCGCTTCGTCCTCTGCACCGATTGGGATGCAAATTTGTATATGATCGAGCCGTTTGATAACAATGTTCATGCTGCTTCTCCTCTCTATCTTCTTTTCAACATTCTAAGGGTGGCTCAATATTTCCCTTCCTCTCTCTTTCTACTCTCCGTCATTTGCTTCCAAACAGATCCTTTCGCCTCTTCGCCACCTTCGATTCGTTCGATGGCCATTTTTACTTGCATGCTTACTTCAAATTCCGGATCGTTTTCGGCTGCTTTTAAAGCAGGCAGGACGGTTTCATCTCCATTTTCATATAAAAACATCGCTGCACGCCAGCGAACTAACTTGCTTGCATCTTTTAGCGCTTCGACCATAACAGGAATCGATTCAACGTCACCAATATCAGATAAACAGTCACCAGCGGTACGCCGCACAGAAACAGCTGGATCCTTTAGTGCTTCATACAAATACGGAAGTACGCTTTTTCCACCAATCATTCCTAAGTAAGCTGTCGCCAAACGGCGAATCGCCACTTTCTCATCTTTTAACGCCTTTGCCAATACGGGCAAATCGGTTTCCGTCGGCTCTGCCATCTGTTCCAACGCTGCATATCGTTTCGTCCAATCTGGATCATCTAGCATTTGTTCGGTCACTTGAACGCTTGTTCGTTTTTGCGTTTTCGACTGCTCGCCTTGTTTAAACATGTGTACAAATCGCTCGAGCCGTTCTGGAGGATAAGCAGCAGACAACTCCTCGACAATTTCAGCGCCGATTTCTTCAAATGTTCCGTACCGAACCCCCTTTTCGACCCATTTCCGCTCCACGACAATATTCCCCGCATGTTTTTGCGCTTCTAGCACCGCATCGACAAACGGTTGCGGCAACCCCACTCGTCTCTCTTCGTGACCGTCCGTTAACTTCACTTGCATTGGTAAGCCATAAAGCATTTGCACATACACTTTCACTTCGCCAAAATGCTCATTGCGCACCGATTCATTTTCTTTAAGATCCTCCACCTGTTCGCCAAACACTTCGCGCACCTTTGTTAAGATCGGTTTCCAATCATATTTCGCATGCCGTTCGACAGCTAAAAAGTCAGCGACATGGTAAATGCCTTTCACACCTTCGATTTTCAATAACTGCTTAATGATTTCAGGAGCTTGTTCAGCCTGCGCTGGCTTATAGTTGTAGCTTGTTCCAAATGGAAGCTCTTCATCAAGCAACACTTTCATCGTATTGGGACTTGGTGTCGGTTCAATTGATCGAATCTTCATCCGCTTCTCTCCTATTCACGATAACATTCCAATATATTCATACGCCAAAAAATCATATAACTTTATTGAAAAGGAAGAAACAAAGAAAAGCAAACATTTCGCTCAATAAAAATGTGGCAGACATAAACAAAAACGGATAGAGACATAGAACAAATCATAGGCAAACGGTTAACAAATGCGGTTCATTTATTTGTTCGAACCACCAACAACAAAACACACTCCCCACGATCGCGACATTGACATTGCTTTCTCGAGGGATGAACGATTATTAGACTATAATTTATGCTCGCGCAACAATTGACAAATAGGCGGTGCGAACATGCACCGCCTAAGCTATTCCTCAAGCTTTTTCATCTCTCCTAATCTTCTTTCCACTCGTCTA
Source organism: Anoxybacillus ayderensis (assembly GCF_000833605.1). Lineage (GTDB taxonomy): Bacteria > Bacillota > Bacilli > Bacillales > Anoxybacillaceae > Anoxybacillus > Anoxybacillus ayderensis. The sequence continues at coordinate 322,107 of NZ_JXTG01000001.1, read as the reverse complement.
AAAAAACAGAAATGCGCTGTGGATGAGAAATGGTAAAAATTTAAAACAGCATATCACTTCAGCTTCTCAATCTCCTCCAAAGACAACTCCGTCAGTTCATGAATCGTCTGTACATCGTAGCCTTTCGCTAGCATCTTTTTTGCAATCTGGCGTTTTTCTTGTTGCAACCCTCGTTCTACGCCTTCTTTCAAGCCTTTTTCTAACGCTTTTTTCTCATATGAAATAATTAACTCCAGCACTTTCTCCTTTTCTTTCGTTTCCATTTCATTCACCTCGTTTCGCAATTGTTGTTCTTCCTCATCCGACAGCTTCACATATGTTTCAAAAAAGCCGATTAATAATCGTTGCTTTGCTTCGTCTAATTCCATGCGCACAATCATTCGTAAAAACTGCTTCTTTAACTCTATTCGTTCACTTTCAGTATACCCCATTTTGCTTAACAACGCAGCGGCGATTGGGTTGTCGTGGCGAATGTAATCGCGCCAGTTTTGTTTGCGTAATTCAACAGTAAGAAAGCGGAATTGAAGCACATCGAAAAAAGGAAATTGGAGAGTAAACGATGAAGGTTCATTTCGAAGGTAATCATAGCTAAATACCGCAATCGGCAACATGCGCTTTCGGTATTTTTCAAACAAGCGGCTAAAGTAAATAAACATTCGTTCGGGAAACGATGGCTGCACGTAGCTTTGATTTTCGATATGGACGATAATGAGGCTATCCTCCCCTTTCAACTTCGTCTCAACCAGCAAACCGACGCGATACTTTTCCCCTGCCGTCACATCGGTGAACAGTTCCTCGGACAAAAACGACACGTGCTGAAAGTCGATATGCTCATGCACATGCGGGAAAAAGAGAAGAAGAAACTCTTCAAAAAATGTCGTAATCAGCTCTTTAAACAACCGATCATGATCAACCGCCATATATACACCTCGCTTTCTGTTTTGTTGTGTATTTTCGATAAAAACGAGGAGATTCCTGCTTTAGGAATGAAAAAAACAGAGAGGCGTGGCTCTCTGTTTTGGTGAAAATTCGATAACCTTTAGGTGTACAAAACTTCTTTCTATTTTACTGATTTAACTCTGAATAATCAGCGCATAAGTAAAAAAATTGTTCCAATAATAGAAAATATAGTGGTAGTTAAACTCTACAGATAGGGTAGTAGCGAAAAAGTAAAAAGAGTTACGGAGGGTACACATGTCTATCAAAATTTTATTAGAAGACTGGGAAGATGACTGGAAAGAGACGCTCAAAAGTGAGAACCTCAATAGCTTTTTTAGTTGCGAAATGTATATGATTGTTCATAACGGTATTGAGCAAATGACGATCAATATTGCAACGCTTTACGGCACAGCTTTGTTAAGTATAGCTGCTAGTGTGATAGATATGATCGCTAATAAAGAGAATAAAACATTCCGTATCTCCGGCTTTGGTTCTGCCTATGATTACTTTTTCATTGTGAAAGGACGCGAAATCAAAATTGAAGCTGTAAATGTTACAAATGATCGTGTAGAGTTCTTTCTTTTTTATGATAAAACGAAATTCGCTCATGATTTTGTAAAAGCATTGAAAAAACATTTACAACAAATTGCGCAAGTGAACAATCGAATTAGAGAACAAGAAACATATAAGCTTCTAGAACAAAAACTGCACGCGCCGTTAACGCAATCGAGCTGCGTCGCGATAAAAAACACTGGACTTAAAACATGATCACTTGAAGCCACGCTCATATGACTGCTTGTATGCTCTCCACGAAGTGCCTATTTGTGGTAAATGTTTTGCCCGTTCGCTTGAGTATACGTACACAAATCCTGCCTTTTTTCCGTCTACATCTGTCACAAATACTCGCTCATAATCATTACGTTTTCCCTCCCCATAATATCCTTCAAGCCGATCCATCGCCTGTAGTCCTTTTTCGTTTACCGTCAACCATTCGCCTTCTACTGGAGGGGCAGATGAATCGAGCACTAAAGCTGGATACAAGTCGGCAACGCTATGAAGCCAACCGCATACAGCACCTGTTTCTATATGTGTGACGTACGGAGCAACAACATGATGATTTTGCTCTCCTTGAAGCAATGTCCCGTACACGAACACTTGAAATAACGTCACGTTTTCTCCTCCTAACATTCGACGATATTATAAATATATACCTTTCCTCTTTTCATGCACATGACCATAAAAAACTTACCATCTTCACTGTTGACAAGATAATCGACGTAACAGTGTACACAATGATTTGAAACAAAGGAAGGAGTGGAAAACGCGTTACCTCGATTTAAAATAAAGATTTAATGACAATGCCTTCTTTTTTTAACGCTTCAAAAATTTTTTTAGCAAATGTTAACGCGTGTACCCCATCACCGTGAATACAAATCGTATCTGCCTTGATTTCCACATCAGTTCCTTGTTGTGACCGCACTTTTCCCTCTTTTACCATTCGAATCACTTGCTGTATAGCTTCTTGTTCGTCATGAATTAAGGCGTTAGGTTTATGTCGTGGTGTTAACGAACCATCCTGCTCATATGTCCGATCAGCAAACACTTCATTTGCTGTTTTTAAGCCTATACGATCTCCCGCCTTAATTAGTTCACTTCCTGCTAATCCAAACAATACTAATGATGGATCAATGTCATACACTGCTTTTGCAATCGCTTCTGAAAGTGCACAGTCTTTTGCAGCCATGTTGTACAAAGCTCCGTGCGGTTTCACATGTTGCATCTTTCCACCAGCAGCCTTTACAAAACCATATAACGCCCCCACTTGATAAACGACGAGATCATACACTTCTTCCGGAGTAATTGCCATATTTCTTCTTCCAAATCCAATTAAATCAGGCAACCCCGGGTGTGCACCAATACTCACCCCCTTTTCAAGCGCCAACTGAACCGTCTTTCGCATCGTAGATGGGTCACCCGCATGAAACCCGCAAGCAATATTTGCTGATGTCACGTAATTCAAAATCTCCTCATCGTTCCCTAATTGATATATTCCAAAACTTTCTCCCATATCACAATTCAGATCGATGCGGTACATCTTTATCCTCCCATTTTCGACATCATTACTTTTTCGCATTGCTTCATGCTAAGCTCATGTTGAATATATAATCGTTGCGCTTCCTCAAATGAAATGTCGTGAAATACAATCTGCTCTCCTGGTTTGGTTTGTGCTAAAATGGGTAAATCAACGGCAATGACTTGCGCGATTTTCGGATACCCTCCTGTCGTTTGACGATCTGCCATTAATATAATTGGCTTTCCTTCGTTCGGCACTTGAATTGTGCCGAACGTAACCGCTCCCGAAACCATTTCTACTGAATGTTTTCTTTGAAGCAAAGGTCCTTCTAAACGATAGCCCATTCGATTCGATTGAGAAGTGACTTTATATGGTTGGGTGAAAAAACGTTTTTGGCTTTGTGTCGTAAAATGAGCAAATTGTGCCCCCTGAATGACGCGAATCGTTTTTGGAGATTTATAAAAATATGCACGAAACTGAAATGAAATTCCCCAACTCATCGTTATAAAAGGAAGAGATGTTTTTTTCTTATGTAATCGCAACAGCTCAAAATTTCGCCTCGATTCTCGAAGTAAAAGCACATCGTCTTTTTGTAACGCTCTTCCTTGAAAACCACCGATACGTGCAAGTAAATACGTTGATTGACTGTTCATTATCTTAGGAATATGAAATCCCCCCGACACAGCTAAATATGCTCGACATCCTGCACGACAATGACCGATCGTAAGTATACTCCCCTGTTTAACGAAAACAGGGCGCCATAGTGGCACTTCTTGCCCATCGATGCTCGCTTCAAACTCCCCGCCACATATCGCAACTAATGCATCTTCCTCAAAAGCAAGCGTTGGACCAATGAATGTCATCTCGAGCGTGCCTTCGGATTCCTCATTTCTGACAAGAATGTTAGCGATACGATGCGCAAATTGATCCATAGCGCCGCCCACAGTGACGCCATCCTTTTGAAAACCGAATCGACCTAAATCTTGAACCATCGTTAGTAAACCACTACGAATCACACGAATACTCATTGTTCTCCTCCTGAAGCTGCTTATATTCTTCCCGCGTTATCGGTTGAAAGCGAACACGATCCCCAACTTGTAATAAACTCGGTTGAGGATGCTGTGGACGGAATAATTGGATCGGTGTTCTCCCGATGAGTTGCCACCCCCCTGGGCTTTCAATCGGATATATTCCTGTTTGCATACCGGCGATGCCCACAGAACCTGCTGGAATACGCAAACGTGGCGAGTGTTTTCGCGGCGTAGCAATCCTTTCTGACATACCGCCTAAATAAGCAAATCCAGGCGCAAATCCAATCATATGCACAACGTAATGACCGTTCGTATGAATATTCACTACTTCTTCAGGTGTTAATTGATTTCTTCTAGCTACTTCTTCTAAATCCGGTCCAAACTCTCCTCCATAACAAACAGGAATTACGACTTCATTTCCTTGAGGAATATGGGTGGATTGTAGTGACGAAAGAACATTTTTTAATACGGTACAAACTCTTTCAAAAGGAAGAACCTCGATATGCGATTTTCGGTTTATATTCTTTACAAACTGGATCGGATCATAATAGACGGTAACAGTTGTATAGGCAGGAACAACTTCAATAATTCCTTCTATATGATGATCTGTAAAATAGGTAGAAACTTGGTGAACTCGTTGATGAATGTCGGGAGTAATTTGTTCGCCAAATTTGATTACTAACGCATTCTCACTAAGCGGTATCAGCTCATAGCTCAACATTTTTTCCTCCGATAAAACGAAGTGCTTTTGAAATTTGTTTCGTTGCGTGCTTTGTTTTAAAACGAATTGTTCTAATCGAAAGCTAATCTTGCTGTAGCCTTTCTGAAGTACGTTACCAATGACCTTAGAAACTATGCTTGATTCCAATGCTCCTTCAACATATTGTGTCATTAATTCATGAATCATCTCATCTCTAACATCTTCGGGAATGAGCCCATCTTGAAGGAGAACGAGAATCGATTCCATATGCTTAACTCAGGGCTTGACAGGTATTACGAAAAAGTTAATAAGGTGATTGCCGAACTTTTTGCATGAATCGCTTCGGATCATCAAGTGGTTCAAAGCCGTATTTGCTATATAATGAATGTGCATCTTTAGTAGCTAACATGAACCGTCGAACACCTTGTAGCTCATGATGATTCGTAATGATACTCACTAACCATTTAGATAAGCCTAATTTACGATAACTTGGCAAATAAACACATCGGAAAGGTAAGCATACGTCGCTAAATCCGTAATCACCCTTGCAAATCCAACTTGTTCCCCGACTCTGTTACTTATGTCACCTTTATACACCCCAAAACATAAAGGTGTGTTTTCGATTGATTTTATGACAACTTCTTTCGGAGTTCCTTTTGACCAATAGGCTTCTTGGCTCAAAAAATGATGGATGGTATCTACGTCTAAATATTGCTTGTTAGTAGAAATAAAAAACCCTTCATTTACCCACGTATCCATCGCCCACCCTCCTATAAAATCTTAATTTTTAATCAATATAGAATATTATAACACTTAAAGCTCGGACGACCTAGCTGCTTAAAGGTATTTCACGAGAATTCATTCTTTAGAGAAAAGCTATGGAACGATCGAAAAACGAGAAAAGGAAGAAAAATCAAGATTACGAAACAAAATATTGAAGAGAGAACTAGGGAAAGATGCCACTCTCAAGCGTGTGGATTAACTAATAAAAACCAGTTTAGAACACTTCATTCCTAGCTTTTCTCCCTTTTCATCTTCACTTATCCTGTGGGGCTGTCAAGTACTTTTCTTGACAGTTTCACGAGGTTTTGGGACAATGAGAAAAAGACGAGAAAAGGAAAGGAACCAAAGCTTTACCACTCTGATTCCTTCACATGATAAGAAAGAGGAACAGCACCATATCATTTCAACATCTCAATTTCTTCCAAAGACAACTCCGTCAGTTCGTGGATTGTCTGTACATCGTAACCTTTTGCTAGCATCTTTTTTGCAATCTGGCGTTTTTCTTGCTGCAGACCTTCTTTTAAGCCTTTTTCTAACGCTTTTTTCTCATATGAAATGATTAACTCCAGCACTTTCTCCTTTTCTTTCGTTTCCATTTCATTCACCTCGTTTCGCAATTGTTGTTTCCACATGCTTCGAGGTGTGGCACCACATCAAATTTTTCTCAACTTTCAAGCAAATGATTTACTTCTTCTTCCGTAAGATCCACAAGGGTTGCAATTTCTTTTGGTGTCATTCCTTTTTTCGACATATTGCGAACAAGATGTTTCATTCCTTGTTTAAATCCTTCTTCCAATCCTTCCTTTTTTCCCTTTTGTATTCCTTTTTGTATTCCCTTTTGTTCATACGAGATTAACAATTCCAGCACTTTTTCCTTTTCTTTCGTTTCCATTTCATTCACCTCGTTTCGCAATTGTTGTTCTTCCTCATCCGACAGCTTCACATATGTTTCAAAAAAGCCGATTAATAATCGCTGCTTTGCTTCGTCTAATTCCATGCGCACAATCATTCGTAAAAACTGCTTCTTTAGTTCTACCCGTTCACTTTCAGTATACCCCATTTTGCTTAACAACGCAGCGGCAATTGGGTTGTCGTGGCGAATGTAATCACGCCAGTTTTGTTTGCGTAATTCAACAGTAAGAAATCGAAAGTGAAGTACATCGAAAAAAGGAAATTGGAGAGTAAACGATGAAGGTTCATTTCGAAGGTAATCATGGCTAAATACCGCAATCGGCAACATGCGCTTTCGGTATTTTTCAAACAAGCGGATAAAGTAAATAAACATTCGTTCGGGAAACGATGGCTGCACGTAGCTTTGATTTTCGATATGGACGATAATAAGGCTATCCCCCCCTTTCAGCTTCGTCTCAACCAACAAATCCACGCGATACTTCTCCCCCACCGTCACATCGGTGAACAATTCCTCCGACAAAAACGACACGTGCTGAAAGTCGATGTGCTCATGCACATGCGGGAAAAAGAGAAGAAGAAACTCTTCAAAAAACGTCGTGATCAGCTCTTTAAACAACCGATCATGATCCACTGCCATATATGCACCTCGCTTTCTGTTTTGTTGTGTATTTTCGACAGTAAAAACAACATTCCTGCTTCGGAAATGAAAAAACAGAGAGCCATCCAACGACTCCCTGTCTCTATCAAACTTCGACAATCTTCGGGGCGTGACAGGCACGCAACCAAACATCCGTTCGGGAAACGATGGCTGCACGTAGCTTTGATTTTCGATATGGACGATAATGAGGCTATCCTCCCCTTTCAACTTCGTCTCAACAAGCAAATCGACGCGATACTTCTCCCCCGCCGTCACATCCGTAAACAGCTCCTCCGACAAAAACGACACGTGCTGAAAGTCGATGTGCTCATGCACATGCGGGAAAAAGAGAAGAAGAAACTCTTCAAAAAACGTCGTAATCAGCTTTTTAAACAACCGATTATGATCAACCGCCATATATACACCTCGCTTTCTGTTTTGTTGTGTATTTTCGATAAAAACGAGGAGATTCCTGCTTTAGGAATGAAAAACAGAGAGCCACTCAACAACTCTCTGTCTCTGTCAATCTTCGACAACCTTCGGGGCGTGACAGGCACGCAACCAATCCCTCACACAAACGGCAACGCCTGTTCATGGACTGAACGTGGGTGGATCAACCCTCGATTATGAAAGGTTGAACTTAAATCAGCATAATGAACAGTGATTGGTAAACGTGTTTTCAGCATAGAATGGATGTGCATAAATGATAGCTTATATGCATCTGAAACGACATCACGAATAGACAAACATTTCGTCTTTTGAACAATCTTTACAGCTTGCGCCATTCCTACAGATTCTCTTGGATCAGTTGCACATAAATAAGCCATCCTTTCTTTCGCATAACATAATCCTTGCACAGTAAACCAACGTCCGTTTGTGTATACAGCCATTCTTCTTCGCGGTCTTTTAATAATTTCAATGAAATCAAATGGGATTTGAAATGACTGCATATACCGTGTTAAATGATCTAAATCTTCTCGACATACGCCATCGCGATGAAATGTAATATGGGCTGGCTTCATTCCATACATTTTCTCGTAGCTAAATATACTCTCATCTATAATTTCTTCCATTGTACGATTGGCAATCGTTTCACCAGCTTCAGCAGTCATGATTGATTTTTGTTTAATCATTCGCCCATCTTTTCCGATCACTTGAATAATCCCAGAAGCATGTTTTCCATGTTCATGACTGACATCTAAACCGATAAAGCAATCTGAATTCATCTCATCTGACAAAATCCACGGCTGAACTCCCGATTTTGCGTAAATTCCTAGTAGCACATTATATTGATAGTACAAATTTTTTACAACTGACGAATCAAATATGACAAACTGTGTCATTATATCTGCTTTCGCACCAAATTCTCGTTTAATTGCCATATATGCTCGATCGATATTTTCTTCCGTTCCAATGACAATAACGGTCCCATCGAACGCATCTGCGATCGACTTTAGTTCGAACGAAAGGCGCTCACTTTTGAAAAAATCAACGGGCAATACCCCAAATAACTGACGCGGTTTTTTCGAGACATTTAACTTTACACCTAGCTTTTCAGATAGATGTTGTAATTTCTTTGTAAAATCCAATATTTCATCTTTCTTCCTTGGATCGTAATTTAATTCTGGATCAACAAAATAGCTAACGGTGATACTCTTCGGCTCATAAACACCCGCTTGGCCTAAACCATCAGACACTTTCGTTGTTTTATAATTTCGACCAAATTCCATCAACGGTGGGGAGAGATTAAAAATATCATAATTAAGATTTGCCGCCCGAACGTTTTCTTTTCTGAAAGTCAACATGTTCTGATATTGCAACAAACGAAATATCTCTTGATAAAGTTTCGGCATTTTCTCATTCGGTGGCAACTTAATGATGCGATTTACTTGCTGCGCGGTTGATGGCATCAATTGTTCATACGAACAAGTAAGACGTAATAAATGAGGTAAGTATGGAAAAATATCACCGTTTTGTGATCTAACATGCACAATAGGTGTCTTATTATGAACACCTTTTAATTTCCATGTTTCATTTTTTGTTATGTAATAATCTATCACACTTTGTTGTAAATATGGGCTCTTTTCTCCAGCAGTATACGGGGCCACCTCAACAAAAGTATAGTAGTACGATTTTTTATTATACGAATCAACGACTTCCACCCCTTCTTTGATCAGTGGAGATCGATCGCGAAGTAAGTCTTCTAATGTTTTTTTATATTCAAAACGATGTTGATATTCAAAGCCGATCAATATATTTCCGTTCTCTTCAACTGTAAAAGATAAGTAAATAGCCGGGTGAACAATAATTTCGTTCATTTCAATCGATTGTTCGGTTTTCAAACAAAACAAATCCTTGTAAATTTTATATTCATTTTTGCATCGTTCTATTAACTCTTGTTTCAATAACCTTTCCAATACCGTTCTTTCTGCGGCATTGGAACATTCGATTGCTCGGTACTCATGTTTAATATATTTATGATCACCCCAATGAACGATCTCTTGAAACGATGCAATATATTGGCCGTGAGCAGCAATGGTCACATTAGCATTCCTCTTTCTTAACTCATAAACAATGTGATGGACAAACGAGTATTTTTGGTTCAGGTTTAATAAAGACACGGTATAAATATGAAGTGGAATGTTACTTGCGTTTTCGTTTGCGATACACTCGGTTATATAGTATTGATTCATCTAACCAATCACCCCTTATGATGAATAGTCATCCGTGCATTGATTCGTTGACAATCATTGTGCTTATAACTCTCTTAATCGGTTTCGTTCAATTCTAATCGTATTGTCTTTACCATCAAGTAGATCAGCACGCTTGCTTCCGTAAATACGAAAACGTGGAGAGCCTTTTATGACCTTCACTGATAACCGAGGTGTTCCACGAGATTGCTGTTTATTTACATCCACACATGCAACGAATTCGTCCCAGCGAACAATAGCGATAATTTGGTTATTGTCACTTACTTGCTTCTGACCACAAATAAAAGCAAAAATTAGCGTTTTATCTGAATGATTTTGATGGACATTTATAATTTCTTGTATTTCGTTGTCACTAAATGTGAAAGACCATGTAAAATCTTCGGAGCCAGATGGGGTAGTATGATATTTTGCATAAATGATGTAACTGTCTTTATTTGTTGTAACCGTATAAATTTGTCTACTTTCATTTTCTTTTTCAAACAATGCTGGTGCCAATCCTCCATTCACTAATACAGAAAGAAGTGCACCATAATAATAATCCGCTTTGCAAATTGTCGTCACTCTGATCCCCCCTAAAATCAAATATCCCACTCCCATTATACGGAAAGAAAACCGAAAATACTGTCGAATATTGTAGAAACTGATGGGTAAATTTTGAACATTTATTGCTACGTGAGGAGGGATTTTTCCTTCTTACTGGCACACACAACGAAAGGGAGCCGGATGACTCCCTTTGTTATATAAGTGTTTAATAAAGAGGAACAGAACCATATCACTTCAGCTTCTCAATCTCTTCTACAGGCAACTCCGTTAGTTCGTGGATCGCCTGTATATCATAGCCTTTCGCCAACATCTTTTTCGCGATCTGGCGCTTTTCTTGCTGCAGACCTTGTTGTAATCCTTGCTGTAGCCCTTGTTGTAGCCCTTGCTGTCGACCTCGTTCCACCCCTTCTTTTAAGCCTTTTTCTAACGCTTTTTTCTCGTACGAAATGATTAACTCCAGCACTTGTTCTTTTTCTTTCGTTTCCATTTCATTCACCTCGTTTCGCAATTGTTGTTCTTCCTCATCCGACAGCTTCACATATGTTTCAAAAAAGCCGATTAATAATCGCTGCTTTGCTTCGTCTAATTCCATGCGCACAATCATTCGTAAAAACTGCTTCTTTAACTCTATTCGTTCACTTTCAGTATACCCCATTTTGCTTAACAACGCAGCGGCAATTGGGTTGTCGTGGCGAATGTAATCACGCCAGTTTTGTTTGCGTAACTCAACAGTAAGAAATTGAAAATGAAGCACATCGAAAAAAGGAAATTGGAGCGTAAACGATGAAGGTTCATGTCGAAGAGAATCATAGCTAAATACCGCAATCGGCAACATTCGCTTTCGGTATTTTTCAAACAAGCGGCTAAAGTAAATAAACATTCGTTCGGGAAACGATGGCTGCACGTAGCTTTGATTTTCGATATGGACGATAATGAGGCTATCCTCTCCTTTCAACTTCGTCTCAACCAGCAAATCGACGCGATACTTCTCCCCCGCCGTCACATCCGTAAACAGCTCCTCCGATAAAAACGACACGTGCTGAAAGTCGATATGCTCATGCACATGCGGGAAAAAGAGAAGAAGAAACTCTTCAAAAAACGTCGTGATCAGCTCCTTAAACAACCGATCATGATCAACCGCCATATATGCACCTCGCTTTCTGTTTTGTTGCATATGTTCGACAAAAGCGGTGATGTTCCTGCTTTGGAAATGGAAAAGCAGAGAGAAAAACTATCACTCTCTGCTTCTACAAATCTCGACATGCTTCGGGGTGTGACAGGCACGCAACCAATTTTTTGTATATTCATGCGCACCATTCCTTTCGCTGTTTCCCGCCTGTTCGTTCTACAACACCATCTTAGCATATTCTTTTGCCTTTGGTGCAAAGTGCAGGGGTAGCGGCATTAACGTGTCCATATTATCGTATTGCAAGCTTGTTTGATTTTGCATTCCCTCAACTTTGTTCAGCTTGCCACCACTGTCAAGGAAAAACCTTCTATACGGCTCTTCCTCATTTGTCGCATATGAACGAAAAGTACACGAATGCTTTTGAATGTCCTCAATCGAATTGCCGTCCACAAGTTTATGTCCCAGCAAATAATTTGATGCACGAAATTTAAAGAGTGATTGAAATTTTCCTCATTAGTTAAATAACACAGTATGAGCCCGGTTCAATACCGAGCTCATACAAAAACCATTCCCAAAAATTCAGCGTCGGACTTTTCTTGTCTTTCATATTAGGTAGCACAAGCATATGAATCTTTTATGGAGCCCATTTCGCGATCAGCTCCTCAAGCAACATCGAGGAAATAACCCCAGGAAATCCGGTGAAAAAATAAACATGACCCACCTCTTTCGCCTCTTTTTCCTCATTCGTACAAGCTATGACAGCAATTTTGCCATGTAATATTCATCGACGTATCGACCGTTGATATTCAACGAATGGCGCTTGACGCCTTCCTGTTCAAACCCCATCTTTTTGTATAAAGAAATCGCAGGGGCATTGTCGACCACGACGGTCAGTTCAAGGCGACGAACGCCTTTTTCCCGCGCCCATCTCTCCAGCTCTGTCAGCAGCATTGTGCCCATTCCTTTTCCACGAAAAGCGGCGAGCAGTCCGATGACAATGTAAACGGAATGTCGATTTCGTCTTGCAAATCCACCCCTTGCCAATAAATAGCCGACCAACTCCCCTTCATCCGTCTCGGCAAGCAATATAGTCGTGTTGTCTTCGTTCGTGATCGCTTCGAGGTGACTGCGCTGCTGTTCGGGAGTGAGCTTGCGTTCCCCCGCTTCAAACAGCAGATAGTCCGACTCCGACTCGACTTGCAAAATGAGCGCAGCGAGCCGTTCGGCATCATCGACCGTTGCGTGGCGAATGTTCAATGTTGTTTCCCCCTTCCAAATACTGCGTTGCCAACTCCGCGCTTTGATAGCGGGCGAGCGCCGTCTTCGCTTTGCGAAAACCTGTTTGCATATAAAACGGCTCGTTTCCGGTCGTGGAAATAAGATGGACACACGACACGGCCTCAAGCTGCGCAAGCAAATCTTCCACAATCGCCTTTCCGATGCCTCGACCTTGATCATCGCGATGAACGACGACGTCATAAATCGCCGCATTAAACACGCCGTCAGAAAGGGCGCGACCAAATCCGACAAGGCGGCCTTCGGAAAAGGCAAGCGCCACGATATTGCTCGCTTGAAACACGCGCTGAATGATTTCTTCCGTATGTTTCGCCCAACCAACGGATTCGTATATTTCTTTCATTCGTTTCCAATCAGCATTTTGCAAATTGCGCTCAGTATGCCATCTTCCCATATCCTCTTCTCCCTCTCTTTTCGATTTCCGGCAGTAACTGGACGTGATCACCGGTTCTGTTCGGCACCCTTCCGTATCGATGCAAAATAACGGCATTTGCTAGAACGAAACAAAACAACAATGAGATAAAACATCTCCCGTGATGTTTTTTCTCCCCTTATAAATTGAAAATATCCGTCAATTCTATCGTACTGAAACGTCAAAGAAAACGTTGTCGAATATTGTAGAAACCCACAGTAAATTTTGAACATTTTTCGCTAAATTAAGATGGTACTTTTCCTTCTTACTGACACACATGCATACATAATTAACGGGAGCCGAATGGCTCCCTTAGTTATATAAAATCATGTTTAAAAAAGAGGAACAGCACCATATCATTTCAACCTCTCAATTTCTTCCACGGACAACTCCGTCAGTTCGTGAATCGTCTGTACGTCGTAGCCTTTCGCGAGCATCTTTTTCGCGATCTGGCGTTTTTCTTGCTGTAGACCTTGCTGTAGACCTCGTTCCACCCCTTCTTTCAAGCCTTTTTCTAACGCTTTTTTCTCATATGAAATAATTAACTCTAACACTTGTTCTTTTTCTTTCGTTTCCATCTCGTTCACCTCGTTTCGCAATTGTTGTTCTTCCTCATCCGACAGCTTCACATATGTTTCAAAAAAACCGATTAATAATCGCTGCTTTGCTTCGTCTAATTCCATGCGCACAATCATTCGTAAAAACTGCTTCTTTAGTTCTACCCGTTCACTTTCAGTATACCCCATTTTGCTTAACAACGCAGCGGCAATTGGGTTGTCGTGGCGAATGTAATCACGCCAGTTTTGTTTGCGTAACTCAACAGTAAGAAATTGAAAATGAAGCACATCGAAAAAAGGAAATTGGAGCGTAAACGATGAAGGTTCACGTCGGAGAGAATCGTAACTAAATACCGCAATCGGCAACATGCGCTTTCGGTATTTTTCAAACAAACGGCTAAAGTAAATAAACATCCGCTCTGGAAACGATGGCTGTACGTAGCTTTGATTTTCGATATGGACGATAATAAGGCTATCCTCCCCTTTCAACTTCGTCTCAACCAACAAATCCACGCGATACTTCTCCCCCACCGTCACATCGGTGAACAATTCCTCCGACAAAAACGACACGTGCTGAAAGTCGATATGCTCATGCACATGAGGGAAAAAGAGAAGAAGAAACTCTTCAAAAAACGTCGTGATCAGCTCCTTAAACAACCGATCATGATCAATGGCCATATATGCACCTCGCTTTCGGTTTTGTTGTGTATTTTCGATAAAAGCGAGGAGATTCCTGCTTTGGGAATGAGGAAACAGAGAGGCGTGGCTCTCTGTTTTGGTGAAAATTCGATAATTTTTTGAGTGTGACAAGTTAGGCAAAATCATCTCCTATAAGGAAAGCCTTTCCTTAATTTTAGATACAATCAGTTCTTCTCGAACTTTTAGAAAATCCCTGTAACTAGATGCTTCCCACAAAGTTTCATCTGCAGGTATTAAATGTTTTCGCAAATAAGTATCTTTTTCACTCACATTACTTTTTATCCATTCACCTAGAGATTTACCATTTTTCACCCATCTATTTGTCACACTATCCAGCAACTGATAATTTCCTATGCGATTGATCTCATATTCATCATATCCATGAGATCGTAAAATATTTACAGGATGTATATGATCTATATCATTCTCACGAATACTCGGTATTTCATCATAAATCATTTGAAATACAATCTCTCTGTCGAATTCGTTTAAATAAGCAGTACGAATATCGTAAAAACGCAATGGATGGCTTCTGTATACCTTAAATAACTCATCTGTGGGAAAATCTTTCAGCTTATACTCTTTAACAATACTAGATATTTTTCGAATTCCTGTTTTATAAGGAATCCACCCACATCCTCTACTAAATACGCCATTTAATAAGGACTTATATAACCACTCACGTATTTTTTGGAAATTACTATTATTTGTATCGAAATTATCGAACATTTCTTCATCTAGTGGTTGTTCGAGTGGTGTTCTATAAAAAATATTATAAGCGATGAAATACAAAGGAATAAAAGATCGGTTTTTCTCTTTTAAGTAATAACTATAAAGTCCCACTGCCTTCAAAAAATTCTTTAACACCTTGATTGTTTTTTGTATTCTCGAAAAATGCTTTGTCGCAAATTCAGCATCTTCTATATTAATTTCGGTCATTTGCTTCATTGGCGTATCACGCAAAACAAAAAGTAAATTAATTAACGTATCTTGTGATAAACCGATGTCGTCGTTTTCTTTTGAAATAACATCTAAAAACAACTCAATTTTCCCATCGAAACCTTTCAAAATAGAGGCCGTTAAATCGTACGAAGACAGTTTCGTTCCTCCATCATTGAGCCTTCTAAATAGTTCAACCACTCTTTGCCGATTCTCGTTCAAGTTTAAAGATTTATTCACCGTGATTTTTGACACCCCGATATTTGTAGCTGAAAAAATATTTTTATAAAATACCCGTACATTTCGAAATACATAGTTCTTTTCCGTCTCATTCACTATATGCTTCAATCGTATGATCTCGTCTGCTACTTGATCCTCATCTTGCGTTTCTTTCAGTCTTCTAAAGAGATCTTTTGCACTATACCACATATGTTCTTTAATACCCTCTTTTTCTTGATCGTATTTAGGTAATTTAGATTCGTCATTTTCAAATTTAAAGGAGTATTCTAAATTAGCAAAATCACTGAACAAATCAAAGTACATTTGCTTTCCTTCGTAACTACCAAGCAAACCTATGTAAAAAGTTTGCAGCCTTTGTTGACCGTCTATTACAAGCATGTGCCCTTTATTTAGAAATTCTCGCTGCACCGAACTAAGAGGATGTCCTTCTTTAGAAAAAGGTCGAAACGCAAAAAGCGGTTCAGATCCTTTTTCTTCTTCAATACAAATAATCCCTCCGAAAGAATTCCCTTTAAGCAAAGTATCGAATAGCAATTCCATTTTTTCTTCATTCCAAACAAGCCTTCTTTGAATCACAGGTAACACAAACTCTTCGTTTGAAATTTTTTTCACAACATCTGACACCCTAAAGGCTTCCCAATTCGCCATAACTCTCTATTCCCCTTTCTGTCACGAGTGACTCCCCTAATAAGGAACATATGAACCGTTCGAAAAAATATGTCCACAATTTGTGGCATAACTATTCTCGAAAAGATAGAAGTCTGTGACTCTATCGAATCTCTGGGTATAACAGGTACCATAAAACCCCATCACAAAATAAAAAAAAGACAGAAGTTTTATCAACTCCTGTCTAATCGGTTCTATCGGCTCATTGCCCGAAGCATAAATTCATTCACATCTCTCTCTGGTCCGATGAATTCGACGTTTGTATGAATCGCTTGGAAGTGTTTGCGGGCGAAGTCGATTTTCGCCGCTTCTTCTGGGCGAAGTGCACCTTCCCAGTCGGTTCCTTTTGTTTCGAGAACGAAGTATAGCTTTTCTTCGCCATCTTTGTCGATCACAAGCGCCCAGTCTGGATTGTAAGCTCCGATTGGCGTGTCGATTTTGAACCAATTTGGCAGTTTGACATACACTTTGACATGTTCGTCTCTTTCGAATCGTTCCGCAAAGTCTGCCTCAATTGTAGAATCATATACGATATGATCGAACAACGATTTTTCACTACGAATCGCATTGTTGTTTAAATACGCAAGCAGCTCTTCATTTTCAAACAGCTCGACGGCATAATATGCATCTCCGCCGATTTTGTAATATTTTACCCCATCTTTTAAAAGCAGTTTCATTTCGCGCTGAATGACTTTTGTGACTTCTTCCATAAACTTTTGCGGATTGTTTTTAAAGTCATCGAGACGGTCGCAGCCGGTTAAAATTTCAACGATTGTTTTTCGCGTTAAATTCGTGCGGTTTTGCAGTTCAGTAATAATGTCTGGCAACGTATGATGCGCTGTAACATAATCTTCTACTCGCTCACTGACGGTTTCCAAGTGTACTCCTTCGACGCGGTCGATCGCCACTTGATCTTTTCTGCTGATAATACGAATTTTTTCAATACGCGGCATGTGTTGAATGCTTTTTATACTTTTTTGAATGAGTTGATCGCTGTCGATTTGAACGGAGTAGACCGTCTTATATTTAATTCGATCCCAAAGCTGACGAAACTCTTCACCAAAAAACACTTGCTTATTTAATTGTACTCTTTTCTTTTTCGTCGCATCTTTAATCGGCAAGTGCTGCAAGTAATGGTTAATTTCGTGCAAAATCGCTTGCTTCCACGGTTGAAAATCTTCGCCAACATTCAATGTATGATTATCTATCGCTTCTTTTAGCTCTGGCTTTGCTTTTCCTTTATCATCAATGTAGCCATTACGCTTCAGCTCTTCGTACAATTTAGCCGATAAATCGTAGCCCATTTGCATCGGTTCTTCTGTATTTGGATCGATATACGTTAATTTGGCAAATACGTGTTTTTCGATCTTGCCGAAAGTCACGCCTGTTTCTTCTTCCATTTCTTTTTGCAAAGAAGCAACAAACTCTTCATACGATTCATTTGCCATCACTGTTAATATGTTCACACTGTCATCTTGCACTCGTTCACCGTTTTGATTTACGGCCAAGCGCAGCCCGCGACCAATTTCTTGACGGCGTGATACGTACGTTCCCGATGAATCTTTTAATGTACAAATTTGAAATACGTTTGGGTTGTCCCAACCTTCGCGCAGAGCGGAGTGCGAAAAAATAAAGCGAAGCGGCTCATCCAAACTTAACAACCGTTCTTTGTCTTTCATAATAAGGTTATATACATCCGTATCCGCTTCCGTATTCCCTTTCGTATCTTTTAATCTCCCTTTTTTATCTTGCGCAAAATAGCCGTTATGCACTTTTTCAATCGGGATATCGACGTCAATGTCGTTAAATAGCGTGCGATATTTTGGCTTCTGAATTAATTTTTGATACTCTTCTTCGAACATCACGGCATATTTTCCTTTTATCGGATTGCCATCTTTATCGTAGTCGCGATAGTTTGCGACTTTGTCGATGAAAAATAAACTAAGCACTTTAATGCCTCGATGGCGTAAGCGCAATTCTTTATCTAAATGCTCTTCGATTGTTTTACGAATTTGATAACGTTTAATTGTATCATCGTCAATATCACCTATGGCGTCACCGATTCGTAAATAATGACCGTTAATTTCGATCGATTCGTTCCCCGGCGTCCAGTCAATTTGCTCAACAATATAGCCGCGATATACGTCACGTTCTCCAGAAACGTCATATAAGTCATCGCCATATTTCACCGTTTTCGTCGTTCGCTTTACTTTCCCACGCGTCTCGACATCCAGTTCAATCGTTGCTTTTCGTTCCTTCACATCTACTAGCTTGATATAAGGCACATTAAACGACGGTTCAGAGCGAACGGACATGACTTCAATTCGCTTAACAAGTTTTTGGTTGTAAGCATCGACCGCATCCAGTCGGTAAATCATATTGTATTTATCGACATGCGTTGCCGAATAACGCAATGTACATAATGGGCTGAGTGACGCAATCGCCTCTTTTGATTTTGGCGTCGTATCGACACTTTGCGGTTCGTCAATAATAACAATCGGGTTCGTTTGGCGAATAAAATCAATCGGTCGATAGCCATTTAAACGGTCGTTCGGGCGATGAATGACGTTTGCTTTGTCTTCTTTTTCTGGATCTTCAAAGCTTTTACGAAAAGCATCAATATTAATAATCATCACTTGAATCGTCGTAGCGGTCGCAAAATTGCGGACGCGATCCAATTTTTGTGAATCGTAAATAAAATATTCTAGCGGCTTGTTGTCATATAGTTCATTAAAGTGCTCTCTTGTGATTTGCAGCGATTTATAAACTCCTTCGCGGATGGCAACAGACGGGACAACGATGACAAACTTTGTAAAACCGTAATGTTTATTTAATTCATAAATTGTTCGCAAATAAACGTACGTTTTCCCTGTTCCTGTTTCCATCTCGATCGTAAAATTCATACCGTCTAACTTCTCGCTGCGCGGCAAGCCGTTTTTCAATTGAACGTCTTGAACGTTTTTTAACATTTCATCGGGCGTAAGGTCTAAACGATTTCCTATCCCGAGCGCTGTTTGAATCATTCCAGCATTTGGTCCATACGAAACGGTAAAATTCGATTGGCTCAGTTCTTGCCCGTTAAAAATTTGCACAACGGAATCAATCGCTTGTTTTTGGTAGGTTAAATCCCCCTGAAACTTTAGCTTCATCTCCTACACGCTCCTTACATCGTTGATTCCGTTCTTTTTCAATGTTTGAATGGCGTTTATTTTCACCGAGTCGTTTATAAAGCCCGATTCTTTAAAAATGACTTTCGGCGATAAATGTTCGGACTTATGTTTCATCATTTCGTGGACAATGTCCAAATCAATGTCATCTTCTAAGCACAATAGCACCGCACCAAACCCGACGTTGTAAATCGTTTTGCCGTTGTAGTCGATTTCTTCAATCGCCGTCGTGAGCGGCAGACCGATTTTTAATAAAATTTCGTACAATAAATCTTCTTTTGTCCGGTCTTCTTTCATATTATTTTGCAAGTCGAGGAGGGTTTGCTCTAAGTTTTCAAAGTCAGGATCCCACGTTTTCACGTTTGACGAATCAAGCGTAAACACTTTGAATCCTATATCCAAATCCGTTTTTCCTGTTTCCTGCACAATTTTTTCCCCCGCACGACGAATACGCTCTTTTCCGATTTCGCAAATGTTTTTGTAGCCAGCTTTATACGCTTCTGAGTTCTCAGCAGTTGGTTCTGGTAACTGTACCATAATAAACTTCCGATTCCCGCCATCTTCGGCATTTAGCTGCATCACCGCATGGGCGGTAGTCGCGGAACCGGAGAAGAAGTCTAGGACAATCGAAGGGTCTGATGTACATAAATTACAGAAAAATCTAATTAATTCAACAGACTTTGGATAATCAAAGTAGTTATGCATATTTATTTTTTTTAAGGCTATTGATCCCTTCGCTGTTGTACCAATATCATCCAATAAAAGTGTGTCATGTGGAGTTATAGAAAATCCTGGAGGGAACTTTCTGTAAATCTCATATTTACCACCTTTATTAGTTAACTCTAAAAATCCTTGAGATAACAACTGCTTTGCCGTTTCCTGTCCCACACGCCACCTTCCATCTGAGCCGTCATCTTTAATCGGATATACTGTTACTCCGTCTATAGTTATAGGATAATACATAGATGGTCTATCTTCCCGTCTATCAGCTTGTCCCCATTGACGTAAATTTTCTTTGCGCCCTTCGACTTCTTTCTCAATCATTTTAAAAGTAACCATCTGAATATTTTGAGCATAACAAAGTATATACTCATGTGTAGTTGATATGGTTGAAGTTGTCCCCACTTTCCCTAGTTTTGATTTCCAAACAAACTGCGCAATAAAATTATCCTCCCCAAATATCTCATCACAAATTTTCTTCAAATTCGCCATTTCATGATCATCAATACTAATAAAAATAACCCCATCCTCCCTTAACAAATTCCTCGCCAGTTTTAGCCGCGGGTACATCATATTCAACCAATCGGTATGATACCGTCCGTTTGTTTCGGTATTTGCTTTTGTTGTTTGCTGCGTCATTTCTTTGTAGTTTTTAATGTTATCGCGGAAGTCGTCTTTATAAACAAAGTCTTTTCCGGTGTTGTATGGCGGGTCGATGTAAATCATTTTAATTTTGCCAAAGTATGATTTTTGCAATAGCTTCAATACTTCGAGGTTATCCCCTTCAATATAAAGGTTTTCCGTCGTGTCCCAGTTTTTGCTTGATTGTTTGTCTGGTCTAAGCGTTCCAGTGGACGGGGTTTGCGCAAGTTTCATGGCTTGTGTCTTGCCATGCCATGTAAATTCGTATCGTTCATTTCTTTTTTCAATTTCTTCACCAAGTATAAGTTTTAGTTTCTCAAAATCGATTTTTCCTTCCGTCACGACTTCTGGGAATAGCTTCTTTAATGCTTCGATGTTTGTTTGCACTAAATCCAACGATTTTCCGTCTAACTTTTCCATCGGTTTTCCCCCTTCATTTTAATCGTTGTTTTAATTGTTCGATTTGCATTGTTAATTCGTGAATTTTCATGTTCATTTCCACTTTGCGATTGAATTGCGTTTCTTTTTTTAGCTTCGCTTTCCACGCAGCGATTTCTGTTTCTAGTTGCTTGATTTGCTCGATCAATTGTTGTGATTGTTCATTTGTTGCGATATAAAACGTACCGACAGCGTTTATATGTTGAAACGCTTGGACGGCACGATGAATATCTTGATAAAACTGAAAGAAATGCGCAAATGATACGTTTTTCATATGTACGGACGCGATAAACTGTCGAACGGTTTCGTTTGTTTCATCGAGCTGAAACCAAGGGGTGTAAGCTTGTTGTTCTAAAACCGTTTGTGACCGTTCCACTTTGTTTCGCCGCTTTATACACGTACCCATTCGGATGTTCCCGTGCTTTTCAAACACGATGACAACCGGATTCGGAAGCGCTTCTTGAATGATCTCACCAATCGTTGAAACGTGAAAATCTTTTGTTTCTTCTCTTAACCGAATGGTAATAAACATAACCCCTTCATAATAGTACTCGTCATTGATGAACGGCTGGATATTCATATTGCTTGGCGTTAATACATACGTTAATTCGATCCGCTCCACATATTTCGTGATATAGTCTTTTTCTTTTTTGTTTAAATCCGCAAAATCATAAAACATCTTTTTATCTAATTTTTTGCGGAGCGGACGAACGCGAGGATCCAAACCAATCGCTTGATAAAACGCAACTCCAGCCATCATTCTCACCCTTTGATAATAAGATAAGAAACGATTTCAAAATCTTGTAAATTTGTATTAACTGTTGTCATTAGTTGATCTAAATTTCCTAAGCTGAAAATGTTCAACGTTGCATGCTGATCGATTTTTCCGACAACCTCTTCCACCGCTTGCTCAAGCAGTAGTTTATACCCGCCCATCTCTTTTCCGTTTTTCGTTTCCTCGTAAAACGCCGCATATAATTCGCTTTCTACTTCACTTTTTCCGTGACATAACGATCGATATAAGTCCAAAATCTTTTTCACATGGACGTGGTTGTATAATACTTCTCCATCTTCTTTCACATACACTAAGTAGTATGGATGAAGTGCATTTTGTTCATGTGTAGTCGCAAAATGATTGATTTGCTTTAAACAAAAAATAACTCCTGGTTGAATGTCTTCTCTTAGTTTTTCATTTTTATTGGTTGTAATACTAAACAGTCCGAAAGGTGCTGTTTCGATCATTTCTTTGTTTTGTTTCATAAAATTCAATAAGTCCATGCGAAAATCATCCATCGTAAAGTCAGTTAACGAAATGTTTCCCGAAATATCTTCTAAATCGATCACTTCGCTTTGTAGTTTTTCCAATTGTTTTCTCCGATACTCAAGGTCTTTCATTTCATTGCTGTTGCTAGAAAGGACATCTTCTTCTCCGGTCGATGAAATATCGAGAATTGCCATGCGGTCTTTCACTCTGCCAACAAGGTTGATGTACTCGTCAAGTTCCATTGGCGGCCAAAAGTTCACAAGCTGAATTTGCTCGTTTTTACTTCCAATTCGGTCAATCCGGCCAAACCGTTGAATAATGCGCACCGGATTCCAGTGAATATCGTAGTTAATTAAATAATCGCAATCTTGCAAGTTTTGCCCTTCCGAAATACAATCTGTGGCAATTAAAATGTCAATTTCACCGATCGTATCAGGAATCAGTTTCCCTCGCTCTTTCGACATAGGAGAAAAATGCATTAAAACGTTATTAAAGTCCGTCTTTTGCATCGGAAACGTCGTTTTCGGCCGATCTTTCCCTGTCACTACTGCACAGTGAAGATGGAACTCTTGCCGAATCCAGCGGTGCAAATGTTCATATAAGTATTTTGCTGTATCGGCAAACGCCGTAAAAATGAGTATCTTTTTGTTTTGTCCATTGATTGGGTGTGCGATTTTCTGTTGAATCATCTTTTTAAGCGTCAACATTTTTTGATCGCGTTCCGGTGTAACTTGGCTAGCATAATCCAATAACTTTTGTAGAATGGTACGATCATATAGTAAATCTTGCTTCCAACGGATACGATCGATATCACGCAGGGCAATTTTCACTTTTGCCCCGACAAATGCTTCTTCCATCTCATCATCTTCCATGTCAATATTATCGAAATCGCCAATGTTAGTAGCCTCGTTCTCAATTTTAGACAAATAGGCATCGATTTGTTCGATAATGCTTTGTAATGTTAGCGAGAAAGAGTGGACGCTACTTTCTAAACGCTTCAATAAGTTTGTTTTCATTAAATAGACGAGATTGTTTTCACGGTCTGTTTGTTTCAATACACGTCCATTCGCGACTTTTGTGTCGTATTTTTCGTGATAAAACGCTTGCTTGTGCGGCAAAATGTATTTCATCGGCGAATAAAGCGCAAACCGCAAACGCAAAATGTCATTATTGATGACAGAAAGCGGTGGAAATTCATGTTTTGCATCAATCGTTTCTTTTATATTGATCGGTTTTAAGCGTTGCGGGAATTTCCCGATCGCGTTTACATTATAATATTTTTCAATATGGCGGCGCGAGCGAGCAATCGTTAAAGAATCAAGCAACGTAAAATAGTCCCAGCTTAACATATCTAATAACCGTTCTGTCGTCCGTTCTTCTTCAGGTAAGCTACTCCATTTTTTGAACTGTGACTGCGCACGGCGAATCGTTTGATTGATGCTTTTAATATTCGCTTTTTCTGCTAGTGCTTTATCATTCCCTTCCGTAATGAAAGCAATTTGGTTTTTTAAATCGTCAAGTTTGTTGTTGACAGGGGTAGCGGAAAGCATGAGCACTTTTGTTTTCACGCCCGATTTAATAATGTCGTTCATTAGACGTGAGTAGCGGGTAATATGGCTTTTCCGCGGGTCATTGTTACGAAAATTGTGCGACTCGTCAATGACGACTAAATCGTAATTTCCCCAGTTAACGTATTCTAAATTGATATTTCCGCTATATCCACTTTTACGCGATAAATCGGTATGATTCAGTAAATCATAAGAGAAGCGGTCTTCTAGCAAAATATTTCGTTTGTCATTCGCGCGATAAATTTCCCAGTTCTCCCGCAGTTTTTTTGGCGCAAGCACAAGAACGCGATGATTCCGTAATTCATAATATTTAATGACCGCCAATGCTTCAAATGTTTTTCCTAATCCGACGCTATCGGCAATAATACACCCTCCGTACGTTTCAATTTTATTGATTGCCCCGATCACGCCGTCGCGTTGAAAATCGTAGAGCTTGTTCCAAACAATCGTATTTTCAAACCCTGTTTTCGTTTGCAACGTGCTGTAATCACGTGTTTCTTGCAGAAAGTCTTTAAAAAGATTGTAAAGTGTAACAAAATAAATAAATTCAGGCGTATGCTCTCGATACAGTACCTCTAATTGGCGCAAAATTTGTTCCTTTACATCTTGCAATGCATACTCATTTTTCCAAATGTCATCAAATTGACGTAATAATTCGATATTCTCTTTTTCATCATCTGTAATCGTGTTAATATACATGTTGGACGAGTTGCTGTAACCTAGTCCTGGGCTTGAAAAAGGAGCGCCACCGACCAATCCAATTTGCTTTCCATCTTTATTTTGGACATGGTATAGCCCGCCTTCAATTTTGCGCGTAGTAACCGATTTTATTTTCGCTTTTTGCTTCAACCATTTCGCAAATTCTTTTGCTATGTATGCTTGGTTCAGCTCGGCTTTATATTTTTGCTCTTCTTCCACCCCATACAATAACGCTTCATTTTTTGCGATTTTCTCTTTCGCTAAATAGTCTCCTTTTACAAATGCCGGTTCTGTAAAAATAAAGCGAAATTCTTCAATTTGTGAAAGCTCCCTTTTTAACTCTACAAAAGCATATAGCGTAAAATGAGCTGCCGCAACAGAAAGTTTGCTCCCTTTTTGCATATGCTTTTTGAGCACATCCCCCACTAAACCACGCTGTTTATTATCAATCATTCCTTTTGACATGTAACATCCGAACTCCTTTATTAGTCATAACTACCATTCGTTTCGACATAGTTTTATTGTATCAAAATAAAGATGACAAAAACTGTCGAAATTAGTCGGAAACGTGCGTAAATACGAGAAAAAACGTAAACGTCAAATAGCCCCCACCTTTTTAAAGGCCGAGGCTTAAGGTATTATTGAGTTAGTTGATGAAAAGCAATACATGAAGCAGGAAGTGTTTTAGACCAAGGAAGTACTTGATCCAATGCACGACTGTCTGATACATCCATATTGGGAAGCTGCTCAAAAAGATAGCGAAGATAGTAATACGGATGTAGTCGATTCGCTATCGCTGTCTCTACCACGCTGTAAATGATGGCACTCGCCCTAGCATCTTGTGGTGTATTTGCGAAAAGCCAATTTTTCCTTCCTATCACGACAAGTTTGATAGATCGCCCACTGCGATTATTATCGATCTGCAGTCGCCCATCCTCTAAAAAGGCCACTAACTTATCCCATTGATTCAGACAGTATGCAATGGCTTACTCATGATCCTCTTTTAATACTATGGATGAAGTCCTTGTTGATCAACCTCCGATCATCTACAATATCCAACAGTTCATCGTGCGGGCGAATGTCGTCGCTTTCATCAGAATAATACAGAGTAATATGCACTCCTTCTGATTGTGCAATTTGCAACGCTGGTAAAAAGTCGCTATCCCCTGTTAAAAGGGCTGCATGCGTAATCAGTTTTTTCGTACTATGCATAACTAAGTCTGTCGCTAGCATAACATCAACACGCTTTTGCTCGAACACAGGGAAACCGCGATCATCAATACCGCGGAATGCAAGTTTTCCTTCTCGAACAGTGAAGCTTTCTAGCCTACTCAATCTTTTGAAAAAACTTTGAGCATTGGAAAAATACTCTTTTTCCTCTGAAGATGGATTTGGAGATTGATAAGGGAGACAGTGATAGTAGTACGTTCTCAGAAGCAAGTGGTCGTTAGCCATAGCTGTAGCAAGCTTACCGTAATCAATTTTTGCTTTTCCATGCCATTTCAATACGTTGTCAAGATACCCGCCATCGATAAATAAGGCGATTCGTGAATACAAAAACATCCCTCCTCACATAAAAAGCAAAAGGAGCGACACGATGCCGCTCCCTTCTTGACCTGCCATCCATATGAACGACAGCGTTTATTCTATGCACAATTATACAACAAAAACACGACATGTCAACACACACCACCTTTATTTTTGATTTGACAATATGTTCTTAATCATATTGCGAAATGATGAGAAAGTATTCGCAAAGGCGTTTGACATGTCGCATAAATGGCATGGACTGATAAACAATTTTATGAAAATCTTTATCGTTATTTGATGATTTTAATAAAATTGATAACCTAGTGTCACACGCTAGATAAATGAACAGAGCGGTTCTTTTCTCGAACCGCCCCTTCATTTATTATTCTACTTCTGGTTTTTCTGCTGTCACACCGACATCTTTCCACGTCAACTGCGAGCTTGGGTCGACCGTGAAGTTTTTCACCCGATTGTTTACTGCATAAAGCGCTGAACGGTATAGTGTCGGAATTACCGGGACTTCCTCGTTCATTAATGCTTGCCATTCGTTGTAAATCTTTTTCCGGTATTCTTTATCAAACGCTTGTTCCGAATGCCCTTTTTCGAGTAGCTCATCATTTTTCTCGTTCACCCAACGCGAGTAGTTGAACATGACGTTTCGTCCATACAGTCCGTATGGGTCAACATCTGTTCCTGTTCCCCAAGCAGCAGCAAACACATCGACTTTCGGGTCGTCTTTTTCAACCATATCATAGAACGAGTTAAACTCCGCTAAGCGTCCGTCGACTAATTGTACATCCAATCCGACATCTTTCCAACATTGCATATAAAATTTCGCTAACGGTTCGGCCACATCGGAGCCGCTCATCGCAAGGAAATGAATCGTAAATTTCTTTCCGTTTGGATCTTCGCGAAGCCCATCGCCATCTTTATCTTTATACCCTGCCTCATCTAACAGCTTTTTCGCTTTCTCTGGGTCATACGAATAGCCTTTTGCCTCTTTATCATGGTAGCCAGGGAACGATGGTGGAATGAGCGTTGTCGCAGGGAAGCGCAACCCATGATAAAGTTTCTCGCCGACTGACTTGTTATCAATCGCATATGCCATCGCTTGGCGCAATCGTTTGTCTTGGAATTTTGGATTATCCATGACGTTTTCTTGCTTTTTCGCATCCCAACGCCCGAGCTTGAAGCCGATATAGTTGTAAGCTAAGTCGATTTTGCCAACGAATTGAATATTTTTCGTTCCTTTCGCACCTACATACTGATCGGTTGGAAATTCTGCAATGTCAATTTCGCCTTTTTTCAACGACTGAAGAACGACTTTCGGGCTGACGACTTTTACAATGACCCCTTTTAAGTTCGGCTTCCCGCCATAATAGTCATCGTTGCGCACCATTTCCACCGATTCTCCTGGGACAATTTTCTTCACTTTGAACGGTCCGAAACCGATCGGATTTTTACGAATTTTGTCTGATTGAGCCAATTGGTCAATTGGAATATCTTTCAAGTAATGTTTCGGCAGCGGATATGCCCAAATTCCGGTTAACACGGATGGATTCGCCTGTTTCCACGTAATCGTAAGCGTTTTTTCATCGACTACTTTAATGCCAGAAATCGTTGACGCTTTTCCGCTATGGTACTCCTCCATGCCGACAATACCTTGTATAAGCGCATCGCCATAACGCACCCCTGTATAATCTTTATGTCCGATGACTAAATACGCATACTCTAAATCTTCTGCCTTTACTGGCTCCCCGTCATGCCACTTCACGTTGTCTTTAATTTTAATTGTCATCGTTTTTTTGTCTGCGGAAAGCTCGTACGTGGCTGCCCCATCATTCGTAATCTCATAGTCTCCGTTTGTACGAAATAGCGCTTCATCAAAAAACTGCAAAATTTCCGCATCCGGATGTCCTGTGTAAAATGCATAGTTGAGCGTTCCCTCAAATGGTGTATCTGACACTAACCCATAAGTAAGTACGCCGTCGACAATTTCCCCATCGTTTTTGACCGTCATCGGAAAATTGCCGATGTCTTCTTTTGGTGCAGTTTGCTCTGTCGGTTTTTTTGGATCGCTACTTGTCGAGTCGGTGCATGCGGACAATACGAGTGCCAGTCCAGCGAGCACGCTAAAAAACTTCCAATACCTTTTTTTCAATTCCATCTCCCCCTTTTATCCTAATCGTTGTCTTGCATCAGCCGCACGTTTTAACGCTTGGCCGATAAAATTTATACACAACATCATTACTAAAATAAGTACTGATGCTGGTAACCAAACCCACCATTTGTTTTGCAATACATCCGGATTTGTCGCATAGCTGACTAATGTCCCTAAGCTTGGCGTGCTTTCTGGGAGACCAAATCCTAAATAGCTTAGTCCTGACTCAATTCCGATATTGCCTGCAAGATTCAATGTTAAATTCACGATAATGATCGAGCTTAAGTTCGGTAATATTTCCCGAACGATAATTTTCCAATCGGGCGTGCCGAGCGTTTTTGAGGCGCTCACATAGTCCAACTCTCGTTCCGCCAACACCTTTGCCCGAATGAGCCGCGCTTTTCCTGTCCATAGAAAGGCACTCATAATCAAAATAAACGTAAACACGTTATATTTCGGAACGATTGCCACGAAAACAATAACTAGCATTAAAAAAGGCAAAATAAGGATAAAATCAATAATACGCATAATGATGTTATCAATTACTCCACCAAAATAACCTGCAATTAATCCGATTGTTAATCCGATTAATCCTGTCAGCAACGTAATGGCTAAACCGATCGTAAAAGAATTTCTCGCCCCAATAATGAGTTGTCCTAAAATATCCCTTCCACCATAGTCTGTTCCTAGCCAATGCTCGGCAGACGGCGGGGAGTAGATGGACAAAAGATCGACTTTGACGATTTCTTCTTGATCTAGTACAATGGAAGCCCCGTATACAATGAATAGAATGAGTGAAAGAAGCAAAAGAGAGCTAAGCGCTAGTTTATCTTTCACTACTTCCCGCCACAGAACAGAAAAGGGTGAATATTCTGTCTTTTTCATTTTTCCCCCTCCTCTAATCGATTCTTATCCGCGGATCAACAACACTTAAAATGATGTCCGATAACAATGTCCCGATTAATGTTGCAAGTCCTGAAATCATCACAAGTGCTGTCACGACGCTATAATCCCGCTGCATAATCGACTGAAGAAAAAGCTGACCGATACCTGGATAACTAAAAATAGATTCTAAAAAAACAGATCCGCCAATTAATCCGGTAATTTCATAGCCTAAAAAAGCGGCAATCGGTAAAAATGAGTTACGCAAAATATGACGCGAATAAATTTTCGCTTCTGGCACTCCTTTTGCCCGTGCCGTGCGGACAAAATCTTTTACTTTTGTGTCAATAATTTCACTACGCAAATATTGAATGATTCCGACCGTACTAATTAACGCACCAGATAAAGACGGCAATAAAAGATGATTAAGCTTACTTATGTAATAATCAAATGTCCCTTCCTCTAGCTGAATATCAACGCTACCGCCCGTTGGAAACCATCCGAGCTTAAACCCAAACAAAAAAAGCATGATGAGCGCAAAAATAAATAACGGGGTGGCAAAGCTAACATAGCTATATCCGACAATCAACTTATCCGCCCACGAATCTTGCCAACGACCGGAAATTACTCCTAGGGGGACGGCAATGGCGTATGTTAGCACTAAAATACACAACGAAAGCAAAATCGTATTCCACATTCTCCCTGCTAACAAGTCTGTCACAGGCTGTTGATGAACATATGATAATCCTAAATCTCCATGGAGTAAATTTTTTATCCAACGCGTATATTGAACATACAGAGGGTCGTTTAGCCCTAGTTTTTCTCTCATCTCTGCTAACGTTTGCGCATCCATTTTTGGATTGTTTGCTAGCTGGCCTGTTAAAGCGTCACCAGGCATCGCTTTGGCAAGCAGAAAAATAAGCACACTTAAAACAAATAGTTGTGGAATCATCATCATGATACGTCGCAATATAAATTTGACCATCCTCTCTCCTTCCTCTCTTACGGGATCGCAACCGAATGAGTTTCGGAAATGCGTTTCAGTGGATATACTCTTCCTTCCGCATCAAAATAACGAGAATACAATTGTTCATAGTCTTTTTCGATTTGTTGTCGTAGTTTTTGCTGCTCTTGCCGTCTTAACGGGTCGGCGTTAGGAATAGACGCCAATAACCTTTTTGTATAAATATGTTTCGGATCGTGAAATATTTCGTCCTTCGTCCCTTCTTCAACAAATTGCCCGCGGTACATAATACCAATGCGATCACACATATGGCGAATAATTCCTAAATCATGGCTGATGAACAAATACGTCAGCTGAAACTCTTTTTGAATATCTTTCATGAAATTCAATACTTGCGCTTGAACAGACACGTCAAGCGCCGATACCGGTTCGTCAGCAATGATTAGCTTTGGATTGAGCGTGAGGGCACGGGCAATGCCAATACGCTGCCGTTGTCCGCCGGAAAATTCATGAGGATATTTATAGACGGAGTCCGAATGCAGCCCTACTTTTTCAATGAGACCTTGTACTTTTCGTTTTTCTTCTTGCGGAGATAGTTTTTCAAAATTACGCAACGGCTCCGCAACAATATCTAATACTCGTTTTCTTGGGTTAAGCGAAGAGTACGGGTCTTGGAAAATCATTTGTATGTCTTTTCGATATTGGACAAATTCACGGCGACTTAGTTTCGTCAAATCTTTCCCATCAAACAAAATTTCTCCTGCTGTCGCTTTCACTAGGCCAATAATTGTTCGCCCCGTTGTCGTTTTCCCGCATCCCGACTCCCCGACTAGTCCGTACGTTTCCCCTTTTTTCAATTCAAAGCTAATCCCATCGACCGCTTTTACATGCCCGATGACCTTACGAAAAAACCCACCGCGCACCGGATAATGCACTTTTAGTTGATTGACTCGGAGAAATGTCATGCCTTTTCCCCCCCATCGGGAAAGTAAAAATGTTGGTAACACGTGCAACGAACCCAATGGTTTGGTTCGACTTCGCGCAATATAGGATGTGGCTCATGTTTTGATTCATGAATCCAACTAATTCTGGATCGAAATCTGCAGCCAGTTCTCGGAAGTTTCGTCAATGGTGGAACAATCCCCTGAATCACATGAAGCGTTTCTTTTGGAGTTTGCAAGGAAGGGATGGACTGCAGTAACGAACGGGTATACGGGTGCAACGGGCGGGTAAATAGCGTATGTACATCCGCAAGCTCGACAATTTCGCCTGCATACATGACGGCGACCCGATCTGCCATTTCGGCAACTACCCCTAAGTCATGAGTAATTAAAAGAATGCCTGTGTTGAGTTGTTGCTGTAAGTTTTTTAATAGGCGAATAATTTGTGCTTGAATCGTGACATCTAACGCCGTCGTCGGTTCATCGGCAATGAGTAGCGCTGGATTACAAGTAATCGCAATCGCAATGACTATACGTTGTCGCATTCCTCCTGATAATTCATGAGGATAACGGTCATACGTTTGTGACGGATTTGGAATGCCAACGTGCTCAAGCAACTCTAGCGTCCGATTTCGTTTCTCAGCGGTAGATAGTGTGGTGTGATAGTCCATGCTTTCTTCAATTTGTTTGCCAACAGTCATAAGCGGATTTAACGCCGTCAGCGGATCTTGAAAAATCATGCCGATATCTTTTCCGCGAATTTGATTTAATGCTTGTACCGATTGTGTTAAAAGATTTTTTCCTTTAAATACTACAGCCCCTTCTAATTTCGTCCGTTCCGGCGGATGTAATCCGATAATCGAAAGAGCGAGCGCGCTTTTTCCACATCCGGACTCTCCGACAATGGCAAGCACCTCGTTTTCGTGAACAGTTAGCGAAACATCATCCACCGCTGCATAATACTCATCTTGAATCCTGAAAGAAACTCGCAAACTTTCTATTTGTAACACTGATCGTTTCAACAAGCAGTCACCTCCTATTGAATAAACTGAAAATTATGTATTTTTATATAAAAATATATTATTACAATCTTTTTGTTATTTCAACATTTTTTGGATTTCCACCATAAGTTGTACTTGATAAGTAAAAACGACCATGGTCAGGAAACGAAAAACTCTACTTTACTTCCACATTACTCTTTTTTTATATTGTTAAAAAAGAAGTACATATTTTGATGATAAACCTAAAAACAGAACCCCTTTTTTCTCGTTACAACAAATGCATGATCGCTACGAAAAAAGACAGAAGTCCACCGACTTCTGCCTTTCGTATTTATGCAATTTGGAGCGGCATGTTTTCTTTTAGGCCAAGCGTTTGAGCAGCGAGCGTTTGTACGTCGCGTAAAAGTGTTTCGTTTTTCATCAGCGACACGCCGTATGAAGGAATCATTTCTTTAATTTTTGGTTCCCATTGTTTCATCTCATTTGGGAAGCATTTTTCAATGACTTCAAGCATGACATGAACAGCCGTTGAAGCGCCTGGCGATGCACCGAGTAAAGCGGCAACGGAGCCGTCATGTGCAGCAACAACTTCCGTACCGAATTGAAGTGTTCCTTTGCCACCTGCTTCTGTATCTTTAATGACTTGCACGCGCTGACCAGCGATAATAACATCCCAATCTTCGCTTTTCGCATTCGGGATAAATTCGCGCAATTCTTCCATGCGTTGTTCTTTTGATAACATGACTTGTTCGATTAAATATTTTGTAAGTGCCATGTTTTTCGCCCCTGCCGCAAGCATTGTCAGCACGTTGTGCGGTTTGACAGACGTAATTAAGTCGAATATCGAACCGTTCTTTAAAAACTTTGGTGAAAACCCAGCGAACGGTCCAAATAATAACATTTTCTCATTGCCTATGAATCTCGTATCTAAATGCGGGACAGACATCGGCGGTGCACCAACTTTCGCTTTTCCGTACACTTTCGCATGATGTTGCTCGATAATGTCTGGATTGTTGCACACCATAAACAGCCCACTTACCGGGAATCCACCGATTCCTTTTCCTTCAGGGATGCCGGATTTTTGTAGTAAATGCAAGCTGCCGCCGCCTGCCCCGATAAAGACGAACTTCGCTGTGTGAACGTCAACTTCCCCTGTCGCTAAATTGCGTACTTTTACTTCCCATAAGTTATCACTTGTTCGTTTCATATCTTCAACATGATGTTTATAATACAAATTCACATGCTTATGTTCTAAATGCTCAAATAACATGCGTGTTAAAGCCCCGAAATTCACGTCCGTTCCCGCTTCAATTCTTGTTGCTGCAATCGGTTCAGTAACGATACGATCTTCCATCATCAGCGGAATCCACTCTTCTAATTTTTGCGGATCGTCAGAAAACTCCATCCCTTTAAATAACGGATGATTAGCCATCTGTTCAAAGCGCTTTCTCAAAAACGCGACGTTTTCTTCCCCTTGTACGAAACTCATATGTGGAATAGGCATAATAAAGTCCTTCGGGTCGCGAATGCGCTTATTTTGAACAAGATAAGACCAAAATTGTAGCGACTCTTGAAATTGTTCGTTAATTTTAATCGCTTTGCTTATGTCAATTGATCCGTCCGCTTTTTCTACTGTGTAGTTTAGTTCACAAAGTGCGGCATGACCGGTTCCGGCATTGTTCCATTCGTTCGAACTTTCATCTGCTGGTTGGTCTAACCTTTCAAATACCGCAATATCCCACTCTGGTGCCAATTCTTTTAACAACGTCCCTAAAGTCGCACTCATAATCCCCGCACCAATTAAAATGACATCTGTTTTCATCATTGGACCCCCTAAATCCCATCAATTCGATCAAAAACTTCTCCGTATTTATTATAACACATTTCAATTATAGTATGTCACTATTATTGTTTATTTTACAAACGTGGCTATATCGTTAAATCAAAAAGACTCTGCACTTTTATCTGTTCGACAAAAAGAAACAATATTCTTTCTTTAATGATTTTACAAAACAATTTGATATTTTACTAGTTTTATTTCAAAAAAATAAAACGAACAAGGGGGCCCTTGTTCGTTTTATTCAGCCGGTGCTTCTTGCGTACGAATAAATTGATCGTAAAACGCAGCAAGCGATGTGTAGATGTATGGGACGAGCCATAAAAATCCGATACCAAACGTGAGGATCGAGAGAAGTCCCCAACCGATAAAGCTCAAATATAGTAAAAATAGCTTTCCTTTATACCCTTTCATTCGTTTTTTACTTTCGCTAATCGCTTGAAGTGCACTGTACTCTGGATGATCTTTTAAGAGAAAGAACGTTTGTGAGTAAGATAACGATTTAATAATTCCCGGGATGATGAGCAATAAACTCCATAAAAAGACGAAAAGCCCGAATAAAAGCGAAGTACCAATCAGCTTTAAAGTTAATTTTCCGTTTTGATAAACAGTAAATAGCGGAGCGATACGAATAGGCTCATTGCGATACGCATCTAAAAACAACCAATACAAGACGACACTAAGCGGGATAAGTGCAAACGAAACGAACATGCTTACAATCGAGGCTGATGTCGGTACAGTTTCTTGATAAAGCCACGCTTCCCATCCT
This sequence comes from Anoxybacillus ayderensis, assembly GCF_000833605.1. Classification (GTDB taxonomy): domain Bacteria; phylum Bacillota; class Bacilli; order Bacillales; family Anoxybacillaceae; genus Anoxybacillus; species Anoxybacillus ayderensis. The sequence continues at coordinate 287,256 of NZ_JXTG01000001.1, read as the reverse complement.
CCACTAAACACAACCTCAACACTGAAAGGAACAACCATCGTTACAAGGGCATAAACAAGTATGAGAAGCACCGCACTCCCCCATTTTCCTTTCAATGCTTTCCTCGCTTCACGCCTTAATGATGATAATGACATATCATAAAACCCTCCTCCTGTTCCATGATGCTTACCATATATTTTATGGCATCCACACTCATTCTAGCATACATTCTACTCCTTTTATTTAAAAACAACATGAACTTCCTCTATTTCTTGTATATAATGGATGTATCAAACAAATTGGAGGAATACACATGAAAAGTATAAAACCTGGCCGTGGACCGTCCATACAAGGATTTATTGGCAGTATCGCCACCATTTTATTCGGCATATTTTGGACGTTTATGACTTTTTCCATTACAAAAGAATCTCCAATTGCAGGAACACAACTCTTTCCTTTTTTCGGACTGATCGTTATTGGCATCGGTATTTTTCAGGCGGTATATCATTATAAAAACGCCACAGGGAAAGAACGGATGTCCATCGTCGATATCGTTGAAGAAAATGAAGAAAAAGATCCGCTAAATGCTCGCTTCGCCCATCATGAAGAAGGGAAGTTTTGTCCATACTGCGGAACAAACGTACAAACAGATTTTCGCTTTTGTCCATCTTGCGGAAAGGCATTATAAAACCGAGCATATCGCTCGGTTTTAATCATCTAAAATAAATTTTACCCTCTTTTTCCCTTTATAGACCTTGTCAACCATACAGCACCAAAAACGAATACAGCAAAAACCCCAAGCAACGTACCGAGCATCACGAGTTGAAATACAATGTCCCCGATGTACATAAAATCAACTCCTTTTCTTTCCATTATACTTTATTTTTCATATACGAGCCATGTTGGTTTATTAATTTTTGCTGATAAATTGACGATTTTTTCTTTTACGCGACTTGCTTCTTTTCCTTGAAGTGGAATCGGTTGATAGTTGTTTCGCGTCGTGACAGATGAGATGCAAAATGGAATGATGCGAATCGTTGTTTTCGGCTGTTTTTGGCCGTTAACAAAATAAAATGTTTGTTGATAAACGAACGTATCTTTATCGCTCGGATTTTTATTGCCTCCAAACATAAAATTACCTAAGCTATAAACGATCATTTTCCCTTTATATTGCTCTATTCCTTGAATGACGTGCGGATGATGACCAACGACAAGATCTGCTCCGCTATCGATCGCAAATCTCCCTAACGCTTTTTGCGGGTTATTTGGCATATAGCTTCGCTCGTCACCCCAATGGAAATGAACGAGAATGATTTGGACTCCTTGTTTTCGTAGGGAATTTATGTCGTTTGCAATTTGCTTTCGTACCGCCTTCGTATCGCTCCATCCTTTATAGCCGAGCGCACCAATTTTTACTCCTTTAACGGTCTTCACAAGCTGTACTCCGTTCCCAAAATATCCGACATTCGCTCGTTTTAACGTAGCAATCGTATCTATATATCCTTTTTGTCCATAGTCTAACGTATGATTATTCGCAAGATTGACCCCTTCAATGCTCGCGCGCGTTAAAACGTTGACATACGACGGATCGCCTCGAAAACGAAACTTTTTCTCCGCTTTTTGCGTTGCGTTTGTTAACGTTGTTTCCAAATTGACGGTTGTAAAATCATCTTGCTTAAAAATCGGTTCAATATATTTTGTAAAAAAAGCAAGGCCATTTTTTTTCGCTTCATGATCAAACGAATATGTATAGCCATAGTTTTCATCGCGACCAAGCGTCACATCGCCAGCGGCGCTTAATGTAATGCTCGTTTCTCCTTGTGCCCAAGCTGGTTGGGCAAATAAAAACAGACAGACACATACAAAAATATATATGTTTCTCACTTCCCCACTCCCCTTTCATGTATTTCTTTTCTACAAATAGACGAAAAATCCTTTTTTACTTTGTTTGTTGATGATTTAGAACATAGTTTTATAAAAAAACAATAGACGGAATCATTTCTTTTGCAATGAAACGAGCGATCCGACAGTTTTCAACGTAAAAAGGTGCCCTGTTCGGACACCTTTTTCTTATGATGAAATCGTACGTTTAAACGTATCAAATTGCTCTGTCACGCGTTTTTCAGGTGTAACTGTCAATAAGCTGACGATAATTACGGCAATAAAACTAGCGATAAAGCCCGGCACCATTTCGTACATGACGCTTGCATATGAAGAATTCGCCCAGATGATGACTGTCGTTGCCCCTGCAATCATCCCCGCAAGCGCTCCCCATTTTGTCATACGGCGCCAGTATAAACTTAATATAATCACAGGACCGAATGAAGCCCCAAATCCTGCCCATGCATAACCGACAAGATTTAAAATGGTATTATTTTGCTCGTATGCGAGCAACAAGGCAACAATCGATACAAGTAGGACAGATAAGCGACCGACAAATACAAGCTCTTTATCAGACGCTGAGCGACGGAATAAAATTTTATATAAATCTTCCGTTAGTGAACTAGATGTCACTAGCAATTGAGATGAAATCGTACTCATAATTGCCGCTAAAATCGCTGCAAGTAAAAATCCTGTAATAAGCGGATGGAATAAAATTTCCCCGAGTTTAATAAATACTGTTTCTGGATCTTCTAACGTCATGCCTGCTCGTTTAAAGTAAGCGATTCCAAAAAGACCTGTTAACATCGCACCGACAGACGAAAAGATCATCCAGCCCATTCCAATGCGGCGCGCTTGTTTCATTTCTTTCACCGAGGAAATCGCCATAAAACGAACAATAATGTGCGGCTGGCCGAAATAGCCAAGTCCCCATGCAAATAGCGAGATGATACCGACAACGCTCGTCCCTTTAAACAAATCAAGCAAGTTCGGATCTATATCGCGAATCGTTGTCGTTGTCTCCGTAATTCCCCCAATGTGCATAAGCGTCACAACCGGCACGAGAATAAGCGCAATAAACATAATGAGTCCTTGCACAAAGTCCGTCCAACTGACCGCTAAAAATCCCCCGAATAATGTGTACGCGACAACAACACCAGCTACAATCCATAATCCTGTATGATAATCTGTACCAAACGAATTTTTAAACATGACCCCACCAGAAACGAGACCAGAAGAAACGTAAAACGTAAAGAAAATCATAATGACGAATCCGGAAACGAGACGCAGTAACTTCGATGTATCACCGAAACGGTTTTCTAAAAACGACGGAATCGTAATCGAATCGTTCGCTACTTCCGTATATACTCGTAAACGTGGAGCAACGTATAACCAGTTCGCATACGCTCCAAGAGCTAATCCGATCACAATCCATGAAGCGCTCAACCCTTGCGCATACATCGCTCCCGGCAACCCAAGCAACAACCAACCGCTCATATCCGATGCTCCGGCGCTTAACGCGGTCACTGCTGGACCGAGCGTTCGTCCGCCTAACATATAATCAGACAAGTTCGATGTCCGTTTATACGCCCAATACCCGATGAATAACATCCCTACCATATACAAAACGACAGATGTAATAACCAAAACAATCTCCCCTTCCTTTGTTGTCTATAAAAACCCCTTTGTACGTATCATTATACTAAAATATGTTCACAATTTGTACAAAAAATTATTTTCCAAAAAAGCCTTTTAATGCGAACGCGACGTTTTGTGGACGTTCTGCTAATCGGCGCATGAAATAGCCAAACCAATCGTTTCCGAATGGAACGTATACGCGCATTGTATAGCCTTCTTTTGCAAGCTGTTGTTGCATATCTGTTCGAAAGCCATATAACATTTGAAACTCAAATTGATTACGCGGAATATTATTTTCTTTCGCAAACTTTTTTACTTTTTCAATAATATGATGATCATGTGTGGCAATCGCTGTATAACTTCCGCTTAATAAGTGAAGACGAATAATATTCATGTAGTTTTCATCAATTTGTTGTTTCTCTTGAAACGCCACTTCTGGCGACTCTTTATACGCTCCTTTCACTAAACGAAGCGATACTCCTTTTAAATCTTTTACATCTTGTTCAGCGCGATATAAATATGCTTGAATGACAGTTCCAACGTTGTCGTACGTGCGGCGTAGTTCGTGTAATAAATCGAGCGTCGCTTGGCAATGCGCTGAATCTTCCATATCGATGCGCACGAAGTTGTTATATCTTTTCGCCGTTTCAACAATTTGACGCATGTTGTTTAAGCAAAAATCAAAGTCAATATCAAGCCCAAGCTGCGTCAATTTGACGGACAAGTTGCTTTGAACACCTGCACGATGGATAGCTTCTAATGTGCGGATGTTATATTGTGTCGCTTCAATAGCTTCTTCGCGACTTGAAACGAACTCTCCTAAATGATCGAGCGTACAAACGAGCCCTTTTTCATTTAGTTCACGTACTTTTTTGATAGCGCTTTCAATCGTTTCCCCTGCAACAACTTGGGAAGCTCCGAAACGGAGCCCCCATTTTTTCGCTGCTTGATTTAACATTTTACTTTGTGAAGCGTATAAAAAAATGTTTTTCGATAGTTGCGCAAGCATGGCCATTCCCCCTTTTAAAACATTTCACTGACTGTTTTTGCTTGCATATGGAGCAATAAATAGTCTGGACCACCTGCTTTAGAATCTGTTCCTGACATGTTAAACCCACCAAACGGATGATAGCCGACAATCGCTCCAGTACAACCGCGATTAAAATATAAATTCCCAACATGAAACTGTTCGCGCGCTTTTTCTAAATGAGCACGATTGTTTGAAATGACTGCCCCTGTTAATCCGTAATCTGTATTGTTCGCCACTTCAAGCGCTTCATCAAACGTACGCACTTTCGTAAACGCAACGACCGGACCAAAAATTTCTTCTTGCATGATTCGCGCAGTTGGTGCGACGTCTGCAAAAATGGTTGGCTGAATAAAAAATCCCGTCGTATCGTCTCCTTCGCCCCCCGTCATGAGCTTCCCTTCTTGCTTGCCAATTTCGATATAGCCCATAATTTTATCGTACGATACTTGATCAATGACAGGTCCCATAAACGTGCTTTGCTCTTGTGGATTGCCGACCTTTAATTGCTTTGTTAACGCAACGACGCGCGCAAGCACTTCGTCATATACATCTTCAAGAACGATAGCACGCGAGCATGCCGAGCATTTTTGCCCGGAAAAACCGAATGCGGAAGCAACGATCGATTGCGCTGCTAATTCAAGATCCGCATCCCGATCAATGATAATCGCATCTTTTCCACCCATTTCTGCGATGACACGCTTCAACCATTTTTGTCCTGGTTGAACGATCGCTGCCCGTTCATAAATGCGACATCCAACGGCGCGCGATCCTGTAAAAGAAATGAAGCGTGTTTGCGGATGTTCGACAATATATTCTCCGACCTCTGCTTCTCCTCCCGGCAAATAGTTTAATACTCCTTGAGGGAGACCGGCCTCTTCCATCAGCTCAACAAACTTTGCAGCAACAATTGGGGCGCGATCGGATGGTCGCAAAATGACCGTGTTTCCTGTCACAATGGCAGCAACCGTCGTTCCAGCCATAATCGCAAGTGGGAAATTAAACGGTGAAATAATTAATCCGACACCAAGCGGCACATAAAAAAATCGGTTTGACTCTCCGGAACGGCTGAGCACAGGTACACCTTCCGCAAGAGAAATCATTTGTCTCGCGTAATATTCTAAAAAGTCAATCGCTTCCGCTGTATCAGCATCTGCTTCTTTCCACGGTTTACCGACTTCTTTCACTAGCCATGCAGAAAATTCATGTTTTCTTCTTCTTAACATCGCTGCTGCGCGCAGCAACACATCGGCGCGCACCTTTGGCGATACGCGCTTCCACGTTTCAAATGCAGAAAGTGCCGCTTGCATTGCTTTATCAGCGAGCGCTTTCGTCGCTTTTGAGACGACCCCAACCACTTGTTGTTTATTCGCTGGATTCACTGACACAACTTTCTCTTCCGTAACGATTCGTTTTCCTCCAATAATGATTGGATACGCTTGTCCAAGCTGTGTTTCAACATAAGCAAGCGCTTGACGAAACGCATCTGCTTCTTGCTCAATTGCAAAGTTTGTAAACGGTTCATGTTTGTATGGTACAGTCACATGCATCGATCCTTTCACGATTTTGTCACATATTCTACGATTCATTATAATTTATACTTTCTGAAAATTGTTTGTCGTCAATATATAATCATTTCTGCTTATTTTTGTTGCTCATCCACAACACTTTCCTTATATTTGTATAAAAGGAGATCGATATATAACATCATTCGTTGTTCAAAATCGTGCAGCGGAAGAGTTGTGATCGACTGCATGCGCTTTAGTCGATAATGTAATGTATTCGGATGAATGTATAAACTTTCGGCTGTTTGTTTCATATTGCAGTCGTGTTGAATGTACGTACGAAGCGTATGTAAAAAATCGGTTCCATGTTGTTCATCGTGCTTTTTTAGTTTCATAATCGCTTCGTTTTTATAGCGACGTTGTTTGTATTGTTCGTATATGAATGGAACGATGCGATAAATACCTAAATCGCAATAAGCATGCGGTAACGGCTCATCCATATGCTTTTTCAAATGAATCACTTCCATCGCCTCTTTATAACTGTCGCGCAGTTTTTGCAGCCCGTTATATTCATTGCCAATGCCAACGAGAACATCGTGATCGATTCGACAATGAAAATCTTGTTGTAATTTTGTGATCATCATGTTCACTATATCGATCGGACGTTGCGTCGGTGTTTTCCCAACAATAAGCAAAAACGGATGATTGTGATGAATAAAAAAGATTGGGGCATGTGTTGCTTTTGTCATCCATGTCATATATTGCCGAATGTCATCTTTTCTCCTGTCATTTTCGACATAAAAAACAACAACAGCAAATCGTGAAGGAAACGTTACCCCAAGCAACTGTAGTTCCATTTGAACGTCTCGTTCGCTCATATCACGGTATTGAATAAAGCGCAGAAAAAGGTCATGAACTTCTTCTTGCCGTTTGTATCTTTTTCCCATTTGCTCGTGTAATATTTGAGCGGCCTCTTTTGCTACTTCTTCGATCCGTCTCCGTTGCTCGTCTGTTAAATCGTGAAACGCAGCTTGTACCCAAAGATAGCCATATACTTTCCCAGCATGTTTTAAGCAAACGACAGCGCGTGCGCCAAGATCAATCTCAGGAAGTGGAGGAATGCTAACGACTCCGTCTGCTTGTTCAATTTTTTGCATCCATCCATGTTCATGCAAATAATGAAAAACGTGAGCGGATGCTCGTTTGCTTAAAATGGTGCGCATGCGCACCTCATCCGTTTCATCGTGATGACCGCTATATGAAAGCAATTCAAAATCGCGCGATTCAATCGTTACGGGACGTTGCAGTTCAAAAAATAATTGATCAACTAATTTATGCAATGAAATCCCCTCCTTGCTTTTATTATGCGTGATCAAAAGCGTGAAAAAAAGACTTCGGGCTGTCCCGAAGTCTTTTCCCTATTAACGTTTTCCTTTTACGTACGGCGTACCGAGCGCTTTTGGCGCATCTGCACGTCCGATAAACCCAGTTAACGCTAAAATGGTTAACGCATACGGCAAAATGAGCAAGTAAACGGTTGGTACGTTTTTCAAAAACGGAATCGCCTGTCCAACGATACTTAAACTTTGCGCAAATCCGAAGAAAAGCGCTGCTCCCATCGCACCAAGCGGATGCCATTTTCCGAAAATCATCGCCGCAAGCGCCATAAACCCTTGTCCAGAAATTGTCGCATGGCTAAAATCGCGTGAAATAATCGTTGCATAAATCGAACCGCCAATCCCTGCAAGCGCACCGCTTAACATCACTGCGATGTACCGCATTTTTGCGACGTTAATTCCCATCGTATCCGCCGCCATCGGATGTTCTCCAACAGCACGAAGACGAAGGCCAAACGGCGTTTTATAAATGACGTACCATACGACAAATGCTAATACAATCGCTAAGTAAGATGGAATATATCCGTTTGAAAATAAAATCGGACCGAGAATCGGAATTTTGCTTAAAATTGGAATATCGATTTTATCGAAACCGACTTGCACTTGGTCAGTTTGACCTTTTCCATACCACATTTTCACAAGGAACAACGATAATCCTAAAGCTAAAAAGTTGATCGCCACCCCGCTAACGACTTGGTCCGCGCGAAGTGAAATCGCCGCAACCGCATGCATAAGCGAGAAAATCGAAGCAACAACCATCGCCACAAGCATTGCAAGCCATGGTGTGAATTCACCAAATTGATCGGCAAACGTTAAGTTAAACACTATACCGGTAAATGCACCGGTAACCATCAATCCTTCTAATCCGATATTGACAACGCCGGAACGTTCGCTAAATACGCCACCGAGCGCCGTGAAAATAAGAGGTGCCGCAAAGAAAATCGCGGAAGGAATAATAATTTCAAGGATGTGTAACATTTATTTTCCCTCCTTTTTGAAGCGCGTAAGCACAAGACGAATTAAGTAGCTTGAAGCAACGAAGAAAATAATCAACGCGATGACGATGTCAACAAGTTCTGTCGGCACGTCGGCTGCTGATGGCATTTCAAGCGCTCCGACTTTTAACGCTCCAAATAAGATCGCTGCTAAAATAATTCCGAATGCGTTATTTCCACCAAGGAGGGCAACCGCAATTCCATCGAATCCGACTCCAGTAAATCCAGCTTTGACCGAGACGTTTTCAAACGTTCCTAGCCCTTCCATCGCACCAGCAATCCCTGCAAATGCTCCTGAAATGACCATCGCTAATATAATATTGCGGTTGACATTCATCCCTGCATAATGAGAGGCATGTTGGTTAAAACCGACGGCACGAAGTTCATATCCTGTCGTCGTTTTTTCAAGCAAGAACCACATGACAACGGCCGCAATTAACGAAATAATAATACCGTAATGAAGCGTGGAGTAATCAGTTAAAGACTGTAAAAATTCTGAACGTAACGATGCGGACGGATGAATTTTTTCCGATTTAAAACCTTGATCGGATAAAACGGAACGAATGACCGCATTCGATACGTATAGCGCAATATAGTTCATCATAATCGTCACGATGACTTCATGGACGCGGAAACGCGCTTTTAAAAAGCCGGGAATAAATCCCCAAAGCGCACCTGCAAGTGCTGCCGCAACAATTGCTAACGGCAAATGAATGACTTTTGGGAGCTCAAAGGAAACGCCAACCCAAACAGCTGCAAGCCAACCGACGATGAGTTGCCCTTCTACACCGATGTTAAATAGCCCTGTACGAAACGCAAAGGCAACCGCTAACCCCGCTAAAATATATGGTGTCACTTGACGAATCGTTTCCCCAATATAATATCGATCACCAAAAGCCCCATACAATAAAGCAGAATATCCGGCAATTGGGTCATAACCACTGACAAGCATGACAATGGCGCCCGCAATAATTCCAAGAATAACTGCAAAAACAGGGACGAGAATGTTCGTTAAACGATTTTCATTCATGATGATACACCTGCTTCCTTCCGTTTGCTTCCTGCCATCAACAAGCCAAGCTCTTGTTCTGTCGTTTCTTTCGGATCGACAATAGCTACAATTTTTCCTTCATAAATAACGGCAATGCGATCGCTGACGTTCATAATTTCATCTAATTCGAATGAAACGAGCAATACCGCTTTTCCTTTATCGCGCTGTTCGATGAGACGTTTATGAATGAATTCGATCGCTCCAACGTCAAGTCCGCGTGTCGGTTGCGCGGCGATGAGTAAATCTGGGTCGCGGTCTACTTCGCGGCCGATGATCGCTTTTTGTTGGTTTCCTCCTGATAAAGCCCGCGCTTTCGTATATTCGTCTGGCGTACGAACGTCAAATTCTTGAATAAGCTGACGTGCTTTATCGTAAATCGCTTTAAAGTTTAAAATGCCGCGTTTTGAGTACGGCTCTTTATAATACGTTTGGAGCACCATGTTTTCCCCGATTGGGAAGTCTAGCACAAGACCATGTTTATGGCGGTCTTGTGGGATATGGCCTACACCCGTTTCCGTAATTTGTCTAGGTGTTAAATTGCGAATCTCTTTTCCATTTAAACGAATAGAACCCGATTCTGACTTTATTAAACCGGTGATCGCTTCAATTAACTCCGTCTGTCCGTTTCCGTCCACCCCTGCGATTCCGACAATTTCTCCTGCATGGACAGTTAAATGTAAATGGTCGACTGCCGTAATGCCACGTGAATCTTTCACGACTAAATCTTCAATTTCAAGGACAGGTTTTCCGACTTTCGGAGGTTGTTTTTCTGTTTTGAAATGCACTTCACGTCCAACCATGAGTGCAGCGAGTTCGTTTGGGTTTGTTTCCGATACGTTTAATGTGCCGATGCCTTTTCCTCGTCGAATGACAGTAACACGATCACACACTTCCATAATTTCTTTTAATTTGTGCGTAATTAAAATAATCGATTTTCCTTCACGTACAAGCGCTTTCATAATTTGGATAAGTTCTTGAATTTCTTGTGGCGTTAACACTGCTGTTGGTTCGTCAAAAATTAAAATATCTGCCCCACGATATAACGTTTTTAAAATTTCTACACGTTGCTGCATCCCGACAGAAATGTCTGCAATTTTCGCTTTCGGATCAACTGCCAAACCGTAACGCTCGGACAGCTCGCGCACTTCTTTTTCTGCGCGCTCAATATCGATTTGTCCACCTTTTTTCGGTTCGCTTCCTAAAATGATGTTTTCCGTTACTGTAAATGTATCAACGAGCATAAAGTGTTGATGCACCATTCCGATCCCTAAGTCGTTGGCGACGTTCGGATTGGCGATATTTACTTTTTTCCCTTTGACACGAATTTCCCCACCGTCCGGCTGATATAAACCGAATAGTACGTTCATTAACGTCGATTTTCCTGCGCCGTTTTCACCTAATAGCGCATGAATTTCCCCTTTTTTCAATTGCAACGTAATGTTATCGTTTGCCACAAAATTCCCGAAAACTTTGCGGATATTTAACATTTCAATTACGTATTCCAAACGTGATCCACTCCTTATGTGAGCTTGTTAAAATCACTAAATGAAAAGCTGCAACATGTTGCAACTCTTCATTTAGTGGTTCTCCGAAGAAACGCGCTCTTCGGAGAACAGCCATTTGCTTATTTCAATTCAGCACGAGTTGTAGGTACTTTCACTTCGCCGTTAATAATTTTTTGTTTCCACTCATCCACTTGTTTCAATACGTCTTCAGGGACGTTGTTTTTCGATGTCGGCGCAATGCCTACACCATCTTCTTTTAAGCCGTACTCCACAGCTTGACCGCCAGGGAAGTTGCCGTTTTTCGTTTTTGTTGCTAAGTCGTATACTGCAACGTCAACACGTTTTACCATTGACGTTAATGTTACGCTTTTATCTGTTCCAGGCACTTTTCCTTCTTCATATTGGTCGCGGTCAACACCAATGACCCAAATTTCTTTGTTCGGATCTTGTTTTTTCAAGTCAATTGCTTCAGAAAATACACCGTTTCCTGTTCCACCGGCCGCGTGGTAAATAATATCGATACCAGATGCATACATGCTTGAAGCAATTGCTTTTCCTTTGTCTGCTTTGTCAAACGCACCCGCATATTGCACTTCAACTGTCGCGTTTGGGTTTACCGCTTTTACCCCTGCAATGAAGCCGCTTTCGAATTTTTCAATTAGCGGCATTTCAACACCGCCAACGAAACCGATTTTATTCGTTTTTGTCATTAAACCAGCGACAACACCGACAAGGAATGAACCTTCATGCTCTTTAAATGTAATGCTTGCGACATTCGGTTTTTCAACAACGCTGTCGACGATCGCAAACTTATTGTCCGGTTTTTGGTCTGCAATTTCTGTAATGGCATCTGTCATTAAGAAACCGATACCGTAAATGAGGTCAAAATCGTTACGTACAAGTTTATTTAAGTTTGTTGCGTAATCCGCATCGCCTTTTGACTGTAAGTAGTCATAGCCACCTTTTCCTTTTTTCAAACCGTTTTCTTCACCAAATTTTTGTAATCCTTCCCATGCTGATTGGTTGAACGACTTATCGTCAATTCCACCAACGTCTGTAACCATCGCTACGCTAAACTCAGACGCTTTTCCTTCCTCTTTTTTCGGCTCTTCTTTCGCCTGCCCGCAGCCGCCAAGAAGCATACCGGCAGTCAATAATAAAGACATCGACAATCCAAAACGCTTTTTCTTCATCAATCATTACCCCCTCAAATTAAATATGGATTAGTAAAAAGTGAAATGCAAAATATCCTTCTCCCTCCAACGTCACCTCCTTAACAGGATAAGCGCTTTTATAAGCTACACGCGTTTTCTTAACACGTGGAAACTAAACTTATCTGATTTGAAGTAGTCGATTGAGTATAAAATCGGCTCGTCATTTTCGTCAAAATGCATTTGCTTTAAAACTAAAAGCGCTGTTTCCGGCTCGCATTGTAAAATCGGTGACACTTTTTCGTGATAGCCAAGCGGTTCAATGTGTGTAACAGCATACGCGATATACCGATTCGCTTCATTATGTAATATTTCTAATAACGACTCATTTTCATAAGCAATTCCTTTAGGTAAATATTTACACGGAACTTTATCAATACAATAAACGACCGGCTCATTATTCGCTGTTCGTACCCGCTCAACAACAAGTAAATCTTCCTCTTTATGACATTGAAAGCGCTTTATATCATCTTCAGTCGGTTTTTGAATAGAAGAAGATAAAAAAATCGTCCCCGGTTTACGCCCGGCTTGGCGAATCATCTCCGTCACGCTACTTAGTTGTTCAATACCTGAGGTGAACATCGGGCGGGAACTAACGAACGTCCCGACACCGTGGCGGCGGATGATGACATTTTCTTCTTCTAATACGCGTAATGCTTCCCGCAATGTCGCTCGACTTACTCCTAACTGTCTTGCTAGCTCAAACTCAGAAGGGAGTTTTTCTTTTTCCTTATATACCCCTTTTTCAATATCTTTTTTAATACGATCAATCACTTGTAAATATAAGTGTCGATGATCAGATTTAACAGACATTCACCATCCCCCACCTTAGATATCAGACATCTGATGTTAGACAAATTTCTTATTAATAATATAACATTTTTTCGTTCATAAATAAATAGGGAATAAAAAAAATGTCGAAAAAAGTCGTATGAAATCATATGTAAGCGATTTTAATAATATATCATTATTATGCCCCATTTATACAAAAAAGAGGCTTGTTTTTCAGCCTCTTTCATGACGTTTTTGCTTGATCGTTTGACGATACGAGCACAGCGCGCGGTTTACTTCCTTCATAAGGTCCAACAATGCCGCGAGCTTCCATCGCATCAATTAGACGTGCTGCTCGGTTATAACCGATACGAAATCGTCGCTGCAACATCGAAACAGATGCACTTTGCATATCAATGACGAGCTGAACCGCTTCATCAAACAACTCATCATCAAACGCTTCTGTCGGTTCATCATCTTGCGCGATCATCGTTTCTTCGTATTGTGCTTTTTGTTGTGAAATGACATATTGTACGACATTTTCTACTTCTTGATCGGACACAAAAGCTCCTTGAACCCGAACAGGTTTAGACGCACCGACAGGTAAGAAGAGCATGTCACCTCGCCCAAGCAATTTTTCAGCTCCACCCATGTCTAAAATCGTTCGGGAGTCCGTCTGTGATGATACGCTAAATGCAATGCGAGACGGAATGTTTGCTTTAATGACGCCTGTAATAACATCAACAGATGGACGCTGCGTGGCGATAATTAAATGAATGCCTGCTGCGCGCGCCATTTGAGCAAGACGAGTGATGGAATCTTCTACATCGCTTGAAGCAACCATCATTAAGTCGGCTAGTTCGTCAACGATGACGACAATGTACGGTAAAAGCGGTTGCTTGATTTCTGCTGTTTCATTATGACGATCGATATATTCGTTATATCCTTCAATATTGCGCGTGCCCGTATGCGAAAAGAGCTCATATCGTCGCTCCATTTCGCTCACTACTTTTTTTAACGCTTGAGACGCTTTTTTCGGATCGGTTACGACCGGAGAAAGCAAATGCGGAATGCCGTTATATACACTTAACTCCACCATTTTCGGATCAATCATCATCATTTTCACTTCATGCGGTTTCGTGCGCATAAGCAAGCTAACGATAATGGCGTTAATACATACACTTTTCCCGCTTCCCGTCGCACCAGCAACAAGTAAATGAGGCATTTTATTTAGTTCAGCAAGCACCGCTTGTCCCGATATATCGCGCCCAAGTCCGATTAACAGTTTCGCCTCTCGTTTATCGGCTTCTTTCGCTTCTAATACTTCGCGTAAAGAAACCATCGCAATTTCTTCATTTGGCACTTCAATGCCGATCGCTGATTTTCCGGGAATCGGTGCTTCAATGCGAATGTCTTTTGCCGCTAGAGCGAGCGCTAAATCGTCACTTAAACTAACGATTTTACTTACTTTCACACCGACATCTGGATATACTTCGTATCTTGTGACAGCTGGACCGATATGCACTTTCGTTACCTTTGCCTTTACACCGAAGCTTTGAAACGTTTTTTCAAGCTTGCGGGCATTTTCATAAATACTTTCTTTTTCCCGCGATTGATCAACTGCCTTCGGAGGAGAAAGCAAATCAATGGGCGGCAACGCGTAATCTGTTTCATGTGTTTGCGTAAATACGATCGGCTTTTCTTCTTCCGCTCCTTCATTGAAGTTGGAAATGACAGGACCTTCCACGACGATCGTTTCGTCTTCCTCTTCCTCTTTTTCCTCCAGCGCTGTCACTACTTCAATATGTGGCTGCTGTTGCTTTTCTTTTTTCGGACGATTGAAAAATGAACGAACATCGGCGATAACCGCTTTCGTTTGCTTCCGCATAAACGAAACAAACCATTCAATTCCTTTTCCTGCTGTATCACGTAACGTTTTTCCTGTCAAAAGCAACACGCCAAGTATCATCAACAGCGAAGCAATCCATTTTGTTCCTAATTGATCAAATAAATAATAGCTAATTGTGTACAATAAAGCGCCAAGCATACCTCCGCCTAAATCAGAAAAAGACCCGTTTTCCCCACGCACATCTTTCCAAAATAACTCCCACGTCGTTTGAATAATGCTCGGATTCACCAATTTTCCATTTCTTGATAAAATATGAAATAGCGCTTCGTGACTAAACAACAATAACGAAAGAACGATCAAGTACAATCCAACGAGGACGCGTTGAAAAAACGGAGGCCATGCCCTTTTCCAAATCACGTATAGCGATATAACAAGCGCCCCTAATAATGCAACGATATACCACTCTCCCATAAAAAAGCGGGTGGCAAAAACGAGTGAACGCCCGACAGCTCCGACGTTCGCCATCGCAATGACTGTGCATGCTAGCATCGTTAATCCGATGAATTCAAAACGCAATGTTTTTTTCCATTGATCTTGTTTGTTTGTGCGACGCTTATTTTTCTTTCCCATTTCGCCCACTCCAACATATAAGGTGAAAAAGCAGCCAACAGTGAAGCGTGGCTGCTTGTTCTTATTATACCATAAATTGTAGTGATGTCGCATAAAGTTTTGTGCCTGGTTCATACGTTAAATAATGTTGTGGATCGCTGCTTAGCACCCGCACAATTTCATACTCATTCGTTTCTGTTTGTTGCACAAGTAAAGACACCCCGTTATATTGGACCGTGCGTTGTTTTTTATACTCCGCCTCATTCGTTTGAAAAACGATAAATTCCGGAACGATCGTATGTAAAATCATTGTAACATCGCCCCTTGTTGCTTAGAATGATCAATGAATTCCCGCAATTTGCGCATCGCTTGCGATAGCCCTCCGACCTCGTCAATTAAACCGTACTTTACCGCATCTGTTCCCACCACATTCGTTCCGATATCGCGTGTTAAATTTCCTTTAGAAAACATGAGTTCTTTAAATTTTTCTTCACTAATATTTGAATGTTTCACAACAAAATTGACAACGCGCTCTTGCATTTTATCTAAATACTCAAACGTTTGCGGGACACCGATGACAAGACCCGTCAAACGAATCGGGTGAATCGTCATCGTCGCCGTTTCTGCGATAAACGAATAGTCGCACGATACCGCAATTGGCACTCCGATCGAATGTCCTCCACCAAGCACAATAGAAACAGTCGGCTTGGACATCGATGCTAACATTTCTGCAATGGCTAGCCCCGCCTCAACATCTCCTCCAACTGTATTCAATACGACAAGCAATCCTTCAATATTCGGATTTTGTTCGATTGCTACAATTTGCGGAATAATGTGTTCATATTTTGTCGTTTTGTTTTGCGGTGGTAATTGAATATGTCCTTCAATTTGTCCGACAATCGTTAAACAATGGACCGTTGAATCGGAAGAAAGCTGCGGGACATTTGTTTGACCGAGCTGAACAATGTTTTCTGCCGGAGATGGTTTTGTTTCCTCTTGAGGTACATCTCGTTCTTCCATCATAATCCCCTTTCTGTTACATGATGTCGTTAGTATACGTGAACATCGTCTTGTTCATACAAAAAACACCTGCGAAATGCAGGTGTTTTCTTGACTTTGAGCATGTTGTTTTACACTTCCATAATAATTGGTAAAATCATTGGTTTTCGTTTTGTTTTCTCAAATAAATATTGGCTCAATGCGTCACGAATGTTTGTTTTTAATGAAGACCATTCAACAACATAATCTTCCATACTTTTTTCAACAATTTCTTTTACAATTTTAACAGATTCTTCAAAAAGTGTTTCTGATTCACGCACGTATACAAAACCGCGAGAAATCATTTCCGGACCGGCAACAACGCGCTTATCTTGTTTACTTAATGTAACAACAACAATCATAATTCCGTCTTGTGAAAGTAAGCGGCGATCGCGCAACACGATATTTCCTACATCGCCAACACCTAATCCGTCAATTAAAATTTGACCGCTCGGCACTTTTCCACCAAAACGGGCGTGACCGTTACGGAACTCAATCACTTCTCCTTTTTCAATTAAGAAGATTGCATCTTGGCGAATGCCGACCGCTTGGGCAATTTTCCCATGCGCCTTTTGCATGCGAAATTCTCCATGTACCGGAATAAAATATTTTGGCTTCATGAAATTAATCATTAACTTTAATTCTTCTTGGTATCCGTGTCCAGACACATGCACTTGACGTTGACCGTACACGACATTCGCTCCTGCACGGTATAACGCATCAATCGTTCGAGCAATAAACAATTCATGTCCCGGCATTGGAGAAGAAGCGACAATCACTGTGTCTCCTTCTTTAATATTGATGTATTTGTGCGCCTGTTTCGCCATGCGTGCAAGCGCCGCCATTGGTTCTCCTTGGTTGCCTGTCGTTAAAATGACTAAATCGCGATCATTGTAGCGACCTACTTCGTTCATCGGAATGATCATATTTTCATCAAATTTCAAATACCCTAGACGCACGGCAATATCAATCACTTTATGCATATGACGGCTCATAATAACGACTTTTCGTCTATGATCGCGTGCAGCATTTAACACTTGTTGAATGCGCGTAATGTTTGATGCAAAGCAAGCAACGATAATGCGTCCATCTGCATTGTAAATGACATCGGAAATTTCTTGTCCAACAACCGCTTCAGAACCCGTATATCCCGGTTTTTCCGCATTCGTGCTATCGGATAGTAAGCAAAGCACGCCTTGCGCTCCGATTTGTGCCATTTTACCAAAATCAGTACGACATATGCCAACAGGCGTTTGATCAAATTTAAAATCACTCGTATATACAATGGCACCTTGTGACGTATGAATGCTTACACCGAGACAATCTGGAATGCTATGGTTTGTTTGAAAAAACGATACGACCGCCTTATCAAATACAATTTCACTATTCGCGTTTATTTCGATGCGCTTTGCTTTCGATGTAATCCCTTGCTCTTTTAATTTTTCTTCCACGAGCGCAAGCGTCAATTTTGCTCCGTACACAGGTACAGTAATTTTTCGTAACACATACGCAATTGCTCCAATATGATCGTCATGGCCGTGCGTTAAAAAAATGCCGCGAATGCGCTCTTGTTGCTCCACTAAATACGTAATATCAGGAATGACCATATCAATGCCGAACATTTCGTCCTCTGGAAACATGAGTCCCGCATCTAAGACAAAAATGTCTTCGTCCACCTCGACGACATACATATTTTTTCCTACCTCTCCCACGCCGCCGAGGGCAAATACACGAATTTTCTCTGCTTGTTTCATCTTCAAAGCCTCCTACAGTCAAACAAACTCACCCGCTCAAAGTCACTTACATCCATTATAACTGATTCAACAATAAAAAAGAAAGGGATGAATTCCCTTTCTTTTAACCTTGTAACACATGCATGAGCTGCAAACGTTCTTGCTCAGTTAGTGGCACAAGCGGAAGACGGACGGAACCGACATCTAACCCTTTCATCTGTAAAGCCGTTTTTACTGGGACAGGGCTTGGGGCGGCAAATAATGCTTTCATGATCGGCAATAGACGCTGATGCAACTTTGCTGCTTCCTTATTGTCTCCGCGCATAAAGGCTTGAATCATTTCTTTCATTTCGTTTCCGATAATGTGCGAGGCGACGGAAACGACACCGCTTCCTCCAATAGCTAATACAGGAAGTGTCAATCCGTCATCTCCGCTATACAACATAAAATCGTCACGCGTTTTTGCGATAATTTCTGTCATCGCGTCTAAATTGCCGCTTGCGTCTTTCACAGCGACAACGTTTGGAATTTGCGAGAGGCGGACAATCGTTTCAACAGAAATATTCACAACCGCCCGTCCCGGAATGTTATACACCATCACAGGCAATGACGTGCTCTCTGCAATGGCTTTATAATGTTGATAAATTCCTTCTTGATTCGGCTTATTGTAATAAGGTGCAACGATCATGACCGCATCGACACCAATTTCTTCTGCCCTTTTCGTCAATTCAATCGATGCGCGTGTGTTATTGCTTCCCGTTCCAGCAATGACTGGCACACGTCCGTCAACGACTTCGACCACGTGGCGAAAAAGTGCCAATTTTTCCTCCGTCGTTAACGTTGGAGATTCTCCAGTCGTTCCAGCAACAACGAGTGAATCCGTGCCGTTTTCAATTAAATAATTCACTAATTGCGTCGTTTTCGCAAAATCGATGTTCCCTTTATTGTCAAATGGGGTAACCATTGCTGTGGCAATTTGACCAAATTGAACCACAATGTTTCACTCCTAACTAAAGTCGTATTGTTTCTGTTCTGCAAGTTGAAACGCATCATGCAATGCATTGACCGCTTCTTTTAAATGTTCTTCCTTCACTAGCACCCAAATCGTTGTATGGCTATCAGCTGATTGCAAAATTTGAATGCCGCGTTCCGATAATGCTGTAACAATTTTTGCTGTCACACCCGGAACACCTGCGATCCCTGCACCAACAGTCGACACTTTTGCGCAGCCGCGCGTGACGATTGGCTCATAACCGAGCTTTTGTAGCGTAGCAATCGCTCGATCCGCCATGTCGCTCGATACGGTATATACGACACCATTTGGCGAAATGTTAATGAAGTCGACACTAATTCCTTCATTCGCCATCGCCTTAAATACTTCCGCTTGTAAATCGTAATGTCCCTCTTTTGCTGGCACTTTAATTTGTGTAATATTTGAAACATGGGCAATTCCTGTCACTAACCGCTCTTTTACATCGCTTCCTTTTTTCGCAATCGATGTGACAAGCGTCCCTGGCGCATCGGAATACGTAGAGCGAATGCGGAGTGGGACTTTTGCTTGCATCGCAATCTCGACTGCACGTGGATGGATCACTTTCGCTCCTTGATACGCCATATTGCAAATTTCTGTATATGTCACGACATCAAGCGGTCGCGCGTTTTCTACAATGCGCGGGTCTGCAGTCATCACGCCTTCCACATCGGTAAAAATGTCGATCCATTCCGCACCGAGTGCGGCACCAAGTGCAGCCGCAGACGTGTCGCTTCCTCCGCGTCCAATTGTTGTCACATCTCCGTTTTCAGCAACGCCTTGAAAACCTGCGACAACGACAACATCGTGCTCTTTTAAGGCACGCAACAAACGCTCGCAACGCATATCAATAATTTTCGCGTTCGTATGGTCGTTGTTCGTACGAAAGCCTGCTTGCCCTCCGGTAAAGGCTGTCGCTTTTACCCCACACTTATTTAACATGTTTGTAAACACGACACTTGAAATGATTTCGCCACACGCCATCAATAAATCTTTTTCACGGTTTGTCACATGCGCATTCGCCCCATCAATGAGGCTAAGGAGCGTATCCGTTGCATACGGATCTCCTTTTCGCCCCATGGCTGAAACGACGACAACCACTTTATAACCGTCTTGCAGCGCTTTTTCAATATGTTTGCGCGCTAAATTTCGGCCGTGTTCATCACGAACGGACGTGCCGCCAAACTTTTGAACGATTATTTTCAACGTCAACACCTCGATGATGATTTTACGCTTTTACAAGCCCTAATTTTAAAAGACTTTCAGCGATTTGAACAGAGTTCCACGCCGCGCCCTTTAACAAGTTATCAGAAACGATCCATAAATGGAACCCTTTGTCGCAATTTAAATCTTTACGAATACGACCGACAAATACGTCGTTTTGTCCCGTTGCATATAGCGGCATCGGATACAACTGTTCACTTGGGTCGTCTTGCAATACAACGCCAGGCGCTTCTTTTAATAATGCTTTCAACTCATCAACCGTTACGCCCTCTTGTTCAATTTCAATATACACAGATTCGGAATGTCCCGTCATGACTGGAATGCGCACGCACGTTGCTGCTACTTCTAACTCAGGCATATGCATAATTTTTTTCGTTTCATTAATCATTTTCATTTCTTCAAATGTAAATCCGTTATCTTGAAACTTATCAATTTGTGGAATGGCGTTAAATGCGATCGGATAATGTTTACGATCCGATTTAACCGGTAAAATTTCCGGTGTGACTTCCTCACCATTCAACATGTTTGCTGTTTGTGTTTTTAACTCTTCTACCGCTTGCGCTCCTGCTCCTGACACCGCTTGGTATGTTGAGACGATGACCCGCTTTAATCCGAACGCTTGGCGAATCGGTTCAAGCGCAACGACCATTTGAATCGTTGAGCAGTTTGGATTTGCGATAATTCCGTTATGCCAATGTAAATCGGCTTCATTCACTTCAGGAACAACGAGCGGCACGTTTTCGTCCATACGAAACGCGCTCGTATTATCAACAACGATCGCTCCACGTTTCACCGCTTCCGGAGCAAGCTGTTTAGATACTGCTCCCCCTGCGCTAAATAGCGCGATATGCACCCCTTCAAAGCTTTCTGGCTTTGCTGCTTGCACTTCAATTTCTTCACCTTTAAACATCACTTTTTTCCCAGCTGAACGTTCCGATGAAAGTAAAGATAGTTTAGCAATTGGGAAATTTCTTTTTTCTAACGTTTGAATCATTTGTTGTCCGACAGCTCCCGTTGCACCGACAACTGCGACATGCAATCCTTTTTGCTCCATTTCTCCTTCTCCTTCCAACTCATAGACAATTTTAATATCATTTATTTTAGCACATTCATTCATAAAGGAGAGACGTTTTTTATAAATTTTCTTTCAACTGTTTATTTATGAACGGCGATATTCGACGATGACCGGTTGAATTTGCCGACCTTCTAGCGCGGCTTCTACCGTATCAAGCAACAATGGCATATGAGCGACCATCGAATTTGGCTTTTTAAACGGGTCGTCTTGACCGAACGGAATAAAGTAAATATTTTTTGCCGCCATTAATCGCATTAAATTCACGCCATTTAAACCGAGCGCGTCGTTTGTCGAAATGCCGACAACAACCGGACGATGATTGCGCATCGTCGCTTTCGCTGCCATTAATACCGGGGAATCTGTCATCGCATTCGCTAATTTGCTCATTGAATTTCCTGTTAACGGGGCAATAACCATACAATCAAGCGGCAATTTCGGTCCTAACGGCTCCGCCTTTACAATTGTATCAATGACTTGATGGCCTGTCATCTCTTCAAGCTTTTTTACCCATTCTTCCCCTTTGCCAAACCGCGTATTTGTCGATTGCACCGTATACGAAACGATCGGTATGACGTCTGCCCCTTTGGCAATTAATTTTTCAATTTCCGGCATGACCGCATCATATGTGCAATGTGAACCTGTTAAACCGAAGCCAATGCGCTTTCCTTGTACGTTCATTTTTTATTCTCCTTTCGTTTTTTCAAATCTGCAGAAAGAAGTTGCGACAATACGTTCGCGACAATTTGCCCCGCCGTTTTTGGAGCGACAATGCCAGGAAGCCCCGGCGCTAGTAATGCTTGAATGCCTCTTTTTTCAGCATATCGAAAGTCAGTGCCACCCGGTTTTGAAGCTAAATCAATAATGAGCGTGTGGGCAGGCATTTTCGCAATGACACTGGCGGTCACAATGAGATGAGGAATCGTATTAATGCAAACATCAATATCTTTCACGTGTTGTTCTAAATCGTTTAAATGAAACGGTTCTAGCGCCATCTCTGCAATACGCGCTAAATGTTCAGAGCGGCGAGCCCCTACTTTTACTCGGGCACCTAAAGCTGCAAACGTCCGCGCTACCGTCATGCCTACACGTCCTAACCCTAAAACAGCGATGCGCGATCCATGAATCGTCACATCTGTATGTTGAATCACCATCATGACCGTTCCCTCTGCGGTTGGAATCGAGTTATAAATTGCCACATCATCCCGTTCAAATAGTTGAACATGTTTTCGCCCAACCGACTTGACGACACGATCTAAATAGTCATTTGTAATTCCTGAATAAACGGTGCAGTGCGCTGGTGTTTGGCGAAGCAACTCCTCTGTAAATGTCATTTTTTCATTTGAAAACACCGTTTGAATTTCACCGTCCATGTTCGTTCCGTGGACAGGTAAAACAATGGCGTCTACATCATGGAAATCGACTTCATGAATTTTCATTTTTGTTACTCCAGCAAAGCCATGGTCTAATTGATCGAAGCCAACGAGTGACAATTTCGCGTCAAGTTCCATCAATTTCCGAATGACTTCAAGCTGCCGAGCGTCCCCACCGATGATCGCAACGTGCATTCCTGTCAGCATGAGTTCATTCACCCTCTTATACATCTAGTTTTTTGCCCATCGTTACTTTCACATCTTATGATGCCGGTCATCAAACGGTGAGCGTAAAATGAAAAAAGACACCCGCTTGAGGTGTCTAGTCATCAATATCAATTAAAATCATATCAGAGCCAATTTTTTTTACGCGGCTCCACGGTACACGTATATCTGTCCCTTCTTTCCGAAAGCCAAACCATTTTGTTGTTGGAATAAGGAGCGCTTGAATTTGCCCTGTTCGCTCATTAATTTCTAAATCGGTCTGTCCTAAAATGCCGAGCCGCTCTGCCCTTTTCATATCGACAATTTCTTTTCCGCTCAGTTCACTTAGTCGCACATGTTGCCCCCCTTTCTTTATCATTGTAGAAAACAAGGCATAAAAAAATGCCTGCAAGTTTATTGCTGCAGGCTTTTTGGCAATATTCCTTCTGGACTGATAAGGGCAACGGAGAAGTCGTCTGTAAAAATCGTTTGCGCCATCCGATCAACGCTTTCCTTCGTCACGCGATCGATGCTTTCAATGATTTCATCAAGCGAGCGATGACGACCTAACAACAACTCATTTTTTCCGTTTCGGCTCATGCGGCTATTTGTGCTTTCTAAACTTAACATTAAGTTCCCTTTCATTTGTTCCTTGCTATTTTCTAGCTCTTTTTCAGTAATGCCATCTTGTTTTAATTGTTCGATCGTTTGTTGAATCGTATCGAATAGAAGATCGAGCTGTTGGCTTCCTGTGCCTCCGTAAATCGTTACCATTCCTCCGTCGCGATATGCAGAGTGGTAAGAGAAAATGGAATAAGCTAATCCACGTTGCTCACGTACTTCTTGGAAAAGGCGACTGCTCATGCTTCCGCCTAAAATGTTGTTTAAAATAATTAAGCTATACACATCTTCATGACCAATTGGCAATCCGTTAAATCCGATACATACGTGCGCTTGCTCTGTATCTTTTTTGCGCGCGATTTTATTTGAATAAAACGTTGGTGTGATATGCGCATCGTCACCTTTTTGTCTTGTAAATGATCCGAAATAAGCTTCTACTTGTTGAATAAACGAATCGTCAACATTACCCGCAACTGAGATGACAACTCGATCTGGCGTATACGTTTCATGCATATATTGTCGCAACGTCTCACCTGTAAATGTCGCTAACGTGTCCTCCGTTCCTAAAATCGGATAACCGAGCGGATGATTGCCATAACTTGCTTTGCTCAGTAAGTCATGAACGAGATCATCGGGTGTATCTTCATACATTTTAATTTCTTCAAATACGACATTTTTTTCTTTTTGTAATTCCTCATCTACAAACGTTGAATGGAAAAACATGTCCGCCAATATATCTAACGCAAATGATGCATGCGTATCTAATACTTTTGCGTAATAGCACGTATACTCTTTCGACGTAAACGCGTTCACTTGACCGCCGATGCGATCAAACGATTCTGCAATCTCCCGCGCTGTACGCGTCTTTGTTCCTTTGAAAAACATATGCTCAAGGAAGTGTGAAATGCCGTTATTTCGTTCGTTTTCATTGCGTGATCCTGTACCGATCCAAATTCCGATCGCCACAGATCGAACAGTTGGAATGTGCTCAAGTACAACTCTTACCCCATTTTGACATGTATATGTTTTAATCAAGTCCCTTCCTCCTACTTTTTACAATTCTTTCCTCGCTTAATAATGTGGACACATTGTCAATGACATATTCTCGTTTTTGTAATGATTGAATTAACGGCTCTAACGCCTGTACCGTCGATACGGTTGGATGCATTAAAATCATCGCCCCATTATGAACTTTAGACGTTACTCGTTCCACTATAACAGACGGGGACGGTTTTTGCCAATCAATTGTATCGACCGTCCATAAAATTGTGTACATCCCGAGCTCATGAGCGATATATACGACATCGTCGCGATAGCTACCGCTTGGCGGAGCGAATAAGCGAGGTTTCACTCCTGTCGCTGCTTCAATGGCATCGTTTGTTTTGACAATTTGTTCACGAATCGCTTGTTTACTCATCATTTTTAAATCTGGGTGATTGTATGAATGATTGCCAATTTCATGACCGGCGTCTGCAATCATTTTCGCGAGTTGGGGATGTTGTTTTACCCAGCGACCTTCTAAAAAAAATGTCGCGCGAACGTTGTATTTTTCAAGAATATGTAACATGTTTGGGATATGTTCGCTTCCCCATGCGACATTAATTAAAAAAGAGACTATCGGTTTATCTGGATGTCCCCGATAAATCGGTGACGGAGGCAAATCATGCAAGTGAATGGTCGGTGATACTTGTTTGTATACAAGCTGTTGTTCGGAAAATGTTCCGTTCTGTTTCATTTGTTTATATGATGCCTCAACGTCTACTTCTAATCCGTTGTAGCCAGGAATCGCCTTCCAAACGCGATCGACTTTTGCATTTTGTGCAGGAATATTGTATTGTTTTGCCCGTTCCATAATTTGAATGTATAACGGATCGCTTTGTTTCGCTGCTGTCATATGCCGTAATTCGTGGATATACGTCGTCGTCCACGGATTTTGCACGATGATCGCCGCCATACATATGATGATAATTAAAAAGAGCGCTCGCCGCATGCTTCGTCCCCTCCTTTTCTAATAAAGAGGGTATGTGCAAGACGGACAAGGTAGAACGGGCGCAAAAAAAATTTACACACAGCAAAGAAGCCAAGGGGATGTGAACCCAAGGCTCCGTTTTTATTGCTCGGCTTCTTTTTGATCGCGCAATACCGCTTTTCGCGATAAATTTACACGGCCTTGTTTATCGATTTCCGTTACTTTCACTAAAATTTCATCGCCGATAGAAACGACATCTTCCACTTTTCCGACACGTTCCTCCGCCAATTCTGAAATGTGTACGAGACCGTCTTTTCCGCTAAACAATTCGACAAATGCACCAAATTTTTCAATTCGTTTCACTTTTCCTAAGTACACTTGTCCAACTTCTACTTCACGAACGATATCTTCAATGATCTTTTTCGCCTTTTGATTCATATCTTCGTTTACAGATGAAATGAAGATCGTTCCGTCTTGTTCAATATCAATTTTTACGCCAGTTTCTTCAATAATTTTGTTAATTTGTTTTCCGCTCGGACCGATGACGTCACGAATTTTATCCGGATTAATTTGCATCGTTAAAATTTTCGGTGCATATTTAGATAGCTCTTTGCGCGGTTCGCTAATCGTTTGCATCATATGTTTTAAAATTTCAAGGCGACCTTTGCGCGCTTGTTGCAACGCTTCTTCTAAAATTTCACGCGATAAACCTTTAATTTTAATATCCATCTGTAAAGCAGTGACTCCTTTTTCTGTCCCCGCTACTTTAAAGTCCATATCACCGAGATGATCTTCCATGCCTTGAATATCTGTTAAAATTGTATAGTTTTCGCCGCTTTTCACAAGCCCCATCGCAATACCAGCCACTGGCGCTTTAATCGGCACACCCGCATCCATCATCGCCAATGTGCTCGCACAAATGCTCGCTTGAGATGTCGAACCGTTTGATTCTAACACTTCTGATACGAGGCGAATCGTATATGGAAACTCTTTTTCAGATGGAATAACCGGTTCAAGCGCGCGTTCGCCAAGCGCTCCGTGACCGATTTCGCGACGTCCTGGTCCGCGCATCGCTCCCGTTTCTCCGACTGAAAATGGCGGGAAGTTGTAATGATGCATAAACCGTTTTGTTTCTTCGATACCAAGTCCATCTAAAATTTGTACATCACCAAGTGCACCGAGTGTGCATACGCTAAGCGCTTGTGTTTGTCCTCGTGTAAACAAGCCTGATCCGTGCGTGCGTGGTAAAAGTCCAACCGCTGATGAAAGCGGACGAATTTCATCTACTTTTCGTCCGTCTGGACGCACTTTTTCTTCCGTAATTAAGCGACGCACTTCTTCTTTAACAAGTTTATGTAAAATTTCTTTTACTTGCTTTATTGTTTCTTCATCTGCTTCTTGTTGTTCGTACGCCGCTACAACTTCTGCTTTTAATTGTTCAATGGCTGCTTCGCGCGCTAATTTTTCAGGGACTTGAACCGCACGTTTCACTTCTCCTTCTACGCGAGCACGAATGTCCGCTTCAAGCTGGGCATCGAGTTCATACAGAACGACTTCCATCTTCTCTTTACCAACTTTTGCGGCAATGTCTTCTTGGAATGCGATAAGCCGCTTAATTTCTTCATGCCCAAACATAATCGCTTCAAGCATAACTTCTTCTGGTACTTCATTCGCCCCTGCTTCAACCATATTAATCGCATCTTTCGTTCCGGCAACGACAAGATGCATATCGCTTTGTTCCATTTGTGCGACAGACGGGTTAATCACAAATTCACCGTTCACACGGCCAACTGTTACCCCTGCGATCGGCCCTTCAAATGGGATATCAGAAATCGTTAACGCAAGCGAAGAGCCAAACATCGCCGCCATTTCTGGTGAGCAGTCTTGATCAACGCTCATCACCATGCTGACAACTTGCACTTCGTTTCGGAATCCTTCAGCAAATAATGGCCGAATCGGACGGTCGATGAGACGACTAGCTAAAATAGCTTTTTCACTTGGACGCCCTTCACGTTTAATGAATCCCCCTGGAATTTTACCAACAGCGTATAAACGTTCTTCGTAATTGACTGTTAGTGGGAAAAAGTCAACGCTTTTTGGTTCTTTCGATGCTGTCGCTGTACTTAATACGACCGTATCACCGTATCGCACTAATACAGCGCCGTTTGCTTGTTTGGCTAATTCGCCAATTTCAACGGTCAACGGCCGACCTGCCCAGTCGATCGAAAACACATGTTTTTCTTGTTCCATATAAACCGAGTACCCCTCTCTATGTACAAATAAAAAATCATATTTGTTTTAGTATAAGCAAATATCGGCGCAAATACTAATAAAAAGCGGGAATGCTCCCGCTTTTTACTTATCGGCGTAATCCGAGTTTGTTAATCAATTCACGATAACGGTTGATGTCTTTGTTACGTAAATACGTAAGTAAGTTACGACGACGACCAACCATTTTCAAAAGACCACGACGAGAATGATGGTCTTTACGATGAACACGTAAATGTTCGTTCAAGTTGTTAATTTGCTCTGTAAGGATAGCAACTTGTACTTCTGGAGAACCTGTGTCAGTTTCGTGAATTTTGAACTGGTTGATGATCTCGTTTTTACGCTCTTGTGTTAATGCCATCCTTGTTCACCTCCTCTTTTTTCAACCCCAGTTACCAAGCAAACGGCGGTGACTCGTTTTGCCCAGCAATGGTTAACATACATTAAATAGAATACATGTTTTTCCGATAAAATGCAAGGGGATTTTGAAAATATTCACGCGCCGCTTGAGCATCACGATGAATTTGTTCAACGAGCTCGTCAACGGAAGAAAATGCTCGTTCATCACGCAATCGTTTATGCCATTGAATACATACATGTGCACCGTAAATGTCTGATGAAAAGTCAAACAAATGCACTTCGATCGACGGATCTTTTTGTTGTTGGGCGTGGAATGTCGGCTTATACCCGACGTTGCATACTCCCGTCCACGTGTTGTCGTCTATCGTTACCGTGACAGCATATACACCAATGCGCGGGATCATATAGTCATCGTCAAGCGCAACGTTTGCTGTTGGAAATCCGATCGTCCGTCCCCGTTTATCCCCATGAATGACTGTGCCTGTTACTTCATACCATCTTCCGAGTAAATGAGGTAACTGTTCAACGTCCCCTTCAGCTAATCGCTTCCGAATATATGTGGAGCTAATTTTTTCTTCCCCAAACGTCTGTTTTGGAATGACCGTTTGCGTAAATTGTTCACGAGAATGAAACGGCAATGTTTCCATCGTCCCTTTTCCTAAGCGGCCGTACGTAAAATCAAAGCCTGCCACGACATGCTTTACACCGAGTCCAATGATGTATTCGTCAACAAATTGTTGCGGCAACAAATAAGCAAATTCAGGCGTAAATTCAACAACGTATAAATAATCAACGCCAAGTTTTGCAATTTGTTTTTCTTTTTCTTTTAATGGTGTAATAAATCGAACATGTTGTTGTGAGCGTCCGAGCACGACCGACGGATGCGGATGGAACGTCATGACCGCGCTTTTGTATCCATATTGATCAGCGATTTGTTTTGCCGTTTGAATGACTTTTTGATGTCCAAGATGAACGCCGTCAAAATAACCGAGCGCCATAACAAGTGGTTCATCATTTTTTTTGTTGAACGGATGGGACAGCCAAATGGTTTTCATCGTTTTCACCTACAATACTTTTAAAGGTTTCATATAGCTTTGCTTTGTCGGATGAGGCATATAAATCGCTAACGCTTCACCTTGTTCATTAACCATTAACAGACGCTCTGGCATAGAGGATAGAATAGGCAAAAGCGCTCCATGTTTTACTTTTTCCTCTTCTTCCTTACTCATGACATACGTCGGGAAATGAACTAACGCTCGTTCAATCGGTAAAAGTAACGTATGCGCTGTACCAGATGCGACATGCTGTTCGATATCAGCAAACGACACGCATTGATCGAGTGTAAACGGTCCTGACGCTGTGCGAACAAGATATGACATGTGCGCCGGATACCCAAGTCGCTCGCCGATTTGAACAGCGAGTGTACGCACGTATGTCCCTTTGCTACATGTCACACGAAAACGAAACGATATCCTTTCACCTGTAAATACTTGTCTATCATCAAGAAGGAGCAGTTCAAAAATGTGGACGTTTCGTTTCGGCCGTTCCACGTCAATACCTGCGCGTGCATACTCATATAGTTTTTTTCCATTTACTTTTACTGCGGAATACATCGGTGGAACTTGTTCAATGTCCCCCGTCAGATTAGCAAATACTCGCTCAATGTCATGTCGGAAAATCGGCTGTTCGATCGGTTTTACTGAAACGATGTCACCTGATGCATCTTCTGTTGTCGTCGCTATGCCTAACGTCACTTCCCCTTCATAAGTTTTTCTCTCCGCTGTTAATAGTTCAACGATTTTTGTTGCTTTGCCGATGCAAATGGGCAATACACCACTTACGTCAGGATCAAGCGTTCCTGTATGACCAACTTTTTTCGTTTGGAATAACTTACGAATGCGCATGACGCAGTCGTGTGACGTCATGCCTGCAGGTTTATGTAACAATAACACTCCGTCCATCGCTTCACCTCTAAAATAGCGGAAATGGATAGACGCACGTCTATCCATTATTCTTCTTTATGTTCTTTTTCTTCGGAAATTTGTTTAATTAAACTTTCAATTCGTTGACCGTAATCGATCGTTTCATCAATTTCAAAGTAAATTTCCGGCGTCTTGCGCAAACGAATACGCTGACCGATTTCTGAACGGATAAAGCCCGTTGCTTTCGCTAACCCTTTTAGCGTATTTTTCTTTTGTTCTTCGTCACCAAGAACAGAAATATACACTTTTGCTTGTTGTAAATCACCCGTTACACGAACATCTGTTACGGTAACGAAACCGATGCGTGGGTCTTTTAGTTTGCGTCCGATAATATCGCTTAATTCTTTTTTCATTTGTTCGCCTACACGTGTGGCTCGCAAACTCATTGTCATCACCTCGATTAAAACCACTCGAATGTTGTAACCGTTCGTTCGATTTCTGGAAACGAATCGATAAATTGTAACGCCCGATGTAGCTCTTGTTCCGTCGCCGTTCGCTCGGCTGTAATCGCTACAATCCCTAGCTTCGTTCGTTGCCATACGTTTTGATAATCTACTTCGGCTACTGATATATTATATTTTTGTTTAAGCCGTGTGACAACGCGTTGCAACACGGCTCTTTTTTCTTTCAATGATTGGACGTCGTAAATGATGCATTCACATTCGACGTATCCGATCATTTGCGCTCCACTTCTTGCATCATATATGCTTCAATGACGTCGCCTTCTTTAATGTCATTAAAGTTTTTAATCGTGATCCCACACTCGTACCCTTGTGCGACTTCTTTTACATCGTCTTTGTAACGTTTTAACGTATCAATTTGTCCTTCGTAAACGACGATGCCTTGACGAATGAGACGGACGCTACTATCGCGCGTAATTTTTCCATCTGTCACATAGCATCCTGCAATTGTACCGACTTTTGATACTTTAAATGTTTGACGCACTTCCGCTTGACCGATCACTTTTTCTTCGTACTCTGGATCAAGCATCCCTTTCATCGCTGCTTCAATTTCTTCAATCACTTTGTAAATGATGCGATGGAGACGAATATCGACCTTTTCTGCTTCCGCGACACGTTTTGCGTTCGCATCTGGACGAACGTTAAAGCCGATGACAATCGCATTTGATGCGGATGCAAGCATAATGTCGTATTCCGTCACGGCACCAACACCGGAGTGAATAATTTTCACGCGCACTCCTTCGACTTCGATTTTTTGTAATGCCGCAACGAGCGCTTCTACGGAACCTTGTACGTCCGCTTTGACAATAATATTTAATTCTTTCATTTCGCCTTGCTTAATTTTTTCAAACAAGTCGTCTAGGCTAACGCGCGCTTTTACGCTTCGTTGTTGCACGATTTGCTTTTGTGCGCGAGCTTCGCCAATTTGACGTGCTTTTTTCTCGTCTTCAAACACCATGAAACGATCGCCTGCTTGCGGCACTTCGTTTAATCCAGTAATTTCAACTGGCGTCGATGGTCCCGCTTCTTTTACACGGCGCCCAAGGTCATTCGTCATCGCCCGTACGCGTCCGTACGTATAACCGACAACGATCGGATCACCAACGCGCAACGTACCTGATTGAACAAGGAGAGTTGCCACCGGACCGCGACCTTTATCGAGCTTCGCTTCAATGACCGTTCCTGTCGCACGACGGTTTGGATTTGCTTTTAACTCTTCCATTTCGCTCACAAGCAAAATCATTTCAAGCAAATTGTCAATCCCTTCGCCTGTTAACGCAGATAGTTTACAATAAATTGTATCGCCGCCCCATTCTTCTGGAACGAGCTCATATTCCATTAGCTCTTGCATGACGCGATCTGGATTCGCTGTTGGCTTATCGATTTTATTGACCGCAACAATAATTGGAACCTTTGCCGCTTTCGCATGGTTAATCGCTTCAACCGTTTGCGGCATCACTCCGTCATCTGCTGCGACAACGAGAATGACGATATCTGTCACTTGCGCACCGCGTGCACGCATCGTTGTAAACGCTTCGTGACCAGGTGTATCTAAAAATGTGATTTTTTTGCCGTTTACAACAACTTGATACGCACCGATATGCTGTGTAATACCGCCAGCTTCTTGTTCCGTTACTTTCGTATGGCGAATTGAGTCAAGCAACGTCGTTTTTCCGTGGTCGACGTGTCCCATAATCGTCACAACAGGCGGACGTTCAACTAAATCTTCTGGATGATCAACAATTTCGATCGTCTCAAATTCTGTTTCGTCAATCGTCACTTTTTCTTCTACTTCTACGCCGTAGTCAGAGCAAATGAGCTCGATCGCATCTTTGTCCAAATCTTTGTTAATTGTTGCAATGATGCCGAGCATAAATAGCTTTTTAATAATTTCAGAAGGCTCCTTCCCTAATTTTTTTGCTAACTCTGCGACCGTTAAAGAACCTTCAAATGTAATTTTTTTCGGAAGCTCTTTTTCTTTTTTCTTTTGCACTTCTTGTTGTGGAGCTTGCTGAGGTTTTTGTTTTTTATTTTTTTTGTTATTGAAAATTTTCTTTTCTTTTTGTTGAATTTGCAAGTCGTGTTTTTTCCCTTCGCGATTTTTTACTACTGCTTTTTTGATCGGCACTTTCGTTTGAATGACTTCATCCTCATCTTCTTCAAACTGTTCTAAAACAGGTTTTTTCACAGGTACCGTCTTTTCTTCTTTTTTCGTTTCTTGTTTTTGTTCTTTTTTGAACGAACGATCTAGCTTTTCGACAACATCCGCTTCAATCATCGTCATATGGTTCGATACGTCGATGTTCATTTCTTTTAATTTATGGATGACATCTTTACTTGACACGTTATGTTTTTTGGCATATTCATATACACGCATTTTTGACATACATTCACCCCCAAAATGTTAGAGCATCGTTTTTAGCTTTTGTGCGAATCCTTCATCTGTAATTGCTACAACGACCCGTGCTCCTTTGCCAATCGCTCCACCTAATTCATAGCGATTGTCTACATAACAAAGCGGAACGCGATAAAACGTACATTTATCGGAAATTTTTTTTCTCGTATTTTCTGACGCATCTTCCGATAAAATGACAAGCTTCACACGCTGACGCTGAATTTCTTTCACAACGAGCTCTTCTCCCGAAATAACTTTGCGCGCCCGATTCGCTAATCCGAGAAAAGAAGCCCACGGTTTATGATTCATTTGTTTCTCCATTCTCCTTCTCAGCGAGCTGTAATAGCTGTTCGTAAATCGAATCATCAATAGTCGCTTTCAAATGATGCGCAAGCGTATTTTTCTTTTTCGCAAGCAAAATGCATTCTTTACTTAGCGTAATGTATGCACCGCGTCCCGCCTTTTTTCCTGTCGGGTCAATTGATACGTCGCCTTCTTTTGAACGAACGATGCGAATAAGCTCTTTTTTCGGCTTCATTTCCCCTGTGACAACACATTTGCGCATCGGAATTTTTTTCGGCATATTATTCCACCTCACTAATCTCCTCTTCGTCAACTTGGAACGATGATGAAGAACGAGGGTAAATACCTAATTGCTCCGCTTCAGACTGACTTTTAATATCAATTTTCCAATTTGTTAATTTCGCTGCTAAACGAGCGTTTTGCCCACGTTTCCCAATGGCAAGCGAAAGTTGATAATCTGGTACGATGACCGTTGTTGCCTTTTCTTCTTCGTTGACAATGACGTCAAGCACTTTGGATGGACTTAACGCATTAGCGACAAATTCAACTGGATCCGCTGACCAACGAACGATGTCGATTTTTTCGCCTTTTAACTCGTTTACGATCGCTTGTACCCGTTGTCCTTTAGGTCCAACACACGCACCAACCGGATCGACTTCTGGGTTATCGGAATGAACAGAAATTTTCGAGCGATCTCCTGCTTCGCGTGCGACCGATTTAATTTCTACCGTACCGTCATAAATTTCTGGCACTTCTAATTCAAACAATCGCTTTAATAAACCTGGATGCGTGCGAGATACGTAAATTTGTGGACCTTTTGTCGTTTTTTCGACTTTTGTAATGTACACTTTAATGCGATCATGTGGCTTATACGTTTCATTCGGCATTTGTTCGCTCACCGGAAGCAACGCCTCAATTTTGCCGAGGCTGACGTAAATAAATTTCGAATCCGTCCGCTGAACAATACCTGTCATAATATCTTCTTCTCGGTCAACAAATTCGGCATAAATGACTCCGCGCTCTGCTTCGCGAACGCGTTGCGTGACGACTTGCTTTGCTGTTTGCGCAGCGATGCGTCCGAAGTTTTTCGGCGTCACTTCAATTTCAACGACATCGCCTACTTGATAATTTGGATTGATTCGCTTCGCTTCATCAAGCGAAATTTCTAAGCGTGAATCGTACACTTCATCGACTACTTCTTTGCGAGCAAATACGCGAATCGTTCCTGTCTCTTGATTAAAATCGACGCGAACGTTTTGCGCCTGATTAAAATTGCGTTTATAAGCGGACACAATAGCCGCCTCAATCGCTTCAATTAACACTTCTTTACTAATGCCTTTATCGCGCTCGAGCGCCGTTAGGGCATCCAACAACTCTGTATTCATGAACCGGTCGTCCCCCTTTAATGTGAATTAAGAGAAAATGACAGCTAGCCGTGCACTAGCTACTTTTTCGTATGGAATGGTCACCATTTTTTTCTTTGTTTTGACTTTTACTTCTACGGTCACCGTTTGACCATCAAATGCAGTTAATAGTCCTTCAAATTCTTTTTGACCATCAATTGGCTCATACGTTTTCACATAAACGTTTTTCCCAACGGCGCGTTCAAAATCTTTCGCCTTTTTAAGCGGACGTTCTGCTCCCGGTGACGATACTTCTAAAAAATAATTGTGCGGAATCGGATCGATTTCATCAAGCTTTTCACTTAATCGTTCGCTTACGACACCGCATTGATCGATATCAATTCCAGTTGGTGAATCAATAAAGACGCGCAAAAACCAATTCTTTCCTTCTTTCGCATATTCAATGTCGACAAGTTCTAACCCCATATCTGTCACGATCGGGGTAACGAGCTCCTCAACGATGTGCGTCACTTTTTTCATGTTGGTCCTCCTAACTGCAAGAAAATCCCTTGCGGTTGGCAAGGAATCTCAAATCAATACGAAAGAGTGGGTTTCCCCACTCTTTTTGTCCATTATCTTTACCATTTCCACTAGAACTATAACATATTGGCAAAAAAATTGCAACTCATTCAAAAGAGTGATAATTGATTGTGATCCGGTAGCGACTGTAAGCACCCACGGCTTTCGAGATATTCTAAAATCGTTTTCGATACTTTGCCGCGTTGTTGCAAATCTTCTTTCGATAAAAACTCGCCTTCTTCACGTGCGCGTACAATGCTTTGAGCCACGTTTGTCCCTAGTCCAGGAATCGCATTAAACGGCGGAATAAGCGAATTTCCGTCAATAATAAACTCTGTTGCTTGTGAACGATACAAATCAATATTTTTGAACGAAAATCCTCGTTCGCACATTTCAAGGGCAATTTCAAGCACAGTCAACAAGCTTTTTTCTTTCGGGGACGCATCGAGCCCTTTTGCTTGAATTTCTTCAATTCGTTTACGAATCGCAGCAGACCCTTGAATCATCGCATCTAAATCAAAATCTTCTGCACGCACAGTAAAATACGATGCGTAATAAAGAAGCGGATGGTGGACTTTAAAGTACGCGATGCGAACAGCCATGAGCACGTAAGCAGCAGCATGCGCTTTTGGGAACATGTATTTAATTTTTTTACATGATTCAATGTACCATTCTGGCACATCATGTTTGCGCATTTCTTCTTCAAACTCAGGCGTTAATCCTTTTCCTTTTCGAACGGACTCCATAATTTTAAATGCTAACGACGGCTCTAACCCACGATAAATTAAATACACCATAATGTCGTCGCGACATCCAATGACTTCAGATAGCGTACATGTCCCATTTTGAATGAGCTCTTGTGCATTGCCGAGCCAAACGTCCGTTCCGTGCGATAACCCGGAAATTTGTACAAGTTCTGAAAATGTTTTCGGTTTTGTTTCTTCTAACATTTGACGAACAAATCTTGTACCGAACTCTGGAATACCAAGCGTTCCGGTGTTACACATAATTTGTTCCGGCGTCACACCAAGCGATTCCGTGCTACTAAAAATTTTCATCACTTCCGGATCGTCTGTCGGTATCGTCTTCGGATCAATGCCACTTAAATCTTGTAACATCCGAATGACCGTTGGATCATCGTGTCCGAGAATATCAAGTTTTAATAAGTTATCATGAATAGAGTGGAAGTCAAAATGCGTCGTGCGCCACTCCGCGCTCGTATCGTCGGCTGGATATTGAATTGGTGTAAAGTCATAAATATCCATGTAATCTGGCACGACAATAATCCCACCTGGATGTTGCCCTGTCGTTCGTTTCACTCCTGTACATCCTGCAGCTAAACGATCAATTTCCGCCCCGCGCACATGAAGGTTGTGATCGTTTATATACCCTTTGACGAATCCGTATGCCGTTTTGTCAGCGACAGTACCGATCGTTCCTGCACGATATACGTTATCTTCACCGAATAACACTTTCGTATAGTTATGCGCTTGCGGTTGATACTCACCCGAAAAGTTTAAATCGATATCTGGCACTTTATCTCCTTTAAACCCTAAAAACGTCTCGAACGGAATATCGTGACCGTCTTTATTGTATCGCACGCCACATTTTGGGCAGTTTTTATCCGGTAGGTCAAATCCTGAGCCGACCGAACCGTCATCGAAAAACTCGGAATGTTTACAGTTCGGACAAACATAATGCGGTGGAAGCGGGTTCACTTCCGTAATCTCCGTCATCGTTGCGACAAACGATGAGCCAACCGAGCCGCGTGAACCGACAAGATATCCGTCATCAAGCGATTTCTTTACAAGTTTATGAGAAATTAAATAAATGACTGCAAACCCGTGACCAATAATGCTTTTTAATTCTTTTTCTAGCCGTTTTTCAACGATGTCTGGAAGCGGGTCACCATAAATACTTTTCGCCCGTTCATAGCTCATCCGACGAATTTCTTCGTCCGCTCCTTCAATTTTCGGTGTGTACAATTCATCTTTAATCGGTTTCACTTCTTCGATTAAATGAGCGATTTTTTTCGTATTTGTCACAACAATTTCTTTTGCTTTTTGTTCACCAAGAAACGAAAACGCTTCTAACATTTCGTTTGTCGTACGAAAATGAACGTTTGGCAATTCGTGTCGATTTAACGAATTTCCACCAGATTGTGAATGAATTAAAATTTTGCGATATATTTTATCTTCTCGATTGATGTAATGCACATTTCCAGTCGCAACAACCGGAATGCCGAGCCGTTCGCCAAGTTGCACAATGTTTGTAATAATTTCTTTGAGTGCTGCTTCATCGCGTACGTATTCCATCTCAATAAGCGGCGCATATACTTCTGGCGGATGCACTTCAAGAAAGTCGTAAAACGGTGCAATCGCCTCCGCTTCTTCAATTCCTTTTTGCATCATCGCTTCAAATAACTCGCCTTTATCGCAACCTGATCCAACTAAAATGCCTTCGCGATGTTGTTGCAATACGGAACGTGGGATGCGTGGCACGCGATAAAAATAGTTCACATGTGAAAACGATACGAGTTTAAATAAATTTTTTAAACCGACTTCATTTTGTACAAGCAACGTTGCATGAAACGGTCTGGAACGTTGGAACGCCCCTTGTTCTTTCGATGCTTCGTTTAATTGGTCGAGATATTGAATTCCTTTTTCATCAAGTTCTTTCACCAAATGAATAAGTAAATATCCTGTCGCCTCGGCGTCATAAATCGCGCGATGGTGCTGGGTTAATTCAATATTAAATTTCTTACAAAGCGTATTTAAACGATGGTTTTTTAACTCTGGATATAAATAGCGAGCAAGTTCAAGTGTAT
The DNA here is from genome assembly GCF_000833605.1 of Anoxybacillus ayderensis. GTDB lineage: Bacteria > Bacillota > Bacilli > Bacillales > Anoxybacillaceae > Anoxybacillus > Anoxybacillus ayderensis. The sequence continues at coordinate 249,056 of NZ_JXTG01000001.1, read as the reverse complement.
CAATAACCGGATTCGTTACTTTACCTCGATTTATCTTTTTAAATCCTGCATTTAAAAAACCGATGTCAAACGTCGCATTATGAGCAACGAGCACACAATCATCGATCCAATGATAAAACTTTTCTAACACTTCTTCGACATCTGGCGCATCTTTTAACATGTCATCTGTAATTTTCGTTAATTCGATTGTCGTTGCGGAAAGCGGGTGATGCGGATTCGCAAACGACTCAAAACGGTCGATAATTTCCCCGTTTTTTACTTTGACCGCTGCTAATTCAATAATTGTATCATATACAGCAGAAAGCCCTGTCGTTTCCACGTCAAATACGACAAACGTATCGTCCATTAGCCGTCGATGCGCCTCGTTATAAGCGATTGGTACCCCGTCATCGACAATATTTGCTTCTAGTCCATATAAAATTTTTACACCATATTTTTTTCCCGCACTATATGCTTCCGGAAACGATTGAACGACCGCATGATCCGTGACAGCAATTGCTTCATGCCCCCATTTTTTCGCTTGTTCGACAAGCTTTGTAATGGAAGCGACCGCATCCATTTGGCTCATTTGAGTATGAACGTGCAATTCTACCCGTTTTTCTTCCGCTGTATCTTGACGTTCATTCGGTTTCACTTCATTCAAATCGTTCGCAATAAGCACAAGATCTCGCACGAATGTGTCATTTTGCACGCTGCCGCGCACTTTTACCCACATTCCTTTTTTTACACGTTGCATAAGCTCGGCGTCTTCTTTATCGCGCGAGAACATTTTGACAAGAATCGAATTTGTATAGTCCGTTATTTTTAACGTCAATAACGTACGTCCGCTTTTTAGTTCTTTTGCTTCAGCATCAAAAATGTATCCTTGCACAGCGACGCGACGTTCTTCCTCTACAATTTGATCGAGCGGACGAATATGTTCGTCATCTTTAATTTGATAGCCGATCACAAGCGGACCGCTTGTGTCACTTACAGTAGGATCTTCTTGTTTCGGCATTGCTTCCATAAACGCGGCTAACGCTCGTTCTTCATCTTCTTTTTGTTTTTGCACTAAAAATTGTTCAAACTGCTGCTCGTCGTGTTTTACACTCGCTTCTAACTGCAAGTGCGGAAATCCGAAAGAAACATACGTCGCAGCGAACATTTCCGCAAATCGCTTTTTCAACGCGATCGCTTCTGCTTCATTGCGCGCTTGTACAGTGACTTTCGTCCCTTTTACTTCCGGTTGCTGCTGTGTAAGTAGTGAAAAAAGCGGTGATGTTTGTTGAATCGTGTCAACAAATATTGGCCAGTACGACACGACATCTTCAGCAGTAAACGTTTGATCTTCTACTTCTATCGTGCATTGCACATCGGCAATATGGCGAAATTGTTCGATTAGTCGTTTACGAAACTCGACATATACGTGCGCTCGTAAAATCGCAGGAAATCGAAAATAAAAGTGCCAACATTTCATTCGTTTATCAACAACAACTTTTTCAATCCGTCCATGCAATAAGTCATCTGCCATATGTGAAGAAAGCTGTAGCTGTTGTAGTAAAATCGAAAATCGTTCTTTTTGTTCTTCTCTCATCGTTGTTCGTTACAAAAAATGTAACGGTACACCTCCCTTTCTTTTTTATACATCGTTTGGGAGCGATAGACGACAGAAAGAGGGGGGCCCCCCTCTCTGCCTATAAGTAACGGCGCAACGTTTCGACTAATTGCGACACGTGTACTTCTTCTGTTTCACCTGTTTTTCGTACTTTTACTTCAACGATTCCTTCATTTGCACGTTTTCCGACCGTCACACGCACAGGTAACCCAATTAAATCGCTGTCAGCAAATTTGACTCCTGGACGCTCGGCACGATCGTCATACAGCACTTCAAATCCTTCTTGTTGTAAACGTACATACCATTCATCAGCAAGCTCTCGTTGCTCGTCCACTTTTGGATTTACAGAAATTAAGTGAATGTGGAAAGGAGCCACCGCAGTTGGCCATATGAGTCCATGCTCATCGTTATATTGCTCAGCAATTGCCGCAAGCGTACGCGATACACCGATACCATAACAACCCATAATCATCGGCTGCGTACGTCCGTTTTCATCTAAATACGTCGCATTCATCGCTTCGCTATAACGAGTCCCAAGTTTAAATACGTGTCCAACTTCAATTCCGCGCGCAAAACGAATCGTCCCTTTTCCATCTGGTGACGGATCCCCTTCTTGAATGAAACGCACATCCGCATATTGCGCAGCAAAATCACGATCTGGATTGACCCCTTTATAATGGTAGTGCGCTTCATTCGCTCCACACACACCGTTGACAACCGCTTTTACCGCATGGTCAGCTAAAACGAGGACACCATCACGAACACCAATCGGGCCAAGTGAACCAATCTCACAGTTCATCACTTGCTTCGTTTCTTCTGGCGTTGCCAATTCTACAACAGTTGCTTCTAATATATTTTTTACTTTTACATCATTGACTTCATGATCACCGCGCACAAGAACGAGGACATAGCGATCGTCTACTTTAAATAATAGCGACTTGATACATTTTTCTTTTGGTACTTGAAGAAATTGGCTCACTTCTTCAATCGAACGTTGTTCTGGTGTATGCACTTTCTCAAGCGGTGCATGCGGTTCATCACTTCGCTCATAAGTCGTAATCACCGGCGCCATTTCAATGTTTGCCGCATAATCAGACGAATCTGAATATGCGATCGTGTCTTCACCAACATCGGATAAAACCATAAATTCATGCGTATCTTTGCCACCCATTGCACCAGAGTCCGCAATGACGGCACGGAAATTTAATCCGCAGCGTCGGAACACGTTCGCATATGCTTCGTACATTTTATTGTACACTTCGTCTAAACTTTCTTGTGAAGCGTGGAATGAATACGCATCTTTCATAATAAATTCGCGACCGCGAAGCAAACCGAAGCGCGGACGTTTTTCATCGCGAAACTTCGTTTGAATTTGATAAAGCGTAAGCGGTAACCGTTTATACGATTTCACTTCATCACGAACGAGCGCCGTAATGACTTCTTCATGTGTCGCACCGAGTGCAAAGTCGCGATCGTGACGATCTTTTAAACGCATTAATTCTGGTCCGTATGAATACCAACGACCTGATTCTTGCCATAATTCCGCTTGTTGAAGCGCTGGCATCAACAGTTCAATAGCACCAGCACGCTCCATTTCTTCGCGAATGATCGCTTCAATTTTTTGCAGCACGCGCTTACCAAGTGGCAAAAAGCTATATACTCCGCTTGCATTTTGGCGAATAAAGCCGGCACGAAGCAGCAGTTGATGGCTTTTAATTTCCGCATCTGCCGGCACTTCACGTAATGTAGGAATAAACGACATACTTTGTTTCATCTTTTTTAGCACCTCTTACTTCATTTAATTATAAGAAAAATTTTTGAATGTCATTCCATGTAACAACAAGCATAAGCAACATAAGAAGGGCAAAACCGATAAAGTGTACAATGCCTTCTTTTTGACGATCAATCGGTTTTCCACGCAACGCTTCAATCGCAAAAAACGTTAACCGTCCTCCATCGAGCGCCGGAAGTGGAAGCAAGTTGATAATGCCTAAGTTAATGCTTAAAATCGCTCCCCATTTCATTAAGTAATACACACCGGATTGAGCGACTTTATGAGTCGAAACAGCAATGCCAACAGGTCCGGACAACATATCAAAAGAAAATTTCCCCGTCAACAAATGACCTAATCCAACGATGATTTCTTTTGTCCAATAGTACGTCTCTAACGCTCCTTGTTTTATCGCCCCGACAAACGACTTTTCCATCGGTCCATACACACCGATGAGACCGATCGTTTCACCTTCGATCGTTTTCTTTTCTGGTGTGACGGTGAGATCAATGATTTGACCGTTGCGATTTACTTGAAATTGAAGCGGTTTTTCTGGGCTTTTTCGAATGATTGTCACAACATCTGTCCAAGAAGACATCGGCTGTCCATTAATCGACATGACGACATCCCCTTGTTGTAGCCCAGCTTGACGTGCAGCACCATCCTCTGTCAATTCACCAATCACTGGTTTATCAACCGGATAACCTTGCAACAGTCCGATAAGAATGAAAATGACAAGCGCTAAAATAAAATTCATCAACGGACCAGCAAAAATGGCCATCGCGCGCTGTCCGAGCGTTTTAGAACCAAATTGACGATCGTATGGCGCAATTTGCACTTCTTCTCGATCGATGACGATGTAAGCAGGATCGCTTAATTCAAAGCGTTGTAAACGCTCATCATCGCCTTCATATCCTTCAATATATAACTCATGTTCAAAATCAGCGCGTTCTACTTCAATGATTTTCGCATCGGGATATTCGTCTTTATGATTGACGATCACTTTTTTCACTTTCCCGTCTTCATGAAACAATAAGCCGACAACTTGACCGCGCTTCACGTCAATCATTTCTGGATCTTCGCCGGCCATGCGCACAAAACCGCCAAGCGGGAGCAAACGAATCGTATATGTCGTTTCTCCTTTTTTCATCGAAAACACTTTCGGACCGAATCCAATCGCAAATTCGCGACATAAAATACCTGCTCGCTTTGCGAAAATGAAGTGCCCTAATTCATGAAAAAACACAAGCGCACCAAAAATGACAATAAAAGCAATAACCGTTTCCAACGTTTCAACCACCTTTTACATGTGTAGTGATTTTACATATTGTCTCGTTTCACGATCGACTTCGCGAATCGTCTCAAGATCTGGATGAGCAATCGGCACGTGCCGCTCCATCGCTTGTTCAATGCATTGTTCAATCGCTAAAAACGATATTCGTCCAGCTAAAAAGGCTGCCACCGCTTCTTCATTCGCTGCATTTAATACGGTCGGCATCGTTCCACCTATGTTTCCTGCCTCATAAGCAAATTGTAAACAACGGAACCGGTTCATGTCCACTTTTTGAAAATGCAACGTGGCTACTTGTGCTAAGTTCAGTCGTTCGATATGTAGCGGAAAACGATCCGGATACGTTAGCGCATATTGAATCGGTACGCGCATATCTGGCGTTCCAAGCTGAGCAATTACGCTTCCGTCATGAAATTGCACCATAGAATGAATGATGCTTTCTTTATGTAAAAGAACGTCAATTTGTTCGTACGGTAGGTGGAACAACCAATGTGCTTCGATCACTTCAAGCCCTTTATTCATCATCGTTGCAGAGTCGATCGTAATTTTTGCTCCCATCGACCAATTCGGATGTTTTAGCGCTTCTTCCACCGTGACATGTTCTAGCTGCTCGCGCGTACGATCGCGAAAACTGCCGCCGGATGCCGTCAAAATAATACATTCGATATTTTTTTGTTGTTCTCCTTGTAAACATTGGAAAATAGCGGAATGTTCACTGTCCACAGGCAAAATCGACACACCGTAATCGATCGCGTGCTTCATAACGAGATGGCCTGCGGTAACTAACGTTTCTTTATTAGCTAGCGCAATTGTTTTTTTCGCCTCAATCGCTTTTAACGTAGGCACTAGTCCAACGCTTCCTACTACCGCATTGACGACAATGTCAGCTTCTTGAACGGTCGCCACTTCAATGAGCCCATCTTCACCTGAAACGATGCGCACTCGCCCAATATATTCGCTCTGCAACATGTCGGCATCTTCTTTTTGGGCAACACATACAACTTTTGGTGAAAATTGTTCAATGATCATTCTTGCCTGTTCTATATTTCGTCCAGCTGAAAAAGCAACGAGACGAAACGCATCGCGATGAGCACGAATGACGTCTAACGTTTGCATTCCAATCGAGCCCGTCGCCCCTAATAAACTAATTGCTCGCAAGCTGTCCACTCCTTTTTAAACAATGAGGTAAAACAAATATAAAATTGGTAAAATAAACAACAAACTATCAAAGCGATCTAAAATGCCGCCATGCCCCGGCAAAATAGCACCTGAATCTTTTACTCCATAATGCCGTTTAAACGCCGACTCCACTAAGTCACCGAGTTGGCCGAAAACGGATAAAACGACTGTCGCGATCAGTAACATCGGAAAAGATGGAGCAAACGGTGATAGCCACTCATAAACACTGACAACAAAAAGTGCACATAAAATGCCTCCAACAGCCCCTTCAACTGTTTTGTTCGGGCTAATGTGCTCCCACAGTTTTCGTTTTCCAAGCGCTCGACCAATAAAGTACGCTCCGCTATCCGTTGCCCAAATTAAAAAGAGCGCATAAAAAATATACGACAACCCTGCTTCGCGCACGTGAAAAAACGAATAAAACCCAACGCCTACATATAGTAAAGAAGCAATCATAAACCCAACATCATCAAACGTAAACGCATTTTTAGATATGACCGTATAAATGAGCAACAAAAAGAGTCCGATGATGAGGATCCATATGTTTATCATATGTTCATACGGATATAAAAAGAGCCATAATACAAGAAAACTAACGATGCTTGGAAACGAAAAAAGCGACATTTTTTTCATGCGAATAAGTTCAAATAAACCAACCGTAGCGAGTATATACGTTAAGACTAAAAATGGCCATCCGCCATATATGACGATCGGTAAAAAGACTGAAGCTGCAATAATTGCTGTCACAATTCTTTGTTTCATATGAAATTATACGCCTCCAAATCGGCGGCTACGTTGCTGAAATTCATGTACCGCCTGTAAAAAGTGTTGTTCTGTGAAGTCTGGCCATAATACATCTGTAAACCAAAACTCTGTATATGCTAATTGCCAAAGCATAAAGTTACTTAAACGAATTTCCCCGCTTGTGCGAATAAGCAAATCAGGATCAGGCAAATCGTTTGTCATTAAATAAGAATGAAACAACTGTTCATCGACATCGTTTGCTTGAATCGCTCCGTTTTGCACATCGTCAACAAGTTTTTGAACCGCATGTACAATTTCTGCACGGCTTCCGTAGTTTAAAGCAAAGTTTAAAATTAAACCGGTATTTTGTTTCGTCTGTTCGATCGCCTGATCGACTGCACGTAACGTATGTAAAGGTAGTTGGTCTTTATGTCCCATGACGCGCACTTGTACGTTTTCTGCAATTAACTCGGGCAAAAATGTCGTTAAAAACTGTTCAGGAAGCTGCATTAAATAATCGACTTCTGTTTTCGGTCGTTTCCAATTTTCTGTTGAAAATGCATATAACGTTAACACTTTCACACCTAGTTCGTTGGCAAAGCGCGTAATTTTTCGCACCGTTTGCATACCTTCGTAATGTCCAGCCATCCGTGGCAATGCACGTTTTTTCGCCCATCGTCCGTTTCCGTCCATAATGATCGCCACATGCGCAGGAATTGGTCCTTGTAAAACGGTTTCTTTTGAATACGCTTCTTCTTTGTTTTTCCATCTTTTCATCTTTTCAAACATAAGCGCATGTCCTCCAGCTTTGATCGATCGTAATTAGGCTGTGCGCCCTATTTCGTAATTATAACAAAAAACCCTCTATAAACATAGAGGGACTTATACTTCCATCACTTCTTTCTCTTTTTCTTTCGTAATCGCATCGATTTTTGCGATATGATCGTCTGTTAGTTTTTGAATATCTTCTGTATAACCGCGCAATTCATCTTCAGTAATTTCACCGTTTTTCTCTAGCTTTTTCAACTCGTCGTTTGCATCGCGACGAATGTTGCGCACAGCGACTTTTGCTTCTTCAGCATATTTTTTCACAAGCTTAACGAGTTCACGGCGGCGCTCTTCAGTAAGCGGTGGAATCGCAATGCGAATGACTGAACCGTCGTTTGAAGGTGTTAAACCTAAATCTGATGCTAAAATCGCCTTTTCGATTTCTTTCAATACAGATTTGTCATACGGTTGAATGACAAGCAGGCGCGCTTCAGGCACTTGAATGCCGGCTAATTGAATAATTGGCGTTGGCATGCCGTAGTAATCGACCGTAATTTTTTCTAATAATGCAGGATTCGCACGACCTGCACGAATCGTTGCAAGTTCACGTGAAAAAGCTTGAACCGCTTTATCCATCTTTTCTTTCGCGTTCGTTAATACTTGCATGTTATTTCCCCCTTACAATTGTTCCGATATTTTCACCTAATACAGCACGTTTAATATTTCCTTCTTCCATAATGGAGAAAACAATGAGTGGAATATCGTTATCCATACATAGCGATGAAGCAGTCGAGTCCATGACGCCTAATCCTTGTTTAATGACATCTAAATAAGAGAGTTCATCATATTTGACTGCGTTTTTGTCCACTTTTGGATCGGCGCTATATACACCGTCTACGTTGTTTTTCGCCATTAAAATGACATCCGCTTCAATTTCTGCAGCACGAAGCGCGGCTGTCGTATCTGTTGAAAAGTACGGGTTTCCTGTTCCTGCTGCAAAAATGACGACACGTTTTTTCTCTAAGTGACGAATCGCTCTTCTTCGAATGTACGGCTCGGCTACTTGGCGCATTTCAATCGACGTTTGCACACGCGTTTGTACACCGAGCTGCTCTAAGCTATCTTGCAGCGCGAGCGAGTTCATCACCGTTGCTAACATTCCCATGTAATCAGCTGTGGCGCGGTCCATCCCCATTTCGCTACCAATTTTTCCACGCCAAATGTTTCCGCCCCCAACGACAACGGCAACTTCGACTCCTAGTTCTGCCACTTCTTTTACTTGTTGAGCGATCGATTTAATGACAGACGGATTAATTCCAAATCCTTGCTCTCCCGCTAACGCTTCACCGCTTAGTTTTAAAACGACACGTTTATACTTTGGACTTTCCATTGTAAACCTCCATACCGTTCTTTAAAAATAGGGAACACATATGTGTTCCCTATTTGTCTTCATTACTTACGAACTTGGCTCATAACTTCTTCAGCAAAGTTATCTTGGCGCTTTTCAATACCTTCGCCTACTTCGTAACGGATGAAGCTTTTCACAGTTGCACCATTAGACTCTACAAATTGACGCACTTTCACATCTGGATTTTTCACGAAGCTTTGCTCAAGTAAGCAAATGTCTTCAAAGAATTTGCCTAAACGGCCTTCAACCATTTTTTCAACGATATTTTCAGGCTTTCCTTCATTTAATGCTTGTTGTTTTAACACTTCGCGCTCGCGAGCGATTTCATCTGCAGATACTTCATCGCGAGAAACGTATTTTGGATTAATTGCCGCGATGTGCATCGCTACATCTTTCGCAACGTCGCTATTTGTTGTACCTTCTAATACAGTTAATACAGCAATGCGACCACCCATGTGTAAGTACGCACCGAATGCAGCGTTGTCTCCTTTTTCAACAACCGCAAAGCGACGTAATGTAATTTTTTCACCAATTTTAGCGATCGCTGCATTAATGTGTTCTTCTACTGTCGCACCGTTATCCATTTTTTGTTGTAAAGCTTCTTCGACTGTTGCAGGTTTATGTTTTAATAAATGGTCAGCTAATTCTTTTACTAATGTTTTAAACCCTTCGTTTTTCGCAACGAAGTCTGTTTCAGAGTTTACTTCTAAAATCACTGCTGTATTTTCATCTACTTCGATTAACGTTGTTCCTTCCGCTGCGATACGATCTGCTTTCTTCGCTGCTTTCGCCATTCCTTTTTCACGAAGCCAGTCGATCGCTTTTTCCATATCACCGTTTGTTTCTGTTAATGCTTTTTTGCAGTCCATCATTCCTGCACCTGTTTTTTCGCGCAATTCTTTTACCATTTGAGCAGTAATTGCCATGTCAAACATCCTCCTTTTTTATGTGCGAAATCGTATGTACACAAACCGAAACGGTTTGTATGCTTAGTATGCCCGATTTTCTTAAAAAAAGGTGATAAAAGGCTTCCCCCTCTTATCACCTTTCACATGTTTACTCAGCTGTGACAACCGCTTCTTCGCCTTGTTTTGCTTCTAAAATCGCATCCGCAATTTTAGCTGTAAGAAGCTTCACAGCGCGAATCGCATCGTCGTTCGCAGGAATGACGTAGTCGATTTCGTCTGGATCGCAGTTTGTATCCACGATTCCGATGATCGGAATGTTTAATTTACGAGCTTCTGCAACGGCAATGCGCTCTTTGCGTGGGTCGATAACAAATAACGCATCTGGCAATTCTTTCATTTCTTTAATACCGCCTAAAAACTTTTCAAGACGCTCTAATTCTTTCTTTAGTTTTACCACTTCTTTTTTAGGCAATACATCGAATGTGCCGTCTTCAGCCATTCTTTCGATCTCTTTTAAACGTTTAATACGTTTTTGGATCGTTGCAAAGTTTGTTAACGTCCCACCTAACCAACGTTGGTTTACGTAGAACATGCCAGAACGTTCTGCTTCTTCTTTCACAGAATCTTGCGCTTGTTTTTTCGTACCAACGAATAAAATTTTGCCGCCGTTTGCCGCAAGTTCTTTGACGAAGTTGTACGCTTCTTCTACTTTTTTCACTGTTTTTTGCAAGTCAATGATGTAAATACCATTGCGCTCAGTGAAAATGTATTTTTTCATTTTTGGGTTCCAACGACGTGTTTGATGCCCGAAGTGAACCCCTGCTTCAAGCAACTGTTTCATTGAAATAACAGACATCTTTCATCCTCCTAGATGGTTTTTTTCCTCCGCTCACGTCATTTTTAAGCAAGACTGCAAAGCAGCACCGTTGCTTAAATCGATGAGCGTGTGTATTCACACCAAATAGAACTATATCATAATTAAAAAGCACATTCAACTACTTTTGGTGAAATTTAAGCAAAAGCTCTATTTCTGTCTTCCCACGCTTCAATGCTTTCGCGATTTCATCCATTGTTTTTCCTTGTTGTTGAAGTTTTAACGCTTCTGAAATGAGCGACTCGAGCGACGGCTCTTCCTTCGGCGAAGTTGTTGATAATTCCACTCGGTCAACAACGTCGTCAACTGGAAGTCGCACTTGTTCGTCTCGAAATAGGGGAGAGGCTTCTTTTTTCTTTTGACGAACGGCCGATGATGTCATTTGTTTAACAAATCGTTCGTTTTCCTCTTTAAACTGCATTAAATATGTCGTCATCATCGTTTCCATTTCGCGAATTAGCTCCGCTTGCTCTCTTTCTGTCTCTTTAATTTTTGCCCATTTTAATGATAAAAGAATAATGAGAAAAAGCGAGACACCATGCAGAACGAAGCTGATCAACCATAAAAACGTCGTCATATCATCCCTCTTATCCGATAAAATCAATATGTGTTCCTTTGTAAGGATGTTTACTTTTTTCTTTTTTCTCAGACTGTTTTTTCCACTTCGCGCGTTCGCTTTGTTCCGCTCTCGTCACTTGTTGCCGAATGCGCTCATCTTGTTTTTTCATTTCTGTTGCAAGCTGTTGCTGAGCAAGCTGTCCGTATTGTTGCATATGTTCTTGCCATTTTCCGAGCTCATGCGTTTTCGGCAACGCCACTTGTAACTCGACTAATTTTAAACTCATGTTCTCACTTCCTTCATAAAGTGATGAAGGACTGTCATATCGCTTGCTCAATCAGTTTGCGCATTTTAAATAAGGCTTTTGCGTGAATTTGGGAAATTCGTGACGTGGACAGTCCCATAATATGTCCGATTTCTGTAAACGTCAATTCTTCTTTGTAAAATAAACTAATGACTAGCTGTTCTTTTTCATTTAGCTGTTGAATGATATTCGCTAATTGCGCAATTTGTTCTTCACGCAACATATGTTCTTCGGGCGACAGAGATCGATCATCGCGAATCGTAAATGACGGTTGATCGTCGTCATCATCAAACGGTCGCTCATCTAAAGATAAAACATTGGCGAAAAACTGTTCGCTCATCACCGCATACACTTCATCTTCTGAAATGTTTAATGCTTCCGCCACTTCTTTAGCGCTGACATCACGCATGTAAGTTTGTTGCAACTGCTCAATTGTTGCTTCTATTTTTTTCGCCTTGTCTCGTACGCTGCGCGGAAGCCAATCTTCTTTGCGCAATCCGTCTAAAATCGCGCCACGAATGCGAAAGGAAGCATACGTATCAAATTTTAAATCGCGTGAAGGATCGAACTTTTCTAGCGCATCATATAAGCCAAGTAGCGCTAAACTTTTTAAATCTTCTCTTTTCACGCTTTTCGGAAGGGATGAAGCAATACGTTGCACATGATAATCGACAAGTGGCATATATTTTTCAATCAGTTGATCGCAAGCCTCGCGATCGCGAGCATCAATCCACTTTTGCCAGCATTGCTCAATCATATCATCCCCCCTAAATGTTAACGTTCATTTACTTTTCTTCCTGCCTCAATAGTTGCCGAATATACTCTGCTACTTTTTGTTGCTCTTCTTCGTTTAAATTTTCAATCATCTGTTCCACTTCGATTTCATCTGATGATGTGAACGACATGTTTTGTGTCGATACATCTTTTTGAATAAACGCCATCATCCAACGAATGATAAATGCAAAAACAAAGAAAATAACAAATGCGATCAACGCACGTATCATAGATGTCGATACACTATTTTGCAATAATGAAGAAAAAAAAGCGACGATACAGCCAAATAAGGCAAACATCACGTTAAATTTCCATGTACTAGCCATTACATTTCCCGTACCCCTTGATTTACTGTTCGAATGAGCAACATGCCTGTTTTCGGATGAAATTCAATCGTTCGTCCACTACTCCCTCCGACGTCTTCAGCAACGATTGGGATGCGAAAACGTTGAAGCTGCTCACGAACAGCCTCAACGTTGCGCGGTCCGATGCGCATCATATCTGTCGTACCTGTACGAAACTGAAACATTTGCGCACCGCCAGCCATTTTTGCCTTCAAATGACCATTTCTTCCCCCCGCCCCAATGACTCGGCGCACTAACTCTTCAATCGCAGTGTCGGCATATTTTGCTACATTCATGTTTTCGGATTTTGCTAACGATGAGTCAGGGAGCATGACATGCGCCATCCCTGCCACTTCTTTTGCTAAATCATACACAACGACACCGACGCAAGAGCCAAGTCCACATGTACGAATGACATGTGGTGCCTTTACTACATTCATGTCAGCAATTCCTACTTTTACTACTTGAACAATTTCACTCATCATGTTCCACACCTAAAGCCCGAAAAATAATGTGAAATGATTCAGGGTCAGGGAGTAGGAAAAAGTGTCCATTTACACGGTCATCAGGCTGATGTTCTTCATGAATGGCTGTATCAACGACAATGACATGATCGCCAACGCGCGACATTTCAATTAATCCATAGCTTAAAATCGCACCAATCATATCAATGCTAAGCGCCGGAACAGATGGATATAAATTTAAATGAGTAAAATCTGACAAAGACGATAAATACGAACCGGCTAAAATGTTGCCTAGCTCTTGCAACGCAGATAGCGACAATTCGGAACAATCTTGCTCTAGTTTAAACTGTTCATCGCCAATCATTTGCTGAATAAACCGCTCCGCTTGTTCAATAGATAATACGAAAAACATATTCCCCGGCGCATCTCCTTCAATGCGCAAGAAAACAGCGGCGACGACATTGTCAGCTCCTCCAACAATATCCATCATTTCATCAAATGAAATGATACGCACATCCGGAATCGTCATTTCAATTTTTTTATTTAACAGCTTCGATAACGCTGTTGCTGCGTGACCCGCACCAATATTTCCAATCTCTTTTAGTATGTCCATATGGAAGGCATCCATCCGTTCAAAATATGACATGGACGATTTATCCTTTCTCTGTTTTTAATACTTTTTCTAAGTTTAATAAAATGAATAGTCGTTTTCCAATTTTCACAACACCGTTAATATATTCCGCTGTTGATGTATCCACTACCTCTGGTGGCGGTTCAATCGCTTCTGTTGAAATATCAACGACATCGTTTGCCGCATCAACAATTAAACCGACTTCCATATCATCGAGCGCAACGATAATGACGCGCGTATGGTCAGAAAACTCGGCTTCCTCTAAACCGAAACGCATGCGCAAGTCAATAATCGGTGTTACAACGCCGCGCAAATTGATGACGCCTTTCACATACTTCGGAACGCGAGGAACGCGCGTAATATGTTGAATTTTTTCAATTGAACGCACTTGTTGAACTGGAATGGCATATTCTTCGTCTTTTAATTGAAATACAATCACTTTCAGCTCAGCCACATTATATTCCCCCTCTCGCTTGTCCCTACTTAATGAGCGCATTGCAGTCAATAATGAGCGCCACTTGTCCGTCACCTAAAATGGTCGCTCCAGAAATCGCAAACACGGACGTTAAGTAGTTGCCAAGCGATTTTAACACCACTTCTTGTTGACCAATAAACGAATCGACGACAAGTCCAGCCATTTTTTCACCCTTCCGCACCATGACGACCGATAAGAAATCGTCTTCTTCCTTGACGACAGGCACTTCAAAAATATCTTTTAAGAATAAAAGCGGAACAACTTTTCCACGGAAATCAATGACTTTTTGGTTATGAGCATGTAAAATATCTTCTTTCTTGACAATAGCCGTTTCGATAATAGATGACAGTGGAATCGCATATTTTTCCTTTTGAATTTCAACTAACATGACAGAAATAATAGATAGTGTAAGCGGTAGTTGAATCGAAAAGACGGAGCCGACTCCTTCCTCTGAATCAATTGATACCGAACCACCAAGCGATTCGATCGTGCTTTTTACAACATCTAAGCCGACGCCACGTCCAGAAATATCAGATACTTTATCTGCTGTCGAAAAACCTGAAGCAAAAATAAGCTCATATACTTGTTTATCCGTTAAATTCGCCGCATTTTGCTCGGAGATAATCCCTTTACTAATCGCTTTTCTCAACACTTTTTCACGGCTAATGCCTGCACCGTCATCTTCAATTTCAATAAATACATGGTTGCCGCTATGATACGCTTTTAACTTGACTGTCCCCTCTTCCGGCTTTCCTTTCGCACGGCGCACATCTGGCGTTTCAATACCGTGGTCGATCGCATTGCGCAATAAGTGAACGAGCGGATCGCCGATCTCATCAATCACCGTGCGATCAAGCTCCGTTTCTGCTCCGATAATTTCAAGGTTAATTTTCTTTCCTAAATCGCGAGCTAATTGACGAACCATGCGCGGGAAGCGGTTAAATACCGTTTCAACAGGGACCATGCGCATATTTAAAATGATGTTTTGCAAATCGCCTGAAATGCGTGACATACGTTCAACCGTTTCGTGTAATTCTGGGTTGTTTAGCTCGCGTGAAATTTGTTCCAATCGGCCGCGATCAATGACGAGCTCTTCGAACAAATTCATTAATATGTCGAGCCGCTCAATATTTACGCGAATCGTTTTATTGCTCACTTGCTTTCCCGTTTGCTTTTCTTCTTGTGCTTCTTGTTTTTTCTCAACCGTTTGTTCAACCGTTTTTGTTTCTTCTTTTTGTTCCTCTTTCTGCTCTTCTTTTTGTTCGACCGTGTTTTCAGATCTATGTAAATCAACCGGCTGAACGTTTACTTCTTCTACCTCGGACACTTTCATAATGCGTTTTTGTAACTCATCTTGTGATACTTTTGTCACAACTGTCACGACAAATTGATCGTCAAATTGTTCTGCTTCAAGCATTTCTACTGACGGAACAGATTTGATTACTTCACCAATTTGTTCAATGACTTCAAAAATCATAAATACACGAGCCGCTTTTAATAAGCAGTCGGAACGCAATTTTACGCTCACTTCGTAGCTATGAAATCCTTGCTCAGCTGACTGTTTTAAAATGGTGTATTCAAATTCATCGTATGTTTGCTCTTGGATTGCATTGCTTTTTTGTGGAGCGACAACGACTTCTCCTTTTTCGATTTGCTTTAACTGCGCGACAACGGCTGTAACGTCACGCTTTCCATCCCCACCTTCCGCAATGGAAACAACCATCGCTTCTAAATCGTCAACGGCACGGAAAATGACATCAAGCAACTCAGGTGTCACAGCAATTTTCCCATTGCGAATGCCATCAAGCACATTTTCCATTTGGTGTGTTAAATTCGCTAAGTCCTCAAATCCCATCGTCGCTGACATCCCTTTTAACGTGTGGGCAGAACGGAAAATTTCATTGACGATCGACACGTCATCTGGATTTTTTTCAAGCTCTAACAATTGTTCGTTAATCGTTTGTAAATGTTCTTTACTTTCATCAATAAACACTTCGAGGTATTGATTCATGTCCATTGTTCCTATCCCCCTCAAACTTGTACGTGCTTCATTACCGCTTCAGCAATATCATCAACATGAACAATTTCATCAACGACGTTCGCAGCAATGGCCGATTTTGGCATACCGAATACGACTGAAGATTCAGCAGATTCTGCAATAACAAACGTTTTACCAGACATTTTTAACTGTTTTAATCCTGCTGTGCCGTCTGAACCCATTCCCGTCATAACGACGGCAATTTTTTCGTAATCTGTTAGGGCGCTTAACGACTCAAACATGACGTCAACCGAAGGGCGGTGTCCGTTGCGCGGTGCTGCTTCATCGAGATGAATGGTAAGCGATGTACCGACATGTTTGACATGTAAATGTTTTCCACCCGGTGCGATATATGCCGTCCCTTTTTGAATAACTTCACCGTCTTCTGCTTCTTTCACCCGAATATCGCATAACGAATCGAGGCGGTTCGCTAACGATTTTGTAAATCCTTTTGGCATATGTTGCACAACTAAAATAGGTGCATCAATGGTCGCTGGAAATTTCGTTAACACGTGCTGAAGCGCACGCGGTCCACCCGTCGATGTACCGATGGCGATGATTTTTTTGTTTCCGCTCACATGTTGTCGTTCGCTTACCTCTATTTTACTATATTGCTTTTGTGGCAACATAGACATTTTTTGCTTTGTCTTTACCGTTCGCAAATTCGCTTCGCTCGCTAAAAGCACCTTTTCGATCATTTTATCTTTAATTTTATATAAATCTAGCGAGATGGCACCTGAGGGCTTAGCAATAAAATCAACGGCACCGTATTGCAACGCTAAAATTGTATTTTCCGCTCCTTCTGTCGTCGTGCTTGAAATCATCACAACAGGAAGCGGACGTTTCTGCATAATATGCTTTAGCGTCTCAAGCCCGTTCATGACAGGCATCTCAACATCTAACGTGACAACATCAGGTTGTAATTGCTCAATTTTTTGTAGCGCTTCTTGTCCATCACGTGCTGTACCGACAACGTGCAAGCGGGGATGTTCTGACAAAAAGTCGCTAATTAATTTTCGCATAAAAGCAGAGTCATCAACGACAAGCACTTTTGCTTTCTTCACGGCGATGATAACCTACCTTTCTAAAAAGTATTGACGCAGCTTGGCAAAAAAGTGAAACGGGCGTTTCTCTTTCCCCTCATGCTCTTCATCTGCTAAATAGCGATCTGTCATTTGTACTACCGCCTTGCTCGCCTTCGCACTCGGATCAAACAAAAGAAAAGGCGTTTGACGAATAACAGCTGTGCTTACTGTTCGATCTTCTGGCACATATCCTAAGGCATGTAACTCTTTTCCTAAAAAACGTTTCGCCACTTGTTTTAAACGTTGTAACGTTTCGATTCCTTCTTTATCCGAACGCACACGATTCACTAGCACATAAATCGGAAGGTGTGGGTCCGCTAAATGAATGTATTTCATCGTTGCGTATGCATCAGTTAAAGCGGTTGGTTCAGGGGTTGTTACGATGAAAATATCATCAACCGCCTTTAACAATTGAAGACGATCTTCGGACATCCCCGCTCCCATATCAAAAATGATGTAATCATATTGCACAGAAACGTGTTGTAACTGTTCAATAAAATATTCCACTTGTTGTTCGTCCATATGAAAAATTTCGGTAAATCCCGTTCCCCCTGCAATAAACGCCAACTCATTCGGTCCTGTCTTTATAATATCATGAATGGTGACATTTGGACGAAAAATATCGATGATCGTATGGGATGACGTTTGTCCAAGTAAAATGTCGATATTTCCCATTCCGATATCCATATCAAACAACAATACATGTTTCCCCCGCTGACGTAGCGCTAATGAAAAGTTTAGCGAAACGTTCGACTTTCCAACGCCACCTTTTCCACTTAACACAGCAATCGCTTTCGTTTCTGAACCGTGTTGCATTTTTTTCACACGTAAACGTAAGCTTTCCGCTTGATCTCTCATCATTGTTGCTCGACCCCGGTAATCATATTTGCCACAAGTTGTGGAGTAGCTTCAACGATATCGTCTGGCACGTTTTGCCCGTGCGTCATATACGCTGTACCGATACCGCATTGAACCATCATATTTAACATCGCCCCATGCCGACTCGTTTCGTCCATTTTCGTGAAAATAAATTTATGAATCGGAATGAGGGAAAACTGTGTATAAATTTCTTTCATATCTCGCCATTTCGCTGTTAACGATAAGACGAGAAATGTTTCCATTTCTTCATTAAAATCGATCATTTCTTTTAAATCGTTCACATATTGGACGTTGCGAAAATTTCTTCCGGCCGTATCAATAAAAACAATATCGTACGATGTAAGCTTCTCTTTTGCTTGGCGAAAATCGTCAAGATTGTAACATACTTCAATTGGCACATTTAAAATTTTTGCATATGTTTTTAGCTGATCAATCGCTGCGATGCGATACGTATCGGTCGTAATAAATGCTACTTTTTTTCTATGTTTAATGACGCAATCGGCTGCCATTTTCGCCAGTGTCGTCGTTTTTCCAACCCCTGTTGGTCCAACAACGTTAACGAATTTTTTTTGAAAAGAAATACCGCCGAACGAAAGAGAAGATAATGTGTTTACAATTTCCTCATAAAGCCATTTCTTTACTTCGTCATACGATCCGTTCGCTCCCGACGTGTACCATCGTTGCAACAAAGTAGACATGAACATCGCTCGCACATCATCGCTTACTTCTTGATCAATTAAATGGGCATCTATCGCTTTTAACGGAGCGGGGTAATGCTCAACTCCCCCTCCTTGTGACAACTGACGGATCGTCGCTTTTAATTCATGAATTTCTTTTAATAGCTGTTCATCACGCAACGGTTCTGTGCGCTCTTTTCGTTTTTCTTTCATTTTTTGAACAGGCGGAGTGGTTGGCTTTGGATCAACGGCAGCAATCACTTCAATATTTTTTCGGGAAAATAGACCAAGAAAGCCCTTTTTTTGTACGACTTTCGAGTTTAAAATAACAGCATCATTTCCAAGTTCCGCACGAATCATTTTCATCGCTTCTGGCATAGACGAAGCAACAAACTTTTTTACTTTCATTCCACATTCACCACCCCAACACTTTGAACTTCCACATTGGCTTCAAGTTCATTATACGACAAGACCGGAACGTGACGGAAATATCGTTCGGTTAATTGTCTAACATACATGCGCACAGCCGGCGAGCAAAGTAAAATCGGTGATTGATCTTGAAACGGAAATTGCTCAATTTGCATAGCAATCGCTTCAATAATCGCTTGTGAAACAACGGGATCAAGCGCCAAGTAATTGCCGTGTTCCGTTTGTTGCACGCCTTCGGCAATCATTTTTTCAACTTTTCCTGATAATGTAATAACACGCAACGGCTGACCTTCAACAACATACTGGCTCGTAATTTGACGCGCGAGCGCTTGACGCACATATTCTGTTAAAAGATCTGGATCTGTTGTCATTCGTCCAAAATCTGCAAGCGTTTCAAAAATAACCGGCAAATTGCGGATCGATACTTTTTCACGTAATAAATTCGCAAGCACTTTTTGAATGTCGCCAACCGATAGTGGATTCGGCGTCACTTCTTCAACTAAAATTGGATACGATTCTTTGACATGATCGATTAACTGCTTCGTTTCTTGTCGACCGAGCAACTCATGCGCATGCGCTTTTAACAGCTCAGTGATATGCGTCGATACGACAGATGGCGGATCAACGACCGTATATCCAAACATTTCAGCTCGCTCTTTCATTTCTTCGGAAATCCATTTTGCTGGCAAACCGAAAGCCGGCTCAATCGTATCGATTCCTTCAATGGAATCATCATCAACGCCAGGGCTCATCGCTAAATAATGATCAAGCAACAACTCGCCACGCGCCACTTCATTTCCTTTAATTTTTAGTCGATACTCATTCGGCTGCAGTTGAATGTTATCACGAATGCGAACAACAGGAATGACGATACCAAGCTCTAAAGCAAGTTGGCGACGAATCATGACGATACGATCTAATAAATCTCCGCCTTGATTAGCGTCAGCAAGCGGAATGAGTCCGTACCCAAACTCAAATTCAATTGGGTCGACACTTAATAAACTAACAACACTTTCTGGACTTTTCATTTGATCGGTTTCGATTTCCTCTTCTGTCTCTTCTGTTGTCGTTTCTGCCACACGAGCTTGTTTTGTCAATTGATATGCGCCGAAAGCAAGCAAAGAAGCAATCGGAATCGTTAACAAATCATTAATTGGAGTGAACAACCCGAGTAAAAAAATGGTTCCCGCTGTGACGTATAACATTTTCGGATACGCAAACAGCTGCCGCATAATGTCGGCACCTAAATTATCATCAGAGGCTGCACGGGTGACGACAATACCAGTGGCCGTTGAAATTAATAACGCTGGAATTTGGCTAACAATTCCGTCCCCAACGGTCAATAGCGTATATCTTCTTGCTGCTTCCCCGATGTCCATCCCTTGTTGCACCATGCCGATGACGATTCCAAATAACATGTTAATTAATACAATAATAATTCCTGCGATCGCGTCACCTTTTACGAACTTACTCGCTCCGTCCATCGCACCGTAAAAATCCGCTTCTTGCGCAATTTTTTCACGTCGTTCTCTCGCTTGTTGTTCGGAGATAATGCCGGCATTTAAATCGGCATCAATGCTCATTTGTTTTCCCGGCATCGCATCGAGCGTAAAACGAGCCGCAACTTCTGATACGCGCTCCGCCCCTTTTGTAATGACGACAAATTGAATAATAATTAAAATTAAAAAGACAACAAAACCAACAACAACATTTCCACCGATGACGAACGTTCCAAACGTTTCAACGACTCCTCCTGCTTCTCCTCTGCTCAAAATCGAGCGAGTCGTTGAAACGTTCAAACCGAGGCGAAATAATGTAAGCAAAAGGAGAAGCGAAGGGAAGATCGAAAATTGGAGCGGTTCGCGCATATTCATCGATGTTAAGAGAACGAGCAACGCAAGAGAAATATTCATAATAATGAGGATGCTAAGCAACCATGATGGTAGAGGGATGATGAGCATCGCTACAATTAATACAACCATAAGTAATACAGATAAGTCCCTTGCCGACATAAACGTTCTCTCCTGTTCACATACATAAAAATTAAAGTTTATTTTTCGTTTTATAAACGTACGCTAAAATTTCTGCTACCGCTTTGAAAAAAGCTTCCGGAATAACCATCCCGATATCTGTTTGATCGTATAGTGCGCGCGCAAGCGGACGATTTTCAACGATCATCACATCGTTTTTTTTAGCAATATCTTTTATTTTTTGTGCCATATAGTCTGCCCCTTTGGCGACAACGATCGGGGCATCTGCTTGTTGTTCATCATACTTTAACGCAACGGCAAAATGCGTCGGGTTTGTAATAACAACATCTGCTTTCGGCACTTCTTGCATCATACGGCGCATCGCCATTTCTCGCTGCTTTTGCTTAATGCGCGATTTAATGAGCGGGTCTCCTTCCGTCTTTTTATATTCATCTTTAATATCTTGCTTTGACATACGAATATTTTTTTCAAAATCGTACCGTTGATACAAATAATCGAATATCGAAAGAAACAGTAAAGCGACAGAAGCGACGATCCCCATTTGAATCGTTAAACGTCCAAGCGTGATCGCACTAGCACCAATTGATTTATGGGATAGCGATAAAATATCACCCATGTGCAACCATAAAACTGAAAATGTCACAACGCCAACAAACAGCACTTTTAAAATCGACTTTAACAATTCTACAAGTGAACGAAGGGAAAAGATGCGCTTGAATCCTTGAATCGGATCGAGTTTACTTAGTTTCATTTGCAACGGTTCTGTCGTAAACAAAAAGCCAACTTGCACAAAATTAACAAATAGCGCTGCGGCAATCGAGGCTAAAAAAATCGGTCCAACAAGCATCGCAAGCTGGCGAAGAAGGTCAACAAAAATAAGCTGCACAGAATCAACCGTCACATCCATGAAAAAATAATGTTGAAAAGATTGACGAAACAGTCGTACAATCGCATCTCCCCACAAGCCCGAAGAAAACGAAAGAGTAAGAAAAACGACGAGCATTAAAAAAGCTGCAGTCGCATCAGCACTTTTCGCTACTTGCCCTTTTTTGCGCACTTCTTGCCGTTTTCTCGGCGTTGCTTTTTCTGTTTTTTCTCCGGCGAAAAACTGCAAATCAACCGACAGCCAGCTCACGTTACGCGCCCCCTAACAGCTTCATCATGCCGCGCATCGACGTAAAAGTGAATTCAAACAGTTGTTTTGTTACGACAAACATGCTTGAAAATACAATGACAAACAAAACAAAACTAACGATAATTTTTACAGGCAATCCAATAACAAAAATGTTCATTTGAGGAACGGTGCGTGCGACAATGCCAAGCGCTACATCCACTAAAAATAAACAGCCGACAATGGGAATGGCCATTTGTAACGCAATGACAAACATCGCTTGAAATAAACGAACGACTTGTTCTGCGATTTGTCCATTTCCGAAAGAAATGAGGCGCTCGAGCGGAATGAACTGATAACTATAAAAAATACCGTCTAACAACAAATGATGTCCATTGACGGCAAGTAAAAAAAACAAAGCGATCGTATACAAATATTGTCCCATTAATGGGCTTTGTGCGCCTGTTTGTGGATCGATGACGTTTGCGATCGCAAAGCCCATTTGAAAATCAATGAGTCCGCCCGCAATTTGAATCGCTGACATGATAATAAACGCAACAAGCCCAATCAACAGCCCGACAAGCACTTCTTTAATTAGCAACATCATATACGTTCCGTCAACATCGATCGGTTTCGGATCAAGGGAAAAAAACATGATCCAACTAATGAAAAAGGCAAAACCGATTTTATGAACGTTTGGCACATTCCGATAAGAGAAAAGCGGCATCGTCGCAAAAAAGGAAGCGACGCGCGCAAAAATAAGCAAAAACGTTGGTACATACGTGTATAACTCCATACGCTTCATCCTACAAATTTACTTAAGTTACTAAAAATATTGTATGCATACGAAATCATGCGCGAAAGCATCCACGGTCCGAAAAAAACGAGACCGATGAGAACAGCGACAATTTTTGGAACGAACGCTAACGTCTGTTCTTGAATTTGTGTCGTTGCCTGCAAAATGCTGACAAATAATCCGACCGCAAGCGCAAGCAACATGAGCGGTCCACATACGATAAGCACCATATATACGCCGCGTTCTGCCACTTGAATGACAAAATCGGGACTCATTTTTCCCACCTACTTTAAAAGCTTTCTAATAACGATTTCACAACTAAATACCAACCGTCCACGAGAACAAATAATAAAATTTTAAACGGCAACGAAATCATGACCGGCGGCAACATCATCATCCCCATCGACATTAACACGCTTGCAACAATCATATCAATCACTAAAAACGGGATGAATAGCATAAAGCCGATTTGAAAAGCCGTTTTTAATTCGCTAATCGCAAATGCAGGGACGAGTGCTGACATCGGAATATCTTGCACCGTTTTTGGCTGTTCAGCTCCTGCATAGCTTAAAAATAAAGCTAAATCTTTTTGCCGCGTATGTTTGCTCATAAACTCTTTCAACGGCACTTCGGCTCGTTCATATGCTTGCTCTAAGTTAATTTTTTCATCAAATAACGGTTGTAAAGCGTCACGGTTAATTTGTTGAAATGTCGGTGCCATAATAAAAAATGTTAAAAATAGCGATAGCCCGATGATCACTTGGTTTGGCGGCATTTGTTGCGTGCCGAGCGCTGTTCTGACAAACGATAAGACGATGACGATGCGCGTAAACGATGTCACCATAATTAAAATGCCAGGTGCAATCGACAACACGGTTAACAACAATAACAGCTTCACAGATGTCGCTACATTGTCAGGGGCGCTATTGTTAAAAAACTGCATCACTTCATTCATGTGGATCCCTTTCTTTTTCTAGCGCTCTCATCGCTTTTTTTCGCTCTTCAGCTAACCGTTGTAACTCGCGATCAAACAACTGACGAAAACGAGGTTCGCTCGCTTTTCGCTGCCAAAGCGATTGGAGCGATTTCCATACGCTCGTATCAAGCAATGAATCAAGCCGCGCTTCATGTTGCTTAAGCAGCTCTTCAATTTCTTGTTCGTCCGTAATTTCTTTCAATAAATGGATCGATTCCCCCACACCGACGACAAACACACGTCGACCAACTTTCACAATTTGAATCGTTCGATTCGTTCCTAAACTTGTCCCACCTAAATGTTGAATGAGCCCTTTTCGCTCATAAAATCGGTTTTGTTTATTTAGCCATTTTAAAAGGGTATATAACAAAAACACAACAAAAGCCGTTGCAGCGATTAGTTTCGCAAAATCCCAAAACGTAATCGGATCTGGTTGGGCAACCGTTTCCGCTTTCGTTGCCCCGTTCACTTGTTGTTCTTTACACTTTTCTGGATGCTCTACACATTCTTTGACGCTATTCGTTTGTTCTGCAAAAGCAGGGGAAACTGCTTGCAGAACAACGAACGCGCACAACATCATGATGCGAATATAGCGCAATGAATTCCACCTCTAACCGAGCGTTTTATTAATGGCTTCAATAACGCGATCTGCTTGGAACGGTTTGACGATAAAGTCTTTTGCTCCTGCTTGAATCGCATCAATGACCATCGCTTGTTGTCCCATGGCCGAACACATAATGACTTTTGCGTTGCTATCAATTTTTTTAATTTCTTTCAACGCTGTAATGCCGTCCATTTCTGGCATCGTAATGTCCATCGTAACTAAGTCTGGACGAAACTCTTTATATTTTTCTACCGCTTGCGCTCCATCAGCTGCCTCAGCAACGACTTCATGTCCGTTTTTCGTTAAAATATCTTTAATCATCATTCGCATAAATGCTGCATCATCAACAATTAAAATTCTCGCCATTCTCCAAAAACCTCCCAAATTATCGTAATTTGTTTAATCGATCGCTCTGGCTAATAATGCTTGTCACGCGCACGCCAAAATTTTCATCAATGACAACGACTTCACCTTTGGCGATCAATTTATTGTTTACTAAAATGTCAACCGGTTCACCAGCCAGCTTATCGAGTTCGATAATGGACCCTGACGATAAACTTAAAATATCTTGAACAGAGCGCTTCGTTCGCCCAAGCTCTACCGTCACTTGCAACGGAATATCAAGCAACATGTCGAGATTGCGCGATTCCGTCTCTGGCAACGGCGCTGGTTCAAAACTTGCAAAAGCAACAGGCTGAACGTTGACAGGCTGCTGCACAGCTCCGGTTCCTACATGTTGAGGAGCTTCTTTTTGCGTTTGTTGAGCCGGTGAAGGCGCTTGTTGTGTTTGTGCGGATGGCGCGGTTTGACGTGGCTCATTCGTATTTATTGTAGCTGATGTTTGTGCCTTTGTACTAGACGGATTTAATAAATTTTCGACTAATTCTTTCGCAAAATGAATCGGCAACAGTTGCATAATGTTCGAATCAATTAAGTTGCCTACTTTTAAACGAAACGATACTTTTACAAGCACATCGTCTGGCGGTAAATATTCAAATCCTTCTCCTTCTGATAAATCAAGCAAATGTAAACTTGGCGGAGAAATATCGACTTTTTTACTAAAAATCGTCGACATCGATGTGGCAGCGGAACCCATCATTTGGTTCATCGCTTCTTGCACGGCACTTAGCTGAATTTCATCCATGAATGCTGGCGGATTTGTTCCGTCTCCACCCATCATCAAATCAGCAATAATGGCCGCGTCAGACTGCTTAATCACAAGCAAATTCGTTCCTAAAAATCCTTCCGTATAGCTCACTTGAATCGCCACATACGGATGTGGAAACTCCTCTGCCACGCGTGCACGCTCAATGAGCGAAACGCTCGGTGTTGTAATTTCCACTTTTTGATTTAATAACATCGAGAGCGCTGTCGCTGAACTACCAAACGAAATGTTTCCAATTTCACCAAGTGCATCTTGTTCGATCGGTGTTAACACTTCATCGATCGACATTGTGCTAGACGGCATCGGGTCTTCGTCAATTCCTCGCAACAACGCATCAATCTCGTCTTGAGATAACATATCGTCACTCATCATCGCCGTCTTCCCCCTTTATCACATCTAAAATTTGTACGGCTAATCGTTTATTCATTTTTCCGGGCTGTCCAATAAATTTCGGCACATCCCCTACTTTGATCACAAGCGGATCGCGCACGGTTTGATCTAGTTGAATGACATCGCCAACGGAAAGTTGTAAAAATTCTTGGATAGAAATGGTCGATGTGCCAAGCTCTGCGATCATCGGCACTTTCGTTTGTTTTAGTCGCTTTTGTAACGTCGCCACTTCTTCTGGTTCGCGCGCTTTTTTTTGCGTTTGCATCCAATAATGAACCGATAATTTCGGAATAATTGGTTCTAACACAACATGCGGAATACAAATATTAATCATGCCACTCGTATCACCAATTTGCGTATTTAACGAAATAACAACAACCGTCTCATTTGGTGATACCATTTGTAAAAATTGCGGGTTTACTTCAAAATCTGTTAACATCGGATCGATATCCGCTACCGACTCCCACGCTTCACGCAAGTTGCTAAACGCTTTTTCAAACAAATTTGACATAATTTTTGTTTCGATTTCTGTTAAGTTTTCAATTTTGTTCAAACTTACCCCTCTGCCGCCTAATACGCGATCAAGCATCGCATAAGCGATATTTGGGTTCACTTCTAACAGCACGCGTCCATCAAGTGGAGGGACTTCAAACACTGTTAAAATCGTCATTTTCGGAATGGAACGAATAAATTCCTCATACGGCAATTGGTCAGCCGATGCGACAGAAATTTGTACATATGTTCGCAACTGCGCTGAAAAAAATGTCGTTAATAATCGGGCAAAGTTTTCGTGCATGCGCGTTAAACTGCGAATTTGGTCTTTTGAAAACCGCAATGCCCGTTTAAAGTCATACACTTTTACTTTTTTCTCTGCTTCTTCCTTTTTCAATTCATCGGCACTCATCTCTCCAGCAGATAGCGCCGCCAGCAACGCATCTATTTCACTTTGCGATAAAACTTCTCCTGACACCGTTCTCACCTCCTACTCCTATTCATTTTATTTACTGGAGAATAAAGGAGGTTATATAAATTTTCTCAACTTTTCCTTCTTGCATGACCTCATTGATGCGTTCACGCAATTTTTTCTCTAAAAGTAGTTTTCCTTGTTTTCCTTTAAACTGTTCCGCTGTCATTTCTGACAATTCTTCAATAATGATATTTTTAATTTGAAAATCGCGTTTTTCTGCTTCTTCTTTTGCTTTTTCGCTATCTGTTTGAATTTTAAACGCAATTTTAATAAAGCTACCGTCCATTAAATTCGTCATCATTTCCGGTACATCAAATGAGCTTGCAACAATTTCATCGACCGTCGGTTCTTTCGGCTCATCGTTCCCCATAAACTTCATAACTACAACAAGTGCGACAACACTAACGAGCGTAATAACCCCCATCACAATAAGCATCATTTTTAACATTTTATTGTCCTTCAACGTCGGATCCCTCCGCATCTCTCCTTAATCCGAGAACAGAAATGTTACGATAAAACGTTTCTACTAATAACATAACATCTTCAACAGACTCCCGCACGACAAACTTTTTACCATTCGTTAACGTAATTGTCGTATCTGGGAATGCTTCCACTTGCTCTATGTAAATGGCGTTTAACGTAAAAGGTTTGCCGTTTAACCGCGTTAATTGAATCATTATGTATCGGGGGCAAACGCCCCCGTCCCCCCTTTATTTATTATTTCTTCAAGTTAACAAGCTCTTGTAAAATTTCGTCCGACGTTGTAATAATGCGCGTATTTGCCTGGAATCCGCGTTGTGCGACGATCATTTCCGTAAATTCTTCGGATAAGTCTACGTTCGACATTTCTAAAGCGCCGGAAATAATTTCGCCCGCGCCGTTTAAACCAGGGCGCGATAACTCATTAATCGTCAAACCGTTCGCATTTCGGTCAAGCTTACCGGAGTTGTTTGTTTCTTTAAACGTATTGCCGCCCATTTTTTCTAAACCGGTTGGGTTTGGAAATTGCGCCAACAAAATTTGTCCAGCAATTTTTAATTGTCCGTTGCTATCAATAAATGTCACTTTTCCGTCCGCTGTAATTCCAAAGCTTTTCGCTGTTTTCGGAATTTGAATTAACCCTGGTTCAAAACTTGTCACGTTGCCGTATTTTGGCTCGCTATAATCTTGCAACACTTGTTGAATGCTCTCAATAGCCCCACTAATTCCTTCCAAGTATGGACCCATCATTTTTTCTGCTTGATCTAGCGTACTTGGCCATCCGCTCGTCGGAATCGTTGTCATGTTGTTAATACTTGCTTTTGGAGAAACATTGTTATTAAAGTTGCCCACATTTGTATTCATATTGTTTATTTGCGTATTAAAGTTATTGATAAAAGTATTAAAGTTAGAAAACGAAGGAGGGTCAAAGTTATTTTTCCAATTTTGAACAAAATTAACTAATCCACTAGATCCATTAACAAAGCTATCGAGCTGAGTTCTTAAAGTGTTCACTTGAGTAAGGTTCGTGGCAGAAGGCAATGTTTTAATCGCTGCTTCACCAATTAAATACTGTCCATCTGCATTTACGACATATCCATACTCATCTAAATAAAAGTTTCCAGCACGTGTAAAGCTTAAGTTAAAGACACGGTCGATCGGTACACCTGTATTTACTTTATTTGTTCCTAATTTCCCAGCCGGTCCATCCATACTAATTAACGTTACATCGTTAATCGAACCGACGACGAAAAATCCGTCGCCACCGAGCGCTAAGTCAAGTGGGCGCGATGTTGTTTGCGTCGATCCTTGCGTATGAATCGTTTCAATTGAACCGAGGCCGCTTCCTAGTCCGATTTGTTTGCCGTTAATTCCTCCACGCGTTCCTGTTGATGATGTCGCCGCGGAAATTTGTTGGGAAACGAGATCTTTAAATGTGACGCGCGCTTTTTTATAGCCATACGTATTGACGTTAGAAATATTGTTACCAATCACGTCTAATTTATATTGAAAGTTGCGAATACCACCAATGCCTGTAAACATGGAACGTAACATATAATCCTCTCCTTTTCATCATTTGAGCGGCTTCTGTCATTCCGCACGCTCGAAGGCTTCCAAATGAAGGTCCAGCCTTATATAATAATCGCACCATTGATGTTTGTGAACAGTTGCGTTTGCGCTTCTTCACGATGCATTGCTGTAATGACCGTTTGATTCACAGCGCTGACAATGAGTGCCGCTTCATCTGTAATGACGAGCGAATCGCGCACCCCTTTTTGTTTCGCTTCGACAATTTTTTGTCCGATCATTTCCCATTGTTCATCGTTAATATGAATATTTCGTTCTTGCAATCGTTGTTGAGCATGTTTGCTTATTTTTAACGTTTGTTCAGCTTTGGCAAGCTCATCCCGAAACGATTGTCGCTCTGTTGAAACGACCGCTTGTTTTTTTGTCGGAATAAGCGGAGTGTGCGGGAAAAATTGAATGCGATTCATTCACTCACCTCCTTTATTGCGACACTTTTGTGACGCGAGAGGCTAAAACAGTTTCCCCTTGTTCAAGCTCTAACCATACTTCCGTTCCTTTTTGAACGACCGCTTTCACAACGCCGCTTTGTTCATCCCATGTGACCGTTTTGCCAATCCATTCGCTATATTGAGCAAGCGATGGCGTCGATTGTTGTTGAATTGACTTTTTTAACAAATCTAGCGTCGTCACAAGTTTTTCTGATGTACCTGTTTGTGTCTCGATAAATTTGCTCATCATATTTGACATATTTACCATTTGTTCAAGCGATGAAAAATTCGCCATTTGCGAAATAAATTCACGGTCTTCCATCGGATTTAACGGATCTTGATGCTGCAATTGGGCAATTAAAATTTTTAAAAAATCATCTTTTCCTAATGAGCTTTTTCCTGTTGCTCTTTGTTGTGTTTGACGCTGTGATAAAAATAAGCTCGGATCAATGGCTGTCACGTTCATCACCTCTTTTCAAAGTCAAACCATTCTTTCAACCACTCATCAAAAGATTCGTCATGTTGTTTCTTTTGTTCTTTTTGTTGTTCTTGGTGCTGCTGTTTTTGTTGTTGGAATGAATGGTCGCGAAATTTTGCTTCATCAAATACATGAAACTTCTCAACGGTAATATGATCAACAATATGTGACAGCTGATGAATATGTTGTTCAACTAACTGTTTCGCCGCATCGGTTGATGTAATCATTTTTGCCGTCAATTTTCCTTTTTGTTGAATGAGCTTAATTGTGACATACCCTAAATGTTCCGGATGCAAACGAATAAGCATTTGTGTATTGCCATTTTTCCATTGCGTCAGTTTACTTGTTCGCAAAATGCGTTCAAACTGTGTAACAAAAGGCGTATCTTTTGTTGTATCGATCGTTTTGAGTTCCATCGGTGCATGTTCATTTGTTTGCCCGACATGTAACATATGTTCATACTTGGGAGCAATCGGTTGTTTACGATCTTGTAATAATGATGTAGGTTCTTTTTGGGCAAGTAGCTGTGCTTGTGATAACGATGTAAATTGTTTTTGGACAGCTTGTTTCTCTTGCGTTAATGAGCCAACATCTTTGGAATCCACTTGTTGCCCTTGTAATAGTGCAACGCCTTTGGAATCCACTTGTTGCCCTTGTAATAGTGCAACGCCTTTGGAATCCACTCGTTCCCCTTGTAATAATGCAGCGCCTTTTAAATCAAATCTTTGTTCTTGCAAACGTGATGTGAATGGCGCATCTTTCAACAGATTTTCGAGCGTGCGATCGTCTGGCGTGTGAGACGTAGCAATCGCTCGTTTGTCACTCTCGTTCATTTCTTTTATTAAATTTTGCAACATCGCTGTCATCGTGCTACTTTGCTCATCACCCATGCTAAACATCGTGCGCATCTTTGTGCGTACTTGTTCGATGATCGGCTCTGGAATCGTCTGCTGCTTTTGTTCGAGTTGAAACAATACCATCATAAGCGCAAGTTCATCTTCTTCGTTTCGATCATTTTCTGACGCAAACATCGTTTCAAACGGTTGACTTGTTGAAAAACGATCGACCATTTTCTCTCTTACTTCTTCTGGTAAAAAAGAAAGGAACGACTGTATCATTTCGTTTGACAACATGTCGGCATCTGCATACGTGACATCGTCCGGTAGTTGCGTCAACCATTGTTGCAATGCTTCCCAATCGATTGATTGCACCATATGTTGCTCAGGCGATGGTTGTAGTGCCGACTGTTGCCGTAGCGACAAAAGCAAATGAGCAAATGCGTTGCCATCATTCGTTTGGACCGTTGTTTGTGCCTGTTGCCCTCGAAACGAAGTCAACGAGGAAATCGGTGCGATATTCATGTTTTCACCTCCTTTCAATTGTTCGCTTTTTTCGCAAGCAAGCTCGTATATTTTGCGGCGTTTGCTGCATCCATTTTTTCTAAAATGGCCGCCACTTTATCTGTTTTTAGTTGCGAAAGCAAATCGACAGCTTCGCGGTCCGACATTTGCGGAATAATTTCTGCTGCTTTTTTTGGAGACATCGTTTCATACATTTTCACAACGTCCACACGTGAAGTGTTTGTTTGTTCTGTTGGTGGCGTTGTCGGCCCCTGAGCTTGTTCTTTTTCTGCTTTCAGACGCGCAATTTCTTGTTTCAGCGCATCAATTTCCCCTTCTTTTTCTTTGAGCGCATCGTTCGCTTTTGTTAGTTGTTTCTCTTTTTCGACAATCGTTGCTTTTAGCTCAACGATTTGTTCTTGTAGTTTCTTTTTTTCGTTTGCTTCCGTTCCTTCAATCCATTGTGATACGAACGGCAATTGACTCGCATATTTTTTCCCTTGTTCAAATACGTTAATACCGGAGAATGTTAAAATAAGTAAAACAACCGAGATTGTAAATAAAAGTGGAATAAAAACGACAAAGAGAAACCATTGAAACTTACTTGTTTTTTTCGTTTCTTCTTCTTTTTCAAACTGTTCCATTGACGCTCACCTTGTCTCTCGATAGCAATATTGCTGTATTGAAATATCGTCCATCTGCTTTTGTTCTGCGATTCGCATTTGTGTTGCAATCATATCGTCATATTTTTCTTTTATTTTTTCGTATTTTTTCACTTCTACATTCAATTCAACTAACTTCAGTTGTTTCAACTCCATTTGTTGTCGGGCTTGCATGACAAGATGTTGATAATGGTCGATAACGCGTTGCAAATTGCTCATAAATTGTTGAAACGAACGAATATGTTGAATCGCTACCCCTAATTGTAGTTGTTGTTTATGTTGTTCTTCATAATCTTCTTTTTGCTTTAAAAAGTGATATAGTTTTTCCGCCACTTCTTCAAATCGGTTGCGCGCTTCTTCATATTCGTGCAACGCTTTTTGTTTTTCATGTTCTTTTAAGTTTAAAATTTTTGTTAATTTAAATGGTGTCATCGTTTATTCACCCTTGTTCAATAAGTTGAAACAACTGTTGAACGCTTTCGTTTATTGTGTACGATTCATGAACATCTTGCTTTAAAAACGAAATAATTTTTGGATAATAACGAATCGCTTCGTCGATTTCTCGCGACGATCCTCGTTTGTATGCACCAATTTGAATTAAATCTTCAGACTGAACGTATGTCGCTAACAACTCACGCAACTTTTCCGCCATTTTGCGATGTTCTGGCGTTACGATGTAGTTCATGACGCGGCTTACGCTTTTTAATACGTTAATTGCCGGATATTGACCTTTGTTTGCTAGTTGTCGTTCTAATACGAAATGACCGTCTAAAATACCACGAACTGTATCGGCAATCGGTTCGTTCATATCATCGCCGTCAACGAGCACCGTATAAAAAGCAGTAATCGTTCCGTGTTCATTCGTTCCCGTCCGCTCAAGCAATTTTGGTAACATAGCAAAAACAGACGGCGTATACCCTTTCGTCGTCGGTGGTTCTCCGACGGCTAATCCGACTTCACGTTGCGCCATTGCTACGCGCGTGACGGAATCCATCATAAACATGACGTTCAACCCTTGATCCCGAAAATATTCGGCAATAGCTGTCGCTGTATACGCCCCTTTAATGCGCATAAGGGCTGGTTGATCGGACGTCGCAACAACGACAATGGAACGTTTTAATCCTTCTGGGCCAAGGTCACGTTCAATAAACTCGCGCACTTCTCGTCCGCGTTCTCCAATGAGAGCAATGACGTTTAAATCGGCGTTTGTGTTGCGGGCAATCATTCCCATCAACGTACTT
This sequence comes from Anoxybacillus ayderensis, assembly GCF_000833605.1. Lineage (GTDB taxonomy): Bacteria > Bacillota > Bacilli > Bacillales > Anoxybacillaceae > Anoxybacillus > Anoxybacillus ayderensis. The sequence goes on along the minus strand of NZ_JXTG01000001.1, from coordinate 215,644 downwards.
TTTCCAACGCCAGACCCAGCAAAAATGCCAACGCGTTGCCCCTTTCCAACCGTAAGCAAACTGTCGATCATTTTCACGCCGACTTCAATAGGCTCCGCAATCGGTGGACGCGTCATCGGATTTGGCGGTTGACGATCGATCGGAACAGCCGTCAGCCCTTTCGGAAGCGGCTGATCATCGAGCGGAGCACCTAACGCGTCAATGACACGTCCGACAAGCGCAGTACCTACTTTGATTTCAAGAGGGGCACCCGTTGCTTCAACAATGCACCCTGGGGCGATGTCTTGCACGGTTGCGTACGGCATTAAAAGCACATATTCGTCACGAAATCCGACAACTTCGGCTTGAATTTTTTTCTTTTTTTTATGACCAATATGAATGTAGCATACATCTCCGATGGAACTTTCCGGTCCTTTCGCTTCAATCATTAAGCCGATGACGCGCGTCACTTTACCAAATCGTTTATACGGGTCGAGCAGTTCGATCTCATGAATAAGTGCTTGCCAGTTCATTCACTTGCCCCCTCGATTCGCTCGAGCAATTGTAACTTCAATTGCTCAAGTTGCGTGTCAACGCTTGCATCAATACGACCAAACGGCGATTCAACAATACAACTTGTTTCAGCCAATGTGTCATCTGGGTAAATAAATAAATGAACGTCTTGACTAAATAGCGCTTTCAGCTCATCTTTTTGGCGAATGACGACATCATAGTAAGTCGGGTGAACATACATTTTCACTTCTTCATGTTCACGAACTTCTTTAATGACTTGCTTCACAAGACCGAGAAAATGTTCTTTATTTTCAGCGAGACGTTCACCGATAATTCGTTCCGCCACTTTGCACGCGATAAGCAAAATCGTTTCATCAGCCGACTGCAACATGTGATAAAATTGTTCATTTGCTGACTGCACAATTTGTTTCGCTTCTTGGATCGTTTCCATGTATTGTTGAAATCCGTCTTGGCGCCCTTGTTCTAAGCCGATGGCATATCCTTCTTGACGCGCTTCGTTCACCCATTGATCTCGTTCTTCTTCCCATCGTCTCCGCTCTTCTTCCATTTGTTGTTGAACAGATGCGTAATACATATCCGCTTCTTGACGAATGTTTGCCGCTTCCTGTTCTGCTTGTTCAATGATCATTTGTGCGTGTGCTGTCATCGCTTCGTCATGTTGCTCGTGTTCTTCTTGTTGCACGTCTGGCAACACTTTTTTTACTTGAATGACGGCTCGTTGTTCCGTACACGTTCTAGCAAATGGGGCTTTAATTAATTTAGACAATAATATCATCTCCTCCACCGCGAGCGACGACAATTTCACCCGCTTCTTCGAGACGACGAATAACCGCAACAATACGCGATTGCGCCTCCTCTACGTCGCGAAGGCGAACAGGACCCATAAACTCCATTTCTTCTTTAAACGTTTCCGCCATGCGTGAAGACATGTTGCGGAACACGACTTCTTTCACTTCATCGCTAGACACTTTCAACGCAAGCAACAAGTCGGCATTGTCCACTTCGCGAATGACACGTTGAATCGCGCGATTATCAAGCGTAACGATATCTTCAAAGACAAACATGCGCTTTTTAATTTCTTCTGCTAATTCTGGGTCTTGAATTTCAAGCGCATCTAAAATTGTTCGTTCTGTTGCGCGATCGACACCGTTTAACACTTCGACAACCGCTTCAATACCACCCGTTTGCGTATAATCTTGCACAACTGTCGTCGATAGTTTCCGTTCGAGCACTTGCTCAACTTCATTAATCATTTCTGGTGATGTGCGATCCATTAACGCGATGCGACGCGCGACATCCGCTTGCATTTCTTGTGGTAACGCGGACAAAATTTGTCCCGCTTGCGCAGGGTCTAAATACGACAGCACGAGCGCAATCGTTTGTGGATGTTCGTTTTGCAAAAAGTTTAAAATTTGCGCAGGATCCGCCTTGCGTGCGAAATCAAACGGGCGCACTTGCAACGCGGACGTTAGACGATTAATAATGTTCATCGCTTGCTCTGGCCCTAGCGCTTTTTCAAGCACTTGTTTCGCGTAAGCAATACCGCCTTGTGAAATGTAATCTTGTGCTAAGGCGATTTGGTGAAACTCTTCTAAAATCATTTCTTTTTTCTCGCCATCAACTTGACGAACGTTAGAAATTTCAAGTGTGAGCTTTTCGATTTCTTCTTCCGATAAATGTTTATATACCGATGCTGAAACGTCTGGTCCTAATGAAATGAGGAGAATGGCTGCTTTTTGTTTTCCTGTTAATTCTTTTGGATCGCGTTTTGCCATACAATCCCCTCCTTTACTCCTCTGCAAGCCATGTTCTTAACAGTTTCGCAAATTCTTCTGGCTTTTCTTTTGCGAGCTTTTCAAGCTGCTTCCGTCGCAATGTAGCCTCCGTTTCTACTTCTTCGTTTACATCTGGAATTTGTACTGCCACTTGCTCTTCTTGCAATGGTCGTTCGTCCATTTCTTCTTTCTTCCGTTTGCGCAACCATAAAAAGACGACCAAAGCAAGCAACAACACGATGACTCCGCCACCAACAATATATGCCCACGTCGGAATGACTGATGTTTGTTCGTCAAACTGCACTTTTCCGTTAAACGGTTGTACTGAAACGACGACGCGGTTTTGCAAATCTGCATCTGTCCATTGTCCAGCGATCTCTTTATCAACGGACGTCCGCACAATCGTACCTAAAATTTTTGTAATGTCATCAACCGTTTGGGCAGGAAGTGAATTTGGATCGTTTCGTTTCGGTGGTTCAACCATCACTTGAATGCCTAAATCTTTTATTTTATAAGGACTTGCTACAATTTCTCTTTTTATTCTATTAACCTCGTTATTAATTGTTTCTTCAATTCGTTCATAATCCCCGTTTGTCTCGCCGTTGGCACCTTCATATCCTGGTATAGCGTTCTCACCCGTTCCTACTGTACCACCCGGTTGAGCCCCTTTGCCGGAAAACGTTTCAGTAATGCGCTGAACGCTTACTGCGATGCCTTCCATATTTTCTTTATCGACCGGCTCAACAAGCTCTTCTTGACGGTTTTCTTGCGTAAAATCAACGTCTGCTGTAACGGAAACGACAACTTTATCTTGTCCGATCATCGTTCCTAACATTTGTTGGACGCGACGTTGAATGTCGCGCTCAATTTGTTGTTTCACTTCGTATTGTTCAGCAAACGTTTTGCCTGACGAAAAATTTTCTTCATTTTTTAAGTCAAAGTACTCAAAATATTGATTCATAATGACGATATTTTCAGTAGGAAGGTTCGGCACGCTTTTGGAAACAAGGTGATATAGCGATTTAATTTGCTGTTCATTAAACTTATATCCTGCCTTCGTTTTCAAAACGATGGATGCAGATGCCTCTTCCTGTTGGTCACCAACAAAGATGGTCGGCTGGGGTAGATTAATCATCACCTTTGCATCTTCTACCCCGTCGATACTTTTTATTAGATTGGCGAGCTCTGTTTGCATCGCCTCAATTTTCAACACGTTAAATTCATTATCCGTCATCCCGAAACCAGAGTTTTTTCCGAAAAACGAATAATCAATACTTCCGCTATCCGGAATGCCTTCTGCAGCTAGCTCCACTTTTAATGTATTCACAAGCTGTTCAGGCACTAAAATCGTCGTGCCGTTATCCGTAATTTGCGACTTAATTCCCCGCTGGTCAAGCGTCGCTTTAATTTGTCCTGCTTCTTGCGGCGATAAATTGCTGTAGAGAGGAACAAAGTTCGTTCGCGTCGCAAAAAAAGCAGTAAGCGCAACAGCGACGACTAACAGCCCGACAAGTCCTAGTGCCATCATTTTTTGCTGTTTTGTTCTCTCGCTCCAAAACAATTGAAATCGTTCTATCGCTTGTTTTAATCGCTCGTTCATACGCTTCCTCCGCTATCTCTTGAGGTCCATTATACTTGCATTCTCATCACTTCTTGATATGCTTCAATGACTTTATTGCGCACTTCAATCGCTAATTGAAGCGACACGCTCGCTTTTTGCGAAGCGATCATCACGTTGTGTAAGTCAACGTTTTCTCCTTTCGCTAACTTTGTCGTGAGCAAATCTGACTCGATTTGCTGTTTATTTACTTCATTTATCGCTTCTTTTAAAAATTGTGAAAATGCCCGTTGTGCTTCCACAGGCTTTATCGTTTGCTGCTGTACAGCTGATGGTAATGTACGTTGAATGCGATCAATCATCATTTATCCCCCTATTTCCCGATTTCTAGCGCCTTCATTAACATTCCTTTCGTCGCGTTTAACACCGTCACATTCGCCTCATACGAGCGCGTAGCGCTCATTAAATCAACCATTTCTTTTAACGGATCGACGTTCGGTAGCTGCACATATCCGTTTTCATCTGCATCGGGATGAGATGGATCGTACACAAGTTTAAATGGGGTTTGATCTTCGACAATTTTCGTCACTTTCACCCCACCTGTTGACCGCTCGTTCATCGCTTGATTCAAAAAAGAAGAAAACGATTCGTTCGGTTGCATGACAACCATTTTTCGACGATATGGCTGCCACTTTCCATCGACCATTTTGGCGCGAGTCGTATCGACGTTCGCCATATTTGCTGAGATGACATCCATACGCAACCGTTGAGCAGTTAACGCAGAGGCAGACACATTGAAACTTTGAAACATGTATTATTTTCCTCCCTTAATGACCGTTTTTAAGGAGTTAAACTTTCCGTTTAAACGTTCAACTAACGCGTTATAGTAAATTTGGTTTTGCGCTAAATCCGACATTTCTTTATCTAGATCGACATTATTCTTATTATGATTGTAAACGAGATCGTTTTTAGTTGTCACGAAAAATTTGTTAGTACTTCCCTTAAACTCAAAATGGCGCGGATCGGTACGATACGCTTGCAACGCTTGCTGAAATTCAGTGCGAAACTGAACATCTTTCGCTTGAAAGTTTGGTGTATCGACATTCGCAATATTGTTTGCGATCACTTTTTGCTTCAATGATGAATAATTTAATCCTTGTTCTAGTATTTGGAATGTATTTGAAAACAATTTCACGGCATATTCCTCCTTGTAAAGACACCGTTCGACAACACACCTCTATTGTAAAAAATTATTTATGTTATGTATATAGGGAACATTGGACTATTTTTCACATACTTTAACAAAAGAGGCATCTTCACGAGAAAGATGCCTTTTTGTTTTAATGATGTTTTAACTTCTCGAGTTCCGTTAAAAACTTATCGTTTAATACTTTAATATACGTTCCTTTCATTCCGAGCGAGCGAGATTCGATGACTCCGGCACTTTCTAGTTTACGAAGTGCGTTGACAATGACGGAACGCGTAATGCCGACACGATCGGCAATTTTACTCGCAACGAGCAAGCCTTCTGTCCCATCTAATTCTTCAAAAATATGCTCGATTGCTTCTAATTCACTATATGAAAGAGAGCTGATCGCCATTTGTACGACCGCCTTGCTGCGCGCTTCTTCTTCAATTTCTTCCGCTTTTTCACGCAAAATTTCCATTCCAACAACTGTCGCTCCGTATTCAGCTAAAATTAAATCATCGTCGTGAAACTCTTTATCTAATCGAGATAAAATGAGCGTTCCAAGGCGTTCCCCGCCACCGATAATCGGCACGATCGTCGTTAAGCCATTTTTAAATAAGTCTTTATTTTCAATTGGAAATGCCGTATACTCGCTATTAATATCAAGATTTGGCGATGTTTCTGTAATATGAAATAAGTTTTTCGTATACTCTTCTGGAAATTGACGGTCCGCTAACATTTTTTTCATTCGTTCATTTTCAATCGTTTGTTTAATCGCAAAGCCGAGCAACTTTCCGCGACGGCTTACAACGAAAATGTTTGCTTCAATAACTTCGCAAAGCGTTTCTGCCATCTCTTTAAAGTTCACAGGCTTTCCAGCCGCGTTTTGCAACATCGCATTAATTTTTCTCGTTTTTTCAAGTAAATTCATATCGCATCCTCCTTATAAAATAAACTGACTTAAATCTTTATTTCTTACAATGTTCCCTAGTTTTTGCTCCACATATTGTGGGGTGATAACTACCTTTTCAAGATGTACGTCTGGCGCTTCATACAATAAATCTTCTAACAATTTTTCCATAATCGTATGAAGGCGGCGTGCACCAATGTTATCCGTTTGTTGATTCACTTCAAAAGCGACTTCTGCGATTTTACGAATAGCATCGTCAGAAAATTCCAGTTGTATACCTTCTGTAGCAAGTAAAGCGATATACTGTTTTAAAAGTGCATTGTTCGGTTCAACTAATATTTTTACGAAATCATCTACTGTCAGTTTCGTCAATTCAACGCGAATCGGAAAACGCCCTTGCAATTCTGGGATTAAGTCGGACGGTTTCGCCATATGAAACGCCCCAGCAGCAATAAATAAAATATAGTCCGTTTTGACCGGTCCGTATTTCGTCATGACAGTTGAACCTTCCACAATCGGTAAAATGTCGCGTTGCACCCCTTCACGCGAAACGTCAGCTGATGAACCGACCTGCCCTTTTCGAGCAATTTTATCAATTTCGTCAATAAAAATAATGCCCGATTGCTCTGCGAGTCGAATCGCTTCTTGCGTGACTTCGTCCATATCGATCAACTTTTGCGCTTCTTCGTTGGCAAGGACGTGGCGCGCTTCTTTTACTTTTAATTTTCGTTTTTTCCGCTTTTTCGGCATAAAGCTACTTAACATATCTTGCATATTTACGCCCATTTGCTCCAAACCAGCGCCTTGAAATAAGTCAAACATCATCGGTTGTTGCTCTTCGATTTCAACCGTCACTACTTCGTTTTCTAACTGCCCATTTGCCAATTGCCAAGCGACTTGTCTTCGTCTTTCGGCAAGCTGTTGATCGTCGCTTCCGTTTGTCGTTTGTTGTTCCGCTGCACCGCCAAACAAAAGTTCAAACGGATTTTTCATCGGTTGTTTCGTTTTCCCAGGTACAAGCAGTTCAACAAGCCGTTTGTTCGCTAATTGTTCCGCTTGTTCTTTTACTTCGTTCATTTTTTTCTCTTTCACGATGCGCACAGACGTTTCCACGAGATCGCGCACCATCGACTCTACGTCGCGACCGACATAACCGACTTCCGTAAATTTCGTTGCCTCTACTTTTACGAATGGAGCGCCAACAAGTTTCGCTAATCGCCGTGCAATTTCTGTTTTTCCAACACCAGTCGGTCCAATCATTAAAATGTTTTTCGGCACGACTTCATCGCGCAACTTTTCATCTAATAAACTGCGGCGATAACGATTTCTTAATGCGATCGCAACCGCTTTTTTCGCTTCATGCTGACCGACGATAAACTGATCAAGCTTTTCAACAATTTGTTTTGGCGTTAACATGCCGCTCCCTCCTCTACAGCTCTTCAACAATAATGGAATCGTTTGTGTACACGCAAATATCGCTCGCTACTTTTAATGCCGCTTCCGCAATTTGCTTCGCTGTGAAATGTTCACCTGCATACGTCTTTAATGCCCGACCAGCTGCTAACGCATAGTTACCACCGGAGCCAATCGCTAACATGCCATCGTCCGGTTCAATGACTTCGCCTGTTCCAGAAATGAGCAAAAGATGTGTTTCATCCATGACAATTAACATCGCTTCTAATCGGCGCAACACTTTGTCGCTCCGCCACTCTTTTGCTAGCTCAACCGCTGCCCGTTGCAAATTTCCGTTATATTCTTCTAACTTCCCTTCAAACATTTCAAATAGCGTAAACGCATCAGCTACCGCCCCTGCAAAACCAGCTAACACTTTGCCATGAAAAAGTTTACGAATTTTCCGCGCTGTATGTTTCATCACTACGGCATTGCCGAACGTCACTTGACCGTCGCCCGCCATCGCTCCTTTTCCTTGATGGCGAATCGCAAAAATCGTCGTCGCATGAAATTGACTCATAACCCATCCTCCTTTTTATGCACGCGGGTGAGAATGTAAATAAACGTGGCGCAAATGATCTTTCGTTACATGTGTATACACTTGTGTCGACGAAAGATGCGCATGACCTAACAATTCTTGCACAGAACGTAAATCAGCACCTTCATTTAATAAATGCGTCGCAAACGTATGGCGAAACACATGGGGACTGACTTTCAAAGAAAGGGCCGCTTGTTCAACGATGTCATTTAAAATGTGCCGTACCCCTCTTGGCGTTAATGCTCCACCACGCGCATTTAAAAAAAGCACATCCGTTGGCGCTTTCGCCTTACTTACAAGTTGCTGACGTCCATCTTGTATATATCGTTCAAGCGCTTCTTTTGCATACGTGCCAAACGGCACATATCGTTGCTTGTTTCCCTTTCCGTAAATTAAAATCGTACATACAGAGAAATCAATGTGCGATAAGCGAATGTTACAACATTCACTTACACGAACGCCTGTCGCGTACAACAGTTCAATGATCGCTTGGTTTCGTTGACCGATCGCTGTATTCAAATCATTGACAACAAACAGCTGTTCTAATTCATCAGGATACAAAAAATGTGGAATTTTCTGTTCTTTTTTCGGCAACGATGCAAGCGCGAACGGATTTTCAGAAACGATTTTCTCCCGAACTAAAAATTTATAAAAGCTGCGCAAGCTCGACATTTTTCTGGCAATCGAACGGCTTGATTGCTGACGCTTATGAAGCTCTGTTAAAAACAGGCGAACGTCGCTATAAGACACTTGTTGCAACTGTTTCATTTGTTCGCGCTCCATAAATTCAAAAAATTCGCCAATATCATGCTTATAACACGCAATTGTATATTCTGAATAATTTTTTTCTATTTGTAAATATTCAATGAACAAATTTAACGTAAAATTCACATTTTCCATTCGATCACCTCACAAGAGCTACTAAATAGTAGCATAATTTAGTAGCTCTTGCAACGAATTTCACCATTTTTTTAAAAAATTCTGAATCGTTTCTAATGCCCGTTGTGCATATCGTTCATTTTTTTTCTTTTTATCTTTAATCGGTTCATCGAGCGGTGCGAATAAGCCAAAATTCGCATTCATCGGTTGGAAATGTTTCGGATTCGCCGATGTAATATAATGCGCCATGCTGCCAATGGCCGTTTCTTGCGGAAATACGACAAGTTCTTTCCCAAGCATATAGTGCGCAGCATTAATTCCCGCCACAAGTCCTGATGCTGCTGACTCAACATACCCTTCGACCCCGGTCATTTGTCCTGCAAAAAATAAATCTTCTCTTTCTTTATATTGATATGTCGGTTTTAATAACTTTGGCGAATTAATAAACGTATTGCGGTGCATGACACCATATCGTACAATTTCTGCTTGCTCAAGCCCTGGGATCAAGCGAATGACTTCTTTTTGCGCCCCCCATTTTAAATGCGTTTGAAACCCGACAATATTGTACAACGTTCCTGCCGCATCATCTTGGCGAAGTTGGACGACAGCAAAAGGGCGTTTCCCTGTACGCGGATCTTCTAAGCCGACAGGTTTCATTGGTCCAAACAACAACGTCTTTTTGCCGCGCCGCGCCATCACTTCAATTGGCATACATCCTTCAAAATAAATTTCTTTTTCAAACTCTTTTAAAGGCACTGTTTCAGCAGAAATGAGCGCATCATAAAATCGGTCAAACTCCTCTTCTGTCATCGGGCAGTTAATGTATGCTGCTTCCCCTTTGTCGTAGCGAGACTTGATATACACTTTTTCCATATCAATGCTTTCTTTCTCAACAATCGGTGCAGCCGCATCGTAAAAATATAAATATTCTTCCCCTGTCAACGCTTGAAGCTGTTCCGAAAGCGGCTGCGATGTTAACGGACCTGTTGCAATAATCGTTGGGCCTGTTGGAATTGTTGTTACTTCTTCGCGCACAACCGTCACATTCGGATGATTCGCTACCATGTCTGTGACTTTCGCTGCAAATTCGTGACGGTCGACAGCTAAAGCTCCACCAGCTGGCACGGAACAAGAGTCCGCTGCTTTCATAATGACGGAATCTAACCGACGCATTTCTTCTTTTAATACACCGACTGCATTCGTTAACGTATTTGCGCGAAGGGAGTTGCTGCATACGAGTTCTGCGAATTTGTCCGTATGATGCGCAGGTGTTTGTTTCACCGGGCGCATTTCATATAATTTGACGCGAATGCCGCGCTTCGCGAGTTGCCATGCCGCCTCACTTCCTGCTAATCCTGCTCCAATGACTGTTACTTCCATTCATATTCCCTCCTCGATAAAATGGGTGAGGGTATTCGCCTCACCTTACTGTTGTTCGTTATATTCACATTGTGTACATTGAACGTGCACGGTCTTTTTCCCTTTTTTCTCAACGAGCATGCCCCCGCATTTTGGACACGGTCGATTGATCGGTTTATCCCATGAAACGAAATCGCACGTTGGGAAACGATCGCAACCATAAAACATGCGCTTCTTTTTGCTTTTTCGTTCGACGATGTTTCCTTCATGACAGCGCGGACATGTCACACCAATATGTTTGACGATCGCTTTTGTATTGCGGCATTGTGGGAAATTTGAACAAGCGATAAACTTTCCGAAACGCCCCATTTTATATACCATTGGGCTTCCGCATACATCGCAATCGACACCGGCTGATTCATCTGCTATTTCGACTTTTTCCATTTCAACTTCAGCCACTTTTAACCGTTTTTCAAACTCGCGATAAAATTCATCAATGATGCGTACCCATTCGACTTTCCCTTCTTCGATGTCGTCTAAGTTTTTTTCCATTTTTGCTGTAAACTCGACGTCTAAAATTTCCGGGAAAAATTGCATCATTAAATCAAGGACAATTTCCCCAAGCTCTGTTGGGACGAATCGTTTGTTCTCAAGCGTCACATAATTGCGCTTTTGAATCGTATCGAGCGTCGGGGCATATGTCGATGGACGACCGATGCCGAGCTCTTCTAACGTCTTGACAAGGCGCGCTTCCGTATAACGCGGTGGCGGCTGTGTAAAATGTTGCTTTCCTTCAATATCTTTACTAAATACGCGCTCCCCTTCAACAAAGTCTGGCAATAATCGTTGCTGTTCATCTTTCGGATCGTCTGTTCCTTCCACATATACTTTCATAAAGCCTGGAAATTTGACTGTCGAGCCAGTCGCACGAAAGACGACTGAACCGTTTGAAAGTTCGACCGCGACCGTATCGAGCAAAGCTGGAGCCATTTGACTGGCGATAAAGCGCTCCCAAATGAGTTTGTACAGCTGATATTGATCGCGTGTCACATGCGGCTTAATGGCGCTCGGATGACGCCAGACGGACGTTGGGCGAATCGCTTCGTGCGCATCTTGCGCGTTCGCCTTTTGTTTTTCTTTTCTTTTTTCTGTTGCTACATATGATGTACCGAACGTCTGTTCAATATACTGAATCGCCTCTTGTTGAGCGCTCTCGGATACGCGCGTCGAGTCTGTACGCATATATGTAATTAAACCGACAGTTCCTTCACTTCCTAGATCAATTCCTTCGTATAGCTGTTGTGCGACCATCATCGTCTTTTTCGTGCGAAAATTCAACTTCCGTGCCGCCTCTTGTTGCAATGACGATGTAATGAATGGTGCAACCGGATTGCGCTTTCGCTCTTTTTTCGTTACCGATGTGACGACAAATTCATTGCCTTGCATATGGCTTAACACATGTTGTACATCTTGTTCTGTTTTTAAATCGAACGTTTCGTTGTCTAGACGATAAAATTGCGCTTCAAATGTGTCATTGCCTTTGACAAACGTCCCTTGAATCGTCCAATATTCTTCTGGTTGAAACGATTGAATTTCTTTTTCACGATCAATAATTAAGCGAAGCGCAACAGATTGCACACGCCCTGCGCTCAACCCTTTTTTTACTTTTTTCCAAAGCAACGGGCTAATGTTGTAGCCGACAAGGCGATCGAGCACGCGCCGCGCTTGTTGTGCATGAACTAAATGCATATTAATGGCGCGCGGTTGTTCAAACGACTGTTTAATCGCATCTTTTGTAATTTCGTTAAATACAACGCGACATGGGGAGTCGGTGTTTAAATCAAGCAAATGTGCTAAGTGCCAAGCGATCGCTTCTCCTTCGCGATCCGGGTCGGCGGCAAGAAATACTTTTTTTGCCTTTTTCGCTGCTGTTTTTAACTCTTTAATGACCGAACCTTTGCCACGAATCGTAATATACTTCGGTTCATAATCGTTTTGTATATCAACGCCCATTTGACTTTTTGGCAAATCGCGCACATGCCCCATCGATGCTTTTACTTTATACTTTTTTCCTAAGTATCTTTCAATTGTTTTCGCCTTTGCTGGCGACTCTACAATGACTAAGTAGTCTGACATCATTTTGTCCTCCCTTAAGAGGTAATTCGTAAAATAAAATCTTCATTATTATTAATGATGATTCGTTCATTTGTCAAACATCATTTTTCGATTTTTTCTTTCGCTCATGTAAAAAGATGTCGAAATTCCTCTTCGATATCATCGCTTGATAAGATTAATTTCGCTCCTTGTTGGATTAACCGGTTCGTCCCGTGCGCTTCTTTTGTCGTGATGTCACCTGGGATCGCAAACACGTCTCTTCCTTGTTGTAGCGCAAAATGGGCAGTAATGAGCGAGCCGCTTCGCTCTTTCGCCTGCACGACAACCGTGCCAACAGACAAACCGCTAATGATCCGGTTGCGCATCGGAAAATGCCATGTTTGTGGGCGAACAAACGGCGGATACTCAGAAATAACGAGTTGTGTTGTCGCTAATTGTCGAAATAATGATTCATTTTCAGGAGGATATATATAACGCAATCCCCCTGCCATGACCGCAATGGTTTCACCGTTATGGCGTAAACATAAACGATGCGCTTCCGCATCGACACCTTTCGCTAATCCGCTCACAATGACCCACCCGTGTTGGATGAGCGGCGGAAGAACGATGTGCATCGCCGCCATTCCTTGACGAGTTGGTGTTCGTGTCCCGACGACGCTTATTAATTTTTTCCGCTTCAACAATTGCACGTTTCCCTTCGCATATAGTACCCAAGGCGGATCGTATATATGTTTGAGCCAATCTGGGTATTCATCGTCCTTAATTGTCACAATATGAATGTTTTGCTCCTCATATGTTTTTATCATACGTTTCAATTTGTGACAATGCAAATCATGGAAAAAAACAGCGAAATGTTTTTCGGGGATGGCCAGTAATCGTTGAAGTTGATGAGAAGAAAGATGAAAAATCGAGGTAAGGGATGGATCAACATCAAGCAAGCGCGCGATGCTTTTCCATCCGATCCCACGACAATGATGCAAATGAATAAGCCTTTCGCGAGCTGTATCGTACATCATACCCCTCCTTTGATAAAAATCGTCCTAAGGTCTGCTCCTTAGGACGATTGGACGATTAATGTGTTTTACACTTCTCGTATAAACCGCGTTCTTTTAATACAGAGATGAGCGTTTCACCGATCACAGATGGCGTTTCAGCCACTTTAATGCCGCATGCTGTCATCGTTTGAATTTTTTCTGCGGCTGTTCCTTTGCCACCAGAAATAATCGCACCCGCATGTCCCATGCGCTTTCCTGGAGGAGCTGTTTGTCCACCAATAAAGCCGACAACCGGTTTTGTCATGTTCGCTTTGACCCATTCTGCCGCTTCTTCTTCTGCTGTTCCACCAATTTCACCGATCATAATGACCGCATATGTGTCTTCATCTTCGTTAAACGCCTTTAATACGTCGATAAAGTTTGTACCGTTCACTGGGTCACCACCAATGCCAACGGCTGTCGATTGACCGATGCCTGCTTGTGTTAATTGGTGAACAGCTTCATACGTCAACGTACCAGAACGCGAAACAATACCGACGTGACCTTTTTTATGAATGTAACCTGGCATAATGCCAATTTTACATTCTTCCGGTGTAATGACGCCAGGGCAGTTCGGACCAATGAGACGCGTTTTCTTTCCTTCCATATAGCGCTTCACTTTCACCATATCTAATACAGGAATGCCTTCTGTAATACAAACAACTAAGTCGATTTCTGCATCGACAGCTTCCATAATCGCATCCGCAGCAAATGCCGGCGGAACATAGATGACAGAAGCGTTCGCTCCTGTTTTTTCAACCGCTTCGGAAACCGTATCAAATACAGGCACACCTTCTACTTCTGTTCCACCTTTTCCTGGTGTGACACCGCCAACGATGTTTGTGCCGTATTCGATCATTTGTTTTGTATGGAACAATCCTTGTGAACCTGTAATTCCTTGCACGATTACTTTCGTATCTTTATTAACAAAAACGCTCACGTTTCTCCCATCCCTTCTATTAGCTTACTAGCGAAACGATTTTTTGCGCGCCGTCTGCCATCGATTCAGCGGCTGTAATGTTTAGTCCAGACTGTTCTAAAATCTTTTTCCCTAATTCGACGTTTGTTCCTTCTAAACGAACGACGAGCGGAAGGTTTAAACCGACTTGTTTTGTCGCTTCAACAATACCGTTTGCGATCACGTCGCATTTCATAATGCCCCCGAAAATGTTCACGAAAATGCCTTTTACTTTCGGATCAGATAAAATGATTTTAAATGCTTCCGTTACTTTCTCTGTCGTCGCACCGCCACCAACATCTAAAAAGTTTGCTGGCTCGCCGCCATAATATTTAATAATGTCCATTGTCGCCATCGCTAAGCCCGCACCGTTTACCATGCAGCCGATGTTTCCGTCAAGCGAAATGTAGTTTAAATCATATTTTGATGCTTCAATTTCTTTCGGATCTTCTTCGTCTAAATCGCGATATTCTAAAATGTCTTTATGGCGATATAACGCGTTAGAATCAAAGTTTAACTTCGCATCGAGCGCCATCACTTTTCCGTCTCCTGTAACAACGAGCGGGTTAATTTCAGCGATCGAGCAATCTTTTTCGACGAATACTTGATATAAGCCTAACATAAATTTGACCGCTTGGTTGACAAGCTCTTTCGGAATGTTGATGTTAAACGCCATGCGGCGCGCTTGAAACGCTTGTAAGCCGACAGCTGGGTCAATGTACTCTTTAAAAATTTTCTCTGGCGTTTTTGCTGCTACTTCTTCAATTTCTGTTCCGCCTTCTTCAGATCCCATTAAAACAACGCGGGATGTCGCACGGTCAACAACAAGTCCGATGTAATATTCTTTTTTAATGTCGCATCCTTCTTCGATCAAAAGACGTTTCACTTCTTTTCCTTCTGGACCTGTTTGGTGCGTAACGAGCACTTTTCCTAATAGCTCACTCGCATATGTACGAACTTCTTCTAAACTTTTTGCGACTTTTACACCCCCTGCTTTTCCGCGACCGCCGGCATGAATTTGCGCCTTGACGACACAAACGCTACTGCCAAGCGCTTTCGCTGCCTCGACCGCTTCTTCAACCGTAAACGCCACACGGCCGTTCGGTACGCTCACTCCGTAGCTTCTGAGGATCTCTTTTCCTTGATACTCATGAATATTCATACCCCATCCTCCTATGTATAAAAATAAAAGTACTAGCGCTTTCATTGTATAATGATACTTTGTCAGTTGTCTACCATTTAGACAGAAAATTCTTTAACAAAAGAAAAAGAAGCGACGGTCACGAGCGCTCCTCTACCTTCTTTTCTATTTGATAAATAAATGCAAATACTTCAGCAACGACTTTGTACAGCTCCTCTGGAATCGTTTCGTTCAATTGTAATTGACTAAGCATCATAGCGAGCGTTTGATCTTCGTAAATCGGGACGTCGTATTGTTTCGCGCGTTCAATGATGCGCTCGGCAACCATTCCTTCCCCTTTTGCCACAACGACGGGGGCAATATGTTGTTCGTTGTACGACAAAGCAACGGCACGTTTTCGTTTCATACGCGATAATCGACTCCTTTATAAGAAAATGGTTCAACAAGTAACCGTTCGCTTCGCTTGTTTATCGGCAGTTTAACGGAAACGGTAGAAAGCGTGTAGCCATGTTCAGCAAGCTTCTCCTTTAATGACGGCTCAAGGGCGGATGCGTACAGTTCTACATGGGGCGTGTCGTTGATGATCGAAATATGAACGATGCGTTGTTGAATGTGAACGTCTACAATCGTTTCTTTTAACGTCGCCATCGTCAAATAAAATAAAATGCGACAATAGTCTGTATCCATTTTTCCGTTTTCTCGTTGTTTTCCGCGCCATTGAATCGTCACATCTGTTGCATGCGTCCCGATGAGTAACGGAAATTGCGTAAATATATGTTGGAGCGAATTGCTGTTTGTTGATAACAACTGATATGCTTTCATCCGATCAAGTAATGCGGTGATCTCCGCTTTCAACTCACCTGTTGCTTCTTCTGCTGCTGTTTGCAATAAAACGAGCCATTCATCTTGTTGTTTCATCGTTTCTTCGAGCAATCGTTGCATATGTTCAGGCGAAAAAGAGGAAAGCGTTGGTATATGACGCAAATGAGCAGAAAGTGTCGCTAACGTTCCTTTCGGATGAGCGCGATCAATGAGCGACGCAAGCATAAGCCGTTGTTCATATAACGGCTGATCATGTTGTAAAGTGACGAGCGCACGAAACACATCGTCATGAAGCGGCAAATCGTGCATCAATAGCCATTTGATTGCTTGCACCTCTTTTTCACCGCCTGTTCGCAACCATTGCCGAATGAGTGCCATGTCGTTCTTTTTAAACGAAAATGATTCATTCATCATCCAACGAACGAGCGCTTTCGTTTGTTCATTCTCTGGTAGACGAAAATGGCGAATGACGCTTTCTTCATCTGTCAGTTTTGCTGGACGAGGCAATATGTTCAGCTCAAGCGGCATCGTCTTTTGCACTTGAAACGTATATGTTCTACCTTCTTTGACAGGTGAATGCAATTCTGCTGTCAGCGTATAACTTCCGATGCGAACGAGCGCTGTTTGATCTTCATTGATTTTTTCGATTTTCCCGTAAATCATATCGCCAACTTGAAACGTCGGCCCTTTCGGCAGGCGAACCGCTTGCCGATCGTCAACTAACGTACGCAGCCATTGGACGTTCATTTCATTCCCCTCGTTTCATTCGCTCACGAATTGGCGCAAAAGAACGACGATGTTCTTCCATGACACCATATCGTTCAATCGCTTGGATATGCGCTTTCGTTCCGTATCCCATATGTTTCTCAAATCCATATTGTGGATATTCCTCTCCTAGCTGTTTCATCATCCGATCGCGCGTCACTTTTGCTATAATGGAGCTTGCCGCAATGGATGCACTGTGCGCATCTCCTTTAATGATGGATGTTTGCGGAATAGATAGCGGAATGTGCATCGCATCAATAAGCAAATGTTCAGGAGCGATCGGAAGCGCTTGAACGGCTTGCACCATCGCTTTTTTCGTCGCTTCGTAAATGTTTAACTCATCAATTTCACGGGCGCTCACTATGCCGATGCCGATCGCGAGCGCCGTTTGTTGAATAATAGAAAACAATTGCTCTCGCTTCGTTTCCGATAGTTTTTTCGAATCGTCCAAATGAGGTAAAAACACGTCTTTCGGCAAAATGACCGCAGCGGCAACGACTGGGCCAGCGAGCGGACCGCGTCCAACTTCATCTACGCCAGCGATGTAGCGCACTCCTTTTTCATATAGCGCCTGTTCATATTGCAACATATGCGAAAAACGTTCCCTTTCGCGTTTTTCTGCTTCTTTTTGTTTATACCATTGTTGAACGAGACGTTGGACACCTTTTCGCTCATCATGTAATAGTTGTTGAAACCATTCATCTGTTTCATCATGAATCGTTTGTAGTCGTTGTTTGATCTCTTGCATATTCACGCTCGATCACTCCTTACATGTTATATCGGCAAATTGGCAAAAAAATAAAGGCCCGCTTATGCGAACCTTACAGGCGATCAAAACTGAGCCGTCCTAATTTTTCTGTGCGAATATCGCGCAACACAAGCTCAGATACTTTATCGTAATCCACGACGCCTCCAGCAGCTAAACAGCCTCGTCTTTTCCCGATTTCATCAAACAATACAACAATGTCTTCTGGAATATCTGAAAGCGCGTACCGTTCTTTTAAACGGTCAGGATAATGGGCAGCTAAAAAGCGCAACGCATATACGGCAACATCTTGTAAATTTAAAATCGTATCTTTAATTGCCCCTGTTGTCGCAAGCTTCAATCCGACTTCTTCGTCTTCAAACTTCGGCCATAAAATCCCTGGCGTATCAAGCAGTTCAAGTTCTTTGCCGACTTT
Source organism: Anoxybacillus ayderensis (assembly GCF_000833605.1). Lineage (GTDB taxonomy): Bacteria > Bacillota > Bacilli > Bacillales > Anoxybacillaceae > Anoxybacillus > Anoxybacillus ayderensis. The sequence goes on along the minus strand of NZ_JXTG01000001.1, from coordinate 197,455 downwards.
AATCCATTGTTGTGCTTTCGTCACTCCTGGTGTATCGCCCGTTTTGGCAATATGTTTTCCTGCCAGTCGGTTAATGAGCGTCGATTTCCCGACGTTTGGAATACCGACAATTAACGCGCGCATGGCGCGAGGACGTTTAATTCCTTTAGCCATCATTTTTTCAAACTTTGGGCGCAACTTCTCTTTTGCGACCGTCACAATTTGCTTCACGCCCGTTCCGCTTTGCGAGTCGATCGCAATCGCTTCGATTTGTTGCGCGGCGAAAAAATCAATCCATTGCTTTGTGACGTCTGGGTCAGCCATATCCGCTTTATTTAACAACATGATGCGCGGCTTATTTGCGACAATTTCATCAATTAACGGATTGCGGGATGACATCGGAATGCGCGCATCAACAAGTTCAAATACGATATCAATGAGCTTTAATTTTTCTGTTACTTCTCGTTTCGCCTTCGCCATATGGCCGGGAAACCATTGAATCGTCATTGCTGCCACCTACTTTGTATGATGTTATTCAACAATTCGCGCATCAGAAAGGGGCCAATAGACGACCGACGTTTTGCCTACAACTTTATCCATTGGAATAAAGCCGATATGACGGCTATCTTTGCTGTATCGACGATTATCTCCGAGCACGAATAAATGACCTTCTGGAACTGTTTTTTGTCCCCATAGTTCTTCAAGTGTAAACGACTCTGTTAGCGGGCCGTCAAATACTTGCTTTTTCTCTTCGTCTAAATAAGGCTCTTTATACGGCTTTCCGTTCACATATAACGTATCATTTTTATATTCAATGCGATCGCCCGGCAGCCCAATGACGCGCTTAATATAGTCTTTTCCTTCTTCTGCATGGAACACAATAATATCAAATCGTTCTGGTTCGCCAATTTTGTATGCTATTTTATTGACAATCATACGATCTTGGTTATGTAATGTCGGCATCATCGATTCCCCTTCAACGATAATCGGGGCAAAAATGAAATAGCGAATGCCTCCTGCTAACGCCACCGCAATAACAATTGCTTTCAGCCATTCAAACCATTCGTTTTTTTGTTTTTCCATCCGTCTCCCACCTATATGATAAATGTTGAAAAAGGAGCTTGATGATCAAGCTCCTCGCAATCATTTCTTTTGTTAGATGATTTCTTTGATGCGTGCTGCTTTACCGCGGAGTTGACGCAAGTAGTACAATTTCGCGCGACGAACTTTACCGCGACGAACAACTTCTAATTTCGCAATCTTCGGCGTGTGTAATGGGAATGTACGCTCAACACCTACACCGTAAGATACTTTACGTACTGTAAATGTTTCGCTAATTCCACCACCACGACGCTTGATGACAACGCCCTCAAATACTTGGATACGCTCACGGTTTCCTTCGACAACTTTTACGTGAACGCGCACTGTGTCACCAGGGCGGAATTCAGGAAGATCGTTACGTAGTTGTTCTTTTGTAATTTCTTGAATTAAATGATGCATCATATTCATCTCCTTCCAACAGATGCTCTTGCTTATGTTTATCGTTCATAGCAGCGGAACATCGTTTTACGTGCGACGTAAGTCACAACGTTTATACTAGCATAAAGATGTATCGGATGCAAGAGTTACCGCTCATTTTTTTCCCATTGTTCAATCCATTTTTTTTGCTGTTCTGTTAGTTCATACGTCTCAAGTAAATCCGGTCGTCGCAACCACGTACGACGCAACGATTCTTTTTGACGCCACTCTTCAATTAAACGATGGTTGCCAGAAAGAAGAACGTCCGGTACTTTCATGCCTCGAAAATCCGCAGGACGCGTATAATGCGGATGTTCAAGTAAGCCAGAGCTATATGAATCATGGACAGAGGAATGTTCGTTGCCGAGCACGCCCGGAAGCAAGCGAACGACGCTATCGATGACGACCATCGCCGCCAGCTCTCCGCCTGTTAACACATAATCTCCAATTGAAATTTCATCCGTTACGACATGCTCACGAATGCGCTCATCGTATCCTTCGTAATGGCCGCAAATGAAAATTAAATGTTGTTCTTTGGCGAGTTCCTCCGCCTTTTTTTGTGTGTAGCGTTCTCCTTGTGGGCAAAGTAAAATAATGCGCGGGCGATGTTCGCTCTGTTTCGTTAAATGATCGACCGCATCGAAAATCGGTTGTGGTTTTAATACCATCCCAGCGCCACCGCCATAAGGATAGTCATCTACCGTTTGGTGTTTATTATCGGCAAACTCGCGGAAATTGACGAGCTGAAACGTAACCGCTCCTTTTTCTTGCGCCCGTTTCAAAATCGACTCTTGAAGCACGCCAGTAAACATCGTTGGAAATAAAGTGAGCACGTCGATTTTCATTCGTCAAGCAATCCTTCCATAACATGAATGGTAATCGTTTTATTTTCGACATCGACTTGTTTGACGACATCGGCAATGTAAGGGATAAATACATCTCCGCCTTTTTTCCGTTTCACGACCCATACATCGTTTGCCCCTGGCGTTAAAATTTCCTTTACTTCCCCAATCGTTTCACCATCTTCGGTCACAACTGTGCAGCCGATAATTTCGTGGAAATAATATTCTCCTTCATCAAGCGGTTGAAGTTGGCTTTCTGGTACTTTAATCATCGCGCCTTTAAATTTTTCAACTAAATTGATGTTGTCATATCCTTCAAACGTCAGTAAATCAAACGACTTATGAACACGATGGCTCGCCACTTTCACTTCAATTGGCGGCTCGTTTTCCATAAAAATATATAGTACATTTCCGATTTTATACCGTTCTTGCGCAAAATCTGTGCGTGAAATAACGCGCACTTCACCGCGAATGCCGTGCGTATTGACAATTTTTCCGACATTAAACCATTTCACAACGATCACCCCTCGCGTATGTCGACAACAATTCCATCTTCAATAATAATCGTTTTTTGAGGCGACCAACGATCACCGATGTGAACGTCGATAATCGCTTCCACCTCTCGTTCTTTTATTTCGCTTCCTATCGGTAATATGTGCAATTGTTCGAGAAGGAAGTCAAGTTCCGCTATTTTTTGACGTCGAACTTGCATTTCTCGCTCAAATTTTTCTTTAATTTGTTTCGGTGGAAACGATGTTTGCTTTTCCATTCGTTTTTGTTCAAAAATAAGCTGTTCACATTGTTGTTCAAGCTGTCGTTTTTGTGCCGTCAATTGTTGAATAAGTTGTTGCTTACTTTTTTCCGTCAATCGTTGTCTTACTTCAACCGTTTGAATAATTTTCATGGCGCACCGCCTTTCTGAACGAAAAAAGGGGAGGTATCTCCCTCTCCCTTACTCTTCGATGCGTACGTCTATTCGCTTCTTCGACTCGTTTGCTGCTTGAACAACGGTGCGAATCGCTTGAATGATTCGTCCGTTTTTTCCGATCACTTTTCCAACGTCTTCGTGATGAAGGGCAATCGAATATGTGATCGATTGTTGCTGTTCCGTTTCGCGAATGACGACGCATTCCGGATGATCGACAAGTGACCGAACAATCGTCTCAAGCAACGTTTTCATACATTACTTTCCGTACTTTAAGTTGTGGAATTTTTCTAAAATTCCCTGTTTTGAAAGCAAGTTGCGCACCGTATCAGATGGTTTCGCACCGTTTTGCAACCATTTTAATGCAAGTTCTTCGTTAATTTTAATTTCTGCAGGCTCTGTTAACGGGTTGTATGTGCCGATTGTTTCGATGAAACGACCGTCACGTGGAGAACGAGAGTCTGCAACAACGATACGATAAAATGGTGATTTTTTTGCACCCATACGTTTTAAACGAATTTTTACTGCCATAATTGTAGCACCTCCGAAAATATTTCACACAAGATAGTATATTAGCAATAAACGTTTTGTTTGTAAAGTGTTTTTTCTTAACACTATCATTTTGTTTACATGAACGGGAAACGGAACCCTTTCTTTTTCCCTTTTGGCATAGTTGTCATCATTTTCATCATTTTTTTCATTTCGTCAAACTGTTTCAACAAGCGGTTGACGTCTTGAACCGTCGTTCCGCTTCCTTTGGCGATTCGCTTTTTGCGGCTTGAGTTAATGATGTCTGGGTTCATTTTTTCTTCTTTTGTCATTGAGCGAATAATCGCTTCGACGCGGCTAATTTGTTTTTCATCAATTTGTAAGTTGTTGAGCCCTTTCACTTTGTTCGCGCCCGGCAACATTTTCAAAATTTCATCAAGCGGGCCAAGTTTGCGCACTTGTCCAAGCTGTTCTAAAAAGTCGTCAAGGGTAAATGAGGCTGTGCGCATTTTTTGTTCGAGCTCTTTTGCTTTTTCTTCATCGACGGCGGCTTGCGCTTTTTCAATGAGCGTCAGTACGTCGCCCATGCCTAAAATGCGCGATGCCATCCGCTCGGGATGAAACGGTTCAAGCGCATCGAGCTTTTCGCCCATACCGACGAATTTAATTGGCGTGTTTGTGACCGCTTTAATCGACAACGCCGCTCCGCCGCGCGTATCGCCGTCGAGCTTCGTCAAAATGACGCCTGTTAAGCCAAGCTGTTCGTTAAAGCTTTGCGCGACGTTTACCGCATCTTGTCCTGTCATCGCATCGACGACGAGGAAAATTTCATCCGGTTTCGTCATTTCTTTGATTTGTTTTAATTCATCCATGAGCGCTTCGTCGATGTGCAGTCGCCCTGCGGTATCGATTAACACATAATCGTGATGTTCTTCTTTCGCTTTTGCGATCGCTTGTTTAGCGATTTCAACTGGGCTTACTTGATCACCGAGCGAAAACACAGGGATGTTCAATTGTTTACCTAGCGTTTCAAGCTGTTTGATCGCCGCTGGACGATAAATGTCAGCGGCGACGAGCAACGGTTTGCGATTATGTTTTTTGCGCAGTAAGTTCGCTAATTTCCCCGTCGTCGTCGTTTTTCCTGCCCCTTGCAAACCGACCATCATAACGACGGTTGGCGGACGGCTTGCGACAGCAATTTTGCTATTTTCTCCTCCCATTAATTCCGTCAATTCTTCTTTGACGACTTTAATGACTTGCTGCCCCGGGGTCAAACTTTTTAACACTTCTTGTCCGACAGCTCGCTCGCTTACTTTTTTCACAAAGTCTTTGACGACTTTAAAATTGACGTCAGCTTCTAATAACGCTAGCCGCACTTCGCGCATCATTTCTTTTACATCGGCTTCCGTGACTTTGCCTTTGCCACGAATTTTATTCATGACATGTTGCAGACGGTCGGCCAATCCTTCAAATGCCATCGTTACCGCCCCCTACTCTAATTTCTCCAACTCCACAACGAGCTTTATCAGCTCTTCATCGTTCGGATAGCGTTCGGCAATATGCGTTTTTAACGAATGCAATAGTTTTTGCCGCTGTTGAAACTTTTGAAACAGCAATAGTTTTTGCTCGTAGTCTTCTAGCATCGCTTCCGTCCGTTTAATGTTATCGTATACAGCTTGACGACTCACTTCGTACTCTTCGGCAATTTCACCGAGGGAGTAATCGTCTAAGTAATAAAGGGACATATAGTTCCGCTGCTTCGGTGTCAACAACGATTGGTAAAAGTCATATAAGTAGTTCATTCTCGTTGTTTTTTCTAGCATGAAACTCCCCCCTGTTAAGTGAAACGCCTTTACATGACTTTAGTGTATATGTTTTAACCGATGCTGTCAAGTTATTCTCCTTGCGCTTCTTCACGTTCCATAAACGATGAAAATAGTCCGTAAACGAATTGTTCTGCTTGAAACGGCTCTAAATCGTCCATTTTCTCACCTAACCCGACAAATTTCACCGGGATGTTTAGCTCGTGGCGGATCGCTAACACGATGCCACCTTTTGCTGTTCCGTCAAGCTTTGTTAACACGATGCCGGTCACATTCGTCGCTTCTTTAAACGTCTTCGCTTGGCTCATCGCATTTTGTCCCGTCGTTGCATCTAACACGAGCAACACTTCATGCGGTGCACCTGGTACTTCTCGTTCAATGACGCGTTTCACTTTTTCAAGCTCTTTCATTAAGTTTACTTTATTTTGCAAGCGACCAGCTGTATCGCACAGCAAAATATCGACGTTGCGCGATTTCGCCGCTTGAATCGCATCGTACATCACCGCAGCCGGATCGGAGCCTGCTGACTGTTTAATCACTTCGACGCCTACTCGCTCTCCCCATACTTCTAACTGTTCAATCGCCCCAGCACGGAACGTATCGCCTGCCGCAAGCATCACTTTTTTTCCTTCGTTTTTTAATTTATACGCGAGCTTTCCGATCGTCGTCGTTTTTCCGACACCGTTGACACCGACAAATAAAATGACCGTTAAACCGTTTGGTTGAATGTTTAATTCTGTCGTTTCATCGCCGCTCGCTTGATATATATCGATGAGTTTTTCGGAAATGACGCTATACATTTCTTTCGGGTCTTGAATGTTGCGGCGCTTCACTTCCATTTTCAACTCATCAATAAAATCCATGACCGTTGCCACACCAACGTCTGACGCAATTAAAATTTCTTCTAGTTCTTCAAAAAACTCTTCGTCCACTTTTCGATAGCGGGCAATTAAGTCATTCACTTTTCCTGCAAAAGAGTCGCGCGTTTTTTCTAAGCCGCGCTTAAACTTTTCCGTCACTGTATCCGCTTGTTTTGCAATTTTTTCTTTTAACTTTTTAAAAAAGCTCACCGTTTCTCATCCTTTCTTTCCAGCTGCTTCTTCCAATCGAACAGAAACAAGTTTCGATACGCCTGATTGTTGCATCGTTACTCCGTACAATACGTCCGCTTCTTCCATCGTTCCTTTTCGATGAGTAATGACGATAAATTGCGTTTCGTTGCTAAATTTCTTTAAATATTTCGCATATCGTTGCACGTTTGCTTCATCTAGTGCAGCTTCCACTTCATCGAGCACGCAAAACGGAACAGGTCGAACGTTTAAAATAGCAAATAAAAGCGCAATCGCAGTAAGGGCTCGTTCACCGCCTGATAATAAACTTAAATGTTGCAGTTTTTTGCCCGGCGGCTGTGCGACGATATCGACACCTGTATGAAGTAAATCGTTCGGATCGGTCAACTTTAAATCCGCTTTTCCTCCTCCAAACAATTCGACGAACACGCGCGCAAATTGCGTACGAATTTGTTCAAACGTCACCGCAAATCTTCGCTTCATTTCATCGTCCATTTCGTCAATCACTTGATAAAGTGTATCTTTCGCGCGTTGTAAATCTTCTTTTTGTTCCGTTAAAAAGCGATGGCGCTCAAATACGCGTTCATATTCTTCAATCGCGCCAAGGTTCACCGTCCCGAGCTCATCAATCGCCAATTGAATGAGCTTTACTTTTTTCCACGCTTCTTGCGCTGGGATGTGAAGCGGAAACGCTTCTTTCGCCGCTTCAAACGATAGTTTATATTCTTCACGAAGTCGATTTAACAAGTGATCTAACTCCATATCAAAACGAGCGAGCTTCACTTCTTCGTCTTTTAACGTATCTGTTAACTGTTTATGTTGACGTTTCAGCTCTTTTATTTCTTTTTCGAGCTGTTCAAGCTTCGTTTGGTATTGTAGTCGTTGTTCACGGCGGCTAGCGATCAGTTGAATCGTCTCTTCTTTTTGCTTCGTTTTTTCTTGGCATATTCGTTCGAGCTGTTGTTCATCTTCCGTTTGCTCGTTCATATGATGAATGAGTTGATGCCGCTCCTCTTCCATTTTTGCGCGCGTTCGTTTCGTTTCTTCCCATTCTTCGACAAGTCGACGCACATGTTGTTCTTCATTTCTTACGTGTTCTTGCTTTTCTGCGAGCGCGACTTTTAAAGCGGTCAGCTGTTCTTGCATTTGTTCTTTTGATTGTTGTTCGAGCTGTTTTTTTTCTGTCCATTGCTGTACTTGCTCGTCAATATGAGCGATTTTTTTCTCTAACTCATCAAGCTGTTGTATGACATCGTGAAGTCGAGCGGTCAGCTGTTGTTTTTCTTCTTCGAGCGTTTGTCGTTCATAGCGATACACAGCTAGTCGCTCATCCATATGTTTTTTCCGAAGATCTAGTTCCGTCCATGCGCTTTTTTCTTCTTGCAGCGCCATACGGTTTGCTTTTAGTTCCGCATAAAGATGCTCTCGTTGCTGTTCTGCTTGGGCGATCGTCTCTTTTTCACGCTGGATGCGCTGTTCGAGTTCAATCGTTTTTCGTTCGATTTCGCGAAAACTTGCTGTCACTTCTTCAAGTTCACGTGTGCGGCTTAATAATGAACTCGTCTGTTTGTTTACCGTTCCTCCCGTCATCGCTCCACCAGGATTCACAACATCTCCGTCAAGCGTGACGAAACGATAGCGATATTGCAGGTGGCGCGCAAGCTCATTCGCTCCTTTTAAGTCGCGCGTAATAATGACCGTTCCAAGAATGTTTGTCATTACTTGCGCGTACGTTGCTTCATACGTAATTAATTCGGAAGCGACGCCAACGTAAGCGGGATGTTTCATCATATCCGCCCGAACAGATGGAGGAAGCGATTTTCCTTGAATGACGTTGAGCGGTAAAAAAGTAGCTCGTCCGTACGCATGTCGCTTTAAAAACTGAATCGCTTCGCGTGCGCTTTGTTCGTTCTCTACGACGATATGTTGCGCTGCTCCGCCAAGCGCCACTTCGATCGCCGTCTCTAGCTCAGACGGCACCGTCATCAGTTCAACGACAGCCCCATGAATGCCTGGAAGGCGATCTTTTGCTTTTAATACTTCTTTTACACCTTGGAAAAATCCAGCGTATTCTTGTTGCATCGCTTCAAGCATTTCTTTTTTTGATTTCATTTTTTGCACGTATTGGTACGCTTCATATAACGTCGCTTCTTTTTTGCGATATTGTTCTTTTTGCGCCGTTAATTGTTGTTCTTTTGCTTTCATTGCTTCTTCTTGCTCGGCGATGCGCTGTTGTAATTTGTGAACAAGCTGTTGCTTTTGTTCCCATTGTTGAACGATTTGCTCGTATGCCCGAATATGCTCGTCGTTTGCAGCGATCAGCTGTCGTTGTTTCTCTTCGTTTTTTTGCAACTGTGCTTCCGTGTGCGTCCGTTCGTTTTTTAACGTCGCTTGTTCATGGACGAGATCGATATATTCACTTTTGAGCCGTTCAATTTCTGCCTCCGCTTTCGGACCGTAAGCAGAAAGCACGTTGTTTTTTTCTTTTAATTCCGCTTGAAGCGCTTGCACATTTGTTTGAAGCTGTTGAAGCAACTTCTTTTTTTCTGCAATAGTCGCTTCCAGTACACGTTCGCGCTCAGCCAATTGGGCCACCGTTTGTTCCATTTGGTGTTGTTGCTTATGGGCGTTGTTTTTTCGCTCTTTTAATACTTGTTTTTTTCCTTCCATTTTTTCTAGCTCTTCGCTCACAAGCAATAACACTTGTTGTAAGCCGTCAATCGACTCATCGAGCGCCGTCAGTTCATGACGCAATTCAGCGATGTGCGCTTCTTCTTTTTGTAGCGTCGTTGCTAATTCGATCTCGTTTTGTTCATGTATAGCGAGCTGTTCTTTTAACGCTTCCCATTTTTCATGTAGCTGTTCAATTTCATAGACGATTAGCCCGACTTCGTATGTTTGTAATTGTTCTTTTTTCTCGATATATTCTTTCGCAATGGACGCTTGTTGTTTCAACGGTTCTAGTTGTTGGTTTAACTCATGTAAAATATCTTGCACACGTTGTAAATGATCTTCTGTTTCGCTTAACTTGTGTTCAGCCTTTTTTTTCCTCATTTTATATTTTAACACACCGGCTGCATCTTCAAAAATCATGCGACGCTCTTCCGGTTTACTGCTTAAAATTTCTTCGACTTTTCCTTGGCTAATGATCGAAAACGCTTCGCGACCAACGCCTGAATCCATAAATAAATCAACGATATCTTTTAAGCGACACGGCTGTTTATTAATAAAAAATTCGCTATCTCCAGAGCGATATACACGTCTTGTTACACTGACTTCTTCGTATTCAAGCGGCAAAAATTGATCGCTATTATCAAGCGTTAATGTCACTTCCGCAACGTTTAACGGCTTGCGCGATTCGCTCCCTGAAAAGATAACGTCTTCCATTTTTGCCCCGCGAAGCGACTTCGCCGATTGCTCCCCAAGCACCCAACGAATCGCATCTGTAATGTTGCTTTTTCCGCTTCCGTTCGGACCGACGATGGCCGTCATCCCCGGAACAAAATCGATTGAAATGCGATCTGCAAAAGATTTAAATCCGATAGCTTCTAATCGTTTGAGGAACACTTGTATCCCCCTTTATCTTAAAGATGTAACAACAAGCAAGGCTGTCCTCTCGCACCGGATCAGCCTTGTTTTGATTGTTTTAGCTTAGCTAATGCCATTTGTGCGGCGCGTTGTTCTGCCTCTTTTTTCGAGCGACCAATGCCAACGCCAAGCTCTTCCCCGTTTAACGATACGCGCGATACGAACTCTTTATTATGTGCAGGACCTCGTTCTTGTAAAATTTTATATTCTAAAACACCATTGCCATCACGTTGTACGAGCTCTTGTAGTTGACTTTTGTAATCCATCACATGAGAAAAAGCACCTTCGCGAATTTTCGGGAACATCGTTTTCCCTAAAAATTGTACAACTGCCTCGATCCCTTGATCTAAATAAAGCGCCCCAATAAAAGCTTCAAACACGTCCGCTAACAACGATGGACGCATTCGTCCCCCCGTTAGCTCTTCTCCTTTGCCAAGCAAAACGAGATCGCCAAACGATAGCGCATGAGCGAACGTAACAAGCGACGGTTCGCAAACGATCGCCGCCCGCAGTTTTGTTAATTCCCCTTCGCTCATTTGCGGAAACTGTTCAAATAAATATTGCGAAACGGTTAATTCAAGGACGGCATCTCCTAAAAATTCAAGGCGCTCGTTATCTTCGTATAGCCGCTTTCGATGCTCATTCACATATGATGAATGGGTAAATGCTTGGATGAGCAATTTTTCATCGCGAAAAAAAATGCCGATTTGCTCTTGAAACTGTTTAAACTTCATGTACGGTCGTTGCTTCGACATGCATATGAACCCCCAACTATAAACGTAAAAAGCATAGAAAGCCCCGCTTACAAAACGGGACTTTGCTTATTATGATAGACGGCTTTTTATGTAGTTTACTGCGTCACCGACAGTAACAATTTTCTCCGCCTCTTCATCTGAAATTTCCATATCAAATTCGTCTTCTAACTCCATAACAAGCTCAACGACATCAAGCGAATCTGCTCCTAAATCTTCTTTGAATGAAGATTCAAGCGTCACTTGTGACTCCTCGACACCAAGGCGATCTACGATAATTTTCGTTACACGCTCTAATACGTCTGCCATTTTATTCACCTCCCCTCAAGCCATTATACTGAATTATATCAGAAAATAAAACGAATTTTTACATGACCATGCCGCCATCGACGTGAATCGTTTGCCCTGTCATATAGCTTGCCCCATCTGAAACAAGAAACGCGACGACATGGGCAATATCTTCTGGATTTCCGAAGCGCGCGAGCGGAATTTGTTGCAACATCGCTTGGCGCACATCTTCGCTTAATTGGTCTGTCATATCTGTCGTAATAAATCCAGGCGCAACAGCGTTCACCGTAATGTTTCGGCTCGCTAGTTCTTTTGCTGCCGTTTTCGTCAGTCCAATGACGCCTGCTTTCGCTGCAACGTAGTTTGCTTGACCAGGGTTGCCGCTCACGCCAACGATCGATGCGACGTTGACAATGCGACCGTACCGTTGTTTCATCATCGGACGGGTGACAGCTTTCGTACATAAAAAGACGCCTTTTAAGTTTGTGTTAATGACTGCATCCCATTCTTCTTCTTTCATGCGCATAAGCAAATTGTCGCGCGTAATGCCTGCGTTGTTTACTAAAATGTCAACGCGCCCCCAGCGTTCAAGCACTTCTTTCACCATGCGCTCGACCGCTTCGCTATTTGCCACATCGGCTTGCACAGCAAACGCTTCGCCACCATGTTCAACAATTTGGGCAACAACTTCATTCGCTTTCGCTTCGCTCCCTGCATAATTGACCGCTACTTTTGCACCGAGGCGAGCGAGATGTAAAGCAATTTCACGTCCGATTCCACGTGACGCCCCTGTCACAATCGCTACTTTTCCTTCCATCTTCATTCTCCTTTCAACGCAGTCACCGTCGCTGCAAACGAAGCTTCATCGAAAATCGAATAGACGTTGACATGACGGTTTATTTTTTTCACTAGACCGCTTAATACTTTTCCAGGACCGATTTCGATGAACGTATGTACACCAAGATCGATCATCGTTTGAATCGATTGCTCCCAACGAACAGGCGAATACAATTGTTCAACAAGACGTTGTTTTATTTCCGTTGCATTTGTCATCGGCTCAGCTGTCACGTTTGAAATGACTGGCACAGCACTTTCTTGAAACGACAGCGTATCGAGCACAGATGAAAACTGCTCTGCCGCTGGCTTCATTAAAATGGAGTGAAACGGTCCGCTTACTTCAAGTGGAATGACTCGTTTTGCCCCTTTTTCTTTTGCAAGTTGTGACGCTCGCTCAACCGCTTCTTTTGCTCCGGAAATGACAATTTGTCCCGGGCAGTTTAAGTTGGCTAATTGAACAGGCGATGATTGTGTCGTCACTTCATCAACGACTTGCTGTAACGTCGTCTCATCCATGCCAAGCACCGCCGCCATCGTTCCTTGTCGTGCTGGAACGGCTTTTTCCATTAATTCCCCGCGCTTCCGCACCGCATATACCGCATCAGAAAACGACAGCACAGACGCTGCAACGAGCGCGCTATATTCTCCGAGGCTATGTCCTGCTACATAATGCGGATGAATACCCGCTTCTTTTACTTTTTGTAAAAATGCGATGCTTGTCGTGAGCAATGCTGGCTGAGCGTTTTCTGTTTTTGTTAATACGTCTTGTGGTCCTTCAAAAATAAGTTGTGACAAAGACATTTGCAATCGTTCATCTGCTTGGCGAAAAATCGATGCTACCTTCTCATCTTTTTCCGCCCATTCTTTTCCCATCCCGACTGTTTGTGAACCTTGTCCTGGAAAAATAAATGCGATTTTCCCCATCACAGCACCTCTTATTTTGTAATTTCCGCGATCGATTGTTTCACCGTTTGTACGACTTCGTTGGCGACCATATCACGCGCTTGGCGTACGGCATGAAAAATAGCGTGGGCGTCCGATGAACCGTGCGCTTTAATGACAGGTGCACGTAAACCGAACAGCGCTGCCCCACCGTATTCAGCGTAATCCATCTTTTTCTTCAATTGCATGAGCTGCGGCTTTAAAGCAAGCGCCGCTATTTTACTTACTACTCCGCTTGTCAGCGCCGATTTTAACATCGAAAAAACAGCGATCGCCGTTCCTTCGATTGTTTTTAACGCCACGTTGCCGGTAAATCCGTCAGTGACGACGACGTCAGCTACTCCTTCTAATAAATCGCGCGCTTCCACGTTGCCGATAAAGTTTAGCGGGGTCTCTTGGATCAGTTGAAACGCTTTTTTTGCTAATTCATTTCCTTTTTGATCTTCTGTTCCTACGTTTAATAAGCCGACGCGCGGGCGAGCAACACCGCGCACTTTTTCTGCATATGCTGCACCCATCAACGCATATTGCATTATATGTTCTGGGCGGGCATCAACGTTTGCGCCAACGTCTAACAACACAAATCCTTTTCCATCAATCGTTGGCAACGTCGGAGCTAAGGCAGGACGATCAATGCCGTCTATGCGGCCGACGATAAACAGCCCTGCTGCCATTAAAGCTCCTGTATTGCCTGCCGAAATGCACGCATGAGCGCGCCCTTCGCTCACTTCATTGGCCATTAATACCATGGACGCCTCTTTTTTACGGCGAACGGCACGAACGGGTTCATCTGTTGCTTCAATTACTTGTTCCGTATGAATGATCGATAGTCGTTCATCGTTTGTGATGTATGGGCGAATGAGCGTCTCATTCCCGACAAGCGTAATTTCAATATCGTGAAAATGCTCAATCGCCTTTTGTGCACCGATCACGACTTCTTTTGGTGCGTGATCGCCTCCCATGGCATCGATTGCGATTTTCATTTTTCTTCTCCATCCTTTTTGACAACATTTGAACGATACATGTGAAATTCTCCTTGAAAGACAAGCTCTTGACCAACGTAGCTATTCACTTCAACGACTGTGCGCCCATTTTCATTTAAGTTTGTTACTTTCGCTTTCGCGACGACCCGTTCTCCTTCTTTGACGGGACGCATAAAACGAATGTGTGCTTTTGCCGTTAAAGCTAATTCATCGTTAATGACCGCTACCGCAAGCGAATTGGCTTGTGCGAATAAATGATGTCCTCGCGCAATTTGATTTCGTTGAAATACATGTTCTTTTTTTACATCAAAAATTGAAATGGCACTTTCATCTAACTGTATATCAATGATTTCTCCGATCACTTCTTCAATAGGCAACGACTTTACTTCGTCAGCAAATGTGCGCTCAGCTACATGTTTAATGCGCTCGCGCAACTCCGGAATCGACAGTTCTAGGCGATCGAGGCGGATCGTTTGAATGCTGACTGAAAATTTTTCGGCAAGCTGTTCGTCTGTAATAAATGGATTTTCTTCGATCGTTGCTTGCAGTAATCGTTGCCGTTCTCGTTTATTTCTTCTCATTTTCGATCCACCATCCGAATTATTACTAGGTACTAATAGTAGTATATAACACCCAAGATGACATTTCAACCACTTTTAATCTAATTTTTCACCGCTTAAAATGCCTGATTGCTGTAAATGTTCACGAAGAAGAGCGTATTTTTCTTCCCGCCAAAAGGCAGGGGAATCGATGAGGCGGGCTGCATCTTGTCGTGCCACTTCTAAAATGCGATAGTCGTGGACGAGATCGCCGAGACGAAACTCAGGCATGCCGCTTTGTTTCGTGCCAAAAAAGTCGCCCGGCCCGCGCAGTTCTAAATCTTTTTCAGACAACACAAATCCGTCGTTCGTTTCCGTCATAATGCGCATGCGCTCTTTTCCCGTTTCCGACTTTGGATCGGCAACTAAAATACAATACGATTGAGCTTGTCCGCGCCCCACTCGCCCGCGCAACTGATGGAGCTGGGCAAGGCCGAATCGATCAGCATCGTAAATGACCATGACCGTCGCGTTCGGGACGTTTACCCCAACTTCCACAACAGTTGTAGATACTAAAATATGAATATCATTTACACTAAATGCACGCATCACTTCTTCTTTTTCTTCTGAAGATAAACGGCCGTGCATCAATCCGATGCGATACCGCCCTTTATAATAGTGCGTTAACATCGCATGAACGTCGATTGCGTTTTGAACATCAAGCTTTTCCGACTCTTCAATGAGCGGACAAATCACGTATGCTTGATGTCCTGCCTCAACTTGTTTGGCGATAAACTGAAAGACGCGCTCAAGCATGTCGTGCTTGACCCAATACGTTTCGATTTTTTTTCTTCCTTTCGGCATCTCATCAATGACGGAAACGTCCATTTCTCCAAACGCAGTAATCGCAAGAGTGCGCGGAATCGGTGTTGCCGTCATAAACAACACATCGGGCGATTGCCCTTTTTCACGTAAAATGCGCCGTTGTTCGACACCGAAACGATGTTGCTCGTCTGTAATGACTACTCCAAGCTGAGCAAAATTGACGTCATCTTGAATGAGCGCATGTGTCCCAACAACAACATGAACGTCTCCCGCTGCCAATTGTTCAAGTAACTGTTTTCGCCTTTTTCCTTTCACAGAACTCGTCAATAGCTCGACGCGAATGCCCATCGGTTCAAGGAGCGCACGGAGCGATTCGGCGTGCTGTTCGGCTAAAATTTCGGTCGGCACCATTAATGCCCCTTGATATCCGGAAACATATACTGCATACAATACAATAGCCGCAACGACGGTTTTTCCTGACCCGACATCACCTTGTAATAGCCGATTCATCCGATATGGCGACTTTAAATCTTGAACAATTTCACGGACAACCCGCTGTTGTGCGTTCGTGAGCGGAAATGGAAGCGACTGAATAAACGTTTGAAGCTGTTCATCTGAAAAGCGATGTGCAATGCCCGGTGACTGTTCACGGCGATATTTTTTTAACGCTTGCATTTTTAATTGAAAAAGTAAAAATTCTTCATAAACGAGCCGCCGTCGCGCTTGTTTCAGCTGCTCATGCGAAAGCGGCATATGAATCGCTCGTATCGCGTCACGTTTCGATACGAGCCGATATGTTTGCAACAATTCGCAAGGCAACGGGTCGACAATCGCATCGCCGTATTGTTGTAACGCGAGCGCTATAAAACGGCGCATCCCTTTCACCGTTAAGTCTCCTCGCGTCGAATAGACCGGTTCAATTTCCTTTTTTTGTTTTATTTCACCGATATGAAGCTGTTGCACCGTAATTGTTTGACGATGTTTATCCCACTTTCCTGTCATCGTCACCGTTTCGTGCAAAGCTAGTTTCTTTTTTAAATAAGGTTGGTTAAAGCAAATAGCCGTCACTAAAAAACGATCCACAAGCACACGAAACGTTAATCGCGACTTTTTGCGTTGATAATACGTAACGGTAGGCTCGCTGTACACTTTGCCGACAATCGTTATTTTTTCATCATGCTTTGCTTCTTCTAATGCACATATGCGATAATCTTCATAACGAAAAGGGAAGTGATACAACAGTTGTTCAATCGTATCAATTCCCATGTCATGAAGCGCTATGGCTGTTTCTTCTCCAATTCCTTTAATCGCTGTGACTGGTTGTGGTAATACGTCACTCACGTTTCTCATTCGGCTTACCGAAAATGCGCGCTTCTAATTTGCGCGCAGTCGGCGTGGCCGCTAACCCTCCTTGTGCTGTTTCTTTTAATGCAATCGGCATTGTTTGACCGATGCGAAACATCGCTTCAATGACCTCATCGCACGGAATGCGGCTTTGTATGCCAGCAAGCGCCATATCGGCAGCAATCATCGCATTGGCCGCTCCGATCGCGTTTCGTTTTACACACGGTACCTCAACTAAACCTGCGACCGGATCACAGACGAGTCCGAGCATATTTTTTAAAGCGATAGCCATCGCCTCCGCCGCTTGTCTCGGCGTGCCACCAGCCATCTCGACGAGCGCTGCTGCTGCCATGCCTGCCGCTGATCCAACTTCTGCTTGGCAACCGCCTGCCGCACCAGAAATGGAGGCATTGTTTGCGACTACAAACCCGAATGCGCCAGCTGTAAATAAAAATTCAACCATTTGTTCGCGCGTCGGTTGCAGTTTTTCTTTCACCGCAAATAATGTGCCTGGGACGACACCAGCTGATCCTGCTGTTGGTGTCGCGCAAATCATCCCCATCGCCGCGTTCACTTCGTTCGTTGCCATCGCCTTGCTGACGGCATCTAAAATCGTTTCCCCTGATAAAAATTGCCCACGCGCAATATATTGTTGTAAGCGTGTCGCATCGCCACCTGTTAACCCAGAATGAGAGCGAACGCCCGCTAATCCGCGCATAACGGCTTGTTCCATCACTTGTAAGTTTTTCTCCATTTGCGCCACAATATCCTCTCGGCTACGCTCGGTCACTTCCATTTCTTGACGAATCATCACTTCTGCAATTTTTATTTGTTCGCGTTCTGCTCGTTCCACAAGTTCTGCTACATTTCGAAACATCGTTGTCTCCCCTTTGCGCCGCTTTACTCCACAATTTTTGTTACGTCAATAATATGTGGCAACGTTTTTAATTGCTCCACAATCGCATCATCAATATTTTGATCTACTTCAATTGTCATAAGCGCTTGTTTTCCTTTTTCTTTCCGCGATACTTCCATATGGCCGATATTGATGGCGTATTTCGCTAATACGTTCGCAACGCCTGCAATCGCCCCGTAACGATCGTTATGCATAATTAAAAGTGCAGGGTGATGGCCAGAAAGCTTAAGCTCAAAGCCGTTCAGCTCGATGATTTCAATTTTTCCACCGCCAATAGAAATGCCGACAAGCTCGAGCTCCCCTTTTTCATCGCCGATGCGAATTTTTGCCGTATTTGGATGAGGCGGAATCGCTTCTTCTTCATGAAACGTAATGCGGATCCCTTCTTGTTTGGCGATGTGTAACGATGTTTTCATTCGTTCATCAAACGTATCAAAGTTTAATAACCCGCCGACGATGGCGACATCTGTTCCGTGTCCTTTGTACGTCTCAGCGAATGAACCGTAAAAGAAAATGTCCGCCCATGCTGGCTTTCTTCCGAATAAGTTGCGCGCGACTTTGCCAATGCGCACCGCCCCAGCTGTATGCGAACTCGACGGGCCAATCATAATCGGGCCAATGATGTCAAATACACTCCGATATTTCACGCTTTGTTCTCCCCCTTGTCATCTTCATGAAAAAGAAGGGGAACGTTCCCCTTCTTTATCGTATGTGAATTACAACAATACGCTTTATTCAATCGCAAAAATAAACGGATATAACGGTTGTCCGCCGTGATGTGTTTCTACTTCAACGTCCGGGAATTGCTTTTCAATCCATTGAACGACATGTGCGGTTTGTTCATCCGTCGCATCTTCACCAGAAAGAATGGTGACGATTTCATCTTCTTCGCTAATGATATGGGAAAGTAACGTTTCAATGACATGCATGAGCTCTTTGTGAGAGACAACAATTTTCCCGTCCGCAATGCCCATATAATCGTCTTTCGCAATTTCGACACCGTCAATATTTGTATCGCGAACAGCAAACGTCACTTGACCCGTTTTTACACGATGAAGCGCCTCTGTCATCGCTTGTTCGTTTTCTTCTTTTGTTGCGGAAGGATTAAATGAAAGCAACGCAGTCATTCCTTGTGGCACCGTTTTGGACGGAATGACGACAACATCACACGAAGCGACAGAAGCGGCTTGTTGAGCTGCTAAAATAATATTTTTATTATTTGGCAAAACAAATACCGTTTGGGCATTCACTTCTTCAATCGCCTTCACGATGTCTTCCGTGCTCGGATTCATCGTTTGTCCACCTTCAATGACCGCATGAGCGCCGATGCTTTTAAACAATTCAGCAATGCCATCCCCCATCGCTACCGTAACGATGCCGTATGGGAGACGTTCTTGCTTTTTCGGTTGCGGCATGTTTTCATGGACAATATTCGCATGCTGTTCGCGCATGTTTTCGATTTTAATGTTAATTAAACTTCCGTAACGTTGCGCATATGTGAGCACTTCTCCCGGCTGTTCTGCATGAATGTGCACTTTTACTAATTCATCGTCTGCGATGACAAGAAGTGAATCACCGAAGCGGCTTAAATCTTGGCGAAACGTTTCTTCTTGAAACGGATGTTTCGCTACTTTTTCTTGCTCAAATTTCACCATAAATTCTGTACAATATCCAAACTCAATGTCATCTGCGCTCAAATGACTTTGCACGTTGCGATGATGTTCAGTACGGACGAGTTGTTCCATCGACAACACTTCCGATTCCGCAATCGTTTCCCCTTTTAATGCCGCTAAAAATCCTTCGTATACAAACACAAGACCTTGTCCACCGCTATCCACAACACCTACTTCTTTTAATACAGGAAGTAAATCTGGCGTCCGCTTTAGCGATGCTTTCGCTTCTTTTAATACTTCCGTCATGACGACGATAATGTCTGTTTCTTTTTTCGCAACAGTAACAGCGCGTTTCGCCGCATCTTTGGCGACGGTTAAAATCGTTCCTTCAACGGGCTTCATCACGGCTTTATATGCCGTTTGTACGCCCGCTTCAAGCGCGGCAGCAAACTCTTTGCTATTAATTTCATTTTTTTGTTCAATCGCTTTCGCAAATCCGCGGAATAGTTGCGATAAAATAACGCCTGAGTTTCCGCGTGCTCCCATTAGTAGTCCTTTCGCTAATGCGCTCGCCACTTTTCCAATATGGTCAGATACGTGATTTTTCACTTCTTTCGCACCAGACGTCATCGACAAGTTCATGTTTGTCCCTGTATCCCCATCTGGCACAGGAAAGACGTTTAATGCGTCTACTGTTTTTGCATTGTTCGCTAAATGTGTCGCGCCTTGCAATATCATTTGTGCAAAGCGCTTTCCATCTAATGTTGTCACTCCCACAGACTTGTTCCTCCTCACTACGGATTCGTCACACGAACCCCTTGAACATAGATGTTGATTGACTGAACAGATAAACCTAACGTTTGATCTAACGTATACTTCACTTTCGTTTGTACGTTATGGGCCACTTCAGAAATTTTCGTACCGTAGCTAACGATGACGTATAAATCAATGTGCACTTCATCGTTCTCTTGACGGACAACAATTCCTTTGGCGAAATTTTCACGACGTAAAATTTCAGCAATGCCGTCTTTTAATTGATTTTTTGATGCCATGCCGACAATCCCATAACAATCGACTGCCGCTCCTCCAGCAATCGCTGCAATGACATCGTTACTAATTTCAACACGACCGTATTTCGTTTGTAATTCAATGGACATCGCTCAAGTCCCCTTTCTGATTAGGTAGCTAACGCCATTGTACTATACTCGGCTTATTTTTGAAAGCTTCTCCCCATAGTATATTTACCTGAAACAGAAAACAGATGTCAAGGTTATTTTCTTGAAAGAGTATGTCAGAAGTATTGCAATCCGTTTTTATGTATGATAAATTATAGTAGTGTTTTGAGCACGTAGTTTGGCAAGTGAGGAGGGAAACAAAATGGCAAAATGCTTTGTGACTGGTAAGAAAAAGTCTTTCGGAAACGCTCGTTCTCATGCAATGAATGCGAGCCGCCGCACATGGAAAGCAAACCTTCAAAAAGTTCGCATTTTAGTTGACGGAAAACCAAAGCGCGTTTGGGTTTCTGCTCGCGCATTAAAATCCGGAAAAGTAGAACGTGTGTAATAGAAAAAAGCACCAATCATTTGGTGCTTTTATCCTTTTTTAAATGAATTCAACATCGCCCGAACAATTCCACCTAAAAACTTCGGCAACTTAATCGTATAAAATTTCACGATCATTCCCTCCCCTACTGTGCACACTCTTCCACTAATATATTCATCTCCGCACAAATCGTACCTCGAAGCGTTTATTTTTCATCCTTGCTTCTTATCATCATTAATATGCCTTCAGCGAATGAAAAAGTACCAAAATGATGGATGAGTTCGTTGCTTACGCATAATGTTGATCCGAGCGGCACATCGCATGCATCGAGCGGATACTTAAATCCACGAAGCGTTAAGGCGCGAATTGGAGTCAAAGGAATAAATGAAATATACGTGTATTCATCTCGTTTTTCAACGATATGCTCCCCGTTGCGATATAGCGTCACAACATTTTGACGATCAATTAACTCAATTTGCCCATCTTTTCCTTTAAACAAAAGCTGAACGTTTCCGAATAAATGATCAAGTCGGCCGCCTGTCGCTCCAAACAAACGAATTTTTGTCGCTTGTTGTTCAAGCGCCCACTCAAGTGCAATGTCTGTATCGGTTTGATCTTTTTCCGCCGGCCATATATCGATATGCGGTAATTTCATTTTTAATTGTTGTAACTCTTGTTCGTTGATGGAATCAAAATCTCCGAACGCCCGTTTTGGCATAATGCCGGCATGAAGCAACGCGAGCACCCCTCGATCTACCCCTACCCAATATACGTCCTCCCCATCATACGCCTGTAAATGTGGCAAAAAGTTTGTCGGACCACCTGCAACAATATGAATAATCAACGGATGTCCCCCCTTTATAAAAGAAGGATGTGTCAAGATGACACACCCTCACGAATGGCGCGAATCGCTTGAGCGCGATCAGCTTGATTATAAATGGCTGATCCCGCCACGAGAACGTTCGCTCCGGCTTGTACACAAAGCTTTGCGGTTTCAGCGTGAATGCCACCGTCTACTTCAATTTCAACGGAAAGTCCTCGTTCGCGAACGAGTGTCGAAAACGCACGAATTTTTGGTAGCACAGCTGGGATAAACGATTGTCCGCCAAAGCCTGGATTGACCGTCATAAATAAAACTAAGTCGATATCTTCTATGATGTGTTCAATCATCGCTATCGGCGTATGTGGGTTTAGCGCCACCCCCGCTTTCACACCGTGTTCTTTTATTAAATGAATCGTGCGGTGTAAATGCGGGCAAGCTTCGACATGCACCGTCAAATAATCTGCCCCCGCTTTCGCAAACGTCGGAATATAACGATCTGGTTGTTCAATCATTAAGTGAACGTCAAGCGGGAGTGTCGTCACCGGACGAATCGCTTCCACGATTAGTGGGCCGATGGTAATGTTCGGAACGAAATGACCGTCCATCACATCGACATGAATGTAATCCGCTCCTCCCCGTTCTACGTCTACAATTTCTTCGCCAAGTTTGGCGAAATTTGCAGATAAAATCGATGGCGCAATTTTAATCATGTTCAATACCTCGGCTTTCGTTCTTTTATTTCCTCGATAAAGCTCACGTAATGTTCATAACGGTAAGAAGGAATGTCTCCCGATGCGAACGCCTCTTTCACCGCGCATTTCGGCTCCGCTGTATGCGTACAACCGCGGAATTTACAACCGCCGCTTCTAGCAACAAACTCAGGAAAACAAAGCGGCAATTGTTCGAGTTCGATTTCATCAAATTCTAGCGCACTAAAGCCCGGCGTATCTGCGACGAAACCGCCTCCGATTTCAATTAATTCAACATGTCTTGTCGTATGTTTTCCTCGTCCAAGATGGTGGGAAATATCGCCCGTTTTTAACTGTAAGTCCGGACGTAACGCATTTAATAAAGAAGACTTTCCGACACCTGACTGCCCTGCAAAGACGGACACGTTTCCTTCGAAGTAAGGGAGTAATGATTCAACCCCTGCCCGCGTTTTCGTCGACACTTCTAACACATCATATCCGATTTGACGATAATCGCGAATATATTGTTCGATGCGTGGTTTTGTTTCATCGTCTACTAAATCCATTTTACTCACAACAATAATTGGGCGAATGTGCTTTGCTTCAATTAAGACGAGAAATCGATCGAGCAATGCTGGGTTAAAATCTGGCTCTACCGCTGAAAACACTAAAATCGCTTGGTCGATATTTGCAATCGGCGGGCGAACAAGTTCATTTTTCCGCTCAAATACGTCTAATATATACCCTTCTCGTTCATTTTCCGCTTGAAAGGAAACGTAGTCGCCAACAAGCGGCGTCACTTTCCGCTTGCGAAACACCCCGCGACCACGACATTGATACACTCGACCGTCGCTTAACACGTAATAAAAACCGCTTAACGCTTTAATAATTTTTCCTTCCGCCATGCCTTCCCTCCTTTAAGGTGTTGTTGGATATGGCACGATGCCTTCACGCACCGTCGTGCCGTTGACGACGACGCGATAACGCCCTTGTTTTCCTTGTTGAATGACAAATTCTACACGCTCTTTCACATCACTTGTTAAACGATAACGTTTGTACGGTTGGGCAAACGAATAGTTTTCGTCTTCTATATATAATTCTGCCATGACTGGTTCGTTTACATCAACAGGCGGTTCGTACGGAATGCTAATTTCTTGGATGACTTTCTTTGTTAATACCGGTTCTTTTCCAAGGGAAATGACGACCGTCACAGTTGCTCCTTTTTCTAATTTTGCGTTCGCTTGTGGCGTTTGAGAAATGACGAGCCCTTTTTCGACCGTATCTGAATATTGCTGTTTGACGATGACGTACAGTTGTTGGTCTGAAGCATAATCGCGCACACTTTTTTCCGTGTATCCTGTTAAATCTTTTAAAACAATTTTTTCTGGTCCAAGGCTGACGGTAAAACGCACTTCTGTTTCTTCCGGTACAACTTTTTCGCCTGGAAGCGGGAATTGTTCGATAATCGTACCTGCTGGTTCGTCACTATACACTTGTTTTTTATCGATGAGTAAATAGTTTGCCGATCGCAATTGTCGCTCGACGTCATCGATTGGCTCGCCAACATAATTTTGAAACTCCACTTTTTTCTTCCCTATACTTTTATAAATCGTCACTGCCGTACCCGCTTTGACGACTTTTCCGGCTTGCGGATTCGTACGAATGACAAATCCTTCTGCGATGTCATCATGTTCTTCTTCGACCGTTTTTTCGATTTTTAATCCTAACGACGTTAATTCCGTCACCGCATCTGTATAATTTTTGTTTGTCACATCAGGTACCGTCACATCTTTTGGGAAAAATAAATCAGGAATCCATGTGACTGCGCTCACCCCAGCGCCGACGAGCAAGAAAAGAAATGTCGCCCATAAAATGAGCCATTTTTTTGAACGCTTTTCTTTTGGAGGAGGCACGTCCTCTTTCTTTTCTGACGGTGCAGAAGCGGTCGGCTTCACAATCGGGATAATTTTCGTTTCTTCGTCGTCATCTTCGGTCGGCAACGTAAATTTTTGTTCGTTTATGCGCTCAGGCAAAAGAGCGGTGCGAATATGTTTTTGCATATCTAATGCGCTATTGTAACGATGCAACGGATTTTTTGCTGTCGCTTTTAACACAATATTTTCTACGCTTTGAGGAATGTTCGGGTTCCATCGTCGCACAGACGGCGTCTCCGTTTGCAAATGTTTTAACACAATCGCTACGGCAGATTCACCAGAAAACGGCAATTGTCCCGTTAACAACTCAAACATGACGATACCGAGCGAATAAATATCCGATTTTTCTGTCGCCATTCCGCCTTTTGCTTGTTCAGGCGATAAATAATGAACAGATCCTAAAACAGAATTCGTTTGCGTAATCGTTGTCGAGCTTAACGCGACAGCTATACCGAAATCTGTAATTTTAATCGTTCCGTCTTCTGCGACTAAAATGTTTTGTGGCTTAATGTCGCGATGAATGACTCCGTTTTGATGAGCGTGAGCAATCGCTCCTGTTAATTCATCCATCATGCGCAACGCTTCTTGAACAGGAAGCGGGGCACGTTGTTGAATGTATTGTTTTAACGTGCAGCCACGCACATATTCCATGACCATGTAGTAAATGCCGTCGTCCTCTCCAACATCGTAAATCGTGACAATATTTTCATGGTTTAAACTTGTCGCGGCTTGTGCTTCACGTCGAAACCGTTTAATAAATAATTCATCGTTTACAAAATCTAAACGCAACACTTTTACAGCAACGTCGCGGTCTAAAATCATATCCCTAGCTAAGTAAACGTTTGCCATTCCGCCGCCGCCAATGAGCTGTAATATTTTATAGCGACCGTTTAATCGTTTGCCGATGAGCACGAGCGATCACCTACTTTCACTCACATCTAAAAATTGTACGATCGCTAACGTAATGTTATCTTCCCCACCGTGCTCGTTTGCCACATCAATTAACGCTTGCGCTTTTTCTTCAAGCGAGCGATCAGACGTTAATACGTCTACCATCGTCTGTTCAGGCACTTTATTCGAAAGGCCGTCAGAGCAAAGCAATAACATATCTCCTTCATCGACAGCGACCGTTTTTACATCGAGTTCAATTACTTGCTCTGTTCCGAGCGCGCGCAATAGCACATGTTTACGCGGATGATATTCCGCATCTTCTTTTGATAGTTGTCCGCTTTTCACTAATTCATTGACAAGGGAATGGTCTTCTGTCATTTGTTGAAATCCGTTTGCGTTTAGTAAATAACAACGGCTATCACCGATGTGGCCGATCGTCGCAAACTGTTTTGTACAAATGGCGGCAACGATCGTCGTGCCCATCCCTTGACAATGATCGTTCGTTTGAGAGTGTTGAAAAAGCGATTCGTTCACTTTCATAATATGTTCTTTTAACCACGTCTCCGCTTGCTGTGGGGACGTCATTTCTTCCGTCTCTTCCCAAAACTGTTTTAACTGCGTCATCGTCATTTCACTTGCCACATCACCAGCAAGATGACCACCCATCCCATCAGCGACAACCGCTAAATAATCGCCTGTTTGATTGATAAAAACGCCACCGTTATCTTCGTTATGTGACCTTATTTTCCCGACATCCGTCTGAAATACCGCCTTCATATACGTATCCCTTCCTTACTTCGATATGTGTGTCCACATCGTTACGCTTTCGTTTCTTCTTTCCGCTCCTTCGCGCGTAGTTGACCGCATGCTGCATCAATATCGTGCCCTTGTTCACGGCGAATCGTTACGTTAATGCCGTGTTTTTTCAACGTTTTCTCAAACGCAAAAATTTGCTCGCGCGGCGTGCGCACGTAGTTGCGTTCAGGCACATAGTTGACCGGGATTAAATTGACGTGACATTTTAATCCTTTAATCAGCTCAGCAAGCTCTTCGGCATGTTCAATTTGATCGTTCACACCGCCAAATAAGCCGTATTCAAATGTCACGCGCCGCCCTGTTTTTTCAATGTAGTAGCGCACCGCTTCCATCAGCTCTGGCAATTTATAAGCGCGGTTAATCGGCATTAACTTCGAGCGCAATTCCGTATTTGGCGCATGAAGCGAAATCGCGAAGTTAATTTGCATATTTTCATCGGCAAATTGATAAATTTTTGGGATGATGCCGCTCGTTGATACGGTGATGTGACGCGCGCCAATATGCAGCCCTTTTGGATGGTTCACGATTTTCAAAAATTTGATGAGCTCATCGTAGTTATCAAACGGTTCCCCAATTCCCATGACGACGATGCTGCTTACTCGTTCGTTCGTTTCATCGAGCGCTTTTTGTACTTTGACGACTTGGGCAACAATTTCACCTGCTTGTAAGTTGCGCTTTAAACCGCCTAACGTCGAAGCACAAAACGTACAGCCGATTCGGCAGCCGACTTGTGTCGTCACACAAATCGAATTACCGTAGTCATGGCGCATAAGCACCGTTTCAATCGAATAGCCGTCATGAAGCTCAAATAAAAACTTCATCGTTCCGTCTTTTGACGTTTGTTGTACGAGCGTTTTTAATGTCGTAATGACGAAATGTTCATCTAACTGTTCGCGCAACGCTTTTGGAATATTTGTCATCTCTTCAAATGACGTCACCCGTTTTTTATATAACCATTCAAAAATTTGTGTGGCGCGAAACGGCTTTTCCCCTTGCTGTTCCACCCAACTTTGCAAGTCTTCTAAACGCAGCGAGTAAATGGATGGTTTCATATCATTTCACCTTTCTTTTTCAATGTTGCGATAAAAAATCCGTCGCTATATACGTGATGTGGAAGCAGTTGCAACATGCCGTGACGCACGTATGGCGCCACCGATGATGGCAGGCGCGAAGCAAGCGTCTCATCGAGCTCATATTGTGGATGTTCGTCTAAAAACGTCGCAATCACTTGTTCGTTTTCTTCCCGATCGACCGTACATGTGCTATATACGAGCGTTCCGCCTCGTTTTACAAGCGGGGCGACCGTCCGCAAAATATTTCGTTGAATATCGGCAAGTTGTGCGATATCGTTTTCGTTTTTCGCATATTTAATTTCCGGCTTCCGCCGAATGACGCCAAGTCCTGAGCACGGGGCATCAACTAATATGCGATCAAACGTTTCAGCAGCAAATTGCGTATGTGCTTGACGGCTATCGAGTTGTTTCGCTTCAATATTCGACAAGCCTAGGCGTTTGGCCTGCTGCTCAATCAGCTTTACTTTATGATCGTGAATATCTAACGCAACGACACGACCTTTGTTGTTCATTCGTTCAGCCATATGCGTCGTCTTTCCACCTGGTGCCGCGCAACAATCTAAAACAACGTCTGTGTCGGTTGGAGAAAGAGCGTAAGCAACAAGCATCGAGCTTTCGTCTTGAATCGTCACAAGCCCTTCTTGAAACACGCTCGTTTTCGCTGCATTTCCCTTGACCATTTTTATCCCAACCGGCACGACAGAAGAAGGAACAGCTTCAATCCCTTCTTCTTTTAAGCGGGCGATCGCTTCTTCAACCGTTACACGCATCGCGTTTACCCGTGCCGTTTGTTCTGGCGGCAAGTTGTTTGCTTCACACATTCGTTTTGTTTCTTCTAAGCCAAACTGCGCCACCCATCGACGCACGAGCCAAAGCGGGTGGCTTGTCGCAACGGCTAGACGTTCGATGTCGTCTTTTATTTCATCAAACGAGCGCAACCCTTGGCGCTGAATGGAGCGCAATACCCCATTTACGAGCGAGGCGATGCCGCGATGACCGCGACGTTTTGCTATTTCTACCGCTTCAAATAACACCGCGCGATCAGGAATCCGGTCTAAAAATACCATTTGATAAAGCGACATTCGGAGCAACAGGCGCACCCACGGCTCAATTTTTCCTTTCACAAACGGCTGTAAATAGTAATCAAGCGTATCGCGTCGTTGGATCGTGCCGTACACTATCTCTGTTAAAAGCGCAACGTCTTGGGCGGATAATTCGTTCGTTTCGATCACATGATGTAATGATAAATTGCTATATGCTCGTTTTTTTTCGATATCGATTAACACATCTAACGCTAAGTTTCGGACGTTTTTTTTACTCATTCTTTCCTCCTAATACTGTCCCGATTTCAATCGTTGCACCGCGTAAAAAGTCAGTAGCGCTCATTTTCCGCTTTCCTGCTGGCTGCAATTCAGTAATTTTGATCGCTGTTTCGTTGCCGGTTGCAACGACAATGCCGTCGCGTTCAACGGCGACAATGGTGCCTGGCTTCGCTTGGAAAGATGCTCGTACTTTTTCTCCCCACCAAATTTTCCAACGTTCATCGCCATACGTCGTATAGGCGACAGGCCACGGATTCATGCCGCGAATATGGTTATAAATGTCTTCTCCCGTTTTTGTCCAATCGATTCGTTCTTGTTCTGGTTTAATGTTGTATGCAAACGTTGCTTGTTCATCATCTTGCTTTATCGGTGTAATGTCGCCACGAAGCAGTTTCGGAAGCGTTTCAGAAAGTAGTTTCGCCCCCGCTTCGCTAAGTTTGTCGTGCAACGTCCCGACTGTATCGCGTTCATCAATCGGCACTTCCACTTGCGTTAATATGTCGCCTGCATCTAGTTTTTCAACCATGTACATCATTGTAATGCCTGTTTTTTCTTTTCCTTGCAAAATGGCGTAATGAATAGGAGCTCCTCCGCGCAACTCTGGCAAAAGCGAGGCGTGCACGTTAATGCACCCATACGTTGGCGCTTCAAGAAGCGGTTTCGGTAAAATTTGTCCAAACGCAGCTGTCACAATCAAATCTGGTTGCAAGGCGATCACTTGTTCATATTGATCTTTTTCACGAATTTTTGTCGGTTGCAATACCGGGATGTTGTACGATTGTGCTGTCACTTTGACTGGCGGTGGGGTTAATTGTTGTTTCCGTCCTTTCGGTTTGTCCGGTTGTGTCACGACGCCGACGACGTTGTATCCGTCTTTGATCAACTGTTCTAAAATCGGAACAGCAAAGTCAGGTGTTCCCATAAATACAATGTTCATTGTTCGAACTCCCCTTCTTCATAATAACGAATCACTTTTGACGTAAATAATATGCCGTGTAAATGGTCAATTTCATGTTGTAACGCACGAGCTAAAAAGCCTGTCGCTTCGATTTCAAACGGGCGACCGCGACGATTTTGCGCGCGTACTTTCACATATTGAGAACGTTTCACTTCTCCAAATAACCCCGGAAAACTTAAGCATCCTTCTGGCCCAATTTGTTCACCGCTTTGGGCAACGATGACGGGATTCACTAACTCGATGCGCCTGTGGCGGTCGCCAATATCAACAATCGCAATTTGTTGGTCAATGCCGACTTGTGGGGCGGCTAATCCGACCCCATCGGCCGCAATCATCGTATCGTACATATCGTTTAATATTTTCGTCAGCTTGCGGTCAAAAACAGTGACCGGCTGGCAAACGGTTTCTAAAATCGGGGCAGGATATGTTACAATCGGTAAAATAGCCAAAACGGTTCCTCCCTTATTTACATCATCATATATGGATTTAAATCAATCGTAATCGTCACATCACCGCGCGTCATCTCGCGCTGATAATGTTCCATAATGGTGCGGAGCGCTGTCGTTAAGTTCGCTTCCCGCTTGTATTTTATCATGCATTGGTAACGATATCTATCGTTCATGCGTGCAATCGGAGAAGCAACAGGCCCGAGTACAACCGCTTCAGCTGACAAATGTTTTTTCACATGTGCAGCAATTTTTTCAGCGATGCTTATTCCTTTCAGCGCATCGACATGCGACACCGTAATGAGCGTTAAATAGTAAAACGGTGGATACCCGTGTTTTTTTCGGTTCATCATTTCACGTTCATAAAACGCCTCATAATGATGTTTGCTTGCGAATTGAATGCTGTAATGTTCAGGTGTATACGTTTGAATGACGACCTCACCCGGCAAATGATGCCGCCCCGCTCGACCGCTTACTTGCGTCAGCAATTGGAACGTTTTTTCTGCTGCGCGAAAATCAGGGACGTGAAGCATCGTATCTGCTGCTAATACGCCAACTAACGTGACGTTTGGAAAATCGAGCCCTTTGGCAATCATTTGCGTGCCGAGTAAAATGTCAGCCTTTCCTTCTCCGAATTCCCGAAGCAGTCGTTCATGTGCTCCTTTTCGGCTCGTTGTATCGACGTCCATCCGAATGACGCGCGCTTCTGGAAGCAGCTTTGTTAATTCTTCTTCTACTTTTTGCGTTCCCGTTCCGAAAAAGCGAATATGTTCGCTTTGACAAGCAGGACAATGCGACGACATTCGCTGTTCGTACCCACAATAATGACATTTCAATTGTTGTTGGACGCGATGATACGTGAGCGAAATATCGCAATGTGGACATTGAATGACGTGACCGCAATCGCGACACATGACGAAAGAAGAATAACCACGACGATTTAAAAATAAAACAGATTGTTCTCCTTTTTGTAAACGCCCCGTTAATTTTTCAAATAAAAGGCGGGAAAACATCGAGCGGTTTCCTGCGCGCAGTTCTTCGCGCATATCAACAATGTCTACAGGCGGCATCGCGTGATCGTTCATTCGTTTCGTTAACGTGACTTGTTTATATACCCCTTTTTGAGCGCGCGCAAACGACTCAAGCGATGGCGTAGCGCTGCCAAGCACAACAGGACAACGATGGTAACGACCTCGGAAAATCGCCACATCGCGCGCATGATAGCGGGGCGCTTCTTCTTGTTTGTAGCTCGTTTCATGTTCTTCATCAATAATGATGATGCCGATGTTTTCAAACGGTGCAAAAATGGCGGAACGAGCTCCAACGACGAGCTGTACTTCTTTTCGTTGAATTTTTCGCCACTCGTCATACTTTTCTCCGAGCGATAAGCCGCTATGAAGAACGGCTACTTTCGAACCGAATCGTTCTTTAAACCGCTTCACCATTTGAGGCGTCAGCGAAATTTCAGGCACGAGCACAATCGCCTCTTTTCCCTTTTTTAAGACGAGATCAATCGCTTGCATATACACTTCTGTTTTTCCGCTTCCTGTGACGCCGTACATTAAAAAAACGTCATGCACATCTTCGTCAATCGTTTGTCCGATCGCCTGTAACGCTTGGCGTTGTTCGTCTGTTAAAGGGAGCGGTTTTGTTTTTGTAAACGAGCGGTTAGCATACGGATCGCGATATATTTCTTTTTCTGTCACAGTGACGAGCTGTTTTTTCATGAGCGCTTGAACAGTAGCAAACGTGCTATTTGTTTCACTTAACAATTGTTTCAAAGGAAGAGAGCGGGCTGTAAGCAGGCGCTCAAGCATTTGTTTTTGTTTTATGGCGCGCTGCGAGAGCGATACAAGCGCATGTGTGACATCGTCATCACTCGCGCACCGTTCGACCCACTTTTCTGTTTTTATTTTTCCTTTTTCTTCAACTCGGTAAACGACTTCCATATGGCCTCTTGCGATTTCTTTTTGCAACAGTGGCACGTATGGCGTTTGTGCCACTTCCCTCCACGGAATGACGAGACGGTCGCGAAACAACGCGCGTACTTTTTCGTGTATGAACGGCATATGTTGTTCGATGAGCCGAATATCTTTTTCATATTTCGCTTTCATTGCGGCAGGTAACATCGCTTGAAACGCCGATACCATGAAACAAAGCGTCGTTTCAGCTAGCCATTTTCCAAGTCGCAACAATTCTTCATTAAATACAGGAACAACGTCAAAAAGAGAATGAATGGGCTTTAATTGTTCGAGCGGCATATCCGTCGTTTCTTTCAGTTCAATCACAAATCCTTGTAAAAAACGTGTGCCAAATGGCACGACAACGCGCATGCCTGGTTGTACAACGCCGACAAGTTCAGGTGGGATCGCGTAATCAAACGGGCGATCCGTTTGACTCGTAGGAATATCAACGATGACAGAAGCAACCGTCATAGGCGTCCCTCAATTTCATCATGAATTTCACGTAAAATTTGTTTTGCCACTTCCGATTTTGGCAAGAGTGGAAGTTGCTTTGCCGTTCCGTCTCGTTTAAATATCGTCACGATATTTGTATCTGTGCCGAACCCTGCTCCTTCTTGGACGACGTTATTTGCGACAATCATATCGGCATTTTTGCGCGCGAGCTTTTCTTTCGCATATCGTTCCACATCGTTCGTTTCTGCCGCAAAGCCAACTAAAAATTGGTGCGTTTTTTGTTCGCCGAGCGTTTGTAAAATGTCGATCGTTCGCTCAAGAACGACGGTGTAGTCTCCTTGCTGCTTTTTTATTTTATTGTCGGCCACATATTTCGGACGATAGTCTGCTACTGCCGCTGTTTTAATGACGATATCGCTATGTTGAAAATGCTCCATCACCGCTTCATACATGTCTTGCGCACTTTCTACTTGAATCGTCTGTATTCCTTCCGGACGAACAAGCGACGTCGGACCGGAAATGAGGGTGACGTCAGCTCCAAAATCGCGCGCCACCTCTGCGATGGCATATCCCATTTTTCCTGTCGAATGATTGCTGAAAAAGCGGACAGGGTCTAATTTTTCACGCGTCGGACCGGCTGTCACTAACACTTTTTTTCCTTTTAACAGTTCGTTTGATGCAACATGTTGTTCAAGCAAAGCGACGATCGTTTCTGGTTCTTCTAATCGCCCTTTTCCAACGTAACCGCACGCAAGCATCCCTTCCGCTGGCTCAATAAAGCGATAGCCATATGACTGCAACGTGCGCATATTTTGTTGTACCGCTGGATGTTCGTACATATGGACGTTCATCGCAGGCGCAAGCCAAACCGGTGCTTTCGTCGCAAGTAAAATCGTTGTCACCATGTTATCAGCTAAACCATAGGCGAGCTTTGCGATCGTGTTTGCGGTCGCAGGGGCAACGAGTACGATATGTGCCCAATCAGCTAAGTCAATATGTGCAATGACGTTCGGGTTTTTTTCATCGAATGTATCGACGTACACTTCGTTTTTTGATAACGCTTGAAACGTAAGCGGTGTAACGAATTGACAAGCAGCTTCCGTCATGACGACTTTGACATTCGCCCCTGCTTGCACAAGTTTGCTTGTGAGTGCCGCTGCTTTATATACAGCAATGCCCCCTGTAACACATAATAAAATGTTTTTTTGCTGAAGCATCGACGTTGCCCCTTTCGTTCGGTATTTGTAAAAAAATAACAACCTAAAAACTAGGTTGTCGTAAATAGTTTATTGCGCTGCTTCTTCTTCGCTAACGACTTCAATATGACCCGCTGCAATTTCCTCTAACGCTTTGCCGACAAATTTTTTCGACACAGGTTTTTCGATCGTTAAGTCATTTTTTACTTGCAATTGGCGGGCGCGCTTCGCCGCAACTGTGACGAGTGTATATTTTGAATCGAGTTTTGTAATAAGTAAGTCAATGGAAGGATATAACATATTACTCCACCTCCAACATCTTTTTATATCGTTGTGCCACGCGTTCACGTCGGCAATGTTCCGCCATGACAATCGCTTTAATGCGCTCGCATGCCAGTTCTACTTGATCGTTTTCGACAACGTAATCGTATGCATCCATCATTTCTAATTCTTCTTTCGCCGCTTGTAAACGATCGCGAATTAAGTCTTCTGATTCCGTTCCGCGCATTTCAATTCGTTTGCGCAATTCGCTTAAGCTTGGCGGAGCGAGGAAAATAAAGAGCGCCTCTGGGAACACTTTGCGAACTTGCATCGCTCCTTGCACTTCAATTTCTAAAAACACGTCTTTTCCTTCTTGCAATGTTTTTTCTACATAATCAATTGGCGTGCCGTAGTAGTTCCCGACATATTCTGCCCACTCTAATAGCTCATTTTGGCGAATCATTTGTTCAAACTGCTCGCGCGTTTTAAAAAAGTAATCGACGCCATCGACTTCTCCTTCACGTGGTTTGCGCGTCGTCACAGAAATCGAATATTGCAATTGAATATCTGGCTGTGAAAATAATGCTTTTCGTACCGTCCCTTTACCGACGCCAGACGGTCCTGATAAAACGATTAATAACCCTCGTTCTTTCACGCTCATCCCTGCCTTTCTATCATAAACAAACTACTCTACATTTTGCACTTGTTCTTTAATTTTTTCAAGGGCGCTTTTCATTTCGACAACTTCAGAAGCAATGTGGCGATCGTTTGCTTTTGAACCGATCGTATTCATTTCACGATTGAGCTCTTGAACGAGAAAATCGAGCTTTCGTCCGACCGCTCCCCCTTCAGAAACGATGCGACGAAATTGTTCAATATGGCTATATATGCGTTTTAATTCTTCATGAATATCGACTTTTTCCGCAAATAGAGCGACTTCCGTCAATAGCCGTTGTTCGTCAACGACGCCCTGTACAAATTCACTCACTCGTTTATGTATGCGTTCGCGATAAGAAGCGACGACCGTTGGCGCCAGTTGTTCAACGCGATGTGCGCTTTTCTCAATCGTCTCCAGCTGCATCAGCATGTCTGCTAATAACGCGTTTCCTTCCTGTTCGCGCATATGTTTCAATTGCTCGACCGCTTCTTTTGTCGCTTCTAAAAGGAGAGAAAGAAGCGCATCGTTTTCGATCGGCTGTTCCGTCATTTCAACCGCATCCGATAGCATATGTATAACATCTCGAAGCGATACATCATCGGCAAAATGAAAGCGACGACGCACATCGGTAAGCATCCGGTAATACGCATCAACAAGCTGCCAATCGACGTGAAGCGTTCGTTCAACGAGCTGTTCTCCTTCAATTGTAATAAACACTTCGACACGTCCACGGGCAATATGTTCTGTAATTACTTTTTTTATTTTATCTTCAAACATCACCCACTGTCTAGGCATGCGGATCGAAATTTCACAAAAACGGTGATTGACTGATTTCATTTCCACCGTAACGCTCACGTTTTCATCTTCTTTTTTTCCTCGACCAAATCCTGTCATACTTACGATCATACTCTCACATCCATTATGTGTTATCGACAATAAAAGAAGGTAATAGATTCACTCCATTACCTTCTCTCATTATAGCACATATCGCTATATAGCGAAAACATTTCATGAACGACGACGTGTAAATAACGAGCCAGCAAGTAAAAACGTCGGAATAGACGATAAGCCAATAATAAGCAACCAATCCGTAAGCGGCAACGAAACGGTATGGAAAATCGGTTGTAGCGGCGGATAGTAAATGACGACAAGCAACAATACAAGCGACGACAAAACAGCGAGCACTAAATACATATTTTCAAACGGATTTCGGTCAAACACCGACCGTTCGCTTCGGCAATCAAATACGTGAATGAGTTGAGCGAGCACGAGCGTCGCAAAGGCAACCGTCTGGGCATACGTTAAGTTTTCCGGATGTCGCGTATGCACGACGAGAAAAGCAATTAACGTCACCATGCCGATGAGAAAGCCGCGACTAATGATTTTCCAGCCGAGCCCTCTGGCGAAAACCCCTTCTTTCGGATGACGCGGCGGCCGCTTCATGACGTTTTCTTCGGCTGGGTCTAATCCGAGCGCCATGGCAGGTAGTCCGTCTGTGACGAGATTCACCCATAAAATTTGAATCGGTACAAGCGGGAGAGGGAGCGCCAATATCATCGCAAATAACATGACTAAAATTTCCCCGACGTTTGATGCAAGTAAGTAGCGAATAAATTTACGAATGTTTTCATAAATGTTTCGCCCTTCTTCGATCGCCGCTTTAATCGTCGCAAAGTTATCATCTAACAAAACGAGCGATGCGGCTTCTTTTGATACGTCTGTTCCTGTCACTCCCATCGCGATCCCGATGTTTGCTGTTTTAATGGCCGGAGCATCGTTCACGCCATCGCCTGTCATCGCGACAATATGCCCTCTTTTTTGTAACGCTTGCACAATTTTTAATTTATGTTCGGGCGATACGCGCGCAAAAACGTACACATCTTCAACAACGTCTTCTAATTCATCGACAGATAACGTCGCTAACGTTTTGCCGTCCATCACTTTGCCGTTTGGCGGCATCATGTGCAGCTGTTGGGCGATCGCTTTCGCTGTTAACACATGATCTCCTGTAATCATCACTGTTTTAATGCCTGCTTTTTTACATTCCGCAATGGCTTGTTTTACTTCTTTCCGCGGCGGATCGATCATTCCTTGTAAACCGATGAACGTCAAGTCGCTTTCCGCTTTCGTTTCATCGTTCATTGTTTCCGTCAAAGAAAGCGGTCGATAAGCGATCGCAATCGTTCGCAACGCTTGGGAGGCGAGCGTATTGACCGTTTGTTGCACCAGTTTCCGCTCTTGGTCGCGCATAAGTTTCGCCTGACCTTCGATATATATGAAACGACAACGCTCTAGCAACATATCTGGCGCACCTTTTGTGACAATAAAGCGCCGATTCGCGCGATCTTTCACGATGACCGTCATCATTTTTCGCGTCGAATCAAACGGAAATTCATGTTCAATCGTAAATTCAGCGGCAATTTTTTCTTTCGTCCATCCTGCTTTCGCCGCCGCAACAACGAGGGCGCCTTCGGTCGGATCGCCGTCAATCATATATGTTTTTCCTTTTTTCTTTATGTCGGCATGATTGCATAACGCCCCAAATAATAATATTTGCTGTAAGGCAGCATCTACCTTTTCTTGTTTGCCGTTATATAAAAACGTTCCTTTCGGTTCATAGCCCGTCCCGCTTACTGTCCATAACCGGTTATTCACCCATACGTGCGTGACGGTCATTTGATTTTCCGTCATCGTTCCTGTTTTATCAGAACAAATGACAGAGGCACAACCGAGCGTTTCAACGGCCGGCAGTTTGCGCACGATGGCGTTTCGCTTCATCATGCGTTGGACACCGAGCGCCAATACGACGGTGACGATCGCTGGCAACCCTTCTGGAATGGCGGCGACCGCAAGCGACACACCAGCTAAAAACATGTCGTATACCGCATGTCCTTGCCATACGCCAAGCACGACAACGAGCGCTGTGAGCGCTAAAGCGATGACGATTAAAATTTTTCCGAGCTGTTCGAGCTTCCGCTGCAACGGTGTCGTCATCGTTGGCGCTGACTGAATTAAATGGGCAATTTGTCCCATCGCTGTATGCATGCCTGTCGCTACGACAATCCCTACACCGCTTCCTTTCGTCACGAGCGTTCCCATAAACGCCATATTTGTACGATCACCTAATGAAACATCTTCTATTAGTGGCGCTGTTTGTTTTTCGACGGGAAGCGACTCGCCCGTCAACGACGACTCCTCAATATATAACCCTTTCGCTTCAATGATGCGCACGTCCGCCCCGATGCGATCGCCGCTTGCGAATTTGACAATATCGCCAACGACTAACTGAGCAGACGGCACTTTTCCCCATTCGCCGTCCCGCAAAACGAGCGATTCTGGTGCCGACAATTTTTTTAATGCTTCTAGCGACTTTTCCGCTCGGCGCTCTTGTATAAATCCTAAAAAAGCATTGATGATGACAATCGCCACGATCGCGACCACATCAATGTATTCGCCTAATACAGCGGAAATCGCGGTTGCCGCCAATAGAACGAGCACCATAAAATCTTGAAACTGACTAAAAAATTGTTTTAGCGCAGACGGTTTTTTTTCTTCCGATAGCTCATTTTTTCCAAATTGTTTTAGCCGTCTTTTCGCTTCTTTTTCCGTTAATCCAAAGCCAATTTTTGTATTTACTTGTTGTTCCACCTGCTCGATACGCAGTCCGTGCCAGCTCATTTCTCTCCCCCTTCCGCTTGTCTTATCTATGACAGCTTATTCAGGCATGTACAAAAAAATGATATGGTATAATGAAAAGAAAAAAGAGAAAGGTGTTTTCGATGTCGTTTGACGGAGTATTTACATATGCAATGACAAAAGAATTACAGCGCACGCTTGTCGGGGGGCGCATTTCAAAAATTTATCAGCCATTTCCATCCGAATTAGTGCTTCATATTCGTTCGCACGGAAGCAATTATAAATTGTTATTATCTGCTCATCCGACGTATGCGCGCGTCCATTTGACGAACGAGACGTACGATAATCCTCATGAGCCGCCGATGTTTTGTATGCTTCTGCGCAAACATATTGAAGGAGGCGTCATTGAAGCGATTACGCAAGTCGATTTTGATCGCATCATCATCATTCATGTCAAAGGAAGAAATGAGCTCGGCGATGTATGTACAAAACAGCTCATCGTTGAATTGATGGGCCGCCACAGCAACATCGTTCTCGTCGATGAACAGACGAATACGATCATCGATAGCGTCAAACATCTCTCCCCTGCGGTGAACCGATATCGAACGGTGCTCCCTGGGGCGCCTTACATATTGCCCCCATCGCACGACAAAATCAATCCGCTTCACGCGACGGAAGAGACGGTGTTAAAAAAGATCGATTTTCTCGCAGGAAAACTAGCCGATCAACTCGTTGCCACATTTACGGGCATTTCGCCGCTTTTTGCGCGCGAAGTCATCTATCGCGCAGGGCTCGCTAACCGAGCGACGTTGCCGAAAAGTTTTATCACGCTTATGGAAGATGTGCGAAACGAGAAATTTGCTCCATGTATATATACAAACGGGACAAAAGACGTATTTTATGCGTTGCCGCTTACCCATATCGAAGGGGAAGGAAAACATTTTGCTACGTTAAGCGAGATGCTTGACCGTTTTTATTTCGGCAAAGCAGAACGCGATCGCGTGAAACAACAAGCGCACGATTTAGAACGATTTGTCGCGAATGAAAAAGCGAAAAATGAAAAGAAGCTGTTGAAACTTCAACAAACGCTTGAAGAAGC
This sequence comes from Anoxybacillus ayderensis, assembly GCF_000833605.1. Taxonomy (GTDB): domain Bacteria; phylum Bacillota; class Bacilli; order Bacillales; family Anoxybacillaceae; genus Anoxybacillus; species Anoxybacillus ayderensis. The sequence continues at coordinate 158,421 of NZ_JXTG01000001.1, read as the reverse complement.
AAAACAGGCGGAACAATATCGGCTATATGGGGAATTGTTGACCGCAAATCTTTATGCTATGAAGCGAGGAATGAGCGAAATCGAAGTCGTCAACTATTATGACGAAAACGGTGTCACAATCACCATTCCGCTTGATCAACAAAAATCGCCGTCAGAAAATGCACAAAGCTATTTTCAAAAATACCAAAAAGCGAAAAATTCGCTTTCCATCGTGCAGGAACAAATTGGGCGGACGGAAGAAGAAATCATATATTTCGATACGCTTTTGCAACAGCTTGAAACGGCATCACCGAAAGACATTGACGACATTCGCGACGAGTTAATCGAACAAGGCTATTTGCGCGCCAAAGCGACAAAACAGAAAAAACAAAAGGTGCGCACAATCGAACTCGAACGCTACGTATCAAGCGACGGCACCGACATTTTCGTCGGCAAAAACAACAAACAAAACGACTATTTAACAAACAAATTCGCAAGCAAAGACGACATTTGGCTTCATACGAAAGACATCCCAGGCTCACACGTCGTCATTAAAAGCAAAAATCCATCAGAACAGACGATCATCGAAGCTGCCCACTTGGCCGCTTACTTCAGCAAAGCGCGCCACTCAAGCTCCGTTCCGGTCGACTACACGCGCGTTCGCTATGTCAAAAAACCGAGCGGCGCCAAACCCGGCTTTGTGATTTATGAAAACCAGCAGACGATTTACGTCACGCCGGATGAGGAGATGGTGGTGAGGATGAAAAAACCCGTCTAGGTAGGCGGGTTTTTCATTTTCGTCAACATATTTTGTTATTTGGTTCATCACCAAAAGATGTACTTGCACCTGCCACTAAGCATTTACGATTCCTTTTTATTTTTTATCTCCTTTAATAACTCGATAATTGTATCATTTTGTCTTTTTATTGTTTTAAGAGTTTTTTCTATTGTACTAGTTGAAAAAAAAATGATGATAATTAAAGCTATCCCGACAATCCAGTCCATTAAATCCCCCCTATTTTACTTTACCGAAAATAATAAATAATACAATCGATCAATCGCTACTAAAATTCTAATTGCATAATGGTGCTCAACTAGTTAAAAAGTCAAAAGAGCTCAATAATAGTTCAAACGAGCATAGGCATTATCGTTTTCCACACAAAGTGTCAATGTTCTAGATAATGTATACAAACCCGACTTATGAGTGAATTGATTTGTATAATCAGCTTTAGCTGCTACTGAACTCGTTTCAACTTTCTGCACAATTTCAAATCTTTTCTCCACAACAGTGTACAACACCGCGTCTACTCCTTGGTTATAAATTGAGGAAATCATATCATATCCATCCTGAACTAAGGAGATTTTAGCATTAAAATATATGTCCCAAATCCCGTCGTAGTACCTTACTTTAATAGTACAATTTTTATAACCTGAACCAGATTGACAAGAATTATAAGATACTGTACCAGTTGCATAGTCAAAAGCAGTCACAACAGGACTTGAATTCGACACACTAATCTCTATTCTTGAACCATCACTAAACTCAATATATTTCTTTCCATCAGTTAAACTAACAACTAGGTCTTCTCTTTTTTTATCAAGTTCGTCTGGCTTTTGACTATCTAAAAGTTCACCATTCCTCACTTTTTCTACAAGCTTACTCGCGGTCTCTTCATCAATTCCCATCTGTAAAAAATTCTCTCTGACTTGTTCAAGTTGCTCATCTGAAACTATTGTTTGTGCACTTGTATGTTGCGAACTTATAACCAACCCAAAAAACATACAAAAAATAAAAAGAATATATTTTCTCATTTTTCCACCTCCTACCTCGAATATTATCAAGCATTTTATTTTTTATCAATTAATAAACACTTAAGTTATGAAAAACTTTTTATAACAATATATTACTATTTTACATGGACAATATATGTACCTAAAGAAAAAAATTCAAAAATTTTTTGTCATATTTTCTGTTTCGTCTCTCTTCTTTCTGTCGAATGGTGGTATAATAGAATCGGAAAAAAGGAGGTGAACGTGATGGAGCAGCTGTTGCAACGCATTTTTGACGAGTTGGCATTTTTGCGCGCGAACATGGCAACAAAAGATGATGTCGCCGCGTTAAAAGATGATATTCGAGCGTTAGAAAGTCGCGTCAGCCATATTGAACAGACGATGGCGACAAAAGATGATATCGCTAGCATCGAGCAACGTATGGCGACGAAAGACGATATTGCTGCTATGGACAAGCGCATCAAACAGATCGAACAGACGATGGCGACGAAAGATGATATCATCAGCATCGAACAGCGCATGGCCACAAAAGATGACATCATCAGCATCGAACAGCGTATGGCGACGAAAGAGGATATCGTTGCTATGGACAAGCGCATCGAACAGATCGAACAAACGATGGCCACAAAAGACGATATCGCTAGCATTGAGCAGCGTATGGCCACGAAAGACGATATCGTTGCTATGGACAAGCGCATCGAACAGATCGAACAAACGATGGCCACGAAAGACGATATCGCTAGCATTGAGCAGCGCATGGCGACGAAAGACGATATCGTTGCTATGGACAAGCGCATCGAACAGATCGAACAGACGATGGCCACAAAAGACGATATCGCTAGCATCGAACAGCGTATGGCGACGAAAGAGGATGTGGCGCTTGTGCCAGCGATTCGTGAAATGGTTGGACAATTAATGGAACGAATGACTGTTGTTGAGTTGCACGTACAAGAAATTCCAATGATGAAACAACAAATCGAACAGTTGTCGCAACAAATGCAAGAAGGGTTTGAAAAGTTAGATCATCAAGAAACTGTCCTGCAAGCACTTTCACTCCGTTCGATTCAACAAGCAAACGATATCCACTATTTAAAAACAAACGCGATTTCCACGAAATAATGATAAAGGGTGTCCGGCTTTCGTTGGACACCCTTATTGTTATGCTTCTAGCTGTTCACGCCAATGGTGCAGCGTTGTTTGCTCTTCTTTGGTGATGATGCCAAGTTCCGCCGCTGTTTCCATGAGCGTATCGTAGTCGGTGACGGTATAGTATGGGACTTGTTCTTGTTGAAATGCTCGCTTTCCTTTTTCTAATCCGTATGTAAAAATTGCAACGACACCGAGCACGTTGCATCCCGCTTCACGCAAGGCGCGCACCGCATGCAATGAGCTGCCGCCTGTTGAAATTAAATCTTCGACGACGACGACGTGTTGCCCTTGTTCTACTTTCCCTTCAATTTGCTTTCCTTTTCCGTGTCCTTTCGCTTGACTGCGAACGTAACACATCGGCATATTCAACCGCTCGCTCACCCATGCGGCATGGGGAATGCCTGCCGTCGCTGTGCCAGCGATGACTTCTACATTCGGAAAATGCGTGCGAATGAGTGATGTCAGTTCTTCGGCAATGGCCTGTCTAACGGCGGGGTACGCTAACGTCAAGCGATTGTCGCAATAAATCGGCGATTGTATGCCTGAGGCCCACGTAAACGGTTCGTTTGGACGCAACGATACAGCACCGATCGAAAGAAGTTGTTTTGCGATTTCTTTTTTCATTATTGTCCACCATCCCATTCTCGTTTTAGACGCTCATATGCGGCATATGGATCATATGCTTTTGTAATGCTTCGTCCGATGACGATATAATTTGTTCCAAGCTGTTTCGCCTCATACGGCGTGACGATGCGCACTTGGTCGTCTGCGTTGTCGCCCGCAAAGCGAATGCCTGGCGTGACGGTAATAAACGATGTGCCAAACGATGCGCGAAGAAGCGGCACTTCTTGGGCGGAACAAACAACGCCGTCAAGCCCGCTACGGTATGCGAGCGTGGCATAATGAACGACCGTTTCTTTCATCGGGCGATCGATGAGCAGTTCATCACGGAGAACTCGTTCGCTTGTGCTCGTCAATTGCGTAACGGCAATGCAACGTGGACGGCTCATCCCGTGTGGTGTTCCTTCTTCTAATCCTTCGATCGCCGCACGCATCATCGCACTTCCTCCTGAAGCATGAACGTTTACTAAATCAACGCCTAGTTTTGCCAACCCTTTCATCGCTTGTTTTACTGTATGTGGAATATCATGAAGCTTTAAATCTAAAAAAATATGATGACCTTTCTGTTTCAGTTCGTCAATCATCGCTGGACCTTCTTGAAAATATAGCTCCATCCCGACTTTTAAAAAGAGCGACGTATCGGAAAATAGTTGTAAAAACGTCCGTACTTCTTCTTTGGATGCAAAATCAAGTGCCACAATAAACGGTTTGTCCATTGTTCCATCCCCTTCCCGTACATTGTGAAATATGATCGATACGAAGTTCATCTAAAACATTTGGCAAGTCGCGAATAATGTTTGGACAAACGTACGGGTCGATGAAATTGGCTGTACCGATCGCGACCGCGCTCGCACCGGCATAAAAAAATTCGATGACGTCTTCCGCGCTTTCAATGCCGCCCATGCCGATAATCGGAATCGATACCGCTTGGCTCACTTCATAAATCATTCGAATCGCAATCGGCTTAATCGCTGGGCCAGATAACCCGCCTGTTCGGTTCGCTAAAATCGGCTTCGCTGTTTTCACATCGATGCGCATGCCTAATAACGTATTAATCATCGTCAGCCCGTCCGCCCCTGCTTGTTCAACCGCTTTCGCCATCGCGACAATGTTTGTGACATTCGGGGATAGTTTCACATAAACAGGCACGTCCGACACTTCTTTTACCGCCCTCGTCAGCTCCGCAGCGATTTCTGGAACGGTTCCGAATGCGATGCCACCCTTTTTCACGTTCGGACATGAAATGTTCAACTCGAGCGCATGAACGTTTGGCGCTTTTGAAATGCGCCGAGCAACTTCTACATATTCTTCTACGGTCGAGCCGGCCACGTTGGCGATAATCGGCACGTCATATTGCGCTAACCACGGCAATTCTTCAGTGAGCACCACATCGACACCTGGATTTTGCAATCCGATCGCATTTAACATGCCGCTTGGCGTTTCCGCTACGCGCGGCGTCGGATTGCCGAAGCGCGCTTCAAGCGTCGTCGCTTTAATCATGATCGCCCCAAGCACGCTTAAATCATAAAATTTCGCGTATTCTCGTCCAAATCCGAAACAGCCGGAGGCAGGCATAATCGGATTTTTTAATGAAAGTCCTGGCAACTCCACTGCTAATCGATTCATAACACGACCTCCCCCGCCCGAAATACCGGACCGTCGCTACATACTTTTTTATATGCCGTTTCGCTATGCGGCACGCGGCATACGCAGGCAAAACAAGCACCGACACCGCATCCCATTCGTTCTTCAAGCGACAAATATACGTCTTGATGCGGAAACTCGTTTGCGAGCGCCCGTAGCATCGGCTTCGGTCCGCATGCGTATAACACATGAAACGAAAGGCGATGGTGATGAATGACGTCGGTGACAAATCCTTTCATGCCGTACGAGCCGTCTACGGTCGCAACGTACGTCTCGCCAAACGATGCGAATCGCTCCTCGTAAAATACGACATCTTTCGTTTGAAAGCCGAGCACAATCGTCACAAATACTCCTTTGTTCACTAGTTGTTTTGCCAATTCATATAACGGTGGCACACCGATTCCCCCACCGACAAGAAGCGCGCGTTGTCCGCTTGACAGCGCAGAAACCGAAAAACCGTTTCCGAGCGGACCGAGCACATCGACCGTGTCTCCGGGCAATTTTTGCGAAAGGAGCATCGTTCCTGCCCCTTCCGCGCGGTAAATGATCGTACATTCATTCGCTTCTTGATTGATGTCGCAAAGGCTGAGCGGACGTCTAAGTAGCGGTCCGCTGTTTGCCACTTTCATATGCACAAACTGTCCCGGTGTACGCATGCGCTGAACGAGCGAGCCAGCGAGCGTCAATTCATAAATGTCTTTTGCGATTTGGCGGTTAGCGATGATCGTCATATTCTCCTTCATACATTCACCTTCTTTTCCGTCATCGCCATTGTCGAAAACGTCATCGCTTCTAAAACGAGAAGCATCGCTTTCGCCGTATCGAGCGACGTTAAACACGGAATGCCGTTTTCGACTGCCTCGCGACGAATGCGGAAGCCGTCGCTTTCCGTTTCTTTTCCTTTTGTTAATGTGTTAATGACGACTTGCGCTTTGCCTTGACGAATCACATCAAGAATGTTTGGTGAACCGGTATGAATTTTATTGACGACGGTTACCGGAATGTTCGCTTCCCGTAACGTTTGTGCTGTGCCGTTTGTCGCAAGCAGCTGGTAACCGATATGGTAAAACCGGCGGGCGATGGCGATCGCTTCTTCTTTATCTTTGTCGGCGATCGTCAACAACACAGCACCGTATGGACGAATATGAATGCCGGAAGCGACAAGTCCTTTGTAAAGCGCCTTCGCAAACGTTTCATCTTTTCCGATCACTTCACCTGTCGATTTCATTTCTGGTCCGAGCGAAATATCGACGTTGCGCAATTTCGCAAACGAAAAGACAGGGGCTTTCACATATACACCGTCGCTTTCTTCTTTTAATCCGGTGTTGTAGCCAAGCGCTTGCAACGTTTCTCCTAAAATGACTTTTGTTGCTATGTTGGCCATCGGCACGTTCGTAATTTTACTTAAAAACGGAACGGTTCGGCTCGAACGCGGATTCACTTCTAGTACGTACACCTCGCCTTCATACAATACAAACTGAATGTTCAACAGTCCGACGATGCGCAACCCTTTCGCGAGTGCAATCGTATAGTCGACAATTTTTTGTTGAATGTCTTTTGATAACGTTTGTGGCGGATATACGGCAATCGAATCGCCTGAATGGACGCCCGCGCGCTCAATATGTTCCATAATGCCTGGAATAAACACGTCTTCTCCGTCCGAAATCGCGTCGACTTCGATTTCTTTTCCGATTAAATAACGGTCGATGAGTACTGGATGTTGCGGATTTACTTTGACCGCATGTTCCATATAATGAAGCAATTCTTCTTCCTTATACACGATTTCCATCGCCCGACCGCCAAGAACGTACGATGGTCGAACGAGAACAGGGTAACCGATTTCGTTCGCAATATGGACTGCTTCTTGTACGGAACATGCTGTTTTTCCTTTCGGTTGCGGAATGCCGAGTTGCGCAAGCGTTCGTTCAAATTTGTCGCGGTTTTCCGCACGATCTAAATCTTCAAGCGATGTGCCGAGAATGCGCACGCCGCGCGCAGCTAATTCCGCCGCCAAGTTGATCGCTGTTTGTCCACCAAATTGGACGATGACACCAATCGGCTGTTCTAAATCGATGACGTGCATCACATCTTCAATCGTTAACGGTTCAAAGTACAACTTATCGGAAATGCTAAAGTCGGTTGACACCGTTTCTGGATTGTTGTTAATGATGATGGCTTCATATCCCGCTTCTTTAATCGCCCATACACAATGAACGGTCGCGTAGTCAAACTCAATTCCTTGCCCGATCCGAATCGGACCAGAGCCGAGAACGACGACACTTTCCCTCGCGGTCACGATCGATTCGTTTTCTTCTTCGTACGTGCTGTAATAATACGGCGTTTCGGATTCAAATTCCGCCGCACACGTATCGACCATTTTATATACAGGTGTGATTTTGGCGCGTTTCCGCATCTCATATACGTCGCGTTCAGCCATATGCCAAAGTTTAGCGATCGCCACATCAGAAAAGCCCATTTCTTTTGCTTGTTGAAGAACAGTCATATCGCCAACATGGTCGCGTAAAACCGTTTCGAAGGCGACGATACGGGCGATTTTCGTTAAAAAGAACGGGTCGATTTGGCTCCATACATGCACTTGTTCGACCGTTATGCCGCGGCGAAACGCTTCGGCGATGTAAAATAGACGCTCATCGCCCGCTTTTCGAATGCGTTTTTGCAGCAAGGCGTCATCGACTTGTTCTTTTAACTCGAGATGATAGACGTTCGTTTCGAGCGAGCGTACCGCTTTTAATAGCGACTCTTCAAACGTGCGCCCGATCGCCATCACTTCCCCAGTCGCTTTCATTTGCGTGCCGAGATGGCGGTTCGCTGATTCGAATTTATCGAACGGAAAGCGCGGAATTTTTGTGACGACGTAATCGAGCGTTGGCTCAAAGCAAGCGTACGTTTTTCCTGTGACCGGATTCATCATTTCATCAAGCGTTAAGCCAACCGCAATTTTTGCGGCTAGTTTCGCAATCGGATATCCGGTCGCTTTAGATGCAAGCGCCGATGAGCGGCTGACGCGCGGGTTTACTTCAATGACGTAATATTGAAAACTGTGCGGATCAAGAGCGAGTTGGACATTGCACCCTCCTTCGATGCCGAGCGCGCGAATAATGCGAAGCGAGGCGTTTCGCAACAGTTGATATTCGCGATCGCCTAACGTTTGGCTCGGAGCGACGACGATCGAATCGCCCGTATGAATGCCGACAGGATCGATATTTTCCATATTGCAAACGACGATCGCGTTGTCTTTTGCATCGCGCATCACTTCGTACTCAATTTCTTTATAGCCTGCGATACTTTTTTCTAATAAACATTGATGAACTGGGCTCATTTTTAAGCCGCTAGAAACGATGTCGACAAGCTCTTCTTCGTTCGTACAAATGCCGCCGCCTGTTCCACCGAGCGTAAATGCTGGGCGGACGATGACCGGATAACCAATTTGTTCAACGAACGCATACGCTTCTTGCAAACTATGAACGATGGCGCTTTCCGGCACCGGCTCGCCAAGTTCGTTCATGAGCGCGCGAAATTGTTCGCGGTCTTCTGCTTTTTCAATCGCTTCTAGTTTCGTGCCGAGAATTTCAACGCCACATTTCTCAAGCACCCCTGCTTTCGCTAATTCGACCGCTAAATTTAGCCCCGTTTGCCCGCCAAGCGTCGGCAAAATGGCATCCGGACGCTCTTTCCGAATGACGCGCGCGACAAATTCAAGCGTTAACGGCTCCATATACACTTTGTCAGCAATTTCTGTATCGGTCATAATCGTTGCTGGATTGGAGTTGACGAGAATGACTTTATACCCTTCTTCTTTTAATGCTAAACATGCTTGCGTACCTGCGTAATCAAACTCTGCCGCCTGACCGATGACGATCGGCCCTGAACCGATGACAAGAATCGTTTCAATATCTTGGCGTTTAGGCATGAACGACCCCTCTTTCTTTTTTAAACTGTTCAATCATCGCCATAAAATCATCGAATAAATCGTTTGCATCTTCTGGTCCCGGTGACGCTTCTGGATGGTATTGCACCGTAAATGCCGGCACGTCGCGATGACGAAGCCCTTCAATCGTTCCGTCGTTTAAAGCGATGTGCGTCACTTCTAATCTCGTATGAGCAAGCGACTGCTCCGTGACGGTGTAGCCATGGTTTTGTGAAGTAATCGCGACTTTTCCTGTTTCGATCTGTTTAACTGGATGATTCGAGCCGCGATGACCGAACTTCATTTTTTCCGTATTCGCCCCGCATGCGAGCGCAAACAGTTGATGGCCGAGACAAATCCCGAAAAGTGGAACGTGACCGAGTATGCCTTGAATCATATGAATCGCCTCTGGCACATCTTTCGGATCCCCCGGCCCGTTCGATAACATGACCCCATCAGGATGCAACTGCAACACTTCTTCTGCCGTCGCATTGTATGGGAGCACGATGACGTCGCAATGACGTTTATTTAACTCGCGCAAAATGCCGTGCTTCATGCCGAAGTCAATTAAAACGACGCGATGACCGCGCCCCGGACTAGCGTACGCACTTTTTGTCGATACGCGCTTCACTTGATCGCGTATAAGCTCCGTTTCTTTTAAATGTGCGAGCGCCTCTGTCACCGAAACGTCCATGTCGCAAATCATCCCTTTTAACGTGCCGTGTTGACGAATGATGCGCGTCAACTTGCGCGTATCAACCCCTGCTAACCCCGGAATGTTTTTTATGCGCAAATATTCGTCAATCGTCATTTCGCTTCGCCAATTGGACGGAGATAGGCACGCTTCTTTCACAACAAACCCGAACACATGCGGTTCGATCGATTCAAAATCGTCTCGGTTGACACCGTAGTTGCCGATCAACGGATATGTCATCGTCACAATTTGTCCGCAATACGACGGATCGGTTAAAATTTCTTGATATCCTGTCATCCCTGTATTAAAAACGACTTCACCGACTGTTTGCCTTTTACTTCCGAACGCTTCTCCAACAAAACGTGTACCATCTTCTAAAATGAGTTGTCGTTTCATCACTCTCTCCCCTTCTGCCAAACAATGTTTCCATCGACGACCGTCATCGTCGGCCATCCTTTACACGTCCAGCCTGCAAATGGCGTATTTTTTCCCTTCGAAACAAACGTCGTAGGATCAACCACTTGTGTTGTATGTAAATCGATGACCACGAAATCTGCTTTTGCGCCAACTTTTAATTGCCCGCCGTCAAGGCGAAACGTCTCCGCTGGTTTTTTCGACAACCAATCGACAAGCTGTTTTAACGTACATACCCCTTTTTCAACAAAATGTGTATATAAAAGCGGGAAGGCCGTTTCTAATCCGACAATTCCAAATGGGGCAAGCACCATTCCTTCACTTTTTTCTTCTTCCGTATGCGGTGCATGGTCGGTCGCAATAAAATCAATCGTTCCATCAAGCAATCCTTCGATTAACGCTTGTTGATCTTCTTTCGTTCGCAATGGTGGATTCATTTTAAAGTTTGCATCGAGCGAAGGAATGTCTTCCTCACAAAGCAACAAATGGTGCGGCGTTACTTCAGCGGTGACGCGAATGCCTGCCCGCTTCGCCTCGCGCACGATGCGTACCGACTGTTTCGTACTAATATGGCAAACGTGATAATGACAGCCGGTTGCCTCCGCCAATAATACATCGCGCGCAATATGTACCGCTTCGCAAACGGAAGGAATGCCGGAAAGCCCGTGTCGTTTCGCAAACGCCCCATCGTGCACGCACCCTTTATACGTCAACGTTTCATCTTCGCAATGCGCGACGATCGGCATCTCAAGAGCGGCGGCTTGTTGCATCGCTTCATACATCATGCGTGCGCTTTGTACGCCAACGCCATCGTCTGTAAACGCAAACGCCCCTGCTTCTTTTAATGCGGCAAAATCGACGAGCTGTTTTCCTGCTTGGCGTACAGTAATGGCCGCATACGGCAAAACGCGCACGTGCGCTGTTTCGCGAATGCGATTGACGAGCCATTCCATTTGTTGTTTCGTATCTGGCACGGGTTTTGTATTTGGCATCGCTGCAATCGTTGTAAATCCGCCTTTCGCCGCAGCGAGCGTACCGGTCGCAATCGTTTCTTTATGCTCTCCACCCGGTTCGCGCAAATGAACGTGGACGTCAATAAACCCCGGGGCGACAAATTGACCGTTTACATGAATTACTTCATCATGATCGTCCTCATCCATATGAGAAGCGATATGAGTAATACGGCCTTCATCGATTTTTATATCGGCCGAGATGAACTCGCCTTGTTCATTAAGCAAGCGCGCACGTTTGAATATGGTAGCCATTTTGTGTCCCTCCTTTTTGTAATGCGCGTTTCAATACAGCCATGCGCACGTATACGCCGTTTTCCATTTGTTTAAAAATGCGAGACCGTTCGCATTCCACAAGTTCGCTTGCGATTTCCACATCGCGATTCACAGGGGCAGGATGTAAAATGATGCTCGTTTTTTTCATTTGTTTTTCTCGTTCGATCGTTAAGCCATATTGCTCGTGATATTGCTCTTTCGTCCAACCCATTTTTTCGTCGTGGCGCTCGTGTTGAATGCGAAGAAGCATCACGACATCCGCCTCTTTCACTGCCGTATCAAGATCGACGTATGTGCCATAACGGTTTTCTGTATCTTGCCATTCCGGCGGGCTGCAAAATAAGACGTTTGCACCTAGCCTTGTTAATATTTCAGCATTCGAACGCGCCACTCGGCTATGACGAATGTCACCAACGATCGCTACATCGAGCCCAATAAATGTGCCAAATTGTTGACGAATCGTCATTAAGTCTAGCAACGATTGTGTCGGATGATGGCCGCACCCGTCGCCTGCGTTAATGATCGGAATGTCAATCGCATGACGGAGCGGTTCAAAGTAATGATCGGATGGGTGGCGAATGACAACGGCTTCCACACCGATTGCTTGCAACGTCCGAATCGTATCATACAACGTTTCTCCTTTTTGGACGCTCGACATATCTGCATCAAACGGAATGACTTCAAGTCCAAGTTTTCGTTCCGCCATTTCAAAGCTGCAACGCGTTCGCGTGCTCGGCTCAAAAAATAAGTTGGCAACGAACGTTTGTTTATTCACTTTCCACGTTTCCCCGTTCGCAAATCGTTCCGCTTCATGCAAAATGGCAAGCACATCATCAACCGATAACTCTGCTAACGTTAGTAAATGGTTCATGAAATATTCCTCCTTTTTAGTAAAAAACACCTTGCCAAGCGAGGCAAGGTGTTTGAAAGCATGAGGAAAGAGACCGTTTTAGTAAACGGATTTCCTCGCTCACACCTTTGTAAGCCTCGCTGGACTTCTTTTAAAAGGTGTGTTATGCAACATCGTGTGTTTGTTCAAATACGCTATCGCTAACTTTCGGACGGCCTGGCAAGATGAGGTTTAAGACGATGCCTGTTATCGCGGCAAGCGCCATGCCGTGCACTTCAAATTGTTCCGATACTTTCACGACCGCATCGCCAATTCCAATGACGAGAATGACTGATGAGATCACTAAGTTTCGCTTGTCGCCAAAGTCGATGTTGCTGTCGACAAGCATGCGTAAACCAGAAGAGGCGATAATGCCGAACAATAAGATCGACACGCCACCCATGACTGGTGTCGGAATCGAACTAATGAGCGCCGTCACTTTTCCTAAAAATCCGAAGGCGATGGCGAGCACAGCTGCGCCAGCTAACACATATACGCTATATACGCGCGTAATCGCTAATACACCGATGTTTTCTCCGTATGTCGTCTTCGGTGGACCGCCGATGAGAGCTGAAATCATCGTCGCTAATCCGTCACCGAGAATCGAGCGGTGTAACCCCGGCTCTTTAATGTAGTCGCGGCCGACCACTTTACTTAACACAAGCTGATGACCGATATGTTCAGATAACGTGACGATGGCGACAGGGACCATCAAAAGCACAATATCGAGCGTCACGCGCACATCGTAATGAACGAACGGCAATAAGAAATCTGGCATTTCAATCCATTTTGCTTTCGCAACCCCGGATAAATCAACGACGCCAATGGCTAACGCGTACACGTAACCGACGATAATTCCCATGAGTACAGGGACGAGGCTAAACATTCCTCTTGATAAAATCGAAAACATAATTGTTGCGGCAAGCGTGACAACTGCAACAGAAAAGTGCGTCAAACTATATTTTCCATCTGGACCGTTCATCGCCATGCTGACAGCGACGCTTGCTAATCCTAATCCGATGACGATAATGACCGGGCCGACGACGATCGGCGGAAGTAAATTCATAATCCAACGATAACCTGCTTTTTTAATCGCTAAAGCGACGATGCCGTATACAAGCCCTGCTAAAAAGCTTCCGATCATCGCTGCTCCCGATCCGCCTGTTGCTTTCGCCGCAATAATTGGCGTAATGAACGCAAACGATGAACCGAGGTAAGCAGGCACTTGCCATTTTGTAACGATTAAAAAGGCGATTGTGCCAAGTCCGCTTGAAATAAGCGCCATCGCTGGACTTAATCCGACTAAGTATGGCACTAAAATCGTGGCGCCAAACATCGCAAATAAATGTTGTAAACTAAGCGTCATAAGCTGCCCAAAAGAAGGGACATCTTTTACATCTAAAACCGGTTTGTTCATTTTCTCTCTCCCTTTCTATTTTAATAAAAAACCCTCTTTGTCCGTACGAAGGCACAAAGAGGGTATAGGAAACGAATCCCCTTTGTCAGCCTCGCTGGACTGCCTTTAAAAAGGGTGCTTTATTCATGTATGCTCACTTGATCGATGTCATCGACTTCTTTTAATTCGACGACGATCATTTCCGCGCTCGATGTCGGAATGTTTTTGCCGACGAAATCGGCGCGAATCGGTAGTTCGCGATGACCGCGGTCAACGAGAACGGCTAGTTGAATTTGCGCTGGGCGACCGAGATCCATGACGGCATCCATCGCTGCGCGCACCGTTCGTCCTGTAAATAACACATCATCGACTAAAATGACTTTTTGATTTGTAACGGAAAACGGGACGTCCGTTCCTTTCACAAGCGGTTCACGGTCTTCTGTTTTGACCGTTAAATCGTCCCGGTATAATGTAATATCTAACTCACCGACCGGAATCGATGTTCCTTCAATTTGTTCAATGCGTTCGGCTAATCGTTTCGCTAAGTAAATGCCGCGCGTTTTAATGCCGACGAGCACGCAGCCATCAATGCCTTTATTGCGCTCAATAATTTCGTGAGCAATGCGCGTTAACGCGCGCCGAATGGCTTGTTCATCAAGGACAACTGCCTTTTGCATCGTCTCACCTCCATATCAGAAAAGCACAAAGCGCCCGCCTATCGGCGAAGAGTGCACAAGCCCCACCGAGGAGGCTGTCGCCGCCACAGTGTGGGGCGGAGCAACTCGAGCCGATGGCGCTTGGAGCTAGACAGCTCTGCAAACTGAAAATTTTATACTTTCTTGATCACAAAAACCCTCTCACCGCTTGGCGAGAGGGTACATGTAGGCATACGTCACCTAAATCCGACACCTTCTCAGCCTCACGGGACTGAATTTAAAGGTCTTGTTCACTTGAACTCATTGTACGTTTCTTTTTTTGTTTTGTCAACGATTATTTCGCAACATATCGAGCAAGCGCTCAAATTCATGAGGAAGCGGCGCTTCAAACTGCAAATATTCGCCTGTGCGCGGGTGATGGAACCCTAATACGCCAGCATGAAGCGCTTGTCCGTCAATCGGCAACGTTTTGCGCGGACCGTATTTCGGATCTCCAGCAAGCGGGTAGCCGATATATTTCATATGAACGCGAATTTGATGCGTTCGCCCTGTTTCGAGTTGACATTCGACGTACGTATAATGTTCAAATCGTTCAAGGACGCGAAAATGCGTCACCGCTTCTTTCCCGTTTTCAACGACCGCCATGCTTTGTCGGTCGCGCGAGTCGCGTCCAATGGGCGCATCGATCGTTCCGTAATCGTGAGGGATGACGCCATGAACGATCGCATGATATTTCCGCGTCACCGTTTTATTGACAAGCTGATTGACGAGCGACTCATGGGCGAGATCGTTTTTTGCAACCATTAATAAGCCCGACGTATCTTTATCGATGCGATGAACGATGCCCGGGCGCAATACGCCGTTAATCCCTGAAAGATCTTGACAATGAGCAAGCAACGCATTGACGAGCGTTCCGCGCATATGACCGGGCGCTGGATGAACGACCATGCCGCGCGGCTTATTGACGACTAATACATCAGCATCTTCGTAATAAATGTCGAGCGGAATCGGCTCAGGCTCGACATCTAACGGCTCGGGATTTGGAATGGAAATGACGACTTCATCATCGACATGGCATTTGTAGTTCGGTTTTACTGCTTTTCCGTTGACGAGCACGTGTCCTTCTTTTAGCCATTGTTGCACTTGGGAACGCGACCATTGTTCATTTAAGCCAGCGATAATTTTATCAATGCGTTCCCCGTCATGTTGTTCTTCAATCGTTAGTTGAATTTGCTCCATCGCTCATTCCCTTTCGTTTTTTTTCTTCCATCCATGTTTGGATAAACAAAAGCGCCACGCCAACCGTTAATGCGGCATCGGCGACGTTAAAAATCGGAAAGCTGTAATCGAAAATATACGTATGTACAAAATCGACGACTTCTTTTCGAAACACGCGATCAATAAAGTTGCCGATCGCTCCGCCAAGCATAAGCCCAAGAGCAACGCCAAATAGCCGCTCTGTTGGCTTCAAGCGCTGAATATATACGATAATCCCTATGACGACGACAATCGTAATCAAGTAAAATAACCAAAATTGTCCTTGCAACATGCCCCATGCCGCCCCGCGATTACGATGAGACGTCATATATAACACGTTTTCGATGACCGGAATGCTTTCCCCTAATTCCATATAGCGAACGACGAGCCATTTCGTCCATTGATCGATGACAATGACGACAAAAGCAAGCAAATAATATAACATCATACCCCTCCAAAGCGAAATTCTTTTTCATTTTATCATAAACAATCCCCCCTTAAAAGAGAGGGGGGATGTCGGTTATTGCTTGACAATTGCCGCACAACGTGGACATAGCTCTGGGTGGTTGGCATCTTCGCCGACCGTCGGTGTCACGACCCAGCAGCGCGCGCACGTTTTTCCTTCTGCTTGTTTGACGACGATTGCTGTTTTTGTAAATGTTTGCGCCTCGCTCGGGGCATCCGCAAACGTTCCACCGATCGAAAACGCGGAGACGATTAATAGCTGTTTCATATCTTCTTCAATCGAATCGATGAGCGCTTTCGTTTCGTCTGTTGGATATAAAATGACGTGCGCAGTGAGCGACTTACCGATGAGTTTTTCATTGCGCGCCACTTCTAACGCTTTTAACACTTCGTCGCGCAACTCCATAAACGCATCCCATTTTTTAACGATGCGATCTTCATCATCCATATGCACCGCTTCTGGCATATCGACAAGCTGCACACTTTCTTCTTTCACGTGCGGAATGTATGACCATACTTCATCTGCCGTATGCGGTAAAATTGGCGCAACAAGTTTCGTTAACGCCACAAGCGTTTCGTATAGCACCGTTTGAATCGAGCGACGTTCATGGCTATTTGCCGCTTCAATGTACAACACGTCTTTCGAGAAATCGAAGTAAAACGCGCTTAAATCAACGGTACAGAAGTTGTTCACTTCATGGTAAATGGTCGCAAACTCATACGTTTCATACGCTTGTTTTACTTTTTCAATTAAACGATTCAGTTTAATGAGCATATAGCGATCGACTTCGCGCAATTCATTTATCGCCACGCGCTCTGCCGGGTTGAAATCGAATAAGTTACCGAGCATAAAGCGGAACGTATTGCGAATTTTTCGATACACTTCGGCAACTTGTTTTAAAATGTTATCAGAAATACGCACGTCTGCTTGATAATCGACAGAAGCAACCCAAAGGCGCAAAATGTCCGCACCGAGCTGCTCCATCACTTTTGCCGGCACGACGACGTTGCCGAGCGATTTGCTCATTTTCCGTCCTTCGCCATCTAATACGAATCCGTGACTTAAAACGCCTTTATACGGCGCTTTTCCTGTCACCGCCACCGCTGTGGAAAGCGATGAGTTAAACCAACCGCGATATTGGTCGGAACCTTCTAAATAAAGATCAGCTGGGCGTTGTAAATCCGCGCGTTCTTCCAACACCGCTTGATGAGAAGAACCGGAGTCAAACCATACGTCCATAATGTCCGTTTCTTTCGTAAAGCGTCCGTTCGGGCTACCTGGATGCGTAAACCCTTCTGGAAGTAAGTCTTTTGCTTCACGTTCAAACCAAACGTTAGAACCGTATTGGCGGAATAAGTTCGATACATGTTCAATCGTTTCGTCTGTAATAATTGGCTCGCCATTTTCCGCATAAAAGACAGGGATCGGTACACCCCATGCGCGTTGGCGCGAAATGCACCAGTCACCGCGATCGCGAATCATGTTGTGGATGCGAATTTCACCCCATGCTGGCACCCATTTCGTTTCTTCAACCGCTTGCAACAGTTGCTCGCGAATTTTATCGATGGATGCAAACCATTGCGCCGTCGCACGGAAAATGGTCGGTTGCTTCGTCCGCCAATCGTGCGGATACGAGTGTGTAATAAACGATAGTTTTAACAAGGCGCCTACTTCTTGTAGTTTTTCCGTAATCGCTTTGTTCGCCTCATCGTAAAACATGCCGGCAAATCCTGGCGCTTCTTCTGTCATATAGCCGCGCTCGTCAACTGGACAAAGCACACCTAAGCCGTATTTTTGGCCGACGATAAAGTCGTCTTCCCCGTGTCCTGGAGCCGTATGAACGCAACCTGTTCCAGCGTCCGTTGTGACGTGTTCGCCACAAATGACGAGCGAATCGCGGTCGTAAAACGGATGTTTCGCCACGACGTATTCAAGCTCGCTTCCTTTGACTGTTTTTAATACTGTCACATGTTCCCAACCAATTTCTTTTTGTACGGATGAAAGCAACTCGGATGCAACGACATATTTACGACCGTCTGCTTCAACGACGCTATATTGCAGCTCTGGATGAACAGCGATGCCTAAGTTCGCTGGAATCGTCCATGGCGTCGTCGTCCAAATGACGATATGTTCATCGCCATCAAGCACACCTTTTCCGTCTTTCACAGGAAAAGCGACGTAAATAGACGGCGACCGTTTATCTTTATACTCAATTTCTGCTTCCGCAAGCGCTGATTCGCTTGATGGAGACCAATATACCGGTTTTAACCCTTTGTAAATTAACCCTTTTTTCGCCATTTCGCCAAACACTTTAATTTGTTGTGCCTCGTATTCTGGCGTTAACGTAATGTAAGGATTGTCCCAGTCGCCGCGCACGCCAAGTCGTTTAAATTGCTCGCGCTGACGGTCAATTTGCTCATATGCATATTGCTCACATAATTTCCGAAATTCAGCAACGCTCATTTCTTTTCGATTGACGCCTTTATTTTTCGTAAGCGCCGTTTCGATTGGCAGCCCGTGCGTATCCCACCCCGGCACGTACGGTGCACAATAGCCGCTCATCGATTTATAGCGAACGATGAAATCTTTTAAAATTTTATTGAGCGCATGACCCATATGAATGTCACCGTTTGCATACGGCGGTCCGTCATGTAGCACAAACAACGGACGATCTTTCGTGCGCTCTTGCACTTTACGGTAAATGTCCATCTCTTCCCATTTTGCTTGTATTTGCGGTTCGCGTTGCGGAAGATTGCCACGCATCGGGAAATCAGTCTTTGGCATCAGTAACGTATCTTTGTAATCCATGATGTGAAAACCTCCTTTTATGTAAATAAAAAAACCTTCTCATGCCCAAAAGGGACGAGAAGGTCTCGCGGTACCACCCTTATTGACTATGTTTCCATAGTCCACTCGACATTCGTAACGGGAATGACGCGCCGCGTCCTACTACTCATTCGGCACGGAACTCCGGGGTGATTTTCATTCCTTCGCTTATGCCGAGCTTCCACCGCCCTCGACTCGCTGAAATAAGCTGTTGAAAGAACTACTGTCCCCTTCATCGTTTTTCTTATATAACTGTAATCGATATTATAGGCAATAACAACGCCGCTCGTCAAGACTCTGCTATTTCTTGTATTTCTTCATCATCGAGCTTATAATCTAATAAATGATCCCAGTCACCGTTGTTTAGCATATCAAGCTGTGCTTCAATTAACATTTTAAAACGATTGCGGAACACTTTCGCTTGACGCTTTAATTCTTCCACTTCCATCGCAATTTTTCGCGTTTTTGCAAGCGCTTCGCTAATGATGCGATCCGCGTTTTTCTCCGCTTCTTTAATGATGAGCTTCGCTTCTTTTTGGGCGTTTCGCTTCACTTCTTCCGCCGTTTCTTGCGCGATTAAAATCGATTTATTTAACGTTTCTTCAATATTTGTAAAATAGTTGAGCCTTTCTGTCAGCTCTCGCACTTTTTCTTCAAGCTGTTTTTTTTCACGCAAAATCATTTCGTAGTCTTTAATGACTTGATCTAAAAACTCGTTTACTTCATCTTCATCATATCCGCGAAAGCCTCGGCTAAATTCTTTATTATGAATATCTAACGGCGTTAACGGCATGTGGCCCACCTCCATCTTATGTACGTATGTGTCATTCGACATGTTTTGCGAAAATCCTGCTTTTATTTTGCTTTTTCGACAACGATGCGCCATTTTTCTTTTTTTGTTTGACCAGCAATCGCTTGTAGTCGGCAACGACCGTACCCGCGCAGCGACAATAAATCGCCTTCTCGGCATTCCATATGGGCTTGGTCAACCGTTTTCCAATTGACTTTCGCGAAGCTTTGTTCAATAAGCGCTTGTGCTTTTTGGCGCGATATGCGGAAACATTGCGCTAAAATGGCGTCCAGCCGCAAAGACGAAACGGTCAACGTCTCTTCCTCCCATTCTTCTTTCACATCAAGAAGTTCAGAGAGCAGTTGTTCTTCTAACGATACTTTTGCTTTTCCGATCGAAGTGACGTTCATTTTTACAAACGGTGCAATTTCTTTGGCGATGACAAACTGAATGACACCTTCAACGATGACGATATCCCCAAACTTTTCACGCTTTACACCGAGCGACAACAGAGCACCGAGCACATCGCGATGCCCGAGCGTCACAAACTTTTTCGGGTAGCGAACGGAAAACAACGATAATTGAAAATCATCTTCATTCGGTTGCAAGTACGGCGGGTATAGTAGTGCACGCTTTCGCTCTACAGACGATGAACCGCCAAAAAAAGCAACGTGCACTTCATCGTGATTGCCGACAATCGAGCGGACAATTTGTTGTTCACGCGGAGTTAAAAAATCTGTGAGTTTCGGAGCATATTGTTCCGTCACGAGCCGCTTCCATTCGCAAACGAGATCAATAAAATGATGCTCTTCCTTTCGAAAATGTTGATAAATGTCCATTACAACCCTCGACTGACCATATCTACTAATCCATAAACTCCTGCCGTCGCAAAGCGTAAAACGAGCAAGGCGACGATCGGAGAAATGTCGATCATGCCAATCGGCGGAATAAAGCGGCGAAACGGCTCTAAATACGGCTCGCAAATATTGGCGAAAAATTGTCCCACTTTCGTTTCGCGCGCATTCGGAAACCAAGACATTAAAATGTAAATAATAATCGCATACGAATATACTTCAATGACTGTTGCTAAAAAGTTTGCAATTGTATACAAATTTACCACCTCTTTATCGTCGGTTCATCGTCAGAAACAACGGAAATCGAGCCGCTTACATCGACATTATCTGGCGTGCATAAAAAAATCGTAGATCCGACTTGTTGAATGTCTCCGCCAATCGCATATACCGTTCCGCTTAAAAAGTCAACGATGCGCCGCGCTTGGTCACGATCGACACGATGAACGTTGACAACAACGGCACGCCGATTTTTTAAATGGTCGGCAATTTCTTGTACTTCGGCATAAGCGCGCGGTTCAAATAAAACGAGCTTGGACGATTTTTGCACGCTTTGTAAACTGACGACGTTTTGCTTTTGTTCTACTTTCGGTTGCTGGGCGACTTCTTCTTGTTCATATTCATCTTCTTCCCATTTTTCTTCATCTAAATCAAAAAAGTCGCGAATTTTTTTCACAAATCCCATTTTACTCCACCTCCTCCTCACCAACAAGACATGTACCGAGTCGAAGAAACGTTGCTCCTTCTTCTACCGCAATGACATAATCGTTCGACATCCCCATTGACAATTGTGTACAAGGGGCGTGCGGTAGTTGTTTTTCTTGCACGCGTTCTTTTAGCTCACGTAGCGTCCGAAAACAACGGCGAATCGTCGCTTCATCATCCGTATACGGCGCCATCGTCATCAACCCGACAACTTGAATACGTGAAAAAGCAGATAATGTTTCAATAAACGGCAATACGTCTTCTGGCGCTAATCCGTGTTTTGACTGTTCGCCTGAAACATTCACTTGCACGAAACATTTGATCGTCCGATTCGCTCGCTTGTCGATTTCTTCCGCTAACGACAGACGGTCAAGCGAATGAATGTAATCGACGTCATCAATGATTTGTTTCACTTTTCTCGATTGCAATGTGCCGATGAAATGCCACGTTGCTTCTTTTCCGATCGCTTCGTATTTGTGTAAAAAACCGTCGGCACGGCTTTCCCCTAAATGAACGATGCCCGCTTCGATCGCCTCTTTTGCCCGTGCGATGCTTACGTATTTTGTTACTGCCACAATTTGAACGTCTGATGCGTTTCGTCCTGTTTTTTCACACGCTTCCGCAATATGTTGTTGAATCGTTTGTAAACGTTGTTTAACCGTCATATGATCACCTCCAGCCAATAAGCGCCATCATTCTTCCTGTTTTTCCGCCGTCGCGACGGTGAGAGAAAAATAATGACTGCTCACAGCTTGTGCAATACGATGAAACCGCGATATGCTCGCTCGGAACACCTGCTTGTTGCAGGAGTTGTTTATTCATTTCTTTTAAATCGAGCGCATATTGTCCCTTACTTGTTTCATTATAAAGAGATTGAGGCGAGTTGACTAGCGCCTTTTGAACGAATTCAATGACGCGATCATCGACGACGTAACAACAACGGCCGATCGACGGACCGATGACAACGTGAATATCGCGCGCATCTACCCCTTCTTCGTTCCATCGCTTCACCATTTCTCCTGCGATGTTGTGAACGGTTCCTTTCCAGCCGGCGTGTGCTGCCCCAATTAGCTTTTTACTTGGCGCAAAAAAGTAAAGCGGAACACAATCCGCAAAACAAAGCGCCAACATGATGTCTCGCTCGCTCGTATACAGCCCGTCTGTATGCGGCAAAGCGGTGTCGTACGTGCGCACGCCTTTTCCCGCATGCTCTTTTGTCACTTTTTCTATATGCACGCCATGCACTTGGTCGGCACATACCCAGCGATCGAGCGAAACGTTCAGTTCGTCCGCTACTTTTTGTCGATTGTGATACACGACGGTTGGATCATCTTGCACGTGCATGCCGACGTTTAACGTCGCAAACGGTCCGGTGCTCACTCCCCCTCGTTTTGTTGTAAAGGCGACGACGACATGTTCCCATTGATCAAATAAAAGCAACGATTCGCTCGCTTGGCGAAATATATCGTTCATGATTCGACATCCTTTGTACAATTTTATCACTTTTTTTCCTATTTTATCACAGCTTGCCGAAAACGTGAATTATTCATCGCTATCTAATCGAACGAGAATGACGTCAGCGCCCACTTTCACAATATCGCGCCACGGAATGACCATTTCATCCGCCCGCCCAAATAAACCGAGCACTTTTCCCGTCCCGATAATAATGATGGCTTCAATTTGACCGGTCGTTAAGTTAATATCGATGTCTCCGATATTTCCAAGCCGCTTGCCGTTTGCGACATTGACGACATCTTTTTGTTGTAATTCAGAAATTTTCACCATGTTTCTCCGCTCCTTTTTCATTTTATGTACTTATATGTATGCATGAGCGAGTTGTTGTAGTCACGGACATAAAAAGCCCCCACCGTTTTTGGTGGAGGCGTCGTTTACCATTGAATGTTTTTATTCATTTGTTTAATGGCGGCTTTTTCTAAACGGGATACTTGCGCTTGGGAAATGCCGATTTCTTCAGCCACTTCCATTTGCGTTTTTCCTTGAAAAAATCGTTTGCGAATAATCATTTTTTCGCGCTCGTTTAAACGGCGAAGCCCTTCTTTCAACGCAATTTCTTCAATCCAATTTGTATCGCGATTTTTCTCGTCGCTCAACTGATCCATCACATAAATCGGATCGCCGCCGTCGTTGTAGATCGGTTCAAAAAGCGAAACAGGATCTTGAATCGCATCTAACGCAAATACAACATCTTCATGAGGCACGTCTAGTATTTTCGCAATTTCTTCTGCCGTCGGTTCTTTTGCTGTTTCGCTCATGATTTTTTCGCGCACTTGAAGCGCTTTATACGCAATGTCGCGCAGCGAGCGGGACACACGAATCGGATTATTGTCACGTAAATATCGGCGTATTTCACCGATAATCATCGGCACGGCATACGTGGAAAATTTCACGTTTTGGCTTAAATCAAAGTTATCAATTGATTTCATAAGTCCGATACAGCCTACTTGAAACAAATCGTCGACATATTCACCACGATTGTTAAATCGCTGAATGACGCTTAATACGAGCCGCAAATTCCCATTAATTAATTTTTCGCGTGCCGATATGTCACCGGCTTGCATTTGCCGGAATAATTCACGCATTTCTTCATTTTTCAGCACGGGAAGTTTCGATGTATCAACGCCGCAAATTTCAACTTTGTTTCTTGCCATGTCTTTCCCTCCTTGCAGGAGATGCTGTCAGCTTTCAGTATCTCCTTCGAAGGGAAAAATATGCATTACATCATTTTGTTAAACTCTTTTCGCAATCGTTTAATAATTCGCTTTTCTAAACGGGAAATGTATGACTGGGAAATGCCTAATAAGTCCGCGACATCTTTTTGCGTTTTTTCTTCTCCTCCAGTTAAACCGAAGCGAAGTTCCATAATTTGTTTTTCTCTGTCACTTAATTGATCGAGTGCGCGAAATAACAAGTTACGATCAATATTTGCTTCTAAATCTTTCGTAATGACGTCATCTTCTGTCCCTAACACGTCCGACAACAACAATTCGTTGCCGTCCCAGTCAATGTTTAACGGTTCGTCAAATGACACTTCGGAGCGCACTTTATTGTTGCGCCGTAAATACATTAAAATTTCATTTTCAATACAGCGCGACGCATATGTAGCGAGTTTAATTTTTTTCTCCGGATTAAACGTATTGACCGCTTTAATTAATCCGATCGTACCGATGCTAATTAAATCTTCAATGTTAATGCCGGTATTTTCAAACTTTCGTGCAATGTAAACGACGAGACGAAGGTTTCGTTCAATAAGTAGCGAGCGCGCGGTTTCATCTCCAGAAGGAAGTTTTTGAAGCAACATTTCTTCCTCCTCTTTTGTAAGCGGTGGCGGCAACGCTTCACTTCCACCGATGTAATAAATTTCGTCCGCTTTCAGCCCTAATTTTTTTAATAGTTTGTACCATACATATGTGAGACGTAATTTGAATAACTTCATAAAAAACCTCCTTCTATTTCAGCACGATCGGCCGTATAATCATAATAATTACGAAGCTTGCGACATCACGATATGCGGATGAACGATGCAGTTGTACTCACCGTCCGCTGACAGCGATGACGGAGAAAAGCCAATGAGCGCTTTTTTGACGGATGTCCATTGTTTTCCGTCCGACCATTGCACTTCGTCTGGCTTGATGGCTACGAGTAGCTGTTGCTCGACGCCAACGGCACGATACGGGACGAAACGTATTCGGCTCACCCATTCGCTCGGGATGTCATCTGTGTACGTCCGTTGTTGAATCATTTGTAAAACAGCTTGAGGGAAGATGTGTGCGAACGGTTGCAGTTCAACGATCATGACCGGCGTATTTGTTAACGGGTCTCGCAATTGATTTCCGCTATCGACTAATCCTTTTAACGATACCGTTTGTCCAACACATGTCACACGCACATGAATGACATGTTCAAACCGCAACTTTTTTTCCCGAATCGTTCCCATTTGCACTTTTGATAGTAGCCATAAAATTGGAAACATGATGATAACAAACAACCAACTAATAGAAGTCGAATGTGTGAGCCATCCGGATGAATAAGGCGTCATTTCACTTTCTAGCAAAAAGTGAAAGGCGACCATCCCTCCGCCAAGCATAAACGTTGCAAAGTAAAAAGCGAGCACATTTTCGATAAAAAAACGAAAGCGATGGAAACCGAAACAAATCCAAACGATGACAAAAGAGATGACGAGTTTCGTTACGAAATGAGATGTCATATAAGCAAAAGGAGTGAATACGAGCAAGACGAGCAGCGAACCGAACAACGCAGAAAGCATAAGTCGCCATAAGCGCACGCGACGCTTCAGCATGATCGCTGCAAGCCATAGCAACATCGCATCGAAACAAAAATTTAATAACCATACGACATCGGCATAAATCAGCGGCATCCCCTCCTTATCTTGAAACATCTTGAAACTAGTATATAGCACTTCCAATAGAAAAGTGTGTCAAACGATGACGTCATTTCTTTAGAGATTTTGTCAAATGATGAATAAAAAAAACGCCCACGAGTCGTGAGCGTTTTTTTAACGGCGACGATTGCGGTTGCGCAAAAAGGCCGGGATGTCGAGCGGATCTTCTACTTGTTGACCGCGCGTTGGCGGATAGTCGACGACTGGCTCTTCTTTTTTCTCGCGCTTGACGCCAACCGTTGGTTTGACAACGGCTTGTCGCGTTGCTTTTGCTTGGTTAACTTCTTCGTTAAATCCTGTCGCAATGACAGTAACGATAATTTCGTCTTTTAAGTTTTCGTTAATGACAGAACCGAAAATCATATTGACATCTTGGTCGGCAGCGGATGCGACGATGTCGGCTGCTTCTTGCACTTCGTACAAGCTTAAATTCGTGCCGCCCGTAATGTTCATTAACACCCCTTGCGCACCGTCGATCGACGTTTCTAATAGCGGGCTTGAAATCGCCTTTTTCGCAGCTTCTGCCGCGCGATTTTCCCCTGTTGCGACACCGATTCCCATCAGAGCGGAACCTTTATTTGACATAATTGTTTTCACATCAGCGAAGTCTAAGTTAATTAATCCCGGCACAGCAATTAAGTCGGAGATGCCTTGTACGCCTTGACGAAGCACGTTGTCTGCTTCACGGAACGCTTCTAACATCGGCGTATTTTTATCAACAATTTCTAATAAACGATCGTTCGGAATGACGATGAGCGTATCGACCGCTTCTTTCATCGCTGCTATACCGCTTGCCGCCTGCATCGCACGTTTTCTTCCTTCGAACGTAAACGGCCGCGTAACGACGCCGACTGTGAGCGCACCTAAATCGCGCGCAATTTGAGCGATGACTGGAGCCGCCCCTGTTCCTGTTCCTCCGCCCATGCCGGCTGTAACGAATACCATATCGGCCCCTTTAAGCGCTTCTTCAATTTGTTCTTTACTTTCTTCCGCCGCTTTTTTTCCTACTTCTGGATTTGCCCCCGCACCTAATCCGCGCGTCAATTTCGCTCCAATTTGCAGTTTAATTGGCGCTTTGGATAAGTTTAACGCTTGGGCATCTGTATTGACCGCAATAAATTCAACACCTTGTACTCCATGTTCAATCATGCGGTTGACAGCGTTGTTTCCGCCGCCGCCGACACCGATTACTTTAATTGTCGCTAACTGATCAACAGTCGTGTCAAACTCCAACATGACATAATCCTCCTAGCCATTCAAATTGTCATTCAAAAAAGTATCCGAAAAATTTCTTTACTTTCTGTCCTAAATGTTCTTCTTTTTGTTTCGGTTTCGCTGGCGCTTTATGCACCTTTTTTTCCGCTTGGAAATCGTTTGCCGCTCCGGAAGAAAGAACAGGGACGTCTCTTCCTTGCAACTTCGCATTTTTATAAGAGAATTGAATTAAACCGACACCGTTTGTATATTGCGGATCGCGCACGCCAATATAATCTGGCATCGCCACGCGAACGGTATGGTTAAATATCGCTTCCGCAAGTTCTAATACGCCCGGCATATTTGCTGTGCCACCAGTCAGCACATATCCGCCAGGCAAGTCGCGAAATCCGCGTCTCCGAATTTCTGCTTGTACCATTTGTAAAATTTCTTCTACCCGTGCCTCAATCATATCGGCAATTTCTAATTGAGTAAATTGTTGATGTTGATCGGTGCCGATAATCGGAACGCTGAATACTTCTTCATCAGAAGCGAGATCGTAAAACGCATGTCCATGTTTTAGTTTAATGCGTTCTGCATCTTCTGTCGACGTGCGCATGCCGATCGATAAGTCTTTTGTAATATGTTCGCCACCGATCGGAAGCACGGTCGTCGCCTGTAAAAATCCTTGTTCAAATACGGCAACTGTCGTCGAACCGCCACCGATATCAACGAGCGCAACACCTAAATTTTTCTCATCTTTCGATAACGCAATCGACGCTGCCGCCAGCGGTTGAAGACATACGTCAAGCACTTGTAATCCCGCTCGTTCTACACAACGAAGCACGTTATGTAAAGCCGTTTTTGATGCGGTAATCATCGTGCCTTCCATTTCTAAGCGAACGCCTAGCATGCCGCGCGGATCGTTAATTCCGTCAAGCCCATCGACGATAAACTGTTTCGGAATGACATCGATAATTTCGCGCTCTGGGGGAATGGAAACGACTTGTGCCGCTTCAATGACGCGCGTCACATCTTCATTTGTAATTTCTTTATTTTCGCTTGATACAGCAACAATCCCGTTGCACGGCTGAAGTTGAATATGATTGCCGTTCACTCCGACAATCGCGCCTTTAATCGTTACGCCGACCATCCGTTCTGCTTGTTCAACCGCTCGTTTAATTGATTGTACTGTTTCATCTATATCAATAATAGAGCCTTTTTTCAGCCCTTGCGATTTCACATTGCCGACACCGATAATGTTTAACTGATCATTGATCATTTCGCCAATGATCACTTTTACACTAGATGTACCGATGTCAAGACTAACATAAAAATCGTTGCTGTTCATTCTGGTGGCACCTCCTTTACAAAATGAACGTTGCTATGTATATCAACACTATATTCCACATTCGAACAGCATTCCCTTTTTTATAAGCGATTTTTTTGGCGGTTTTCTAACCATTTCGTCAGCAAAATTCGGCGGATGACAGCGATGTTTTGAAACAGGCGCACACCGAACGCAAATACAGCTGCTAAATACAAGTCTACACCAAGATGAACACCGAGAAAAGCTAAACTTGTTGCTAAAATAATATTAAAAAAAAATCCAGATACAAATACGTGCTCATCGTAAATATTTTGTAAATGGGCACGAATACCGCCAATGAGCGTATCGAACGCCGCCAGCACAGCGATAGATAAGTAGCTCGAATATTCGCTCGGAATGCGCCAATCCGTCAACAATCCGAGCAGTATGCCGAGCAGTAAACCGAGCAATGGAAGCCACATCCTTTTCACCTCCTAGCCTCTTCGACCGCTTCCATTTGTTTCACACGCACCGCACCATCGTATGGAGAGATGACGACCCGTTGTTGTGGCTCTGAAACGGTAAGGAGCAAATTTTCAAGCGCAAAGTCATCGGCAATGGTTGATGCTTTTAGTCGGTTGTACATTTTTTCAGCATCAGGGGTAATCACTTTTATTTCAATTGGAAAGGAACGAAGCGGATACGAATCAACTTTCGTCACACCGTTAATGTCGCGAATGACCGTTGTGTTAACAAGGCGTTGATCGGCAATCGATATATGTTCAGCTCCGTACATATTTAATTCGTTAATTAGCCGGCGCAGTAAATCTGCGGATATCGTATCGCTAACCGGACCGACGTATGATTCGTCATACATTTGCTCAATATAAAGCACGACCCCTTCACCGACAACTTCTGTCAGTCCCGCTTCTTTTTTCAACTCCTCTACCGTTTGGCGCAAAATAGCCCCTTTATTTTCTGAACGTTGCTGTTCGTATTTTTCTAACGTCTCTTCATATTTTCGAATTTCATTTAACAGCTGTTTATGTAACTCTTGTTCTTTTTGTAAATCTCGTCGTATTTCCCATATGTCACGTGTATCGCGCACATCAGGCTCTTGGCTCGTCTGAAATTGGACCGCTAACATAAAGCCGATAATAAGCGAAACAAACGTAAAATGCCATATCGTTTTTCGCGTCAACGGCGCCCCTCCTTTTATTTTTGCATCATCGGTTCCATCGTCACTTCTGACTTTTCTACAATATCCACAACAATATGATCGCTCGTCAATTGATCTTTGACGCCACCGGCAATCGTTAACGCTGGAATGAGCACGTTCGGATCGCCGATCGCTTGAATGACAAACGGAGCGGGATGCTGTGTCCCATCAATTTCAATGACCGGACCGTTACAAACGATGTACGAACGATGCGATAGTCGCTGCCCGTTAATCGCCACCGCCGATGCCCCTGCAATCCATAGCTCGTTTACAACTTGAAATACGTGTTGCTCATGAACAATATAGTTTGTCGCATTCGCTTCAGAAGGGATGTACGACGCGTCGGATAACGTCACTTCCACTCCTTTTCCTTTTACCTTTACTTTTCCGAGATACATACGCAATCGTTCTGCATCTTCGACGAGGTTAAAATACAATTGTTCTTCGTTTGCTAGCTCTTTTTCAATTTCACGCACGCGTTGTTGTTTGTTAAATAGTTCCGCTTGCAGTTTGCGATTTTGTTCTTGTTGCTCAATTAACTGCTCGCGGTATTCGTACTCTTTATTCCATTGGCGTTCTAGTTGACGGTTAGCTGTTTCTTTTTTTGCCATTTGGTAGGAGAGGACTAACATAAAGCCTAAAACTAAGCAAACGAACGATAAAACGACGTGGTTACCGTTCATTTTCATCTTTTTCATTCCCTTCATCCGCTTCGTACGGCTTGAAATATGTGCTCATCTCTAGATGAAGAACACCTTTTATCCCCGGTTGCAACTGGCTGACAATCGAAGGATAGTGAACGATTTTTTCCGCAAAACGATCAATCGTCGCACTCACTTCTATGCCATCATTCATATAGACGGTAATATGTCTTCGGTCAGATGGGCTTGGGGTGTAATGAATTTCTGAAATGAGGTTTAAAATCGAACTTGGCGTATGTGCCAATTGGGCAGCCATGTCTTGAATAGCCTCCCCTTCTTTCCATCCAATTAAGATGGGGGCATCGCTCGGAATCGCCCGTTTGACATCCGTTAACACTTTTCCATTCTCTAAAATCGGCAGGAACGAATGCTTGTCCAAAATGTAAGCGATGCGCTTTCGTTCGACGATCACGATGTCAATGCGATTCGGAATTCGTTTTTTCACGCTTACTTCTTTCACTTCTGGATGTTGTTGAATGCGCTGTTCGACTTCGTCTTTTTTTACTTTCCAAAAGCTTGTTTTTTTCGTCACACCGCTTAATTGAATGACATCTTGAGAAGCGATATGCCGATTCCCTTCCACGTGGATGACCGCGACATTGCTAAGCGGCGACTGGGCATAAATGACAGCTAACAAAAGCATAAAAAATAGAGCGATATATACAATGAGTAAGCGATTCGCGCGCTGTCTTCGCTGCTCTTTCAACTTCGGTACACGTTCTTCAAGAACAACAACTTTTCCTTTTTCCATTCACTCCACCTCGGTCGATGGACCAAATCAAAATAACAAGAAAACTAACGGTGCACGTCAGCAACCGTTAGTTCATTGTTTCAAAACTTATTATAGCATAATATAGAAAAAATTAGGATGGGGAAAATGTATTACTTCCGCCCAACAATTTCAACTTCTGTTTGCAACGAAACACCGTATAAATCGTAAATGGTTTTTTTCACGTAATCGATGAGCTCGAGCACATCTTTTGCCGTCGCTCCGCCTGCATTTACAATAAAATTCGCATGTTGTTCTGAAATTTTCGCTCCACCGATCGTATAGCCTTTTAATCCTGCTTTTTCAATTAACTGTCCGGCGTAGTGAGGGAGCGGATTGCGGAAAATGCTTCCGGCGCACGGATAGTTCCACGGTTGTGTTTCGCGGCGGTAATCTTTATTTTTTTGCATCGCTGCGACAATTTCGTCGCGGTTTCCTTTTTTCATTTCAAGTGTTGCTGCGACACAAATGCCTTTACGCTTTGTTTGTAAAACGGATGTGCGATACGAAAATTCCATTTCTTCATTCGTCAACCATTCGATCGTCCCGTCTTCAAATAAAATTTGTGCTTTTTTGACGATGCGCGACATATCGGAACCGTGGGCGCCCGCATTCATATATACCGCTCCGCCAACCGAGCCCGGAATACCGCCAGCAAACTCAAGTCCAGACAATCCTTGTTTACTAATGACTGTCGCCAGTTTAATAAGCGAATAGCCACCGCCAACCGTCACTTCTGTCCCGTTTATTTGTAAGTCGTCTAATCCTTCGCCAAGTTTAATGACGACGCCTTCAATGCCTTCGTCTAGCACGAGCAAGTTCGAACCGCGGCCGATCGCACGCCAACGGACGTTATATTTTTTCACGATTTCCATCGTCTTTTTTAAACGATCTATATTTTTCGGCTCAACAAACAAGTCAGCTGGTCCGCCGATTTTCATCGTTGTATGATTTGCCATTCGTTCGTTCTCTTTCACCGTTCCAACGTTTGCTTCAAGCAGCTCTTCACGTAGCTTTTCCAATGGCCTACCTCCTCTACCTCTTTCCTATATCGTATGCAACTTATGAAATCATCTCCACCATGACGCGATATAAACGTTGTGCCGCATCGCGAATGCCTAATTGAAATGCCGCTTCTTTCATTTTTGTCAACGTTTGTTCGTCTAGCAATATGCGATCGATATCTTCAAGCAAGCGCACGCCCGTCAATTCGCCTTCTAAACGGACGATCGCTGCCCCTTTCTTTTCAAGCGCTCGAGCATTTTTTTCTTGATGATTATTCGTCACATATGGGCTTGGGATTAAAATGCTCGGGATGCCGAGCGC
Source organism: Anoxybacillus ayderensis (assembly GCF_000833605.1). GTDB lineage: Bacteria > Bacillota > Bacilli > Bacillales > Anoxybacillaceae > Anoxybacillus > Anoxybacillus ayderensis. The sequence continues at coordinate 126,141 of NZ_JXTG01000001.1, read as the reverse complement.
TGTAATTTCTGCTAGCGTCGTTGCGCCCGCACGCGCGACGATGACATCGACTCCGGCCAATACTTCTGGCATATTATGAATAAACGGACGAATGATGACGTTTGAAGGATTGCCGACATCGTTCACCGCCTTTATTACTTTATCATAATGAACGTCACCTGTAACATATAAAAATTGGTACGGTTTTTGTTCGACTTGTTGTAGCACTTGTAAAAACGCCTCGTTTATCGGGCGCGCCCCACGGCTTCCGCCAACAATGAGCACCGTCTTTTTTTTCTCATCTAACCCGAGCGATCGTTTCGCCTCTCGCCCATCTTTTCCTACGACTTCTGAAGCGCGCGGGTTTCCAGTTAACACGACTTTTTCATATGGAAAATATTGTTTTGTTTCTTCAAAGCAAATAGCCACTTTATGAACATAACGGCTTAAAAATTTGTTCGTCAATCCCGGAATGCTATTTTGTTCATGGATGATCGTTGGGATACCTAGTTTAGCTGCCGCATACACGACAGGTCCGCACACGTATCCGCCCGTTCCGAGCACAACGTCTGGCTTATATTGTTTTAACAGTTTTTTACACGTGCGCACACTTTTAATAAAGCGAGCGATTGTTTTGACGTTTTCAAAAGATAAACTACGCTTGAATCCGCTAATGTCAATCGGATAAAAAGGAATGTTTTCTCTTGGAACGATCGTACTTTCTAATCCTTTTTTCGTCCCGATATATAATACATCAACGTTTGGGTGTTGTTTTTTCACTTCATGAATGAATGAAAGAGCAGGATAAATATGTCCGCCTGTTCCGCCACCACTAACTACAATTTTCATTGTTTTTCCCCCTCATCGAAAGTAACAGAAGAAGCTGACTTCCATGAAGTCAGCCTTTAATATCGCGCGTAACGGCTAATGTTTAACAAGACGCCAATCGCCATGAGCATAAGCGTCAAAGACGATCCACCATAGCTTAAAAACGGCAACGTAATGCCTGTCACCGGCATTAATCCGGTCACTACTCCGATATTAATCATTACTTGAATGGCAACCATCGCAATAATGCCGACAGCTAAAAAACTGCCGTACAAGTCCGGTGCTCCTAAAGCGATGCGAATGCCGCGCCAAAGCAATAAACTAAACAAAAGCAAAACGAGCGAACCGCCGATAAATCCGAGTTCTTCCGCTAAAATGGCAAAAATAAAGTCCGTTTGCGGCTCAGGTAAGTAAAAAAACTTTTGTCGGCTTTGCCCTAATCCGAGCCCAAATAGCCCGCCCGGTCCGATCGCATAAAGCGATTGAATGATTTGAAAACCGCTTCCTAACGGATCTTCCCACGGGTTTAAAAACGACGTAATGCGCTTCATGCGATACGGAGCAGATAACACGAGCCCAGCAAACCCTGCCAATCCGAGCAAACCGAGAACGACAAAATGACTCATGCGCGCGCCGGCGACAAAAATCATGACGACGCACGTGCCGACCATCACCGTTCCTGTTCCTAAATCGGGCTGCAACATAATCATGCCAAACGCGAGAAAGACGAGCGTCAATGATGGGAGTAACCCTTGTTTAAACGACGCGATTTTTTTTTGATTTTCAGATAAATATTTCGCTAAAAATGCGATCATCGCCATTTTCATAAATTCAGATGGCTGAATGGAAAACGCGCCAACGCCAATCCAGCTTCGCGAACCGTTGCGCACCATGCCGATGCCTGGAATTAAGACGAGGACGAGAAGAATGAAACAGACGATAAGCAACACTTTCGCCCACGTGCGCCACGTCCAATAGTCGATGTTCATGAAAAAAAACATCGCTACAATGCCAACCCCTGCAAACAACAGCTGGCGCTTGGCAAAGAAAAACGAATCATGAAACTTGTAGTCCGCCCAAATGGCGCTTGCGCTATACACCATAATGAGCCCGATCGCCAACAGCGAAAACGTGATGATCATTAACAAAAAATCAGGTGCAGACTTTTTTCCATGCAATGCGGAACACCTCAATTTACTTAAAATTCGTCTTATTTAAGCTTATGCACCGCATGTACAAACATGTCCCCACGCTGTTCGAAAGTTTTATATTGATCCCAACTTGCACAAGCTGGGGAGAGTAAAATCACATCGCCCGGTGACGACCATTCATATGCGGCAAAAGCTGCTTGTTCCACATTATCGACACGTTTCACTTGTTGTATTCCTGCTTCGCGCGCAACACGTTCAATTTTCGGTGCTGTCTGTCCGAACGTAATGACCGCTTTTACATGGTTTAAATACGGCAATAGCTCATCAAATTCATTGCCGCGATCTAAGCCGCCCGCAAGTAAAATGACCGGCTCATGAAAAGCGCTTAACGCTTTTTGTGTCGCTAATATGTTTGTCGCTTTCGAATCGTTATAAAATTTTCGGCCGTTGATTTCAGCAACGAATTGCAATCGATGTGGTACACCTGTAAACGTCTTTAATACGCGGCAAATCGAATCGTTGTCTGCACCTGCTAGTTTTGTTGCCGCAACAGCTGCTAATATATTTTCGATGTTATGCGCCCCTCGTAACACCACATCTTGAATATCGATAATTCGCTCGTCGTGAAAATAAATGGCTCCTTCTTTTACTGTCGCCCCGTATGATAATGGCGTTTTAGCGGAAAACGGCACTTTTTGCGCACGGCTTTTCTCCGCCAATTGCATCACAATCGGATCGTCGGCATTGACGACGGCGTAGTCGGTTTCTGTTTGGTTTTTAAAAATGTTTCCTTTCGCTTCCGCATACGCTTCTTTCGTCCCATGGTAGTCTAAATGCGCATCAAAAATGTTTAACAACACCGCGATGTGCGGGCGAAAGCGAATCGTCCCAAGCAGTTGAAACGAAGATAATTCCATGACGATAACATCATCTTTTGTCGCTTGTTTTGCGACTTCGCACGCGACCGTTCCGATATTTCCGGCGATTAACGGACGCCGTTTCGCTTCTTGCAATATGTGAAAAATGAGCGTTGTCGTCGTCGTTTTTCCGTTTGAACCTGTAATGCCGATAATCGGTGCTTCTGACGTTTCATAAGCAATTTCCACTTCGGTAATGACCGGGATATGTTTGTCAAGCGCTTTTTGTACAAGCTCGTTCGTGTACGGAATGCCTGGATTTTTTACAACGAAATCAAACGGCTCATCAAGCAATTCAAGCGGATGCCCGCCGCATACGAGACGAATGCCAAGCGCTTCTAGCTCCCGTCTTTGTTGTTCACTCGGTTCATTTCGATCATTGACGACGACATCGGCGCCGAGCTCACGAAGCCGTTTCGCCGCTGCCCATCCGCTTTTCGCTAAACCTAATACAAACACTTTTTTTCCGTTATACATCATACCCACACCTCAATATAAATTCCTAAGATGGCAAATAGTAAGCCTACCGTCCAAAACGTCACAACAACGCGCCATTCAGACCAGCCGATTAATTCGTAATGATGATGAAGCGGGCTCATGCGAAATACGCGTTTGCCTGTCGTTTTAAACGAAATGACTTGAATGATAACAGATAACGTTTCGATAACAAATACGCCGCCGATAATAACTAATAATATTTCAAGCTTCGTTAAAATCGCAACGGTGACGATCGCCCCACCAAGCGCAAGTGAGCCGGTATCCCCCATAAACACTTTTGCAGGGTGCGCGTTAAATACGAGAAATCCAAGCACTGCACCGACGACAGCAACGCTAAAAATGGCGATATCGTACTGCCCTTGATTCCACGCCAATACAGCATATGCACCAAACGCGATGGCTGCTGTTCCCGCAAGCAAGCCGTCTAAGCCGTCTGTTAAATTGACGGCATTCGAGCCGCCAACGAGCATAAAAATAATGAGCAAAATATACGCAGCGCCTAAATCAATGGAAGCGTTCGTCCCTGGGATCGAAACGACCGTTGAAATGCTATAGTGTTGAAAGAAAAAGTAAAAGATGAGCGCAATGAGTAATTGCCCTGCTAGTTTTTGTTTGCTCGTTAAGCCAAGGTTGCGCTTCATAACGACTTTAATGAAATCGTCAACAAAGCCGAGCAATCCGTAGCTAATCGTCACAAACAACAATAAGTACGTTTGTGCTGTCCGTTCAAAAAATAGATCGCTCATGACAAATGTCGTGATCGAAAGCGATAGTAAAATCATTAATCCGCCCATCGTTGGCGTCCCTGATTTTTTTTGATGTGATTTTGGTCCTTCTTCACGAATGCTTTGCCCAAATTTTAATCGCCTTAAAAATGGAATGAAAATGGGCGATAATACAACCGTAATAATAAAAGCAAGCCCTGCCGTAAACAAAATGACTTTCTCGTTCATGATCGTTGCCCCTTCCTCATCTCCTATTTATCTTTTCTTCGTTGAATAGCTTCGCGTGCGACGACACGATCATCGAAATATAACACATCTTTGCCAATAATTTGATACGTTTCATGCCCTTTTCCTGCGATTAAAACGACATCGCCTTCTTCAGCTTGCTCAATCGCATATGTAATCGCCTCTTTTCGATCGACGATACATACGACGTCTTCTGTTACCCCTTGCTTCATATCATTTAAAATGGCCATCGGGTCTTCTGAGCGCGGATTATCGGATGTAAAAATCGGCACATCGCTATATTGGACAGCGATTTGTGCCATCAATGGCCGCTTCGTCCGATCGCGATCTCCACCGCAACCGACGACGACAAATACGCGCTTTTTCGCAAACTGCCGAATCGTTTGCAACACATTTTCTAAACTATCTGGTGTATGGGCGTAATCAACGATAACTGTAAACGGCTGACCGGCATCAACGACTTCAAAGCGGCCCGGAACGCCTTCCATATGAGCGATCGCTTCAACAATCGTCGCGAGCGGAATGTTTGAGACAAGACAAGCACCGACAGCGGCTAACGTGTTATACACGTTAAACATGCCGATCAGTTTCGTTTTTATTTGTACCGTTTCGGTCGGTGTGACGAGTTGAAACGTCGTGCCGCTCGTTGTCATTTCAATATTTTTCGCCATGATGTCGCTTTTTTGATGAATGCCGTACGTAACAACGTGAGCCGCTGTACTTTTTTTGTATTCTTCGGAAGCCGCATCGTCTGCATTCAATATCGCAAATTTTGGACGTTGATGGTCAAAACGGTTGCCGAGTTGTGCAAACAATAACCCTTTCGACCAACGATAATGGTCCATCGTTTGATGGTAATCTAAATGATCTTGCGTTAAATTCGTAAACACAGCGACATCAAAATCGCAACCATGCACCCTTCCCATATGTAGCGCATGTGAAGAGACTTCCATCGCAGCGACGTCCACATCGGCATCGACCATTTTACGAAACATTTTTTGCAAGACGAGCGATTCAGGTGTTGTATTGTTTACATCATACGTTTCATCGCCTATTTTCATGTTAATCGTGCCAATGAGACCGGTTTTTTTTCCGGCATGACGGCATATGCGTTCAATGAAATGCGTCGTCGACGTTTTTCCGTTCGTTCCCGTCACGCCGATTAAATGAAGCTGATGCGTCGGCTGACCGTAAAACGCATCCGCTAACACCGCTAATGCTCGGCGGCTATCGTTCACATAAATGACCGGCACAGGCAATGTGAGCGGTCGTTCCGCAATGATCGCTACCGCTCCGCGCGCTACGGCTTGTTCAGCAAAATCGTGCCCGTCTACAGTAAATCCTTTGATACATACAAACAACGAGCCTTGTTTCACTTCTCTTGAGTCCATTTCAATCGATGTAATCGTTGGATTTTCTGTTACACGTGGGGTAAAGTTATGTAAATGTTGAAGCAACGTTTGTAACTTCATGCCGATCGTTCCTTTCTTTTTTTTCTTATATAAACAGAAAAAGAAGCCATGAGGATACTTCCTCTAGGCTTTACCGTTTCGTTCCAAAATAAACCCGGATCGTCGCTCCTTCTTTCACTTTGACTCCAGGCTTCGGCGCCTGTTCAATGACCGTATCACCTTCGCCACTACCATCTAATTTTAAGTGAAAAAGCTGTTGTTGCAAATCTTTTTTTGTTAAACCGATTAAATTCGGTACTTCTACATAGCGCACATCGAGCCACGTCGTTTCTTTTTCAATTTGTTGTTTACGCGGTTTTACACCAAGCGCACGCAAACTATCTTCCATAATATTTCCAACAATCGGAGCAGCGACGACGCCCCCAAATTGCACCGTTCCTTTCGGATTATCGACAGCGACATATACAACAATTTGCGGATCGTCCGCCGGAGCAAATCCGATAAAGGAAACGATATGGTTATCTTTTAAATATTGACCGTCTTTCGCTTTTTGTGCCGTACCTGTTTTACCGCCAACGCGGTAACCATCAACAAACGCTCCCTTACCTGTTCCTTGCGCCACAACGCTTTCAAGCGCATAGCGAATTTGCTTGGACGTTTCCTCGGAAATAACTCTCCGTTTTGCTTTCGGCGTTTGTCGGCGTACGACTTCCCCTGTGACCGGATCGAGCCATTCTTTTGCGATGTACGGTTGATATAAAATGCCACCGTTTACCGCCGCTGCGACCGCTGCGACTTGTTGAATCGGTGTAACAGCTACCCCTTGACCGAAAGCAGTCGTCGCTTGTTCGACCGGTCCGACGCGATGGAGCGGAAATAAAATACCTTTTCCTTCTCCTTGCAAATCGATGCCTGTTTTTTCACCAAAACCGAACGCGCGAATATATTGAAATAGTTTTTCTTTGCCAAGCCGTTCACCGAGTTCAACGAATCCGGGGTTGCACGAGTTTTGCACAACTTCAAGAAACGTTTGGTCGCCATGACCGCCACGCTTCCAACAATGGAGCGTCGCCCCAGCTACTTTCACATATCCCGGATCGTAAAAATGTTCTTTCAATAAATCGACTTTTTTTTCTTCTAATGCCGCCGCAAGCGTAATAATTTTAAACGTCGATCCCGGTTCATACGTGCTCCAAATCGGCAAGTTACGGTTAAAAATTTCAGGAGGAACGTGTTGAAAATCGGCAGGGTCAAACGTCGGACGGCTTGCCATCCCTAAAATTTCTCCGTTGTTCGGGTTCATCGCAATCGCAATAATGCCATCTGGGCGATATGTCGCTTCGGCGATCGTTAGTTCCCGTTCTAAAATCGTTTGGACGCGCGTGTCAATCGTCAATTTTAAGTCAAGACCGTCCACAGGCGGTGTGTATGCATCTGCCATTCCCGGCATGCGCTTTCCTTTCGCATCGGAATAAAATTGAACCGACCCCGGTTTGCCGCTTAACTGTTTATCGTAATAAAGTTCTAAACCCATTAATCCTTGGTTGTCAATACCTGCAAATCCGAGCACGTGCGATAAATAGCTTCCAAACGGATAGTAACGTTTCGAGTCTTCCGCGATATATACCCCTTTCATCCCTAAATCGCGAATTTGTTTTGCTTGCTCATTTGAAATTTTTCGCCCTTCTGGATGAATGCGTTCAATAGACGTTTTTTTCGTCACATGTTTATATGCTTTTTCGACGGGCATATTTAATATGCGTGCCAGTTCATTCGCGACTTCGGATGGGTTTTCAATTTGTCTTGGAACGACGAGCACAGAAGGGGCGCTCACGTTTGTCGCTAAAGGCACCCCGTTGCGATCGACGATTTCTCCGCGCTCTGGCTCAAACGGAATATTTCGGCTCCATAAATCTTTCGCTCGCTCCGTTAACATATCTCCTAAAACGAATTGCACATAACCGAGACGTATATTAATAATCGCAAAAATGAGAAATCCGATCAACAAAACGGCCGTTAATCGTTTGCGAACGGTCACTGCGCGCATATAGTAGAACCTCCTTATATGTTTCAGCTCGTTCCACTATATGCTTGTACCGCTCTATATAGAACTAATCGACTGGACCGTCTACTTGTTGTTCGGTGTCTGCTTGTTGTTTTTCATCGATATGTGACGGTTTTGCAAGCTCGACAATAATATAGTCGTGTTGTTTTACAACCGCTCCCGGAGAGATATTTTGCCTGAACACATATCCACTTCCGATAAAGCTCGGTTTTAACTGCAACAAATCAGCTAGCTTCATAACATCGCGCAACGACCAGCCGGTCACATCTGGCATGATCGCTTGTCCGTCCGTTTGCAACAAAATGCGATCGGGTGCAACGACGTGTTCCCCTTCTTTCGGAAACTGCGCACGCACTTCTTTTCCTTTGCCGACGATCGTGACATTGAACCCTTGTTTTTTCAACGACTGTGCCGCCTGTTCAACCGATTGACCGACATACGAAGGAAGAGGGATGCTTTTGTCTTTTTTCTCCCGCTTTTTCTCAACAGTCGGTTGAATGTTTAAATATTGTAAACTATTTTTCATGACGGGATTAAAAATCATCGATACGGGCGCCGCCCCCGTTTCCGTATATGAAATGTTTGGTTGTTGCACAGCGACATACATAATTAAGCGCGGATTTTCGCGCGGTGCCATACCTAAAAACGAGAAAATATAGTTTTGGTGCCCTGTTAAATATCCGCCTTTCGGATTTGGAATTTGCGCCGTTCCTGTTTTCCCTGCGACGCGATAACCTTCAATTTGGTACGGACGCCCTGTTCCTTTTTCAGATGTAACGACCGTTTCTAAAATGTCTAACACTTTTTCTGCTGTTTCTTTTGAAATCGGTGTATCGACAACGGTCGGTTCATGTTTTACGACCGTTTTCCCGCTGTCTGGATCAACGATGCGATCGACAACGTACGGTTTCATCATTTTTCCGCCGTTTGCGATCGCCGTAGCCGCCTGAATTTGTTGAATTGGTGTAACGGATGTTCCTTGCCCGAAACCTGTCGTCACTTTTTCGATCGGATAACGATATAAAATGTTTCCCGCCTTTTCGCCCGGCAATTCAATACCTGTCGGCTCGTTAAAATGGAAGCGATGCAAATATTGTAAAAAGCGATCTTCCCCTAGTTTTTCGCGCACGATTTTTGCGAATGCCACGTTTGACGAACGTTGCACCCCTTCAAGAAACGTAATTTTCCCCCAACCGACTTTATTATGGTCGCGAATGCGATGGTTTCCAACTTGATAAGAGCCGGATTGATACGTCTCGTTTGCGTGAAACACCCCTTCATTCACGGCAGCGGCAAGCGTAAAAATTTTCATTGTCGATCCCGGTTCGTACGGATATGCAATCGCATCGTTCAAGTAGTTTTCAATATTTCGTTTGTTCGGATTAAAGCTCGGGCGAGTGCTCATCGCTAAAATCGCCCCTGTTTTCGCATCTGCCACGATGGCGATTATTTTTTTCGGAGCATATTGTTTTTCCACCGCATTCATCGCATCTTCTAAAAACGTTTGGATTTTTTTATCAATCGTCAAATATACGTCTTTTCCGTTTTGCGGTGGAACGATGGTTTCATCCGAATGAGGCAGCTTAAACCCTTGTTGGTCACCTTTATAATAGACCTCGCCATCTTTTTCTTTTAACTGTTCATTGAACTGTTTTTCAATGCCCATTTTTCCGACAACTTCTTCCTTTTCCTCATCTTTTTGGGCATAACCGACGACGTATGATGCGAACGTACCGTTCGGATAAAATCGTTTTGAATCGCGTACAAACGTAATGCCTGGAAGCTGTAACGCCTCAATTTTTTGCTTAAGCGTTTGGCTAATGCCGCGACCGTTCGGACCGAACTCGACTTGATGCGCCTTTTTTTTCAAAATACGCTCTACATCCGCTACATCCATCTTTAATAGCGGTGCGAGTTTACGAGCTGTTTCTTCCGGATCAGTCACGTGTTGCGGCATGTTCGGATCGAGAATGGCAGCGACCGTGTAAGAAGGAATGTCTTCTGCGATGACTTCACCGTGCCGATCAAAAATCGTCCCTCGCTTCGCTTCAAGCACTTGTTTTTTTAAATAACGCTTTTGCGCCTCAACAGCTAACGCTCTTCCATCCGCTTCCCCTGTTGCTTGTAAATAAACGAAACGCCCAAACAATGTAAAAAAGAGCAAGCTAAAAAAAATGAAACATATAGCTGCTCCTCTATGTGTATGTTTATGCTTTCTCATTTGGCATCAGTCCTGCACAACTTTTACGTTGTTTTCGTTTAATGTCAAACCAAGTTCTTTCGCTTTCGCTAAAATGCGCTCATACGTGCTTAACTCTTGCACTTGTGCGTATAAATCGCGGTTTTGTTTTTGTTGCTCTTGAATGTCCGCTTGCAACTGTTGCACTTCTTTATTGACATGATAAATCGTGAACTGGTTAGAGATAATCGTGACGCTACTATATAGCGCAAATGCGAGAAACGAAACAAACACCATTTTTTCCCCGAACGTCCAACGTATGCCCCGCTGTGCCTTTTTCTTCTTCTTCGGCTCGCGTTGGACGTGTTGTTCGCGTTGTTGTACTTTTTGTTGTATACGAACAGCAGCCATCCTTTTTTCTCCTCCTTTTTACAGTTTTTCAGCGATGCGTAACTTCGCAGATCGTGCGCGATGATTATGTTGCAATTCTTCTTCTGACGGAACGATCGGTTTTTTTGTAATGATTTTTAATTTCGGCTTGTATTCATCAGGAATGATCGGCAATCCCGGCGGCAAGTGCGGCGTTTCACTTGCTTGTTTAAACGCGAGCTTACAAATGCGGTCTTCAAGCGAATGGAACGTAATGACGCTAATTCGTCCGCCCGGTTTTAATAAGTCAATCGCTTGTTCAATCGCTTCTTCAAACGCGCGCAACTCATCGTTGACCGCAATGCGAATCGCTTGAAACACCCGTTTGGCCGGATGTCCTCCTGTTCGGCGCGCCGGTGCCGGAATGGCTTCTTTAATGACTTCTGCGAGCTCCGTTGTCGTTTCAATCGACTTTTGCTTGCGCGTTTGCTCAATTTTACGGGCGATCGCTTTTGAAAATTTTTCTTCGCCATATTGAAAGAAAATTTTTACAAGCTGTTCATACGGCCATGTGTTCACGACGTCATACGCCGTTAACGTTTGTTCGCGATCCATGCGCATATCGAGCGGCGCTTCATGTTGATAACTAAACCCCCGCTCAGGCATATCTAACTGCGGAGATGATACGCCAAGATCAAACAAAATGCCGTCTACTTCATGCACACCGTAAAGGGCTAGCTGTTGTTTCATATAGCGAAAGTTACTTTTAATAATCGTAAACTGACCGCTATATCGTTCCAGTTTCTGTTGTGCATGACGAATCGCCACATCGTCTTGATCGAAGGCGAACAATCTTCCTTCTGGCGATAATTGCGATAATAAATATTCGCTATGTCCAGCTCCACCGAGCGTACAATCTACATATGTACCATCTTTTTTAATATTTAATCCGTCAACCGTTTCTTTTAATAATACCGTTACGTGATGAAACAAAGATGTCACCTACCTCGATTTCACTTGCTTTATAAGAAAATGAGTACAATTGTATTGTACCATCATTTCACTAAATTCACTACTTACTTCCGAACTATTCTATTGTACATAAAAAAAATCCTGTGCGCGACAGGATTTTTTTATCGACGAAAATAGTTAAAGATATACAATTTTATGCATCCCGTTCCAACGATAATCGACATGAAGAAGGCGGGAAACAAAGTCTAATCCATAGCGATTCATATAGTAAGTGATGTTCCAGACGCGTTCTTGTGGCATATTGTTCGGGCGAAGCGACAGTTCAATGCGCTCATATTTGCGCACGTGCACATTATGTTTTTGCAACATGCGTCGTGTAATCAATTGTTGAAGATAATCGATTTGTGTCTCGATCCGTTCGGCATTTTTCAACATCACTCCCTCAAGGTGAGGATCAATTTGCATGCCGAGTTGACGCAGTTGTTTATGAATGTGCGCCATTTGTTTTTTCGCTTCATCAAACGTTTCATCGAATGGGGCAGGTTGATTTGTGCGCACCCATGTGTCTAGCGCCTCCTTCGTCCCTTTTGTTAACGCCTCTTCTACCGTCATGCGCACATCCGCTAAATCGGTAGCAATATGGCGCTCAACAAGCGTGAAAGAAAGGCGCGGTACAATGGGCGGCATATGCCAATGAAAATGCTCAAACACGCGTTTTAACTCTGCCCAATAAGCGATTTCGCCCGGACCAGCAATAAAAGCAAGCGTCGGAAATAGCCACTCTTGCATAAGCGGTCGTGTGACGACGTTGTTGCTAAATGATTGCGGTTCGCTTTCAATTCGTTGTCTTAATTCATCTGGCGTAAAACGATATGCCCCATCTTTCGTGTAAAAATGTTGCTTGTCATCGTCGTAATATAATAACCGACGTTGACCGTCATCGTAAAACAAATGAGCGCACAATGGCGAGACATCAATGGCTCGTGCATAGCCTAGTTGTGCAAGGTGTCGTTGTTGGGTTTGAAGGGCGTTTGTAATCGCTTTATGTTCATAAGCAAGCGTCATAAACCATTCGCGCTCGATCGCCCGAAGCTGCGGATGAGCGGCATCAACGACGACGATGCCTTCTTTCGCAAACAACGTTAAAATGATTGCCACAAAAAAGTCCGTCACCGTATCGGATCGCGTGATACATTCATGTATGTATGCGCGCAACTCGTTTGTCACGTCCGTCTCGCCATACGTTTTTAACACATCGTCAATCCAATGCTTCAACGCATCCGCATCGATATCAATATGAGCAGCCATTCGCTTTTCTTTCGCTAATGGCGGATATACATATTTTTTTACTTTTCCATGTTCAGCGATATGTACATAATTTATTTCTGAAATATCATGGTCTTCAGAAGCCACCCAAAATATTGGCACGACAGGAACGCCAAGCTGTTTCTCTTGTTGCTTTGCTAATACGATAATCGAAATGATTTTATATATCGTATATAACGGTCCGGTTAAAAGCCCTGCTTGTTGTCCGCCGATGACAACGACACTTTCTCGCTGACGTAGTTTTTCAATGTTTGCGATCGTTTCACGACTTGCTTGAAACTTTTGATGATACGTTAATAAATGATCCGCAAGCGCTTCACGAGCATACGTTCGTTTTTGCAATTCACGCAAACGTTGTTCAAACGAATAAGAGTGAAACGCTTCGCTGACTGGAAACTTCCCCTCGATATATTCCGTTGCTAAACGGTTTGTTGCTGGTAACGACAGCTCGATGACTTCCATTGTAAACTTCCTTTCCCATTCATGATGAAAATGCGATCATGACACGATGAATAATCCCATATATGAACAATCCAATATAAGCGGTTGTAAATAATAAAAATTGCATTTTCCAATACAATTTAAACGTTCGTTGTAACGATACATCGCCAGTTTTTTTCCAATATAAAACGATCCCAATCATAAATGTAACGATAAAAAAAATAAGCAGTTCAACGATATACGATCGTTGAAAAATCGCTTGCAATAAGACGTGAACAGCGAAAATAAAAAAAATGGTCGAGCCGTTCACCGCGAGATGAAACGCACGCTTTCCTTTCCGCTTAAACACGGTTTTTGCGAGCGTAAATATAAAAAAAAACGAAAAAAACGGCATGACAATCATGATCGCAATGAAAGAGGCGAGTATATCTTTCATCTCTCCTTCTCCCCCTCTAATTGTTTCCCTTTCACAAGCGCATATAAAAATGTACTAATTGGCGCTGGGACGCCTCGCTCGTTCGCCCGCTCGATTACATAACGTAAAATCGCATCTAATTCCGTCTTTCGCCCTGACTCGATGTCACGCAACATCGATGAACGATTGGCAGCTGTTTGACGACAGACCGTTTCAATATGTTTCCATATACGTTCTCGTTGTTCGAGTTGAAAAACGGACGCCACTTCTTGAAACAACTGCTTCATCGCTTGTCGATACGGCTCATGTGTCACTAACATGCCGTTTGGGACGCGCAATAAAGCGGTGAGCGGATTAATCGCTACGTTTACCATTAATTTTTCAAGCAACATCGCTTCCCAATCGTCGACATATTGAAACGGAAAGCGATTGTTTGTCGATGATAAAAACGAAAACGCTTCTTTTTCCCCACGCCATACGCTCCATTTCGTTTGACCGACACCGGTATGAGAAACGGTCGTATCATCGATTTTTAAGGCACCATGTTCGACGACAGCGAGCGCAATATGATGATGCGGCACATGCGGCAAATACGACACATGTCCCATGCCGTTTTGTAAAAACATGATCGCGTTTGCTTGGAGCATATGTATGCGCGTTTGCAATATGTTTGCTAAATCGTATTGTTTCACTGCGATAAACAACATCTCTTCTTCGATTTCACGAACAAACGGTTCGGCATGTACGCGATGCGTCGTCCGTTCGTTTCCGCATATAACCGTCAGCCCATGGGTGCATAGCTTTTCTGCTTGCTCATTTCGACGTGTATAAATCGTGACGTCATGGTCGCCACAAAAATAAGCTGCGGTCAACAACCCAACTGCTCCGCCCCCTACAATTCCAATGCGCACCGCACGTCCTCCTCTTTTCTTACTATGTTTTATTGTATAAAAAAAAGTAGCTGTCGTCTATCAGCTACTACACAGACAATTGGCGGGCGCGCTCTAAAATGTGCATGACGGCTTGATATTCTTGTTGCACCGCTTGCAGTTGTTTTTCAAGCGCTTCTTTTTCTTTTTGAAGCGTCCATACTTGCTCTCGCAATCGTTCAATTTCTTGTTGCCCTTCTCCACGCTGTTGCAACGTTTGTAAAAAAGAAATGACATCTTGTAACGTCATATCGCGCTCGGGCGTTTGCGGCTCTTTTTTCTTTTTCCGCTGCTGTTTGGCAAGCTCTAGTTCCTCTTCATATCGCTTGCGCACGTATGCGTTCCAACGAAATCCGCAAGCCGCTGCCGTTCGCGATAGTTTTTTCCCTACTTCTTCAAACGCTCGTAATTGTGTGCCACCTTCTCTCACAAAAGCTAACACCGTTTCTGCAAGCAACATATCTTCTTCTTCTGTCCACGCATCTTGACGCATCATTTCTATCCCTCCTCGCTGCATTTACTATATGCGTATGCAGCTAATAGAGAAGATAGAAGATTATTTGTTTCGTTTTGCTAAAAATGATTGCACCGCTCGATCGTGCTCTTCGCTTTCCCATAAATACGCACATCGTTCAATTTCAGCGAAAAAGCGTTGGCGAAACTCCTCTGTTTTCCAACGTCCGACCGCTGCTTCTTTATAGGCGCGCAATACCGCAGTCGGTTTATTCGTATAACAACGTAATTGTTTTTCGCATCGTTCGCGCAACGAGTCAGCAAAAATGCGGTGAACGAAACCGATGCGTTCTGCCTCCTCGGCTGTGATCGTTTGCGCATGTAACAATAAATCGAGCGCTTTGTCGTACGCCATTTTTTCAAATAACATTGCTGCGCCGCCCCAGCCTGTTGTAATGGCTAAATTCGCTTGGACAAATCCAAGGCGGGCACCGGCACGGGCGAAGCGAAAATCACACGCTGTCGCCAATTCACAACCTCCGCCGATCGCTTTACCGTTTATAAGCGCAACCGTTGGCTTCGGTAACGTCAATAATCGATATAAAATGTTTCCCATTTTCCATAGCATCGCATGCGCTTCCTCTTTTGTCGTCAGCTGATGAAATACTTGTAAGTCCCCACCAGCGCAAAACGCTTCTTCCCCTTCGCCAGTAATGACGAGCACTTTCGCTTCATCATCGCATTCGACGAGCTGAAGCGCCTGTTCAAGTTCATCCATGACCGCATAATCAATCGCATTTCGTCTTGTCGGACGACAAATCGTAAACCAAACGATCCCATGTTGTTTTTCAATCATCTTCCCTCTCCCCTTTATTGTATGTACATCATGTTTATTCGCTTTTTTATGCTTTTTTCCTTTTAAAAAAGAAAAGCGCAAGGGAACGACCCTTACGCTTCTCTTATTTGTTTACAACGTCTTTTCCTTTGTATGTTCCACAAACTTTACATACGCGATGAGCAAGTTTCATTTCACCGCAGTTTGGGCATTCTACCATACCAGGTACGCGCAATTTGAAGTGCGTACGACGTAGTCTCTTTTTCATTTTCGATGTTCTTCTAAAAGGTACTGCCATCATTTCCACCTCCTTAAAGAGATTTAGGCGAATATGGAGGCCGGTGTAGTTCCGGATCTTCCCTTAAGATTCGTGTTTGTTTTCGAAAAACTTCGCTAGCTTCGCAAGGCGCGGATCGATTTTATTTTCATGTTCTTCTTCCGAAATGACCGCCCAATCTTTTCCTGATTGCGGAACGGCATCGGGATGATCCGGCTGCTCGCTAAACACTTGCATCGGAATTTCAAGAAGAATAAGTTCTTTAATGATCGGCATTAAGTCGATCGCTTCTCCTTGAACAATGTGCGACTCTTCATCCGTTGCGTCATAGTCGTTTAGAAAAAACGTTTCTGTGCTTTCGATCGCGAATGGATACGATACGTCCACGAGCGTACGGGAACAAGGAAGCTTCATCGTTCCCTCGATCGTTAAGTGGAACGTAAATTTTTTCGCGCTTATATCTGCCCGTCCAGAAATATGAACAGGAGAAATGTCGCGAATGGAAGCGTCCACTTGTTTTAACTCGGACACATCGGCCATTTCGTCAATCGTCAGCCCTTTATGCTGCAACTGATGAAGTTGATGAATAGACCATCTCAATGATAATCACCTCAAGACAACAAAGAAAATTATACGTTTGAACACCCGTTTTGTCAATATTTTTTCTTTACACTACTTCCATTATAATCGATTTATACTCACTGTATCACGTTTTAAACAAAAAAGAAAGGTGGACGACAAATGAAAGCGGTCGGCATCGTGGTAGAATACAATCCGTTTCATAACGGGCATTTATATCATGTGCAACAAACGCGAAAAAAAACGAAGGCGGATTGCGTCATCGCCGTCATGAGCAGCTCGTTTACACAACGAGGAGAACCAGCCATCGTGCCAAAATGGGAACGGGCTCGCATGGCGCTTGCAGGCGGTGTCGATCTCGTCGTCGAACTTCCTTATCCGTTTGCGGTACAAACGGCCGAATCGTTCGCTCATGGTGCCATTTCGATTCTCGATGCGCTTTTTTGCGAACAAGTATGTTTCGGGAGCGAACACGGAAACATCGATGCGTTTATCAAAACCGCTCAATTGCTGACAAATGAAAAAGAGCAACATGACGAAAAAGTGAAACATTATATGAAACAAGGGATGAGCTATGCGAAAGCATGCGCTTTAGCGCTGAATGATATCGGTCACGATATACTTGATATGTCGCAACCAAACAACATTTTAGGATTTCATTACGTCAAAGCAATTATCGAACAACAAAGCAAAATGACACCGGAGACGATTCAACGAACGGTAGCCCATTATCACGATGAGACGCTACCTGTAAATGAAAGCATTGCGAGCGCCACAAGCATTCGCCGTTTTTTACAATCCGGTCATGACGATGTCGCACGCTACGTTCCTAAAACGACATACGACACGTTACAAGCGTACCGTCATACATATACGACATGGCACGATTGGGAAACATATTTTCCGCTTCTCAAATATCGTTTATTGACGATGGAGCCAGATGACATTCGTTACATCGCTGAAGTCGAAGAAGGAATTGAACATCGGTTGCAAAAGGCGATTGCACATGCGACATCGTTTCACGGTTTTCTTTCGGCGATCAAAACGAAACGATATACGTGGACGCGGTTGCAACGCATATGTACGCACATATTGACGAACGTCACGAAAAAAGAAATGGCAAAAGCGCATAAAAATAAGCGTGCGACGTACATTCGACTACTAGCGATGAATGAAATAGGGAGAGCGTATGTACGAAAAGTGAAAAAACAAACAACATTGCCGATCGTCACAAACGTAAAACATATACAAAATGATGCTGTATATCATATCGAAAAAAAAGCGGCGCAAGCATATATGTGTATATTGCCTGAGCCGCTTCGAACGGAAGCGTTGCAACGTGAATACGCCACACCTCCGTTACGATAACTTTTGTAAAAATTGAACAGCATCATCGAACGTATCGACAGGGACAATTTTCATCTTCGTTCCGATGTCTTTTGCCGTTTTCACCGCTTCTTTATAATTTGAATGTTTCGCTCCGCGTTCGTTCGGAGCGAAAAAAATGTCCGCGCCTGCTTTATGGGCTGCGATCACTTTTTGAGAAATGCCGCCGATCGGTCCGACTTCTCCGTCGATGTTAATCGTTCCTGTCCCAGCAATGCGATAACCTTTTGTCAAATCTTCAGGAATGAGTTGGTTGTACACTTCGAGCGCAAACATCAAACCAGCTGACGGTCCACCAATTTCATCCGATTCAATGCGAACAGGTGGATCGGTCACAATATCGCGATCAGTCATGACCGAAACACCGAGACCGACGCGATTTTTTTCTTTCGGAAACGGTGCGAGCGTCAATGTCGCCGTTTTTTCTTTCCCCGCTCGCTTATATGTGACACGAACGCGATCCCCTTTTTTCTTTCCGCTTACGTATTGAATAAACGCATCGGCTTCTTCAATTCGTTGTCCGTCAATGGCCACTAATTGATCGCCGCTTTTCAAGACGTTTGCCGCGGGCATGCCGTCAACGACGTAAAGCACGTATACTCCTTTATTTCGATACGAAAACGATCGATTTGCTTTTTTATATGCAACAGCAATCGCCGTTTCTTTTGAATTTTCCATCATTTTTAATTGCCGATGCGCATATTCTTCGTCGTTTTCCCCTTCTTGACGCACTTCATCCATCCGATATAGTTCGTTATATTTACTGATGTGCGCAAACGCAAATGAAAAAACGTTTGCCTGCCCCATTCGAACGGTCGTTAACATAAATTTTCCTTTTTCTTTATAGCCGCCTTCGACTTCAACGAGCGGACGCAACGGTTCAGCCGTTCCAGGCATCGTGACGTAATACGGCAAGTGGAAAAACGTAGCAAAAACGAATAGTAGTGCGATCATGATTGTCGTTGCAATATAGCGTTTTTTCTTCATTGCTCAAACCCCTTCTCTGCAAGCAGTTGACGGATAGCTGGAAGCTGTTGCCGCGCCGCTTCTTCACCGATTTGAATCATTTCTTTTGCATGGGTAAATGCATACGAACTATAACGTTCTAGTTGCGGACGAATGACGATATCCGCTTGGGCGATGCGGTGAGAAGCAAGTTCAGCTTGAATAATGTCTAAACTTTGTAAAATGACATCGAAAATTGATGAAATCGTATCGTTCTTTTTGACGGAAGCGACATCGACAGCGATGACAACGTCAGCACCCATTTCACGAACGACGGTGGCTGGCACGCGGTCGATCACTCCGCCATCGACGAGCAACCGTCCGTTCCATCGCTCCGGTACAAAAATGCCGGGAATCGAAATGCTTGCCCGCACCGCATCTGCTATTTTTCCTTCGCGAAACACAACTTTTTCCCCTTTTTGTAAATCCGTTGCGACAATCGCTAACGGAATACGAGTATGTTCGATTCGCATTTGTTTTGTCACGACAGCGATGAACTGCTTAATATGTGCCCCTGAAATTAACCCCATTTTCGGCACTGTCCAATCAATATAATCGTTGCGTCGAAAAGCCGTCGCTAACCGATATAATCGTTCCGTTGACATCCCCGATGCATATAACGCTCCAACGAGGGCGCCCATGCTGCTTCCTGCGATCATATGAATCGGGATATTTTCTTCTTCTAACACTTTAATGACCCCCGCATGCGCAAAGCCGCGCGCCCCGCCGGAGCCTAAGGCTAACCCGATTTTCATTCATGTTCCCCCTTCCCTGTTCAATACTATGGTCTAAAATGTCCACATATACTCGTATATTAAAACGAGCACGATCGGCGAATGAGGAGGCCAACGAACGATGAAAGAAAAATGGAAAACGTTGATGCTATCGTCTATAATTATTTGTTTATGTATTGCATTGCTCCGCTATCCACAACAGTCGTTTGAAGCAGCAGTGCGCGGATTGCATATGTGGTGGGATGTCGTCTTCCCTTCCCTTCTCCCTTTTTTTATTGTATCAGAAATTTTAATTGGATTTGGTGTCGTTCATTTTCTCGGTGTATTGCTTGAACCATTCATGCGTCCGCTTTTTAAAGTGCCGGGCATCGGCGGGTTCGTTTGGGCGATGGGGATGGCTTCCGGCTACCCTGCTGGCGCAAAGCTGACCGCGCGCTTAAGACAGCAACAACAACTTTCCGCCATTGAAGCAGAACGGCTCGTTTCGTTTACAAACTCGTCTAATCCGCTCTTTATTTTTGGTGCGATTTCGGTCGGTTTTTTTCATAATCCGAACATCGGTATCGTTCTTGCTTTATCTCATTATCTTGGCAACATTTGCGTCGGATTGATCATGCGCTTTCACGGAAAAGACGAAGAATATGTTGTCCAAAAACAAAAAAAGGGCATTTTCCGTCAAGCGTTCCGCGCGATGCATGAAACGCGCTTAAAAAATAACCAAGCGATCGGAAAACTGCTCGGAGATGCCGTCCGCTCTTCCATTCAAACGCTTTTTATGATCGGCGGGTTTATTATTTTATTTTCTGTTTTCAATCGATTGCTTTATGTGACAAATATGACCGACATGCTTGCCCATGTTGTGCAATACGTGCTAGCCATTTTTCATTTGCCGCGCGAATTAAGTGTTCCATTCATCGCAGGGGTGTTTGAAATTACGCTCGGCAGCCAAATGGCGAGCGAAGCAACAAATGCGACATTGTTGGAAAAAGTGATTATTACAAGCTTTATTCTCGCTTTTGGCGGTTTTTCGGTACAAGCACAAGTAGCGAGCATTTTAGCGGAAGCAAATATTCGCTTTCAACCGTTTTTCATCGCCCGCATATTTCACGGGTTATTTGCTGCTTTTTTCGCTTCAATGCTTTGGAAGCCGCTATACGTTCAGCCGCTTGAATCGGCAGAAACGTTACCGGTATGGCTTCCGAAAGCGACGATCGATTGG
The DNA here is from genome assembly GCF_000833605.1 of Anoxybacillus ayderensis. GTDB lineage: Bacteria > Bacillota > Bacilli > Bacillales > Anoxybacillaceae > Anoxybacillus > Anoxybacillus ayderensis. Next base: position 105,201 of record NZ_JXTG01000001.1, on the reverse strand, counting down.
CCTGTATTATACATACATTGGATCGAGCAATACGGCTTTATGATTACCGCAACAGCATGTTTGTTATATGTCGCCATCGCTTTTCGACGTGAAAAACCACCTGCTTAAAGGTGGTTTTTTGCATCAGAAAACTTTTTCCGAAGCGCTTCTTCCACAACTTTTGGTACGAGCTCGGAAATGTTGCCGTTATATTTCGCCACTTCTTTTACGATGCTTGAACTTAAAAAAGAGTATTGGTTGTTCGTCATCATAAAAAACGTTTCGATTTGTTCGTTTAAGATGCGGTTCATCGATGTGATTTGCATTTCGTATTCAAAATCGGAGACGGCACGCAACCCGCGCAAAATCGCGCTCGCCTGTTTACTTTTCGCATAGTCGACAAGCAGTCCTTGATAAGAGTCGACTACGACGTTATGTAAATCTTTCGTCACTTCCTTGAGCAGTTGCACCCGCTCTTCTGCGGAAAATAACGGTTTTTTCGATGAATTGTTTAATACGACAACATATACTTTGTCAAACACTTTTGCCCCGCGGCGAATAATATCTAAATGCCCGTATGTGACAGGATCAAAACTCCCTGGGCATACTGCGATGCTTGCCATATTTATTCTCCTTCCTCATCGACATAGGCGTAAATCGATACAGCGGTGATGCCATACGTTTCATGTTTTACTTGCGTTAAGCGTCCAATTTGTTTGGCGAGTTGTCCTTCCGCTCCGTGCTCAGCGACGACAAAGCCATCTTTCTGTAACAGTTGATGACTATCGATGATCGCAATGAGCGCTTCAAGCTGCTTATTTTTATAAGGTGGATCAAGAAAAATGAGATGAAACGTCAAGCCCCGTTTTATGATTGCTTTTAATGCTCGTTCAGCATCGTTGCGATAAATTTCCGCTTGATCTGTTAGGCGACAAGCGGTGACGTTCTTTTTTATCGTTTGAACGGCTTTCGCGTCATGGTCAACGAAAATGACGCGATCTAAACCGCGACTGAGCGCTTCAATACCGAGTCCACCGCTTCCACCGAATAAATCGAGCCCAAGCCCTCCTGAAAAATACGGACCGATCATATTAAAGATTGCTTCTTTTACTTTATCTGTCGTCGGGCGCGTCGTCATCCCCGGCACAGCTTGGAGCGGTTTGCCTTTACATTTCCCTGATATGACTCGCATCATCTTTCACCTCGCTTTTATGATCATAACATAACCGTCCAAAAGATGAACGATAGAAGGAAAAAATATGATAATTACGTATACAATGCAAAACAATGGTTATACTCATAGTAACAACATCGTTGATGATGTTGTTGCCAACCACGGAGAAGACTTACGTTCCCCATAAGTTCTTCCTCCGGTTTCTCCTCTCCCTTTTTTCCTTCTCTTTTTCGGCTCGTCCGAAAAAGAATGGAAGGGTCCCTGCGGCATATGCCACAGGGCATTTTTTTTTGCCTTATTGACCAATCACACGTATTTCTTCGCTCGTTTCACTAATGTAGACGGAAAACCATTTTGGAAATTCAGTTCGCTCCATGTATAACGTTCCGTTCCACTGTTGAACGACCGTCTTCGTGCCGTTGATAAAAAAGCGCCAACGTGCTCCATCTTTTTCAATAAATACGGCTTCTCCCGAACGTTGAACAGTATAGCCAAGCGTGCGCATAATCGGAACGAACGGAAACAGCTGTTGACCATCTTTTAATAACACATGAGCTGTCGGCAATTTTACTTCATTGACGACGAGCATTTTTCGTTCCGTAAATGTCATGTACGGCTCCTCATTTTGGAAAAACGTCGTATTCCCCCCATACGCCTTTCCTAGCCATTCATCTAACTTTTTCATCGTTAACGATTGACCATCGCTCGTTTGAACGAGCGTCCAAAACGTTTGTTGTTCTTCTTTCGTTAACGTTTGTTTCAATTGTTGCGACGCACGTTTTGCCTGTTTTGTGACCGGTTCTGTTTTCGTCATATACGAAACGAGCAAATCCCATATCCATTCGGGGACAGCGCTATTTGGAAACCGTTGCTCTAGCTGCACGCGAACGTAAGCGCGCTGCACGTCGGAAAAAGAAGACGTCTCCGATATAATGACGAACGTCGGCGTCATGTACTGAAGACGAAATGGGGTGACGACGAGCGTCTGCACACCGTTTTGCCTCCAAAATGATCGCTCGGCATCGTTTAATGGCTTTGTTGTGTAGATGCTAACATTTTCATCAAACGATGTGCGCAACGGCTTCGTTTGAAAATAGAGGGGAACGGTTTGTCCCCCTTTTTTCTCCCACATAAAAAACGAAAAAGACGGTTTATATACGTAGCCAACGAGCTTTCCGTCCGCCGCCCATATCCCTTTCGGATGAACGACATCGGTGAGCGATATATTCATTTGTTGCGGTTGTGTCGTATGAAAACGAATGAGCCATTCTTTTATGAAAAGCGGCTCTTTTTGCGCAACCGTCACACGATAAGTGAGGGAAATCGTATGTGTATTTGGCACATGGATGATCGTCTTTCCGTTTTTTTGTTTCACGCATTGTTTTTGTTTTACACACGAAACATTTTTCACTTCTTTTGGCACAGTTACTTCGTATGTGTTCGTGACAGCCCCGCGTATATGATGAACGACTTCAATCGTTTTTCCGGTAAATTTTGCTTCAATGTCATGCTGGAGCACCGATTGTTTTGTCGCTTCCGTATGATATTCGTCCCATTGATAATATAAAGCTCCTGCGCTAACTCCAAGGAAAAGGAGCGTTGAAATGAAAGCTATTCTCCACATACAATGGCTCCTTCATTAGCAGTTTATATTATAACAATAGCAAAATTTCATTCCGTTGTCATACACCGTTTTCACTAATTGTCGAAAAAAGTTGAACGTGATAAAGTAATGATGGAATACATATAAAGTGAGGGAATGAACAGATGATTCAACGTTTTATTGAACTAGGAGAAGGATATTCTGATATTTATGAGCTCATCGAAATCGCGAAATCAAACCGTCACCGCTTATCTGGTTTGTTCGCCTTTCATACGATGAAAGACGGGAAAGCGCTCACATCGTTCGTCGTTGTGCTTCATCCGACCGATCCAGGTGATTTTCAACCGTTATACATTTGCCGCGAAGGCATTCCACATCCGTCTGTCAAAGTGACAAAACGATATGAATTGTTCCTCGATTTAGCGAAAGAATTGAATCAAGAAATTATTCATTTAGATGTAAAGCCATCAACTTTTTTTGCTGACTTACAATTGTACTATCAACATTTAATCGGCATTATGCGCATGAATCGGTTCATTCCGCCTCTACAATAAGAAAAGCGAAAGGATGTCACGCGTGGACATCCTTTTATATTCCGTATTCATATTCTTTTTCTTTATCTGCTTTCGATTCGAATTCGACTTTGACATACGGGCGGTAAGACGGCTCCACTCGTTTCACAAACGGTAAAGAAGCGAGTTTTTTCATCACGCCTTCCGCTTCTTCCATATTGCAATATAAAACAGCATATTTTAATCGTTTCGATACGTAATGAACGTTTCCGTATTTTCGTAATTGTTTGCTATGTTTTAACGAATAAAGCCAAACGATAATGCCTTGACGCATTGGAAACATGCGCCCATCCCCCCTTTTATCATTTCGTCCGACAGCCGCACGCTCCGCCAGATCCGCATCCTCCACCGCAAGATAAAGAGTCAAAATACGGATTTCCGGTCGGCACTTTAATGTTTTCAGATACCGCCCGACCGATCATCGTGCTAATTTCATCTAAAAGCGACTGCATCTCTTTCTCCGCCCGTTTAAACGCGGCAATCGGACCGTATACATCTAATTCACGCTTTGCCTCGCGCACTTGTTTTGTTACTTCTTTGTAGTCTGGATGATATTTCCCAAAGCGCTGCACGTCTTCGTATCGTTCTTTTAATTGAACGAAACGATGAATGAGCTGCTGCGCTTTCTCATCTTGTTGCATATGATAAAAACAGCGACGATATTCCTCCGCCACGTCTGATTCGACAATCATTTTGCCAAGTTGTTCAGCAACATCTAACAACTGCAATCGTTCGATCGTTGCTACAAGCACGAGCAACACCTCCACAACCGTATCATAACACGATTTTCTCCACAAAACAAATAAGTCTGGTCGCCCCAGACTTATGGAATCGTTACCGTAAATTCGTGCGAAACGTGGTACTTACTTGCATCGTTATGCACAAGTTCTAGTCGAATCGTATGTTTCCCGACAGGCAAACCGCGAATAACGAACGCGGCCGTTGTCGTTTCGCTCACCCTTTTGCCATTCACATAAATGTGAATGCGTCCTTGTCCGCTTTTTTTCGGATGCGTTCCTTTTGTAAACGTAAATTGATCAACGATACATTCAACAAATACGTTATTCCCTTTGACATGATGTTTGACAAATAACGTTTGCTTTTGTTCAGCAAAAACGGTATCATGATCGTTCATATACGTGGAAAACAATAGCGCGATACATAAAAAAAAGAAGCGCAACACGTTCACCATCCTTTCGTAGTGATAGTGTTTGCGTTTCTCGTTTAATTATGAGTGTCCTTCATCAGTTTCATCATCGCCATCATCATTTTTGCCATTTCAATCGTTTGGACGACTTGTTCGACTTTATGTGGCAACGTTTGTTTATAATATTGGCGTGCCTCTTTTTCCATTTCTTTTATATCCATCGGTCGTCTCGCTAGCCGTCGATACCATGACGGCTGTTCACGCAAAAATTGATGAAGCTTCGGCTTTGCGGCAATATATTCGTACACATCTTTTCTCATTCGTGATCTCCTTAATCTTTTCGAAACGAAAACGGGTCTTTTTTTGTATGTTGCATTTGACGGACGACTTCTTGAATGGACGCGATCGCTTGTTGAACGTTTGTAATGTACGTTTGAAGCTCATTCACGTCAAGATGTTTTAAATAGCTCGCTAACTTTTGGACGAGAGCTCCTTGTTCATCTTTCTCCGCTGTGAACCGATACTCATCCCACATATCATCGTCCTCTCCAAATACGTACCAATCGTTATATAGCTCTTTCCACGTTTTTTTTCCTTGGCGCACCTCTTCAATGAGTTTCGGATGTTTTTTCACAAACTGTTTAAATTGTTCAATGGACATATCGGTCGCTCCTTTCTAGTTTGTTTGCCTACCATATATTACGACCGAATGACCAATAGGTGCGCCTATTTTGGTTGGAAAAAAGGACGAATAAAGTTTTGTGTATAATGCCGCTTATACACGCCTACTCCTAAATGCGTCAATTCTTCATTTAACAACGTTTGGCGATGGCTTCGACTATTTAACCACGCTTCGACAACAGCAGGTGCATCAATATATTCTGCCGCAATGTTTTCTCCTGCGACTTCAAATGGAATGTTTGCTTTTGTAAGCCGTTTTTGTAAATCGCCGGTTGTTGGGGATTCGTGCGCAAAAAAATTGTTTTCTGCCATATCTTTACTATGTTCATATGCCACTTGCGCCACGCGCTCATCCCATGTCAATGGGGGGACACCATGACGTGCACGCATTACGTTCGTTATATCAAAAATTTGTTTCGCATTCGCTTGTTCCACTTGTTTTTCCATCATTTCATCAAGTGCTACTTCCGGCAGCGGTCCACGATATTCCAATTCGTACGGGTGAAGCTTCACTAACGTCTCCCCATCGATCCAGCGAACGCTTGATAAATGGCCGGTAAAACGGTCAATATATAACTGTACATATGCATCGCCAAACGAAAGAAGCGGTTGAATCATTAAATCTTCTTCAGTGAGTTGGAAGCGATATACCCCATCGTCAAGTTGCACATGAATTGTATCGTGGAGCGGCATCGTTTGCAATAAGTCGTTAATGGAGCGATTTAATTGAAATGGAGCGACGTTTACTTCAGGTCCGCACGCATAAATGGTGACGACTCGTCCATCAAGTATACCGACTTGCATATACGTTTTCGGGTCGTTATACACCCACCAGACGTAGCCGTAAGCGGACGGATCGATACGAGCAGGTTGTCCGAACGTTTGTTTTACTTCTTCTTCTGTTTTTCCAATCCATGTACCGAGCCCTTCTGAAACGATTTTTTCGCTCGCTTGTTCACTCATGATCGACGTATCGTTTAATGGGGCTTGTTCGTTTGTTGGTGAAAAATAAAAAATGATCATAAAAATAAATATAAGAGCCACTATCCAACGCATGCATCATTCTCCCTCAGTTGTTGTATATACTTCCATTATATACAGCTTGCCTATGTCGCAACACTAAAAAATAAGGCTATGCGAAAACATAGCCTCTTTTTTGCATAATTTAAGGAAGTGTAAAGTTTCGGATTCAGACAGCTGTCTAGCTCCAAGCGCCATCGGCTCGAGTCGCTCCGCCCCTTCTTTCGGCGGCAACACACTGAGATACTTCAGTGATGTTACCCACGCAGAACCAATCGATCGCTTGGTTCGAGCTCTCCTCGGTGGGGCTTATGCGCTCTTCGTGGAGCCAAGGATGGCGACATTTCGCCGTTGCCCGCAGGACGCGGGCTGCCTTTAGGCGAAATGGGGGCGCTTTGCGCTTTTCTTATTAATGGTATTGTGATATTTCTGTTAATGCTTCGCCGGCTTGTTCGTCGCTTGCTTCATGGATCGCTAAATCACCAAGCGACATCATTCCGACAAGCGTATCCCCTTCGACAACAGGTAAGCGGCGAATTTGATGTTTCGCCATTAAACGAGCCGCCTCGGTGACAGAAGCGTCCGGTGAAATCGTCACAAGCTGTTCACTCATCACTTCTGTGACAGCTGTTGAACCGGGCTTTTTCTCGGCAATGCCGCGCACGACTAAATCGCGGTCCGTCACAATACCAATGAGCCGATTTCCATCTGTAATTGGAATGGCACCGACGTTATAATCGCGCATTTTGACCGCTGCTTCGTACATATTGTCGAGCGGCGTGCAACATTCGACTTCTGTCGTCATCATCTCTTTTACTTTTGGCATATGCATCTCTCCTTTCGCACATTAGTTTCACCAAAATCGGAACAATTATGAAGCTCGTCATTGAAAGTTATGCGCTTTCGTACTATTATTAATGGAGGAATGTTTTATTTTACATAAGGGGGATATGAACGATGCGCTTTGAAAATACAGGTATTGAAAATCAAACAGCGCCATTAACACGTTTAGACGAACTCATGGAAAGCCTCGGCTTCGTGCGTGCAGGTCAATGGGATTACGACCGTGTCACATATGACCGCAAATTCGAGATTAAAAGCGATGTGTTTTATTTACGTGTGCAAGGCTATGCGATTGAAGGGGATGTTGGCGGTCGCCATGCAGTCATTAAGTTAATGAAGCCGCTACTTGGCAAACATTATTATCCACATGGTGTAGAATATGGAGAGGGCGAAAGCTTCCCTTCGTCATTAGTGAGCCAATGTGAAGCAATTTTAGCGAAAGTAAAAGAAGGCCTTGCTAGCATAAACGCATGAGCACGCTCATGCGTTTTTTCCGTCAACGAGCCGACGAACGTACAGATGCACAGCAAAAACTTCTTTTCCTGTCATTTCGTATATGTCGTCAATGACTTGTTTTTGAATATGTTCACAGAAAGCGAGCATATTTTGTTTCATTTTGAACGAAACTGTCACATGAATCGTCAGTCGCTTTTGTTGCTCGTATACTTTCACATCTTCTAATATGACATCATCAAACGGTTGTACACTCATCGCAACAATCGTTATAATGGGTTTATGCATATACATCCTCCATACGATTTATGAAATGAAAGCAGGTGTCGTTTCGTTGTTTGAGAAAATTCCAAAGCGGTCCATATACATGATTGTTATTTTACTTGCAATCGTCTTATTGACATATTGGGTCGCCCCTATTGCCGTTCCGATTTTATTCGCATTAATTACTGCCATTTTTTTAGAGCCAGCAGTGAAAGTAGCACAGCAACGGCTCGGGTTTAAGCGACAGTCCGCTACCCTTCTTGTGTTCAGTTTATTTACGCTATTTATGTGTTTAAGCGGTTACTTTATTATTACAAAAATTGTGACGGAAGCGTTTCACTTTTTTAGAAACTCGCCGCTATATTTGAATGAAATGATCGCAGGCTGGAATGAACTTGTCGCTCGCTGGTACAAGCAGACAGAAAAATTGCCGCCGTTTGTTGTCGCGGAATTAAGCCACCAAGTCGATTTGTTTTTAACAAAATTAAAAACACAACTAACCGCTTCATTAAGCTTTAATAAAGTAAGCGCGCTTATCGCAAACGTTCCAAAGTTTTTAATTAACTTTCTCGTTTATTTAATTACTTTATTTTTATTTATGCACGATTTACCGAAAATACGCGAAGCGATTTTTTCGCATTTAACAGAGGAAACGAAAGAAAAAGTACATTTTATGATGTCGCGTCTATCGTATGTCGTGTTTGGCTTTTGGAAAGCGCAATTTCTCGTTAGTTTAATTATTTTTGCGGTATCCCTCGTCGGACTGTTGCTCATTACACCGAAAGTGGCGTTATTTACCGCATTTATTATTTGGGTAATCGACTTTATCCCGATTATCGGATCGATTGTTATTATGGCGCCTTGGGCCATTTTCCACTTCGTCACAGGCGATACAGTATTAGCGACAAAACTATCGATTCTCGGCGTCATTTTGTTAATTTTACGTCGAACGATTGAGCCGAAAGTGATGGGCGCGCATATCGGTTTATCTCCGCTCGCGACGCTCATTTCGATGTACTTAGGCGTGAAAGTGATGGGCGGACTCGGTCTCATTTTATTCCCGCTCTTACTCATTGCGATCAAATCAGCGAAAGAGGCAGGAATTATTAAATTTAACTTTAAACTGTAAAGAGGGTGAATGTTCACCCTCTTTTTAAAATCCTAAAATCGCTTTAATAACCGATGTCGTTTCCCCGCCACGGTAAAATACATATAACAATAAATAAACAGCGACTCCTGTTGTTGCGGTAAAAAACCATACGATACTCGTGATCGGACCAATTTTTTTATGGCGCAACCAATTTTTTTTCACAGCAGAAAGCAACGTGACAATGCCGAAAACGGCGCCAGCCGTCGCTAAAAAAATGTGGAAAAACAAAAAGATCGTATAATATATTTTTATATCGTCTGGACCACCGAAGCTTGTATTGCCGATAAAAATCGTACGCGACACGTAAATGATGAAAAACGCGAGCGCAAAAGCAGCCGCAAGCCACATCGTCTTTTCATGCTTCTCAATTTCCCTTTGACGAATGAAATACCAGCCAACCGCAACGAGAATGGCGCTAATGACGATAAAGCTTGTACTAATTGTAGGTAAAATCGGTACCATCGTTTCTCCCTCTCTTTATTTCGTTGTTTGAACTGCGACATGTTCTTCATTTCGTTCTTTTCGATACCATTCAATAAAAATGAAAAACAACATGACTCCATATACAATTTCTTGAATGATTTTCATTAATACGCCACCAAGCTGCTGATCATGCAATAGCGACATCGAGCTAAACATTTCTGGTCCGCTTAATTCAAGCGACGCTAATGTCGTTTGTGGGACGCAAAGCGCTAAAGCGTTTATCCAAGCAGCTGGATCGTAATACGTCGCATATAGTGGGGTATCCGCGAAAATAATGAGCGCACATGCGGGTGTCAGCAATACCCCATCGGCAAAAATGTAGCCCATTTTTTTTAAACCAGATAGTGTCGGAAAACCACGCACTTCATTGACGAGCGGCCACCACATCATCATCGCTGCAATAAAAATAGCAATCGTCATGAACGCATGCAACCACATGTTTGTTTTCACGACATCAAAAATCAAAGGCACGTGGTATAACGAAAAAATACCATTAAACAAAAATAACGCAATTAACGGTTTTGTGAAAAACGTAAACATCGAACGGATGATGCGAACGCGAAAAGGCGCTTCAAACATCCATGACGGAATGCCTTTAATAAGGAGCGGCGGCACCATTAAATAAAGGACAGCCATTTGCGTCATATGGACGCTAAACATTAAATGCCCTAACAAGTCGACTGGAGATCCTTTACAAATGTAAAGTAAAACGATCGCGGTGACAAACAACGTTTTTTGTTTTGTCGTCGTTTGTTCTTTTGCACGGTTAACAAGCCAAAAATAAGCGATCGTCACAGCGACTAAAAAAATGAAAAAGTACGGACTCCACATCGCTTCAAAACCAAATATACTTAACGGCATCATATTCACCTCGCTTTTTTTCCGACTTTATTATACTACAAACGTAACAAACGTGAAAAGAAAAGAAGCTAGCCAACGCTAGCTTCTTAAATCCAAACGATCGTTAAAAACGCCCAAATCGTAACGAACGCAACAAGTGCACCGCCATAGAGGAAAAGTGCTGGCAATTCGTGTCCTTTATGGCTCATATGCATAAAGTAATACAGTTGGAAAATAACTTGCACAACCGCTAACAATAAAATGAACGGTACGGAAAACCAAGCAGAAAATCCTTCATATCCAACCGCAAAAAAGGCGATGAGCGTTAAGAAAATCATTAACGTAAATGAAACAATTTGATGTTTCATTTCTTCTGCATTTTTTTTCCGGCGATATTGTACATCTACTTTTGGGTTTTGTACATGTGTATGATTTGCCATACAATCACCCCACCATTCCCATTAAGTATACGACCGTGAAAATGAACACCCACACGACGTCGATAAAGTGCCAATATAAGCTAGCGACGTAAAACTTCGGTGCGTTATATAAGTTTAACCCACGTTTTGCGTTGCGAATCATTAACGTTAAAATCCAAAGTAAACCGAACGCCACGTGGCCACCGTGCGTACCAACTAGCGTGTAAAACGCTGAAGAAAACGCGCTTGTTGAAAATTTAAATCCTTCATGTACGTACTCTGTAAACTCGTAAATTTCAAGCGCTAAGAAAGCTGCGCCAAGAAAAACGGTAATACCAAGCCAAAGCTGCATTTTTTTGAAGTCAAAGTTGCGCATATGATGCATCGCATATACGCTCGTTAAGCTGCTCGTTAGTAACAGCATCGTCGCTAAAAAGACGATTGGCATTTGGAATAATTCTTTCGCAGACGGACCGCCCGCAACGGAATCTTTTAACGCCAAATATGTGGCGAAGAGAGAGGCGAACAACACCGTCTCTCCGCCGAGGAAAAACCAGAAACCTAAAAATTTATTTTTCCCTTCAAGGGTCGCTTTTTCAGGCTCTGCCGGAAACGTCTCTGCCGTTAATTTTTCTTCCACATGCATTATGCCCCAGCCCCCTTCTTCTCCGCTTCCATCACTTCTTCTTTATGAATATGGAAGCCGTGGTCATCAATAATTGAACGGAAGAACATCGCACCGAGCGTAATGAGTAAACCGACTACGCCAACTGGTGTTCCCCATGCATAATCTTGATGGAACAAGAAACCGAATGCGGCTACAAATAAGCCAAGTGAAATAACAAACGGTAAAATGGATGGATTCGGCATATGGATGTCACCAAGCGGCTCCGCTGGTGTTAATCCTTTTTTGCCTTCCATTTTTTCAATCCAATACGCGTCTAAACCACGTACAAGTGGCGTTTGCGCAAAGTTGTACTCCGGCGCTGGCGAAGATACTGCCCATTCCAATGTGCGTCCATCTTCCCAAGGGTCGTTGCCAACGCGCTTTCCTTTTACTGTTGTAATAACAACGTTTGCTAATAATACGACTGTACCTGCTGCCATGAAAAACGCACCGACTGTACTAATCATGTTTCCTGTTTCAAATCCTTGGCCAGGCAAGAACGTGAATACGCGGCGCGGCATACCCATTAAGCCAAGGAAATGTTGAATAAAGAACGTTAAATGGAAACCGATAAAGAACAACCAGAATGTTACTTTTCCTAATTTCTCATCTAACATTTTACCGAACATTTTTGGCCACCAATAATGTGCCCCTGCAAGTAGCGCGAATACAACCCCACCGACGATAACGTAGTGGAAGTGCGCAACGACGAAATAGCTATCGTGATATTGATAGTCTGCCGCAGCTGTTGCGTTCATTACCCCTGTAACCCCACCGATAACGAACGATGGAATGAACGCTACCGCATATATCATTGGCGTCGTGAAGCGAATGCTTCCGCCCCACATCGTAAATAACCAGTTGAAAATTTTAATTCCTGTTGGAACGGCAATCGCCATTGTCGCAACCGCAAAGATGGCGTTTGCAATTGGTCCCATACCAACCGTAAACATATGGTGCGCCCATACCATGAATCCTAAAAATCCGATTAACACCGTCGCAAATACCATCGATGAATAACCGAATAAACGTTTACGCGAGAATGTCGCGAAAATTTCTGAGAAAATACCGAACGCTGGTAAGACGAGAATATATACTTCTGGGTGACCGAAAATCCAGAACAAGTGCTCCCAAATGATCGTATTTCCACCAAGCGCTGGGTCAAAAAAGTTTCCACCAAACAAACGATCCATCATCATGAAAATTAAACCGACTGTTAATGGCGGGAACGCGAATAAAATGAGCGCAGATGTGACAAACGTTGCCCATGTAAACATCGGCATGCGCATATATGTCATTCCTGGTGCGCGCATATTAATGATCGTCACGAGGAAGTTAATTCCACCAATTAACGTTCCGAAACCAGAAATTTGTAAACCTAACACGTAAAAGTCAATGCCGTGCGTTGGTGATGCAAGTGATAATGATGCATAAGATGTCCAACCCGCATCAGGTGCTCCACCTAAAAACCACGATAAGTTTAAAAATACACCACCGAAGAAAAATAACCAAAATCCAAGCGCGTTTAAAAACGGGAACGCTACGTCGCGCGCACCGATTTGAATCGGTACAACGGCGTTCATCATCGCAAACACGAGCGGCATCGCCGCAAGGAAAATCATCGTCGTTCCGTGCATCGTCAACACTTCATTGTAAAAGCCAGCGCTAATGAAGTCGTTGTTTGGCACGGCGAGCTGAATGCGAATAATCATCGCTTCTAAACCGCCAAGCAAGAAGAAAAATCCGCCGGCGATCAAATACAAAATCGCAATCTTCTTATGGTCTACTGTCGTTAAGTAGTCCCAAATGACTGCGCCGACACCTTTTTTCCGAGCTAACGTACTCACAGTTTAACCTCCCTTTATCGATAATCCCCTTACTCAACAGATAATGTCATTAAGTATTTTGTTAATGCTTCAAGTTCTTCATCAGATAATGCTGGATAAGTACCTGTCATTTTGTTGCCTGGCTTAATTTTCTCTGGATCTTTGAGCCAAGCTTTTAAGTTTTCTTCGTTATGTTCTAAAATGCCGGCAATGCGTGAGCGATCAGCAAAATCTGCTAAGTTTGGCGCAAGGCGAGCTTGCTCTGGACGACCATCAACCGGTGTGACCGCGTGACAGCCAATACAGCTTTTGTTAAAAATTTCTTCTCCTCGCTTCACAACAGGGTCTGTTGCCGCAACCGGTTTTGCATTTTTCATTTTTTCTACCCATTGATCAAATTCAGCACGAGGAAGCGCCTTCACTTTAAAGTCCATTAATGCGTGTGACGGACCGCAAAGCTCCGCACATTTTCCGTAAAATAGACGTCCTGCTTCTTCGGCACGTTTGTCATCAAATGTGAGGAAAAATTGGTTTGTGTTATCTGTATTTGTATCCATTTTTCCTCCAACAGCAGGAATCCAGAAAGAGTGTTTTACGTCAGATGCTTTTAAGTTAAAATACACGCGTTCATTTGTTGGAACGACTAAATCTTGGCTTGTAATAATGCCGTAATCTGGGTACTCAAACTCCCACCAGTACAAATTCGCGCGCACGTTGACGACAACAACGTCGCGTTCTTTTTTGTTCATCGGTTTTACATCCGCCAATTTAAACGTGTATAAAACCGTCGGAACAGCTAAGATGATTAGTAAAATAATCGGAATAACTGTCCAAATAATTTCAAGCGTATGGCTTCCTTCGACTTGTTTTGGAATTTTGTTTTCTTCCCCTTTACGACGACGGAAGCGAGTCACAACGTAAAGGAAGATGATCGTTACAACCGCAATGACGATGACCATAATGGCCGTGCTGAGCAGCATAAGCTTGTACTGCATGTCAGCTACTTCTCCTGCTGGTTGAAGCGTCGATAAAAACGGCTTACCGCAACCAGCTAGCAAAAGCGCCATGGCGGATACAAGAGAAACCAAGCGCCAATTTCGTAGCCACTTCTTCATAGCCTAATCAAACCCCTCTTTCGATTATGAAATAAAGTGAAATATATACATTCTTTCTTTACAAAAAGAAAGAATTGTAAACCTTTTTATTTTCCGAAGCGCCGTTGCAGGCGCTTCATTAGTCAATCGTGACAATTACCATCGTCACAAATAAAATCGTTAAATAGTTGAGCGAATAAATGAACATCCATTTCGCCCATTTCATATCGTCTTTCATTTTAAAGCCCGCCAGTCCGAGCGCTAACCAACCGACGTTCAACAACGTCGCGATCACTAAAAACGGCACGCCTAATGAAAATAAGTAAAACGGAAGTGGTAAAAGCGCCACAATCCAAATGACGATTTGCCGTTTTGTCATCGCAAATCCGTGAACGACAGGAAGCATCGGAATGCCTGCTGCGCGATACTCCTCACATCGCTTCATCGCCAGCGCTAAAAAGTGCGGCGGTTGCCATAAAAACATAAGCAAAAACAAAATGACTGGAACGATATGAAATCCGTCATCGACCGCTGTCCAACCGATGACCGGTGGAACGGCACCAGAAATGCTGCCGATCACCGTATTGAGCGTGTTGCTCCGCTTAGACCACATCGTATATAAAAAGACGTACGTCACCATGCCGATAAGTCCGATGATAGCGGCGGTGACCGTTGTCATAAGCAAACTGAACGTACCGATGGCGACAAGAAGTACACCGAACCAAAGCACGCGCTTCGGCTCTACGCTTCCGCTCACCGTTGGGCGACTTTTCGTCCGCTCCATAAGATGATCAATATCGCGATCAATAAAATTATTTAACGCGCAAGAACCTGCAATGACGAGCGCAGATCCGATAAGCGCGAAAAAAACCGTATGCAAATTACTTAAAAATCCTTTTCCTGTAAAATGAAGGGCTAACCAAAGTCCCGTAAACGTCGTAATTAAATTTGAATTGACAATGCCGATTTTCACGACAGCTAATACATCTTTTAGTACACCTGATTGGATTTTTGTCGTTTTTACCTCTTCGACTACATCCGCCATCTGCCGCCACTCCTCTCTTATGCCTTTGAAGGCGTTTCCAATCTATACACGATAACGATATGTCGTCTCTGTATATTAAAGCACATTTCTCCGTCAAATTGTGAACTTTTTTTGTCTTAATTGTGTCGAATTTGTGTCAAAACAATGTTGTGACAATGAAAAAGTTGAAAAATAACTGCACTTATATTTCTAGCAAACTCTATACAAATATTCAACCATATTTACAACGTTTGCTATATTGTAAAATAATAAAACTTTGCGCTTTTCGACATTTTCCGCTAATATGAGAGTAGCATTTCTTCACACGTATTTCACATTTATTATACAGTTTTTACTAGGCATTTGCTAGATAAAATTTTGCGTTAAGGAAGTGAATACATTGCAACGGCTTTTAAAATGGTTTGCGGTAGCGACGACAATCGGCATGCTTTTCGTTTTAATTGGTGGGGCGCTTGTGACAAAAACAGGATCAGGAATGGGCTGCGGTCGTTCGTGGCCACTCTGCCACGGGCAACTTATTCCATCTCACATTACAACTGAGTTGCTCATTGAATTAAGCCATCGCGTCGTCTCAGGCGTCGTCGGATTGATGGTGCTCATTTTATCGATTTGGTCATGGAAAGCGATCGGACATATTCGTGAAACGAAATTTTTATCCATTGTTTCGTTCGTGTTTCTCGTTTTGCAAGGGCTCATTGGGGCGGCTGCGGTCGTATGGGGGCAATCGGACGTCGTGCTTGCGCTTCATTTTGGTATCTCGCTCATTTCGTTTGCGGCTGTCTTTTTATTAACGTTGTTTATTTTTGAAGTAGATAAAAAATTTGATGCCGCATCCGTTGTGCTCGATCGTACGATGACATTTCATATTTACGGCATTATTGTGTATTGCTATATCGTCGTCTATACTGGAGCGCTCGTTCGCCATAAACAAGCGAGTTTAGCGTGCCCAAGTTGGCCGTTTTGCGCACAAACACGCTTATTCCCGACACAACTACATGAATGGGTGCAAATGGGACACCGTTTTGCAGCGGGATTATTGTTTCTTTGGATTTTATGGGCAACGATATATGCAATGAAACGATATAAACATCAGCCGATTATGTATTGGGGCTGGCTCATTGCGCTCATTCTCGTCAGCTGCCAAGTCGCAACGGGGGCGCTCGTCGTCTTTACGGGATTAAACTTATACGTCGCTTTAGCTCACGCGTTTTTTATTTCATGTTTATTTGGTGTATTAAGTTACTTCGTGTTGTTGGCGACACGTAGCAAAAAAGAAAAAGAGGTCGGGCATCAAGCCGTTCCATCTGCCGTATTAAAATAAAAAGAACGAGGAAATCCCTCGTTCTTTTTATTTTTCGGCTAATTCAAGCAATAAATCGCCCGTTTGGATAGCGTCGCCGCCTTTGACGTAAATGTCTTTCACAATACCAGAAAACGGTGCTTGCACGGTCGTTTCCATTTTCATCGCTTCGGTAATCATTAAATGGTCACCTTTTTTCACTTTTTCCCCTTTTTCAACGAGCACTTTGACAACTGTCCCTGGCATCGTCGCAGCAATATGGTTCGGATTGTTGCGATCCGCTTTCACACGCGCCACGACAGTTGTTTTAATGCTTTCGTCTTTCACGACGATTTCACGCGGTTGACCGTTTAGTTCAAAGTATACGACTCTCGTTCCGTCCGCTTGTGGCTGACCGATCGAGACGAGCTTGACGATTAACGTTTTTCCTTTTTCGATTTCAATTTCAATTTCTTCACCGAGACGCATGCCGTATAAAAACGTTGGTGTATCAAGTACAGATAAATCACCGAACTGTTCGACCGTACGAGCATATTCGACAAACACTTTCGGATATAGCGCATAAGCTAACACATCATAGTCGGTCACTTCACGCTGGACGATATGATATAACTCTTCGCGCAA
Source organism: Anoxybacillus ayderensis (assembly GCF_000833605.1). Classification (GTDB taxonomy): domain Bacteria; phylum Bacillota; class Bacilli; order Bacillales; family Anoxybacillaceae; genus Anoxybacillus; species Anoxybacillus ayderensis. The sequence goes on along the minus strand of NZ_JXTG01000001.1, from coordinate 88,017 downwards.
CTTCTCAAAGTCGACTGGCTCTAACAGTTCGCCCGGACGAACGGTAATTGGTTCACGCCCTTTTAAAATGATGCGCTGCAACGTTTCTGGGAATCCGCCATGCGGCTGACCGAGGTAGCCTTCAAACAGTTCAACGACGGAATCTGGGAAATCAAGCGTTTCACCGCGCTCGTAAATGTCTTGTTCGGTTAAGTTGTTTTGCACCATATATAGCGCCATATCGCCAACGACTTTCGATGATGGCGTCACTTTGACGATGTCGCCAAATAAATCGTTGACGCGACGATACATTTCTTTTACTTCATCCCAACGATCTCCTAAGCCGACCGCTTTCGCTTGTTGTTGAAGATTGCTATATTGTCCGCCCGGCATTTCGTGCATATATATTTCCGTATGCGGGGCGTTCATGCCGCTTTCAAAGTCGGCGTAATATTTGCGCACATCTTCCCAATAACGCGACAATTTTTCAAGCGATGCGATATCGACTTCCGGTGCACGTTCCGTTCCTTCAAGCGCATAATAAAGCGTGTTTGCGCTCGGTTGCGACGTTAAACCGGCCATCGAGCTTACCGCTACGTCAACAATATCGACTCCTGCTTCAATCGCTTTGGCGTACGTATAAATGCCGTTTCCGCTCGTATCGTGCGTATGCAAATGAATCGGAATGTCGACGACTTCTTTTAAAGCGGAAATAAACGTATAAGCCGCTTGTGGCTTTAATAGTCCCGCCATATCTTTAATCGCTAAAATGTGTGCACCGGTTTGCTCGAGCTCTTTTGCTAACTGTTTATAGTAATTGAGATTGTATTTTGTGCGCGTTGGGTCGAAAATATCGCCCGTATAACAAATCGTTGCTTCCGCCACTTTTCCTGTTTGACGTACCGCATCAATGGCGACCGTCATTCCTTTTACCCAGTTTAAACTATCGAAAATGCGGAATACGTCAATGCCTGCTTCCGCCGATTGCGCAACAAACTCCCGAATGACGTTATCTGGATAGTTTTTATATCCGACCGCATTCGACGCACGAAGCAACATTTGAAACAAAACGTTCGGAATTTTTTTTCGCAATTGAATTAAACGATCCCACGGATCTTCTTTTAAGAAGCGATAGGCTACGTCAAACGTCGCTCCGCCCCACATTTCCATCGAAAATAGTTGCGGCCATAAACGCGCGGTCGGCTCAGCAATGCGCAATAAGTCGTTTGTGCGCACGCGTGTCGCTAAAAGCGATTGATGGGCGTCACGAAACGTCGTATCTGTCAACAACACGCGGTTTTGTTGTTTTATCCATTGAACGAGTCCGTCTGCCCCCCGTTCATCTAAAATTTGTTTCGTCCCTTTTGGCATCGGTTCAATATGATTCACTTTCGGAATGCGCGGCGGGTCAAATACCGGCTTTTTCTTTTTCCCGATGCCCGGAAAACCGTTCACAGTAACCGTTCCGATATACGATAACATTTTCGTCCCGCGGTCTTTCCGTTTCGGAAACACAAATAGCTCTGGCGTCGTATCAATAAACGACGTATCGTATTCGCCTGTTAAAAACTTCGGATGTTGCACGACGTTTTCTAAAAACGGAATGTTCGTTTTAATGCCGCGAATACGAAACTCGCGCAAGTTGCGCAACATTTTCGCTGCCGCTTGTTCAAACGTTAACGCCCACGTCGTCACTTTTACTAACAACGAATCGTAGTACGGCGTAATGACGGCGCCTTGAAAGCTATTGCCTGCATCTAAACGAACGCCGAAGCCACCGCCTGAACGATACGCCATAATTTTCCCTGTATCTGGCATAAAGTTGTTTAGCGGATCTTCTGTCGTCACGCGCGATTGAATCGCATATCCGTGAACGCGAATGTCTTCTTGTTTCGGAATGCCGACTTTTTCGCTATGTAGCGCATGTCCTTCCGCAATTAAAATTTGCGATTGGACGATATCAATGCCAGTAATCATTTCTGTAATCGTATGTTCGACTTGAATGCGCGGGTTCACTTCGATGAAGTAAAACGCATCGCCAGAAACGAGAAACTCAACCGTTCCTGCGTTCACGTATTGCACGTTTTTCATCAATTTCACTGCCGCTTGGCAAATGTCTTCGCGGAGCGCTTTTGAAAGCGATACGCTTGGCGCCACTTCGACAACTTTTTGATGGCGGCGCTGCACCGAGCAATCTCGGTCATATAAATGGACGATGTTGCCGTATTCGTCACCTAAAATTTGCACTTCAATATGTTTTGGTTTTTCGATTAATTTTTCGACATATACTTCATCGCTGCCAAATGCCGCTTTCGCTTCCGATTTCGCGCGCTCATACGCTTCTTTCACTTCCGCTTGCGAGCGAACGATGCGCATTCCGCGTCCCCCGCCGCCTAATGCCGCTTTAATGATCATCGGATAACCGTATGTCTCGCCGAAGCGCACGACGTCCTCCAAGCTTTGCACAGGCCCGTCGCTTCCCGGAATGACCGGAATGCCCGCTCGTTTCGCTTGGTGGCGCGCTTTCACTTTATCGCCAAACATATCTAAATGCGCTTGTTTCGGTCCGATGAAAATAATGCCTTCTTCTTCACATCGTTTCGCAAATTCGATGTTTTCCGATAAAAAGCCGTAGCCCGGATGAATCGCATCGACATCATGCATTTTCGCAATCTCGATAATGCCTTCAATGTCTAAATATGCTTCAATCGGTTTTTTTCCTTCTCCAACTAAATATGCTTCATCCGCTTTGTAGCGATGATACGATCCTGCATCTTCGCGCGAATAAATGGCAACGGTGCGAATCCCTAGTTCGTTGCAGGCGCGGAACACGCGAATCGCAATTTCTCCACGGTTTGCGACAAGTACTTTTTGAATACGCCTCATATGCATCCTCCCCCTATCCTTCATATAAAAACTATAACGAATTTTCTGTATTTGTAAATAGTCCTACGAAAAAGAAATATGATTTTTTTGAATATTACTTTGTTTTTCTGTTTTATGTTTTTGTTCGTAATTTGTTACCGCTGCGATGTTTGTCAGCACTCCGGCACACATCATAAGTAAAACGAGCGATGAACCACCGTAGCTGACAAACGGCAATGTGACCCCTGTTAGCGGGATGAGTCCTGATATTCCACCGAGATTGACGAACGATTGAATGCCGATCATCGTTGAAATGCCGATCGCTAATAAACTGCCGAACGCATCTTGGCACCTTCTTGCGATCAAAAAGCCGCGCAAGACGATAAACGACAACAAAAGGAGAACGAACGAAACGCCAAATAGCCCGAGCTCTTCAGCGATGACCGCCATAATAAAGTCGGTATGCGCTTCTGGCAAATAACCGTATTTTTGAATGCTTTGTCCAAGTCCGAGCCCTTTTAATCCCCCGTTTCCGATCGCAATGTACGAGTTAATGAGCTGGTATCCTTCATCTTTCGCATGCTCAAACGGATGCAAAAAACCGTCAATGCGCGATAAACGCTCTTTCGTAAATACTCGATCGTATATAAACGGACCGGAAATCGCCGCGACAACTCCGAAAATCAAAGCAAACAGAAACAACTGTTTCATCAATAACCGTTTGCTTGCGGCAGAAGAAAGGATGATGACCGCACAAATCAATCCGATAATTAACATCGTCCCGACGTCTGGTTGAAGAAAAATTAATAAGCAAATAAACAACATATAGTAGATTGGGAACAGCACGTCTTGCGGCGATGTTTGTAATTTTTTTTGCTTGTTTGCTAATACTCCGCTTAAATATACGATTAAGCCGATTTTCGCAAACTCCGCTGGCTGAATGTTAATCGGACCGACTTTAATCCAGCTTGTCGCATTGTTTACGGTATGTCCAAACAAAAGGACGTAAATGAGCGGCATAGGCATGGCGAAAAAAACGAATTGTAAAAACTTTTTGCGCGCATAATGTTTATACGGAACAAATGCCGTAAATGCAAAAACAACTGTACCGATCATCCATGCCCATTTTTGTTTTTGGAAAAAATAATCGCTCGTCGTATGAAAACGAGTAACGGCTGTAATCATGCTCGCGCTATATACCATCACAAGCCCGAACAACGATAATAAAAGGACAGCGATGATTAATGGATAATCATGATATTTGACGAACGTCTTCAAGCGCATCGGCTCCATCATCCTTTTCACTTTCTTATTTGCATTTTACTATAAAACAGAAAAAACCCAAACGAAATTCGTTTGAGTTTTTGTCATTTTTTCTTCTTTTTCGTGCACGCTTCATGCAATGCCGAAAGTTCGCGTTCTAGTCGGTCTAAAATCGCCTTGCCGTCTTTTTCATCGACAAGCCCTAAACGGACGGCAAAATCAATTTCACGGGATAAACCGAACATTTGCGTATCTAACACTTCTTCATATAGCGGGCATTGCGGCATCGTTAAATGATCCATTTGCACTTGGATCAGCTTCACAATTTTTTCCGCATCCGCTTGCAACAACGAATAGGCTCTTTCTCGAAAATTTATCGCCACTTCAGGCGTCACGTTGACCCCTCCGTTCCGTACGTTCCTGTTTCTTCATCTTATCGTGAATACGAAAAAAATGCAAGCATCGTGTCTTGACGAACAATTTTACAAACAAGCGCTTTCATCATATAATGAAAGGCAGATAGGGGGAATGAACATGGTCATCGTCATCAAAGGGAACGTTAAATTTACGATTACACTCGATCCGAGCGTATGGATTTTTGACGATCGCAAAGTAGATGTACATACTTATTTTACACGTCATGTGCAAACAGAACAACGAGAAGACATAGACGACATTCAAAAAATTTCAGCGTATTGGGATCGCGAAATTCAAGAAGGAGCGGTGTCTCCTCCAACATTGCAAACAGAAAAACAGTTTGAAAAAGAAAAAATATTATCTGGTACGTTCGGTATGCCGTTTGCCCCGTTTTTGTGCAACGCGGAACCGAACGACGATGCCAAGCGTTTCATCATCGTCACAGAAAACGGCGATACGACCATTTCGCTTGCCGAAGCTTATGAGCTGTTATTATGTTTTGCAAAAGACGGCAAACCGCTAAAAGAAGACGGGCCTGTCCATATTTATTTCGGAGACGGCTCAAATCGCGACAATCCGATCACGCACGTGCGGGCATTTATCGTCGAGTGAAAAGAGGCTTTTCGCCTCTTTTCTTTATAAAAGGTCGGCGGCAAGTTGCGCAAGCGATGATCGCTCTCCTTTAATTAATCGGACATGCCCAGCGACTTTTTGTTCTTTAAATTTTTCAACGACGTATGTGAGCCCGTTATTATATTCGTCTAAATATGGGTGATCGATTTGGGCTGGGTCACCCATTAACACAATTTTGCTTCGTTCCCCGACGCGCGTTAAAATCGTTTTCACTTCATGTTTCGTTAAGTTTTGCGCCTCGTCAATAATAATAAACTGCTCTGGAATGCTTCGACCACGTATGTACGTGAGCGCCTCCACTTCAATCGAACTCATGCCTGATAAAATCGCATCGAGCTCACCCGGCTTTTTCGTATCAAATAAAAAGTGTAAATTATCAAAAATTGGTTGCATCCACGGCCGCAATTTTTCTTGCTTCTCGCCCGGCAAATAGCCGATATCTTTTCCGACCGGCACAATCGGACGGGCGACGAGCAATTTTTTATATAGCCGCAAATCTTCCGTCTGCATTAACCCTGCCGCTAACGCAAGCAACGTCTTTCCTGTCCCTGCTTTTCCGATGAGCGTCACAAGCGGGATATCTGTGCGCAGCAACAATTCAAACGCCATCGTTTGCTGAACGTTGCGCGGACGAATGCCCCAAATATGATCGTAATGAAAGACGAGTTTGCGCACTTTTTTTCCTGTATGATCGACGATGCCAAGCGCCGATGAAGAGCCGCCAAGCGCATCTTTCATGACGATAAATTGATTCGGATAAAACGGATGGTTCGTAATTTCCGAAAGCACTAATTCACCTTTTTCATAAAAGCGCCCTAAATGCTCTGGACTTATGTACAAATCTAAAAAGCCGGTGTAAATATGATCAATTTCAACGACGCGATCGCTTAAAAAATCTTCTGCCTCTAGCCCAATCGCATCTGCCTTCACGCGCACGAGCGCATCTTTGCTAACTAAAATGACGGGGCGACCGTCTTCTTTCGTTTGTTCTTCAAGCAATAAATTTTTCGCCACAGCTAAAATGCGGTTGTCGTTCGTTTTTTCAACGAAAATTTCTTGCAGTTGTTGAAACGAGCGGTGGTTTAATTCAATGCGCAACACGCCGCCGTTTTCGAGCGGAATTTTTTCATGCAGTTTTCCGCTTTGTCTTAAGTTATCGATAATTTTAGACACTTGGCGCGCATTTCTTCCTACTTCGTCCATATACCGTTTTTTTGAGTCGACTTCTTCTAATACGACAGCCGGAATGACGACTTCGTTATCTTGAAAGGAAAAAATAGAATACGGATCTTGTAAAAGCACGTTTGTATCTAATACGTATATTTTTTTGCCCACGCTTTTTCCCCCTTGACGACCGTCGTTGGACGGGATTGTTGTTTATATATATGAACGGACGCATAAAGATAGAAGAAGTTTTGCAAAATAAAGTTAAAGACGAAAAGGGGTGGAACAATTGAAATATATAATCGTATTCATATTGCTTTTCATGAGCGCCTGCGGACAACAAGCGCAACCGAATAATCGCGATTCGCTCGTTCATGTGAAAAATACGACAAATGAGCGAATCGTGAACAAATCCGGTCAGCAAATTGCTCGCCATCTTGCGCATCTGGCTAGCAGCGTCCCAAATGTCAACGACGCGACCGTATTAGTTGTCGGGAAATATGCGTTAGTAGGCATCGATGTGAACGCCAAGCTTGACCCGTCGCGCGTCGGGACTGTGAAATATTCCGTTGTAGAAAGTTTGCAAAAAGATCCGTACGGGGCGAATGCAATTGTCATTGCGGATGCGGATTTAAATGCGCGGCTGAAAGCGATTCAAAAACAAGTGGAAAACGGAAAGCCGATTCAAGGATTTATGGATGAACTCGCCGCCATTGTCGGACGGGTTATGCCTGAAATTCCGAGCGATTTTATTCAAACGAAAAATCCACGCTCTACAAGACAAAACGATGATCAGCTGAATCGAAACGAGCAAAATCAGTTAGAAAACGAACAACAAAAGCAATCAAACGACCATATGAAATAAGCCGAGCGTATCGCTCGGCTTATGCTTGTTTTAATGCGCTCATCACTTGTTGATCGAGCTTGGCAGCAGCTTGCGCATCGTACGTTTTTTCGTATTTCGGTTCGACTGAAATTTTTGCACCGTAAAACATGACATCGCGCACTTCTTCAATGTCAACTTGAATGGCAGCCAATTTTAGCGGAACATTTTCTAGCTTTTCTACTTTCACATGCGCTTTTCCGCTAATGGAATACGTCGATTCGTTGGCGATCAAGACGATCGAAATCGCTGGATTAGCTTGCACGTTGGCGACGATGCGTGAACGTTGATCGACGGCAAAATACAATCGGTCAGGCGTCGGGGCGTACACCCATGAAATCGCACTTGTATTTGGTGCACTTGTTTCATGATCGATCGTGCATACGACGACAAATCGTTCTTTTTGTAGCGCTTGGAATAACGGCTCAATTAATGTCGGTTCTACCGCATTTGGCATATGTATCCCTCCTTGTTTTTATCATACCTTTTTTTCACACAGTTTCAAACAATATGATATACTAATTTTTAAAAAAACATGCGAGGTTAGACGATGAGAGTACGATGCATTCTTTGTGAAAAAATAGATACGTTAAACGATGAAACGTTGCTTGCGAAACGGTTGCGCAACCGCCCGATTCATACATATATGTGTGAAACGTGCCATGAACGCATTGCGCAAAAAACGAAAGAGCGGCTAGCGACCGGCAAGTTTCGCTTTTTCCGCACGAGCAAACATGAAACGGAATGGTAATCGTCCCCTCCCTCTTGCACGATTGGAGGGGACATAACAAACAACTTATTTGTTTTCCAGCAATTGTTTCACTTCTTCTTCCGTAAGATCTGTCATGCTCGCAATGTTTTGTATACTCATCCCTTTTCGCGCCATCGTTTGTACAATATGCTTCATCCCTTGTTTCATTCCTTCCTCTCTCCCTCTCTCCAACGCCCTTTGTTCATACGAAATAATGAGTTCCAACACTTGTTCTTTTTCTTTCGTCTCCATCTCACTCACCTCTCTTCGCAACTGTTGTTCTTCTTCGTCTGATAGTTTTACATATGTTTCAAAAAAGCCAAACAGTAATCGTTGTTTCGCTTCGTCTAATTCCATTCGGACAAGCATGCGTAAAAATTGTTTTTTCAGTTCTACCCGTTCACTTTCAGTATATCCCATTTTGCTTAGCAGTGCAGCAGCGATTGGATTGTCTTGACGAATGTAATTTCGCCAGTTTTGTTTGCGAAGTTCCAAAGTGAAAAAGCGAAAGTCAAGCACGTGGCCAAACGGAAATTGGAGCGTAAATGCAGATCGTTCGTTGCGGATCGTATCGTAGCTAAATACAGCAATGGGTACGATGGGTTTGCGGTACTTTTCTAACAAGCGGCTAAAATAAATAAACATTCGTTCAGGAAATGATGGTTGCACATAGCTTTGATTTTCGATATGCACAATCACTAACCCGTCTTCCCCTTTCAGCTTCGTTTCGACAAGCAAATCGACGCGGTACTTCTCCCCTGCCGTCACATCGGTAAACAGCTCCTCCGATAAAAACGAGACGTGGCGAAAATCGATATGCTCGTGCATTGTCGGGAAAAAGAGAGCAATAAATTCCTCAAAAAACGTTTGAATCAACTGTTTAAACAGACGATCGTGGTCAATGGACATACATTCACCTCGCATACTTTTTTCGACATCTTTATTCGTCAACAAAAATCTTTTTTCCTTCATACGTTAGAATGTTAACATATGAAAAAGCGCCCTGCAAAAAACATGGGCGCTTATTCGTAATTGACATATTTTTCAGGTTCGCGATTGATTTGATCGAGCATCGTTTCGACGAGCTCGGCTGGAAAGCGAAACGTGCGCGATTCGTTGTTTACGGTAAATGCAACTGTATAGACGTCGTCTTCTTTTGTATATGCGATTTGCTCAACCGCATGATCTTCACGCAACAAATCGGCAAAAAATCGTTCTGTTTCTTGCGCTGCTGCATCATCTGGGCGCGCATGGGCAACGACCGTAATCGTCAACCAATTGTACACCGCATCTTGTAGTTTCATGCCGTATTCTCTCCTTCACGACGAAGCCGCCATTTATAAATGATTAATACGATCGCTGCAACAAGCAATCCTTCTGCGACAGGTAAAAAGACGGCGAAAAATGTTAAAATAGTACAACCGAGCACAAGCAACGAGTAAATGATAACGTTTTTTAACATCGGCAGTTTGCGCGCAAAGCCAAGACGATACACAATGATCGATAAGACGACAATCGTCGCATACAACAGCCACATCCCTTTCGTCGGCTGTTCATGCACGTTGTATAGCGAAGCGAAAAACGACAGGCGACCGATCACATCCATGACGACTCCCCCTATTTCTTTTGCTCAGCAAGTTTTTTCTTTTTCGCAATTTTTTCCCGTTCGTTTTTGTCCAATATTTTTTTCCGTAAGCGAATAGATTGTGGCGTCACTTCGCAATATTCGTCGTCATTTAAATATTCGAGCGCTTCTTCTAACGTCATGAGGCGCGGTTTTTTCATCGTCACCGTTTGTTCTTTCGTTGACGAGCGGACATTTGTCACATGTTTCATTTTGCATACGTTGACGACTAAATCGTTGTCGCGGCTATGTTCGCCAACGATCATCCCTTCATATACTTCCGTTCCCGGTTCAATAAAAATGACGCCGCGGTCTTCGACTTGCATAATGCCATAAGCAGTCGCTTTTCCTGTCTCCATCGAAATGAGTACACCTTGATGTCTGCCGCCAATTTGCCCTTGGATGGCTGGTTGATAGCTGTCGAACGAATGGTTTAAAATGCCGTATCCGCGCGTCAGCGACATAAATTCTGTCCGATAGCCAATTAACCCGCGCGCAGGAACGAGGAAAATAAGACGGACTTGTCCGTTTCCGTTGTTGATCATATCGACCATTTCTCCTTTGCGCGCCCCAAGCGACTCCATAATCGCTCCTGTATATTCTTCAGGAATGTCGATTTGCACGCGCTCGACAGGCTCGCACATGACGCCGTCGATTTCTTTCATAATGACTTCCGGTTTGGATACTTGTAGCTCAAATCCTTCACGGCGCATATTTTCAATTAAAATCGATAAATGAAGCTCTCCGCGTCCTGACACGATCCATGCATCTGGCGAATCCGTTGGCTCAACGCGAAGCGACACGTCTGTTTCTAACTGTAAGCGAAGACGCTCTTCAATTTTTCGCGCTGTCACATGTTTTCCTTCCCGTCCTGCAAACGGGCTATTGTTGACGAGAAACGTCATTTGCAACGTCGGTTCGTCAATGCGAAGCGGCGGCAACGGTTCCTGCACATCAAGCGGACATACCGTTTCTCCAACGTTAATATCTTCCATACCGGAAACGGCAACTAAATCGCCTGCTTTTGCTTCTTCAATTTCAATGCGTTTTAAGCCGAGGAAGCCAAACAGCTTTGTCACGCGAAACGTTTTCACCGAGCCGTCAAGCTTCATGAGCGCCACTTGTTGTCCAACTTGCATACGCCCGCGGAAAATGCGTCCAATCCCAATGCGACCGACGTAGTCGTTATAATCGAGAAGCGCCACTTGAAATTGCAGCGGTTCATCGCTATTGTCGGGCGGGGCAGGAATATGTTCAATAATCGTTTCAAATAGCGCTGTCATATCATCATCTTGTTTATCGGCATCTAAACTTGCCGTCCCGTTAATCGCTGAAGCATACACGACCGGAAACTCAAGCTGATCTTCTGTTGCGCCAAGCTCAATAAATAAATCGATCACTTCATCGACCACTTCGTGCGGACGGGCAAACTCACGGTCGATTTTATTGACGACGACAATTGGCGTTAAGTTTTGCTCGAGCGCCTTTTTCAAGACGAAGCGCGTTTGTGGCATGCATCCTTCATATGCATCGACGACGAGCAATACGCCATCGACAAGCCGCATAATGCGCTCCACTTCCCCGCCAAAATCAGCGTGGCCCGGCGTATCTAAAATGTTAATGCGCGTGCCGTTGTATTGAATGGCTGTATTTTTTGCTAAAATGGTAATGCCTCGTTCACGTTCTAAATCGTTGCGATCAAGCGCGCGTTCTTCCACTTGTTCGTTCGCCCGAAACGTTCCAGATTGGCGAAGCAATTGGTCGACTAACGTCGTTTTTCCGTGGTCAACGTGCGCAATAATCGCGATGTTACGAATATCGTTTCTCACTTATGTCAACTCCTATTTTTCAACATTGCGCGTCTATTATAGCATAAACATAGTAGAAAAGCGGAATGTTTTGTTGTAACCTAAAAGGAAAGAGGATGAGGAGGAAGAAAATGAACAAATTTCAACCGCTTTTTTTTATGATTGCACTACTTGCCACGGCGGCGATGATTAGCATCGGCATTGCGATTGCTTACCGACATGTTCCAGCGATCGTCGCGTCCGTCGTTGCTTTATTTGCCGTCATGGGCGTCGGATTTTCATTGAAAAGAAAGAAAAAAATGCGCTAACGATTCGTTAGCGCTGAATGATCGCAAGCACTTCTTCATGTAACCCCGGCTTCGAGACAAATACGGAGCTTTTCTCAATCATATTGAGCGGCTCACCGTACAAGTTTGTCACCATCCCACCTACTTCTTGCACGATAACCATCCCGCCGGCAATATCCCACGGCGACAAACGAAGCGTGATATACGCATCGAGTTTGCCTGAAGCGATATATGCCATTTCTAACGCAGCCGAGCCGTATGAACGAGTGCCGCGCGCTTTTTTCACAAGCGGGGCAAGAACGTTCGGGTCGATGCGACGATTTTCCGTCACCCACGTCGCGTTTAGTGAAATGATCGCACAATCAAGCGACGTTTTTTCAAGTGGGGGAAGCGGCGTGCCGTTTACAAACGCCCCTTTTCCTTTTTGGGCATAATATAGCTCATCAAAAGCGACGTCGTAAATGTAGCCAAGCATGCCGACGCCGTCTTGAAACACCCCGACAGAAATCGCAAAATGACGCTGTTGATGAACGAAATTCATCGTTCCGTCAATCGGGTCAATGATCCAAACGATGCCGTCTAACGCTTCAAGCGTATCGCCAAATCCTTCTTCTCCTAAAATGCGATGCGTCGGATACGTTTGGCGAATGCGTTCAATAAAAAATTGCTCAATTTCCCGATCGACGTTTGTCACTAAGTCGGACGGGCTTGATTTCGTTTCGATTTTTAGTTTCGTTTGAAACGCATCGCGTATGCGCTCCCCTGCTTCGCGAATCCAATGCTGCATATGTTGATCAATTTCGTTCCACATACAAGACCTCCTGCATATACTTATGTAGAAAAGGCGGCGCTTGCCGCCTTTCAGTTCGACAGACGAATAAGTTCTTGGCGTAGTCTTTCTAATTTTCGTTTGCATTCGTTTTTTTTCGCTTCGTTATTTTCTAACATCGCTTCATAAAGGGTGGCTAGTTCGTAATCGACTTCAAGCTTTAATACTTTTATTCGTCGTTCTCCGTCCATTTTCTTAAATGCATCAGCTGTTTTTTTCATATTGTGCACCCCTTCCGTTTGAAACATTCTTTTTTCTGAAAATTCCTTTTTTACATACTATGTAACGGAAAGGGGATATGCAACTTTACATTTTCACAATATCTCCGGCGGACAACTCTTTTCCTTTTTTCATCGTTTGGTACGGTGAATAGCCGCTTACTTTTTCAAATTCATCGCATAGTTTTCGCTCTTCCGCTTTGCTTGGGACAATTTCTTTAAAGCGACGATATAAGTTCATCAGCTGCTCTCGCTCAATGCCTCGTTCGTATGCTTGTTCAACGCCTTCGTAAAACTTAATGACGTCAATGATTTCTTCTGTTGACCAACTGTAATCAATCGGGTATGCATATTTCATGATGTTCACCTTTCTTTTTCGCTGTCTGTTTTAGTTTGCCCAACGTGCGCGAATTTGTTCCGCCTCTTGAATCATGCGCGCAAAAAGTTCACTCACTGTCGGCACGTCACGAATGAGTCCGATCACTTGTCCCGCCCATGCAAATCCTTCTTCCGTACGACCGTCGTAAATGAATCGTTTGTTCGCCTTTCCGCTAATGTACTCTTTTAACTGTTCGTATCCTTTTCCTTCTTGTTCAAACTGTAAAATTTTTTCCGTCCATTCGTTTAACAAGGCGCGGGCAGGCGCACCGAGCGTACGTTTAATGACGACGGTGTCGCTTTCTGTGCGTTCCACAAGCATTTGTTTATACACGGGATGGGCATGAATGCATTCTTTTGTCGCAATAAAGCGCGTGCCCATTTCAATACCTTCTGCTCCAAGCGCAAGCGCAGCCATCAAGCCGCGCCCATCTCCGATCCCCCCTGAAGCGATGACAGGAATCGATACGGAATCGACGACGCGCGGCACTAATACGAACGTCCCAATATCGTGTTTGCCGAGATGCCCGCCCCCTTCTTGACCGACAACCATGACCGCATCCGCCCCAAGCTCTTCCGCTTTCACCGCTTGACGTACTGCCGCCACGAGCACAAGCTTTTTCACGGATACTCCTTTTAACTGTTCAAAAATGGGCGCAGGATTTCCGCCCGTCATCGAAATGACCGGCACGTTTTCTTCAATTGCCACATCGAGCATGTGCGCAAACGGGCGTCCATGTTGTCCGATCGCAAAATTGACTCCAAACGGCTTGTCCGTTTTTTCGCGCACTTTTTTAATTTCTTCTCGCAACTCATCTGGCGTCTCAAGCGACATTGCCGTAATTTGCCCTAGCCCCCCAGCATTCGATACCGCCGCCGCTAAATCCGCATACGCCAAATACGCCAATCCACCTTGAATGATCGGATAACGAATGCCTAACAGCTCGGTTACTCTCGTGTTCCAGTTCACACATCATTCCCCCTTTACTTTTTATCATTCTTCGCTCATAAAGAAAAGTCCTTCACAAACAATAAATGAAGAAATATGCAATCGTTTTGATTTTTAAGCAAAAAAATCATCTTTCCAAACGTATAAAGAAGTGCTATAATTCACTTTGTTTTATGTAAATCCAAGTTAAAGAGGTGTACAGCGAAATTGTCACAGTATGAAACACCGTTATTTACCGGACTGTTAGAGCATATAAAGAAAAATCCGATTCAATTTCATATTCCTGGTCATAAAAAAGGAGCAGGAATGGACGAGCAGTTTCGCTCCTTTATTGGAGAAAATGCGTTAGCGATGGATTTAATTAATATCGGTCCGCTTGATGATTTACATCAGCCAAAAGGAATGATTAAACGCGCCCAACAGTTAGCAGCGGAAGCGTTCGGGGCGGACTATACGTTTTTCTCCGTGCAAGGAACGAGCGGCGCCATTATGACGATGGTCATGTCTGTCGCAGGCCCTGGCGATAAAATTATCGTCCCACGAAACGTGCATAAATCGGTCATGGCGGCGATTGTCTTTTCGGGAGCGACACCGATTTTCGTTCATCCTGAAATTGATAAAGAGCTTGGTATTTCACACGGCATTACACCAGAAGCAGTAGAAGCGGCGTTAAAGCAACATCCAGACGCTAAAGGGGTGCTCGTCATTAACCCGACGTATTTCGGCATTGCGGGCGATTTAAAACGCATCGTTGACATTGCGCACGCATACAACGTCCCTGTCCTTGTCGATGAGGCGCATGGCGTACACATTCACTTTCATGAAGATTTGCCGCTTTCAGCGATGCAAGCAGGAGCAGATATGTCGGCGACGAGCGTGCATAAACTTGGCGGTTCGATGACGCAAAGTTCGATTTTAAACGTGAAAGAAGGGCTTGTGTCGCCAAAACGAGTGCAGGCCATTTTAAGCATGTTAACGACGACATCGACGTCTTACTTGTTGCTTGCTTCGCTTGATGTGGCGCGCAAACGGCTTGCGACAGAAGGACATGAGCTAGCAGAACAAGCGATTCGCCTCGCGAATGAAACGCGCAAGCAAATTAACGACATCGACTATTTATATTGTGTCGGAAAAGAAATTATCGGCACAAAAGCGACGTTTGACTACGACCCAACGAAGCTTATCATTTCAGTTAAAGAGCTCGGATTGACGGGCTATGAAGTGGAAAAATGGCTTCGTGAACATTACAACATTGAAGTGGAGTTGTCCGACTTATACAACATTTTATGTATTATTACACCGGGCGATACAGAACGGGAGACGGGCGTATTAGTCGAAGCGCTTCGTCGTTTATCAAACGAATTTCGCCATCAAGCCGAAGTCGGAAAAAAACCGAAAGTGCTTTTACCAGACATTCCTGTCCTTGCGCTTACGCCGCGCGATGCGTTTTATTCGGAAACGGAAGTCGTGCCGTTTGACGAATCTTCAGGGCGCATTATCGCTGAGTTTGTCATGGTATATCCACCTGGCATTCCCATTTTCATTCCGGGTGAAATTATTACGGAAGAAAATTTAAACTACATTCGCAAAAATATAGAAGTCGGCTTGCCTGTTCAAGGTCCGGAAGACGACACGTTACAAACGTTACGCGTTATTAAAGAGCATCAGAAATAAGAAAAGCGGGGCTCGCATCGAGTTCCGCTTTTTTCGTCAACAAAAAGAGACCGGCTATGCCGATCCCTTCTCTATATTATCTCCTCATCCCCCAAAGTTTGTTCCGTTCTATATGTTATTCCTCGTCTTCACAATCGCAACCGCTACATTGACCGTACAATACCGTTACTTTTTCGTCCTCAAAATGATCGATTGTCGCATTGCATGTTTGGCATACAATTGTACCCATCCCCGATAACCCCTTTTCCTTTGGAATGTTTGAAAACGTTTTACTGATTTCATAATAATATGTCACATTTGTTTTGTCAATAGGAATTAGTATGACATATTTAAACAAAAAAAGAGACGTATTTCACGCCTCTTACTCATATTGTTCAGCATAAGGTGTCGATGGTAAAATGTCTGAGAAAAATTCCGCTAAATCTTCAGCTTGTTCTTTCGTGTCAATGCGGAACGTTCGTTGTAAATAGTCGTGGTCTTCGATGTCTTTCGGGTCGAGGAGAGCAGAGCGGCCTGTTTGCATACAGATGACAAGTGGTTTACCAAAAAACATATTTGTATACACGATGCCAAAGTCGTATCGGACGTCTTTTGTCGTAAAGCCGACAAACCTCACTTTTACTTTTTCATGCTCATCATACAATTTTTCGAATACGTGCATATCGTTCCCTCCTTCTTGTGTATTAAACTTTATTATATCGTACTATTCATATTTTCGCAATTATTTGTTTTTTCATATATATCCATGATAAAATGAAAGTGATTTCAAAACGTTTGAGGTGAAAAAAATGGCTCATACAGCTACCATTGAACTTGTCCCTGCATCAACATGGGAGACGGTAACGTTAGAACAATGCAAACAACTGCTTGAACAATATCGAAACATCGCGCAAAAAACAGGTGAACAGCTCGCATGGGACTATGCCCAATCCGCTTTTCCATATGATATCGTCACAAAAGAAGACCGCATTTTGTTAGTCGGAAAAGATGATCGCTATCATATGATTGAATGTTGCGTGCACGACCGTGCTGTGCAGTTCGTCTTGCCAAAACAAGCGACGCACGGCGATAAAGGAAAAGCGAACGAACTATGCAAATTTTTCGCCAAACAAATGGCAGGAAAACTGCATTTATTTAACGGGCGCATCATGTATTATTATAAAAGATAAACCCAAAAAAGCTCGCGGCAAACGAAATAGACGGCAATCGTCAATAAGGTTGTCCAACATGCGCGCTTTTTCGTTAAATGCAACCGAAGCGCAAGCAAAAAAGCAATATATATGAATATGCCAAATAATAACGCCTTGAAAATAAAATGATCGTGCGCCGATCTCCATTCGATAAATGAAAACAAACTCCATATGATCATTTGAAGTAAAAAGACGATATACATGTTCACACACCCCTTATGAACATCATATGATCGTCTTGAAAAAATCATGAAAAAGAGGACGGCGAAGCCATCCTCTTTATTTGTTAATAATATGAATTGGGCTGCCGAGCGCCACTTCTGCTGCTTCCATTGTAATTTCTCCAAGCGTTGGATGCGCGTGAATCGTCATCGCAATGTCTTCTGCTGTCATGCCTGCTTCAATTGCTAAACCGAGCTCGGCGATCATATCTGATGCGTTCGGGCCGACAATTTGCGCCCCGATAATGACGCCATCGTCTTTCGTTAAGACGAGCTTTAAGAAGCCGTCTGTTTCGTTTAACGCAAGGGCACGGCCGTTTGCGCCGAACGGGAATTTCGCTGTAATGACGTCAATTCCTTCTTCGATCGCTTGTTTTTCAAAGTAACCGACAGATGCGCATTCAGGGTCAGAGAAGACGACAGCTGGAATGGCTAAGTAGTCAATTTCAGATGGATGACCAGCGATCGCTTCAGCTGCAATTTTTCCTTCGTATGATGCTTTATGCGCAAGCGGTGGGCCTGCAACGACGTCACCGATCGCATAAATGTTCGGTACGCTTGTGCGGCATTGTTTGTCAATTTCAATTAAGCCGCGCTCTGTCATTTTCACGCCGATTTGTTCAAGTCCCATCTCTTCTGTATTCGGACGGCGACCGACTGTGACAAGCACGTATTCTGCGTCAATCGTTTTCGTTTCGCCGTTTACTTCAAATGTTACCGTTACGCCGTCTTCACGCTCTTCGACACCTTTCGCAAGCGCGTTTGTAAAGACGTCTACTCCTTTTTTCTTTAAGCGGCGACGAACGACTGCGCTCATTTGCTTTTCAAAGCCAGATAAAATTTCATCCGCACCTTCTAAAATCGTAATTTTCGTTCCAAAGTTTGCGTATGCTGTTCCTAATTCTGTACCGATGTAACCGCCGCCGATGACGACCATCGATTTTGGAATGTCAGATAAGTTTAATGCACCTGTTGAATCAAGCACGCGCTTCGAAAATTTAAACGTCGGCAACTCGATTGGGCGAGAACCTGTTGCGATAATAGCGTTTTTAAATTTGTACGTTTGCGCGCTATTTTCTGTCATGACGCGAACGGTATTTTCGTCCACGAAATACGCTTCTCCGCGCACGATTTCAACTTTATTTCCTTTCAATAACCCTTCGACACCGCCCGTTAATTTTTTCACGACACCAGCTTTCCACTCTTGCACTTTCGCAAAGTCAACTTTTACGTTTTCTGCGAAAATACCCATATCTTGTGAATGTGTCGCAATTTCGTAACGGTGACCAGCAGAGATGAGCGCTTTGGATGGAATACATCCGACGTTTAAGCACACTCCACCGAGGTTTCCTTTTTCAACGATCGTTACTTTTTGACCGAGTTGCGCTGCACGAATGGCTGCAACGTAACCGCCAGGACCTGCACCGACGACGAGAGTTTCTGTTTCAATTGCGAAATCGCCTACTACCATCGCATTACGCCTCCATTAATAATAATTCAGGATCGTTTAATAAACGTTTCATGTGATTTAACGCGTTTTGCGCTGTTGCACCGTCGATCATACGGTGGTCAAAGCTTAACGACAACGCTAATACTGGAGCGATGACAATTTCACCATCGCGCACGATCGGTTTTTCTGAAATGCGGCCGATGCCTAAAATCGCTACTTCTGGATGGTTAATGACCGGTGTGAACCATTGACCGCCTGCGGAACCGATGTTTGTAATTGTGCATGTGGCACCTTTCATTTCGTTTGGCATTAATTTACCTTCACGCGCTTTTGTTGCGAGTTCGTTAATTTCTTTTGCGATCGCAAAAATTGATTTGCGGTCCGCATGTTTAACAACAGGAACGAGCAAGCCTTTATCTGTGTCCGCCGCAATTCCGATGTTGTAGTAATGTTTATGAACGATTTCTTCTGTCGCATCGTCAATGGATGTGTTAAGCGCTGGATATTCGCGAAGCGCAGACGTTAACGCTTTAACGACATATGGTAAGAACGTTAACTTAATGCCTTTTTGCGCTGCCACATCTTTAAATTTCTTACGATGCGCAACAAGTTTTGTCACATCGACTTCGTCCATTAATGTGACGTGCGGCGCTGTATGTTTCGAGTTCACCATCGCTTTTGCAATCGCGCGACGAATGCCGCTCATTTTTTCGCGTGTTTCTGGGAACTCGCCTTCTAATACAACTGGTTGAGCTGTTGGTGCTGCTTTTTGTTGTTGTTGTGCTGGCTCAACTTTTTCTTCTACCGCTTGCGCTTTCGCTTCTGTTTGTGGCGCTGTGCCGCCTGCTAAGTACGCATCAATATCTTGTTTTAACACGCGACCGTTTTTTCCTGTTCCTTGAACGAGGCGAATGTCGACACCTTTTTCACGCGCATATTTGCGCACAGATGGCATGGCGATGACGCGTTTTTTCGGCTGTGCTGGCGCGGCTTGCTCTTGTTTTACTTCTTCTTTCTTTTCTTCTACTTTTGGCTCATCGCCATGATCGCCTTTGAACTTTAAGTTTTCGTATCCTGGCGCATCAAATTTAATTAACGTTTGACCAACGGTTGCGACTGTTCCTTCGCTCACTAAAACTTCTAATACTTTTCCTTTTACTGGAGATGGAATTTCGACAACTGCTTTATCGTTTTGTACTTCGCAAAGTACGTCGTCTTCGTTTACTTCATCGCCCGGTTTTACAAACCATTTGACAATTTCACCTTCGTGAATTCCTTCACCGATGTCCGGTAATTTAAATTCAAATGCCATGTATCTCAACCTCCTATTTCTTAAATGTGGAGGGGACATTCCCCTCCATTAAAACGTCATGACTTTTTTCACTGTTTCGATCACATCTTTAAAGTTCGGTAACCATACTGGCTCTGCTTGTGAGAACGGATATACTGTATCAGGTGCCGCTACGCGCAATACTGGCGCTTCAAGGCTAAGAATCGCACGTTCGTTAATTTCTGCAACAACGTTTGCCGCAATACCTGCTTGTTTTTGCGCTTCTTGTACAACGACTGCGCGGCCTGTTTTTTCAACCGATGCGATAATTGTTTCAATATCTAACGGTTGAACCGTGCGCAAGTCTACGACTTCAACAGAGATGCCTTCTTTTTCAAGCTCCGATGCTGCTTTTAACGATTCATGTACCATCGCACCGTATGTGATGACCGATACGTCTGTTCCTTCACGTTTAATGTCCGCCTTGCCGATCGGAATTGTATATTCGCCTTCTGGCACTTCTTGACGGAACGAGCGGTACAATTTCATATGCTCTAAGAAAATGACAGGGTCGTTGTCGCGAATCGCTGAAATTAATAATCCTTTCGCATCGTATGGCGTTGATGGGATGACGACTTTTAATCCCGGTTGTTGAGCGACAAGCCCTTCTAAGCTATCTGCGTGCAATTCTGGCGTATGTACGCCACCACCGAATGGCGAACGAACAGTAATTGGCGCATGGAAACGCCCGCCAGTACGATAGCGCATGCGCGCCATTTGACCAGAAATTGAGTCCATCACTTCGTATACGAATCCGAAAAACTGAATTTCAGGCACAGGACGGAATCCTTGTAATGCTAAACCGATCGCTAAACCGCCAATTCCTGATTCTGCAAGCGGTGTGTCGAATACGCGATCTTCGCCAAACTCTGCTTGCAATCCTTCTGTCGCGCGGAATACCCCGCCGTTTACACCGACGTCTTCACCGAACACGAGAACGTTCGGGTCTTTGCGCATTTCTACGCGCAACGCATCCGTGATTGCTTGAATCATTGTCATTTGCGCCATTGGTTACTTCGACTCCTTTTCTTTATAAATTTCGTATTGCTCTTTTAAGAACGCTGGCATTTCTTCGTACATGATCGACATTAAGTCTGTCACTTTTTGTTTTGGTGTTTCGTCCGCTTTCTTAATCGCTTCTTTAATGTCTTCTTTCGCTTGTTCAATGACGCGATTTTCTTCTTCTTCGCTCCATAATCCTTTATTTTCTAAAAACTTGCGGAAGCGAACGAGCGGATCTTTTTTCTCCCATTCGTTTTCAAGCTCTTTTGAACGATAGCGCGTTGGGTCGTCTCCCGCCATCGTATGTGGACCGTAACGGAAGCAAAGCGTTTCAATTAACGTTGGACCTTCGCCGTTAATCGCGCGCTCGCGAGCGTCACGCACCGCGACATATACCGCAAGCGGATCCATTCCGTCAACTTGAATGCCTGGAATACCTGCAGCGACCGCTTTTTGAGCGATTGTTTTTGCGGCAGATTGTTTTTCGACTGGCGTTGAAATCGCGAAACGGTTGTTTTGAACGATAAAGATCGCTGGCGCGTTAAATGCCCCGGCAAAGTTCAATCCTTCGTAGAAGTCCCCTTGCGATGCACCGCCGTCACCTGTATATGTAACTGCGACCGCTTTTTTGCCACGTTTTTTCATACCGAGCGCAACGCCGGCTGTTTGAATAATTTGGGCACCGATAATAATTTGTGGCGGCAACACGTTGACACCTTCAGGAATTTGGTTGCCATGGAAATGACCGCGTGAAAATAAAAATGCTTGGTAAAGCGGTAAACCGTGCCAAATCATTTGTGGAACGTCACGATAGCCCGGTAAAATGAAATCTTCTTTTTCTAACGCAAAATGGCTCGCTAATTGGCTCGCTTCTTGTCCTGCTGTTGGCGCATAGAAGCCGAGACGTCCTTGACGGTTTAATGAAATGCAACGTTGGTCAAGCACGCGCGTGTATACCATGCGGCGCATTAATTCTTTCAATTGCTCATCTGTTAAATTTGGCATCGCCGCTTCGTTTACGACTTCGCCTTTTTCATTTAAAATTTGAAATGTCGGGAACTGCTCAGCGACTTTTTCAAGTTGCTTTTTCACATCAAATAGGGGTTTTTTACCCATTTTGTTCACCTCATCCTTTCTTTTCAAAACGTAAAATGATGCACCTTTTAATTTGCCCAAAAACGGTTTGTTTTTACCACACGTTGTGTATTGAAAGCTGTATTAATGAAAAAAGAAAGTGTGATTAATACAACTGTTTTTTTACATCTTTCAGTTTACACCGTTCGACAACGCTCGTCAATCAGTTTGCTTGCCACGTTCTATATAAAAATGAAAATTAGAAAATTTTAACTGTGTTATGAATCTGTTATACTATTTTCTGTCGATCTGTATTATTTCTGTTTTACAACGTGGATATGTATGTTTCTCACGCAATTGCACTTTTTCATTCCATCCTTCATAATAAAAATGGTTTACAATGCGAGTAGGGAGTGAAACAACGTGATTACGATGAAAGATATTATTAAAGACGGTCATCCGACGTTACGAAAAATAGCTGAAGAAGTGCCGCTTCCCCCATCCGAAGAAGATCGCCGCATTTTAGCGAGCTTGTTGGAATATGTAAAAATGAGCCAAGATCCAGAGCTGGCGAAAACGTATGGACTTCGTCCGGGCATCGGATTAGCTGCGCCGCAAATTAACGTTTCAAAGCGCATGATTGCGGTGCATGTGACGGACGAAAAAGGAACGTTACATAGCTATGCGTTATTTAATCCGAAAATTGTAAGCCATTCCGTTGAAATGTGTTATTTAACGAGCGGAGAAGGATGTTTATCCGTCGACGAGCCGATCCCCGGCTACGTTCCTCGCTATATGCGCATTACCGTCACCGGGACGACGCTTGAAGGCGAAACCATGAAGCTACGTTTAAAAGGATTGCCTGCCATCGTGTTTCAACATGAAATTGACCATTTAAACGGCATTATGTTTTATGATCATATAAATAAACAACATCCGTACGACGTGCCAGCTGGAGCCATTCCGATTGAACGTTAAGAAAAGCGCAAAAAAAAGGTGTCCATCGCGGACACCTTTTATTTCAACAGCCCTAGCTGACGTAAACCGAATAAAATGCCATCTTCATCGACCGGTTTTGTAACGAAGTCGGCTACTTTTTTCGCTTCTTCATGTCCGTTCCCCATCGCTACCCCTGTGCCGACAAAGCGCAACATTTCCGTATCGTTTAACCCGTCGCCGAACGCATATACGTTTTCGCGCGCAATGCCGAGCTGCGCGATCATTTTTTTAATTCCTTCTGCTTTAGAGCCGCCATACGGTAAAATATCTGTAGATACCGCATGCCAGCGCACAAAATGAAACGTCGGAAACGCTGTGACATACGGCTGTTCTTCTTCCGGCTTACAAAACAAAAGCGCTTGATAAATGTCGTTTCGTTCGTAATACGTTTCATCGTGTGGTGGATGGGCAAATTTTAAACTTCCCATGCTTTCGTGAATGTACGGATGATCGGCTACACTCGCACGCATCGTGTCAGCGTCCATGAAAATAAGCGGATGTTCATTGTCGTGCGCCATTTGTTTTAATGCGTGAAGCCGTTCGCGATCAAGCGGTTGATTGTAAATCACTTCTCTTTCAAAAACGACATATTGTCCGTTAAAGCTAACAAACGATTCGATACCGAGCTTTTCTCGAAGCGATTCAAACATAAATGGCGCTCTCCCCGTCGCAATCGCCACATATACCCCTTGCTTTTTTAATTCGTGTATCGCTTCATATGTCGATGCCGGCAACTGTTTCTCATGATCTAACAACGTCCCATCAATATCGAAAAAAACGATCTTTCTCTCCATGTTTCTCGCTCCTCGTGTAAAAGTTCACAAACCTACCGTAACGGAATTGCGTCACATTGTCAACGAATCGGTTAAACAATGGCATATTTTCCTATGCAAAATTTGTCGATGATCTTCTTATAATAAATCATAGAGAAGACATTTACTTTCCTGCAAAATCGGATACAATAAAAGTGAGGAGTGATGCGTCATGTTGAAAAAGTTGAAACGCAAGCTGCTCAAACAATGGAAAGAACTTTTGCGCAGAAAATCGATTGCGTAGTTGTACGAGCCCTTCTATTGAAGGGCTTCTTTTCAATTTTGTTTCCCATTCCACACTTTTTATATATAATAAGAAAAGCGGAAAGCGTCCGGAGCTAAATATCGCTTTATTTTTAAACAAATGACAAAAAGGAGAGATGAACGTTGATTTTTAAAGTGTTTTACCAAGATACGATCGATGAAGTACCTGTAAGAGAAAAAACGAAGACGCTATACATTGAAGCGGATAGCGAGCGAGATGTGCGCCGAAAATTACAAGACCGTCATATCAATATTGAATACATTCAACCGCTTGAGGGAGCGCATTTAGCGTACGAACAACAAAACGCTCATTTTCACGTATTGGAGATTAAACAATGAACATGTTAAAAAATAAGCAAGTCGGTGTTTTCGCTCTCGGCGGTCTAGGCGAAATTGGGAAAAATACATATGGGGTGCAATATGAAGATGAAATCATCATCATTGATGCCGGCATTAAATTTCCGGAAGACGAATTGCTCGGCATTGATTACGTCATCCCTGATTACAGCTATTTAGTGAAAAATGCGGAAAACATTAAAGGGTTATTTATTACGCACGGACATGAAGACCATATTGGCGGCATTCCGTATTTGCTTCGCCAAGTGAACGTTCCGATTTACGGCGGCAAATTGGCGCTTGGACTCATTCGCAATAAACTAGAAGAGCACGGATTGTTGCGTCAAACGAAGCTCATTGAAATAAAAGAAGACGACGTCATTTCGTTCGGAAAAACAGCGGTGACATTTTTCCGTACAACGCACAGCATTCCAGATAGCTACGGCATCGTCGTCAAAACGCCGGTCGGACAAATCGTGCATACGGGCGACTTTAAATTCGACTTTACGCCTGTTGGCGAGCCAGCGAACTTAACGAAAATGGCCGAAATCGGAAAAGAAGGCGTCCTTTGTTTATTGTCTGATAGCACAAATAGCGAAATCCCGCATTTTACAATGTCGGAACGGCGCGTCGGCGAAAGCATTCACGACATTTTCCGAAAAGTGCAAGGACGCATTATTTTTGCGACATTCGCTTCGAACATTCACCGCTTACAACAAGTGACGGAAGCCGCTGTATTAAACAATCGAAAAATCGCCGTATTCGGACGAAGCATGGAAGCGGCTATTGAAATTGGCCAACAGCTCGGCTACATTAAATGTCCGAAAGATACGTTTGTCGATGCGGCGCAAATTAATCGCCTCCCTGCCCATCGCGTCACGATTCTTTGTACCGGAAGTCAAGGCGAGCCGATGGCAGCGTTGTCGCGCATCGCTAACGGGTCGCATCGTCAAATTCAAATTATGCCGGGCGATACAGTCGTCTTTTCGTCTTCGCCAATTCCGGGCAATACCGTAAGCGTCAATCGCATTATTAATATGCTTGCGCGCGCAGGAGCGGAAGTCATTCACGGACCGCTTAGCGACATTCATACGTCTGGTCACGGCGGACAAGAAGAACAAAAATTAATGATTCGCTTAATGAAGCCAAAATATTTTATGCCGATTCATGGCGAATATCGCATGCAAAAAATGCATGTGAAACTTGCGGTTGATTGCGGTGTGCCAGAAGAAAACTGCTTTATTATGGACAATGGTGATGTGCTCGGCATTAGTGAAGAAGGGGCAAGCATCGTTGGCAAAATTCCGTCCGGTTCCGTATATATCGACGGAAGCGGCATTGGCGATATCGGCAACATCGTCTTGCGCGACCGTCGCATTTTGTCAGAAGAAGGATTAGTGATCGTCGTTGTAAGCATCAATATGAAAGAAATGAAAATCGCTTCCGGACCAGACATTATTTCGCGCGGATTCGTCTATATGCGTGAATCTGGCAACTTAATTAGCGATGCGCAACAACTGATCGCCAAACATTTACAACAGCTGCTTGAACAAGGAACAAATCAATGGTCGGACATTAAAACAGAAATTACCGATACGCTCGCACCGTTTTTATACGAAAAAACGAAACGCAAGCCAATGATTTTACCAATTATTATGGAAGTATAGGAAAGAAGGTGCCCGGTTGGACACCTTCTTTCATTTTCTCCTTTACTTTCAAATATTTTATTGGGATGAGTGAAATGTTTGTAGGAGAAAAAAGACAAGTTCTTCGTTTAGTATAATAAGGAATTTAACAAGTATGTTCATTGACAGAATAAATTCCGTTGAATATAATGAAAATATAAATGTAGGGTGTTTTAGTTACCTACGATTGTCTTTTCGCCACCATTAGAAATTGCGGTGGCAAAAGATCGGACAAATGATTTGAAAACTTGTCGCTCATCCGCAGGCGACTAATAAGTGGCGGACTCGAAAACTTGTCGCTCATCCGCAGGCGACTAATAAGTGGCGGACTCGAAAACTTGTCAGAAAAAGAAGCGGGGTATCCGCTTCTTTTTTTGGATTGGGGTATTATGATATGTCTGAACATTTTAAAATTTATTTCATCAAGGAAGAATTTTTTTCAATCACCGATTGGACACAATACAAAGTACCTATAAAAGAGAGAAGACCTGCGTTAATTTTAGTCATTGAAAAAGAAGAATTCCCTGATGGGCTTTTTTGTATTCCAATCACAAAAGATGATGATAAAAACGGAAAGATTAAAGCATTATCGATGAAAAGACCAGATTTTATACACCCCATTAAAATAAATCGTTATGATAGTTATTTATTGATACAAAATATGTATGTGATTCATAAACAATTCATTGGCCAACCATATACTTTAAATGATGTTCCTTTTGAAAT
Organism: Anoxybacillus ayderensis; assembly: GCF_000833605.1. Lineage (GTDB taxonomy): Bacteria > Bacillota > Bacilli > Bacillales > Anoxybacillaceae > Anoxybacillus > Anoxybacillus ayderensis. The sequence goes on along the minus strand of NZ_JXTG01000001.1, from coordinate 61,206 downwards.
TAAAAACACAAAGCTCCGAGGAGAAATAATGAAAAAAGTAAAAAAAGTGGATGCACTTTTGAAACAAGGAATCATTCATTACGTACCAAGAGAAAAAGTGTTTGAAATCCAATTGAAATATCTAGAAGAAAAAAGAATTCTTGAAAGGACAAATATCATAAATAACCATACCTAATGAAAAAGACGGAAATATATTCTGTCTTTCAGATTGTTGAAAAGAAGGTGCCCGTTTGGACACCTTCTTTTTATTCTCCAACGACTTCGCTTTCAAAACGGTCAATGTCTTGATCGGCACCGATGACGATTAAAATATCACCTGCGTAAATGACTTCTGAGGCAAGCGGTGAAACGATAATGTCGTTGTTTCGTTTGATTGCAACGATGTTAATGCCGTATTTGGCACGAATGTCTAACTCAAGAAGCGAATGACCATGGAGCCGTTCGTTTGCGACAATTTCGACGATGCTATGGCGATCGGACAGTTCTAAATAGTCAAGCACGTTGTTTGAAATCATATTGTTCGCAATTCTTTCGCCCATATCTCGCTCAGGATGGACGATATGGTCGGCACCAATTTTTTTCAACACTTTTTCATGATAATCGTTCGTCGCTTTTACCGTAATTTTTTCGACGCCGAGCTCTTTTAAAATAAGCGTTGTTAAAATGCTCGCTTGAATGTTGTCACCGATGGCAACGATAACGTGGTCAAAGTTGCGAATGCCTAAACTTTTCAAAACGTTTTCGTCCGTTGAATCGGCAACGACGGCTTGTGAGGCAATCGATGCATATTCGTTCACTTTCTCTTCGTCTACATCAATCGCAAGCACTTCCATTCCTTGCTCGCTTAACGTGCGACATACGCTACCTCCAAAACGCCCGAGACCGATGACAGCAAATTCTTTTTTCTTCACGACATATCCCCTCTTGTTCGATATTCATCAATGACGCGGATGATTCGTTTTTCTAACATATTCATTCCACCGCTTCCTGCTTGGTAATGGCGAAATATACCGTTGGCATCAAATACGTAATACGTCGGTACGCACCGGTTATCAAACGCCTCTTTTAACCGGTGATCGTTGTCAATGAGAAGCGGATGTGTAATCCCATATTGTTCCGCAAGCTGTTTGACGACTTCAACGTTTTCATCACCGTCGCGTCGCGGCATATGAATCGAAATGACGTGTAACTCCTCTTTATAACGATCGCGAAAGACGTTCACTTGTTTCATTCCGTCTTTACAAAGATGGCAGCTCACCGCCCAAAAATGAATGAGCGTCGGTTTGCCGATGAGCTGTTCGCGAGTGACATTTTCGTTTAGTACGACTGTTGCTCCGTCTAATGATGGCATAGGTTCTCGTAATTTCATCATTCTTCTTCCTCTACTTTATGATTTCCTTTCCAAGCGATATAGCGAGTCAAAAGTTCAATAGCGACACCGATCGCTTCTTCGTTCGGATTTAATTTGGCATGATGCAAACCGAACGGAGATTGCACGCCGAGCCAAAACATAAAGCCGGGAATGCGCGCGAGCATGTAGCCGAAATCTTCGCCCGTCATCGCTTCTTGACAACGAACGAGATGAACATCTGTTTTTTGTTCCACAAATTGCATAAATTCATTCGTTAACGCTTCATCGTTATACACTTGGTAATACATCGAACCGTAATCAATATGCGCTTCGCAGTCGTAAGCGACTTCGATGCCGCGCACGATCGCTTCAATGCGCCCTTTTACTTTTTCCATCGCTTCCGGAGATAACGTGCGAATCGTCCCTTCTAGTCTTGCCCGCTCGGCGATAACGTTTTGTACGGTGCCGCTCGTCAGTTTGCCAATCGTAATGACCGCGCTATCTAGCGGATTGACGTTGCGCGAGACGATCGTTTGCAGCTGCATAATGAGGGCGCTGGCGGCAACGACCATATCTTTCGTTTCATGCGGAAACGCCGCATGTCCTCCTTTGCCGATTAAATCAATAAAAAGCTCGGACGTATTCGCAAACAATAACCCTTCTTTTGTCGCAATCGTTCCGACCGGATATTCAGGAGCAATGTGCAAAGCGATCACCATATCGGGCATCCATTGTTTCATTTCATCGCTTTCAAGCATCGGAAGCGCCCCGCCCGGTCCTTCTTCGGCTGGTTGAAAAATAAACAGCATGTCATCACGAATGGGATGATGAACAACATGAGTGAGCACACCGAGGGCAATCGCCATATGCATATCGTGCCCACATGCATGCATGCGTCCTTCATGCGTTGAACGAAACGGGACGTCCGTCTGCTCGTCAATCGGCAGCCCGTCCATATCGGCGCGATAGCCGATCGTTTTCTTCGGTGCCATGCCGAGAACTCGCACGAAAATGCCTGTGCGCCACGTTTTCATTTGCAACCGTTCTTGTGGGAGACGAGCTAAATAATCTAATATGTATCGTTGTGTTTTCCACTCTTGAAAGCCGAGCTCAGGAATTTGATGCAAATCGCGGCGGATGTTTATAAACATTTCGATCCTCCTTTTGAAAAAAGCGTGGATCCATTCCACGCTTTATAGTTGGCGAAGTTCTTGTTTAATTTCAACTTTTGCTTTTGTTTTTTCGTCAATTTGTTTAATGACGCGCGCGGGTACGCCTGCAACAACGGTATATGGAGGCACATCTTCTGTCACGATCGCACCTGCGGCAACGACCGCACCTTTTCCGACCGTTACTCCTTCTAAAATGACCGCGTTTGCTCCGATCATCACATCATCTTCTACAATGACCGGTTTAGCTGACGGTGGCTCAATGACACCAGCAAGTACTGCTCCCGCACCAACGTGGCAGTTTTTTCCGACTGTCGCACGTCCGCCAAGCACAGCGTTCATATCGATCATCGTTCCTTCACCAACAACGGCGCCGATATTAATGACCGCCCCCATCATAATGACGGCATTGTCGCCAATTTGCACTTGATCGCGGATAATCGCTCCCGGCTCGATGCGCGCTTTAATATGTTTTAAATCAAGAAGTGGAATCGCAGAATTGCGACGGTCGTTTTCCACGACGTAGTCTTCGATTTTATGTTTGTTCGCTTCAAGCGCTGCTTCAATGTCTGCCCATTCGCCAAATACGACGCCTGTCTGACCTGTAATAAATGTTTTCGCGCTCGGGCCAAAATCAATGTCAGCGACGTCTCCTTTTATGTATACTTTCACAGGTGTTTTCTTTTTGCTGTTTTGAATAAAGGAAATAATTTCATTTGCGTCCATCATCATCGCAACTTCCTCCTTATCGTTTTATTTTTTTACTTTAACAAATGAAATAAACGGTGACAAGCCTATTGTCGCTTTTCGTACATCGAGCGATTAAATCGCTTTAATATTTCACGCCGCGTCACAATGCCTACAAAATAACCGTCATCATTTTCTACGCATAAAAATGGGTGATCAATAAGCAACTTCAACGCCTTTAAAAATGAATCGTTTATATGTAGGCGCGGCATGTTGCGCTGCATCACTTGTTCGACTTTCATCGTGTCAAGCCGCTCGAACTCGATGCGCTCAATACCTAAAATGGCATCCATAATCATCGTCATACTAATGAGCCCTTGCAGTTTATACGTCATATCTAATACCGGGATAGCTGAGTATCCTGTGCGCGTTAAGACGAGTAACGCGTGTTGTAAATGATTCCCCACTTGCACGTGCGCCACTTTATCGGACGGAATCATTAGTTCAGTCAGCGATGGTTGTTGCATCGTCATTCCGCCTTTCACAATATAATCCCCATTTGTCATTGTATCATGTTCGTTTCGATATGGAAAAGCGAGAAGTGCATCGGATATGATACAATAATAAACGGAATTGTATCACATGGGGGGAGAAAATAATGGAATCGGAAGCCGTAAAACGCGAACGATTGCGCCTAAAAAAAGAAAGCAAAAAAGCGAAGCTAAATGAATGGCATGCGAAAAAAATAACATTAGCAAGCAAATGGATTGAAAACGAAACGACGCAAAAAAGTCGCCGAATCATCCGCGGTGGTGTGTATATGTGTGAACTAGGAGAAAATATCGGGACTGAACAAGGGGAATGCCGCCCGGTCATTGTCGTATCTAATGATCAAATTAATCTTTCGTCAGGCAACGTCTCGATCGTACCGTTAACGAAAAATTTAAAAAAGAAAGCGATTTTCAAAAACGGGGAAATCGTTACATATTTAAATGAGCCGCGATATCACAGCCACTATTTTCTTTTTAAAAACAAATACCCATTTTTAGATTATGATTCGGCTGTTTTAGGAGAAGAAACAAAAACCGTAAGCAAAATTCGCTTAAAAGAACATAAAGGGAATATCGACGTGAAAGACATGGAAAAGATTATGATTCGTATTGAATGGGTTTTCGGACTTAGAAAAAGCTTAAAAAAATAATAAACGGGCTTGACAGTCACTCGTACATCAAGATATATTTAAGTCAAACATATACATCGCCTGTCTCGTCACGGGCAAACCACGTGATGAATCACGTTTTTTCTCACAAGGACCTGCCAAAAGGTCCTTTTCGCATATTTTATGCATAAAATGAGTGATATAAAAATAAACTGACCATACGTCGCCTGTATTTGTCACAGGCAATTCATTCGCTATATTAGCGAAGTCATCACTGCCTGTCTTGTCACAGGCAACCTAGGGGCTATCTAATGAGCTTACTGCTCAATGATTAGATAGCTCCTTTTCATATGCCTTTTGAACAATTAATTCAACAAATCGAAGATTTCAATGGCGATCATATCAATGTTGTCGAATTGATACGATTTCGGCTTTTCGCCTTTTTCGTACACTTCTAATACGAACGTGTTCGTTTTTTCATAATATGTCACGCTACATTTTTTTTCACCATTGACTTCAAAGTTGCGTTGTGGCGCTTCGTTCGTTCCTGTTTTTTGTTCTTGTAAGCTAATTAACCGTTGGATAATGCCTAATAATTGCGACATGACATTCATTCCTTTCCGATACGTATTTCAGCGACTATTCACTACTGTACCAAGATTCACGAAAAAAGTAAACAAAAACGAAAGCCCACAAAAGCGGGCTTTTACGTTTGAATGGCGACGTATGCGATATACCCGAGCAAAAGAGCGACAAACACGATGTATGCAATAAAAATCGGATTGCGGACATACGGATGGGCAGCCACTTTTTCGCTGACGGGCGCATCGTATTCACCTTGCACTTTTTGTCGCTTTCCTACTTGATACGTATAAACAAGTCCCCCGACTAATACCCCGCTAGCAACAAGTAAAAGCATCCAAGAAAATGTATCCATCATCGCCCACCTCTCTAGGAAACGGTGCGCAAACATCGCCTTGGCGTGACACAACGTTTGCGCCTTATGCTTACTTTTCCACCGCGAACGATATTTTATTACAAATGGGCGTTATGCTCAAATAAATATTCATACGTTAAATCGATAAACAAATAATGATGTTCATCAATCGGATACGAGTATGTGCGGATCGTTTCACCTGTTTCAATGTCGCTGTACAAATCAGATAAAATGCCTCGTTTGCGGGAGCGCATGCGAATAATATTTTCTAAAAAATACGGACGCCAGCTCCAATTTTTCATTTCGTATTGCGGCTGTAGCTCCCACGTTTCGCCTCGTTTAAATATGTTCGCGGACTGTTGAAATCCGTCTTCATCGCATACGTAAATGCGAAAACTACAATCGCTTAAATGTTTGGCTAGGGCGGAAATGAGTTCGTTAAACGATGAAGCTTTTTTATGTTTCGCCACAAGCTCGGATACGCGCGCTTGAAATTGTTCGGAAATATCGTATAACGTTTGCAGTTTCTTTTTTTCATGTTGAATGAACGTATGAAATTGATTGCGCAACGTTTCTTTTAATAAATGTGGCGGAAGAAATGACGGTGACGGTTCGTGCAAATAATAGCCTTGATAATATCGGCCGCCGTTTCGCCACGCATATTGAAGTTGAAAGGCGTTTTCTATCCCTTCATATAAAAGGGTCGCCCCAATTTTCCGCGCTAAAAGCGAAATGGAATAAAGCACATCATCGTACGATACCGCTGTCGCTGACGTGCGCAACGCACGCAAATCAATTTTTAATAAATCGGGTGCTAACAACCGAATGCGATCTAAGTTGCTGCTTTCTTTCCCAATATTATCAACCGCAATTTGAATGCCGTATGTACGCAAATACGTCAATACGTGCCCGAGCTGTTGAATGTCGCCTTTAAAATGATGCTCGGTTATTTCAAGGACGACTTGGTTTAACTTCAGTCCTTTTTCTTTATATTGAAGAAGAAGTTGCAAAAACGATTCCCCCCGGTCGATCATTAACACGTTCGCATCACGATTAATGAAAATGAGCGATGCGGGCTGCCCGTGAACAAACTGTTCGAGCGCTTTTGTCGTTACCGCCAAGTCGACTTCCATCCGAAACTCCTCTGGAATCGTTTCGTCGTGAAAAAATGGGCCGAGGCTCATTACTTCATCCCCTTGCTGAAAGCGCCCAAGCACTTCATATCCGACGATGCATTGCTCGTCGGCGCTAAAAATCGGTTGGTAATACGGAACGACTTGATCGATGTGTGTTAAAATGTCTAGCGCATCCAAAACGACGCTTCCTCCCCCGTTTTTTCACTCATTATATCATAAGAAAAATAAAAGTGCTTGTCGGGAAACAGAAGAAAAGCGACGTCAGCAAACGTCGCATTAAAACGGATGTTGATTGAGCCATTGCCCGCCGTCGACCGTAATGCACTCGCCATTAATGTATGCGGCCGCATCAGAAAGCAAAAACGAGGCGACTGCTGCAATTTCTTCTGGCGTACCGAAACGGCCGAGCGGCACGCTATCTTTCACACGCTTTTCCATCTCTTCTGATAAAATAAGCTTTTCTGCTCCACCTGTTCGCTCAATCGGACCGGGAGCGATGGCGTTGACGCGAAAGCCGTATTTTTTTCCCCACTCGACCGCTAACGTGCGCGTCATCGTTAGCACGCCTGCTTTGGCGCATGCCGAATGAATGACGCCTGCCCCCGCTCCCCAAGCATATGTAGCAACGATGTTAATGATCGATCCTTTTTGTCCTTTTTCAATCCAATAGTTTCCGACTTCTCGACTGCAATAAAACGTCCCGTTTAAAACGATGTCGATGACGCTATTCCAACCGTTAATCGATAGCTTTTCTGCTGGACAAATAAAGTTTCCTGCAGCGTTATTAATTAACGCATCAATTTTTCCGAACCGTTCATCTGTTTCTTTTACCATCGCAGCGACTAATTCTGGTTGACGGACGTCCATGACGATCGGAAGCACGCTTCCCCCGATCTCATTCGCCGCTTCTTCAAGCGCTTCCTTTCTTCTTCCGGTAATGACGACATGCGCTCCTTCATCCGCAAAACGCTTCGCCATATATTTTCCCATGCCGCTTGAACCGCCTGTCACAATCACAACTTTCCCCTTCATCTTCTCATCCCCTTTTATGAATGGTTGTTCATTCATTTTTATTGTACTATATATTTAGAAAATTTTTAATATTGTTTTTGCTGTTTTTATCAACTTTTTTCTTTTATAATGAATGAAGAACATTTTCGCGTGGTAAGGTTTGAAAATTATGAAACGACGAGATTTTTTACAAACGTTTTTTTCTTTATTCGTCAAAGGGGCGTTGCTTTCCACGGCGGGATATATGTATGCCAAATATATTGAGCCGAGGCAGTTGACGGTACGGCGTTACGAGATCGTGCATCCGCTTATTCCAAAAAGCTTTGATGGCTGTCGACTTCTTCAATTTAGCGACGTGCATTTAGGGTATCATTATACTGTTGACCATTTTCAACGCGTCGTGAAACGAATGAACGACCTCGATCCGCATCTCATTTGTTTTACAGGCGATTTGCTTGATGAACCGAACAAATATGAGCATGTCGATGCGATTACATCACTATTAGAAACGCTTCATGCTCCGCTTGGGAAGTATTGTATTTATGGAAACCACGATCACGGCGGATACGGAACAAATATATACAAAGACATGATGGAGAACGCTGGGTTTCGTTTACTCGTGAACGAATGGGTACGTGTTCGTCAAGGGAACGAACAAATTGTCATTGCGGGGTTGGACGATTTTATGCTCGGTCAGCCAAATTTCGCAAAGACGGTGCAACAGTTGCCAAAGGAAACGTATACGATTGCGCTTATTCATGAGCCTGATCTTGTCACACAAGCGAGCGTCTATCCGTTTCATCTTCAGCTGTCTGGTCATAGCCACGGGGGACAAATTCAACTGCCGTGGATTGGACCGCTCGTCACCCCTCCGCTAGCGAAACAATATGTCGAAGGGTTTTACGACGTCGAGCAACTCACCTTATACGTCAATCGCGGCCTTGGAACGACGCGCATGCCGTTTCGCTTTTTAACCCCACCAGAATTAACGTTGTTCACATTAAAAGCCGGGTCATAACATAAACCCGGCTTGAAACATACATATGCTTCCGATGAGTGAGGCAACGATGTAAAGAGATGCTTCTTTATATCGCTTTCCTAATAATAGTTGCAACGCTTCAACGCTAAATGTCGAAAACGTCGTAAACGCTCCGAAAAAGCCAACCGTGATCCCGACGGCTTGCACGTCGTGTGCAAGCACGATGCCAAGCCCGAACGAACCGAGCCAATTAATGAACAAAATGGAAAGCGGCACACGTGATTTTCTCGTCCAGCGCAACAACCATATGCCAAGCTGATAGCGGCACCACGCTCCAAACGCTCCGCCAAGAGCGACCGCAATCATGACGCCTCACCTACTTTTTTCATACCCATTCGCTCTCCCACATACACGCCTGCATAACAAAAAAGCAAGCCCCCAACGAAAGATGTGAGCACATATGCATTCGCAAGTCCAACATGTTCGTGCCATAGCATGATCGTCTCTTTACTAAACGTCGACATCGTCGTCAATCCGCCGCAAAATCCTGTTCCGATGCCGAGACGCAACCATTCGGCCATTTTTTTCTTTCCGACGTAAGACGTAAGTGCCCCAAGTAAAAACGAACCGATATAATTAACGAGCAACGTTCCCCACGGAAATGTGAGAAATGGGAATACAATCGCTACACCGTATCGACATAGCGCCCCTAGCGCTCCGCCAAGGGCCACCGCTCCGCTTTCTTTCACATCATCATCTCCTTATTCTTCATCGTCTGCGACATCGTATGCCATGTGAAATAAAACCATTTGGCTATCTATTTCTTCTTCTCCTTCTTCCCGTTTTACATAATGATATTCGCCTCGTTCGTTTTGCTCGCGCGCTTTTACATTATCAGAAAGCAAAATGTGCAACACGTCAATAAGCCGCTGTTTTAATTCGTTTTTAAAAATCGGAAATAAAATTTCGATGCGGCGGTCCATATTGCGCGTCATCCAATCGGCAGATGATAAAAAGACGCGCGCTTGTCCATGGTGATGAAAATAATATACGCGGCTATGCTCTAAAAAGCGACCGACGATGCTGCGGACGCGAATGTTTTCGCTTACCCCTTTCATTTGCGGGCGCAAACAACAAATGCCGCGCACAATTAAATCAATTTGCACCCCTGCTTGAGACGCTTCGTATAGCTTCATGATGAGCTGTTTGTCCGTTAATGAGTTCATTTTCGCGATGATGCGCCCATCGCCATATTGTTTATGATAGCGAATTTCTTCGTCGATGAGCTGTAAAAATTGTTGCCGTAAATCAAACGGGGCGACGACTAAATGGCGAAATTCCGGTTTTTCCATATAGCCGCTTAAATAATTAAAAAAGTTTGTCGCATCTTCGCCAAATTGTTCGTTCGACGTAATCAAACCAAAATCGGTGTACACTTTGGCGGTCGCGTCGTTATAATTGCCTGTTCCTAAATGAACGAACCGCTCAATTTTCCCATGTTTTTGCCGAACGATTAACGTAATTTTACTATGTGTTTTTAAATGCGTCATGCCATAAATGACGTGGCATCCTGCTTTTTCAAGCTCTTTCGCCCACTGCACGTTATTTTCTTCATCAAACCGCGCTTTCAATTCAACGAGAACGGTCACTTGTTTGCCGTTTTCCGCCGCTCGTTTTAACGCCTCAATGATCGGAGAATCTCCGCTGACGCGATACAGCGTTTGTTTGATCGCTAACACGTCCGGATCGTCTGCCGCATCGGAAATAAAATCAATGACTGGCTCAAACGACTCATATGGGTGATGAAACAATAAATCGCGCTCTTTCGCTTTTTCAAATATATCTTCATCGTCATCTACATCTTTTGGGGGTTGCGGAATGAGCGTTTGAAAAACGAGATGTTCTTTATATTTCGCCACTTCATAATAAAACGAAAAGAAAAACGTTAAATCGATCGGTCCGTCAATTTGATACACATCTTTTTCATGAATTTCTAACTCATCTAATAAATAATCGAGCACCCATTCGTCAAACCCTTTTTTGCTCATTTCAAGCCGAACAGCTGCGCCCCATTTTCTCTTTTTTAGCTCTTTTTCAATTTCTTTTAATAAATCGCGCGCCCCTTCTTCGTGAATCGTTAAATCGGCGTTGCGCGTAATGCGAAATTGCGTCACAGACGAAACGGTGTATCCTTTAAATAACGTATGAATAAACGTCGTAATGACATCTTCTAACAGCGCATAAGCGTGCATGTCGTTGTTTGCTGGCAATGGAATGAAGCGATTTAACACCGCCGGCACTTGCACGATCGCTAATTTTTTCCGTTCATCTTCATCTTCCTCATCGTCAAGGACGATCGCTAAATTTAAACTTTTGTTCAACAACATCGGAAACGGACGATACGCATCGACAGCCATCGGCGTTAACACCGGAAAAATATTTTTCATAAAATACGACTGTAAATATGTCGTCTGTTCGTCGCTCCACTCGTTTGGAGCAAGCAAATATACTCCTTCTTTATTTAACATCGGCAACAGCGTTTCGTTGTACATGTCGTACTGCCATTTTACAAGCGTATGCGTTTTTTTCGCAATTTGTTTCAACTGTTCTTTCGGCGTTAATCCCGCTTTATTTTCCGGCTTATTAAATCCAGCTTTCACTTGATCTTTTAACCCCGCGACGCGCACCATAAAAAACTCATCTAAATTCGAGCTAAAAATCGCTAAAAATTTCAGCCGTTCTAATAACGGATTGCGTTCGTCCATCGCTTCTTGCAAGACGCGCTCGTTGAAGGCTAGCCAACTTAATTCGCGGTTATTGTAATAACGCGGATGGCTTAAATCCATATTCATCCCTCCAAATGAAACTGTAATTGAATCGGGCGTTTTAACATTTTTTCCACATGTTTTTTATGTTTTTCCGCTTGATATTCTTCCGCTTTAAACGATTGACTGCAAAAAAGATGCATGACGACTATGTCCCCTTGAAGCTCAAGCTGCACCCGCTCAACGATGTTTCGCTTCGTATCGTTTAAGCTGTAAGCAAATTTTAATAGCGCACCGAGAAAACGAAGCTTTTTTTGTTCTGCGCGGGTAAACCACAAATGAAACGGCTGAATGTATTGTTTAAACAACGTCTTATTTTTAAACGAAGCGACAAGCGCAAGCTGCACACGATCGCGATGGCTTAATCCGTCAATCGTTCGATTCGCTAAAAGATAAAACGTATGTTGGCTGCTTGCTTCTTCATCGACATATTGCCCTAAATAAAACACGTGAGCGGCGCGCTTTAATAAGACGAGATCTTCCCCCGTTAGCGGAAAAAGCGAAAGCGTGCGCATTTGTTCAAACAGTTGAATGACAAGTTTTAATACGTGTTGTACATGGTTTGTATTTACTTCGTAATCTTGGGCTAGTTCAAAAAAACTTTCATCTAATACGCTGGGAAAGACGATCGGCCCAAACTGTTCGTAAAAAATGCCGTCGCGCAATCCTTTTCGGCTTAAAATAAACATCGTCGCATCAACGGTTTCGTATAACGTTTGAAACACTTCGACCGCAGGAATAATTAAATCCGCTCGATCTTTCGATAATGATTCGACTTTTTGCAGCTGTTCAAACGTCAACGAACGCAAATATTTTTTTACTTGTACAATGTCGTCTCGCTTCATTTCGTATTGATGAATGCCCGCAATCGGATAGTTTTGTAACATTTGATGCACTTGCACGACGTTTCGGGCACTTCCTCCGATCGCAATGATTGGCAGGCGGCGTTGTTTTAGCCACGGAAGCGATTGAAATTGTTTGTCGACGTATGCACGCAACGTTTGTAGTTCTTCATCTGTCGGCACGTTTCCTGCGACAAACTGACGTTTTAGCGATAACGCCCCAAACGGGAAGCTATGATAGTCGACAAGTTCGCGGTTATGAAAATACGTCACTTCCGTACTTCCACCGCCAATATCGACCGTAATCCCTTCATGAAATGACGTCGATTGAATGACGGCTAAAAAGCCGTAGTATGCTTCTTCATATTCGGATAAAATACGAATACGAAAATCGGTTTTTTCTGCAATAAAGCGAACGATGTCATCGCGATTGCGCGCTTGACGAATCGTTGCCGTCGCCACACATTTGACATCGTGCAGGTGATGAAAACGCGTCACATCTTGAAATGTGAGTAGTCCATCTAAAAGGACGTGCAATCCTTCCTCTGTAAAAAAGCCGTCTTCCGTTAAATAGTTGCGCAGGCGAGCTGCAATTTTTACATTTTCCCGCTCGCGCAACCGACCGCTTTTGCTTCGTTCGTAAATGACGAGGCGCATCGTATTCGAGCCGATATCAATAATGCCGTATTTCAACGTTTACCCTCCTCTATGTAAAAAACGAATTAAAAATTTTCCAAAAACATAGACGATCGTGTATAATAAAAGTGTATAAAGGAAAAGCGAAAAGCGCCTGCTTATCGGCGAAGAGCGCACAAGCCCCACCGAGGAAAGCTCGAACCAAGCGGTCGCTCGGTTCTGCGTGGGTAACATCACTGAAGTGTCTCAATGTGTCGCCGCCGAAAGAAGGGGCGGAGCGATTCGAGCCGATGGCGCTTGGAGCTAGACAGCTCCCTAAATCTGAAATTTTATATTATCTTTCAAAAAGGAGTGGAATGCCAATGGAAACAGTCGAATGCACCGTGGAAAACTTATCGGTCGCTCTGTTTACGGTCAACCGTCATGCGAAAACAGCGTTAAATCCTTCTTACTTGTATTTGCTAAAGAAAAAAACGATTGAAAAAATGCTCGAAGAAGGAACAGCGAAAAAAGTTGGGCTTCATTTTTCCCGAAATCCGAAGTACAGCCAACAAAAGTCGGACGTGCTTGTGGCGATCGGTCAATATTACTTCCACATACCTCCAACAAAAGAAGACTTCAAGCATTTGCCTCATCTCGGTACGTTGGACGATTCTTATCGCAACCCTGTTGCTAAAATGCCGTTGTCTCAAGCGAAACGTTTACTTCAAGCATATACAGGCATCACACCAGAAGATGTGCAACCGAAGCCGAAACGTTACGACTGGTCACGTCCGCATCGGTTCGGGAAAACATTTCGGTAAGGACAAGCTTCGAGCTTCAACAATCATACTTTATTATATTACACAAAAGGGCGGCCTCTTAATGAGATCGCCCTTTTTTACTTTGGACTAATTGTTCAAACTGTTCAGCTGAGAGCGGTTTGCTGAAATAATAGCCTTGGGCGCGGTCGCAACGTTCTCGTTTTAAAATCGCAAGTTGCTCTTCCGTTTCCACCCCTTCGGCAATGACTTTCATTTGTAAGCTGTGCGCCACTTCAATGACGGCGCGAACGATCGATAAGTCGTATGAATGTTTCACCATATCTTGCACAAACGAACGGTCAATTTTTATAATGTCGACCGGAAGCTTTTTTAAATAGTTCAACGAAGAATAGCCTGTCCCAAAATCGTCAACGGCAAGTTGAAGCCCTAAACTTTTTAACGATTGAAGTTGAGCGAGCACATAATCGATATGATGCATCGCCATACTTTCTGTAATTTCTAGTTTTAAGCAAAACGGATCTAAATCGTACGTGCGCAACACGTGTTCAATATGTTTCACTAAATCCGCTTGCAAAAATTGTTTAATCGAGACGTTAATGCCGATTTGCACATGTGGGAGCCCTTTTTTCCTCCACACTTTACTTTGTTCACATACTTGTCGCAACACCCAATCGCCAATCGCTTGAATTAAATTCGTTTCCTCCGCGATCGGAATAAACGTCGCCGGCGAAATCCAGCCGCGTTTCGGATGATGCCAACGCAACAGTGCTTCGACCGCCACAATATCGCCTGTTTGAATATCGACAATCGGTTGATAATGGAGCATAAATTCATTTTGCTTTAACGCTTTTCGAATGCTATGCTGAATGTACAATTTTTCTTCGTTCGTCTTTTTTAATTCGTTCGTATAAAAACAGTACGTATTTCCCCCGTTTTCTTTCGCAATTTCAAGCGCCAAGTCGGCAAACGACATGAGCGTCGTCCAATTGGTTGCATCATGAGGAAAGACGCTTACTCCAATGCTTGGCGTCACCGTCAACTCTTGATCGGTCAGTTGAAACGGGACGGAAAATAATTGCATCATTTCGCCAAGTAAACGATGCAATTCATTTCGGTCAATCGTATAAAAAGCGAGAAAAAATTGATCGCGATGTTGTCGTGCAACGATGCCGTTTTCATAGCGACGCAATCGCTCCGCTACTTGTTTTAACAATTCGTTTCCACGTTCATAGCCAATTAAATCGTTAATAAACTTAAATCGGTCTAAATTAAGCGACAATAACGTAAACGGTTCGTTTTGATTTATTCGCTCGCAAAGCATATGTTGAAACGAATCGTACGACAAGACGCCCGTTAATGTATCGGAATCGTCATCGTCTATCAAAAAGCACCCGGTCCAAATGAAATGCGATTGAAACGAATACACGTGCACATATGCATGACGATGATCGACGATCGCTTGTCCGCACCACATATTGTTTGTATGTAATGTAGAAATGGCTTCATGAGCACGGTCAACGAGTTGTTGCACGACGCCATAGCGACGTGATAGTTGTCTCATAAACGATTCGCCCATATACACAATTGTGCCATCTTCGTTCGTAACAAAAAAAATCGCACATTGATCAAACTTTTGCCCAACGGCCTCCCATTTCATCAATGGAGGGTGTTGGAATAAAAACTGCTGTTCATTCATGTTGTAATCCTCGCTTTTTGTATTGTCCCTCCTTCTTTTATTAAACCATATGGCACAACGATTGAAAATAATTTTTCATAAAGAAACAAAAATTAGTCAATTGTTCCTGTGCGTAAAATCGATACGTTCACATCGACATCGATACGCGCATCTTTGTATAATTGTAACCATTGTTTATCCGTCAACTGTAACTTGCGCACCGAATGATCGTATATTTGTCCAAATCCGATCGGGTCTGTTTCATACCTTTTTAATTTCACCAATAACTGATCGATTTCTTTTTTCATTTGCTTTTCAATGGCTCGTTCAAGTATATGGACGTTATCTTTCATAATCGGTTTCGTTTTATCAGATATTTCTAAAATTTCTGTTTGCATGTTTACTGTGACGCGAAAATGGGGCGTTGGCTTTTGGCTAATGAGCTTGATTTTTCGTTTTGTTTTAATTTCATTAATGACTATATTTACTTTTTTCCCCTTTTTCTTTATTAACAACGGCGCGACATCTTCGCGCGACACGGTCATATTTTTTAGTCCGGTGTTATACTCTGAGGATAACATTTTAATGTAAAAACTTTCGTCGAGCCGCACTGTTCCAACAAACTTATCCCCACGAAAGAGCGCCACTTTTTCGATAATCGGTTTATCATCGCGTACTGATAAACAAGGTAACACAGCGTCTTTTCCAACGTCGTAATAACTATGAATGAACTCGTGCAACGTCGCGGCTAATAGCGATTCACTGCGCAAATTTTTTTCAATTAATCGATATAAATACGTGCCAATATCGGGCGTATCTTCATGTTTTTTACTTTTTATGACTTGTTTTGCGCTCGGCTCCCCAACAGCTAAATAAACGAGTGAGCCGATGTTCGCATCGCGTTGTAACGTATCGGTTAACCCAAAAATCCCGTCCTTCTCTGCTAATTCTTTTCCATATACAACGACGCGAATTTGTCCTGAACCTAAATCGTGGCTCGTTTGCGCCTCTAAATCTTGACGAAATCCTTTGCTCGTTTTATTTGTCGCTTCAATGACTTCGGACATCGATGAACCCATCTTCTTAAACGACAACATGACGGAGCCCCCTTCGTACATCTTCCCTTTTTTATCAAACCCCGTTGCTGTAATAATGCCTTGTCGTTCTAATACGCGCGGAGATACACAACCGCTAAGCAACAACATGACAACGATAAACCATTTCATTTTGCGCTCCCCTTTGCCCATGTTTTCATGCGCACAAAAACATATAAGAAAAACGGATAGACGAAGCTTAGCCAAAATCCGTACCATCCGACTTGATCAATAAACTCGTTAATTGTCGCTCGCTTTTCAAACATCATCGCAACGAAGAAAGATAAACATGCGAAAATAAATAATCCGTATTTTTGTTTTATATGAAAAAGCGCTTTTCCCCCGCGCGTCATCGCCCACATAAACAGAAGTAAATTCGGTAAAATGACGAGTAACCAAAGCGGAATGACGATATATTCAAACCGTTCAATGAACGGAAACTTCACAATTGTAAACATCGATAACGACGCCCAAATGGTGACATCAAGTTGTTTCGGGCTAAAAAAGACAATCGCAATGACGGTCACTATGGCAACGAGAAACGTCGTCAATAACACGCCAAGTTGCGCATAGCGATGAACGCGCTCTTTTTCTTTTACAAACGGATAAATGATATATAACACTTCAAAGCCGAGCATCGTGTAAGACGTTTTTAATACGCCGTTCATCATCTGTTTCGGCGTCGCTTCCAATATCGGCAGCAAATGAATCCACTCCGCATATTTCAACGGTTGAAAAACGACAACGACGATCCAAATGGCCATAAAAAACGTTAAAAAACTAACGCCAGCCACGAGCCGAAACCCGCCACCATATAAGGCATATACCGTTAAAAGCACTAAAATGAGCGCACCGCCCCAAAGCGGAAAATCGGGGTACATCCACGTTAATGCCATCTCCACATAACCGAGCAAAATAGACGTATACGCCATTAAAAAATAAACGACAACCGCTGCGTTCATGATCCAACCGAGCACACGTCCATACACGAACGTATGAAGCGAAAAAATGTTGTCATGTTCCGACGATTTTAACGTTTGGCAAATGACGAAAACGATAAGATGAATCCATAACCCGCTAATAAGGACGGCAATCCATGCATCTTGGCGCGCTTCAACGAAAATGACGCGCTGCACGCCGACGATGCCGAGGCCAATTTGCGCGGTATGAACGAGAAAAAAAACGAGATACGCATTCACGGATAGCCGTTCGTTTGGCGTTTTCATCATTCATCCAAATCCTTTCGTTTCATCGCTTCACGCCATGAAAAACGGCGGGAGTTTTGCGGACGGTTCGTTTTCGGACGTTCGTTATAAAACTTAATCGGCAAACGAATGAGCGCATATTTCATATCTGCAAAACGAAACGGATACATCGGCGATAAATATGGGCGTCCAAGCGATGTAAGCTTTAATAAATGAATAAGCAACAGGCTGACGCCAATAAATATGCCAATAAGCCCCCAAAGCGCCGCAAGTAAAATGATTGGGAAGCGTAAAATGCGAATCGTTGCCCCCATTTCATAACTTGGTGCCGTAAACGAACCGAGCGCGCTTAATGCAACAATAATGATGAGCACGTTGCTCGTAAATCCGGCTTCCACTGCAGCCTGTCCGAGAACGATACCGCCAACGATACCCATCGTTTGACCGACTTTTGTCGGCAAGCGCGCCCCTGCTTCACGCAATAGTTCAATCATAAATTCTAAAAATAACGCTTCAATGACAGGAGGAAAGGGCACGCGCGAACGGGATTCGCCAATCGTTAACAATAAAGCGGACGGAATGACTTCGTAATGATATGTAATGACGGCGACATATAACGGTGATAAAAAAATGGAAGCGAAAATGCCAAGCATTCGTACCGCACGCAAGACGGTGCTCATCGTCCAGCGTAAATAAACGTCTTCCGTCGTCTCAAAAAAGCTAAAAAACGTTGTCGGACAAATGATGACCGTCGGGCTACGATCAACAAAAATGCCGATGCGCCCTTTCATTAAGCTATACGCTAAGCGGTCAGGCAGTTCCGTTAATAAATATTGCGGAAAAATCGTATATGCATGATCGTCTAATAGTTGCGCTAAAATGGAGCTGTCGATCACTTCGTCAATTTGCAATTCCGTTAACCGTTGCTTCACCGTTTGAACGTTTGTTTGATCGGCGATGTCCTCAATGTATACGACGCGCACATCGAGCGGGTTGCGCACCCCGATCGTCATTTTTTCAGTCACTAATTTTTGATCGGTAATATTTTGGCGCAAAATACGAATGTTCGTATCGATGGACTCGGTAAACGACATTTTCGGACCGAGGACAAGCGATTCCGTTTCCGCTTTTTCAAGCGAACGTTCGACTTTTTCTGCGATGTTGACGACAAGACCACGCTTTTCTTTTTCGATGTAAATGCCCGCCCAACCGTCGCGTATATATGACGCCATTTCTTTTTCCGTTTCACATATGCTCACTGCGCCAATCGGCAAACAGCGCGCTAATTGCTCAATGGATATATGTTCTTGTTCATGAATAAAGGCAAGGACGTTTTGTTGAAGATGAGCGTGATTAATTAAATTGCTTAAAAAAAGGACGGATACCGCTTTTCCTTTACATTCGATGCGGCGGCACATGAAATCTGGCGAATGGGCAAGCTGTTTCACAACCTCGTCAACTCGATTTTTTTTCGAAAACCACATCATCTTGCCCCCTTTTTCTTCCGCTTCGTTTTTTACTAGTTTGCAATGACAAACGTTTTTTATACAAAAAAAGAGGAAACCTTAATTGGCTTCCTCGTTCAGCGGGACGAAAATTTCTCCTTGTCGCTCTTTATTTAACAACATTTGCAAAATCGTTTTTGATAGTTGGCTCGGTTGATACGGTTTCACTAAATAACTATTTGCGCCGAGCGCCATTCCTTTTTCCCGTTCTTCTAACGCCGAAGAAATGATAATAGGAATATGGGCGAGCTCTTCATTTTGCTTTAACGCTTTTAATACATCCCAACCAGACGTGTCATGTTCTTCTAACATAATGTCTAACACGACCGCATCCGGCTTTTCTTTTTGAATGAGCTCGATCGCTTCTTTCCCTTCTTTGACGAGTTTGACGCGAAATCCGCTATCTTTTAGTTCGGCTTCTAATAGCGCCGCTAAATTTTCATCATCTTCGACAATAATAACGTGCGCATGCGCTTGTTTTTCATCTGTTTCGCGTTCGTCGTCTCCCGTATTCGCCATAACGACAAGCGGCAATGAGACGGTAAACGTACTTCCTTTTTTCAATTCCGATGTGACGCTCACTTCCCCTTCATGCGCTTTAACAATTTCTTTTACGATCGCTAGTCCAAGCCCTGTTCCACCGATGCGGCGACGGTCGGAATTGTCGACGCGATAAAATTTCGTAAATAAGTTCGGGATCGCTTCTTCTGGAATGCCTAACCCTTCGTCTTGCACATCGACGCATAGTCGATTGCCTCGTTCGTATATGCGCACTGTAATATTGCCGCCTTCTGGTGAATATTTGATGGCGTTGCTAATTAAGTTTGTAAACACTTGGGCGAGCTTATCGCGATCGCCGAGCACCGTCGTTTTGTTTGTTTCTTTTTGTACATGAAACTGATGGATCGTTGTATTTACTTTTTGCGTTTCAATGACGCTTTCAATAATCGCAACGACATCTTCGTATTTTTTGTCGTACGTTTGTTTGCCAGACTCCATTCGCTGTACATCTAAAAAGTCGTTAATCAACGCCGTTAATCGTTTTGCTTCTTGGTAAATCGTCGTTAAATATTTTTTCTGCCGTTCTGGCTTCAACTCTTTCGTTAACATGAGCTCCGTAAAGCCGAGTACGCTCGATAACGGCGTGCGCAATTCGTGGCTGACGGTGCTCACAAACTCTGATTTCATTTGGTCGACTTCAAACTCTTTCGTAATGTCGCGATGAACAAATACCGTTCCTTGTCGCTCCCCATTGCGATATAACGGCTTGGCGTACACTTGAATGACTTTTCGTTTTTGCGGTAAATGGTACACAAACGGCTCACGTTCTTCATCGCCGTTAAAAATAATGGCGCGTAAATAATCGCATAGCTTTTCGCCAGCGTCTGATTGCTCAACTAAGTCGCGCACCCATCGTTCGTAGCTTGCTCCTTCAAGTTCAGCAATCGATTGTTTTTGCAGCAGTGCAACCATTTGTTTATTGACGATCATGCTGTTGCCATTCTGGTCAACGAAATGAATGCCTTCTTGCACCGTATTTAAAATATGTTGTACCGTTTCACGCGCTCGTTCTGACTGTTCGTATAGCGCAATTTTTTGTAGTGAAATCGATATTTGTTTCGTTAAACCGACATATTCTTGAATATCTTCATCAGAAAACGGTCCGCCAAAGCGACTAAATACTAAAATGGCTTGCACGTCATTTTCGTTTGACAAGACAGGCAAAAAGACGTCGTGCACGAACATCGTTTCTTCGTGATACCCTTTTTCAGAAGCTGCGACTTCTCGTTTTAACATAAACGGCTTTTTTTGCTCAAACAGTCGTTGATGCAAGCCGTTATAAATATATGTTAAAAATTGTTCAACCCCGTATTCCGACAATCCGAATGTGGCATGCGTTTTTTCGTCGTTCATTAAAACGATCATGCCGCGATCCGCTTCCATGACACGCGCCATATGCATTACAATGCTATTTAACACTTCTTGTTTATCAAGTGAGTTCGATAATCCGTTAATGAAATCGTTGCGCCGTTTTAATTGTTGTTCGCGCGCTTGCATCGTCTCCAACGCTTGTTCAAGCTCGGCTTGTTGAAACTCTAATTCATCTTGCTGCGCCATCAATTCTTCGTTGTGCGCCATTAAACTTTCTTCTTTTTCTTGAATGCTCGTTAACATTTTTTTAAAGGCGGTTGCTAGTTTCCCAATTTCATCCTCGCGATTTGTCGTTTCACGCATGTCATAGACGACTTGTTCGTCCTTAGCAATTTTTTCAGCCACGACCGCTAATGCATTGAGTGGTCTTCCGATTTTTTTCATCATGATGCGCGCGATTGTAATTAAAATTGTCAAAATCGTAAAAATGAATAAAATAAACGCGGTTTGGGCTTTCGTTTGATCATCACGCAATTGTTGAAATTCACGGTCAAGCTGTTCCGTTAATTTATTTTTGTACGTTTTCATTTGAAATTGGAATTGTTCAATTGACGCCGTTCCGCCGTTTTCGGATAAGCTTAATACTTTTTGTATATTGCCGTTTTCAAACGCTTCAATCGCTTGCGGAACGAGCGTACCGAAATAATAGTTAGCAAACTGGCGCGCCTTTAAAATATATTGCGTATCGTCTTTTGTCGTCGCAGCTAACTCTAACGCATCGAGCGCCGTTTGCACATTTTCTTGTTCGCGAAAAATGCTTAGTTTAAATTCTTTCCGATTAAATGCTAAATAACCGCGCGCATCAGAAAACGCTTGGTTAAACGCCCGTTCAATTTCTTGCGCATATTTCATCTTTGTTTCGATTTGTTCCTTTTTTTGTTCAAATGACGTCGTTAACGACGATTGATACGAAAAAAGGGATGCCGAGCCGATCACAAAGATGAATAAAAAGCTCGTGACAAGCGCAACAAATTGTCTTGCTAAGCTTTGCCGAAAATAGTTACGCATCTTCTCCATGTAAAATCGCCTCGATTCGTTGTACTAATTCAAGCGGGCTGTACGGTTTCGCCATAAAATAGTCAGCGCCAGCATCTAATACACGTTGTTGATCCGCCTGTTGACTTTTTGCTGATAGCATCATAATCTTTACATGTTTTTTATCGGGCATTTGGCGCACTTGTTGAATGACTTCTAAACCGGTATATATTGGCATCATATAATCAAGTAAAATTAAATCGTAGTCATTTTGTTTAATCAGCTCTAACGCTTCTTCCCCATCGCACGCTTCATCGATGTCGTGCCCTTCATCTTCTAACGTATCGACAACGAGCATACGCAACACTTCTTCATCTTCCGCTAATAAAATTTTCGCCATTATTTTCTCTCTCCTTCAACGTTCTTATATATTTGTTGCACGATCGTGTACGAACGTTTTAACCGTTCGTGATATGTCGGTTGCTCCCAACCGTCCCATGTGTACGTATAAAATTGTTTTGCATCTAAATGTTCAGGATATGAAAACCCTTTTTCATACACGCCGATGCGAATGCCGTCCATCGTTCGGCTGCTTGCTAATCCGCCTTGCCACATATCTCCCATCGCTTCGTGCATGCTCGGGTCTTTCACATTTAACAACGCCCATGGGATGCGAATTTCATATCCATCTTTTCGTTTGCTGACGCTTACGTCTGTTAAAGAATTGTACGCTTCATCGTCCGGATTTGCGGTACCAAACGTCATAACACCTGTTTCATAAAAATCGAACGGATACGTTTTTCCTTTAATTTGTAATTTTTTATTTAATGTCAAACGAATCGGATGATATACGCCGTTATTTTTTTTGTTCGCATACGGCAAACGGTCAATCATATTTAAGACGTGTCCGTAATGATAATAAAATGAATCGTAATAACTATCAACCCATAATCGCCCTTCTTTTTCACCGCGCAAATGGAGAACGAAATCGACGCCTTCTGTTCGTACGTTCGGCACATCGAGAACGGTCGATTGCCCTTGATCTCGGATCGTGTCAAACAATATATATACGTCTTTGTCTTGCTTAACGGTTGTGTCGTAACGAATGTAAACGTACCGTTCATCGCTCGTCATATAGAGCGCGCGCCCGTCTTGTTGAAAGGCAGGAGCGATTTGTTGGAATGCCCAATCTTCTTTTCGCCCATCGACTTTGATCATCATCGTTTCATTTTCTGCTGGATCAAAGCTGAGTAAGCCGAATTGTTGTTCGTTCGTTTGCGCGTTGGACCAAAACGGACGGCGGTCCGGGTTGTCGTAATCCATCGTGTTCCACGTTCGTTTAAACCATTCATCTTGCCATGTGAAAATAAAGCCGCCTGCCATGCGTTCATGAACGATGTCTTCAAACAATTTTTTGTTGATTACACCTTGTTCTTGTTCGGAATGAAATCCTTGGTTCATTCCGTATACGTTGCGATGCGTCATGCCGCGCGATGACGGGACGCCAAATTCAGCGACGACAATCGGCATGCGATGCACGCGTTTCATATCGTGTAAGTAGCCTGCATAGTTGTTTTTCTCGCCACGATGGTCGATATAATTCACATATTTCGGCTCATAGTTTAAAAAGTCCGGATAATATGGATAAATGTGATACGACGCAAATAAGCCGCTATGCATTTTATTTGTCGAATATATGACGTTCGGGTTTACCGATACGAAATCTTCTTTTTCTAGCGGTTCGCTCGGATGCGTTAACAAATCGGTCGTCACCCAGTTTGTGAAACTGACCGGACGTTGCCAGCCGTACGTTTCCGTTTCGTACGCAATCGCTTCATCCATTATGCGCGCAAGCCAAATTTCAAACGGCGACGCACCTTTTGTGTACACATACGTCCCTTTGTAATCTAGTAAACGTGCATGTTTCATATTTGTCGCATGAACGACAGTCGGTTCCCACTCGACCCCGAAAATCCAGCCGAGCACATACGGTGAAATGTCATATCGATATATGCCGCTCGCATGCCCTGGGCGAGGTGGGATCGTTGCCCGCCCGTGAACGATATCGATCGTTCGTTTCATTTCCGCAACAAATTCATCCGTATTTTCTTTTGCAAATGCATCGTTTGTGCGCAAAAACGTTTCTTCATTCACCCATACCCCGTGAAATAAATATAAAGGCTGCTCGGCGATTTCGTTATATTCGTAAAACGCCTCATAAAACGCAGGCGGGTGAATCGTATACACACGAACGGCATTCGCATGCATTGCCCCAATTTGTTTAAACCAACGGAAATATTGTTCTTTCGTAATCGCTGTTTCCCCCGGGAAATGACCCGGCTTTGCGATCCCCATATTCACTCCTTTTAACAACACATTTTTCCATTTCCCGTTTTTATAAATTTGTATATATTGCTCTCCGACGCGTCCAGCGAGCTGAATACCGTCTTCTGTTTTCGCAATCGTTCGTTCGACCGTACGCTTTTCGTCATGATGCACAGATTGAAAAATCGTTTTCATCATCGGAACATATGCTTTCCAATAAAACGATGCGGTGCTATTCGGGTCATGACGCACTGTCCATTTGCGCCATACGTCGATGCCGACCGTTTGATATATGCCCGGCACATCCGGTTGATCCGCATAATCACCACAAAAGTAATACGCCTCATACCGCGCATTTCGATGGTGAACGATGGCTGGAAACGTCATCGGCAGCCCGAGCGCTTGCAATTTTTCTTTTCCACGTTCCGATAACGACAGCGTATATGTCGCTAACACTTCCTCGACATGTATAGGCTTGACGATATCAAACCAATACGAATACGGAATAGAGCCGTCGATCCCAAGCTTTTTTTCTCCTTTTTTCGTCGGAGTAAAAAGCACCCCTCGTTTTCCTATTTCTTTTTTATCTAAAATGACGAGCCGATCGTGTTCATCAACAAGCACATAACCCGGACCGGTAAATGCATATCGTTCATTATATTGTTTTTCGTAATTTTCTTTTACCCAAACAGGCACTTCGTCATTTTCAAGCTTCGGGAAATAGCGGCCAATCCAGCCCGTCCATTCGACGTTTAATAAAGCATAAAATTTGTTGCGAACAGACGGATCGGTCGGGCTTGCGAACGAATTAAATTCGGCAATAAGCGTTTTGTTTCCTTCAAACATCGCCTCGTGCAACCGATCGACTTCTTGTTCTGTCAGACCACCGTACACTTTTTTAGAGCGCTTCCCTTTCTTCTTTTCTATCGTCAAATCATTTTCATATACACCGTACGTGTCGGCCACATAAATAACATCGTACGATTGTAACGATGTCGGCCATGGACGCTCTTTTTTTGTCGTTGGGATAAACCCAACGTAATCTTTTTTTAACTCATAGCGCGCTCCGTTTGGCTTCACGTACTTTTGTTGGTTTAATAGCCAAACGAGCCCTTCATGTTCACGATACGTATCATCTGGAACCGTTTTATTGACAATCAACACGTGTAACGTGGTGGATGGCTTCATTTTCCATAGCCAATACGGTGAAGAAATGATCAGAAAAATAAAGACGACATATAAAACGAGCCAACGTTGTTTGTTCATCATTTCGACACACCTTTTCTTTTCATTTCTCCCCATCCTTTTCTTTTTAACAGCGCATCAACAATTCCCTCACAGCGCCATAACACCGTCAACGGACGATACCATAACGTTTCAGTAAATGAATAAAAAAAGAGGCGTACAACGTCTGAAACATTCGAAAATTTCCGCACCGTCCATTCTTCTAGCAATATGGCAGCCATTGAAAAAAGTGAACCGTACAAAACGGAAACGAGGAATAGTAAAATCGCAAATTCAATATATATGTCGCCTAATATGAGCGAAACGATAATGAGGATATAACCAAGCAGCTCAACGACAGGACCTAAAAATTCAATGAGTAAAAAATATGGCATCGATACGAGCCCGATTGAGCCGTAACGCGGGTTAAACCACATGCGCCGATGAAGCCAAAGGCTTTCAAACAATCCGCGATGCCAGCGCCGCCGCTGTTTGCGCAAATCGGTCATCGACTCTGGCGCTTCCGTCCAACAAACCGGATCAGGCACGTACACAATTTTTTTATTTGTTTTCGTTTCTTTTATGAGACGGTGGAGTCGGACGACAAGTTCCATATCTTCTCCGACTGTATGCGCATATCCACCAGCACGAATGACCCATTGTTTTGAAAAGACGCCGAAAGCCCCTGAAACAATTAACAATAAATTATGGCGGCTTAATCCGATACGTCCCATTAAAAACGCGCGCAAATATTCAATGACTTGCATAATGACAAGCGGATGACGGGAAAGTCCAATGCGCACCACTTCCCCTTTTTCAATGTCGCAACCGTTAGCGATGCGCACGCTTCCACCTGATGCGATCACGTCTTCATCTGAGTCCACAATCGGCTTCATGACTTTTAAAAAGGCACGGCGTTCAATGACCGAGTCGCCATCAATAGAACAAACGTATGGATACGTTGAAAAATTAATCCCCGCATTTAACGCATCTGCTTTTCCACCGTTTTCTTTATCGATGACAAATAAATGAGAGAACTTGCGGGAACGATACACGGCACGCACCCGTTTCGTTTTTAGTTGTTCACGAATGACGCGCTTCATCGGAATAAGATCGAAATCCCGCTTCAACCGCGCAAGCGTATCGTCTGTTGAACCGTCGTTAATGACGACAATTTCATACTCTGGGTATTCGATGCTAAGTAACGAGCGAACGGTTGCAAAAATGCCAGCTTCTTCATTGTAGGCAGGCACTAAAATCGAGACCGGTTTCGTATAACTCACATCGAGCATTTCTTCATACGGCTCCCATTCGTCTAATTCGTACATGCGGCGCAATTGAATAAGCGACACGACGAGTAAAAACGTATAAAATAAAATGACCGCAATCATAAAGAAAAAGACGAACATCGCTGCCAATTTAATCATTTTCTCGCCCTCTTTCTAACCACTCAAGCGCCATATCGCGCGCATAACGGTCATCTGATGTTTGGGCGATTTGTTCAAGAATCGCCAAGCCGTTTGGCATGCGCAACAACGCCTCTGCCGCTTGCGAGCGCACGGAGAACACACGGTCTTTGACAAGCTCTTTCATCGTCTCAACAAGCTCATATGGACGTGTGCGCGCACATAGCCGAAGTGCCATGAGTCGCTCTTGCCAAACGGGTGAATGTAAATGAATGCGAAGTTGCTCGGAATCAAGCGGAAAAGCAATTTCCGCTAACGCTTTTAATGCGCGAATGCGATATTCGCTTTGCTCATGCCGAAGCAATGTACGCAAAAATGAAACGTGCGCAAACTTTTGCATAATGCCAATCATATCAATTAACGCATATTGTATTTTTTCATTCCAATCAAAAAAATGGTCAACCATTTTCGCAAACATACGATCGTCCATGCGCGATAAAATGAGGCGATAATCAAATTGCGTAAACGATTCATCCGTTTGTTTCATATATTCATATACGTGTGGATGCTGAAAAAGCGCAAACATTTTTAACAGTTGGCGCTTTTCCATCGTCGTAAGCTGTTTTTGTTCGTACATCGCTTCTAACTCATGGACGAGCGAGCGAAGATAAAAATCTTCAATAAAAAAGAGGGCGTTCATTCTTCTTCCGAGCCGACGATGAACAAGTTGCGCTCGTAAATAATCGACAAAATACATCTCTGCTAGCGCTGTTGCCCTCTCTTTTACGTCCCCATTGGCAAGCACGCGCATAAAATGATCGAGTAGCTCCATCATCGCCACATGTTGCGCAGATGATGACGGAGCAGGGACTTGTTCGTCACCGTAGGCTAAATAGCGAAATAACACCGGTTCATACAACTGTTTATACGTTTCCACTTCTCGCTTCCATTTGCCGTCTTTTCTTTTTCGGACAACTAAATAAAGAAAAATCGCAAGTAAAACAGCGAATAAAGTGATGACGATGACCGTAAACAAAACAAGTTGATTAGACACAACTAATTCATCCTTTTTAACATATGGCGTATTCTTGCTTCAAGCTCAAGCAGCTTGAACGGTTTTGTCATATAGTCATCTGCACCGAGCTCAAGCGCGCGAGCAATATCGTTTTCGCTTTTTCTTGCTGTTAACATAATGACTTTATATCTTGATGAATCTTTTTGGCTTCGCAACTGCTGCAACACTTCAAGCCCATCCATTTTTGGCATGACTCCGTCTAAAATGACGAGGCATGGTTCTGTTCCGCGATGCCAATCGGACGCTATAAACTGCTCGCCGTCTTTAAACGCCCGCAAATCGAGCGTCACTTTTTCTTTCGTAAACATTTTTTGCACGACGTCTGTCACAATGGCGCGCACAATCGCATCATCATCGACAATCGCGACTTTCATAGTTCGGCGATACGATGCTTCTTGTTGTTTCGCAAGCACGACGCAATTTCTTCCTGTATTTTTCGCTTCATATAGGGCAGAATCAGCCAACTCAATCCAATGACCAATCGGTTTCGTTGGATCAAGCACTTCAACGATCCCTGTCGAAAACGTGCATGAAAACGTCGTTTCATCACATTGAAACGTCATCTGTTCAAACTGTTCGCGCAGACGATCGAACACAAGAAACGCTTCTGTTGCTTCTGTCGCCGGCAATAACACGACAAATTCTTCTCCACCGAAACGAATGACAACATCGCGTGCGCGGACGTTCGTTTTTAAAAATTGCGCAAATTGTTTTAAAACGACGTCGCCCATTAAATGTCCGTATTGGTCGTTGACTCGTTTAAAATGGTCAATATCGAGCACCGCTAAACAAAACGGTTCGTGCGTGCGATGCCAGTCGCTTTTTAATTGTTCATATGCTTGTTTTAAATATTTCCGGTTGTAGACGTGCGTCAATTCATCTAAAAGAAGCAGTTCGTCAATTAATTGCTTTCTTTGGAGCTGACGACGAATGCGCACGATAAATTCATCGATCGCAAACGGTTTTGGAATAAAATCGTCCGCGCCCATTTCGTAACTTTTCATGCGCGTTTCTTTTCGATCATCAATGCTCACCATAATCATCGGGACGAATTGTTGTTTTAATTTTTGTTTTAAAAACGTTAATACTTCAAACCCTGTTTTCGTTTCCATATGAATATCGATGACGACACAATCCGGACGAACGTCGTAAAACGAAGCGACCGCTTTGATCGGATCGGCAATGGCGACAACGTACCATCCGCTTTGTTCGAGATGCTCTTTCACATACATTAAAAACGATGGATCATCATCAATAAGTAAAACGGTCGGTTCGTCTCCCTTTTTCGTTCCTTGTTCCCCTTGTGTCACTTCGCCAATTTGTTGTTCATAACAAAGTTGAAAAAGCGAGGCGAGCCGCTCTTTCACATCTGTCGCTTTCCACGTTTTTTCTTCATCTTCGCCCCATTGCTCCATTAACTGACGCGCATAATTTCCGATATCGGTCATTCCGATCATCGCGGCTGTACCAGCAATGGAATGAAGCAGACGATATACGTCTTGATGAGCAATTTCATCTACCGTTTCCCATTCTTCTAACCGTTTGCGAATATTTTTTAAAAAATGTTGGCGATATTTTTCATAACGGTCCATAGCAATCCCCTACTACAAAATGTGTTGATCAATCATTTGCACAAGTTCGGCAATTTCCGGTTTACTTACTTGTGCCGTCGCTCCAACGCGCTCCCCTTTATGACGAAGGTCATCTGTAATTAAAGAAGAGAAAATGATGACAGGTAAATGTTTTAATGTTTCATCTTCGCGAATGCGTTTCGTTAAATGATGGCCGTCCATTTGCGGCATTTCAATGTCAGTAATGACTAATTGCACTTCGCTTTCAACCGGCTTTCCTTTTTGAACGATCGATTGTAAATAGTTTAACGCATCTTCGCCGTTTTCAAAAAACTCGACATATACGTATCCGGCTTCTGCGAGTGTGTCGTGAAGGAGCTTACGTAACAACGGTGAGTCTTCCGCAACGATCAGCTTTTTATTCGACCGCTCACGTTTGCCAAGTTTTTTCACACGCTCGACGTGAATGCCTGATTGCGGGTTAATATCGACGACGATTTTTTCAAAGTCAAGCAATAAAATCATATTTCCGTTTAATTTTATAACACCAATAATTTGGCTTTCCAATCCTTGATACATTTGCGACGGTTTTTCAATTTGCTTCCATGATATGCGATGAATTTGTGTAACGTTATGGACGTGAAACACAACTTTTTGTTGATTAAACTCCGCAACAATATATTTATCTTGCGCTGGGTTATTTGACGGTCCAAAGCCGAGCGCTTTCGCTAAATCAATAAGCGGAAGTACCTCACCGCGCAATTCAATAATGCCTTCGATGTATGGATGCGCATGCGGCACTTTTGTCGGCGTGATCGGATGAATAATTTCTTTTACTTTAATGACGTTAATCGCAAATCGGTTTTCACCAATTAAAAATTCGACAATTTCTAGTTCATTCGTCCCACTTTCTAATAAAATTCCGTTTTTATTTTCCATAAAACAGCCTCCATTACGACAACATTTACCTTCATTTTATCATACTTCTTTAATAGGCATAGAAAAAATTTTTAATATAAATAGTCGCTTATTTTTCGGTTTGCCACGTTCGTATCGATCGCACAACGGTCGGCATCGCGCCCATATTGCCACATCCAAACGTTCGCGCGACAATTCGGCACGTTCGGTCGATACGTCGGCGCTTTGGTCGCTGGCGTCGTCCCTGGGCGCGGGTATGAGCTCCATATAATCGTTTGTTGGGCGATGCGTTCATCGTTTTTCACCGCTTCACAATAAGCTTCACCAAACGCCCCTTTCGTCGGATTGGCGTATATTCCTGGGCGATATCCGCTCGGATAAAACGTATCAACCCATGCTTGAATCCATGCGTCATCTACTTGAAATTCATCTTCAATGTTCGCAAAAATGACTTTATTTTTCGGGATGCCTAATCTGCGCGCGTGAAAAATCGCATTGCGCGCCGCCGTTCTCCCTTTTTCGTATTGTGTCGCCTCACGAAACGCATTGTAAATCGGCGCGATTTTTATGCCGCGCCCACGAATAAACGCGATTTCTTCTTTCGTCAACCCATCCGATACGTTCGGCACCGTCGTCACATATCTTCCCCAAAATTGCGGAAAACCGTATTCTTTTCTTACACACGCAAGCAACGGTTCCGTCACCTTTGCCGCTGAATCGACACCCCACATGTCCATTCCTCCTTTTCATGTTTCTTTCCATATATATGCGAATGATACATGTCTAAACAAAACTTTCATCTTTTAAAATATTACTTTATTCCTAGGTAAAAATCACTATAATAAAAGTAGACGATGATAATGGGGGACTCATGATGAAAAGAGAGAGACAAAAAAAGCAAACGAGAATATTGCTCCAACAAACCGCCCTTCAATTATTTCAAAAACAAGGGTATGAGCAAACGACCGTTTTACAAATTACAAATGAAGCGGGTGTCGCGAAAGGAACGTTTTTTAATTATTTTCGCACGAAAGAAGAAGTGTTACAAAGCGTGTTTTCCACGCATGTAGAACGCATATGTAAAAGGGTGCAAGAAAGCGAGGAACGAATGTGGCATAAGCAAATCGAGCAGTTGTTTTATGAATTAACAACGATGCACGAAAAACTCGGAAAAGAAGTGACGAAATCCATGGTACATATTTATACGGGAAAACAACAAGAGACGCTTCCGTTCACTCCTTTTATTCATATGTTGACGAACATATTTGAAGAAGGGAAACGATGCGGAGACATTCGAACGAAACGATCTTCCGAAACGCTTTCGTTAATCGCTCTTCAACTATATTTTGGGGCATTAAAACTATGGATGTTTTCTCACTTATCTGAACCGCTGTCGACTTTTACGATCGATACGATCACGATGTTTATCGACTATATGAAAAAAGAAGGGGACTAATCCCCTTCATATAGCGGTAATGTAATCGTAACGGTCGTTCCTTCATTTAGTCGGCTTTCGTACGCCATCGTTCCTCCCATTTGGCGAATGAGCCGAGAGGCGATCATGCTTCCAAGCCCGGTTCCTTTCGATTTTGTCGTATAGTACGGCAAGCCGATATTTTTCAGCTCATCTTCAGTCATTCCTTTTCCTGTATCGCGAATCGTGATAATGACTTCCTTTTCTTTTTCATCGACCGTTTTATGAACCGTCACCGCCCCACCGTATTCAATCGCTTCAATCCCGTTTTTCATCACGTTTAAGAGCGCTTGTTTTAAATAATGCGCATCGCCATACACGTCGCTTTTACCTTCTGTGTAGAGATGTAGCGACACGTTCGTCATCGTACCGAGCGGACTTAATAAATGGACAGAGGTATGTAAAATGTCATCGATGTTCACTTTTTGCAGTTGAAAGGATGCTGGTTTAGCGAGCGTTAAATATTCTGTAATAATGTCATTCGTTCGGTCTAATTCTTCTAAAATGATCGGGGCAAACTTTTTTACGTTTTCATCGGTCGTATCTTTGCTTAAAAATTGGACGAAGCCCCGCACCGTCGTGAGCGGATTGCGAATTTCATGGGCAAATGAAGCCGCCATTTCGCTGACCGTCGCTAGTTTATCGAGGTAAATCATATCGTCAAACTGCTCGTTAAATTGAATGAGTCGCTCGATGACGTAAATAAGCGCTAAAAACATGGCGATAAAAAAGGAGAAGTAAACGACATAAAATCGCCAAGGAAGCGGCGGAACGGCGTATATAATCGTTGCGATATATAAAATGAGATAAATGAAAACGATCATAAGCCCATATAACATTTTTCTTTTGACGTTAAAAAAAGACGAGCGAAACAATATGCCGACAACGTATGCAAATACAGAAACGGTCGCTCCTGCATAAGCGAACGGACCGCCAATGATGAACCGTGCGATAACAACGGTGAACGTACATAACAGCCCAGCCGTTTTTCCGATATATAATGTCGTCACTAAAATGACGATCATGCGAAAGTCGAAGTTCGTTTTCGCTAACGGCTGAATTGGATACATCATACATAACAAAGCCGTAAACGATGCAGCAACGCCGTACATCATTTTTTGTTTCCAAGTGAGCACCATTTTTCGACGAAACGGAAAAAATAAGTTGGCATTGAAAATGAGTGAAAATAAAATCGTCATATTGACAACGAGCGGTTTAATCACAGCGCTAAACATGTAATGCCTCCTGATCATTGTTCCTTTTGTATTGTAGCACACTCGCCAACGGACATAAATGTGTTCGTATTTTCTGAAAAAACAAAAACATTGACATCTTTATGAACATGATAGACGTGGACAAGCGAAGCGCGTTACAATGTTTGTGAAGAAAAACACGAAAAGAGAAGGTGTCAAAATGAAAGGGTTAGCCATTCTTTTTGAAGAAAATCATACGGTCACGATTTTAGAAGATGTAGAAAAAGAACAACTTGAAGAAGTCGTGGATGAAGAAACAGAAGCAGTTCTTTGGCATGATGAAGAAATCGACTGGGACTACGGTTATTAATATATAAAGCTGGCATTCGTCAGCTTTTATTTTTTATTTTTATTTTTCTAAATTTTATTTACAATTTACAAAAAACTCTTTATAATGTAGAAAAGGAGAAGAATATTCTTCTCTCTAAGGGGGAATGAAACATGTTTGAAAAGTACAATGATATGGCACTCGTATCTCAACCGTATGATCTCACAGATTACAAACAAGTCGCACAATTGGTGATTGAACAGGCGTTATTTCGGTACGAAAGAGATCGGCTCATGCGCGATATTGACAAGGCGCTTGAGCAACGGGATGAAGCGTTGTTTCTAACCCTCGCGCAACAATACAACGAGCTTCTAGAACGCTATCGTCATTTGGAGGAAGTGCACGCATGATCGACTGTGAAACGACAGAACAGCACATAAGGTGAACGTTTGACGCAAAAACACATTGCGAAACGTTCACCTTTTATTGTTTAATAAAAAGAAAATGAAGAAAGGTGAAAAACGATGATGCTTCCGATCAATGAACGTGTGCAACATATTCAGTTATCTGGCATTCGCCAATTTTTTAATCTCGTTGCACAAGAAAAAGATATCATTTCGTTAACGATTGGACAGCCTGATTTTCCGACGCCGGAACATATTAAAGAAGCAACGAAGCGAGCGCTTGATGAGCAATTTACTTCTTATACGCATAATGCGGGATACTTGCCTTTACGGGAAGCGGCTTGCCGTTTTGTTGAAACGAAATACGGGCTGCGCTATACAACCGATGAAGTAATCGTCACTGTCGGAGCAAGCCAAGCGCTTGATATTGCGTTTCGCACCATTTTAACAGAAGGCTCGGAAGTCATTCTCCCTGCCCCGATTTATCCAGGGTACGAGCCGATTATTCGTTTATGTGGTGCTACGCCTGTCTATGTCGATACGCGCCAAACAAATTTTAAACTGTTAGCTGAACAAATCGAGCCGTTTATAACTGAGCGAACGCGCTGTATCGTGCTTCCATATCCGTCCAACCCGACAGGAATGACGTTAACGAGCGAAGAATTGCAACAAATCGCTGAGCTCGTGAAAAATAAACCGATATGGGTCATTTCGGATGAAATTTATAGTGAACTTGTGTTTACAGGCACGCATGAGTCGATTGCAAAATGGCTTCCGGATCAAACGATCGTCATTAACGGCGTCAGCAAATCGCATGCGATGACCGGATTTCGCATCGGTCTTTTATTTGCGCGGCAATGGGTCATTGAGCATATATTAAAAGTGCATCAATATAACGTTTCATGCGCGACGTCCATTTCACAAAAAGCAGCGCTAGAAGCGTTAACGGTCGGAATAAACGATGCCGAGGAGATGAAAAAGCAATATGCTGAACGAATGGAATATGTGTACGACCGCCTTTGCACCATAGGCTTTCACGTACAAAAGCCGAACGGAGCGTTTTACATTTTTCCATCGATCGCAACGTTTCATCACTCCTCATTTGAGTTCGCCCTCAAGCTTGCAAAGGAAGCGAAAGTAGCGGTCGTGCCAGGAAGTGCGTTTTCTACATACGGCGAAGGATATATTCGCTTGTCATACGCTTGCTCGATCGATGCGTTACAAAAAGGTCTCGATCGCATCGAGTCATACGTAAAAAAAGGTGCTCGCTAAAAGCACCTTTTTACCATTCTTTATACCATTTATATAACGCCTGCGTCCCGCTCTGTCCTTCTCCCCGTTCAGCAAGCGATTCATACAACTGTTTCGCAAGCTTTAACCCCGGAAGCGACAAGCCGAGCGTTTCCGCTTCTGCAAGCGCAATGCCCATGTCTTTAATAAAATGTTTCACATAAAAACCGGGAGCAAAATCGCCCGCAAGCATTCTTGGGGCTAAGTTGGAAAGCGACCAGCTGGATGCTGCACCTTGTGAAATGCTGCGCAACACTCGTTCCGGATCTAATCCTGCTTTTTCCGCATACACGAGCGCTTCACATACGCCGATCATATTTGTCGCAATCGCAATTTGATTGCACATTTTCGTATGTTGTCCCGCCCCTGCTTCTCCTTGCCAAACGATATTTTTTCCTAAATGAGAAAGAAGCGGCATGCATGCCGAAAACGCCTCTTTATCGCCGCCAACCATAATAGATAACGTGCCGTCGCGCGCACCAATATCTCCCCCCGATACAGGTGCATCAAGGGCAAATATCCCTTTTTCTTTCGCCGCTTCGTGAATGCGTACCGCAAGCGATGGCTTAGACGTCGTAAAGTCAATGACATACGTCCCCCGTTTTGCATTTGCAAGAATGCCGTCGTCACCAAAATATACGTGCTCGACATCGTGCGGCTCGCCGACCATCGTCATGACGACGTCTGCCACTTTAGCGACGTCTTTCACCGCATCTTTCCATACTGCCCCTTCCGCCAATATATCCTCCGCTTTTTCTTTTGTCCGCGTATATACGATGAGCGAATAACCTGCCCGAAGCAAATGTCGCGCCATGCTTTTTCCCATCACACCAAGCCCAATAAAACCGATCGTTTGCATATGTTTCACCTCATTTTAAATCGCTTTCACCATGCCGCCATCCACTACAAGCGACTGTCCTGTCATATACGTATTTTCATCGGACAATAAAAAGGCGACGACGTTCGCAAATTCTTCTGGCGTGCCGTAACGTCCGAGCGGAATCGTCGCTTTCATGCGCGCTTCTAGTTCTTCTTTGCGAATGCCGAGCTTTTTCGCATTTTGTTCGTCTAAATAGGCGACACGCTCTGTCGCAATGCGTCCCGGTGCAACGGTATTAATTAAAATGCCATACGGGGCGAGCTCTTGCGCGAGCGTTTTCGTCAAACCGACGATGCCGAGGCGAAACGTATTGGAAAGAAGCAGTCCCGGAATCGGCTCTTTAATGGACGATGAGGCGATATTTACAATTTTTCCTTTCGTCTTTTTCAAATGCGGTAACGCTGCGCGAATAAGACGCACGTAGCTTAACACATTTAACTCAAACGCTCGTTGCCAATCATCGTCTGTCAACGTCGCAAACGTCCCTGTCGGTGGTCCCCCAGAGTTATTGACTAACAAATGAATGTCGCCGAACGTTTCCACCGTTTTTTCTACTAGCTGCTCGATCATTTCTCGATTCGTCACATCCGTCACCGTATATGCCGCCTTCCCTTTTCCGAGCGCATTTAACTGTTCAGCGACTTCGTGCAATTTTCGCTCATCGCGGCTCGCAAGCATGACATGGACGCCTTGCGAAACGAGTTTTGTCGCAATCGCTTTACCGAGCCCTTGGCTCGACGCAGCAACAATCGCTGTTTTCATTTCATCCGCCTCCTCTCACGCTATACTATTCGCTAACGACGACGCGATTCCTTCCTCCACGCTTTGCTTCATATAGCGCTTCGTCGGCTCGCTTCACCATTTGCTCTTTCGTCATTCCTTGTTCATATTCGCACACGCCAAAGCTGCACGTAATATGCCCGACTTTCGGGAAATGAACGGTTTCCACTAAATGACGTAACGATTCCGCTAAACGATATGCGCCTGTTCGCGATGTTGCAGGGGCTAAAATAATAAACTCTTCCCCACCCCAACGCGCCAAAATGTCACAATCGCGCAAACGGTTTGAAATGGCTTCACACATGCGCACTAACACCGCATCACCAACGTCATGTCCATACGTATCGTTCACTTTTTTAAAATGATCAATGTCAAATAAAATGATGGAAAACGTATGTTTGTATCGCTTTGCACGCTGAATTTCACGCGTAAAAAACTCATCAAATTTTAGTCGGTTAAACGTTTTTGTGAGCGGGTCTTTCGTCGCTAAAAACTCGTTTCGCTTGCTTTCTTCTTCAAGTGCGGTAATGTCGGTAAAGACGACTAAATACGACTCCGATTCATCTGGAAACGACGTCGCTTTCACTAAAAAGACGTGCTCTTCCCCTTGTTTACACATCAGTTTTACCTTTAAAAACGGAATGGTGCGGTCAATAAGCGGACGAATCCAACGCCTTTCCCCTTTCATATAAAAATAGCCGGGTTCATGAAGAAAATAATCGCATACGTGCGCCCGACCGGCACGAAGTTTTTCCATTTGTTCTTGCCCGAAAAAACGTTGAAACGATAAATTGCAATCTAACAACCGTTCATCGTTTAAAATGCATATTAAGTTTTCTTGAAAGTCGATAATGGTGCGCGTATATTGTTTTTGTTTTTCAAGCTCAAGCTCGAGCTGACGTTGATAAATGGAATGTTGCAACGATTGCAAAAATTTTTCATGGTCAATTGGCTTTAAAATAAAATGATTTACCCCGTATTCGATGGCGCGAATGAAAAAATCGTTGTCGTCATAGGCAGTCGTAATAATAATTTGCACATGCTCATCAATCGTGCGAATATGGCGGATGAGTTCTAACCCATTCAAGAAAGGCATTTTAATATCTGTAATGACGATGTCAGGTCGAAATGTCATAAATAGTTCGAGCGCTTCTTGACCGTTTTTCGCGACTTTTACGTCGCGAATGCGCCGTTTTAATAAACGCGTTAACATATCGCGCGCGCCCGGCTCATCTTCAACATACAATACTTTAATATCTGTTTGTACCGTAATCATAATCCCCTTCCCCTTTCATATCGCGGCATGCGAATCGTAAACGTCGCTCCTTTTTGCGATGATGAAACGAATACATCCCCGTTCATTTTCGTGACAATCATTTTTGACATATATAATCCGAGCCCTGTTCCGTCTTTTTTCGTCGTCACATACGGTTCGAACATATGTTTTTGTATTGTTTCATCAATGCCGCCTGCATTATCTTTCACTTGGATGTAAATAAACGAGTCGTCCGCATATGTGCGCACGCAAATGATTCGTCGTGCAATATCGCGCGCAACAAACTGCTCGCACGCATTCGTCAACAAATTAATGAGCACTTGGCTCATTTCGTTCGGAAATCCGTACATATGCGCACGCGTGCGATTTTCGACGTGCAAGTGAACGCCGTAATGATCTAAACTCGCTGAAATAATTTTTAACGCTTGGCGAATCGCTTGAATCGGTCGAAAATATGTCGCTTCTTTATGCGGTTTAAAAAAGTTGCGAAAGTCGTTAATCGTTCGCGACATATGTTGAATTTGGATGAAACATTTTTGAATGGACGTGCGCAAATACAATTCGTCTAGTTCTCCATATGCATACGCTTCTTGTATATCTTGCAAAAGCAAGCCGAGCACATTTAACGGTTGGCGCCATTGATGAGCGATGTTTCTTAACATTTCTCCCATCGTCGCATAGCGTGATTGCTCGATGAGCATAAAATCTTTTTCGCGGTTTTTACGCACTTCTTCTTCTACTTTTCGCTGCAACGTCGCATTCATTTGTTCCATTTCTTGTTTCATTCGTTGCAGTTCATGTAACGTTTGTTCCCGTTTAATCGACTCGCCAATCGTGCGGGCGATCGCCAAAAAAATGGCGCGTTCATGAGCGGGAAACGTCCTTTTTTGTTCGCAATCGACGACGCTTAAAAACCCCCACCGTTCATCGTGAATAAAAATGGGAGCGATCATAAACGATTGAATGTCCCATTCTTCAAAAATGGTGCGCACATCACCTTCTAATTCATCTGTATGCCCAACGAACACATTTCCGTCATACAAATGCGCAAAACAATGGGCATGTTCTGTCGCAAGCACGATGTTATCACGCATGAGAGGACGTGAAGAGGGTGTTTGTATATGATGAATGCGTTGTAACGTATATGTTTGAGTGGTTGTATGTAAGCGAAAAATAGCAACGCGCGTCACATGAAGCGCAATGCGCAAACTTTCTAACGCCGCCATAAGCGACTGATCCATCTCCCTCTCCTCCAAAAAAACAAATATAGGCCTTTTCTCCTAAATTTATCGTAATTCTCATGTAAAAAAAAATCAAGGAAAAAAATTGTTACAAACATATAAAAAAAGCTAGGCATCATACCTAGCTTTATACGTGGAAACGGTGAATGAGTTGTTGCAATGAGCGGCTCATGTCGTTTAACCGCTCTGCTGCTTCTGTGACAGTGTTTAACGCTTTTAACTGTTCTTCCGATGATGCGGACACTTCTTCTGCCGCTGCAGCCGATTGTTCTGAAATTGCTGCTAAGTTTTGTAACGCTGCAACAATTTGTTCTTTATTGCCGTTGACGTCGTGAATTTGTGTAAAAATATGCTCAATTGCTGACGTTAATTGTTCCATCATCGTTGCGATATGCATAAACGATTCCGCTGTTTCGTTCACTGCCGCTTGTTGTTGGTCGTTCATTTGTTTCGTATGATCAACCGCTTCGGTAGCCAGTGCGGCTTGTTGTTGAATGGACGTAATCGTTTGGCGAATTTGTTCTGTCGCTTGTGCGGATTGTTCTGCTAGTTTACGCACTTCTTCGGCAACGACTGCAAACCCTTTTCCGTGCTCCCCTGCTCTCGCTGCTTCAATCGAAGCGTTTAACGCTAACAAATTCGTTTGTGCGGAAATGTCAGTAATCGTTTGAATAATCGCTCCGATTTGTTTCATTTTCGCCCCTAAATCCGTAATGACCGTTTCTACTGAACGCAATTCGTTTTGCGACTCCGTCGATTTTGCTTGCAACACATTTAGTTTTTCAATGCCCATATAGCTTGCTTCTTTCGTTTCATCCGAAAGTTGTTTCACTCGTTCAGCCGATTGCGTCACCGTACCCATTTTTTCAGATAAGTCGTTCATGCGGTCGTTCATCGCATCTAAATTGCTCGCTTGTTCGGATACTCCTTTGGCGATATCTGTTACCGCCGTTGTCACTTGCTCGCTCGTTGCCATCGTTTCTTCGGAGACAGCGCTTAAATGGTCTGCCGCGCTACCAAGTTCTGCAACTGAGCGATCGACTTCGCCAATTAATGAACGCATATGCGACACCATATCGTTAAAGTGGCTTGTTAGCTGAGCAATTTCATCGTTTCCTTTCGGCTCGACATGCACCGTTAAATCGCCTGTCGCCACTTGTTGCACGCGCTCATTGAGCTGAATAATCGGTTTGACGATCGAACGCGATACGGCATAAATAAGAAGCGAGGCGAGAATCGTTGCGATGGCAACAACTGTCCATGACGTTTTTCCGATCTCTGTTAACGTCGCTAATAAATCTTTTTCTTTATATACCGCTCCGACTTTCCAATTTAACTTTGGAATCGTCGCAAAGTACAATAATCGCTTTTCGCCGTCTTGCTCATATTCATACGCACCGTTTTCTTTCGCAAACATCGTTTTGACGACCGGATGGTCAGACATATCTTTTCCTTTATACTGTGGATGAACGATCGCAAATTTGTTTTGGTCAAACAATACCGGATATCCGTTGTAGCCGACTTTAAACTGCTCAACCATTTCCGCGAGCGTATTTAAAGATACGTCTAAGCCGATAACACCAATGACTTGTCCGTTTTCAACAATCGCTTTGGCGATCGTGACGATATAATCGTTTGTCACCGCATCGACGTACGACTCCGTCCAAATGACTTTATCCGGTGAAGCGACAGCCGCTTTATACCACGGACGCGTCGTCGGGTCAAAATCTGGCGGCAACTCTACAGATGGCGTCGTGTACATGTTGCCGTTCGCTGTACCGATATAGGCGAGCTGCACTTTTTGATGAATGTTTAAAAATGTCGAAAATTGTTGATTAATCTCATTCCATAACGTAGCGTCTTCCGTTTTTGTAAACGTTTGAAACGATTTCGTTTCGCTAAATTGCTTTAGCGCATCTTCTTGGCTATCAAAGCTATGCTCGATATCGTCAACAACCTCTGTCACAAGCGCTTCCGCACGCACTTTTGCATCATTTTTCATGACAGACGCCATTTGCACGTAGTTGACCGTTTGCGAGGCAACGAGTGCAATGACTAATAATAAGGCCATTAAACCAGTGAGTTTCATCGTTAATGAACGAAACAAAGTAGTCCCCCCTAGCTGTGTCGAATATTGTCGAAAAATTAATAAAGTTGTAGTTTTATTATAAAAGGTTCACGCCACGCTGTCTATGACCGTTTTGTACTGATTTTTTTCCATAAAAAAAGAACCGAAGCAATCGGTTCTTATACGTTAAACGTTTCTTTTACGAAACGAACGACTTCGTCTGCTGTAGCAAGCGATAAAATATGATTTTTCACTTGTTCTGCTTCTTGTTTAGACAATTTCTTTAATTGTGAGCGAACGCGTAAAATTGATGTGGCACTCATGCTAAATTCATCTAAACCAAACGCTAGTAAAATTGGCACAGCAAGCTGCTCGCCTGCCATTTCTCCACACATCCCAACCCATTTTCCTTCTTTATGCGCCGCTTCAATGACGTTATAAATGAGGCGCAAAATGGCTGGGTTGTACGGTTGGTATAAATATGAGACGCGCTCGTTCATTCGGTCGGACGCCATCGTATATTGAATCAAGTCGTTTGTACCGATGCTGAAGAAATCGACTTCTTTTGCGAATTGATCCGCCAATACGGCTGCAGCTGGAATTTCGACCATCATGCCGACTTCAATCTCATCAGACACCGGAACGCCTTCCGCAACGAGCTTTTCTTTTTCTTCTAAAAGAATCGCTTTCGCTTGACGGAATTCGTCTAACGTCGCAATCATCGGAAACATCACTTTTAAGTTGCCGTATACGCTTGCGCGCAACAACGCGCGAAGTTGCGTACGGAACATTTGTTGCATATCTAAGCAAAGACGAATCGCCCGGAAACCTAAAAACGGGTTCATTTCTTTTGGAAGGTCTAAATATGGCAATTCTTTGTCGCCGCCAATATCGAGCGTACGAACGACAACAGGTTTTCCTTCCATTTTTTCTAATACCGTTTTATATGCTTCAAACTGTTCTTCTTCTGTCGGCAACTCGTTGCGTCCCATGTACAAAAATTCTGTACGATATAGCCCGATGCCTTCTGCCCCATTCGCAAGTACACCTTCGACATCGTTTGGCGTGCCGATGTTTGCCGCAAGCTCGACATGGTGACCGTCTTTCGTCGTCGTTTGTTCGTGAACGAGCTTCGCCCATTCTGCTTTTTGCGCAGCAAATGCGGCACGTTTTTGTTCATATTGGGCGATGATTTCTTCTGTCGGATTGACGATGACTTCACCGTCAAGTCCGTCAATAATGACGATGTCGCCGTTTTGAATCGTCGCTGTCGCTTCTTTCGTTCCGACGACAGCTGGAATTTCCATCGAACGAGCCATAATCGCCGAGTGAGATGTGCGACCGCCGATGTCAGTTGTAAAACCTTTCACATATTTTCGGTTTAATTGCGCTGTATCGGACGGCGTTAAGTCTTCAGCGATCACGACGACTTCTTCGGTAACCATGCTTGGGTTTGAAATCGTTACTCCTAATAAATGCGCAAGCACGCGTTTCGTTACATCGCGAATGTCCGCAGCACGCTCTTTCATATATTCGTTGTCCATCGCTTCAAACATCGCAATAAACATCGATGCGACGTCATGAAGAGCAAATTCTGCATTGACGCGTTCTTGTTCAATTTTTTGTTCAACAGCTTGGACGAGTTCTGGGTCGCTTAGTACGAGTAAATGGGCGGAGAAAATAGCCGCTTTATCTTCGCCAAGCTCTTTTAATGCGTGCGCTTGAATGGCTTTTAGCTCTTCTTTCGCTTTGGCGAGCGCTTGTTGGAAACGGCTTACTTGTTCAGCTGGGTTTTCAATCGTTTGTTTTTCAACCGTTAAATCGGGATGTTCTAAACGGTACGCCTTCGCAATGGCAATGCCATTCGATGCAGCAATCCCTTGCAGTTTTTTCATTATTGAGCTAATCCTTCTTTTGCTAACGTTTCTGTTAATGCGTTGATTGCTTCTGCTGCATCGCTACCTTCAGCTGAAATTGTAATTTGCGCACCTTGTGGAATGCCTAATGACATAACACCCATAATCGATTTTAAGTTCACTTTTTTGCCGTTGTACTCTAATTGAATGTCGCTATCGAATTTGCTCGCTGTTTGAACTAACATTGTTGCTGGACGGGCATGAATACCAGATTCTGCTGTTACTTGAAACGTTTTTTGCATATTGCTCATCTCCTCACTTTATATTTTGAAAACATAGAGGGCGAAAACCCTCTATGTTTTTTTACCGAAAAATGACGCATTTTGCAAGTAAATTATTTTTGAACGACGACAACGTCTTCGCCTTTTGTTACTGTTCCTTGTTTCGCGATTTGTACTGTTTCTCCTGCTTGTAAGTTCGTGAAAATAATTGGCGTGACGACAGAAGGAGCATGTTGTTTCACGTATGCAAGGTCAACTTTTAAAATTGGTTGTCCTTTTTTCACTGCTGCACCTTCTGATACGAGCGCTTCAAATCCTTGACCGTTTAATTTCACTGTATCAATACCGAAGTGGATGAGCACTTCACGACCTGTGTTTGATTGAATGCCGATCGCATGTTTTGTCGGGAACACGTTCACGATCGTTCCGTCTACTGGCGATACGACTGTCCCGTCTGTCGGCTCAACCGCAAAACCGTCGCCCATCATTTTTGTTGAAAACACTTGATCTGGCACTTCAGAAAGTGGAACGACTTTTCCTGTTAAAGGCGATGCGACTTGTTCCGTTTCTCCTGTCGCTTGCACCGCTGGTTTTGCTTTTTCTACTGCTTTTGTCGGCACGCGGCCTTCCATAATATCCTTAATTTGTGTTTTTAAAATGTCTGATTTCGGTCCGAAAATCGCTTGAATGTTGTTGCCGACTTCTAATACGCCTGCTGCGCCGAGCGCTTTTAAACGATCTTTATCGACATGTTGAATGTCGTTGACAGATACACGTAAACGCGTGATGCACGCATCTAAATGGGCGATATTTTCTTTTCCGCCAAGCGCCGCTAAAATTTCGTGCGGAAGTTCGCCTGCGTCTGCTGAAGCTGTCGTTTCTGTCGTTTCTTTTTCACGACCTGGTGTTGCTAAATCCCATTTGCGAATCGCAAAACGGAATCCGAAGTAGTAAATGACCGCAAACACAAGACCGACTGGAATGACGAGCCACCATGCTGTACGGCCCGGCAACACACCGAATAGTAAGTAGTCGATCACACCGCCAGAGAACGTCATACCGATTTTGACGTTTAAGATGTGCATAAGCATAAATGATAAACCTGCGAAAATCGTATGAATCGCAAACAATGCTGGCGCAACGAACAAGAATGAGAATTCAATCGGTTCTGTAATTCCTGTTAAAAACGATGTTAACGCGGCAGATGCCATAATCCCTGCAACGACTTTTTTGTTTTCTGGACGCGCTTCATGATAAATCGCAAGC
The DNA here is from genome assembly GCF_000833605.1 of Anoxybacillus ayderensis. Classification (GTDB taxonomy): domain Bacteria; phylum Bacillota; class Bacilli; order Bacillales; family Anoxybacillaceae; genus Anoxybacillus; species Anoxybacillus ayderensis. Next base: position 16,468 of record NZ_JXTG01000001.1, on the reverse strand, counting down.
GCCGCTGCTGGTAAACCGAACATCATGAACGGGAATTTTCCTGTCATAAACGTACCCGCTGTTAGCTCGGCACCGTCTTTAATTTGTTCGAAGAAAATGCGTTGGTCTCCGCGTACAAGCTCGCCTGCTTTGTTCACGTATTGACCGAACTCAAACCAGAACGGTGAGTAGAAAATGTGGTGTAAACCGAACGGAATTAATGCACGCTCGATGACACCGAAAATAAATGCAGCTAACGTACGGTTTGCGTCAATCATATTGTGCGAAAATGCGTTTAAGCCGTGTTGAACAGGCGGCCATAACCACGTCATCGCAATACCGAGAATTAACGCGGATGCAGCGGTTACAATTGGAACGAAACGCTTCCCTGCAAAGAAACCTAAATAAGATGGCAACTCAATGTTAAAGTATTTGTTGTACATATACGCGGCTAAAATACCGACGATAATCCCGCCGAATACCCCTGTTTGCAACGTCGGAATACCTAATACGTTCGCAAACGATGGGTCTGTGCCGATTTGATCGGATGTGACACCTAAAATGACGCTCATTGTTACATTCATGACTAAGTAGCCAATGATTGCTGCTAAACCAGCAACCCCTTCACCGCCAGCTAATCCGACGGCAACCCCAACGGCGAATAAAAGCGGCAAGTTCGCAAATACAATGCCACCCGATTGCTCCATGACTTTCGCAACCATTTCGACCCAGCCTGTTTCTAACGCTGGAATTTTTTCAATTAAAGCTGGGTTTTGTAACGCGTTACCAAACGCAAGCAAAATACCTGCTGCCGGTAAAATCGCAACGGGAAGCATAAGCGCTTTACCGACTTTTTGTAACGTACCAAACGCTTTTTTCATCATCTTTGGCGAGGAGACCCCGACTTCTAAACAATAGAGAAAGTCGGGGAGGAATCGCCCTTCCTCCTTTCTTTTGTATATGATAAAATAAGAATGTGGAGAAAACCGTTGAATCAAGGCACTCCAATCCCCGTTACTCGATGTAGGGAGTTGGTTGCAGGAAACGTTGCAACCGTAAAACATCGAGCGTACATCCGTCTGTTGTGCGTGGAAGTCAAGTACTGCCTACAGACATGCCGAGCCACTCGGTAGCGATATAGGCATGACCTATGTCGTTGGGCAGTCGTCAACCTGCCCCTGATGCAACCCCAAGTCAAGGAAGGAGGACGAAGTCCGTTTGCACTTCTGGGGAGTTGCAAGCCCCCTCTTCAAGCGTTAGCTAAGTGGGGGTAGTTGACATAAAACCCTCCTTCATTTTGTTAATGTTTGCAACAAACGGCATTTCCATGTATGGAATGTAGATGAAGCAATAAGTTAGACGTCTAACGAATGTAAGCATTTGCAAAAGATGGAAAACAAAAAGGCATAAGCAAAGAACGACAGAAAAAGGGTACTATGTAACGACTTTTGTCGTTACACCACTTTTCTTGCCTTCTTTACTCATGCCTGATCGAATCAGTAACACGTAAAGATAAGTGCCCATTTATTCACTTTTTCCAGTTAACCGCTGCAAATGCAACGTTAAATATACTGCTTCTGCTTCATCTACCGGAAGTTGCAACGTTTGCTGCATAATTTTTATGAGCTTCCACGACAAATTATAGCATAGTGGGTACGTCTCTTTCAATATGTTTGATAATTTTTTTGGCTCTTCAATTTTTTCTCCTTTTTTCACTCGCTCAATCGCATAGCGTAAATGACGAACAAACCGTAAATAATGAATGCTTTCGCGGTCAATGCGAATGTCGAGCTGTTCTTCGACGACAGAAACGAGGCGAGAAATGAGTTGCGAATGTTGATTCACTTCCGATAATTGATGATTCGTTAACGCACTATGAATGTGTAAAGCGATAAAACCGATTTCTCCCTCGGGAAGTTGAATGTGCAATCGGTCATTTAACATGTTTACCACTTCGGTAGCGACGTCATATTCAAGCGGATATAAACTTTTCGTTTCCACTAAAAACGGATTTTTAATGTCCATTCCTTGTTCTAATCGCTTCATTGCGAACAAAATATGGTCCGTTAATGCGACGTGAATATGTTCGTTTAATGGGCTGTTCGTTCGTTTTCGGATGTGGTAAATGATGTCGTTCATTAAGCCGATAAATTCTTCATCGACATGCGGCAACAACTTTTTATATTGTTCTTGTTCACGCTCATTTTTTAAAATAAACCATTTTTCAACGTCTTTTTGTTCAATGACGTCTCCTTTCTTTTTACCAAAGCCAATGCCTTTCCCGATGAGTACGACTTCATCGTATGTTGGATGCGAGGCAATGAGCACGTTGTTGTTTAATATTTTTTCAATGCGAAACGATTGTTCCACGTCTAGTTCGCTCCTTTAAAAACGTTTACATTACTTTCAATGTTACGAAACGAACGAAGCAACGTCAATGGAAATGCAATGATTTTTGTCAAGACAGCTGTGAACGTTTTTTTACAATGAGGCATTTCCATTGCACAAATGCGTTTGTTCGATTAAACTTTTGTTCATCACGAAATGGAAAGGAGTTGCCATGATGATTCAACTCATTGTCACCGATTTAGACGGCACATTGCTCGGTTACGACCGACGCGTGAAAAAAGAAGATCGGGAAGCGGTCGTTCGTGCCATAACAAGCGGCATCCAGTTTGCTGTCGCTTCTGGGCGAATGGATAATGAAATTTTAGAAGTGTTAAAAGAAATCGGTCATGACGCGCATCGCATTAGCCAAAACGGCGCATTTGTGTACACAAGCGATCACCGCCTTCTTCATGAGCGCGCATTCGATCCCGCGCTTGCGCGTTCCATTTATGAACGAGCGCGCACGCTGGAAGCGATCGTGCTCGTATGTAACGAACAAACGAGCTTTGTCGAAACGAAAACAGAACAAATCGAACAAATGAGAGCGCGGTTATTTTTCGATATTGTTGAAAAACGAGAGATGCTTCATGCGATCGGGCGTGACATCCACCCGTCAAAAATCACGGTCATTGCGGAAGAACATGTCGTCAACCATTTTGAACACGTCGTCAATGAAACGTGGGGACCGTATGTCGATACGTTCATTTCTGAACCGCGTTGTTTAGACATTATGCCGAAACGAATTAGCAAAGGTGAAGCGCTTCAACTGTTAATGAATCATTTACACATTCAACCGGACCAAGTCGCTTGCTTTGGCGACTCGTTCAACGATATTCCGATGTTTCGCCTCACCCCGCATAGTTTCGTCATGTCGCACGCGCATGAGCAAGTGAAAAAAGAAGCACGCTACGTCGTTTCCTCCGTGCATGAGGCGATCGAAACGGTGCTTCGCATAAACGAAAAGATGCCTCAAACGTAAGAGGCATCTTCCTTTCAATTAAAAAAGACGAACGGCTTTTACTGCACGCGGTGCCCAATACGGTTTCATGTTTGCAAACGCGACTCCCGTGCTTGTTGCGGCATGCAACAACGTTGAACTATCGACGACAATCGATACGTGGTTAATGACGCCGTCTCCTGTCGTATCAAAAAAGATTAAGTCGCCTTTTCGAACGCTTGCAAGCGGCACTTCAGTTCCGACCATCGCTTGTTCGCGCGATGTGCGCGGCAATGTGATGCCGTTTTCGCTATATACACGATACGTAAACGATGAGCAGTCAAACACGTCTGTGCGCGTCGTCGGCGCACCGAACAAATATGCTGCACCGATATATTTTTTCCCTGTTTCAATCACTGCATTCGCTCTTTCTTCCCAAGAAAGCGGCACGTAAATTGTTTGCCCGACACGAATGAAATCGGCGCTCGTTATACTTGGATTTAACGCAAGTAAATCGCTTACTGTTGTATTAAATGTTTTCGCAATCGTAGATAACGTATCGCCCGGTTGAACGATATATCGTTTTGTTGCGCTATTTGTCGTTGTTGGCGGTGTTATCGTTGTTGGTGCTGGCGTTGGTGACGTCAATTGATTTGTCGTTGTATTTGTTGTACTTGCCGCCGGCACTTGTAATACTTGTCCAACATAAATACGATTCACGTCTGTAATCGTCGGATTCAGTTCGAGAAGACGTGTGACGGTTGTATTCCATTTTCTCGCAATTGTAGATAACGTATCGCCGCTTTGAATAGTATATGTCGTAGTTGTTGTATTTGTCGTTGTATTTGTCGTTGTATTTGTTGGCGCAGTTGTTTGAACAGTTGTTTGTGCATCAGGCACTTGTAATACTTGTCCAATAAAAATCGTATCTGTCGTTAGCTGATTTAACGTTTTTAATTCAGTCACTGACGTACGGAACGTTTGGGCAATTTTCCATAACGAATCGCCTGATTTGACTGTATATTGCGCGGCATCTACCGCTTTTTCCCCTAAAAATAACGTCGATAATACCGCTCCAGCTACAATCGTTTTTTTCATCGTCCCAAACTCCTTTTTTCTTTTTTTGAAGCGCTTCTCTGCTCATATGATAACATGAAACTACAATTCTATTAACCGTATACTTTTAAACTTTTCTTCCATTAAATTGAAACAAGCATAAAATATCGATCTTTTTTCGCATACTATTCGTATGAAAACGAAAGGAAGATGCGAAATGGCTTACACATTTGTCGAACATTCCGTTCCTTTGTACTATGAAACGGTAGGAAGTGGGACACCGATTGTATTCGTTCATCCACCCGGCATGGGAAGCGTGACGTTTCATCGCCAGCAACGCGAACTTTCTTCTTCATTTCAAGTCGTCACGTACGATTTAAGAGGAAATGGAAAAAGCGGAAAAGGAAATAAGCCGATCACGATGGATATGTTAGCGAGCGATTTACATGAGCTGTTTAATCATTTACAAATCAAAGAGGCGATCGTTTGTGGCTATTCAAACGGAGGCTCGATTGCACAACATTTTGCGTTACAATATCCACATCAAGTGAAAGCACTTATATTAATTGGTGGGTTTTCGGAAGTGTGTACCCCGCTATTGTATGGGGAATTTTTCATGGGCATTTATGCGGTCAAATGGCACGGACTATCTTTTTTAGCAAACGTGCTCGGTCGTTCCCACGGCATAACGAAAGAAGAACAACAAATGATCGCTGACTACGTTCGATTAAGCGACCGAAAACGATTGTATGAAATGTACGTGTCAGGACTTCATTACCGTTCTACCGACCGATTGCATGAGCTTCGCTGTCCTCTTTTACTTATATACGGCGCGCGCGACTATTACGTTCATGCGTATGGGCGTATATTTCAACAACATGCGCCCGACGTCCGCATCGTCTATGTCGATGGGGCACGCCATCAAATTCCAACAAAACATGATGCTGAACTCCATCTGATCATTCGTTCATATTTTTCGTAAGAAAAGCGCAAAGCGCCCGCCTATCGGCGAAGAGCGCACAAGCCCCACCGAGGAGGCTGTCGCCGCCGCAGTGTGGGGCGGAGCGACTCGAGCCGATGGCGCTTGGAGCTAGACAGCTCCCCAAATCTGAAATTTTATACTTTCTTATCTTGTAAAAAAAGCTGACGGTTATTTTCCGCCAGCTTTTTCTTTTAAATCGTCGCGGACCGTTCCTTCCCACCGATCAACGTTCGCGTAATACGCCGCACGGCTAATGAGATGCGCTGCCACAGGAGATGTCATAAAAATAAAAACGATGCCAAGCAATAAACGGGAGTTAAAGTGGTTGTTTTCAATCAAAAAATGTAAAAACGCCCCAAGTAAAATGCACATAATGCCGAGCGTCGTACTTTTACTAATCGCATGGCTACGCGTATACACATCCGGCAAACGAATGGCGCCGACAGCAGATAAAAGGGTAAGCACCGCCCCGAGTAAAATAAGCATTGCGACAATCACATTAGCGATCGTTCCCACGTTCGATGACAACCCCTTTCTCTAAAAACTTCGCAAACGCCGCCGTCCCGACAAACGCTAAAATGCCGATGAGCAAAATGACATCTAAAAACGCGCTCGTATTTAATAGCATCGAAACGATCGCAACCATCCCCGCGAGCGTAATGCCCATCGCATCGAGCGCAATAATGCGATCAGCGACACTTGGCCCTTTCACAACGCGATATAAAAAACCGATCATCGCTAATGACAAAATGACGAGGGCGATATTGGCAATCATTTGCTCACCTCCATAATCGTTTTTTCAAACGATTGTTTAATGCTTTCAATCGCTTCATGCACATCTGGGCTATTTAACGCATGAATATACAACGTGCTTCCATCATCGGATACGTCTAAAACGAGCGTACCCGGTGTGAGCGTAATCAGCATCGCTAAAATCGTAATTTCCCACTCTTTTTTTAATTCTGTCGGCAATGCGAAAATGGCAGGCTGAATCGTTAACGGACGTTTCATAACGACTTTTGCCACTGCGATGTTCGATAAAATGAGCTCTTTGAAAAAGATAAACAGCAACTTCACAATGACAAACACCGGAAAGAGATAAAAGCGCGAATGGAAAAAGCGTCGCAACATAAAAATAATAAACAGCCCGATCATATAGCCGATAACAAACGAGGCTCCGTTAAATGAAACCGTTAAAAACATCCATACGAACGCTAAACAGACGTTTAATAAAATTTGAAATGCCATCGCTTTCTACTCCTTTAACACCGCTTGAATATACACATTCGGTTCCGTCAATACGTTCACCGCATCCACAACGAACGGGCGGACAAATTCTACGCCAACGCCGTATGCGACGGATAAAACAAGCAACACGAGCACAGGAACGATTCGTCCATCAAGCCGCTTTTGTTCAAATCCTTTTTTCTCCCCCCAAAAGCCGTTCATAAATATTTTCATGACGGAATATAACACAAGCAAACTCGACAATAAAATGACGATCGCTTCAAATATGAGATGTGCATCAAAGCTTGCTTTTACAATGAGCAACTTGCCGATAAATCCGCTAAATGGCGGAATGCCCGCAAGCGATAACGCGGCGATAAAAAACGACCAACCAAGAAGCGGGTATGACGCAATTAACCCGGAAAACGAACGAATATCGTTCGAACGCGTAATTGAAAAGATGATGCCAACGAACAAAAAGAGCGTCGTTTTCATGACCATGTCTTGCAACAAGTAAAAAATTGTTCCTTCTACACTTTCTGGGGTCATGATAGAAATGCCGAAGATCATGACGCCAACAGCGGCAATAATGTTATAAATGACGATGTAACGCATATCGTGATACGCCACCGCTCCGATGACGCCGATCGCGATCGTACCGAGCGCAAGCCAAGCGAGCAACGTATGCGTGTAGGCGACATCATGCGTAAATAAAAGCGTAAACGTGCGCAATATCGCATATACGCCTACTTTTGTCAACAGTCCTCCAAATAACGCTAACACAGGTGTCGGCGGCGCATAATACGCACTCGGGAGCCAAAAGTATAACGGGAAAATCGCCCCTTTTAATCCGAATACAACGATAAACAATACCGCAATAACCGTTAAAATAGGAGAAGGACCAAGGTCATGAATGCGCTGAGCTAAATGCGCCATATTTAACGTTCCTGTCACCGCGTATAAATACGCCACCGCAACGACGAATAAGGCGGACGAAATGACGTTGACAAGCGTATATTTAATCGTTTCACGCAATTGCATTTTCGTCCCGCCAAGCACAAGTAACACGTATGAAGACATAAGCATCACTTCAAAAAAGACGAACAAGTTAAATAAATCGCCTGTCGTAAACGATCCGTTCACACCGACGAGCAAAAATTGAAAAAACGAATAGTAATAAAACGTTTCTCGTTTTTCGCCAATGGCGTAAAACGAATAAACTAAGCAGGCAAGCGCGATGATGCTTGCCGTAAGCACAAGAAGCGCAGATAACGAATCGGATACGAGCGTAATGCCAAATGGCGCCGGCCAATTTCCGACGTTTAACGTTTGAATGCCGTCTGTATGGACGCGATAAAGCAACACGCTACTTGCGACGACTAAACTACTTGTCGCTACCGCTGAAACGGCACGTTGCCAAAAGATGTGCTTCGGAAAGAAAATAAGAATAATTGCCGTCACAAGCGGAATAACAATCGGCAAAAGTAGAAGGTTACTCATCTCCCTTCATCCCTTCCATATGGTCTGTTCCAATTTCTTGGTATGAACGATACGCTAACACTAAGAAAAATGCCGTTACCCCAAAACTGATCACAATCGCCGTTAAAATGAGCGCTTGTGGCAGCGGATCGACGTACCGCGTCGCTTTTTCCCCTAAAAGCGGCGGGGCGCCTACTTTTAACCCGCCCATTGTCAACAATAACAAATGAGCGCCATGGCTAAGCAAACCTGTACCGATAATGATGCGAAGCAAGCTTTTGCTTAGCATTAAATATGTCGCGGCGGTAAATAAACAACCGATGACGACAATCATAAGCAGTTCCATTAGTCGCTCTCCCCTATCGTTTCAATAATAATCATCGTCACGCCGACGACGACAAAATAAACGCCTAAGTCAAATAACACCGCGGTATGAAGCGACGTATGGTCAAGCAACGGCAAATGGACGTATTGATACGCATGCGTTAAAAACGGACGGTCGAGAAATAGGCTGCTTATTCCTGTTCCGACCGCAAACAGCAATCCAATCGCCACAAGCCATTTATAATTGATCGGAACCATGTTGCGAACCGTTTCAATATCAAACGCTAAAAGCAATAAAACGAGCGCACCAGCTGTCATTAATCCGCCAATAAAACCGCCGCCCGGATAATAATGTCCTGCAAAAAACAGTTGAACGGAAAACAGCACGATGATTGGCGTGACGACCGCTGTTGTCGTTCGTAAAATGACATCGTTTCGCTTCATCGTTCCTCCTCCTTCGCAAGCCGCAATTTCACCATCGCATAAATGCCTAAGGCGGCAATCGCTAACACGCATATTTCAAACAACGTATCAAAGCCGCGAAAATCGACTAAAATGACGTTGACCATATTTTTTCCAGCCGCTTTTTCATACGTATTGTCTACGTAATATTGCGAAATGGAATCGAAATGTTTTCCTGCATACGCAAAAAAGGCAATGACGCTCACCGTGACGCCAACCGCAACAGAAATGAGCGCGTTTCCTACGTTAAAACCGACGCTTTCTTGCTTTTGACTAAATTTCGGCAAATGGTAAAAACAAAGCAAAAAGAGCGCCACAGAAATCGTTTCAATGACAAGTTGCGTGAGCGCTAAATCCGGAGCGCGAAATAGCACGAAAAACAACGCCACCGAATAACCGACAGCCCCTAATGAAACGATAGCTGTTAAACGTGATTTCGCCATCACCGTCGTGATCGTCGCTGCGATCATAGCTAAAGCGAGTACAACTTCATACACGCGAACACTCGCTAAGTGGCTTAAACTGATGTTCCATTGCTCGCTTAAACCGATCGTAAACAAAAGCAAGACGACAAGCGAGGCAAAAATGTACATCAAGTACGTGCGCATCGAACCTGTCATGATGCGTGAAGTAAACGCCCGTGCCCCTCTTTCCATCCAAACGAACGACTGATCGTACAAAAAGTTTAACGACATCCGTTCAGAAAGGCGAGCATACACCTTTTTCCATTTTGAAAACGTGCGGTATAGCAACAAACCGAACAATAACACGCCAATCGTCATAAACAATTCTGGCGTAAACCCATGCCAATGAGAAATATACACATCAACCGCTTCATTTGGCGCAAACAGTCCGTATAACACCGCATATACGGCCGGTGCTAATATAGATTCCGACAATACATTTGGCACAATTCCGATGAAGATGACGAGCAACGCGAGCACAATTGGCGCTATGAGCATACCAATTGGAGCTTCATGCGCTTCTTTTTTCAATAAATGCGGCTTGTACGTGCCAAAAAACGTGCGGCTCACGAAAAGGGCGCTATATAAAAACGTAAATATGCTTGCAATCCACGCAACAATCGGTAAAATAGCCGCCCATCCTGCCACTTCTCTCGCGCGCAACATCGCAGTAAAAAACATTTCTTTACTTAAAAAACCGTTAAACGGCGGCAGTCCCGCCATCGAAAGCGAACCAATGAGGGCGATCGTAAACGTCATCGGCATCACCGTCATTAAACCGCCGAGGCGGCGAATGTCGCGCGTTCCTGTTTCATGGTCAACGATGCCGACGACCATAAATAAACTTCCTTTAAACGTCGCATGGTTAAACAGATGGAAAATGGCAGCTAACACCGCAACCATAAATATGTTTTCTTCCATCCAATCGTAATGAAACGCCAATCCCCCGACTCCTAACAGCGACGTAATTAAACCGAGCTGGCTGACGGTTGAGAACGCTAAAATCGCCTTTAAATCCGTCTGTTTTGACGCTAAAAACGATGCCCAACATAACGTCACAAGCCCCACGAGCGCCACAGTCCACACCCAAAAAGACGAAACGGCAAAAATCGGCGTCAAGCGCGCGATTAAATAAATACCTGCTTTCACCATTGTGGCGGAGTGCAAATACGCACTAACAGGCGTTGGCGCTTCCATCGCATCAGGCAACCAAATATAAAACGGAAATTGTGCTGACTTCGTAAAAGCACCAAACAAAATAAGGAAAAGAGCGGGGATAAACAGCGGATGTTCCGTTAATGGTGTACTGATGAGTTCACGAATGTGATACGTTCCACCTGCGATCGCAAGCGCAACAAACCCACCAAGCATGAGCAAGCCGCCAAACATCGTAATAAGCATTGATTTTTGTGCCCCATAGCGCGAACGATCACGCGTATACCAATAAGCGATTAATAAAAATGATGAAATAGACGTTAATTCCCAAAAGACGTATAGCGCAATGAGATGGTCAGATAGGACAACACCGAGCATAGCGCCCATAAATAAAAGCAAATATACGTAAAAATGACCGAGCTGTTCTTTTCCTTTTTGCAAATAATAAATGGAATATAGCACAACGAGTGTACCGATCCCTGTAATTAACAATGCAAACAATAAGCTTAACCCATCGACATATACGTCAAAAGAAATGTGAAGCGACGGAATCCAAGGCATCGTTGCGCGAATCGCTTCATCGTTGCGCACGTCGTTCACATAAGATAAAAAATAAACAAATAACGCAATCGGCAGCGGTAAAACAAACCACCCGACGTGCAGCGAGCGGACGAATTTGTACAACAACGGAACGAATAGCGCCAACAAAAACGGCGCGAACATTGCGATATGTAATGTCGACAAAACAATCAACCCCCTTCTGACATAACGATCCTCTTTTTTATACGAATCATATGTATAAAAAGTTTCACTTTTTTTCAAAATATATAGTAAAAACGAGAAAGGAGCAAGTCTATGATTGTTTTTCTTATGTTTACCATGTTTTTTCCTGACTATGAAGTCGAAGGAAAAAAAATCGAGCCTTCCATTTACTCGACAGTAAACGAAAGGCATCGTGAGCCGTTTCAGCCGAGGCAATATATTCGAAAAGTAGAGAAAAAAGAGGACGGATTACAATTCGCTCGCTAGCCCTTCTAATTCATCAGCAGATGCGGATACATGTTCCATCGCCTCATGAATTTCACTTACTGCTTCCGCGCACGCTTTCATTTCGTCGTCAATGCGCACGCTATATTGGCAAATGCGTTCAAGCGCGGATGCAAATTCATCAAAAAACGAATAAATCGTTTCCATTCCATTTGTACTCTCGGTCACAGAAAGCGATGCAAGTTCAAGCGATTGCGACATCGCAACAATATGATCATGAATATCGCTTAATACGCGCGATACATCAGCGACCGATTGTTTCGTTTGCGTCGCCAGTTTGCGCACTTCATCAGCAACGACAGCAAAGCCTTTTCCGTGCTCTCCCGCGCGCGCCGCTTCAATCGAGGCGTTCAGTGAAAGCATATTCGTCTGATCTGCAATAGACGTCACAAGCGAAGCGATATGTTCAATTTCTTTCATCGCTTGTTGAAGTTTGCCCATATTCGCTTCAATTTGTTTCATTTTTTCATTCATTTGTAGCATGTTTTCCACTTGCGCTTGCAATTGTTGTTTTCCTTTTGCTGATTTTTCAGCGCTTGCGACAGCCACATGAGAAGCTTCTTGTGCCGCCTGCAAAATGCCAGCGGTTTGCGCGTTTAACGCCGCGACGGAAGCGCTTACTTCATCGGACGCATGACTTAGCTGTTGAATCGATGCTTTCACTTGTTCTTTCATTTGTTGTTTCAATGTCTCCATTTGTAAACGAAGCTCTTCGTTTTCTCGTTCATATTGTTCTAACACGAGCTGTTGTTCAACATTTAACATTTTAGAGACGGATTTCATGACGACAATGACATACGATGGCTGACGTAATTGTTCTAACATGACCGCTAAAATTTCCTCAAGCAAATGTTGAAACGAAGCGATGTACCATTTCGGCTCTAAACCGATGCGGACGTGTGCTTGAGCAACGCGACGTCTTTTTTCAATAAACGCTTCATCAATGTTTCCGTTAAACATTTCTTTTACATGTGTCGTTAATGTTTGTTTTAAGCGCTCAATCGTGCTATGTTGTTGAATGATTGAAAGCAAATGACTTTCTTTTTGAAGCGCACCATAAAAGGCGTCAACGATGCGAGCAATATTTGCTTCAATATAAGGTTTGACGTGCTGTAAAATCGCAATATCTTTCGTTGTCATCCCGATAAGCGCCAGCTGTCGTTCAACCGTTCCTTCATGGAGGCGAATCGGCTCTTCTTTCATTTGTAAAATCGCTTCAAGCTGTAAATCGCGCTCCTCTTGTTTTCGTTTAAACAAAATAAAACCCTCCTTAACTCACATAACCAACTTTCTTACATGTTTATGTTAACAAAAGGAATGCAAAAAGAAAACACCCATTTAGTTGGGTGCTTTCCATTGTTCGCCTAACATGCGAATCGAGTCGATGACCGCATCTAATTTGCCTTCGATCCGATGCAGTAAATAAAACGTCACCGCAATCGGAAAACCGACATCGGAAAGAAGCGACAAATACGCTTCCATCTTTCTCAACCCCTTCGATTTTCGCTTATATATAACAAGGTGTCCCGCCGCACAGGACACCTTGAGCATTTATGCAAACGTCCATTGTGTCACCGTTGTATCGATGAGGCGCGCTCCTTTTTTCGCGATGAGATCGCCTCCACTCGATGGAAAGACGTTTGCGGCAATGATGACATCCATCGCTTGACTAATTTGCGCTTCTGTCACATCTTCACGCGGTGCATCGATGCTGAAACGAACCGTCTTCCCTTCTTCATTCATAAACTGCAATTCAAGCGTTTTCATTTCTCATCCCTCCTATTCACCTAATACGTGCACATCATTGCGATATACGTGAACGAGCGGCGCGCTTTGCAAAGATGCAAGCGCTTGGGCAACAGAGACGAGCGAGCTTTCCGTTGCGTTCGGTTTGATCGTATACGTTTTATTTTTGTATAGCGGTTTGCCCGTTTCTGTCACGCCAACTTCAAACGTTAAACGAAGTTGTGAACGTTGAAGCATGTCTTTCCCCTCCTTTCACTTATACTATCGCAACGACGATGGCGAAAGGTTAGGGACTACACCCATTTTTCTGCCCACACTTGCACCGCTTCCATCACAATGTGTAAATCTTTCCCTTTTTCCGTTAATTCGTATTCAATGCGCACAGGCTTTTCAGGGTAAACGTGGCGAACGACAATGTGTTCTTCTTCTAATTCTTTTAATCGTTCTGTTAACATTTTTTGGCTAATTTCCGGGATGCTTTCCGCTAAATCTTTAAAACGAAGCGGTCCGCGAAATAAAACGTGAATAATTAACCCATTCCATCTTTTTCCCAGCAGTTGAAACGCTGCTTCAATTTTCGGACAAACATGCGAACGTTCCATAAATCATCACCCTATGCATGAAATTTGACAAACTTATTGTAACTAAATTAATATAATTATCGTAACTAACAAAAAGTAAGTAATTTTATTTTTGTACATTTAAGGAGGAAATATATATGATTTCAATTATTGAACAACGACAATCCGTTCGGAAATACGATCCGAACGCTTCGATTTCGAAAGAACAACTAACAAAAATTTTACAATTAACGACGAAGGCGCCTTCTGCTTGGAATTTGCAACATTGGCATTTCGTCGTCATCTCTGGAAAAGAAGCGCAACAAAAACTCCTTCCAATCGCTTACAACCAACAACAAATCGTTGATGCATCGGCGGTCGTTGCGGTACTTGGCGATTTACAAGCAAATAAAAAAATAGATGCCGTATATGATCCGCTTGTCGCACAAGGAAAAATGACAAAAGAAGTGAAAGAAACGCTCGCCAAACAAATTGAAGGAGCGTATACAAACGCACAATATGCGCGCGATGCTGCGTTAACGAACGCTTCGTTAGCTGCGATGCAACTCATGCTTGTCGCAAAAGCTGAAGGGTTTGATACGTGCGCGATCGGCGGCTTTGACCCACAAGCATTTATGAAAGAGTTTCACATTTCTGACCGATACATTCCGGTGATGCTCATTACAATCGGTAAAGCGAGCGCACCTGCCCATCCTTCTCTTCGTTTACCAGTAGATGAAGTCACGACATGGGTAGAGTAATAAAAATGACCCGTTTTAAGACGGGTCATTTTTATATGTTGGTAAGATGATTTCAACCCGCGTTCCTTTGCCAACTTTGCTTTCAATTTGCATCGTGCCTTTATGTTCATGAACGATTTTCATGCTTGTCGTTAACCCAAGCCCCATTCCTTTTTCTTTTAACGTATAAAACGGTTCGCCAATTCGTTTTAAACGCTCTCGCTCAATCCCTTTTCCTGTATCTTCGATGATGACGTGGACGCGGTCATCTTTTTCTTTCGTAGAAATGGTGATTGTTCCTCCCTTTGGCATCGCTTCTAATGCGTTTTTGATGACGTTGACAAACACTTGAATGATCTCGCTTTTGTCGCCATATACGGTTGCGGATGTGCGCGGTTCATATTTCATTTGTACATTTTGTAAAATCGCTTCATACGTAAACAGCCCGATCACGTAGTCAACAACGTCGTGTAAAGCGAACGGTTTATACGATTTCATTTGCGGTTTCGCAAGCACGAGAAGTTGGCTCACGATTTGATTGACGCGCTCAATTTCATCCAACATAATTTGCACGAAACGTTCATCTACTTCTTTCGTTTCTTTCATCATTTGCAAAAAGCCTTTAATGGACGTGAGCGGATTGCGAATTTCATGGGCGATGCCTGCTGCCAACTCACCGATAACGGATAGTTTTTCTTTTTTCAACAATAGCTGCTCGGCAATTTTTTGTTGTGTAATGTCGCGCCCGATGACGACAAGCCCTTTTCGTTTTCCGTTTTCGTAAAATAGCGGCACTTTAATGACGTCAAACGTTTTCACTTCACCGTTTGGCGTCGGAAACGATTCTTCCGCACGCGTCACCGTTTTTGCCCGCCACGCTTCTTCGTCCGAATCGATGCAATAAAGTAACGCTTCGCGAAAATGAGGAGTATATTCCGCCAGTTCGGCATCTGTTTTTCCTTTATAATCGACATGCTCAAGCCCGTATAGCTTTAAGCCAAATTCGTTTACTCTGAGCCAACGTCCTTGTCCATCTTTAAATGATACGAAATCAGGCATCGCATGAATGAGCGTCAACAGCTCTTGTTCGCTTTCGCTCATTTGTTTTAATTCGCGATGTTTTTTAAAAGCGATATACATAAATACGGCAGATAAAATGACAAACATAAACCCTTTGAACGTTTGAACATATGGGACGATCTGTTGCGGAAGCGGCAACTTTTCTACATAAAAATCAGTCAATACGATCCAAATGGTGCTGACAATTACATAAATGACAATAGCGTATTTCATCTAGCAACGAAACCTTTCTTACATTTCTCTCATCCATTGGGCAAGCTTCATCGCAAGCGGCGAAACATGCTCTTCTTCTAACACGTTCGCAAGCGATTGTTGTAAACGTGATTCGATATGAACGAAATCATCATAGCTAACATAAATGGACCATTCCAAATACGGAATCGCAACAACGATATATTGTTCTTTTTTATTTTCGTAAATGTATACGTTTTGTTGAGAAGAATGTGGGTCAATACATGCTTTTCTAATTTTCATCTTGCTCATGCCTTTCCATTTTTTATTATCATAACACAAAATTTTTCCATTGTTCAAAACATTTTTTTCGGTTCATCACCAAAAGATGTACTTGCACCTGCCATTAAAGTATGTTAGTCGTTTCTAACCGAACCCGTAATGCAAAACGCTGGATATTTCTGTATCCATATCCCCGACGTTTGATCAGCTTGATCTTGTTATTCGTTCCTTCCATTTTCCCATTCGAGTAAGGGGATAAAATGCAAGAAACGATTTCTTCTGTTCGCTTGACGAGCGCTTTTGCAATCGCGCGCACAACCGAACAAGGACAAAACGAATACCGATGAATCCAAGACTCCAAACGTCGTTTCGCCTGTTGCTCGTCTTTG